>NC_021592.1 GCF_000152265.2 Ferroplasma acidarmanus Fer1 | reverse complement strand
GTGAAACAAATGCCCCGAATGTTCCTATCAAATATGGAAATGGGATAAAAAATGGCAGTGATGCATTAACCTTATACCTCCTTGCAACAATATAATGTGCAGTTTCATGTATCCCCAGTATAAACATCAATGGAAGTGAAAAGAAAACAAATCCGTAAAGCAGTTTATACTCTTCCGCAAATGTGCCGGGATGTACAAAGCTGCTGGCATATATAGAACCTACATATATCGTTGATACCAGTGTGAGAATAAGCATAATAAGATTAACTTTGTTGCTCCTGTATGAAGCTTTAGGGCGTATTCCCACTTCAACGTAATGTTCAACATCCAGTACCAGAAATGGTATGTAGCCCATAGGTACCAGAATTTTCCTTAATTCGTCAAACTGTGTGTTTATATCAGAATTGTCGCTGTCGAAAAAAAGGAATTTCATGCTTGCAGGGTTTGCAAGAACCTCGTAGGTATTGATTTTAGATTTTACTATATCAATAACTGGTCCGTACCCTTTATTATTTAGACAGTTATCAAGTGGAATATATAGAAATTGATAAATATAAATTGGAATATAATGAGGTGATATAATGGAGAAATTTACACCAGATGAAAAGGTAGCAATAGTAATGGAATCATTTACATCAAATAATATAGCAGAGCTATGCAGGAGGCATGGAGTATCTGTAGCCAGCTTCTATAAATGGAGGGATAAATTTATAGAATCAGGAAAAAAGGGATTCTATGAATCAGGTAGATCTGGAGAAAATGAATACCAGAAAGAGAATGAAAAATTAAAAAGACTGGTAGGTGACCAGGCTCTGGTTATAGATGAATTAAAAAAAAATTACAGAGGGAAGAGATAATGGAAGCAGTAAATAACCTTAGAAATAAACTATCAGTATCAAGGTTCTCTAAAATAACCGGAATACAGAGATCATACATCTACTATAACAGGAAAATTACAGTAAAGCATAAGAAATCAAGGATACCTGAAAATACAATAAATAGGGTACTGGAGATATCAGGAAAAAGGGTTACATACGGGCACAGGAGAATATGGGCTGTATTAAGGAATGAAGGGGTTAAAATAAACATAAAAACGGTAAGGAGAATAATAAAATCAAGGAATTTACAATTACCATATGCAAAGCATAAGAACAGGACAAACAAAAGGAATTTAACAAAGCCCTCAGACATAAACCAGCTATGGGAAACAGACATACACTATGTCAGCACACATAATGGGATGTACTATTTAATGGCTGTAAAGGATTGCTTTTCCAAAAGATGGATCTCATACAATTTCTCAAGGACATGCACAGCCAAAGATTGTGTAAAGCCAATAGAAGAGGCATATGCAATAAGGTACAGTAATTCTAATCTTAGTAATCTTGTACTGAGGACAGACAATGGAACACAGTATATAGCTAAAAGCTTTAAAGATACTGTAAGGTTACTGAATATTAAACATGAATACATTAAAAAGCAAACACCTGAGGATAATGGGGATATAGAGTCATTCCATAATTCATTGAAAACTGATTATATATGGCAGAATGACCTTGAAAGCTATGAAGACGCTAAGGAATTAATGGAATACGCCTTCAATGATTACAACAATTACAGGCCACATTCTTCTATAGGCTATTTAACACCTGTAGAATTTGAAAAACAATGGAACATCAGTGAAGAATTCAGGAATAAGTTTCTGGAAGATAGAATGAAAAGGGAGGAGAGAAGATTGAAAAGCAGGAAAATTAATATAAGCAGGAGGAATGAAAGTGTCTCAATATTACACTAAAAAACTGTCCAAATTTTGGGGGAACAGATCAGTAGTATACATATATTTATAGATGAATGATAATAAATTACCCTATATAAGTATTATAATCACTGCATATAAAAGGAAAGAATTTTTGCTAAATGCAATAAAAAGTGTTATAAATCAAACATTGGATAAAAATTACTATGAAATTATAATTATTAAAAACTTTATAGATAATAGAATTGACACTTATATTAAAAATAATCATATTACTGAAATTGTTAGCAAAGAAGAATCATTATTTGGGAAACTTGTTGAAGCACTAAATATAGCGAACGGGGAAATCATTTCATTTTTGGAAGATGATGATTTATTTTCTAATAATAAATTAGAAATTATATATAATAGATTCAAATATAATAAGAATCTATGTTATTATCATAACAATCATATAACAGTCAATGAAAAATATCAAAAAATTGATAGCAACCAGGAAACATTTAATTAACACATGGATATACTATAAATAGAAAGAATTCCATAATTGATTTGGAGTTGATGGAATCAAATCCCCAGCAAGAAGGGGCGGCTCCGATATAAGGAAGTTAAAGATAGAAAGTGAAGGGCTAATGAAAATTCTTGCAGAGCAAGATTTAGAGAATTTATTGTTAAGCGGGTCTTTAAAAAAGGATGATGATGTCATGGAAATGGTTTTTGAATACATAAATAAGGGTTTAAGGATAAGCAAAGTTGCAAGTATATCCAATATGTCCAGTTACAGTTTTTAGGAATACACCAGCAGTTAAAAATAACAATAAGCCTGTTAAAAATGAAATAGAAAACTCTGAATTTACATTAAGAAAGGATGAAAATAATACAGTAGTAATAGATAATTCAACTGTTGTAAATAACATTAAAAAACTATTATCGGTAAATTTGTATGCTATGGATATAAGAAAACAGCAAAATACCTTAACAGGCATGGATACATAATAAATAAAAAGAAAGTAAGGAGGCTAATGTCGGAGAACAATTTACTGAATTATCCCTATAATAATAGAAAACCAGCAACAAGGGTAATAAATACATAGTTAAAGTAAACAGTGCAAACCAGTATTGGAATTTGACATAAAGTATGTATATATACATAAAGAATCAGTCATGAGTAATGGGGAAGTTTACATTATTAAAAATTTAGCAAGTTGGATTATGTGAATAATGTTTGTATTTTCATAATATTATCTATATTCATATGTATATATTCGATAGTTACTATGAATCGTACCACTTTCCAGTATTTAGCCGTTATACATAACTCTCTGGTCTACATTGGATATCTGAAATGAGATTGGATCTGTTATGTCAAGTCTGGAAATACAGGATTTGGAATAGAATAGCTCAAATAACACTAGGCACCTATAGAAAAAAATATTAAAATAGTATCTCCTGTGTCTACATGTAAGAGGTTAGACACTTAATATCAGGTAAAGTTTTACTGAGAAGTTTTATATTATAATATTATATACCATTAAAATGGGAATTGAAGATATCGATTTAACAATTGTTTTAGCAACTCTGAACGAAATAGACAATCTTCCCCGACTTTGTTCTGATATAGATTCAATATTAAAAAATGCAAAAATAAAGTACCAGTTATTATTTGTTGATGATAACAGTAGCGATGGTACTAGAGAGTTTATTATCGAATACTGTAATAAAAATAAATTATCAAAATATATATTTAATGAACATAAAAAATCAACCCTTATAGCTAGATACCAGGGAATAAATCACTCAGATGGAAAATACATTATACTTATGGATTCTGATTTGCAACATCCACCAAAATACCTCGTAAATATATATAATGGTTTATTGGAAAATTATGACATTGTAATTGCCAGTAGATACGTTAAAGACGGTAGTTCGGGCAATAGAAAACCAATACGTGGTATTATATCCCGTGGAGCATCTTTGATGGCACAACTACTTTTGAAAAGCAGCAGACAGGTGAAGGACCCGGTATCGTGTTATATCGGCTTTAGAAAAGGGCTGAAGTTAGATATAGATGAGGCGTGGAGGGGGTATGAAATAGGTATTTTCTTAAGAGCCAGTAATAATAACGTTAAAATGAAGGAAATACCTTATAGATTCGCTGAAAGGGAAAATGGGAAATCAAAAGTAACTTCCAGTTTAAAATTCTTTAGAGTTTATATAATAGAATTATTATTAGCAAAGAGAGTTGAAATAAGAAATTATAAAACAATTTTTTGATATATATTTGCCGCTGCATAGGCATTCCAATATTAAAAATATTCATCAGCTCTATAATATAAAATTAAATTATTCCAATAGAATTATATTTCCAAAAAATTATTGTTTATTCTTGTTGAACCTTAATATAAATAAAAAGAAGGAAATGGCGATAATAACGCCTATAATTTTAAAGTATACTAAATCTATACTGATAAATCTATAATAATATAACGTAAACACTGAATAGAACACAATAATAGATATTATTAAAGATATTTCAATTAATTTAAGATTTAATGCGCTTGTGTTTCTATTCACTATCGAACTCAAGGGGTAAACAAAAACCGATGCAATAAATATAAATCCGAGAATTATGTATGGGTGCTGTAAAAGTGGATTTATCACTTCTCTNCCGCGTTAGACAGTCAGAAAGATTGTTGTCATGACACATTCCGCAGNNTGTTCCCGNTTCAACTACAGTTAGAATAAACATATACATCTTTCCCTCCGTCGAAAATTGATACACAGCAATTACGATGTTATGCTTTAATTGCCAGTCCGGTNCCTTTTGGCNCCAAACNCCTTNGAATTNTGGAAGCNANCAATTCATTCATTACTTNNTGAAGCTCTGTGAATCTTGTCGGAGTTAAAAACAAAGGTTAATCTGGGTACTAATTTTTCTTCTACAGAGCTGTATATTTTGTTGATAGAATATCCGTATGAATCTGCACCAGTTCCATTATATATTTTTACTACATAGGAATGTGAAGTTGTTTTATTTTCAATGGGAAATGCCAATCCTCCCGGATCACCTGAAGACCATAACCATAGGTAATAGGTTTTGTTGGAATCCAGCTGTACATTTTTGTAATTAAAATTTTCGTCAATCATATTGTACTGGTTCTGGCCGTAACTTTCAGTTGAAATTATTGATGATGTGTTTAATTGTGTTCCATTAAATGATGTAGTAATCATAGATTGCAGAATATAATAACCCGATAACATGTTTGAATCCAAAATAATATTGCTTAGCTGTTCAGAATTGTTCAACTTAAATGGATATACCATTGCATAGCTGTCATTCAAAAACAATGTTTTGTTAGCATTTGAATTTATAGTCTGGACATCATTGCCTGAATAACTCAGGTGTAATGATATGCTATTATTTCCTGGTGGTGTATACCTACCATTTAATAAATTGATACTTAATCGTTCTCCTGGAGTATAGGTACCTGCTTTTACAGAGTAATTCAAATTGTTTAATTCTGGTTTTCCTGTATAACCTTTTTCATAAAGTGCATATGAACCTGAAGCAGCTAAAAATCCATAATTATTTAGATTGGGTGGATTCGTAATATTGAAAAGAACGTAATTATTTTCAGGACCATAAAACCATGTATTATATGCATATGAACTGACAATAGGCAACTCATTTACTCCCGTGGTAACTTTGGCATTACCGGGTATCAGGGATGCAAGCTGGGCAACTCCATAGTCATTCGAGTTTACAGGAGAAACAGGATTGGTTACCATAGGTGCAACAACGTTTGATATCAATAATATCAACGTAACTATCAGGGCAAGATAGGCAATTCTGTTTACCACTTTCTTTCTGTCGCCGTCTTCAAGCATACTGTGTATTTTATAAAGTCCTAATATAGCGGAAATGGCAGCGAATGGTATTATATATGAATCATAATAAACACCTATACTCCAGTATGGTGAAAATGTTGATATGGAATATGTCAAAAACCACGGCAATTCAAGCAATGCAAATGGACTTAGAAAAGATAGGAAGAGAAAGGGGGAATTTAAATACATTAAGCTATCTATTTTTGATGAAATATCTGTTTTAAAATCTTTAATTATAGCAGAAAAAGAGGAGATATTGGAACCGGCTATATTACTTGTTATAGCGTGTGAACCGTGTGAAAAATATAATATTAAATATTTATCCCCGTAAAAAAATCCTATGGATATTATTAGCAATATTATTCCGATAGAAAAATAGGAACGAAAATTTTTAAGTTCTGATAACTGAGATTTTATAACTTTAAATTGTTCTACAGGTCTTTTAATTAAATTCTTTATGCTGGAGATTTTAATTTTATCATACAAAAATAATAATATAAGGTATAAACCAAAGAATCCACCTATTACAGGATTAAACTCCATTGTAGACAGAGCGAGTATAAATGTTATTCCAAATGCTACGTATCTCTTCGCATCAAAAAAATAATATGAATATATTATAAATCCCATGAATAAAGTTAAAGTTTCAAATGGATTGTCATGGATATATGGATTTAACAAAAAAACCGTTGCCATTAAAAACGAGGCTTTGTCATTGTGCAATTTCTTCTGAGCTAACAAGAATAGCGGTATGCTTGCGGAATAAATCAGTACACTTTGAATAATGTATAAATTTATGAAGCTATGCCATACAGCGAAGAATGGTAACAATAATATTAATATTTCAGAAGCATGCACACTAAAATAGGAACCGCCTGGAACGGTATTTACAAAAGGCTGATGATAAAACGCAGACAATAGTGATTGCAATGATGTTGTTGTATCCACTATTCCTCCGTTATTTAAATTATATACATTGAAAATTATATACCACAGATTTATCAATATCCATAAAACCGTGAACGAAATTAATAAATAAAAATAATTTATTTTGTATCTCACTACATTGACTAATAATGATTACTATTTAACTATTTTGAACTTCTTCTACAAAATTATCCATATTATAATAAAAATTTTTAAATGAAAATCTGTCCATTGAATTTATTATAGTTTTTACAATGTCAAAATCTATATTTTTTATCCGCTCCACCGCGTCATCAACGCTATTAAACCCATATCCATACCTGCCATGTTCTATTATATCTTCCCATGGCCCGCCACTTTCAGGAACAACCGGCACCAATCCATATGACATCGCTTCTAATATTGAAATTCCGTAATTCTCCCTCCTGTTCATATGCATATATATTGAGGCTTTTTTTAATAATTCAATTTTATCATGTTCATTTATGTTTGCCTTAATTTCTACATTACTAGGTTTGTTTTTTATCAGGTTCCTATAATATTCCTCATCTCCTCTATTCAATGCACCCGCTATTATAAATCTGTAATTTTTTAATTTCTCGGCTATCTTTAACAATACTTCATAATTTTTGCGTATATCTATCCTGCCTATGCTTATAACTAAATTGTTATCTTTCATTGACAAATCGGTATTATCCGCGTGTTCTACGGGAATGTATATTAATCGCATAAGATTAGGTTTTATATTTAATAGAGGGAACAATTTCCTGGAAATTTGTAAAGTATATTTGCTATTAACGAAAAAATTAGCGTTGTTATATAAATTATACATACCGCTTTTTTTGATAAAATTAAAAATTATTTTATTTTTTATATTTCCATATTCATCAATTATCTGATCAAGAAAAGAAAAACCGTGCAAAGCATTAATATCTGCTTTGTATAGAAACATATTTGGATGGTTATTAAAAACTAAATCGAACTGGTTCTGTATATAGTGCCTTAGGAATTTTTTTGTTCTTGCTACGTAATAATATAAAGAGGGAAGTTTCATGTTTTCCCTGAAATAATAGGGGGTTTCTATTATATTTTCATACTTTATATATGTATGCTCCCTGTCAACAGCCAGATACGTCTGACCATAATTTTCATTAAAATAATCCAGTAATAGCTTGGATAAAATCTGACCACCGCCAATTCTAGAAAATTCGTCTATCAATAAGACTTTCATTAAAAGTTAATGCGGTTTATATATAAATTAATTTAGTCTTATATATCGATTAATATGATATTACAAATTCATATATATAATCATAAGGGATTGATAGAGAAATACATTGCAGAAAAACTCTGGGCAATACTTCAATAAATTTATTAAATACAGAATAATAACAAAAATGCCATTTGAAATTACAGACGACCCAATAATTAAAGATGTAAAACTAGTAAATAGTAAAAAATTCGATGATAATAGGGGATTCTTTGAAGAAGTATACAGGGAGAAAATTTTGGAGGATTTCAATATACAGAATAAATTTTCACAGGTAAATCTATCATTCTCAAAAAAAAATGTTTTCCGTGGATTCCATTTCCAGTTAAATCCTGAACTTCAGGGAAAGCTAATTACAGTAATATCAGGCAAAATAATTGATTACGGAATAGATTTAAGAAAAGACTCTAAATCATTTAAATGCCATGTAGAATATGAAATAACCAGTGGCAAAATGATATATATACCGGAAGGTTTTGCCCATGGTTTTCTTGCACTGGAAGATTCATATGTACTTTATTTGACCACAAATGAGTTTAACCAGTCTCTTGACTCTGGAATAAGGTATGATGATAAAGAATTAAATATAAGCCTGCCTGATAACATAATAATATCAGAAAAGGATAAAAAATTAAAACATTTAAATGAACTGGCTCTAGATTTTTAATCCCATTTTAATTTCCATGGCTCCTCGGACAGGGTATTGTTTCCTATCAATGGCCTCCACCATTTTTCATTGTTAATGTACCATTCAACCGTTAATTTTAAGGCATCCGGGAAACCATATTCCGGTTTCCATCCCAGACTTTTTAATTTATCTGATCTTATTGAATATCTCACATCATGCCCTGGCCTGTCAGAAACGTATTTGAGGTTCCCTTTCTTTCCCATTAGATCAAAAATTTTCTCCACTATATCGATATTTTCCAGCTCATGGTTTGAAGATATATTATATATCTCACCATATTTTCCTTTGAATAGCACAGTCAATATAGCTCTGACATTATCTTCTGTATAAATCCAGTCCCTTATATTTTTGCCACTTCCATATAATGGTATATCAAGATTCAATAGATTTCTTATAATTGTTTTGGGTATCAATTTCTCAGGGAACTGGTATTTTCCGAAGTTATTTGATGTCCTCGTTACCATGGTTTTTATTCCATATGTCCTGAAATACGATAATGCAAGGAGTGAAGAAGCAGCTTTGGATGCAGAATAGGGCGATGAAGGCTTAAGCATATCCTGCTCTATGAAAGAACCATTTACTATATCGCCATATTCCTCGTCTGTGCCTATATTAATCAGTACAGGGTCATTCTTTGATTTTCTTATGCATTCCAGCAAATTAAGAACACCATTTATATTTTCTGAAACGAAGCTCTGAGGATTGGCTATGCTTCTGTCAACATGTGATTCTGCTGCAAAATTTATTATGTAATCTGTATTGTCAATTATTTCTGTTATATCATCTCCAATAGATTTTCTAATAAATTTATATTTATCTGAACTTATTTCTATATTATTTAAATTTGAACCGTATGATAGTTTATCAAGATTAATTATATAATCTTCATAATTTTTGTGCAGATAGTTAATAAAATTAGAGCCGATAAATCCAGCACCTCCGGTTACCAGGAATGTTTTCATACAGGTTAATCAATAGGTTTTAAATTAAATTATCCATATTCTTTTTGAACTCATTTAAATTATAATCAATGTCATCAAAACTGAATTTCAGTAGAGCCTTTGCTTTTTCATTATTTAATGATGAATCGTACGGCCTCTTTGCGATAAATTTTACGGAATTGTAATCCGTTTTATTTATTAGAGCTTTATTTAACCCGAATTTATCCGCTATTTTTAATGCAAATTCATACCTTGATAATCTGGGGCCGGAAACATTCAGGATTCCGGTTAACTTTAAATCTAGCAGTTTTGATATTGAATGTGCTAGTACATTAGCATTTACCGGTGAATAATAATTGTCAAATGCATTTATGCCACTGTTATTTCTTAATCTGTCTATTACATACAATGGAAAATTATTCTTTGCTCCGTATACGCCTGAGGTCCTTATTATCAATGAGTTTTGATAAGAATTTGCATAGGTATCCCCTATTAATTTTGACAATCCATAATAATTAATGGGATAGGATATATCATCTTCGGTGTAATTTCCCTTATTGCCATTAAAAACATAATCTGTTGATACATGAATTAAGTATTTATTATTCTCCCTGCAATAATCTCCAATATATTTCATTGATAAACCATTTATATAATATGCACTGTCAATCTCGATTTCACATTTATCCACACTTGTCATCGCTGCACAGTTAATTACTGTATCAAAGCTATATTTATCAAGAGTATTTTCTATATTGTTTACATTTCTTAAATCAATAACATCGTGTGAGAGCGGTATGCTATTTTCTAAAATGGATGATAATGCCTTTCCGAGCTGGCCACCGGAACCAATTATTAAAGTTTTCATTAACAACATTATAATATTATTTTATTTATGTTTATATTCCTGCAACTGGAAGAAATTCATAGCAACAAATAGTTAAATATATCAGACATATAGCCAATTTATGAAAGGGATTATATTGCATGGCGGTGCCGGCACGAGATTGAGGCCATTGACACATACAGGCCCCAAACAGTTGATACCCATAGCAAACAAGCCGATGTCCCAGTATGTACTGGAGTATTTAACAGATGCTGGAATAAATGATATTTGTATGATACTTGGCGATATATCGCCTGAAAAGGTAAAGGATTACTATGGGGATGGATCTGAATTTGACTGCAATATTCAATACATAGATCAGGGTGCGCCCCTCGGTATCGCCAACGCAGTATCTCTAACCAGTAATTTTGTTGGGAACGATAAGTTTGTAGTTATTTTAGGGGATAATTTAATAGAGGGCAAAATTAAAACATTTATGGATAAATTTGAGAAATCTAATTATGATGCTTTTATTGTTCTGACAAAGTCAATGCACCCGAAAGATTTTGGTGTTGCTGAGTTTCGCGATAATAAGCTTATAAATCTTATAGAGAAGCCCGAAAACCCTCCATCTAATTATGTACTTACAGGCATATACTTTTTTACTCCACTAATATTTGATTATATAAAAAAGTTGAAACCATCCTGGAGGAATGAATACGAAATTACAGAAGCGATCCAGCTGCTCTTAAAGGATAATAAGAATATTGGATATGATATAATAGATGGATGGTGGAAAGATACAGGCACAGTTGATGATATACTTGCTGCAAATATGCTCATACTGGATAGAGGCAAAAACATTGAGGAAAGAGCTAATGTAAAAGGAAAAGTAGCAATCGGGAAAAACGTTGTTTTATCAGATGATTCACTTATCAGGGGCCCGGCTATCATTGGAGATAATACTGTTATACAGGATAAAACGTTTATAGGGCCATATACAAGTATAGGCGATAACTGCACCATAAAAAAGGCGTCAATTGAGAACTCTATAATAATGGATAATTCAAATATAGATACGGAAAATACAATAGTCGATTCCATAATTGGAGAAAATTCTGTTATCATGAATGCAAATTTATTAAAACCCGCTGGAAAACGCTTATTGCTGGGCGAGAATTCAAGAATATATATTTAATAGAATTTTCTACAAAAACCTAATAATTTCTACAGCTATACAGAATCGCGTATTTATAAAATGCCATTATAATATGAGATTAATTTTTCCTTTATAGTTGAAGAAGCATAATATTTTGCCCTTTCATAGCCTTTTTTTACATAATATTCGTGGTTGTCCATTATACCGTATATACCTTCCACATTTTCCTTTAATTCCTCAGGGTTTACAAGCAATGCAGCCCCGTTTGAAACTTCTTTAATTACATCTATGTTTGATGTAAGCACAGGCAACCCTGTTTTAAAAGCTTCAACCACCGGATAGCCAAAACCTTCTTCAAGTGTTGGAAGGAATAACATGTCTGAAGCATTGTATATTTTATTTATTTTTACAGTATCCACGTCATTGAATGTAATGCTATCACCTACCGGAATACCTACCCGGACAAGTTTGAAGGAGCTATCCAGATTATCCATCACACTTTTAACCATGGGGATATTCTTTCTCGGCTGGTCAGATGATACAGATAGTATGAGTTTTTTATCCAGAGGGAGACCTAATTCTTTCCGCAATTGTTCTTTGCTGGACATCGGAAAAAAAGAGTTTGGAATGTAAGGTGGAATAACGGTGATATTTTTATCGTTTACTTTGAATTCCGATATTAACTGATTTTTGATGTGTGATGTCAGTGTAACAATGTTATCATATTTCAGATATTCTTTAATATACTTTTTTATGAAATGTTAGTGTGTTGTATAATTAATATGCATGTGTCATCCCCCTCATAATATTGTAATTAACAACCTTAAGAGCTAATTCCTGTATAATATACTCTATTTTCTTAGCTTTAATAACCTCTGACATTACCCTCTTTAATCCTGAAAAATATATTTCTACAATCCACCTTTTACCATAGCTATTATTCTCCTTCCACTGTTCCATAGAATTCTTTTTAATATATCTTACAATCTTAGCCCTTGCAGATGAACCTCTGGATTTAGTAGAAGCATTTTTCCTGGGTGGTATTACTGCATTATATCCGAACATATTATAGATATACTTTGAATCGTATCCCTTATCCCCAAATATTCTTAGAATATTATTTTTCATCTTACTCAATAGTTTTCTAGCAGCCTTAGAGTCATGTGTATGCTCATCTGTTATAGTAAATGATAATACATTAACATCCTTCAATGATATTATTACATGTAATTTTATCCATCCCTTCCTTTTCTTATGCCATTTATGGCCTAAGTAATCTCCCCTTATTGTTATCTTATATCCAGTAGAATCTATAATGCAATCCAGTTTACTGTTAGTATTATTCAATTCTGGCTGAATTCTCCTTATCCTCCTGAATATTTCACTGTATGATATTGATTTTATTCCTGTTATAATTGCTAAGGATCTCAATATCCCTTCAAGTGACCTGAACGGTACATTAAATATAGATCTTAATCTTGCTAAATACATTATCAATGCATCAGGAACTTTGTATGGATGGCCTATTTTTCCACTATTCTTTTCCTCTAATAGAGTATCATAATCCTTTATAAATGATAAATCTGTAAGGTATTCCACCCTGTCTACAAGTGATTCATTATACTTTTCCCATCTTCTGTTGGAACCAATCCAGTATCTTTTTATACTTCTATTTATTTTATTATTGATTTGTGGTGTCAAAGCAAATCGCCCCTATATTTCACTATATAGGGGTTTTCCTTTTAAGTTTTAAATTTATTATGGGATAATTATTAAATTAAAATGAATTATGCAACACACTATATGAAATGTTGTTTTATATTTTCCATAGTACTATCATTTTCTATATTCCTGTGAAATGGAATGACATCATGGATTGTAATTACCATTTTTTTATTTCTAAAAACAGGCTTTATAGTTTGTGATGTTATGTGTATTATATCATTAGTATGGTTTATAGTATTTATTCCGGATTTGAATGCCATCCCTGAGATAGTATAATTCAATAAGGGTGATTTGAATCCGATATATGGTTTCTCATAAAAACTATCTAAAAATTTGCGGTTAAAAAGAAACTGGTATATTTTGCTTTCGGGTGCGAGCAAAAGATATAGATCCTGGGCATATTTGCCTACTCCTGTTAATGTTGAATCAGTTGTGACATATGTAACCACTCTTCCATATGGAAAATGCCTATTAAAAATATTTCGATGATAATGTGGAGTTATCCCATTATACGTACTATAATTTATACGAGCACATACAAACTTTAACATTTTAATGTGCAATTAAGATTTTTACAGTTTCAATTTATCTAACATTTATTTCTTTATGTAACCATGCATATCGTGTGTGTTCTCCAGAATCATTATATTCCCAGGGACATATATGTCAATTATTGTGTAATTACTATTTGTTAAACCATCGTTAACTATATTCTGCAGGGAATAGTTCCCACCATATGTGGCCCAGAATGAATTATTCTGGATAATTATATACTGGTATTTTGATAAATTCATATAGTATCCTGGTGTATATGGACTTACATATACATGTAGATAGTTGCTGAAATATGGCATTAATGTGTTTTCTGTCAATATATATGCATTTTTTGGGAGATACCCTGACATATTGATGAGATATGTGGCACTCCCGCATGGTATTTCTTTATTTATATCGTTCATTACACTTCCAGGGGGTGTCTGTTCCAATTCTAATGGCGCTAAGATTCCATATGGTAGGGATATGACCAGTACCAGGACTATTAATATAGATACTATAGCAATTCCTGTCCTTTCAGGTTTATAACTTAGAATCTTTTGTAGTTTTAATCTTAGTTGTTTCGAATGATGGTACATATATTTTCCAAGCCTGATCAGGTTATACGCCCCCATTATGGCTGATATATAGATAGCACCCAACAACATTGCAAAATACTGGTATCCAAGCTGATAGTATGAGGCATATGACGATGGGATTGCATATAGCATATATGGTATAGATAGAATAAGTGACATTGGTGAAAAAAAAGGCAGGTAAAGATTGGACTTTAACAGAAGATTAATGAAGAATACCTTTTCCCCATGATTGGAGCTGATAATTGATATGAATTCACCTGGTTTTTCAATCAGCAATAATATCAATCCGATTGGGGATCCTGCAGGAGTTCCAGTTTCTCCTGTTGTGGGGAGAATGGAAAATGAAGATATTCCTGCTATACGGAGTTTTATAATCCCTGCGAGCAGAATATATCCATATAGCAATACTATGGCTAATATGAAGATAGAAACGCTTGCAATTCTCCTGGAGTTTGTATTACGCACAAACCAGGTATTAATTTTCTTGCCTCTGTATGTATGAAGAAATAGGAATTCATACAATAAAAGTACACCCACGATGTAAACAAAATTCGCATGTAAAGATATTATGAATATTATGGAGACAATATGCAGGATTCTCCGTTCTGCTAGGAATGAGTAAAATGCCAACAAGAAGAAGAAGGGCAGAAATGCCATATTGTGAAAAGAGAAGGATACCAAACTTTCAGAAAATGGCGAAAACTCATATGACAGTAAAAACCCTATTGATACAAGAAATAGTATCTTTTCAGATTTTATATGGTCTTTTAATAGATTTGTAGAAATAAGGTATACAATATATCCTGCTAGGGCGATAAATATATCTTCAAAAATCATCAGGGTAATAGGAGAAGGAAACAAATAATAAAGTGGAACTTCTATAAATTTAAACAATGTGAAATGCTGCGCCAATGCATTTTCACCCATCAAAGACGTATAGAAACTTCCGGTGTGAAGAAAACTATAAAGTTCCTGTGCATTTAAACCGAGGTCAAATGCAGATGTTCCAAGGGAGTAATACTGCCGGATAGAAAATATTGAATATGCTATAGCGAACGAAATGGCTACTAAAAACGCCAGAAAATCTTTTTTATGGTGATGAATGTATTGAGGTATTCTTTCATGAAGGTTAGAAAGCATCTAAATCTATAAGTAAATATTATTAATTAATGTATTCTTTTACGGTTAGTAACTAACATTAGCATAATTATATCGAGAAACTATTTCAACCAGTTCTGAGTAAAATAATGCGTGGAAGGCGGGTTATTTACAGGAATATACAATATGCTGAAATCTTACAGGAAGTGGAACCTTATAGTATATTAAATTCATATTGATTCAAACCTATGAACTCCTACAATATTCCAGAAAAGCTAAATAGTTTGATAGTTTTCTTAAGCATAAGGTTGAGACAGAATGACTGAACAAATGGATATAATACGTATCACACAATGGGCACATAGTGGATATTTTCCCAAGGATTTTTATGAAATTTTCAATGTTCCCTATCCTACTTACCCGGAGATTTCAAAAGCCATTTCAACTTTACATGAACTGTTTGAGAATTATTCATGGTATTTGGAAAATATTTCTAAAGACAATACAAGGAATAAAACCGAGAGCTACTTTAAACTTTTACTTGAAGATATTTTTGGAGAGTTATCAATTTCGGTCAAGTTGGCTGGGGAAGGATATATTAAATATTCCTTAAGGGGAATTAGATCAGCATTAGATCTCCTTTTTGCAGGTTTATTTACTGTTTCGTCATGGAGTCCTGAGGATATAAAAAATAAAGATAGTATAAATCCATTTGCTAATGCCTTTTTTTCTGGGTATTGGGGAAAATTGACACCTTTAAATCTGGATGATTTAGTTCTTTCTACGTTAGAATCTAATGTAGATAGGAAATCTGTTAAAAGCTCTTTGCATGCAGTATCGGAAAAATTTTACCCGGAAATATTTTCAGAATTGGGTTTGGATTATACTAAAACATCAAAAAAGGAGAAAAAAATAAAACATTTCTTGGAAAATTCACTTGGTATATTTTTTATGAATACGATAAAATATATTGATAGTGATGGGTGGTCCACAATTAAAAAAGAGGTTTTTGGCAATGTTGAATATTTCTATTTAATGTTACTGAGTAGTGACGAGTTTTCTTTGAGAGCTTGTGGGAATCATGAAGTTGAATTATCGGAAAGTTTAAAAAAGAAAATCAGCATTAATGAGAATTCATCCACTGAATCAATACAAAACATTAAGTCATTGATGTTCACCGGACCGGAATTCGATGATGAAACAGTAACTGGTTTATGTGATTATTGTGATAATAAAGCAACGATTTATGCGTTGATTTCAAGGCCTGATACCAGGTTAATGTCTAATCTCATAAAAGTTCAATTACAAAAGGATGAACTGGAGAGCATTAATTCATGCATTATAGATTCATTTGCTCTAATAGGGAAGCATGTAACTGGTTATTTTGGCGACATAATTTATTCGGAAATATATTCCCGACTCAATGACTATGCACATTCAAATATTGTAAGAGAGCCTAGCATTTCAGAATGGTTTGATGATTTCTTCTTACCTACATCCACTGTATTACAATGTATATTAGCGAGGCCATTGTGGGGAGATACTCAAAATTGAGCGAAGTACAATTTAAAGGCAGGATTCGATTATTACCCATAAATTAGGAAGAGAGTATATAGATTCATTTTGCATATATATTAATGAATGAACTGGAAAAGATAGATGACAATTATAAAGTTAACAACCATTCTAACTTACTATACTTTATGGCATTCAGTTAGAAATTGCACAAAAATTTAAAAAACAGTGTATTACTAATCATTTTCAAGAATATCTTTAAGTATTGTTTTCATTTCGTTCTCACAGAAATCATTGAATTTTGTCTGATCGTAAATTGCCATAGTATTAGGGCCATTTTTCAGTAGCCTTGAAGTTATCTCTACTGACGATAATTTATCTACCAGGTTCTCTACGTTATGAACATCTGACCCGATACCTTTAAATGCGTCATATAGTGTGGATGGCACTACTGGATTATGCCCTCTTAGTATCAGCCATTCTGCATAAGATTTCAATTTTCCCATATGCGATAGGCCTTCCGATACGTTGAGCTGTTGGAGCAATGTATGCAAAGGAACAACGTATGCTTTAGATATATCGCCCCTGGAGCTAACATATACAGTTTCGTTCCCAAGCCCTGCTGCTATCAGATCCCTGTATATTTCTCGAACGATATCTCTAAAAAGTGGTGAGTTAGCAACGAGAACCATTTGAGAATACAGATTCGAAGGGATATTGAATTTTTCAACTAAATCTCGGGGTATTGAATTCACTGATGTGGACATGTATGAATACTGGTCACCAACGCTTGAATATGGGGTATCATCCCAGTCCAGAATGTTTCCACCCCCGCCAATTAAAGATATAAGTAGAACAGGGAAGCCATACTTTTCCCTAACACTATACAGGCCATCAATATTATGGTCTACCCTTTCTTCTATGATTTTCGAGGCTAAGCTGCGGCCGTTATCTGATATATAATATACAGATTGCCTTCCCGTTTCATAGTTTCTTCCTGGCCTATCCTCCAAAATTAGACCCTGTGCACTTAAATATAGTATTTCCTTTGTGGGATTACCTCCATGATATTCTGTATTAATCCTCCCCTGTTTGTAGACGCCCATGCGAATACCACCTAATGCAGCCCGGAACAATACATCCTCGGCTGCATTAACGTTGAGTCTCTGGTATTGTATATCTTTAATAAAATCTGGGAGTATATCCCTGTCACTTTCTGATGACATAGAAGGTTGTTTATAATTATACCAAGGCCTATCATTTTGATTTGTAAATTCCCTCACCTTCTTCTCGAAAGACATATCTATATCGGGTGGTTGTACAATATCAATGACTTTTTCGTTAATTTTTGTAATTGGCCCCATAGACAAAGTATCAGAATTTTCTGTTACAATAAATCTTAACTGGAAACTGGATGTGTTTGCGAGTTTAGACGCGTCGTGTTGAAAATGGCTTGTAAGTTCAACCTCTATTCCGATGTCGGGATCGGCTTTATTTGTGCGGTAACCCACAACATCTATTCTTTGGTCTCCATATATTGGGTACTCAGTATCAGCATCAACATAGTAGTAGTTCAATATACGCGAACATAATTCCTTTATATCCTCATGCCTTCCCATACTAGTTTATGGGCACTTAATTATTTAAATTATTCATGAGAACGGGGTATGTAGCACGATTCCTTGTGCTATATACTTACAATATAAATTCTCTTGCCGAGAGTTTATTCCACCAATCCGGCTTTGCACCTGATCCAAACTTAGTTCATTTCCTCTCTTTGAATCCATATATTCCCTTTATAGAAATGGGTCAACCAAGGTGAAAATTTGTAATTTATTATATTGATGATAAGCAGCTCCGTTGAATATACAAACAATAAGGTAAAAATGGTAATAAGGCCAATAGTAACATACTGCAAGATAGCAGATGATTCAGGATAACAGAAGGTGCACATTATTTTATGATATATATACTGTGCTGAAATTTTGCAGGAAGAAGGAAAAACTTAAAGATCTATTGAATACTGGCTAACTCAAACAACTGAATTTCTACGGAAATACATATAATTATTAAGTTAAAATTCATGCTATATAGATTATAGTGGCGCTTTTACCTTACGCATTTTTTTCTTCACTTGGATATATAGGCATATTCGCTTTAAGCCTGTTATCCAGCCTTATAATTTTTATACCTGTGCCTTATCTATTTGTTATACTATTTGCTGCCCTAAGCGGAAGATTTGATCCAGGACTATTGATATTATCAAGCACCGGTGGTCCAACAATTGGGAAAATGGTCCTTTTCCAGTCATTTTACAGTGGAGCTGCTATTACAAAGGTTAAAACCAGGGAAAACCTAACTGCCTTTCAAACTCTTGTTTCCAGATACGCCTGGATTGCAGTGTTTATAGTAGCAAGTACTCCATCTCCAGACGATATTGTTTACGTTCCACTTGGGATTGCAAGATACAGTAGAATACGTTTTTTAACTGCCCTGCTTGCTGGAAAAACCGTAATTACTGCCTTGACAGTTCTTGGTGCAGGCATATTATCTCATTCTGTATTTGGCTCCCTGAACCTTGGAGAAGATAAATATAGCACAATAGAAATTATCATAATAGGAATAATATTTGCAATCCTGGCTGTGCTTATAACCTATATTATAAATCGCATAGATTGGAAAAAATATATTGACAAACATGCTTCCGTGAAATCCAGAAAACAGAAATTGCAGTAAGGAAAATGTAAATTATAATTATTTGTTACTTCACAATATGATATCACGAATTGAGTTCCTGTATAAACACCACAATATAGAAAAAAGAGTTATATGGGTATAGAAATACCAATTTTTCTTACAAAGGTTTAGATAAAAATGAGGACATACCTGAAAATATCTAAAAGTATACCAATTTCCAACTTCTATATAGTAAAAGTGCGGGCACTCGATGGCCGGGATAGTTTAGATGCAATATTTTATATATTGCTATGTGATATTTTGTTGCGTAGTATGCATACTGTATAATTTTAAGGGGGGAGAAAATGAGAATACTGAAAAGTGCAAAGGAGTATAATAAAAATGAAGCTAGTATAAATTATCCTGTTTTTGATGTAAATAAGAATGTAACTTTATTGCTTAATGCTGATAGTGTTGAGATAAGGAATAAACCTAAAAAGGGTGAGCACTGTGTCCCATCTATAGATTTAATAACAGGCAAATTAGTATATCAGTGTGCTGTAGATAAGAAATAAGTCCGTATAGTGATAACTTTTGCTTTTTTATTTTCCTGGAAACTTGCTGATACTAACAAGGAGGTTTTATTATGATCACCCGGCTCGGGAAGACAGAAATATATAACAGAAGAACTAACTTTTCAAAACACAGGTAATAAGGAAATTATAGAAATTATACTGGAAATAGATGGGTTTAGGGATAATCTAAAAATATCGGATAAAAACGGTATAAACTTAGTATATCTGCCTAAATATGAGATAATAAATAGAGGGGAATCTAAAGGTGAGCTTAGTCCAGATATTATTAATAAGGTAAGAGATAATAAAATTTACCTGCTATGGATTATCTTAAATGAACCCTTGTTGCCAGGGCAGCAACAGATTCTATTTATGAAGTACGTTAAACAACCCGGGAGAAAGGGTAAAAGAAGAAAATTGTCCATCTTTTTGAATGAAAACATTAAGGATAAAATCATTTTTTATGATAACGAGACTATTACTATCAGTGCAAACTGGGCCGAGGGATTATCTGTTGAAAAGTTTCCTATATTCGCTATAACAAAAAAAGAAAAAATTTTGTCTTTTCTTCCATCTCCAATAAAATCAAGTATCTATAATGAGCTAGATAACATTATATTATTGCAGGATGATACAATCCATTTCCGTATGAATAAGGAATCTCATTTTTTTCAATATTCTATATCTCAAAATTTAAAAATAAAATACGACATAGATTTTATTTATCATACTTATTTTATAGCGCCCGAAAAAGATGAAAAATATTTAATACGTTCATTATTGACGTTTATGCTATTATTCCCATTCACAGTACCGTTATTCGTGTTTTTACATTTAAACATATCTCACATTTATTTGATATACTGGAAGTTGAGGTCGTTCTTATTCTAACACTAGCTTTGCGCAGCTAAGAACAAAATTCGTCAACTATAGAATATGGACTGCCATATCAATAATATTAATGGGTATCTTATTTGTAACTGGCCTGGTATATTTATTATAGTGTATCTATACACCCACATAGCATTGCACATTTATATGGAACTATTCTGATTTCAGTTCCAGGATTTAAGCAGATTCAACAACCTTTCTCGGAATTTCTGCTTTAGGCTCATCAAATTGTTTGTCAGGTTTTCTAAATCTTTATAATTTCAGTATTTCTATTTGAAAGTGCAGTAATTGTCTGTAAATTATAAATGACCTTGCATAATTTATATCTGAGAGATGAAAAATGTAATACCAATTAAAGTAAAGATAAAAAATTATGGATTGAACCTATGCCGGACATTGAGCGTCCGCGCAATTACGATGCAAGATACAGGAAATTACTGAGCGTTTAGATATTTTTCTGTATGCCCGAGTTGTTATCTTGGCCATTGTATTGCAAATCCCGTATTTCTATACTCCATGCTTCTAATAACTAGAAATATATTATAAAGAAATTTGTCAATGACACTATGGATTGCCTGGAAAAGCACAACGAAAGAGGCAATTCAGAGTTAGTATTTGCTAAAGACAGGAAGATACTTGGCCGGAATATGCCGAAAAGAATGGATGGCAGGATAAGCAATGTACTGTCATACACCAGAGTCTGGTATGATTTGTTCAATATAGGAAGACTTTAGAATAGTGTCAAACACCCATAAATATTGTATCAAGAATCATAATAATACAAGACAACCTCAGGATATTCATAGCCTCGATACTGATTAAGCAAATCCATTTTGCATAAATCCTGCACTGTCTAAGAGGCATCATGGAGGTTATTTGTGATCTACTGTAAAGCCAGTTGGCTTTCCCCAAAGGAATCGTTAAAAATTAATACCTAATCCCGATAAAGAATTATGGAACTTTCACTCGTGGAAATTAAAGAAAAGCTTAAACCACAACTGAAGAGTCTTTTAGATGTTGATACTTTTAAAATTGTTGCAGCGGAACGTAAAGAGAAATTTTGGGTTTTAGTCATACAAATACCAGGAAATCCAGAATGGACCAGGAGGAGTAGCTCATTTTCTTCAAACCAAGACAACCGCATTAAATGTAGAACCTGACACAGGTAAAATAGAAGCTATAATGCAATAAGAGTGTGCATTTTAATGGGAGAAATACATTACAATATCCAAATTAATGGGCGGAGAATGAAACCTATACTCAATGCCTTGCTTGATACAGGTTCTTCTCTTAATGTCCTAGGCCATCAGCTTCCAGATGGGCATTTAACTTTTGAAATTGGTCCAGAAGTTTATAATTCTGAGGGAACCGAAGCACTTATTCCAGATACAGAAGAGAAACAAATCTTTGGGACGTTAACATTTGAAAGCATAATTATCGGTGGTTTTACAATTACTGACCCTAGATTCACTACATTTACTCTTATGAAGATAGCCGATGAAGCAATAATAGGCCACCCCTTAATGCAATATCTCGAAATGATACTGGATTTCAGACCTGATAATGAAAGTGCTTCTATTCATCGCGCAACATCTATTTAATTGTACTGGGAAAATAAAAGATTTCATTAATCTAACTATAACATCAAAGTGCCCAAATTTACCGACAGTATATCAGTGTTTCCTTATCCTAAGATTTTCCACAGATGAAATAAAAATTCTATATTTTTCCGTTTTTGTAGCGTATGCCATATATAAAGATTCTATTTCGATGGGAAGTAGTGTTTATTCTTCATTTATATAATTTGTACTTTTACTGGATAAATACTGATAATCAATCCTCCTTGTTAATATATTTAAATTGCGGGAAAAATACAAGAATTCACCAGTATTAAGAATTATTTCTTTGCATATGTATAAATTAGTTTTCCATTATACTCTCCTACAAGATAATCTACATTATGTTTAGGCTTTTTAGTTGTTGATATTACTTCTTTAGTTTCAAGTAACTCTTTTACTATATCGTCTGTTTTCTTCCTTATTTTTTTATCTTCAAATGTTGTAGTATTTCCTTCAAGCATCTTCATTTTAAATCATCCCCAAGCATATACAGTATTAAATGATAAATTTATGAATATCACAAATTACGTTATTATTGAAAATATTTAAATATTTGCATCCGTGTTGCTAAAATACAGTTAAATAAATAAAACATATGTTATTTATATCAAATTACAAATATATTGCAAACTGGTATGGAATGAATTGTTGTTATATGGAACTGCCGGGATTTTCTATATAATCAATAACACTATCTTTAACAGTATTTGATCTGTTCCACTTAATTTAGGACAGTTATAATTGAGAATATATAAAAATATTAAAATATCTCAGGAATGTGCTATATTCATAATTATTGACATATATACGAACATACAGGTTAACCATTCCCAGAACATAATTTACCTATTAACCCAGTAAAAATCACACGGATATACTGTAAAAATATGATGATAAGGTTCGCCTATGGAGATACAGCAAAATAAAGGATTTTATTAATCTAACCATATCATCAAAAGTGTCCAAATTTAGAGGGGACACACCAGTATTAAACGGGATAACTACATTCAATAAACTTTCCATTTCTGTATTCCAGATATCCCCTATTAGCATTACTTTTTCCAGGAATTCATCTATATTAAATCCTTGAACTTGCGTATATTTTTGCAGTTTATAATTTATCATTTCCATATTTATTTTAACATTATATTTTGTGATTAGGAGCCATAAATCATATAAATCCCAGGCAACAGGGTTTTTTCTCTCCATAATAGCTTTTATTTTTTCTGCTGCGAATTCTTCTGTCTCTAATGTAAAAAGAAAATAGGGCCTTATTTCCGGATAAATTGTAGTTCTTAAAACCTTTTTAGGATTATAAAATGGCCGTACATACAAATTTATATCAAGTTTTATGGACTGTATTGCCCTTACACTATGGGACATTTCATAAAAAGGCCCTTTAATTTTTAAATTGTATCTAAGCATATCTCTTCTTTTAAGGGTACTATACTCTATAGGATAAAAATTATTAACTTCATTAATAGCTTTTTTAACTCTATTTTCTACATCAGATGTATCATAACTTTTATCAAAAATAAAGTCAAGATCCTCTGAAAATCTCCCTGAACCATAAATTTTTGATATAGCAGTGCCACCAATAAATATTATATCTTCAACTGGACTAACATAAAAAAGACTGTTTAGAACAATTTCCTGCAGATAATCCTTTTCCGTACTGTATGAATTTTTAAATCCCATAATTTTTGTGTAATTCTTCCACTTCTTGATTTCAATATTATTATTCATAAAATCACCGCCTTTTATTTATTAATGCTAGAATTATTTCATATGTTTTTTTTGAATGCATTTTTTCTGAATAAAATAATAATTTATCTATATTTATTAATTTATTTCTAATCCCGTTATCAAGGGCTTCTTCTATATATGCAATAGGCGGGTTTGATAAATATACAGAATCAACTATTGCTTTTTCCGGATCGGAAATAGAAATATATGTATTTTTATCTATATGGTAACCATAAACTTTAGTGTTCTTTAATGTTATAAATTTTATTTTATACCCTTCAATTTCTACATCCTTATGCCTTTTTGGTGAAATAACATATATTGTATTGTATATCTGGGTTACCAGGTCATAATAAGAAAAAGCAGATGATATGCCTATATACGATGGTTCCAGAATATTGGATGCGATAGTAAATATATCTGTCCCGGGCATATAGAAATTATTCCTGCCTGCCCTTTTTGCATAGCCGTGTTTTACTAAACGATTTGCTACCAGTGATGAATACCTTATATTGCTATTTTCTATGATTTCTATATCATATGTTCTGAATATACCTTTATAGTCATTTTTAATTGTATCAAGTAAGTTAATAGTATTCACATTTCATTATTTTAATTAAGTATTTATGATTATTGTTTATCATAATTGATAAACAATGTGTTATAATATTTTACGGGCATATTACATATATTATTAATTGCTTTTTATAAACTCAGACTACTATAGGTTGAAGAGGCTTAAAAAATATTAAATAGTTTAATGGTATAAATTCACACTTATGATAAAGCATATTGCTATAAAAAATTTTAAAGGAATTAATTCTCTAGAAATCACACCAAAGAAATTTAATGTTCTCGTCGGTAGAAATAATACCGGAAAAACTTCTATTCTTGAAGCTATTTCTGTCTGCACGAACCCCAACTTAATAAAAGATTTATTGATGTATAAATATGGACCTTTTTTTATCAATTATTCAAGTGATAAGGCTTCAATAAAAATTGATACAGATGATAATAAGGTTAAAAAACTGAATCTTCGAAATCCAACTCCTGAGCAAATTCTTAATTTGCTTAAAAACGATTTAAACGAGTTGTCCATTAAAAAAGATAACGTATATGTGGATATAGGTAGGTATATTGATGTTGAAAAAATTATTAAAGTTCTTGACAAAGATAGTATTTATGAAGCATCCCTTGATTCTATTGCAGTTTTAGTTAACTATTCAGACCACCCAGTAATTTTAACAGCGGAAAGATATAATGATTTACTTATAGATACATTATCTAAATTATATGATACTTATATATCTAAAAATGAAAAAAATTCCGCAACCGGCAAATCAAATAGCAATAGGATGGAATTTAGAGATAGGCTTAATATGCTAAGATATCGTTACCCTTTAACTAGGAATGATTCGTTTATAATAGACAAAAAGGACAATGTAACATTTATTAATGATACATTGCTCTCGGCAGAATTTTTTCATAAAAGCCAAAAACTTGCATTACAGGTGGAAAATATAATTAAAAAAGATAATATCATACCAAATCTGAAAAGATTTGATTTCTACTCGATTGTATTGGACACAGAAGAGGGAGATCAAGAAATTCCTGTAGAATCTATGGGTGATGGATTTAAATCCCTTGTTCATATTCTTATAAAATTGTATGACAATGAAGGCGACATAATTGTAATTGAAGAGCCTGAAAATTATATGCACCCTGGGTATATAAGGGAACTAATTCATTACATTATTTCAATTGCAAATAACAGCCATGTTCAGCTATTTATTACCACACATAGCCAGGATTTTCTTTATACGCTGATTTCCGACGACGCTCTACCTGAAAAGGATATAGAATTTTTAAAAAAGGAACTTTTAATTTTGCAATTTTCTAAATGGAAAGATGACATAATATTATCCAATTTAGATTATAATGATGCTGTTTCTGATATGGAAGACCTATTACTTGATTTACGGGGAATATAATTGAAGAAACTTATAATGCTGGAGGGCAATCACGATTATCAATTTATAAAATATCTAGTTAAAAATAAATACAGTGAAAAAGATATATCCACTTATAACTTCAGCAACGCAAATAAAAATAAAGCCGAGACTAATTTTTTAAGAAACTTCATCCAGGATACCCGGTATAATACTAAAAAAATGGCAATCAAAATTGAAGATGGGAAATATAATCTATTAAAACTGATGACAAAATCCTTACCGCTAATTGTTCAGGCAATGGAACAATTACAGCTAATTTATATAACCGACTTAGATAATAAAGAACCATTTGATATGATTAATAAAATGAATGATGATTTTAAAGCAAGGGGAAATACATATAAGTTTAAAATTGGGAAGCAGTTAATTAACTGTGATCATATTTATGCATCCAAAATACAGGGTGTTAATAACAATAAAAATGTATATGCTGATAATATTATATTTATATTTTTTAAAGTAAGTCTTGAAGATGAATTACCATCATTTGAAAATAATATTCCAGATAACGATGAACTTTCACTGTTTATTAATAATAAGGAGCATCTACCTATAAAGAAAATTTTAAATGATTCAGATAATTAACAGAATTTCAAGATGTGGTTTCAAGGAGGTCTAATACTTTTACAGACAAATCGCGGAAACTCTAGTGTTTATACACGAATATTGTGCTTAAACCTGCTCAATAAAATTGCTTCCAAACGGTAACCATAGAAGTATAATTATTAACACATTCAGGCAGTTTAATAGAGCATGAAAACCAGTTAATTCCCTTTTCTTAAGATCATCAAGGAATAATTCCCACTCTATTTCAGTTTCAGAATCATATATTCTTGATCCTAATATCTCCCTGTATCCATCACTGTTAATTCCTACACATATGTATATTGCCTTATTCCTGTACCTTCCATTATCTCTTATTTTAAGGTATGTGCCATCTATGTATATGAATCTATATTCTCCATCTATTTTCCTTTCAAGGAATTCATTAACTGTTTTATCAAGCCTTGAGGATAATGATGATACATATGATGCTGATACCTGTACATCTAAGGATTGTACTACTTTATTAACGCTTCTTGTAGATACTCCACTTAAGTATGATTCCAGTATAATGGATTCTACTGATTTCTCTACCCTTGAATAATTGTCAAATACAGCTGTATGGAAAGATGTTTCCCTGAACTGTGGCTTATCTAATAGAATCTTTCCATCTGTTGTCAATAATGATCTCTGCTTATATCCATTCCTGTAATCCTTTCTATTGTTATTCCTCTCATACCTGGATGCATTTATTTGCTCTTCTGCTTCCTCATTCATGAGATCATTAAGAATCCACTTCTTTAAATCCCTCATATTCTCTCTATTCAATCCATAACTTTTTATCTTTTCTTTTACTTCTTTTAATTGGTCTTGCACTTTTTTCACCCCAATCTAAATTGTGCAAGGCCATTTATAATTTACAGACAATTACTTACACTATCTGAAATCATTAAAGTAATAACATTATTAGGTAATAAACAATGTACTAAAGTGCCTTAATATTTTCGATCTATTGCAATATATAGAGACTGGAGTTGCCAAATATAACGGCTTGTGTGCAATAGCGAAAAAGGCAATAATTTATTTATATGCATTCAGAGTCTACAAAAAATGGTTAATAAGACCTGAAGACATACAATAACTTATTGAGATGGGGCGCTCGAATAATTGTATACAGACTATTCAATATACTTCACCACGGAGGGTATAGAGGTGACAAAAAAATATGTCTACATTGGCGAAAGCAGTGACTTAGGGTTATCAGAGAGGAGTTCCAGAGTTTTAATAATATCATTACTTATTACTGATAAACTCAATAATAGTGATCCATATTATATAGAATTAATCGACAATAATAAATTCCCACAATACTGTATAGATTTATGAAAGAAAAAAGAATAGACCAGTGCAGGCTGGTACTTTCTCTGCGCACCTCAAGGTACACTTGACCAGTCTGTCTTACCTGTTAATAAAACATTAATTAGCCCGATATAAACTTTGCCGCAATTTTTAAGGTAATTTTTCAATTCATTATCTAATATATATCTATCACTATTGTCTAAACAATAAACCTCAATTTATATTTTAGAGTGCCTAAGTTCATAAACATTTTAGTATACTTTCAAGTAATATACTTTCAAGTATATGATATTCATTGATAGAATAAATGAATTAAAAGCGTTAAATGACCGGTATGACAGCGGCAAAGCAGAATTTATAGTAATTTATGGTAGGCGACGTGTTGGCAAAACTGAACTATTGAAACAATTTATGAACAATCATGATGGAATAATATTTACAATGTGAAATAATCGACAAAGATATAATTTAATAGGTTCTCTAAACTATTAAGTAATTTTGACGACTACGTTTTAAGCAAAAATTCACTGAACAATTTGTTCCTCTATTTAAATATTTATGTAATAAATCACTAAAAGAATAATTAGTATTTGTAATTGATGAATTTCAATATCTGGTAAAAACTGATAGTTCATTATTATCAAAATTGCAGGGTTGCTGAAAAAATGCAAAAGTATTACCATTATTTTTGGCACTGATGGTTTCAATAAAAATTAATACAATCAATCGATAACAATAGGAAAACCATGGCAAAACACACTATGAAGGGATTCGACAGTTTATTACCATATAACACTGCACTTTCCACTTTCAAGGGTGAAAAGTGGACCTATCCTGATTCTATTCAACTTCCTCTCGATAGTGCAAGTGGAAAAATTTCATCCGGGGAAATAATAACCACTGTAAATATCCCTGATAAAAATAAATCCGCAATGGATGGATATGCATTAAAATCAACAGATACCTTAAATGCTACACCGGCAAATCCGGTTAAACTGGTACTGAAAGGGACTATTGCCGCAGGGGATACTCCAGAAGAAATAGTAAAAGATGGGACATGCATAGAAATCTATACCGGTTCCATAATGCCTGAAGGCAGTGATGCTGTCGCAAGGGCAGAAAATTGCGAAGTAATTGGAAATTACATCTATGTCTATTCTTCAGTAAACTCGGGAGAAAACGTCGCACCTGCAGGTGAGGATTTAAATATAGGAGATACAATACTGGGTAAAAATAGCTTGATATATCCACAGAACCTGGCGGCCCTGAAATCTAGCGGCATTTCTGAGGTAAATGTCTATGGCAATATCTCAATAGGCATTATAAATACCGGAAAGGAACTTATAAATAAACAGATAGAAAACTCAACCGGCATGCTTCTAAGAACATTTTATACCAGCAGCTTTACAGAAACAATAGATGGGGGCATAGTGGATGACGATAAGCCATCAATAGCTGTAGCTGTACGTTCCATGATAGAAAAATGCCATATACTCATAGTCACAGGAGGAAGTAGCCTGGGAAGGAGGGATATGACCACCGATGCACTCTCTGGTGAAGGAAAAATGCTATTCTCGGGCGTATCCATAAAGCCCGGAAGGACAATAGGGTTGTTTAACATAAAAAATAGACCTGTATTATCGGTTTCCGGGCTTCCAGTTGCTGCCCTTCTATCATCCATGATATTTGTTGATAGCTATATAAAAAATATATACGGGGTAAACTATATACATAGAGCCAGTTCAATACTTGATAAAAGCATACATAACAGGGCAGGGTTTACCACATTTCAGATTGCAAGGAGTTATGCAATAGATGGGGAATTGCACTCTATACCATTGAACACAAAAGTTTCAGGCAATCTTACAGCCATTATTAAAGGCAATTCAATAATAAAAATAGACGAGAATCTGGAAGGGATTCCCGAGGGTTCAAGGGTCAATATTTATGTAATAGGTGATATAAAATGGGATTAATATTTCATGATTTGACAAAATTCCAGGATGCACTGGAAATAGTAAAAAATAATATGGCAGAATTAAAGGATGCAGAGGAAATACCGCTTTACAATGCCACAGGAAGGATTTCAGCTGAAACCATATTCAGCAATAATAACCTTCCACTGTTCTCAAGGTCCCAGGTTGATGGCTATGCTATTATAGCAAGTGACATAAAAGGAGCATCCTATGATTCTCCTGTAAGCTTAAAACTTGCGGGAGAAACAAATATAGGTGAAAAGGCAGTGGAATTTCCAGGAAGTGGCAAATGTATTAAGGTTCCTACCGGCGGCGTAATACCTGTTGGTGCCGATGCCATGGTGCCATTTGAGGATACAAAGCAAGAAGGAAATGCAATACAATTTTTCCAGCAGGTGAACCGGTTCAATGAGCTTTCCAATGCTGGCATAGATGTGACTAAGGGAGAGAAGCTACTGGATAGCAATTCTATGATTGACCCCAGAAACATAGCGGTTCTTGCCTCTACCGGAATTGGCAATATAAAGGTAAAAAGAAAACTCAATATTGGAATTGTGTCAACAGGAAATGAGCTGCTTTATCCAGGAACTCCATATAAGGAAGGAAAAATATACGAATCAAACAGCCTTTCCATTAAGGCTGAACTTTCTAAATACCCTGCTTTCAATGTAAATGATTATGGAATTATTGAGGATAATTATGATAAAATCAAAAGTGCAATCGATAGATCAATAGAAGAGAACGATGTTACACTTACCATTGGGAGCACATCAGCAGGAGACCACGATATGGTATACAAGATACTTGGAGATAAAACTCCAGGCATTATATTCCACGGAATAAGGGTAAAGCCCGGAAAACCTGCAATTTTTGCCATGTCCGGTGAGAAAATAATGTTTGGCCTCCCCGGATTTCCTGTTTCATCCATGATGATACTTTATTCTCTGGTCATACCGAACCTATTCAGGAAAACAGGCTATGAATTTTCAGAGGTTTCAGTTGACGCAATAACAGGGCAGCGCTTTGAATTGCATCAGGGAAATACCGACCTATTGCTGATAAAACTTGTAAAACATGGTGAAACTTATAAAGCCTATCAGGTACCGGGAAACTCTGGTTCAATATCAAGAATAAGCAAGGCTACCGGCTATTCCATTATAGATTCAAAGACCTCTTTTATGGATATTAATTCCAGAATAAATGTTAAACTGTTTACAGGGAATATTCCATCCATACTAATATATGGTCAGTATCTTCCTGCAATGGAAAAACTTCCATCCCCCATATCCAGTATATCAACCTTTGTGGAATCTGGATTCAATGAAATAAAGCGTTCCATGGAAAATGCAGATGCTGATGTTTACCTCTGGAACTATGAAGAGTTGCCAGATAATAAGAACTATGACTCATCTATAACCATAGAAATCCCCTATGGCATTGCATACTCTGAAGAAAATTACACTACAATAGCTGTTCCATACCGTGGTTCCGGGCTTTACGAAAAATCTCTTTCCTTAGCTGAAGGCATGGATACTACATACCTTGACAAGCCTGAAATAATATGTGATTACATTAAGAATGGTCGCTGTGGTGCCGGAATTACCTATAGGGAATATGCGGAACTGTACTCATTAAAATTCGTTGAGAACGGAAAAATAACGTTCCATGTCTATATCAATAAAAACAGCACAAAGTTTAATGAATTGAAAGATGCTTTTAACTCAATTGCTGGCAAAACGACATGATTGCCATAATATTTGCTAAAAATAGCCAGAGACTTCAAAACAAGCACAACATGGAATTATGCGGGGAGAAAATGATAGATCGTATTTCCAGAATACTATCTGAAACAGGGCGTTTCAGTAATATAATACTATTCACAAAAAATTTTTCACTTAAATCAAAATTTGCAGTAACAGAAGAAGACGATACCAATGGCATACTATTTGATTCAATTCTCTATTGCCTTGAAAAGTACCATGAATTTCTTGCAATAGGCGGTGATATGCCATATATAGACAAAAAAAGTATCGAGAATATCTTTGATAATTATAAAGGAAATAGCGTGGCATATAAGTCAGGTAATTTTTATCAACCCCTCTTTGCAGTATACTCTAGGGATGTGGAGCAACCTATGTTAAAATACAGAAAGGAGGGTAACGGAAGCATAAGAAAATTCATGGATGAATACAGTATGCTATTCATAGAAGGTGATCAAGAAAAACTAAAGAGCATAAATACAGAGGAAGACCTTATAGATGCAAGAAAAAATCTAAGGTGCCCTTAATATTGAAATAATTTTATTAAACTCCTCCGGATACTTTATGGATTCACCTTCATAGGTTCTGTTTGTAGCTGTTATCGTATAATCATGCTTTATTGCAAGGTAATCTTCACTGCCCAGGACAAGAAATTTAATTGATTTGTCGAATGCCTTGAAACCCTCAATAATGAAAATATCAACATCATTTTCTTTTTCTATAATTTCATCAGTGCTGGTTTCTTTCTCAACCATACTATATGTTCTTGACGGTGCTAACCCGTAAATTCTGTAGGCTCCAGCATTCTCCATCTTCCACGTATCTTTATATTCGGTATCCAGTGAAATATTATCATGTGGAATATTTTTGATATACCCTATTTTCATGCTTCCCGACAGTTCGGAAATAATGTTAGCAATTATAGTAGTCTTTCCAGAAGATGATGAACCAAAAAAAGAGAAAATTTTCATATTTCCTTATTAATTAAAAATATAAAATTTTATCACAGGAATAAATGGTATCCCAGTGCAAAATTAAGTGTTGCGGCAAATGTAAGGTACATTAACCATGTTCCTGTTATAAGCTGGAACAATGCCTTTCCCCTCTCCCATACTGGAGAATGGAAAAGACTTGCAGGTATATCGTTGATATATACCAGTGCCAGCAATATGAACAGTATTGTCACGGGGATATCATGGCCAAGTCCGAAAACCACTGCTCCTATTATGGAAATCCAGAGGAATCCAACTGCCATAAACCCATCCACTGTTGTATCCGCACCCTTATATTTGTTGTATCCCAGTGCAAACCAGTGTACACCATAAGATGTAAACGCAAGTCCAGCCATATACAGAATCGGTGTAGATCTGAACGCCGGAAATATGGTCAATCCGAGGAATATATATGTTCCCGCAATAAACTGCATAAATCCAGGCATAAATATTCCCCAGAGACCCATTGCATGGTTTATATTTTCATTGTTCTCCCTGGGGAACCTGAAAAAAGTGGATCCGCCAAACACAAAATAGCCTATTCCAAGGCCAAAGAATCCGATTGCCAACGGTGGCAAAGCAGCAAATACTACCATACGTAAATACGCTTTCATTAAATATAATCTTATTGATATACATTTGACTACATTACGGACAAATACCTATTCATACTGTTTTATACATGTCTTCAGGAAAAATTTTTATTGATGGCATTCCTTTGAATATTAAGGGCGAGGAAACAATATTGCAGGCAATGATGGATAACAATATCGATATACCGCATGTCTGCTACAATCCTGCACTGGGAGCCATAGAATCCTGTGATACGTGCATAGTCAATGCCGATGGAAAATATGTCCGTGCATGCACCACTCAAGCTAAAAACAACATGAAGGTTCTGTTTAACTCTCCAGATGTAAAAGCAAGGGAAACCGAGGCTGTGAACAGAATATTGCACAACCATGACCTTTACTGCACTGTATGCGAAAATAACAACGGTGACTGTGCATTGCATAGCGCTGTTGATACCTTGCAGGTAACAAGGCAGAAATATCCCTTTACCAGCAAGGGATACGAACCAGATTATTCCAATCCTTTTTACAGGTATGACCCGGACCAGTGTATTCTCTGCGGCAGGTGCGTGGAGGCATGCCAGGATGTGGAAGTCAATGAAACGTTGCATATTGACTGGTCTCTGGAAAGGCCAAGGGTTGTCTGGGATGACAATAAGGCAATTAATGATTCTTCGTGTGTATCATGCGGGCACTGTGTTACAGTATGCCCTGTAAATGCACTTATGGAAAAATCCATGCTTGAGGAAGCCGGGTATTTCACTTCACTTACCAGGAAAGCAAAGTATAACCTCATAGAGTTTGGAAAAGACCTTGAAAAGCCTGTTGGAAATGGCATGATAATGAAAATTAGCAACATAGAGGCTAAAATGAGGGAGGAACAGATAAAGAAGACAAAAACAGTATGTACCTACTGTGGTGTTGGCTGTTCTTTCACCATGTGGACCAAGGGGAGAAAAATATTAAAAGTACAGCCAGAGGTTGAATCACCTGCAAACGGAATATCCACCTGTATTAAAGGCAAATTCGGATGGGGCTTTGTTAACAGCGAAGAGAGGCTTAAGTATCCATTAATCAGGAAAAATGGAAAATTTGTCCAGGCATCATGGGATGAAGCCATTGACTTTGCTGCTAAAGGCCTGAAAAAGGTAGGTGAAAAGTATGGCAATGAGTCATTGATGTTCATAGCGTCATCCAAGGGAACCAACGAAGAATCATACCTTCTCCAGAAAATGGCGAGGCAGATATTCCACAATAACAATGTGGACAACTCATCCAGATTCTGCCAGGCTCCAGCAACAACCGGTCTGTGGAGAACTGTGGGATACGGCGGCGATGCAGGGTCAATACAGGATATATACAAATCCGAACTGGTTATGATAGTGGGTGCAAATACAGCAGAATCACATCCGGTACTTGCAACAAGGGTAAAGAGGGCACATAAATTAAACCACCAGAAACTTATAGTATCCGATTTAAGAAAAAATGAAATGGCTGAGCGTGCTGACATATACCTTCACCCCTCCCCGGGAACTGATATAGTACTCCTATCTGCACTATCAAAATATATAATAGACCAGGGATGGCATGACAGAGAATTTATTGAGAAGAGGGTAAATGGCTTTGATGAGTATTATAAGAGTTTAGAGCCATTCACACTGGAAAATGCATCCAGCATAACAGGAATTCCTGAGAAGCAAATTATCGAAACTGCCGAAATGATACACAGCGTAAAGAGCATGTGCATACTGTGGGCAATGGGAATAACCCAGCATTCTGCAGGATCAGATGAATCAACAGCAATATCAAACCTTCTTGTTCTAACAGGAAATTACGGAAGGCCTGGCACCGGTGCGTATCCATTAAGAGGACACAACAACGTCCAGGGAGCAAGTGATTTTGGAGCAATGCCCACATACCTTCCGGGATACCAGCCAATAAAGGACAAAGAAGTAATAAAGAAGTTTGAAAAGGCATGGCATACTGAGTTGCCAACTAAACCCGGAATAGACAACGTATCATGCATTGAGAATATAGATAACGATAAAATCAAGGCAATGTACGTGGTAGGTCAGGAAATTGCATCAACAGGGCCCGATTCCAATATGATCAGGGATTCCCTTGAAAAACTTGATTTCCTTATAGTAGAGGATGTATTCTTCTCAGAAACCGCAAAATATGCTGATGTCGTATTGCCTGCAACTGTAAGTCTGGAAAAGGAAGGAACATTCACCAACACGGAAAGGCGTATACAGAGGATATATCAGGTTATGGAACCATATGAACAAACAAAGCCAGATTGGGAAATTATACAGGGAATTGCAAAATCCCTGGGTTATGACTGGAACTATAAGCACCCATCCGAAATAATGGATGAGGCAGCATCATTATCTCCTATGTTCCATGGAGTATCATATGAGAGGCTTGAGGGATTCAAGAGCCTGCAGTGGCCAATGAAAGAAAACGGCGAAGGATCAGAGTACCTCTATGAAGACAGATTCAACTTCCCTGATGGAAAGGCAAGGCTTTATCCATTATCATACAGGCCACCACTTACAGTCTCCGAAGAATACCCGCTGCATCTTAACAATGGCAGGATGCTGGAGCATTTCCATGAGGGTAATGAAACATTCAAAACAGAAGGGATAAAGGAGAAGGTTCCTGACACATTCCTGGAAATATCTGAAAAACTTGCCGCTGAGTATAAAATACAAACCGGAGATTTCGTAAGGGTCACATCAAAGTGGGGCAGCATAAAGGCCAGAGCATTGATTACAGAAAGGGTGAGTGGCAATGAGCTTTACATGCCAATGAATGCTGCATCTGATGACGCAACGGTAAATCTGCTCACATCATACACAAGGGATCCAGATTCAGATACACCTGCCTACAAGGAACTGCCTGTGAAAATTGAAAAACTGAAGAAAAATGGCGGGAGCCCGCTTCCTGCAAACAATTCCAGGTACGGAAAGCCGGAACCACAGATTGGAATACTTGTCAGTGAGAAATGGAAGAGGAAAGATTACTCAAAGTTAACGGATGATTAAAATGTCGAAGCCTATAGAATATGTTGAAACGGAAGAAGATAAATTGCCTGCGATGATACCGGATGAGTACAGGGAAAGCTTCAATAATTTACTGAAAACTATTAAACGTCTCAATGATTCTGGATTTTTAACCCTGGTAAATGCCATGTCTGTAAACTATAAGTACATAATAGACACATTTTCAGAACAGTTCAATTCTGACACAACCAAGAAATCACTAACCAACGTAATGAGTATATTTGACCTCCTTTCTAAGCTCGATCCGGATATGATGGTAAGCCTTATGAATCGGCTCGGTGATTCTATAAACAATGCAGGAAAGCCGGAATCAGGCGGTTTAATGTCTATTGTCAGAATGATGAACAGCAGTGATGTGGCTGGCCCAATATCTGTATTATTAAAAATTCTGGCAGGCATGTCTGAAAAGAAATGAGTGGATACATAAAACGCCAGATTATCCACTCCGTGTCCGGTAGCCGGGAGCAAACATACGATAACGTTACGGTTGAGGAACCACTGGAGATAAGAATAGACTATGAGAATAATACATACGATGTATCTGTAATTATGAGGACACCAGTGGATGATTTTGCACTTGCTGCCGGGTTTCTATTCACAGAGGGAATAATAAAGCCAGAAAATATAATAGATATTAAATATCCCACAGATGCTGGTATTTCTGAAAAGAATAACATAGTAATTGTTTCTGTTAATTCGTTTGAGAAACAGTTAGTAGGGAACAGGAATTTTTATGTGAACTCCAGTTGCGGTGTGTGCGGAAAAACTAACATAAATGATATTTTTCTCAAGGCTGAGCACCTGATTAGCCAGAGGAATAAAATACATTATAATCAACTGTTGAAACTTCCCGGCATCATGAAAAACAACCAGAAAATTTTTAAAAATACAGGTGGTGTGCATGCTGCTGCTATACTTGATTACTCCGGCAATATTTTATCGATGGGTGAGGACGTAGGCAGGCATAATGCAGTGGACAAAGCAATAGGAAAAATGGTCTTAAAAGGGATAAACAGAAGTCCGGAAGCAGTGTTGCAGGTAAGTGGCAGAGCAGGCTTTGAAATCGTCCAGAAGGCGGCTATGTATGGAATTCCTGTGGTCAGTTCAGTATCTGCCCCATCATCGCTCGCAGTAGAACTTGCAGATGAATTCAATATGACTCTTGTATCCTTTGTTAGGGGAAACAGTTTCAATATTTATACCCATTCTGAAAGGATAGGCATGAAATAAAAATTTATAGTGGCACGAAGTGTAATCTATTTCAATGTTTATACACACAGGCTTACTGTTTATAAGATATCTTATTTATTATATATCGATATAACTTGATTCTCTCCGTATAAGTTCAATATTAGTATCATCAGAATAATTATATATCTTTTTAAACGTCCGCACATATAAAAATATTAGAGTGAAAATCAGGTAGAAACGCCTGTGTACCTTTGCATTTCTCATAAAAAACATAAGATTTCTCATATTATTGCATCCTACACCCCTCAAAACATCCACTGCAGACCTTGACTTCCTTTTATAATATTCAATGCCTTTTGCGTATCTTTTTTCCCTGTCGAATTCTACTGGTTCATTTTCCCATAACACAGGATTATTAGAAGGATAGGTTAGCTTATATCCAAGGTTAATAAACCTCGCCTCTCGTTCCACATCCTCCGCTGCCGTGAGGTCTTTCCATGGAACTGCATGGTTTACATCATAGTAACACAAATGATTGTCTAGAAAGACTGTTTTATGGTCTATATGGGCATATGCGTATTCAACCAACCTGGCAAATTCAGCGTTATATATTGTATCTAGATCTATAAACATAAACATATCATCATTAGATGCCTTTTCCTCTGCCTTTTGAATTGCGAGATACCTGCCCCATCCACGTGTGCAATGGGCCTGAATTACAACCATATTATACTTATCCTGATTCTTCCGCAATAATTCGAAGGTGCCATCGCTAGAATAATTATCTACTATGTAAACAGATTTTTCAATTTTTATGCCTATTATAGAATTCAGAGATTGAAGTACACGTTTTCTGGAGTTATAAACAGTTCCGTATATATACAGCATAAAAAGAGGATAATTATAATATATATAAATCTGAAGTCAGGATTAACATAACTTTTTAAATTCTTTGACTATATCCAAAAAATTGCCAGACAAAGAAGAAACATTCGGTTCTGGAGTCGCTCTCCAATATGGTGCAGTAGCTTCAATGTTCTTGTCGTCCACCGTATTTTATTTTCTCATAGCACATTTGCTTTCAACCACGTTAGTAGGTTCAATTTCCCTTCTCTATGCTATAATGAACATTGCTGGAGTTGCTTTTGTCCTGGGTTTTTCCCAGGGGCTGGAGCATTTTATATCATACCATATTTCAAGGGGAAACTATAGAAATGTAAGGGCAATGATACGAAGAATCGGAATATTTGCAATAATTTCCTCTATTGCAGCAATGACTATTATATATTTTATATCGCCATTTATTGCAATAACACTGTTTCATTCAGACTTTTATGTGGAATTCATCAGATTAATAGGAATAGCCATCTCGGCATTTATCTTCAGGGACCTTTTTTCATCTATTATTCTTGGATTGAAGCGTTACCGCACCTATTCATTGAGCTACATATTTGTAAATATATTTTCTTATTTCTTTCCAATACTATTGCTATTTTATTCCGGAAAGGCAATTTATGTAATAATAGGAATAGCACTCGCGGGATTAGTAAATGCCGTAATTTTTATAATTATGGTCTTGAGAATTTATCTCCATCTGGAAAGAACCTTGAATTCTGAAACCATTGATCCTTTCAAAACACTATTTATTTACTCATTTCCACTATTCTTCGCGTCAATTATGACAACAGGTGCAAATTATCTTGACAGAATAGTAGTATCTTATTTTCTAAATTTATCTTTTATTGGAATATACAACTTTGCACTGGTTATCAGCAGTGCAGCAACTGTTTTCATAATGCCCATTTCTAATATGTTGATACCGAGATTGTCATCTTATTTCTCACTGGATGATATTAGAGGATTTAAGAGAAGTATCAGGATGTTGCTTAATATAGCTTCACTTGTATATATTCCGGCTGCAATGGGAATAGCCGCCATGTCAAGGATTACACTTTATAACTTTGCAGGGAAAAATTATACTATAGCATACATTCCCATCATTATAATAATGATCGCAACATCTTTATTTGTGGGGTCAGTGATACTGGCTTCAGGAATAAAAAGTGTCCGGAAAACAAGAATATTTTTATTATCATCCGGCCTTGCACTTTTAACAAATTTAATATTCTCAATAGTTTTGATTCCAAGATTTTCCATTATTGGTGCTTCCATAGCATACTCATCCATGACCATTGTTAACTTTATAGTTATATATGTCTATGCAAGGAAATTTAATATTTCCAATTACGATATTAGAACTATAGGCAAGATATGGGGGTCTTCATTGATCATGTTTTCTATTTTATTTTATCTGCAAAGTATATTCAGTTATAATATACCCCTGGAAATTTTATACATATTCCTGGGTATAATCATATATACTCTGGAACTGAAACTTTTCAGGGTTATAAAGCCAGATGAACGTGATTTCCTCTTCACTATAATTCCAGAAAGATTCCGGAAAATGAGGGATATGCTAAAATATATTTCATCCTGATTTTACACAGACTTTCGGATAATATATATCATAAGCCTGAAAATATCTGAATTGGCAATATTTATAATTAGACTACAAATATCCTTTTCATGGTAGATGCCTCTGTTGTAATATTTGATTATGATAGAAAGAATTTCATTAAAGATATTGTTAAGTCCATTGCCGTTAATATAGGCGATAAGAATATTGAAATTTTAGTAATTAAGAGTTACGAGGATCCAGAAATAGATAATTTTTTAAAAGACAATAACATTAGATTTTTTACATTATTGGACCACAAAAAACAGAGCGATTACATTAAATGCGCAGTGAAGGAGTCTCTGGGAGAAATCTTGATGTTTCACGATGATGACGATCAATTTATAGATGAAAAAGTAAGTTATGTATACAATTTATTCTGCCAGCATGAGGATCTTGGATATTACCATAATAATTTTGATACCATAGACCAGGAAGGCAATGCTGTCTATAACAGAAATTATAAAACACCTAAGTTTGTATCGTTATACATTAAAAATTCTGAAAAAACACTGTATTTTAATAAAAAAATTGAATTATTAAACTATATCAGACCTGATTTTAATGCTACTTCTATCTGTATAAGAAAATCTATTATTACAAACTTTCAGAAAAACTTTGAATTCAATGTAAGGCCAGACACATTTTTACTGATTATGGCATTGCTCTCTGATCTATCACTTTTTTTCGATAGTAAAGTACTGACACATTACAGGTTATACGCAGATAACGTGAGTACTTCTTACAATGCCCCCGTGACTAAAATGCGCAATACATTCATGAGAGCTTTCTCGGAAGGAATTAGAATTTTCTGCTATTACTCAAATTTTTTAGAAAATACGTCATATTCAAGTTACATGAAATTACGTATAATTAATCTTAAACTGGCCTACAATTTCTGGGCACTGAAGAGAAAATATAAAATTATGCGTTCGGAATTAAAAATAATTTTAAAGGCAGATCTGCTACATGAATCGGCATACTATATAATATCTATATTGCCGGGCAGATTGAAATTATTGGTTATGAAGTTTGCCTATAAGGCCATTAAAGATTGAATTTAGAAACAAACCGTTTTTCATTTTTTTATGTTTAACATAGTGTTGCACTATTAATACATGTAAATCTTTAACCAAAGTAAAATTTTTAGTACTTATTATTTTTATAGAAGTATGTAATAATATCTTATGACGAAAACAATTGAACTGAGGGTATATGGTATGACATGCGACGATTGTCCGAAGCATGTTTCCACCGGTTTGAAGAATCTCAACGGTGTAAAGGAAGTCTCCGTTTCGCTTACAGATGGCATTGCACATATCAGAGCTACTGATACAGCTAATTCCATGATCTCATAAACTGGACGTCTTAAGGCCAGTACAGGGCACAGTAAGGAGTGTTAAAAATGACTGAATATGATCTAGCCATTATAGGCTGGGGTGCAGCGGGTTTTGCAGCGGCTATAAAAGCAAGCGAATTAACATCTAACCAGATGAAAATAGCTTTGATCGGGACAGGCGAATTAGGTGGTACCTGTGTAAACGTTGGTTGCGTTCCATCAAAGTTTTTAATAGAGGCATCAAAGAATTATAAGGAGGCTAAAAGTCCGGCATACGCCGGGATAACGTCTTCTGCGACCCTTGATTTTTCAGAATTTATGGAATCCTTGAATCAATTTGTTTCCGGAGAAAGGGAGACTAAATATACCAGCGTAATGAAAAATTTTGAGAATATTGACCTGATAGAAGGTCTTGCAAAGTTCATTGATAATGATACTATATCGGTAAACAACACAGAACTCAAGGCCACTAATTTTATTATAGCAACGGGCTCAAGGACATTTATACCGGAGGTCAGGGGGCTGACAGATTATTATACCAGTGATACAGTGTGGAAAATGAGAAAACTACCTGGAAAGTTAGCTGTCATCGGTTCCGGAGAAGTGGCACTTGAACTGGCATACGCCTTTTCAAATTTCGGATCAGAAGTTCATATATTTAACAGGTCTAACAGGATACTGAAAGGGTTTGATGATGATGTCAACAGCCAGCTGATGGCTGCTCTAAAATCTAATGGTATAGTGTTCCACCTTGGAGTTAATTTCTATGAAATTAAGAATGAGGAGGGAAAAAAGGATATAGTTACATGGACAGGGACATTTGGCGATTTCGATGAAATCATTGTAGCTACCGGAAGGATGCCCAACATCGATGGATTGGACCTCAGGGCAGGAGGGATTACAGCAGACAATGGTATTGTTGTTAACCCCGATTTTAGAACAACAAATCCGAAAATATATGCAGCAGGGGACTGTGTAAGGCAATCCCTTAAGCTTGAAACACTTGCAGGAAAAGAAGGCGTAATAGCAGTAGAGAATATACTTGGAGGGAATAGGAAGATAAATATGCAGGAGGTACCATGGGTAGTTTTCACTGAACCAAATGTTGCATCAGTTGGTTACACGGAAGCAGAACTGAAAAAGAAACACATAGAATACGATGTACGCACAGTAGAATTGAAAAATGTGGTAAAAGCAAATATTCTCAACAGTTATACTGGAATTGCCAAAATAATATCCGGAAAGGACAAAAAAATTCTTGGTATCCATGTGATAGCCCCCATGGCAGCTGAATTCATAACAGAAGGTGTATACCTTATTAAAAATGGTTTAACCTACGACGATCTTATAGACACTATACACGTATTCCCTACTGTGGCAGAGTCAATTAAAATCACAGGGCAGGCATTTATAAGGGATATATCAAAGATGAGCTGCTGTATGGATTGATATACTAACTTTTTTTGTTATGGGAAATCTTATATTAACATTTTTAATAACTAGTTATAAATGTCACACGAAAAATTAATTGGAAATATTGTCAGTAAGTTAAAAAAAGACCCGTACCTTCTGTGGATTTTCATTGTATCACTGGTATTCTCAATACTCTTTACAGTTTATTCATCAATGGCATTTAATCTTGTAGAGATGAGCGGCTGGGATATGGGCATTTATATGCAGGCATTGTCCTCAGGCATTTCCGGGCATCTTTTCTATTCGGCACTTGTTCCGGGGAGTTACCTTGCCGAGCATTTCTCACCTATTCTCTTCATCTTATTGATTCCGTACTATTTATTCCCATCAGCGTATACCCTTATTGTACTACAGTCATTTGCCATAGGATTTTCAACACTTGTGCTTTATCTGCTTTCTAAAGAAATACTTCAAAAGATAGAAATTATTAAAACAGGAAAATGGCTCAATACTTCAACAATCTCATTTATAATATCGATGGCATATATTATGTCTCCGTTGACAGAAAGCCCGGTTTTTTTTGATTTTCATTTAATGGTTTTTCTCCCCCTTTTCTTCTTTCTTGCCATCTATTCATTTATGAAGAAGCAATATATACTTAACATCATATTCCTGGCTTTGATAGTATCGCTCCATTCAACCTTTGTATCAATTGCATTGATGGCAATATTGTTTGAAATATTCCTGAACAGGACATTTATGATAACTAGTATTCATTCACCGGTCAGAAGTTCTATTTATTTTTTTATTTCCCTTGCGATTTTAGGGCCTTATTTTATACTTGCAGGAATTTTAAAAGGTGATATTGCGGGAGTACCAGCCTCAGTATTGCGTATACATGTTAGCGGGTCGGTAGGGCCCACAGCTCTAGTTATTGATACCTTTACCAATCCTGCACTTATCCTGCACCTCCTCGTACAGAATTATATTTTAAAACTTACATTATTATTTTTCGCATTCGGCGGATTTGCATTTTTATTCGTAAGGTATCCAGCATCCATATTAACATTTATACCTTACATTATTTATTCTATGTTTTCTACTTACCCCTCATATTATACGATAGGCTATCAATATACTATGATGTTCATTCCCATGGTGGCTGTAAGCGGGGCGATAGGAATATATATACTGATAAAGAGCCAGATGCATAAACCTTCATTTAAATTACAACTCCGTATAGCCCTGAGCGTTATAATAGTTATAGCACTTCTGGGATTTTCAATTGCCACTCCAATAGTATCGGGAGACACTAATTCCAATAGCATGTATGCCTCAGTTTCACAGTACGGAAATAATACATATATGAATCAGGTAATATTTGAACATAAAATAGCAAATTCAATTCCAAAAAATGCAACACTGGTAACATCAAATAACTTGTTCCCTTTATTTGGCAATGATCTGAATGCTACAGCATTTCCCTTTACGCCTGATGTAGTCATAAATGCTGATTATTACCAGTATCTTGTTGATAACCAGAATAGTATGTGGTCAATTGAAACAGCTAACATATCAGGAACAAGCATATCCCTGAATATGCTGGAACATGAATATATGGCATCTGGTAATTATAAGGTGTATGCAGATAACTATGGAGTAATTGTACTTGAGAGAAATTAATATGGCAACATTATGATACTGTTTCTATTCTGCTATTTCGAGATAACCTGTTTACAATATTATTTATTCCTGCCTCATATGAATGTTTGAGGGAATAATCGTAACATTTTTCAGCATATATTCTTTTAAATTTATCATAATTTTCGTATATTTCTATACAACTATCAAGCAACTGTTTCTGATTACGCAACTCTACAGGAACTATAAGATCCTTAACATCTATATATGTGTCCAGCAGGTAAGAAACAACAATATTGCCATAACCCCAGGCTTCATAGAATGTGATAGGTATCCCATCTTCCATGCTCGGAAGTATGTATACCTTAGCCCGTGAATATAAATTATATTTCTCCTGTTCGGTGAGATCCGGATGTATTTCTATATTTTCAATATTATTGGACTTCATAAAACTCCTTATTTCTGAAAGTGTTTGTTCCGTAGCAAAACCGCCCATTGCAAATTTAATATTATTGTATTTATTTGACAAGCCAGCAACAAGGTTAAGAAAATCATACATTCCCTTGTTATATGTAAAGGAAGTAAGGAATAAAAAATCAATATCTTTATTCAGGTTTAATATGTATGAAAGTGGCTTTAGATATTTATTATCAATTCCCGGACTTTCAACAATGATATTTGCCTTTGAATTTATTGATTCTAAATAATGTTTCATATAGGAATTTTCAGTGTATATGGCATTATAACTAACCGCCATAAACCAGATTCCAAGTTTATAATCAGCGTAATGAAGGAACTGTTTTATAAATTCCTTATGCAGTGCAGGTTTCGGTGGAATATGGTATGCAGGACCATAAATCATTATCTTTCTATTAAATATTTTAATCAATAGAGCAATTAAAACATCTGAAAAATATTCGTTTTCCATTATAATCTTATCAACTTTATTTTTTAATACATAAGTTAAAAGCCGTTTTATCATGGTCGTGTAACTTTTTTCGAAAATCATATATTTATCACCTGACCATGCTTTGTATATGGAAGTAAAAATTGCCGGGCCTCCTCTCATTCCGGTATCTGCGTGGCCAAGAAATAAGGTTTTGCCCATGCTGGTTTATAATAATAGGGTATAAAATATATTTGACTGTTAAAGAAAAATTATATATAAACATTCTATCGGTTTCTATTGAGAATAGCAATATTTGCAAATGGAATATTATTTAACCGTGTAGGTGGTGCTCAGAAGCATATGCGTGAGGTTATTGAAAGGCTTGCTACACATTATGAGATATATTATTTCCCCGAGCCACAAGCATATTTGGATAGATCTAAGTGCAATTCAGAGTATATTGTACATCTGGCAAAACTCAAAGTTGTAATAAGTGAATATTTTATCCAATATAAGGGAGATAAGATAAATATTAATGGCATTATTGAAAAATACTCTAAAGACATAAGTACATGTGAATTAATATATGATCTGGATTTTCAGTATTATTTTGAGAATATAAAATATGGAGGGGAGCTTTCATTATTAATGAGCAATAAAACAGGTATAAAGCTTGGTGTGTGCCTGCAGGATCTTGGTGATGTGAATATGCATTTTGTGCCAGAAATTTACTCCGGGTATAAATTTGCCAGGATTGCCCCTAAATTGTCTGGCCTGGTAGCTGGAATTGCCCTTTATGACTATACAAATAGAAAATTAACCATGCTAAAACTTACCGGTGCAAGGAACCTTGGCTTTATTACTATGGTTAACCGTTCATATACAACAAATATGAAAATTAATTTTAAAAATATATACATGCTTGAACCGTCAAATGCCCTTGATACCGGGATAAAAAACTTCAGAGGGAAAGAAAAGGAAAATAAAATTATATTTTTTGCAAGGCTTGTGTACAGGAAGGGAATATTTGATTTCATTTTAATCGTAAAGGAAATAGTAAAAAGTTTAAGAGTAGAAGTAGTAGTAGCTGGCCAGTTCCAGCATTCCTATGAGGAACGCTATTTTTTTGAACTATTGTCAAAATACCATCTGGAGAAATTTGTCAAATATAAAGGAAAATTAACAGATGATGAACTTTACAGTGAACTTTCAACAGCTAAGGCAATGGTATACCCATCACACAGTGATTCATTTTCCATTTCGATACTTCAGGCAATATACCTGAATACTCCTGTTGTAGCATATGATATAGCTGGCATTTCTGTTTATAAAAAATTCAACTGCGTAAAACTTGTAAAGGAATTTGATACAACAGCCATAGCAAATAAAACAATAGATATCATGAATGGAGAAAAAGTAGACTTCATTGACCCTGCACTGGATAGTTTCATTGAACAGCATATCAGCTGGGACAGAGTTGCTAATGCACATATGGAAATTATTGATAAATACATAGCCTGATCCATGCAATATAATCTTTATTCCATCCAATACTGAAAAATTTAATATATGCAGTTTAAATAATAAATTTCAAATGAACAAATTTATTCTTTATCTACCCTATTCAGAATTTATAGATGCCTATGAGCATAAAGCACTCGGTGCAATACCTGTTGGTTTCAGGGATACCGGTTACGATTCACAATTAATCGTTGGGATAATGAAATCAGAGAGATATAAAAAGCTGGGCATAAAAATTTATGAAACTGGAAATCTTGATACAGAATATGTTGATGATTATTCTGAAATGAACCTTATGAAGAGAATTAAAAATTTTTTAAATATACGGGAACTTATTCCTGTCTTGAAGATTTTAATTCGTGAAAAGCCGGATATTTTTATGGCTTACAATAATTCAACATTAACAGGGCTTATAGTATTTCTATATAAAGTGTACTGTAAAATCTTCCTGGTACACACCAGGCTTATATTAAAACTTGATAACGATGGATCCTCTATTGCAACTATGCCAGGAGCAAGAAAAAAATTAATAAATTTATATTATGGGTATCTGTCAGTTATATTCCAGCGCATATTAACCGAAACAACCTGCGGATATGATGTCTTTAAAGAAATGCCAGCATTAAAAAAACGTTTAAGAGTTGTTCCCAACAGTGTATCGAATGAATTTTTGAGTAAATACGACCCGGTTAAAAGGCAAAGAAATATCATAACAGTTTCAAGAATAACACCAGATAAGGGTCTGGATATTTTAATAAAATCGTTTTATCGTGTATCTAGTAGTTACCCTGCATGGAATCTTGAAATTATAGGCGAAATCACAGACAATGAAGAATATAATAAACTCATAAAGCTTATAGATGAATTAGGTCTCGGAGAAAGTGTAAAATTCTCTGGCATATTCACCCGGATACAATTAATAGAAAAATACAGAAGTTCAGCAATATTCTGCCTTGCATCGTTACATGAAAGCTTTGCCATAAGCAGGTTAGAAGCGATTTCCCAGGGAATGTATGTGATTTCAACCACCGCTGGTTGTGCAATGGATTTTTTAAAATATGGATTGCACATTGTTCCAGAGAGTGATATACAATCACTTGGTAATGCCATCAAAGAAGGAATACAAGTTATAGAATCAGGCGAGTTTAAATTCAATGCAGAAAACAGCATAATTTCATACGCCGATATAGCTAATATAATATTAAATTCTGATTTTTAATTGCCTGAAAATTCTTATCCGGATAAGTGGTATGGGAAGATTGTAAAGAATTTTAATATACAAATAACATATGCCTAATTATGAAAACGGCATTGATAACAGGGATTACAGGCCAGGATGGGGCATACCTGGCAAAGTTGCTTCTTAAAAAAAATTATAAGGTATATGGTTTGTACAGGAGAGTAAGTACACCAAATTTCTGGAGGTTGCAGGCTCTTGATATATATGACAGGGTTAATTTAATATCTGGAGACTTAAGTGACTTATCATCTATCCTTAATGCGTTCAAGGCATCACAGCCAGATGAGGTTTACCATTTAGCAGCCCAGAGCTTTGTTGAAGCTTCCTTTGAATCGCCATTGTCAACTGCTGATGTTACAGGTTTATCGGTCACAAGAATACTTGAAGCCGTTAAGCTATTCTCAAATTCCACAAAGGTATATTTTGCAGGAACAAGCGAAATGTTCGGCTCATCATATACCGGAGAACCATTAAATGAAAACCATCCATTTAACCCCATGAGCCCATATGCTGCAGCAAAACTATATGGATACTGGATATCAAAAATCTACAGGGAAGGATACGGCATATATGTTGCTTCTGGAATTTTATTCAATCATGAATCTCCATTGCGGGGAATGGAATTTGTCACAAGGAAAATAGCAAATGAAGTTGCAAAGATAAATCTCGGGCTTGAAAAGAAAATACATTTAGGGAATATCAATGCCAGAAGGGATTGGGGATATGCGCCTGAATATGTAGAAGCCATGCATTCCATGCTGCAGCTTGATAAAGCTGATGATTTTGTAATAGCAACAAACGAGACGCATTCCGTGGAAGAATTTGTAAAATATGCATTTGATTATATTAAAGAAGATTACAGAGATTATCTGGAAATAGATAAGAGATTCATCAGGCCGCTGGATGTCCCCGCACTTCAGGGCGATTATTCCAAGGCAGAAAAGACATTTAAATGGAAGCCTGAAACTAAATTCAGGGAACTGGTAAATATGATGGTTAAAGCTGAAATAGACAGGTGGAAGAGATATACCGAAGGTGAGAAATTTGCATGGGATGTTCCAAACTATCCTAATGAGAATAATCTGTTAAAAACATACAGGGGCAATGTAAAATGATTCCAGTATCAGAGCCTGATATAGGCGAGAAGGAAATAGAATATGTGGATGATGCGGTAAGATCAGGATGGGTAAGTTCACATGGCGAATATATAAACAGATTTGAGGATAATTTTAAGTCATTCATAGGCACAAAATTCGGGCTTACAACGTCAAATGGAACCACTGCACTGCACCTTGCATTATCTGCTATGGGCATTAAGGAAGGGGATGAGGTAATAGTTCCTGATTTAACATTCATAAGCCCGGTGAATGCAGTGCTATATAACCATGCAACACCTGTTTTATGCGATATTGATCCTGAGAACTGGTGCATTGATGCAGAAAAAATTGAAAAATTAATTACAGAAAAAACTAAAGCAATAATAGTGGTACATCTTTATGGCAACTCTGCTAATATGGATAGGCTTATGGAGATAAAGGAAAAATATAATCTTTATTTGATCGAGGATACAGCAGAATCACTTGGTACGGAATATAAGGGGAAAAAACTCGGTTCGTTCGGTGATGCCGGATGCTTCTCCTTTTATGGAAATAAAACAATGACAACAGGAGAAGGTGGGTTCTGCACAACCAATAATGAGGAAATTTACAGAATGATGCTGCTGCTCAGAGACCATGGAATGAGGCCTGAAAACAGATACTGGCATGATTATATTGGATATAATTACAGGATGACAAATCTCCAGGCTGCACTGGGAGTTGCTCAGCTTGAGAGGTTAAACTCTTTTATAGAGAAGAAGAGGCATATTGCATCAGAATATAAGAAAAACTTACCGGGAAATGTATTGCCACATCCTGAGGGGAAATTATATAAGGGAACCTACTGGCTCTACTCTATACTCGCTAAGGATAAGGATGAAAGGGAACGGTTAATAAGCTTCTTATTCGGTAAAGGAATAGATACAAGGAAGTTCTTTTATCCTGTGCATGTTATGCCACCCTATAAGGAGTTTAATAAGGTGAATTATCCCAATAGCACCAGCATCTCAGAAAGGGGAATCAATTTGCCCAGCAGTGTGAAATTATCTGACGATGAAATAGGATATATCTGTGATTGCATTAAATCATTTTATAAATTATAATAAATTTATCAGAACATTATCCAGATATTTTTTTCCATAAATCTATTCTCTAACATCTTGTTTATAAGTTCTCTTTGACTATTCTGTAAGTATATTTCCTATTATCCTATAATTATGCAATATCATGCGTCATTTTTTCGAAATGTATGCCAGTTGTTCTAAGCAGTTTCATAATATCTATCCTTTTTATAGTGTACATGTATTCATATAATTCACGGTAAAGAAGTTCCTGAAAAGGTAAAGAATAATAAAATTATAAATGAATTAATTACGGGATATCACACACTGAACTCAGCATAATTAACCTGAATCATTGCTGTGCGCGCCGTGCCTTTCTCTCACTATCTTCCTGTTCGATAGTATCCATCTGCACTTTATTTTTCCTGCTATAGGTTATGATAATAGCAAGTATTATCAATCCGGGAAGGAATATATACGCCGCTGATAATGGCCATACAAGGCCAATTAATGAATAATATATTGCTATACCGATCATTACTGATGCAGCAGTAGGTGCTATTATATGTGTCACTGGATTTAATTGTTTTAGCCTGTGCATTAAAACAGGGAGAGTTTCGTTTACTATTATGTGATAGGACAGGGTGAATACAGAACCAATAATTGAATTGATAACAAGTAAATCAAATAATCCATTATTTTCTCCATAGTAGTATACCAGCGGAACCAGCCCCAGGCTTATGCCGACTACAGCCACAACGAATACTGCTATGACAGCCATATACGGGATGCGGTATTTTTTATGTATTTTTGTAAAGGTTTTTGGCAATATGCCATCTCTTGCCAGGGAATATAAATCTCTAGCTGCACTGTTTCCGAATATCACCGTTGAAATAAGTGCAGAAACCAGGAATACACTGAATGCCAGTAAAGTTATATATATGCCATAATAACTATCGGTTACGTATAATCCTGGAGCAAAATAAGCCAATCCAGCCGGAAGGTTGGGGCCTAATCCTCCAACATTAGCGTATATAACAAATGTATCATAGGCTATCATTATAAGGAGCGATGTAACAATAGCCTTTTTTATAGTTTTGCCTGGCGTTTTTGTTTCCTCGGCAAGTACAACTATAGAGCCATAACCTGAGAATGCGACAAAACCTCCGGTTACCATTCCAAGGAAAAACCCATGGAATCCGTTTGTGGAATTAAAGATATTAAAGTACTGGATTACATTATATGGTGATTTGATTACTATAGCTACTGATAATGTTAAAAAGAAAGCCAGATCAAATAATCCTACTACTATGGCTATTTTCTGGCTGTAATTTAATGCTAATATTCCCACTACCAGATAAATTACCGGAGTTATGAATGAAACAAGGACAACAAATACGAATGGTAGGGTATAGCCAACCATTACCTCCAATCCTATATAGAGAAACCATCCAAGAAGAATGCTGGAACCTATAATGCTGCTTAAAACCATAAACAGGTAATAAAATCCAACGCTTTTGCTTAAGTATTTATTATGTGTTGCAACTTCCACATATTTGTAATAACCTCCGGCATTGCTAACTTTTTCGGAATAAATATAAACTGCTATAACCGCAAGGAAAAGAATTGCACCGCCAATTAAAAATGTAAGTGGGGCTATCTTACCGGCATATTCCATAGCACTGGCACCGGTGAATGCAAATGGCCCTGCAGGTGCAATAACCATTATGGCATAGAATACAAGGCCCCAGAAAGTCATGCTATTTCTGTTAAGAGCATTATCCATAATTCAATCAGACAGAATTAATATTTAAATAATTTATAAAGCGTGAATTTATGCAGAATTATCGGCATTGGTTTATACATACTTGATTAATAATGAATTATATATAATAAATACTATTTATATATATTTAATTACATTGAAGAAAATTTCAGTTCTACATTACTGGACTTATACAGTAAAAATATATTATTTGAATAGTTCCTCTTTAATTACCTTATCCCTTCTAAGTTCAATAAAGAAATAATATAGCATAAACAGCAATAGTATTATTACAACCCCTATATCCAGTGCCTCCCTGGGCATCCCAAGTATGAATACAATCAGCAGTATTATTCCGGCAATAATGGTAAATGGATACAGTGGAGTTTTAAAGCTCCCGAATTTCTTAATTCTCCTGAAATGTATTATTGCAAAGCTTGCTACCAAATACGATAAAAGCAATCCAAAATTGCTTATTGCGGCTATAATGTAAATATTTCCGGAGAATAGCATAACTATCCCGATTAATGATGAAATAATTACACCGTTAACCGAAACATCCTTTTTATAGTTGAACTTACGGAAAAATTTCGGCAAAAGCTTGTTGTCACCAATCTGGTATAATATTCTGGAAGAGGTCATAATCATGGCGAGTGTAGCTGAAGTTGTTGCAATAAGGGCACCGATGGTCACAAGCGCATAGATTGAATAGGGTGCATGGACATATTTTAAGGCAAATGCAAGCGGGTCAGCCGATATGGTATATTTAGAAGCAGGCACCATGAGTATAAGGGCCAGTACCACTAAAATATAAAATACCATACTGATAAGCACGGATAGAATTATGGCCTTTGCTGCCTTATTGGCTCCACCCTTTATATCTGATGTAAATGTTGAAATGGACTGGAAACCTGAATATGCAAAAAACACTGCAATGCTGGCAGCAAATATAGCCGATATATTGTCTTTAGCAACCGGCGTAACAAAATTTGAAGTGTTTAGTGATTTGGTTGTGTATGCGAGAATAACTGCAGCTATTACAAATATTGTTAATATAGCTAATTTGACCATAACAAGGTAAAAATCTGCTTTTGCAGCCTTTTTTATTCCTACAATATTTACAATTGCAAGTACAAATATCAAGATAATGGCAAATATGATAGGGTAATAGCCGGTGTGCAACCCTACCAGGGAGCCAAGATATGACCCGAAGCCCAATGCAATTGCTGCTATGGCTGTGGAGAAGCTAAAATATAATAATATGCCAGTAATAAAACCCATTTCACTGCCAAAAGCCTCATAAATATAGGAAAAGGAAGCACCTTTGGCATGGGGCATTATTGAACCCAATTCACCTAATTCCATTGCAATAATAATTGCAAGTACTCCTACAAGAACAAAAGCTATAAGTGCATTAGCCCCTGCCAGTGCTATGGTAGTCCCACTTAAAACAAATATGCCCGCGCCTATTATAGCCCCCAGTCCAACTGCCGTTGCCACAGGAACACTGATAAATTTCTTATCCTTCATTTAAGTATAAGAGATTATCCCGGTACAGTAAATAAATATTGTTGTTTATTAATTTTCTAAACCGGGCAATTCAGTATAATATTGACAGCATGCGCATACGCTTAAACATTCATATCTAATATAGCACCATTAAATACAAAAAATAATATACAGATGATACATATTTTTTTATGGCAGGAATATTAATTCTAGCATGGGAAGGAATTTTATATGGGTGATATCCAGGATGTAATCACGGTTACCACGCCAGAGGTATCGGGGATGACTATCGTGCGCACTATCGGCACAGTGTTCGGGATCGTAGTAAGAAGCCGCGGATTGGGAGGCAATGTGGTAGCAGGGCTCCGGTCCCTTGCAGGTGGAGAGATCAAGGAATATACAGCTATGTTGACTGAAGCCCGTATCCATGCGGTCGGGCGGATGAAGGCCAATGCCAGTGAACTGGGAGCTAATGGAGTTGTTGCTATGCGATTTGACTCCTCAGAGATCGGCCAAACCATGAGCGAAATTGTAGCATATGGGACGGCAGTAGTGTTGGAGCTAGACTCCAGGAATCATTAAGAACTTCATAGTCACCAGGGCAATAACAATATGGGAATTTAGTCTAATGAAAAGAATGGTCGCCAGCAATTTATGTGGGGATTTATAAAATTATTTTATGGGCTGGATATAAAATAAGTAATATATGCATTCCTGGCTGTACTCCTGCAATTTTTATTTATCATACTCCAGGGGATAAAACCTCACTCCTTCAGGAGAATCATATTTTCCAAATCGGGTATTGTATGTTTTTTCCAGAGTTTCTACAGTAATTGAGGAATCAGGCGGCCCGTATGAAACCATCTTTCCCTTTGCCATTAATATAGCAGTATCGGACATATTAATAGCTATATTAATATCATGCAAAACGAGCAGGATGCCTTTCCCCATTTTCTTTAATGATTTTATAATATTTTCAAGAAGGTGAATTTTATCTATGTCTAAAAACGATGTTGGCTCATCCATTAAAATATAATCTGAGTTCTGGTAAATTCCGCTGGCAATGGATACCATCCGTTTTTCACCTCCGCTAAGTGTGGCAAAATCCCGATCTATAGAATCTCCCATTTCGCACAGGTCAAGTGCTTTCTGAATATCTTCTTCCTTATTTTCCCGGGTATATCCTGCTATCTCCATAATATCCCTTACTGTTAATCCCATGGGCTCCGGTATTTCCTGCTGGACGTATGCTATCTTTGTTGCAATCTGGTTTATTTTCATATTTTTAATATTATTGCCATCAACATTGACTTCCCCCTTTTCCAGTTTAATATAATTATTTGCTGCAACCAGCGTTGATGTTTTACCGGAACCATTTTTCCCGCATATGGACAGGATTTCTCCTCTGCCCAGGCTAAATGAAAGAGGGCCGACTGTAAAATTGCCCCTTTTAAACTCCACATCTACAAGTTCAAGCATTGTAATACCCCTTCTTTGAAACCCTTGCCATTAAAATCATGAAGAATGGAACACCTATCATGCCCGTTATGACTCCCACAGGGAATACGATTCCTGTTATAATTAAATGTGCAATGTCATTGCAAAGCATAAGAAAAGTGGCTCCAAGTATTGCGGATGCAGGTATAACATACTTATTCGAGCCGCCGAATATTAAACGTGATACATGCGGAAATATTAAGCCAACAAAGCCGATCAGGCCGCTTATGGAGACCGAAGCTGAAACAGCTATCGTTGTAAGACCCAGAGCCCCGAGCTTGGATCTCTCCACATTAATCCCCGCTGATTTTGCATATACATCACCCATCTGGAGGGCATTTAACTGCTTATACATCATTCCCAAAATAACAGATGTAACAATTACCAGCGGGACAACAATTTCATCCTCTGACCACAATATCCCTGAAAGGGAACCGAGGAACCAGAAAAATATGGTATTTTCAAGTGCTGGCCTTGAATAAAGCATTATTGCCACAAGGGATGTAGCAAACAGTGAGATTGCAATTCCTGTAAGGAGAAGTATCACAGGAGGAGTTCTGCCACTTCTAATTGAAAGCATATAAACCAAAGACACTACTATGATTGCAAATACGAAAGCAAATATGGGAAGGGTAAACAACCCGAATATGGTAATGCTGAATACTATAGCCAAAACGGCCCCAAGTGCTGCTCCACTGGAGACACCGGTAACATATGGCTCTGATATTGGATTTCTAAATATGCTCTGAATCACCGCCCCTCCAACACCTAAAGCCGCACCCACAGCAGCGGATGCAACAACTTCTGGTTCCCGTATCATTGCTATTATTACATAATTCCCCTGTGTGGCGGTAAGCTTTCCAGCACCAATCTGGAATAAAATTATATTCACAATATTTTTTAATGAAATATGGACTGGCCCGGTATCCAGGGAAACAATAAACGCAATTATAAAAATAGCTATGGCTATGGCGAACATAGTGTCTCGATGATGTTGCATTTCACTGTACTTATTGCCAGGCATTTCTTTTCACCTTATATCAACGTCAGGTTTTTACCTTTTCCACTGTAGATGTGGGATTAACATTATATTCCAGGTGCAATGGAAACTCTGGAATATTAACTGTTTTATTATAAACAGACTGGATAAGGTCCTGTATTGCGAAAATATCCCTGAAGTTAGGTTCCGAGTAGACATCAGCATCAGTTATCTGGAAAACGCTGTCGTTTTTATAAGCAGGGGTGGACTCATATGTTGGCGTATTTATCTGGCTTAGGTTAACACGTGTGCCCAGAAGCAGAACCTGCGGTGAATCATTGGCAACAACCTGGGTAGATGCCTGGAAGAATCCGCTATCCGTCATAACGTTCTTTAAATGGGCATAATTAAACATACTGTTAATGAACGTATTATTTCCGGATGTCCATGGAGCATGATTTTCTATGCATAAGGCATAAAATACAGATTTATTTGTTAAACCGGTATCCTTAAAATCATTCAAAGAGGTATTCATCCAGCTATTCAATTTTGAAGCATTGCTCATGGTGCCGGTTAATTTCCCTAACAGTGTATCCTGTTTTTCAATAAGGTGAAATGTCGATCCGCTGCCACTATCCAGATAAATATAATTTATTCCAGCATCCAGAAGTTCCTGTACTTCTGTTGCCTTATAACTGGATGAAGAAATAACAGCATCAGGTTTTAAGTTGATAATCTGCTGTGCACTGAAGTCTGGATAACAGGTAACTTTCTGTAGGTTTTCTGTTACATTATAGGGAAAATGTGTACATGGGCCAACAGCTATAATATCGCTGGATACACCAAGGGCATACAGTGTCCCTGTTGCAGCCGGTGAAAGTGAGACAATTTTATTGATATGGATTCCATTGACATCTGTTCCGACTGTAATCTCTTTTCCCTTATCTACAGTGCCAGGATGAATTAAATCAATGTAACCTGCAATACTGAAAACTACAATCACAGCAACAATAACTCCGGTAATTCGTAAACGTTTAGTATGATCCATTCAAGGTCACTTGACGGTAAATCCATTTAAGTTTAATAAAGTTAACTTTAGGAAAAAACACATTTGCCATTTTAATTTTTAACGTATTGCCGGGCAAATATTCTACATCAAGAATACAAGTATACTGTTAAATAAAGGTTATAAATAGGCGTGGATTAATAGAGATAGAGTAATTTTAAAAGGTTCTATAAGCCAGTACATGGTTATTGATTTTAACAATATTCATGTACCATTGTTATGCCCATGGTGTTCCATGTATTCTTTTCCTGCTGCATAAACAGAATCATAGATGCTTTCAATAATTTTGTCTCCCAATGCAGTTCCAAATCCGCAGTAGCGTATACCCTCTTCCCCAGCAAAAACAACACATACTGCATCTGAAACTGTTCCCGGGGATGGGATATTCCCGAATTTTAAGCCCAGAGCAAAAGCAGCCATAGATTTCGCCTCTGTAGCTACTCTGAACATATCTGCCATAGCATTGCCTTCAGGCTTTCTTTTCACAATGACCATGACATTTATTGTTCCGGGTTTCCTGTTGCCTTTAAATGATGCTGGTTCCGAGATTCCTGCTGTTACGGCTATAAGGTAATCCTCCGTATTTATTATCTTCATATGGTTTATATCTACAAGTGTGACAAATACAGGGGTATTGGCTCCCAAACCGTAATTTTCCAATATTTTGTTTATATATAAATCGAATTTATCTTCCTGTATATATTCCTGAAGGGTGTTGAATACAATTGACCGGATATGCCCTCCTCCACTGATGGTAGAAGACAATGCAACTCCATCTGTGTAGAATATCACATTGTTATTTTCATGTACTATTTTTATGTCCATAAATGGCGGTATTCTTCTAAAACTAATAACTATTCTTTCCGCCTGGCTTATATGATGTGCCAAAAACATAACAGGAATGTATAGCCTTTATACAATGTCAGAAAGATATTCTATGTTAATTGTTTATAAGGACTTATGTGATTTCTTCAATATTATCTAAAAATCTTTTATACCAGTTGAGGCCATTATTATCCACGATATGTAATTCCACAGGCGCATCAATATACTTCAACACTTTAATATTTATTTCATCTTTTAAGTTCTTATTACTTTCCAGCACCAGTATATCTATATCACTTGATGCGGTTGTATTTCCAGTTAAAACTGACCCGAAAACGAAAACCCGTGCATTATTATCTATGTTTTTTACAAATATATAAACTTCTTTGCACACTTCCCGATAATTTTTCAGATAATTTAATTTTTTTAACTCATATTCTATTGACATATCTATTAAATACCTCTACTATAAATTTATATACATTTTTTGTTTCTTTTTCGTCAAATTCAAACGGCATATATCTTGCAGAAATATAAGCGTCTGTTAACCTGCCTATATAAAGTAAATCTTTCTCATTATTAACAAGGTCTTTTATATTATCATCAAACTCGGATAATTTATTTATTAATTCTTTTAATGAATGTGTATCAAGATAGAAACCCAATTTTGTCAGGATTTTATATTTTAAAATTAATTCGCAATATTGATCCAGATTAAAGATTGCAAGGTCATATTTTTTAATATCTATTAAGTGTGCACCCTCTTCTAGAAAATCATTGGCTCTTTTCTTTAAAATTTCAGCTTCACTAAATGACACCTATATCCTCTTAATATTTTATAGCCTTATTTAGATATTATGTATAAAGTTGTTGCCCTTCTATGTAGAATTGTATCTACAGTTTTGTGTACTAATATAAGATACTATTTTTTAAATATTGTCTTTGTTTCGGTTTCCAGTTTCTAAAAGATGTTTATTTCCTGTGAATTGCCTTTATAGGCAAACATTCTACACATATAAATATATAATTTGATAGAATATATAACTTCTTGTTTTTAAATTAAATATAATATTTTTATAACCAGATTGTTGTTCTGCACGTTTTGCCAGATCATTAGTGAGCTACCTCATGCTAAAGCATAGAAGCTTCCTGCTTCATTGACCATGCTTAACCTTCACATAGGGGCTTATATTAAGTCCTTCAAGATCAGAGGCAATAATCTGCCCAGGCGTTAATTCCCTACTATCCTCAGGTACAATAGCAATAAAGACTTGCAATAATATGTAGCTTTACATATTTTATAATATTTTATGCCCGATATATCATCAAGCATACTTATAATCCTCCCGGGTTATATCCAATTTGAATACATTTATATGATAAGAACTTCATTTCCATTAGGCATTTAAAATGTTAATATTGTACTCTGGAAACAACTATTACTACTTCATGATATTTTTAATCTCTTTATTTTATAATTTTTATTCAGAGATTTCTTCTAAAATGATTTCAACAGACTGGTACACAAATATTTAATAAAAAATTTTGCAATTAATAATTAAAAATTTAAAATTTTGGGATTGCATTTGTAAATGCCATTTCAATATTAGCTATAAGTGTATAGACCGTCATGAACCCAACGCTACTTGTCAACTTTCCTGTGTAAGTCATCTGATTGTAGAAATACGAATCCATTATGGAATTATATACAAATCCGTGAACGTCTGGTGAAACAAAAAACACCCCGTTGACCATCGGCAGCCAGATATACGCGTACTGGTCATAGACTAATTTTGAAACATTGTTTTTCATCATCTGTTCCTGGGTGGTTTTGTTTTCAAAATCAAGAGTTTTAAAGTATGTGTTTAATGTGCTGTTATCTACCCATGCATCATTGCCACCAAATGTACCACCATACAAGGGGCTGTAGATATCTATCAACTGTTGGCCTATTGGATCAGGATAATCTGGTAGCCAGTAAATATCGTAAAACTGTGGAGTTGAGTTATTAGTTGTATAGGTATCGGCTATGGAGTCAGTAACGAGTTTAGTTGTGAATGCCAATCCAATTTGCTCAAATGAACTTATTGCGGATGATAGCTGGGCCGTTTCTATACTTGTTGCCGGGCTTATTGCGGTTAGAGTGAATGTATGTGTAGATAGATCCGTTCCAGTTTTATCACCATATCTTGTGCCGTTGGATAATTTAACATAAAAGTGCATTGCATCTCCTGCTATAGATATGTTTTTTAGTGCTGCTGTAATGTTCTGTGAAGGCATAGGCAAATTATCGGGATTATAGAATGCGTGCCCATATATTGGCGATAATGGCCCCAATTCCGCGTAAGCTTCAGGTGTGCTGTTATAGTTATTGTCGTATATTTTTAACTGTGCAGAGTAGTTCATGGCATCGTACAATGCTTCCCTGAAATTGGTATTATTTGTGTAATTGTCGGCGACGTTCATAGATATATAGTATGTTCCTGCTTCACTGAATGATTTAACAAGAGCGCCTGTTCTTTCTGTTTTATTATGGAATCCGTCTATCATAGATTTAAATGACGATGGTGCTATTGTTGATATCTGCGATATTCCCTTATCAAAGTCTTCAAGCCTGTCTGCATGGGATAAACCGTAGTCTATTACCACAGTTTTAATGCTTGCCGGCTCGGCCATTACACTTATACTGCCATTTTTAACCATTGCGCTTGTTACCCAGTAATCAGGATTTGCCTTAAGGACTATTGTTGAGAAGCCTTTAACAACACTTGATATAACATATGGCCCAGAACCTATTGCGCCATTCGCATCTATATAAGAACTGGGAGTATTGACCTGTACACCGCCGTGGGCGTCAACATAACTTGGCTCCACTATATCCCCCCAGCTGCCACCAGCCAAATCACTGAGCAGATACGCATATTCATGTTCAGTATTAATGGTAAATGTGCCATTTGTATTAACAACGAGTGCCTGGTTCGGGTATTCCATAACTTTCATTTCAGTTGTATTATAGTTAAAGTTAGATAGCATGTCTGCAAGGTCAGTCGCAGCAATAGTGTAATTATATCTTGTTATTGTAAGTGTACTATTAACATGATACGTTACCATTGGTATATTGTATCCTGCGTTGACAAGGGCGTATGTTATATTTACAGGAAGATATATTCCAGTTATTCCTGCCATAGTTGCATTGAACAATGTTCCCGAATAATCAGATGAAAAAGGGCCTTGTCCCATTACAATTCCCCTGGCAAGTGAGAACCATACAGATGTTGCATTTAAGGATTGCCCATTGCTAAATTTAGCACCATTCCTCATATCAAATAGGTAGTGAGTGTCATTGATGTTTGTATAATGGCTGGCTAAAATTGGGACAACTGAAGTTAAACTACCATTATATGCTACTAGGCTTTGAAATGTCGCTGCGAAGAGAGGGCCGTTACTTATAAAAAATCCTGTTGCAGGATCTAATTCTTCTGGAGGGCACGCCTGGGATGTATCTGTGAATGGCTCCGTTGGATGGTATAAAACTAAAAATGCTGTACTGATAAGGATTATTGCAACCACAACTACTATTATTATCTTTAATTTATTTTTCATTAAATATTTAATTTATTATTATATTTAAATCTTGCTTAACAAATAAGAATAGGCTTTATATATTCAAACAAATTTTCTCGACAATTCACATATTTTTATTTGTATGAAATATGGGTATTTACACAATGATATAGCCTATTCATCCATTCACAGGGAGTTATTCAGTGGGTGAACTACTTCATGCCAAAGCATTGAAGCTTCCTGGTTCATCGACATAACTTTCCTTCACATATGGAGTATTACGTCCTTCGAAGGTATCGGTTAATGTTTCCCCGGGCGTAAATTCCCTGCTATCCTCAGGTACTGTATTTTTAAACTTTTTTGTTTTCATTCCATAATAAATCATATTCAATGAAGAATTATAATCCCTATCAATGATATAGCCACAGCTAGGACATTTATAAATTCTTTCATTTTTTTACGATTAGACGGTGTGTGAATTCGTTATACCTGGCTATAGTTCTATTCATTCAATTTTTTTATTATCCTATCTATACCGGCAAAATCCACATTGATTGCTTCGTTACTCTTTGTTTTAAAAGATTTTGCAATAATCATATAATACTCTTTATTCCTTTTAATATTAACACTTAATGACTTATATTTTAATTCGTTGTATATTTTTATTCCGTCAACATCTGGTACAAATTTAATTTCTATAAAGACAACATCATTTTTGTCGTTAGTAGCAACTCCATCTATTTCAACATCTTTATGCCAGAATTTGTTAACCTGGAAATTGTGAATCGGGATAGGTATTATTCCCCTGGAAACCATTTCAAGTGCAATTCTTTCAAAGGTATGCCCGTAGAATGTATTTAAATTATTATTGATTTTTTTAAAAACGCTCTCAATATTCCCCAGCTCCAGGTCAGACCTATTTGGATCTACAAACTTATAATAAAAATTTAAAAAATAATCATTAATTTCATAGATTCCACGCCTTTTTTGATTAAGAGGGATAATATATTTGATGAATCTACTGGAAATAAGGGTTTCCAGATACCTGGAGATATTTCCGGAATCTAGATGGAGTGCATTCTGCAGCTCTCCATATGTATTTTTACCCTCCGATATTCTTTTTAAAATCATTTCATATATCCTGGGTTCCCGGAATTCTTCTTTCAACAGTATTTTTGGTTCTTCATATAATATCTCCCCCTTTGAGAGTATTATATTTTTGATATTCCATTCAATATTCTGATTTTTATCTATCAGGGAAAGGTAGAATGGGACATTTCCAAAAATTGAATGTATTTTCACAATATCTTCGAAATCTCCAGGATAAAAATATTCTATTAAATTCGGATCGAAGCCAGATATTTCTAAACTACCGGTTCTCCTGCCATATACCGGCGACTTGAAATTTAAAATCTCATCCTCCATCATGCTTATGCTTGAACCTGAAAAGATAATAAACAGTCTGGAATTTACCATTAATTCATCATATATTTTCTGGAATATGGATAGAATACCTTTATTTAATGAAACTAGATAGGTAATTTCATCTAATGCTATTATGATTTTTTCATCTTTAATTTCATCTATTAGGTATTTAAACAGGGTAAACAGGTCCACTTCAAGATTCAAAAAATACGACTTGCCTGTAATACTGGAAAATTCTGATTTTAAATATGTTATATTCTCCTCTATACTGTCTGCTGTGCATAAATGATATACCGTCTTTTTTCCGGAAATAAACTCTTTGATAAGTTCAGTTTTTCCTATTCTTCTCCGGCCATATATTATTATTAATTGTGGTTTATCCTCATCATATTTTTTATTAAGAAAATTTAATTCATATTTCCTGTTTATAAATTGCTGTATCATAATTATCATAATTTGATTACAGGTTAATATAAAAAGTTATTTACTAATATCAGGGGATAAGACAATATAGAAATTGAATAGGCTCATTAATATAGTTAGCTGACTCTCTATGAATCCAGACATAGATAGGATCTTTAAATGCTGTTCTGGATAAAATGACCGGGGATTTCCGGTTAACAATGTTAAATTATCTTCTATTGTTTATATGACTATTTATGTTTAAATTCTTCCTGTCCTTGCATTGTTTCCGTAATGCACTACCTTTTTCCATGGCACATTAATAAAGATTCTTTTTTATATCTTAGTCTTATCATTGAAATCATACCGGCGAATGCGCCGATTGAAAGAAATGAAAATGCCCAGTGCCAGCCTACAATATTTCTCAATATATCTATAGCATAAATTGATCCAACGGTTATTAAAAAACCTACAGCCATTTGAAACGTTAATGCACTCCCCCTTATTGCATCGTTACTTAATTCTGTGACAGCGGTAGAAAATTGTGCTGAATCTGCTATGGCGGTTATTCCCCAGACAATACCTAGAATTATTGTAATATACGGGACAGCTCTATATGTTAATCCTATTAATATGGCGGCTGTTCCGCTTATACTGAGGTATATGGACGTAGATAAGGTTCTCCCTATCCGGTCAGATATAACCCCACCAAGGACAGACCCTGTTACACCGGATAATCCTATAATTGAAAATGAAGCAATTCCCGTTATAAACAATAACCTGCTTCCCGTATAATAAAAGGCAAAACTTGATAGGAGAAATATTGGAATCCACGTCCACATAGCATACAGTTCCCACATGTGTCCAAAATAACCGAAATTTGCAAGCATCACCGGTTTATTTTTTATTATCTGTTTTATTGTATCCCATTTGAATTTAGGTGCTTTTATCTGATTTTTATCATCGTGCAAAGCAAATAAAACCATAGCTCCACCCAGAATGGATAACAACGATGAAAATTCCATCAATGCCCTCCATTCCGTAATAAATGGCAAATCCAGTATTATATGTGGCAATGCAGTTCCAAGCGTTAGCCCGGCTATTACTATACCAAGTGCTAAACCTCTTCTCGTGGGAAACCAGCTTGATACAATTAAAACTGCCACAGGGTAAACCCCTGCCATCATAATTCCGGTTGATAGCATTAAAACCATTTCAATTAAAAAATGGCGATATAATAGAACAAATAACAGCGTAAATATCGCACTCATAATTGAAGAAAAGGTGAATAATTTTCTTGGGTTAACTTTATCAGCCAGCCCCAGAGTAGCACTTATCAATGCACCCAGAACAAAGCCTATCTGTACCATTAAAGTTACAATAAGGGTACCTAATCCGGAAATACCCCATACAGGTTCCAGTTCGGGTGCTATGGTGGATGCACTAAACCATAAACTCATCACCATCAATTCAGAAACGCTCATTATTATGAGAACAAACCATTTATATTTTTTAGCCTCCATACAACCACCACTATAAAACTATCTGCACAATTCCTATAATTATAAACACAGTTCCCAGGATTTTATATGTTGATAAGGGATTTATGTTATTTCCAATTCTGGAAAAGATAAGTCCAGATAATATTGATATACTGCCTATAATGAGAGCCGCTATTATCATGATATGGCCGGCAATTAGATATCCGACAGTTCCGGAAGAAGCAGATATAATCATAGAGAAGGTAGATGTTCCCACAGCTGTTTTTATATCAAGTTTTAATATTAAAATTGATATTATCAAAAACATTATTCCACCACTTGCTCCAAGTATCCCGGTTGCAAGCCCTACCGGTATTGTAATCAATACAATTTCCCAGGGCTTGATATTTAATAATCTTTGAGTATCTTTGGTATTTTGCATTTCTTTTCGTCTTATGAGTGAATAAATACCCATAGCAATTATAAAAACGGCAAAACCAATTTTTACAGATTCAGCTGGAATAAGAAATGCTATTCTTACACCAATCTGTGAACCTATGATAGCTCCCAGGATCATAGGTATTCCCTTTTTGATATTTACCCTGCCACGTTTAAAATATACATACGCAACCATAACTGATGTAATTACATCGATTAACAGGCTTGTGCCAATGGCCTCCTGGGGTAATTCAGAATTTATAATTATCAAAGCAGGAACAACAGCAACAACTCCACTGGAACCAAGTACACCGGTTAATGCCCCCACAATTATTCCCAGTATGATGAATTCTAAATAGAAGAGATAGAACATAAATATATATTTTAATTTACTATTTAATAATTCTTAATTGTGATTTACTATTTATAATAATCTTAAATGAGATTAACCCCGATGCAACGCCCTAATATAAAAATTTCAGGATAAGGTTAAAGGTATCTGTTTGATTTTATTGCTTCTATTAATCTCAGCACCATGGGAAGATACCTTGCGCTGATAAATAATTCAAAGCCGTCATTTGATATCATAAGCTGTGAAACATTTATGTAATTGAATGACAAAGTTTCCATAAAGGTCTGTATTGATTCCTCATTTATTTTCTCCCTGTCTATTGTTATGTTAATTTCTATAAAATCACCATATAACTTTTCAGGATATGTTTTTTTTATATTTTCCGGTGTTTCCCCTGAAATCATAACCCACATAGTATGGCTCTCTGGCGTTATACGTATTGCACGTGAATAAGGATAATATGCTCTCATAGCCTCATCGTCATAATCACAGTATAAAAGTGAAAGCCCTGTAATAATATTAATTTTCATGTCAGAAAAAGGGTTGTTTGTAGTTTTTTGCCTGGTAGCATCATAATCTTTCCTTAAAATTGTTGAAATTGTATTAATTTTGGGGGTATAATTATATTTCTCTTTTATTTGATTCTGGATTATACGTGATAATGAATTATAATTAACAACACCTGTATTGAGCATCCATTTAAAGGCTTTATTTTCATTTAGAATGTTAATTACGTCATTTTTAATGTTTCCCCTTTTTGTTACTTTTGGTTTTTTACCGGATTGCTGCATATATGCATATATTCAGAATCTATATATAATAATTATTGGATATTATAAATTTCATGCAAATCAAATGGTATTTTCCCTATCAATATAATATAGCCATTATCAAAGCTATGGAATTATATAGCAAATCCAGGCAAAGTATCTTGAGCATTCAATAAACTTATTAATTTACACTTTTCCGCATATCAGGCAATTTAAAATATACCGGTTAAGTTGAATTATAATGCGATTTCCATGGCACTATTCAATTTTGTCTGTTCAGACTGCTTATAATGTAAATTAAAATTTCGGAAATAGAAATATTATTATCAATTGGAAAAATGCAATAAAGTCATGCTTGAAAAGGGATTGTATGAAAAACTGATAAATTTTTGCCTGAGAAATGAGCTAAACAATAACACAGAAATTGAATCACTGGAAAAGGCACTTGTTAATGATCAACTATCACGGATATTAGCTGCATATGTTGGTGAAAGAACGAAACATAGGCTGGACATTATGGAAGATAAACGTCTACCTGTTTCAGACCGTCTGGATTTCGTCAATAATCTTTTAGATAAAATAAACAGCGATGGGAGAGAAAGTACATCCAAAGAGAAAATTCATATCAATAATCCTCTGGACAAAATAAGCAGCAAGACAGAACAAAATTGTGATAATATAGAATCACCCCCAAAGATTTTGCTTTCCGCATATCCTAAAAATAATGAAAATAAAAAAATCGATTTAACAATCAGGCCGGACACATCTGTTGCATACAGTTCCCTTTTCACCGGTTCATCAAATGAGCCACAATTTTATTATGAGTTGCAGAAAGAGATACAAACATCTGATCAGGTAGATATGCTGGTATCATTCATAAAGTGGACTGGATTAAGGTTAATAATAAAAAAGTTGAAGGAATTTACAGATAATGGTGGGAAATTAAGGGTCATAACAACCACTTACATGGGAGTAACGGATATTAAAGCTATTGAAGAATTAGCCAAATTGACCAATACAGAGATAAAGATATCATACGATACAAAAAATACAAGGATGCATGCGAAAACATATATATTCCTAAGAAACACAGGATATTCAACAGCTTATGTTGGCTCTTCTAATCTCTCAGGTGCAGCGATATCCAGTGGACTTGAATGGAACTTGAAGATAACAAAGATTGACATGCAGGATGTTTTTGATAAAATAGATGCAACTTTTGATTCATACTGGAGTTCTGAAGCGTTTGAAAGTTTCTCGCCGGATCAACTGGCTCAATTAAACAAAGCCCTGAAAAATGAATCTTCAATTAACAATAGCGGCAATGAATATTCTTTTGATTTTCATCCCTACCCATATCAATCAAAAATCCTGGAAGAATTGAGGGCAGACAGGCAATTACGGGGAAATTACCACAATCTTGTTGTTTCAGCTACAGGTACTGGAAAAACCATCATTTCAGCATTTGATTATAAACAATTTGTTAGAGAACATCCTGATAGCTCCAATCGCCTTCTCTTCATAGCCCATCGGGAGGAAATCCTCAAGCAAAGCATTGCCTGCTTCAGAAATGTGCTGAAAGATCCTGAATTTGGAAATTTATATGTTGGGAACTACAAACCATTATCAGATGAACATCTCTTCATGTCAATTCAGACATTTGAATCTATAAGGCCAGATCTACAACTGGATAAGCATTATTATGATTTTATTATTATTGATGAATTCCACCATGCCGCAGCTAAATCCTATGCAAATCTCCTGAATCATTTCAATCCAGAAATTATGCTTGGACTTACTGCCACTCCAGAAAGGATGGATGGAAGGGATATCCTGAAATATTTCAATAATCATATTACATCAGAAATAAGGCTTCCCGAGGCTATAGATCAGCATCTTCTCTGCCCATTCCAGTATTTCGGAATAACAGACTCTGTTGACCTTGAAAACATAGCATGGAAAAAGGGCTCATATGATGTATCTGAACTGGAGAACTTATACGTTAAGAACAGTGGAGCCAGAGAAAGAGCTAAATTAATCATAGACGCTGTACGGAAATATAGCACAGATATTAACAGCATGAAAGCCCTAGGATTTTGCGTTACAAAAGCCCATGCAAAGTTTATGGCCCACTATTTCCAGGAATCTGGAATACAATCCATCGCATTAACAAGCGATTCCACACACCAGGAAAGAAATGATGCCAGAATAAAACTTGTGTTCGGTCAACTACCCACAGCTAAAGCAGTGAGCTTGCAACTGGGCTGCCACAATGGACAAAAAAATCACCCGCTACAATAGGCTGGTTGGCAACAGCCCTGTTCCTGATATTAAGGGAAGCAATATAATCCGCTTCTCCCTTTAATCCACAGGAAATGCATTTAAATGTAGATCTCTCAGGCCTGTTCTTTTTAGATATAGTATGGCAGTTGGGGCATTCCCTGCTTGTGTTATGTGGGTCTATAACCATTACCGGAATTCCTGCTTCCATAGCTTTGTACTCAATAAATAGCCTGAGCTGGTAGAAAGCCCATGAATTATGCATATATCTATTTCCTTTCTTAACAGTTTCCCTCATTCTTATACCACTGAGATCCTCAATGGCAATAGCGGAAGAGGTGCCTTTGGCTTTATTTACTATTTCTTTAGATATTATATGGTTGGTATTTGTAGCAAACCTATGCTCCTTTCCTGAAAGCTTTTTAAGATGCCTTTTTGCTGATTTAGTATTAACGGATTGCAATCTGGAGCGTAGATCTAAATTATGCTCCCTTACTTCCTTTACTTTTTCTCCGGAATAGTATTTGCCTGTAGAATCTACTGAAATATTAGCAATCCCCATGTCTACCCCTATAACATTCTTAGGTTCTATAACTGGTTGTTCGGGTACATCAACACTTACCATTAGATAGAAGAGCTTATGCTTCCTTACAAGGTCACATTGGCCCCTCATCCTATTGAATGGTATTTCAACGTATTTTCCAATGGTTACCGGTATTCTTATTCTTCCCTTGATGGTGTTAAGGCTTACTTCATCCATGCTTTTAAAGCTCATAACTCTCTGGTCATATACTATTGAACCGTATTCCCGGAACTCATGGAATACTGACCTATCAGTTAAATAAGTGTCCACAACCTTTCCAATAACTCTTATGGTTAACTGTGCTGATAATCCGAATTTGTTTCTGATATCATAATATACCAATTTCTGGAGGGATATTTTATTGTATATTTTATTATCCCATGCTATTCTGGATACAAAATTACATGCTTCATTGAACTTTTTAAATGTGCCAAGGAGTATATCTTTCTGATTATCCTCTGGAAGCAATTTGATTTGAAGGGTTTTAAGCACATTATTCAAATATAAACTCAATATATAAAATTGTCGCAATTCCTCCTGTGACTAAAGTCGTAGGCTTCCTTGCGAGGGGATCGTGAAATTAAAGTAATTTTCGCCGTTGATTTGTATAACGAAGGCGTAGATATACCGGAAATAAATACAGTATTATTTCTGCGGCCAACAGAGAGCCTGACAGTATTTATCCAGCAACTGGGTCGTGGGCTACGGCTTTTTGATGGGAAAGATTGCCTCACAGTGTTAGATTTTATTGGGAAGGCAAACCAGAATTATAATTTTACAGAGAAATACCTTGCTCTTTTGAAAGACGGCTATATGGATCCAGGGAACGAGATTACCAATGGATTTTCACATCTGCCCGGAGATTGTTATATTGAACTGGAAGAAAAGGCTCAAAAATATATACTGGAAAATATAAAAAAATCTTTCCAGTCTTCATCAGGGCTGGTTATAAAGATCAGGAATTTTAAAGCCCATTCAGGCCTTCCCCTGACACTTCAAAACTTTTTAGAATATTATCATATAACCCCGGAAATTATATACTCGAAAAATACATTTTCCAGACTTTGCGCCAATGCAGGAGTAATAGATAACTTTAATGAAGATATAGAAAAAACCATGGCAGGGGCATTCAAAAGAATCTGCCAGATCAATTCCTATTCATGGATTTCATTCATAGAAAAAACTCTGGAAGAAAATAATAAAACATGGGAAGAGTTAAGTGCAACAGAGCGCAGGATGGTCAATATGTTTTATTTCACAATATACAACAGTCCACCGGAGAAGCTAAATTATGCCAATTCCCTTGATGCACTCAATGAAATAAGTACATATCCCGTTCTGTTTTCCGAGTTGAAAGACCTATTGTTATATTTATTATCAACAATTAACTTTGTTGAATCTTCTAAAAATATCAATGGTGATATTCCACTTCATGTACACAGTGAGTATTCGAGAAATCAAATTCTTGGAGCACTGGATATTATGGACCCGGCTTCCATGCGTGAAGGAGTGAAATATATTAAGGAAAAGAAGATAGATATCTTGCTTGTTACCGTTCACAAGGAGGAAAAATCATATTCACCCACTACTATGTATAAGGATTATGCAATTAATGAGAATGAGTTTCACTGGCAAACACAGAGTACTGTATCATCGGATTCAGATACGGCCAGAAGATATTTTGGCGAGACGGGCCAGGAACATAAAATTTTACTATTTACCAGGGAATACAGGGAGAATGACCTCGGCGCTTCTCCGTATGTATTCCTGGGGCGGGTACGTCATGTCAGGCATACTGGAAGCAACCCTGTGAGCATAATCTGGAAACTTGATGAGCCAATACTGCCACAGTACCTGGAAAAACTCAGTAACGTACTTCCATCATGAAATAGCGGAAATGTAATTGCTGTGCTTAATAATTCAAATTGTCAATGGGTCTCAGGCGAATTTAAAATTTTATTTCATTATCAGTAAATTTTTGATTGTATTGTTATATATTTATTAATTGTTCAGATTTAATTTTTCTGATTGTACAAAAAAGAGGAATGAAATAGATGGAATACTCCTGGTAATCAAAACAGTTTCTATCAAGATAGAGTTATAAATAAACGAAATTAAAAAAGACTTAGAAGGCGGGATTAAAATCCAACAGTCTCTGATTCCCGGTATTTTTTATCAAAACGGGTAAATTCAGTAATATTATTGGTAAAGGCTATGCAAGATAAGAAAAATCAGTATGAATTGATGGAAAAGGGATAAAGCCCAGGAATCAGGCAAATGCACCTGATATGGCCTATATAATTATATAATGCACATAGCAAAACTTCAGCAATGCTGTTCTCTTTATTTTTCTAAAAATACAGGGAATAATTAATATTTATAACAAATTATGAATGATATTCTATTATCAAATGACATAATATTTAAATATAATGATTTATTTTTAACATTATATGACTAAAAAAGTAATAGAATATAAAAAAAGAAAACTTAAAAAACGAGAACGGTGGGATATTATTAAAATTTTAGGTTCATCATTTACCCTCTCAATGATATTCTGTTTACTGATATTCGGGCATATGATATTCTTATATCTTTCAGTTATACCTCCAATTATGATGGCTTTTCCGAGGGGAGAGGATAGGAGGAAACCACTGGTTACAATGATATTACTTGGATTTGCAATGATTTTTTCATTTCCCACAACAGAAGGGTATTTATTTAACCAGAACTACCTTATAACCCGCGAAGATCTATTTATAATTCTTGCAATGATTCCACAATCAGTGTATATAGGAACAAATGTTAGAAAGATTGTAACTCTTATAAAAAGGCCTGAAAGAAAGCATATTGTATTACAGGAATAATACATTTTCATAAATAATTGTGTCTATAATTCTGTTGATTTAAGAAGGCCACTGCTATATGAAAAATTTAATTTATAATATAGAAAATTCTGTGAATGAGTATCGATTATACCTGTATGAACTAGTTTTTTGCTTATAAATTTAACAGTGTAGAAGTAATTTTACTTTCGATAAACCTGCATTCGCATTATTCAAGGATGAAAAAAACGGGAAATAAAAGTATTTGCAGAATCTGTCTAACAAAGGATTATATTTTAGTATCGATTTTGCCGTAATAGGTGGAGAGTCTAAATACTTCAAAGTCATTACTATGTTCCCGGAAAGAACAGGAGGGAATAAAAAATATATTGAGATAGGCAGTAGCGATGTGTGCCGGTTTTTATAACCAGTTTGCCGTCTATATTATCTATCAGCAATGCTAATTTATATTTAGGAAACAGTGTGGCGGTATACGTAATTAAGAGTAATTACGGGAAAGGTGGATAAATGACAACAATTTCAAAGTTAATGAGTGGGGGAGGAACATTCTCTAAAATTAGAAAGCAGACCCCAACCGTAAAGATACTTGCTCTGGTATCCCTGCTAAGCAGTGCAACAAGATATCCAGTGTGGATTGTCCTAACACTACTCCTTTCATCCGTTTACCATACACCGTTCCTTATTATCGGGGTGATATTCTTTCTTTCATCAGCGATTTCTTTCCCATTCAATATACTTGCTGGAAGAATTATGGACAGGATAGGGAGAAGAACATTGTCTCTTATCATTCCCATTCTTATTTCCATAACATATTTTCTTTTATTTTATACGGCATACCGGGAACTGCAACTCATATACATAATCATTGAGACTGTTGCTTCAACAACTCTTCTTTCTGTACAGAACGTCCTTATAAACGCAATAACAACGGATATGTCTATTGACCAGGAGAGGCTAAGTGCATTCAGCCTCATCCGCGTGGCTGCAAATGCAGGGGTTGGCATAGGCTTAGTTATAGCAGGTGTTATGTCATTGATATCGCCCTATGTATTCTTCATAGTTCCTGTAATAGCTTCAATATTTGAATTTTACATATTTTACCGGTTTGTGCCTGAATCGCTAAATAGAGTATTGGAGAAGCTGAATACCATAAAAAAGAAGTTTACGGTGCACAGGGATAGGCTCCTTGTAGCTGTTTCCATATTTATGGCAATATCCATGTTGTTTGCTGACCAGTTTGAAATGCCAACCCTTCCACTATATCTTGAGACTTACAGGCACATAACTGAATTTTATATAACCCTGATTTATGGTGTGAATGCGCTTGTTGTGATCCTGCTGCAGTTCAGGCTTAATTCGATAGGGGAAAGATTTGGCTATATAAAGAGCTTTTCTGTGGGCATGCTCCTCTACGCATTCTCCTTCCTCGGGTTTGCGGCAACAGGAAATTTGGTATTGCTTGCTGGAAACACTGCTATGCTTACTGTTGGAGAATGCCTTTGCAATCCGTTCCTTTCAGTAACAATATCAAGGATATCTCCTGCCAATAAAAGGGGAGAATATTTCGGTTTTAGTTCATCGCTTATTGGAACCATTTTTCCACTGGGGCCTCTTGTGGGAACAATTTTCCTGACATATCTATTTAATCCACAAATCTTAATGTGGGCACTGTTTTTCGCTATAAATGCCTCTCTGGCCATTATTTCTCTGGTAGCGAGAAAATCCATAAAGAGCAGGGAACGCCAGCTCGGTAATTTATCGCACAGTTGATTAGAGCAGCATTCTTTCAATTCCATTATATTCCTTTTCATTACAGGTATGAATTGTTATATATGGAAAACGTTTTAAAAGACAAAATTGAAATTATAGCCGGGGCCAGTTCTGGAGTCCGAAAAGAGATAGCTATGTTATTTGGAAGCTAGGGTCTAAACCTCCTGCGCGCAGATATTGTCCAGGAAAGGCGTAAAGATATTGAATTACTTCTGACGGATCGTAGAATTGATTCTAAAACACTGGCTTTAGACATCAGGGATATAGAGAGTGTCATGGAACAACTGGACATAAGGTCATTAGTTGAGTTAATAGTTGCCAATTAAACAGAGAAGTTACATCCATGTGCCTGAAACATAATATACTGTTATTCTTCCATTAATCCCAGAAATGCCTGAAAACTTTTATTTTTATTTAACCTGTTATAATCCAGTTTGCTGCTATAGGATGGTAATTTATCCTTCCTGTATTTACCAGAATGCTCTTTTTCAAAATCGTTTAAAGCCTTAGCAGGGGGTCTCTTAGCACTATATTTAATTTTTAATGAATCACATATCCATTCTTCTATTTCAAATTCTATTCCAAGCAAATAAATATTATTCTGGTACTCCTGGCCAAGAATATTTTTTATCTGTTTTGTTATCCTGCTACAATTACCATCACAATCATACTCTATTATAATTTTATTACATTCCTCTTTACCTGCTGTCACAGACCTGATAATACGCTTCAATTTAGTGTTTAGTGTTAGCTGTGCCAGGTACTCTACCTTAATATTTTTTTTAATTATATTTTTATTTTTCAGGTCTTTTATGATATTTTTAAAGAATTCGCTGCCAAAAGCATCCTCATAAATAATACAGATTTTAGTGATCTATACCACCATAAAGCAGGGATTCACTGGGCGTTATCCCTTCCTTAATCAAACTTTCCGCTTTCCGCCGTGGATTTGATATACGTTCTACCTTTGTCTGATTATTAACCATTTTTACTATTAATATATTTTTAAGGTCAACAAGGTCAACCACCATTGGGGAATGTGTGCTAATTATAGTTTTTATGCCTCTAGCACTTATTGCATCTAGAATATATTCTATCATTTTTTCATGAAAAGAATTCTCAATCTCATCTATTATAAGAAGTTCGGGTTTTTGTTCTATAAGTTCGAGTACCATAATTAATTTATAGAAACCAAGGGGAAGATTGGGGGGATAAAAATAACCATCGCCGTATTTGACAACAAGAGTTACGGTGCCATCTGGCATTGCTTCAAAATTTAATTCCCATCCGGGGAAAAAGGTTTTTATTCCATTCTCGACCAGTTCTGGCAGTGACCTGTTTTTTAAGAAATATTGATATAGCATTCTAACCAATCCACTGCCATCTTCGGAAATTAATGATGGGCCTGCAACCGGCACACGGTTTTTTATAGCCTTATAATCTATTGGCCCGGCTGCAATTATATTGTTAAAAATATTTCTTAGTCCTGAGAAGAATACGAAATCTGCCAAATTATTATACATATTTTTATTATCAGGTTTTAAAATAGGTGAAGCGACAATTATGTAATTTTTCATATCAAAAAAATTTTGAGTTCCCATATTTCTGTTTATATTTAATCTGGAAATTCCAGAACCCCCAGCGTTCATGGATGAACCAACCAGGGTCATCGAAATAATGCTTTGATTGGTACTTATATCATTTATATACTGCGTTTTTTTGATTTTGGAGAATATTTCTGCCTCATCTATATTTAAATACTGAATATTACCAAAATCTGTTTTTGAGAGTTTTTCTATGGCATTATCAAGGTGCTTAATTTCGACTTTTGAACCTTCCCTCAATATATCTACATAATTCTCAATTACAATGTGTTCTGATATAAAATTTGGAAGTCCATTATTATCCATTATGTCATATTCATAGAATAGTTTATGGCCATCCACTGTAAAGTTAAAAGAAAACGATATTGGCTCTTCTATATTGTGATTATACACTAGATTTGAATACCCCCACCATTTTGTAAAGGGAGATTTAATAGGCTCCGGTTTAAAAAGGACTTTATTAAAATTTATAGCTTCAATTATGTTTGTTTTTCCTGAGCCATTTTTTCCAACCATCACTATCAAATCATTAATATTTAAAGTAATATTTTTAATACTCTTAAAATTTTTAATTATAATTTTCTTTATTTCAATATTCATTTATAAACAAATTTTAAATTAATATTTAAATATTATCTTAGTGTTACTTTATGTCATATTACTTCAAAAATAAAAAAGATCAAGAATCGAAGACTCTTCAATTTCTATCTGTTTCTATGAACTTTTTAATTCTACAGGAGTCTACCAGATTTATTTCAAAAATTATTAAAGTACCGGGCATACAAATTCATAATTTTTTATATTCCATTACCCTTCCATCGCCGTATGTCCTGTAATAATATTTGAATTCTTCATTTCCGGATTTCGCTGTACATGTCCTTCCACTGCTATAATTTCCATGGAGTTCCAGGTAATCTATTTTATTCCATCCCGTTTCATCCTTAACCTTGTTTAACATGCCTTCCAGTATATCTGCACATATATTGCAGCAGAAAAACATCTTTTCTCCTTCTATTTCCCTGTAGTATTCTCCCCAGGTTGCGTTGCATAATGCGCATCCTTCAGTATTGTTTGTTTTCAATCATTTCGCCCCTTTCAATCCTTGCCTCAAGATAGTTATAAAACACATAGGTGGAAGCCAGATAGGCGTCCTGTATATTTTCAATATTGTAATCCCTGCTGTATTTTTCTATAATATTTAATGCCTCTATGGAATGCGCATTATCACTATGGTAACCTTCCATAAGGAATGCTTTAACAGTTTCCGGCACATTATTGTTGTCAAAGGCACCAAGATTGAAATAATCATATCTGGCTCCGTATGGCCTTAATGCACTATTAGCTATAAGTTCAAGGGAATGCATTGCAGCCATAATTTCTATCCACCCATTATTCTGTGCTATTTCACGCCACCTGTTAATTGCGTTTTCTGTGTTTTTTAGTGGTTTTGTTTCCATAATCTTTTTTCTGCTTATTCCAAATCCCTCAGCCATGTCCAGCAAAAGTTCAATATGTGGCTTTTTGCCGTTTCCAAAATATTCTGTAACCATATTCTCCATTTCATATGTCTGGACATCATTATAATCTGTTTTGGATATTATAGCGGAACATGACCTTACCCATTGCTTCAGGAAAAAGTAATGTTCCACAGCATAGCCTTGCAGAATATATTTATTATAATCCTGCATTTTTATTATAAACGGGTGTGGATTATTTCCCCTGTATTCTGAAACAAACCGGTTAATGATCCAGGATTTTATTCCTCCACCATTGAGATCATAAAGGTTTCTAAATAAGGGCTCTAATCCTTTTTTATCTGCCTTTGTTTTTGTAAGGTTCCTGTTCAGCCACATAACATGCAGGGGATCGCTGTCTTTAGCTTTCCCTATGAAATGTTCCGATAGTGCCAGAAAATCATTATTGCCGAATTTTAAGTTGCATACAGGGCATATTGCCATAGATAAAAATATGTTAAACAGTATATAGGGTTTCAGCTAAGGGATAAAATAACAAAATTTTAAAATAATTATATAAGTCTTGATATAAGTGTGTCTTATTTTATCGATAGTACAAAGCTGATTTTCAGTTCGTTTATAATTGTTCCCGCACCTTAATTACAACAAAAATATCAAATAAATAAGTAAAAGTTATAATATAACATTCACTTACTAACACGAAACCCATTGGATGATTCCTTAGCGGCCAGAGATTAAAACTTGCGGAGTTACAGGATTATGTAATAGATATTATATACGAATATTCCGGGAAGGATACATTTCTATACAGCGGTACTGCTATCTGGAGATGCTTTGGAGGAATGCGATTTTCTGAAGGCAGTGATATTTACCTTGATAGAAAGGAATTTGATAAATTTCTTCGCTCGCTTGATGAGTATAGCTTAAAGTTAATCTGGCAGTATCCGGAGTTACCAACCAGAATCAGGGTTGCCGGGGATGAAGCAGATCTCCTTATAGAATCAAAGCCAGGTATTGCAGAAAATGAAATAAGGGCTTATTCACGCGTTGATGGGAGCGTTAAAACGATAAGTGTCCTCAGCGCTACTGAATTGATGTCCAGAAAAATAGAGGCCTATCAGAGCAGAGGTTTTGTTAGGGATATTTATGACCTCTATGTTTTGACAAATTGGCTGGATAGGTCAGCCTACATGGTAAAATCAAAAATTTCCAATTTTCTGCATGGAATACAGGCACCTGTGGATGAAAATATATTGCCTTCATTGCTCTATGCAGGTTCTGGCAATTTAAATTTTCATAGAATGGTAGACTATATCAGGAGGTGGGTCAACGAAATATAAATCCTCTTTTATTGAATTTTTTTCAAACCAGATAATGTTCACTACGGGTGATGCCCGGAGATTTCTCACAAAACTGGGGGCTGATGAATTTTATATACGCCTGATGCTGCATTATCTTGTTGAGTCTGGAAGCCTGTACAGTATTGGTAAAGATGCATATACGTTTCATAGAAATGAAGCTGCAATTGGATTTAAATTCAGGCCTTTTGACTACGGGCTTCAATACGCGCTCATCATAAGAAAAATCTGGACCCAGCAATCTGTTCCCGCCATTGTGACAACAGGCAAAGCCAATCCAGGAGCCAGGGAAATCATGGATACAAGGGTAATCCTGCACAGAATAGATAGAGCCAAGTTTTTTGGTTTCGAGTACGTTAATTACGGAGAGGTTTTTGTTCCCGTTTCAGATTTAGAAAAAACCCTGCTTGATTTTAACTATTATCATATAAAACTGAGCAATGAAACACGGGAGTCAATAAGAAAAAAGATTGATAAAGTAAAATTTCTAGAATATGAAAAAAGGATGATAAAAAGTTCATAGAAGAGTTTATAACTTAGTTCTTGAGTCCTTTTATTTCCAGTTCTATCCAGTTAATTACTAAATATTTTAATACCTCATTATAATTTTATCTCAATGGATGCTTCTTTCAAGTTAATTATATCACTTTTGCTTGCAGTTCTAATGGGTGCTGTGGATTCTTCTACCATAGTCCTGCTTTCACTTCCCACCATAACAGATAGTTTAAAAACCCAGCTTTCCCTATCAATATGTATTATTCTGATTTATCTGCTGGTTATTGCTGTGGGTACAACACAGCTGGGGAGGCTGGGTGATATCCTGGCAAGAAAAAATATTTTTATATCGGGAATTGCTATATTTACAAATCTATCTACCAGAAATAAAGCCACTGAGTTTACGATGTGGATGAATTTCTGGAATTGTTAAATATTCAATAATTAATATTTAAACAATTTTCAAATCCCATGAATGGCATAATTTTTAAAATAACAATAAATTGAATATTTTTAAGATAATTATAACATATGCATATATAACAGCAAGATTTATACAATAATATTATATACATATGAGAAAAAGAGCCATGATGCCTGAAGAACGAAGAAATAAAATTAAAAATTCGTTAAGAATAACAGGAGAAAGAAGAAAAACACAGGATGTAATAATACTTAAACTAAAGATAGACAATGATAAATTAAATAACAATACTATAAAGGCATTAAACACAATGTTTTTAGAAGCTAAATGGCTATATAATTATATACTAAACAAAGAATTCAACAATGATATTTTTAATATAGATTCTAAAATAAAGAATGTAAATGTATATGTTAAAGACCATTATGAAACAAGGGAATTAAAATATTTATCATCACAGATGAAGCAGGAAATAATCAATAGGGCAAAGGACAATATAAATGGATTACACAAATTAAAAGAAAAGGGATTTAAAGTTGGAAAATTGAAATTTAAATCATTTATAACATCAATACCATTGAATCAATATACTATAACATATAAAATAATAAACAATAATTATATTAAAATACAGGACATAAAGCAGTTATTAAAAGTAAATGGCCTGGATAATTTAGAATGCTATTATGAACCGGCAAATGCATTGTTAATTAATAACAATAACAATAATTATTATATTAACATAACAGCATACAAAAATAAATACATTTTAGAAAAACCGGTAAATAACCAGAAAATATTATCATTTGACCTGGGAATAAAGAATCAGTTGACATGCTCTAATGGGTTAATATTAAACTATAATATACCAAAATCCAAAAAAGAAAAAAGACTGCAAAGGTCATTGTCAAGAAAAGCTGAATATGTGGAAGGTTCTAAGAATAAACTCAGTAAAAAACAATCCAAGAACTATTATAAAAATAAAAACAGATTAAACAGAGAACAAGATAGGACAAAAAACAAAAGAAAGGACACTATTAACAAAATAACCCATTATCTAACATCCAATTATGATATAGTAGTAACACAGAACGACAATATATCCGGATGGCAGAGGCTATTCGGAAAGAAAATAGAATCTACAGGTATAGGTGGAATAATAGATGCACTTAAACATAAGGCATCAACACTTATACTTATAGATCGTTTCATTCCTACAACAAAGGAATGTTCTAATTGCCATAATAAATATAATATAAAATTGGATGAAAGAATATATAAATGCCCTAATTGTGGTTTTATTATAGATAGGGATTATAATTCTGCATTGAATATGATTTATTATGGAATAATAAAATTAAATGAGTTATTAAAAATTAAAAATAAAAAATTAAATAATTATTTTAAGAAATATAATATAAATTTAAATGTACCTATGGAGCGTAGGGAACTAACGCCTGTGGAGATTATTGCCTCTGGCTTTGAAGGGCTTAATATAAGCCCCTATGTGAAGTTAAGCATGGTCAATGAAGCAGGAAGCCTCTATGCTTTAGCATGAGGTAGTTCACCGTTGGATCTGCACTATGCGGTGCATCAGCAGATATAATAGAACTCATATTTTTCAGGGTTATACAGGGTGTTGGAACAGCTATGGTCCAGTCAAACGGTGGCGCAATAATAGCTGATAATTTTCTTCCAAACAAAAGGTGAAGAGTGTATGGGTATACAGCGGTAGGTCACAATGTCGGTGCAATGCTCGGAATAGTTTTAGGTGGAGTAATTACCACATTTATTGGGTGGAGATATATATTTTACATAAACGTCCCAATAGGCATATTTGCTATCTATTACGCGATTAAATTCATTAACAGGAGCACACCGGTAAGGAACAAACTTGATTTGCCTGGCATGTCAACACTTGGAGTTGCTTTAATATCCATATCATATGCGGGTGTAAATATTTCAACTTCCGGCATTACAACATTTAACCTCGCATTAATGGGTTTTGGAGCGCTTTTGATTTTACTGTTCATATACATAGAAACGAAGGTTGCAAAGCCATTATTGCCATTAAAAGTATTCAGGATTAAAATATTGTCATATTCATTATTCGCATCCTTTTTCCAGAGCCTTGGATTTTTAGCAGTTGTTTTTATTATTATAATGTATTTGCAGGGTGTGAGGGGATTGTCCCCGTTTGATAGTGCATTGCTGTTATTGCCAGGATATGTAATAGGTAGCATGCTTGGCCCATATTTTGGAAGGCTTGCGGACAGGATAGGTTCCCGTATACCGGCAACTGTGGGGCTTTTAATGATGGCTGGTGCCATTATAGTTTATTCACTAATTACTGTTAATTCTACGCTTTACATAGTTTTAGTTGCATCAGGGATTTCAGGTACTGGATCATCAATGTTCTTCCCTGCTAACAACAGTGCGGTTATGGCAAATTCCCCAAAAGAACTTTATGGGATGTCTTCCGGTTTCCTTCGCACTCTGGCAAATATAGGCATGCTGGGAAGTTTTGTTATCTCGGTCTCCATTGCAAGCCTGAGCGTACCCAGAAGTGTTGCATTTGAAGTTTTTGCAGGTGTTGGCAAACTTGTTGGAGGTGTATCTACATCATTTATGTCAGGAATACATTATTCGTTATATGTTTCTATGGCAATACTACTGTTCGGTGCTTTTCTATCATTCTCGCGGGGGAAAGAGGAAAGGAGAAGCAGTGATATCACTGTTAAAAGTTAAATTTATTTTTATTATTGTAACAAATCATAATTTGAAAACCATGGGTATACATTACTTCCGGATGTTTTTACCGTGAATTGCAGTGTTTCTATATTCAATAGACAACATATTTTAAAAAAATATTATAACATATAGTTTATCAATTATGATAAACAATGGTGCTATATACTTAATTAAAATATTGAAATATGAATACAATAAACTTACTTGATACAATTAAAAATGACTATAAAGGCGTGTTCAGAACATATGATATAGAAATAATAGAAAATAGCAATATAAAGTATTCATCACTGGTGGCGAACCGTTTAGTAGAACACGGCTATGCAAAAAGAGCAGGCAGGAATAAGTTCTATCTGCCAGGAACAGATATATTTGCAATAGCCTCTAATATTCTGGAACCATCCTATATAGGGATATCGTCTGCTTTTTCTTATTATAACCTGGTAACCCAGATATACGATATAATATACGTTATTTCACCAAAAAGGCATAAAGATATAGAAATTGAAGGGTATAGAATAAAATTTATAACATTAAAGAATACAAAAATTTACGGTTACCATATAGATAAAAACACATACATATCTATTTCCAATCCGGAAAAAGCAATAGTTGATTCTGTGTATTTAGCAAACCCACCAATCTCATATATAGAAGAAGCTCTTGATAACGGTATTGAAAATAAATTAATAAATATAGATAGATTATTATTTTATTCAGAAAAAATACACTCAAAAAAAACATATGAAATAATTCTGGCATTAATTAATAAAAGGCGGTAATTTTATGGATAATATTGAAATCAAGAAATGGAAAGATTACACAAAAATTATGGGATTTAAAAATTCGTACAGTACAGAAAAGGATTATCTTCAAGAAATTGTTCTAAACAGTCTTTTTTATATTAGTCCAGTTAATGATATAATATTTATCGGTGGCACTGCTATTTCAAAAGTTTATGGTTCCGGAATATTTTCGGAAGATCTTGACTTTATTTTTGATAAAAGTTATGATGTATATGTTGTAGAAAATAGAGTTAAAAAAGCTATCGATGAAATAAATAATTTTTATTCTATGGAATACGTTAAAAGTAAAAGGAGGGATATGCTTAGATATAATTTAAAAATTAAAGGGCCTTTTTATGAAATGTCCCATAGTGTGAGAGCAATACAGACCATAAAACTGGATATAAATTTGTATGTACGTCCATTTTATAATCCTAAAAAGGTTTTAAGAACTACAATTTATCAGGAATTAAGGCCCTATTTTCTTTTTACTCTGGATACCGAGGAATTCGCAGCAGAAAAAATAAAAGCTATTATGGAAAGACCGACACCGGTTGCCAGGGATTTATACGACTTATGGCTACTAATCACAAAATATAATGTTAAAATAAATATACAAATGATAAATTATAAACTGCAAAAATATACGCAAGTTCAAGGATTTAATATAGATGAATTCCTGGAAAAAGTAATTTCAATAGGTGAGATCTGGAATACAGAAATGGAAAGTTTATTGAATGTAATTGTTCCGTTTGATACTGTTAAAGATACCGTTATTGGTTATGTAATTAAATAAAACAATTACGATATAAAATTTTAACATTTGCCAATTTTTTATTATATTTTTGAAAATTATTATACATGAAGAATATGTAATTTTACGAGTGATCAGGGAAAAAATATTTAAGTCACGTGTATATAACAATATTGTTATTGTGGTATGATGAAAGAATTGACATTATACAAAATCAGAGATATGGCATTGAAAAATAATGTTTCGGTATATAATGTAAATGAATTTGCAAATCTAATCCAGAAAAACAATAAAGTAGCTATTGTATACATGAATAGATTAGTTAGGAATAACCTTGCAACTAAGCCTGTAAACGGGAAAATTTCATTTATTAATGACGATTTTATTATGGCATCGCAATTAATTTATCCATCGTATATCTCTATAAATTCTGCATTACTATTCCATAAATTGGCGCAGCAGGTTCCTGGTAAGGTGGAATGTGTTACTACGATAAACTCAATAAATTACAATAAATTAGGAATATCATATCATAAAATAAAGCCTGAATTATTTTTCGGATATAAACGGTATAATTATAATAATAGCTATATTTTTGTTGCGAATCCAGATAAAGCAGTCTTTGATGGATTATATCTGAATATTTTTTCAGAAAATGATATTAATGAATTCAAAAATAATATAGACTTTTCAGATCTTATTCGGAATTTAAAGAATATTAAGATAAGAAAAATAAAAAAAATCATGGAGATATTAAAATGATTGATAAGGATGATATAATTAAACTATCAAAATTGCATGGTCTAAGGCCATGGCAGGAGGAAAAAAGGTATATGCTTTCAGTAGTCTTAAATGCAATTTATGGTGAGCCTTTGATATTTAAAGGTGGCACATATTTATGGCTTTTCCATGGTTTACGAAGATTTTCAGAGGATCTTGATTTTACAGAAAATTCAATGTTAAAAGGTAATTTGCCTGATAAAGTTTCGGAGAATCTGAAATTACAGGGGATTAATAATGAGTTAAAAATTGTTAAAAATGATAATATAACATTATCATTCAGGCTCCTTTCAGAAGGGCCATTGTATACAAATATTTTGAGTATGGTTCCTGTTTATGTTGAAATAAGTAGAAGAGAGAAAATTATTAAACAGGCAATGGCATTAAATTTTGATTTTCCAGAATATAATTTGCCAATAAGAATATTATCAGGAATGAATGTTGATGAAGTGGCAGCAGAAAAAGTAAGGGCAATATATACAAGGAAAAAAGCGAGAGATATATATGATTTATATTATTTAATTTATTTTAAAAAAGTAATTTTTGATCCAGAATTAATTAATATGAAGCTAAAGTTTTACAATATAATTTTCGATAAAATGGAATTTATTAATGAAATATTAAAACAGGAAAAAATATTCAGTAATGAATTAAAACCAATAGTAATGGGAGAAATACCGGAAATACAAAAAATAATTGAAATTGTATCATCATGGATTAACATCTAAAATAGTTTATACTTTAAATATGGAATTCACCAAATAGATACACCTATATATACAGGATTACTGGATATATCTTACTTTTTTCTCCTTATTGCTACTATTGCGGCAGAAATGATTATTGCAATTGCTGCTACCACTCCAATCCCATAATATAGGCTATAATTGTGTTCCGGTGTATATTTAATATTATTAACTGTAACATTTTTACCGTTTACATCTACATTTCCTGAACTGCCGGATATTTTATTTCCATTTACCCCGCTTACGGTGTATGCATATGTTCCATTGTGCAAGGCAAACAGTATAGTATTGTTATCGGACAATTCCGTAGTTCCATTAAGTGTAACTAACCATGTTGTTCCAGCAGGCAACCCGTTTTCAACAAATTTTACAGTGTAAATTCTGGAGAATGTTAGCGTTGTTGAAATATTGCCCCCATTTACAACTATTCCGGAAGAGGATGGTACGGGTTCATATGGTTCATTTGCAATGGAAGTTCTATATGTATACGTGCCATTTATAAGTGCAAATGAAAATGAATTCCCTGTTATTGGGCCTGATTTCACTGTACTGGATAAATTGACATACCATACTGATCCGCCCGGAAGTCCCACCTCTATAAATTTAACTTCATAGGTTACCTTAGAGAATTTTATTATGCTCTTATAGGAATAACCATTTACTATGATATCCCCAGAATAATGTTCGGCTTTATAGATCTTGTCCAGCGTTTCTACCATATATGTGTATGTGTCGTTAGCCAGTACAAATACAATGGTATTAGTATCGGATGATTCTGTCTTTCCGTTAATAGTAACTGACCATGCTGTTCCTGCAGGCAATCCTGTTTGTGTAAAGCTAATATTGTATTTTGGCGCCACATTTAATGGCAAATATTCTCCAGCTGTAAGATTAACTGTTAAATTTTTATAAAGTATAGTCCCATTATAAATAGATAAATTATATTCACCAGGAGCAAGAGTCAGGTTAACTTCGTGTTTTACGAAACTATATTCCGTTCCGTTCACACTTATACTCCCGCTTGAAAATGGTGTTGAGATATTCAATAATGATATATCTGCTGAACTGTATACCTGTGATAGAGAACCGTCTCCCGCAGTCACATTTTCGAAAATAGTTCCGTTTGAAGTGTAGTACTCTGCGCTGGATTGAACGTTGCTTATGATTTCTGCAGTATCACTGCCATAATTAAAGGCATTTGTTATTTCCTGGTAATTATGCCCATTCCAGTATTCTATCCCTAGTTGAATGTTTGAAGACATATCTACGGTTGAAGAACCATCGCCGGGTCCTCCAAGAATGAGTTCTGCATCATAGAAAGAATAACCGTCCGGTTCATAATTATAGCCATCAACAACAAAACTCTGATCTGAAGTTACATTTGTTGCAAAGATAAAAACCGGGCTGTCATAGGTCATCCATCTGTATCCATCATTATACATAAGCTCTACTTCAGGACTTCCGTTTTTCATGGTGCTATTTACCATAAAATTTATGGTTGCCGGATTTGGTAATTTAATATCATTGCCCGGTAAAGTACAGGATGCTATTGAATAATAATAACCGGAATCTGAATAATTGCCAACTTTTCCGGCCCCATTAACAGTAGAATTGTACATGCTTGCACCACTGGATGTCATATTCCAGATATTGTCAATAAAAGTGATAGCCCTGGAGGATGTGTTAATGAACGCAACGTCCTGGACCCAGTATACATATTTATTATTGCTATTATTAAAAACAAGATTGATATTGAATTGGACTGACATGCATTTATTTCCTGATGAACTGTTAGCTACAGACAGATTATAGATTTTAGCTGAGCCTAGGAATGATGTTGTATTGTATTCATATGGAGTATACCCGCCAAGTAGGGTCTCGGTACCAAGTCCGTAATCAGCCATGCCCACAGGGGCAGGCTCATTCCTGTATAAATTCTCCGGGTTTACAGAGGAATAATTACTTTCATTTGAGGGCAATCCTAATGAACTGTTTGTTACCCCGGAGCCCTCAGAAGTATGCGAATTAACAGATGATGAAAGAAAATGAGTATCCTGATTCGTTATAGAAGAGAAGGATATTAAAACAAATAACAGTGCAATTGCTATGGGAAGTATTTTCTTCCACTTTGGTTTTTTTCCGTGCACCATTCATCATTAAATAAACGTATATATATTTCATTCTTCGAATATTTTCTAGCGCATATATTATCCATTGCAAATATTAGTTGATAACTATAATGCACACAAATGACCAATAAAATTTGCCATTACTTATTGTTTTCAATTAAAATAAATTTAAGGTGAAAATTCCTCCTGAAGCTCAAGTATTACCTCATTTAATACTTCTTCTAATGTCATACCGTTGTATTCACGCAAGCCACCCATGTCGGTTCGCAACCTGGCGCTAAATCCATTTTCATCCTTTTCAAATTCAATATTGCAAAGTAGCTCTTCCATGCCAATCACTCCATAATTACCTGTGGTATTTAAAAATTGTTATTGGCACGCCCGAAGAACCCGAGCATTATATCAGATACATTATTTCCGGTCCTACCAGTTATTATAGCGCCATGGGCTTTTGATAAAGCTGTATATGTATCATTATTGGCAAGGTACTCTTCTAAATTGTCAATTCTTGTGGAATTGTCCACTATCCCTCCCGCTGCAATGCTCTTTCCATCTATGCCATCCGTACCCATGGAAATAAAAAGAAAATCATTATTACTTATATCTTCCATTATCCTCACTGCGAGTTCCTGGTTTCGCCCCCCGCTGCCGTTTCCTGTTACTGTTACAGTGGTCTCACCCCCACATACAAACCAGAAAGGTTCTCCCTTGATTTCCAGTATATTCTTTAGAATGTCAGTTATATCCCTGGAAACTACCTTAACATCTCCGTTGATATTGCTTCCAAGATTTATCTTTTCACCATCAAGTTCAGAATAAATATAATCCACAAAATCACGATTTTTTAAAACAATTGTGTTTTTCACATTAGTAAAATATTTACTATCCAGTGTTTCTGAAATATCTACTTTTTCGATTATATCTCTCAATCTATTATCTTTAATGTACTTCTTTGCCAGTTCTTTCAAGTTAGCTGGTGCTGGAACATTTACCAGAGGCCCGGAAGCGATTATGTTCAGGTTATCGTAAACCACGTCTGAAATAATATAGCCAGCCACAGATGCTGGGTATAGATACTTCGCCAGTTTGCCGTTTTTGACTGCCGAGAGCGATGACCTGAGACGGTTCAATACGTATATGTCACCATCATTTTCCATGATTTCAGCTGATATATCCTTGAGGTCATTGACATCTATTCCGGTTTCCAGTATCTCGAATAGGGATGAACCTCCCCCTGAGATCAAAACAATGACAAGGTCATTTTGATTCAGCCTATCTAAATGTGAAAGCAATTTTTTTGAAGATTCTACAGATAAACTGCTAACATATGGATGCGTACCACGCAAAACCTCCAGTTCCGGATATGACTCATTGTGTACTTCATCATCTGGTATAATAATTCCAGCGTATGATAGTTTTTTGAGCACCCGTTCACGTATTCCGGAGTACATGCTAAATGAAGCTTTGCCGAATCCAATTACATAGACACGGTCAAATTTTTCTGTGTCCACATTGAAATTCCTTGACATTGCAGCTGATGGATGAAGATTATTAATAGCATTCTGAATTTTTTCCAGTGCATATACCCTTCTTGAATTTGTTCCAATATTATCCATGTTAAGAATCTGCATAGTGATATATATTACCGGTGGTTTTAACTTTTTTCAATAGGGCAATATGCCTGAATTCTAGACAGTGCAACCTGAGATATGCCCGGTTCCCTATATATTCTACATTTATTGCGAAATCCGTAACCAGTTAAAATCCGGATTCATAACAAAAATTAAAATATAATTCAGTTATTAACTGTTACGTGATAAAGGAAGAAGTTTTTCGTCCCAAAAAGGAATATAAACATCTTGGATATAATCAGCTATCACTGAGGCACGCTGTGTCTCAGGCTGTTGGGCTTAATGCGCCTGGAGGGACGATCGTCCTTTACGTGGCCGGAACGGCAGCGTTGTTGACCTTTACATTTTCCAAATATCCTGATGGTGCTTTCTCAATTCCTTTAATATTGTTGCTAGCCCTTATTGTTTATTCAATGATGAGTTATTCATCCTTTGAATTTTCAAAATACCTTTCAAGTTCCGGTGGATATTACACATTTGTGGCAAATGGACTTGGAAAGGGTTTCGGCCTTACCACGGCATTATCTTATATAAGTTACCAGATTTTGAGTTTTACAGGCTTTGGAATACTGGGTTTTATTGGATTTGCCTATGCAATTCTTCCCAGCCTTGGCATTACAGTTCCCTATGTTAACATATTATGGATTCCTGTTACCATTATTTTTATTTTATTTGTGAGTTTTCTTATTTATAAGGGAATCAAGCCCTCCCTGAAATATGTCACCTATGCCATCCTTATTGAGGTAATTTTCTTTATTGCCAGCTCAGTCTATCTCATAGGCGTGAACCATACTAAAATCAGCATCAAGCCATTTACAGCTATTCCGGTTGGTGGAAATTTTATAATTCTGGCGGCTATGATGGTTTACGCAATTGGTTCATTTGTTGGTGTTGGCGGTTCAATACCCATAGCAGAGGAAACTAAAAATCCAAAAAAAACAGTTCCCAGATCCATTATAGCAAGTATAGCAATTCTGGGTGTAACCATTATTTTAGCAGCATATGCTGAGGTTATTTCATGGGGATATGGAAATATGGCTTCATTCGGGACAGGGAGTGGCATAGGCGCATATCCGGTACTCTCCATATACAAATATGGATTCTCGGGCATGGGGCTTGTTCCCTTCGCAGTATTGCTTATAATTGTAATAAATTCCTTTTTCACAGCTACAGTCTCACTGGGTACAAACGCATCCAGGGTAATATTTTCACTATCAAGGGAAGGCGTAATTCCTGAAAAGCTATCAAGGACAAACACAAGAGGAGTTCCGGTATATGCCATTTTATTTATTACAATAGTCTCACTGGTGATTGTCCTGGCTACAGGAATATCCTTTGAATTGCTGTATCCCGGAAAAATAATTGATGCTTTGCTATATTCGTCTGTATTTTTACTGGTACTTGAATCCCCGATTTCATACATAGTACACATTCTTACAAACACATCACTGCATATGTACCTGAAAAAAAGAAAAATGAAAACACACATATTCAGGCATATTATTATACCTGGAATTTCCAGCATAACACTTGTTGGAGCAATAATTGCTGCAGTATATTTTGACCTCAGCGCACCATACATATACGGTGTTTACGGTGCCCTTGTATGGGTAATTGTAATAGCAATTGTGGTTATAATAATGTATACAAAGTATAACAAAAATCTTGATGATATAGGGAATTTTTCCCTATAAATTCATAATATTTTCTATCTGCGCCAGAGATCTTTGCCTGACTGTTTCTATATCTTCATTTTTTATAATTTTGCCCTTTTCCATATATGGCTTCAATATATTTTCCATTGTCTCACCACAATGGCAGATTGGTTTAGTATCAGAATATCCAGCAATAACATCATTGCAATTCTTGCAGCGGTAAACACTTTTAATGCCTGAAAATTTTCCACGCTTTGTTATATCTGTGCCATCTATATTTACTATGTCCATTCCAAAATCTACCGGTTTTGCGGATGATATTGATGTGCCTATTCCAAATGACTCGACACCTGCAGATATGAGTTCAGGTATATCCTCGAGCTTTATTCCGCCTGATACCATAATTTTAATGTTTTTATGGCCGCGGATGTCAAGCTCCCACCTGATTTCCCTTATAAGGTTTGGAAAGTTCCCACGCCTTGATGATGGTGTGTCCAGCCTGATAAAATCTATGTCCGGGAATTCATCCGCTGCCTTTATTGCGGCAAATTTTTCATCCATGAATGTATCAATCAGAAATACCCTGAAACTTGCATTGTCATGCTGTACTTTCCATGCATCATGGTCTCCAAGGATCAATGAGAGTGCGTGTGGCATTGTACCTGATGGTTTAATGCCAAGGATTTTAGAACTGAGTACCCCGGAAACGCCTGCAGCACCGCCAATATATGATGAACGATCTATCATTGGTGATATAGCAGGGTGCATTCTCCTTATTCCAAATGATATAAATGGTATATTCCCCAGTGATTTTTTAAGCAGTGACGAATATGATGATATCCCGGATGCCTGGCAGAGGAATCCAAGCAATGGTGTTTCAAGCTCGGCGAAATCTAAGTATTTCCCGGATATTCTTAAAAAAGGAACAGGAATTCCATTTATATCCCTTGCCTTTAATACTGTACCCTCTGGAATTGCATGGACATCCACATTGTGAGATTCAAGTAATGACAGTACATCATTTAGCCCTGTAAAATTTATATATCCATATGTTGATGACTGTGTAGTAACCTCCATTGTTACATAGGGATTTTTTTTAAGCATGGTAAGATATTCCATAGTTTTTTCAAAATACACATCGGTGACCGATCCATTCATTATATCCGAGTCGTTTGCCATGGTGAACCTGTTCATTTATATAACCTCTTTTAATAGTTCCTCTGATTTTATACTGGTATATCCATAATTTATTTTAATGTTGGTTAAGGCGGAAATCTGGTGTGACGCGTCAATGCACGCGCAGAGGTCGGATATAACTTTCACATTGTAATAACGGTAAAATGCACCTGCACATGTGTGCTCAACACATATATCTGTGCTTATTCCGAAGATGTAAATATTGGTTATGCCAGATGCACGGAGGAGAGAATCGAGATCAGTATCGAAAAAAGCATCGTAATGGCGCTTCTTTAGAATATAGTCAGGAAATGGCTTTAGCGCATCTACTATTTCAGAGCCCCATGTTCCATCTATGGCATGTTCCCCCCATACTTCGAATTCCGGGTCATTCTTTATGTGAGAATCCTTTGCAAATATTATAGGAATATTGCCCTTTAGCTGTTTTAATGCTATTTCTGCAAGTTTTAAACTCTCAACTGCATTACTGTTTCCAAACTTCCCTGTAACAAAATCATTGATCATGTCCACAACAAGAACACAACTTTTAGTTTTATCCATTATTTACTGTTATAGGAAATATATATTAATTCTTTATCCACCAGATCGTTTTATTTCCATTGTCCTCTATGTAGATATTATTCTCCTCCAGTTTCTTCCTTATGTAATCCGATATTGCATAGTCCTTCTGCGATCTTGCATGGTTTCTTATATCTATTATAATGTCCATAATATTTGATTCCTGATTCTGCTTCCTGTAGATTATATTGAGAAATGAGTCTACATATTCCACAATATGTATAAGTTTAGAAGCAGCAGCAGATGAAATATTTTCCATGTTCTTATTTGCATCTGAAATAAAAGCAAGAAATTCCCTGATAAGTGACCTGGTATCAAAATTTTTGTCCATAACAGCGTTGAAATGGTTTATAATTTCCTCTGCATCTATATTATAACTTCCTTCCGTAGAATTAAGCTCTTTCATTTTGTTATAAAATATGTTAATCCTTTCCACTGCATCCTTTGAGCTTTCCATTAATTGCGCGGAATAATCTATAACTGTATTGTAATTGGAATTAATCATGGCAAACCGCAATTCTTCCGGTTTATAGCTCTTCAGTATGTCTTTTGTCTGGATAAAATTCTTTAATGATTTGGACATTTTTTCCTTATTAATGTTTACCATGCCTGTGTGGATCCAGTACCTAGCAAGGTATCTCTTTCCACTTACAGACCTCATCTGTGCAATTTCTGCCTCATGGTGCGGGAAAATAAGGTCGTTTCCACCGCCGTGTATATCATATTCAGAGCCAAAATATGCCTCTGTTATAGCTGTATCCTCTATATGCCAGCCCGGGCGACCCTTTCCCCATGGAGATTCCCAGAATGGTTCACCTGGCTTCATCTTTTTCCAGAGAACAAAATCTTCAGGGGACTTTTTTTCTTCCTTTATAACACCCCTGGCATTTTCCCTTATCTGGTCCATATTCTGATTTGATAATTCACCGTAATCAGAAAATTTCCTTACATTGAAGTATACACCATCAGCGGTCTCGTATGCGTACCCGTGTTCCATAATTTTTTTGATCTGACCTATAATTTCATCTATATACAGGCTTGCCCTTGCGTAGTAATTGATACTGTCTATTCTCAGTTTGCCCATAATTTCCTTATATTCTTCGAAGTAATGATCAGCAACCTCACTGTATTTTTTGCCTTCCTCAGCTGCCCTGTTAATAATTTTATCATCTATATCTGTAATATTCTGCAGGTAAAATACAGAATATCCTCTGGCCCTGAGATACTTTGCTATAACGTCAAAGAATATATTCGTCCGGGCATGGCCTATATGTGAATGGTCATATACTGTGGGGCCGCAAACAAACATATTAATTCTGCCTGGATGCATTGGTTTAAAATCCTCATCTTTCTGGCCAAGTGTATTATGAATTATCATCCTGTTGTAATCAGCAGATTATAAATAAATTTAATGTATAATCCAGTAGATATTATATCTATGATGAGTCAAACCTACATTCTTTATATTATGCTACCGCACCTGGAAATATTAAATAAATTTAGCAATAAACGAAAAATAAGAGATAAAAATATGTTTATCCGTGTTTATTCATTTAAATCTTGTAAATAATTCATCATCCTTGACGGAATCTATTTTATTCGCATGGATACTTTGATTGCCCGCATAATTGTTATTCTTATAGCCGCTGGCATAATTTTTTCCAGTATTAAGATCGTTTATAAATTTAGGTGAGGTTTTAAGGACTGAGGAATCCAGTGAAGATTCCTTAGACGTTCTGTTCAATACAAATACTGGCATTAACAGCACAAACTGGTAGAATCCCCAGAATGCCGTTATAAAATCTAATATCCCGCCTTTATACACGAGCATTGTTGATGCAACAAATAGAACTATCATTATTATTATCTGTGGGGAAAATTTATACCATGGCAATTTGCCACCGGTTCTTGCGGTTTTAAAAGACCTCCCACCTTTGAAGATGACCCCAAAAGTAGCAGATATACTGATGGGAAACAGTATTAAATTTGCAGCTAAATTATAAAAAACGGTTTTTAATGGCGCACCTCTATCCATATATACCAGCACAAAACTCATGGTTAGAATTAAGGGATATAGTATCCATGCCAGCAAATATACATAAATGTTCAGTGCTGATACGTATATTCCAAAAATGTTGAACAGTGGAGAAAGCAAAAATACCAGATAAAACCAGCCATATAAATACCACAGGGAAGTGGCCAGCCAATCTATTTTCATTCCTAAACTATATTTCTTTTTAAATAGAATATTTTTAAAAATTCTCTTTATTAACCCTATGGAGCCGGCAGCCCATCTATATTGCTGGTTTACATAGCCTTCCATTGTTACAGGTGCCCTTCCATAAACCAGCTTTTTATTATAATATAGGCCTCTATATCCCATGGAAATCATATTAATCGATGTTGCCATATCTTCTATAAGGTTGGTGTCATCGAAATAATTTACTGCTGCCAGTGCAGATTTCCTGTATATAACATTTGTGCCACATGAGAATAATGAACCGGAAATACTTTTACCCTCTGTCAAGATTTCATAAAACATAAACTGCTGCGCCTGTGCCATTTCAGCTAAAACGTTTGCATCTGTATTTGCATAATACTGTGGAACCTGGACAAAGGCTATATCTTCATTATTGTCAAGCAACGTGACAACTTCCTTTATAAAATCATGTGACGGCATCTGGTCTATATCTATTACAGATACATATTCCTCATTTACAAAATTTTTTAATGCATTATTCAGGGCACCGGCTTTATATCCTGACCTGTCTGTTCTGTGTATATAAACAGCGCCTATTCTACCAGCTATTTCTTTTATTGCTTCCGAACTGTTATTTGTTGAATCATCTAAAATATATAAATTAACCATTTGCGATGCACTGCTATGTATCGCCATTAAATTCCTTGCTACCATATCTTTATCCTCATTATATATGGGAACAAGAACTGCTATTTTTTTTACATGTGATCTTAAAAAAATGTTTGACTTTGGCACTGTATTACTATATTTATATTTGCTCCTCCTGTAAGAAAGCATTAGCGCTAAACTCTGTATTCCGAAAAATAAGGTTGCAAGCCAGAAGTAAAATGAAAATAAAAAGGTTATAATGCTATTTTTATAATGCAATATTATAATAGAGTAACCTAGAGAAAATATGCCGATAAATATGAAAATAATGGACAATAATGTGATTATATTCATTAAAAAAGAATATTTTTTCATATACCCTCACTTATATGATTTAAAAAAGGCATATTCATCAACAGGTTCTTCCTTCTTAGTATAATTATTTACGGCATTAACCTGATTGGTAACTTTTAGCTTATTCTGGTTAACTACGTAATTTACCTTTGATGTGATTTCTATTCCGCTGGAAGTTATGGCAAAATGCATAGGCATAGTATTGTTCAGTGGAACGGGCATTTTAGGTATCATCATTGTCCTATCAATCCCTTTTGTGCTTAATTTATAGTCCAGTTTTATTATGCCAGCTACATAGTTCTCTTCAGAACCATAAACACTTAAATCGGAATTCTTTAAAATGCTTGTTATAATTACTACTACACCTTCCATGGCAAGGCTATTTATAAATAAATTAATATAATCATCATCCGGGATAAGTAATGGCATTACCATATCTATAACCACCCTTTTAATGTTATTTGCCACTATAACTTTTTTTAACCCGGAAATAACTTTTGTGATAAATTCTCTATAATCTGCTTTATTTTTCATATTTTCCAGTTTCAATGATTTTGTCTTGTCAGAAATTTCCATAATTTCTATCATGTCGTTTTTATAGCTCTCATAGAAATTTATATCCATTGTCCTTATATTTTCAACAAATGCCTCAGGAAATGTATCTGTTAAAATAATCAGGCCTTTCTCACCATTTTTTGCACCTTCGGCAAGAAAAATGCTTGATAGTGTTGTTTTTCCTGAACCTGTTTTCCCTGATATTAAATAAACAAAACCCGGGCGCAAGCCACCTGAAATAGCCATGTCTATTTTATGTATTCCAAAACTATAACGATCGTCTAGACCCATATAATTCCTATAATCGACGGCTTTTATATTATAAGCCTTTAAAACTTTCTGCTCATCGCCATTTAATTCTCTGTCAGTGATTGCTATACTGTTTTTAATATTGCAATCTTCCAACTCGGCATAAAATCCCATCAAATCATGTACTGCGTCCTGTTCATTAATAATTTTAATAGGAATATATACATCATTTAAGGCAACATAATCAAATTTGTGAGGTATGATTTTACCCTGTATTTCATAGTTTTTATGTATATTGTTTACGGTTACATCAAATACATCTGACACTATTTTCTTGATTTTATATTTACTTATCGTAATATCCATAATATCAAAGCAATAGCCTGTACATATATAATTCTTTCTATGGGTACCTGTCGGACAATAAGTGTCTGCTGTGTTTTCTATTACATTTGTTTGGAGCTTTTCGCTTAAAAAATTATTCTAGGGGAATCCTATGTTATAGCATTTCATTATATCTGTGGCATTTGCGATCCAGAAACAGGAATATTAAACCACTTATCCATGGTGGCATCCAGGATAACGGCTTTTATTGCATCATCCCGGCAAAACATGTAAAAAATAATTCATTATGGATTAAATATAGTTATTCTATATATAATCCAGGGCGGTTATAATTAAGTTAATGCCCGGACTTCCACTTTTCATATTCTCCTGATATGATACTATATGCATTAAATGAACTCTCGGTGGCTAAAATTTTTTCCTTTAGTTTAAGTGTGTTATCCGACATTGATTTTAATTTATCTCTGTTTCCTGTAAGTTTCAATATTGCTTCCCTGAAATTTTCTGATTTTTCAACTACCACAGCACCGGACAAATCATACTGTGATAACCCCCTTATGCCGATCTCTGTGGATATAACAGGCAGCCCGTGCATAATGTAATCGATCATCTTCACATTCCTCCCCCCTCCGGTAAATATAGGATTCAGTGCAATACAGGAATTCCTGAAGAGATTATCCTTTTCTGCATCCTGAACCAGCCCGTGAAATTTTACGTTTCCCGGTTTGTGGGGAAATCCATGTGTATTTACATTTCCTATTATATGGAATTGAAAGTCCGGCATTGTTTTCGCCAGTGATAAAATAAACTCCGCAGCTTCTATATTCGGCCCATAAATCGACCCTATAAATATTATATCAGTTGAATTCTCTCCATTCCATTGGTATTCAATGTTTTTTAGCAAATGTGTTAAAAGTATTGCATTTCCTGGATTAAATTTTTCTTTGAAATATTTAAGGTCATTTTCAGATACAGAAATTAATAAATTTGACCTTTGAACGAGTTTCCCTTCAATCTCCTCTGTATAATCATGGTATTTATTTCCTTTTCTGAGAAGGCTTTCCACATTATGGGCATCGTATACTACAAATTTATTTTCCAGTGACTTTTCAAATAGAGAGTATTCCCATGGCCCTTCAAAAATAATTGCATCAGCCTCTGAAATCAGGGCTTTAACCGAATTGATATATTTCTTCCTTAAAAGTATCCCTTTCGATATGGCAATTTCCAGCGACCTGTTTCCTTTTAGTACGGAATAGGCTGTTGACATCAATGACCTGTATTCCTCAACGTTGTTTTCTTTTTCATCATGGAGTATTAAGCCGCCAACAGAACATATCTTCCATGAATTGCCGTCCAGAAGATGGTTGACCCTCATGGCATATGCAGATATGTAATCAGGGATTATTTTCCCATGGGAAAGCTGGAGGATTTTAATCGTGGCCATTAAGGTTGATATTGACTGATATATTTAAAAGTTCTTTTCCTGTAAAGGCAGTACATGATTAAAAATTCAACTTTGCTGCTGTTTGCCCTTTCTTTATTACGGCGATCTTTTCCTATGGCTCTATAGAGCATTCAAATAATTAGTAACCCCGGAATCATCCTATAAAGCCATAATTTGCTAATTGGGCACATATTATATAGTAATTGGGCATTAATAAATGATTTAAATGGACGATGTTAGAGCAAGCGTCCTGAGCACCATCGGGAATACTCCCCTGGTTAAGCTTAACAGGACCGGCTGCAGAAACATAGAAATTTATGTTAAACTGGAGTACTATAGCCCCGGTTTCAGCATTAAGGATAGGATAGCAATAGGAATGATTGAGGATGCAGAACGGAAAGGCATACTTAAAAAGGGCGATACGGTAATAGGAAAAACATCTGGAAATACTGGCATAGGCCTTGCAATTGCATGTGCAGTCAAGGGATATAAATTTATTACTGTAATGTCTGCCGGCAATTCCATGGAGAAAACAGTAATGTTAAAGGCACTTGGGGCTGAAGTTGTTCTTGTACCGCAGCAGCCGGGAGAAGGGCCGTATGTTGTATCACGGAAGGATAATGAAGCTGTTGAGAAGAAAACAGATGAATTGACAGAGGAGCTCCACGCCTACAGGCCGAACCAGTACATAAACCCTGTAAATTACCTAATCCATGAATACACAACTGGAAGTGAAATTATAAAGCAATCTGATGGAAACATAGATGCCTTTGTTGCCTTTGTTGGCACCGGTGGAACATTTGTAGGAATATCAAGTGCACTTAAAAAATTCCGCAAAGATATAAAATGTTACCCGGTTGAACCTGATTCGGCACAGTTTTTAGCAGGAAAGCAGGTTATAACAACCAGGCATAAAATTCAGGGTGGCGGGCATGCCGTGAAACCACCATACTGGGATGAATCACTTGTCGATGGATATCTCAGTGTAACCGATGATGAGGCTATTGATACAGCAAGGCATCTTGCATCAAAGGAAGGCATATTTCCAGGTTTCTCCGGCGGTGCAAATGTTGCTGCTGCCATGAAGCTTGATAAAACAATGGATCGTGGTTCAATTGTTGTAACGGTACTGCCTGACAGTGGATTGAAATACCTTTCCTCCGACCTCTATAAATTTTAATTTTTTTATAAATATTTATTCTTCGGCCGCATGAAAATCCATGTCTGTAATTTTTCTGAATATTTCTTCCCCTTTTTCAGGATCAAGATTGTATATCATGTGGAAGAACAATGTTTTCTTTTCAGGGTTCTGTTCAATCAGGTTAACCAGATAATCTACAGCCTTATCCCTGGATTCAACTGCAAGCTCCCGTGAACCGGAATCTTTTCCGGCATTCTTATGTATATTTTCCAGGTCTGAAAGGAACTCATCTGCTACTTCCACATGCACAGGGCATACGTTTAGATGGATAGTTGAGGGTAATCCAAGTTCCAGGTTTGAAGGCTGGATCTGTGGATACCATCCCTTTTCAATCATATTTACTCCTGTGGTAAATATGCTATTGTTGTTGTCCTGGAATGCGAAGATGGTTGCATCCGGTTTTCCTGTAATTTCATAGCCAATATTTTCTATTCCTTTTGTCAGTGTTTTATATGCAGATAATGTTTTTGAAGCCAGATCAGTATATCCTTTATACCCGAGATAGTTCATAATTGACCATGTGCCTGCTAAAGGCCCTGCAGATTTTGTTGCCTGCATCCCTGCGTTTGACATGGGATAGCCTGGCCACTTTGCGTTTACATAGATCTGGTGCTTTCTAAGTTCCTCGTTTTTATACATAATAACAGATGAACCCTTAGGAGTAAACCCGTATTTGTGCAGATCGACGGAAATGGATGATACACCAGGAAGGGTGAAATCAAAATCCTGGACATTGTGGCCAAGCCTTTTAAGAAATGGAAGAATCATTCCACCAACACAGGCATCAACATGCAGCCATAAATTATTTTCAAGGGCAATATCTGATAATTCCTTAACAGGATCAATTGTGCCATATGGGAAAGAAGGTGCTGAACCTACTATCATTGCTGTATTTTCTGTAATTGCTTTTCTCATGAGTTCCGGGTCAGCCAGATAGTGTTCATCAACAGGCAGGCGTATTTCCTTAAGCCCCAGGTATTCAACAGCCTTGCTGAATGATGGATGTGCCGTTACAGGCAATATTACCTCAGGAACACCGTGGTGCTTTTCAAAAAATCTATCTCTTGCAGCTTTCATTGCCAGAATAATGCTCTCCGTTCCACCGGTGGTAAATGTCCCGGCGCTTCCTTCTTTGCCATGCAACAATGAAGCCATCATGGCTATTACATCATTTTCAAGTTTCAATGTACTGGGAAATGCATGGTAATCCATTCCATTCCTGTTTGAAAATTTCAGGAAAATATCCTGGAGTTTATTTAATTCATCTATTCCCGGGTCATAGAAATATGTAAATAATCTTCCCCTGCTATTTTTTATATCATTTTTTCCAAGTTCATCAAGCGTTTCATGGATTTTCTGTATGTCCATGCCATTCTCCGGAAACTGTTTTAACATAATTTAATATCCGTGCAAAGTTTAAAATATTTTCCGGCAAAGTTTATTTATTATAAGGCTTGAGCCGTTTTCCCGCAGATAATATTATTTTCTCAGCAAGGATGCGGTCTGAATCTATCAATGGCAGTTCTGTATCCTCCCTATTCAGTATAACAGGTATTTCAGTGCATGCCATAATAATAGAATCCGAGCCATTATCTTCAAGTTCTTTAACCACTGGCTTCAAGGTAGCCTTTGCCCTGGAAATCTCTCCAAGTTTCACCAGCTTCACCGCTTGCATTACTGTATCCTCCTGTTCCGGAATTATGGCAGAGATACCGGCTTCTTCCAGATTTTTAATGTAAAGCCTGGATTTGATAGTTGCAGTAGTTGCCAGAAATCCTGGATGTTTGTATCCAGAGTCTAGTATAGCTTTTACTGTAAGGTCAACCATATTTAGCAGATTGACACCTGCTTTAAACTCACTGAACCATATATGTGCCGTATTGCAGGGTATAGCTATTGTTGTTATGCCGTTCCTTTCAAGAAAATCTATGCCTTTGTTTATGGCATCCACCGGGCTTTTGGTACCGTTGAAATAAGCGCCTATCCTGTCAGGAATCTCAGGATCACTGTAAAGTATATATCTTACATGTTCCTGGTCATTCGCTGCATCTGTCAATTCAGTAATTCGGTCCAGAAACTGGTTTGTTGCCTTTGGGCCCATGCCACCTATAATGCCAATATTTATTTCCATGAATCTCAATATTAGAAATAGCAAATATCATTTAAATTATTCCATGGCATTCAGTCTGCTAGTTCAATAGGTATTCCCTTGCCTGTTTCTTTGCCCAGAATATACCATGCAACAGCACCTGCAGAACCTATAACCCATACAAGGATATTGAATAACATATACTGATATATATTGTATGTATAGGTAATATAAATTGTAGGGATATATAGGCCTATGCCAAGAAATCTTACAAGAGCAGTAAGGCTCCCTCTGGATTTTGTAGCCCATACTTCAGATTTTAATGTATCCTCAGCCAGGTAACCTAACTGTACAAAGGCATTCAATATAACGACGAGAGCCCAGAACAGTATAATATATTTAGACCAGGTGCCTATAAGTTCATACGTTATAATAGTAAAAGCAAGTGCACCCAGATTTCCCCATAGCAGCATTGATTTCCTGCTGATTTTTTCGCCGAAAAATCCTATTAAACCCATTGCGAAGGCTGCTACACTGGAAACCAGAAGTATCAGATCTGTGAGGTTTGGAAAGATTATAGGCCCCAGTTCATAGGCTATGAGCCCGAATCCTGTGGTTCCTGCAAATGCTGTTGTCAATGTGGCAAAGAACTTAAGCCAGAAGTGGCTGGTTTTATTCAGATCTCTGCTATCCGAGAGATCCTTTGTGTTGTCTGTCCTTTCCAGATAGCCTGCTTCGCCATAATATTTCTTTGCATCAGCTATTGCCTGTTCGTTTTTCCCTTTGCTTGCGAGCCATAGAAAACTCTCCGGCAAATAACGGCGGGAAGCAACAAGGACAACCAGGACTATAATTATTGTCAGGGCTACCATAAGCCTCTGGAAATAAATAGAACTGTATAAACTTGAAAATGCAACCGCAGCAAGAACCAGCCCGCCAAGTGGAATAAAATTTAATTCCAGCAGCATAGTTGAACTCCTGTGCTGCCTGGGCATAATTTCCTGCGATAACGCCATAATTGTATTCATTTCCCCTCCTGAGGCAAAGAGCAAAATTCCAAGGAAAATTAATATAAGGTAAAATGTGTAACTGAATGTTATCCCTATTGCGCCGATAGCGTACAAACTCATTGTAATATAGAAAACCTGTTTCCTCCCAATGCGGTCGGATACAGGGCCTGCTATTCCTATGCCTATTATCAGCCATAAGGGAGACCTTGATAATAGCAATGCCTTATAGCTGTCTGGAATTTTAACCCAGGTAGTGGCTATAGAAGACATTCCGAATATATATGATTCTATGAACATTCCCATGGCAAATGAGATAAATGCCCATGTGTCAATCCGGCTCCAGTTTCTGTGAGGTAAACTTTTATGTTGAGAATCCATATTAATTAGTAGGGATAAACGAATTCCATATTAAAATATAATGTTTTAAACCATTATTTTTATACAGTGTAATGGATGTATCAGCCAGTAAAACATTGATAATAAGAAATTTTGTTAATATAGAAAAATAGTTACGGGTCTGATTCCATATTTCCATCATTTACCGGGCCATAGGATTCCAGGGTAAGCCATGCAAAATTATTTAAATCAATTTCAGTATCTATTATCTGCTTAAAGTAATCTTTTGCCCTGTAGGTCGGCAGAATAAAATTAATAACTAGTCTGTCACCATACACATACAGAAACATAAAATTTAATGTAAGATTATTACTCATAGCTTTAGATGCAAGCAAAAGCAGTATGCTATCGTTTGTCTTTGTCTCATATATGTGGTCTCTTTCTGATATTACAGTCATGTTCTCAACACTGCTTAAATCTCTATCTGAATAGATGATGGCCCTGAAAGAGCCATGGATCGGATTATTATCCACAAACTGCACGGTAGCATTTGTTTCTTTTAAAATTTTAATTACCCTGTATTGTGAAAATTCGGCAACTGGAAGGCTTACAATTATGCTTTGAAGAGCTGTGTCTGTATTTTTCATGAAGTAGTAAAAACCAGGTGATGGCTTTAATGTTATTTGTACAATATTAAACTCTGTATAGTTATATTTATAAATCAGGTTGGAAAAATCCATTTCAGAATTCTCATGCATAAAGCCTTTTATTATCATATTTCCGGATTCTATCCCGGCATAGGAAATTACAAGCCCATTTATGTTGTCAAGGTCAGTGAAAAATTCCACCAGTGCAGGGTCTGTCATTTTTTCCCTTACCAGGAAGTAGTGTTCCCTTTCATTTACCTCGGCTAATTGAAATAAAGGCTTTAGCCTCCCGATATCTTCTGATTTAAGTATAAAAAAATCAAAAAATAAATCATCGCCATCCCTGAAAAGGGCACCAGCCCCCTCATATCCTGTTGCCTGGCTTAATGCAAGGTGATTTGATTTAAAGTTAAGTGCAATTTCGAAATATTTGTTAAGTTTTGTATCAATACGGGAGAGTTTCATTTATCTTTATAATATATATGTATATAAAAATATTCTTATCATCTTTCCCGGACGATTATGAAATTTCAAATTGCCGGGATTTGCCATACCTGGTTGTTTATTTTATAAAATATGCAATAGTGGCAATATTTAACTTTTCAATAGGAAAGTGGAGAAGGGTCTAGAAACAGCAGGTTGAAATTCAGTTTAATCAGGCTTATAATAAACAGGAGATTGGATAAATAATGATAATGGTAATTATTGCACGTTTAAAGTATTATGGGGCTAAAATCCATAGGGGGCAAATTTTACAATGTTATAGTATTTACCGGAATATTCTGGCGGGAAATCCAGTTATTTATTAAATAAAACTAATTCAAATCAATTAAGTATAAAATTATTACGGCTATATTTATAGGGAGTCATGCAGAGAGGGGTCAAAATCGGTACAGTTTTCTAATCTGATAAAATTTTTCCCATACAGGCCCATAGAGGAAGCAAATGTTAATTTTAAATATTCCATCGCTCTATATGTATTAACGGAGGAACTTGAATAAATTCTTCCATCCTTTATCTTAATAAATAGCTGATTCCTGAATATTCCCCTTTCATTTGCCTTATTCCTTATTGTACTGAGTAACTTATTTGTGGAATATGCCTCATAAATTTTATCTTCGCGTGATATAACACGGATTTTGTCATTTTCTTCTACAGGATTTTCCAAAAACAGGTGTAACTTAAAATTGTCCCTATCATATGGGCTTTCCACAACCTCTGCTATTCCATTATTTTCTTCAAGTATTCTTGAGATATCATCTCCATCATGGATAGAAAGGGGGAGTGAATACTGAATTATGGATAGTGGCACTCTTTTATTCTTTTTTTCGAGCAAATATGTGAATCCTTCATTTTTAGTTAGTATGATGTCATCAATAAAATATGGAATTACAAGGTATCTATTCAGTATCAGGGATAAATCTTTTTTGTAATTGCTGTGGAATATTATGCGCAGGATTAGTTTTCCATTCTCAACTGTAGTTTCACTGAAGGAAATAGATGGTACAGTCCATAACTCCTTGATGAAATTTAATATTTTTTGGTTTACCAGTGGGCGTACGACAAGAAAGAAATGTTCTGATTCTATAGCGCCATATGCGTCTATAAGCTCCTTGAATCCAGCAATTTCCTGGTCTTTTGCTATAAATGCCTCGAAATAATAATCTCCACTATTCTGTGAATCCTCTTTTATAAAAATGCTCATAGTTATGTTATGCAACTTTGACCATCGAAAAATATCTGCATTACCGGATATGACAAGTTTCATCTTCATATCCATCTTTAAATTGACATCTTTTCTATCCATCAATGATTAATTATACCGGTATATATATAATTACTCTATGGTAGTAATCAATAATTATACATAATTTTCTTTTAAACTATTATAATCCTCCGGGTTTTATACTCTATATATTTCTAAAAATACTTATATCTTTCCGGTATTATTTCCGGATGCTTACTATAATTATTTCTGATGACCTGAGCGGCGCGGCTGGTATGGCATCCTTAATCGCCCCCCATATTCCTGTGGTGCCATATAACAGATTACATGACCACGGCAAACCGGATTCAGAAATTGTTTCCATTGATCTGGAGACCAGGAATTTAGAAGATCCGCGGCCAAGACTGGATATGGTTAAACACACATTTCCTGGTGCACGCATTCTGGCACGAATTGATAGCCTGTTCAGGGGTAGCACACTGGATTTTGTGGCATTTATTGCAGAATACGGAAATATACTCCTCACAGATACAATTCCTGAATACGGCATGTATACCTTCAATGGTTCCAGTATAAACAGAAATGGAAGCATAAATATAATTAAAATGCTACCTGACAACTTAAGCCCCTATGTTAAAATTGCGGATTCGCAATCCTATGGAGATATTGAAAAACTGGCTAAAAAATGCGTGGACGAAAATTTAATGCCTGTAGATCCTGGTGTGCTGATTAAATATTATCTGGAGATGAAGTAAATGGATAAAATAGGAATTATTATAGGCAGTCTCACCGTCATAACAGAAAAGCAGGTGGAGTATCTGAAACGTACTTTGCGCTCAGATAGCTTGAATATTAAAAATTGCCCGGAAATTAAATTATTTTATCTCCAGGAAACAGATTTTTCAACTGTAAAGGATATGGGCTTCATATCATTGCTCATGGAATGCAATGCATTAATTATGAGCGGTGGAGAAACAGCATTTTGTGTACTGAATACTTCCGGTTTTAACTACCTTGAAAGTGAAGAACAGATATTGCCACTTATCTCCACAGGAACTGTGCATGGCGGTATGCTTGATGGGAAGAGATATGTGATCAAAGGAGGCAGCCTGGGCGACGATGATATCTATATAAAATTGATTCAACATCTATCTATAAATACAATGTAAAAATAACATGCCATGGTTAATATAGGGATTACACTGGGCGACCCTGCTGGAATAGGCCCGGAAATTGTTGCAAAATCAATTAACGCAATAAAGAACAGGAAATTCAAAATAACTTTATTCGGTGACATGGACAATTACAATAAAACACTTGATTACTGCAGCCTGCATATGGAAAACCAGAAAAATCTTAATTTTATAAATACAGGAACAGGTGAACCGGTTGAAACTGGCAAGGTAACTGCAAATGCCGGGAAAATTGCGTATAAAAGCATAGAAACAGCTGTGCAGTTTGCATTAGCTGGAAAGGTTGATGTCATCTCAACTGCCCCCATAAACAAAGAGGCTATAATAAAAGCCGGATCGCCATACATAGACCATACAACCATGCTCAAGGCATTGACAAATTCAAAATTCACCACAACTTTATTTGAAGTAAAAAAATTGAGGATAACCTTTCTTTCAAAACATATGTCCTTAATGGATGCAGTTAAATTTGTAAAGTATGAAAATGTGTACAATGCTATAATTGACACTGAAAAAAGCCTTAAACTTCTCGGCTTCATGGAACCTGACATTGCTGTTGCTGCACTTAATCCACATGCTGGTGAAGGAGGCATGTTTGGCATGGAAGAAAAGAATGAGATTATTCCTGCAATTGAAAAGGCGAGGGAAACTATGAAAGTCACAGGGCCGGTTCCAGCTGACTCTGTTTTTTACCTGGCATCAAAGGGGAAATATGATGCAGTTCTCTCACTGTACCATGACCAGGGCCATATAGCTGCAAAAACCTATGATTTTGCCCACACTGTAAGCATGAATATCGGCCTTCCATTTCTGAGAACATCTGTTGATCATGGAACCGCATTTGATATAGCGGGAAAGAATATGGCAGATTATGTTAGCATGAAGGAAGCCATCCTTACAGCGGAAAAATATGGTGTTACCTACAAAAAAAGATTGAAATTACTGGGTTATTAGCTCCTTTTTTTATTACACTGATAATTCTAAAGCCATAAATATACTTTATAGATAAACTGTTTGTTTTAGTAACTATTAAATACTCTATTATCATTAACTATAAGTATTGTCCTATAGCAACTAAATGGGATATAGAACAATGTATTGAAGGGTAATAAAATGGAAGAACAAACATATGATAAAAAATATGCCAGATTCGTACTGGCATTGTTCGCTATGATAATCGTTGCTGTTATGTATGTTGAGGGAATGTTGACTCCATCACTTCCATCCATAGCAGAGGGTTTTCATATTACAGTTGACCAGGTGAGCCTGGTACTTTCCACATATCTGTTAACCGGTGTGGCTCTAAGCCCTATCGTTGGAAAACTTGCAGATCTCTATGGGAAAAAGAAAATGATGTCAATAGTAATGTTGATTTATGCCGGAGCTGTATCCGTAACAGGATTTTCTCCCAATTTTACATTTATGGTGATATCCAGGGCAGTCCAGGGCGTAGGACTTACTATAATGCCACTTGGAATGGCTATGGTAAGGGAAGAGTTTCCAAGAAAAATGGTTCCAAAAGCCCAGGCGCTGATTAGTGGAATGTTCGGTGTTGGATTTGCTGTTAGCCTTCCACTGGGGTCATTCATATCCAATTATTATGGATGGAGAATGACATACCATACTGCTATACCATTTATAGTAGCCCTGGCTATACTCACACTGTGGAAAGTTAAGGAATCCAGATACAGAAGGCCTGATGTTAAGGTAGACTATGTAGGAGCTATAGCACTCGGTGTGCCACTGGCATTAATAGTCCTGGCAATGTCAGAAGGTTCATCATGGGGATGGCATTCATTACTATTCCTGGGCATGGCCATAACAGGTATTGTACTGCTTATTCCTATGTTTATATACGAAAGGCATTATTACCACCATGGTGGAGAAGCCATATTCGATATGAAATTACTATCAAAGAGGAATGTGCTTATTGCAAATATTTCACTTACGATATCAGGAATAGGAATGTATCTGTCAATGCAGGCATTGTCATACCGCTTTGAAACACCGGAACCATACGGATTTGGCTTTTCTATACTGGAAACAGGAATTTCAATGGTGGCATTTGCTGCAGGAATGATAGTATTTTCCATTGTCACTGGAAAACTTATTTCCAGGACTGGAATAAAACCGCTGGCAATAGCAGGATCAATTGTTTCAGCAATAGGATTTTTCATGCTCTCAGCATCCCCGGGGCTTGTTATGACACTTGCCGATGAAGCCATAATAGGGTCAGGAATGGCAATAATGAATGCTTCAATTATCAACCTCCTTGTATTATCGGTAGAAGCAAGGGATATGGGGCTTGCCACATCTATGAACAGCACATTCAGATACATAGGAAGCAGTATAGGGGCTCCCATAGCAGGAACAGTACTTTCACTGTATACTGCAGTTGACGTTGTACATTCTGCTACTGGAAATGTGATATTTTCCTTCCCTGATGCGACTGCATTCAAATATGCATTCATGATAGGTGCCTTCACATTCGTGATTTCTGCATTTGTAGTACTCCTGTCAAAGGAGGTTCTTGGAAGGAGGATGGAAGTTGTGAAAAAAAGCACCGTTACTCCTTCTGAGGAGTAAGTTTTTTAACTTTTTTAATTTCTAAAATAGTTTAGTTATTTTATTAAATTTTATATTGAGTTATAGCCACATAATTTATATTTCTGTAAATTTAATTAACCTTTTTACATTACACATCTATGGCTACAGTTTCTGCTAATAAATCCATAATTTTTGACCTCGATGGTACAATATGGAATTCAATAATATACAGGATAAAGGCATGGCAGCTGGCGTTTAAAGATTACGGAATAGATACGGACCCTGAAGTAATTCGCCTGATGATAGGCTATTCTGGCTCCATGCTGATTAAAAAAATGAACGCACGCGACCCTGCAATAGAAAAAAGGGAAGAGATGTATTTCGAAAAAATGCTGCCGGATGTTAAATTTTATCCGGATGTGGAAGGTACATTCTCACAGCTTAGAAATATGGGATTTAAAATTGCAATAGTTACCTCATCCAGAAGGGATATGATTGAAAAAATCAATGTCCATGCAGAAGCTATAGTAACCATGGATGATGTGGAAAAAGGTAAACCAGACCCTGAGCCATATAAGAAGGCTATCAAAATTATGGATGGCACACCGGAAAGAACAATAGTTGTGGGGGATATTGACAATGACCTTGTCCCTGCTAAATTGCTGGGATGCGTAGCGGTTCTGGTTTCACATGGGACTCAAAAACGAGCAGAACACAAGGATTATGAAATATCCGAAATAGGTGATATTATAAAAATAATTGAAACGCTAAAATGGCGGTGAAACCCTTCCAACTAAACACAAGCCTCCTGCTACAGTGAGTGTTTTGGCCTTCTAGATTAGTTCTGATAATTTTTTCAAATCCATAAGTTCTGTACACCATAAAACAATATTGGTATCCCCTTCAGGAGAAATATGAAATAAAATAATCCTTTATGTTCCCAAATTATTGATATTTTGTACAACCATGAGACAGGTAAAAAGCCTGAACATAGAGATAATATTAATAATAATATCATATTAAGTTAATTGAGATGGTCACTTATCTAGACGAAGACGAATATGCGAGATGGATGTCTAATGCAAAATATACTTTGAAGTCTGCAGAAAATGATAAGTCAGCGGAATTTTATAACTGGGCATGTTTTAAAGCACAGCAGGCTACTGAATATGCAGTTAAAGCGTACATAAGAGGTACGGGAAGCGATTCATTTGGACATTCAGTATCCTTATTATTAAATAAAGCAGGGTTTGATAAGAATTTAGTTAATATTGCCAAGGTTCTAGATAAGTATTATATACCAACCCGATACACAGATGCCTGGACAGAAGGTGTGCCTGAAGATTATTATACACTCGATGAAGCAAATGAAGCCATAGCTAATGCAGGAATAATAATAGAGGAGGTAGAAAGCAAATGGAAATCATTGAAAAAAGAATAAAGGAGAGGAATAGTGTAATAAATCAATCAGGCGAGTATGCAAAAACCCTTGACTTTAAATGTACTGTGATATTAATAGGCTCCTACGCCCGCGGAGATTTCAATTTGTGGAGTGATATTGATATATTAATTATAGGGCATTTTGATGCTAATCCTTTAAAAAGACTAAAAAATATTGATTTTCCTGCGGGTTATGAAACTGTATTGTTAACTCCGGATGAAATAAAAAAAATGGCAGGTAAGAATAACAAATTTATAAAGGATGCATTTAGCCAGGGAATAGTATTGAGGGATGATTTTGGAATTGCCAATATTAGTATTAATTCATGGTAAATTTGTTATATATACTATATAGCTATAAATTACAATTGCATTAGATAATAAGTGTTGCAATGGTAACATGATAAAAATTTATTTCATTCTGATAAAATTATAGAACGCCAGCTTTATATATTGTAAACTGGTAAATAATGATATATTCACCACATTAATATTTTTTCCTTTGTAGAGGATGGTAACCCGAAAGTTTTGCAGAAATCCGGATGGTTCCATGGTGGAAGTTCAGACCTTACAGAGCCTGGTGAATGCGGGTCTATGGTCGCAAGCCTTCTTGCTTCGTTATCCCTAATTTTAGTCCTCCAGACCTGCCCCCATGATATGAAAAATCTCTGCTCAGGTGTTAAACCATCTATTTTTATGTTCTTAGCCGGTTCAGCCTTAAGCCTTTTCTGCAGTGCCTCATAGGCTATCAAAACGGCCCCAAGGTCAGCAATGTTTTCACCCAGGGTTAATTTCCCATTCACGTTCAGGCCCGGGAGGATTTCCACGGAGGAATAAAGTTTGACTACTTTTTCAGCCATCTCATCGAAACGCTTCTTATCCTCGTCTGTCCACCAGTTCACCATATTTCCATTTTCATCGAAATGGCTTCCCTGGTCATCGTATCCATGTGTTATTTCATGTGATATTACGCCACCGATTCCACCATAGTTTACCGCATCATCCATTTCAGGGTCAAAAAATGGCGGCTGCATTATTCCTGCAGGGAATACTATTTCATTGCCCATGGGATTGAAATATGCGTTAACCGTGGGAGGGGTCATGTACCACTCTGTTTTATCTACCTTGGTTCCAATTCTTTTGAGCTGCCTGTTCAGTTCGAATGATGCTGCACGTTCAACATTGCCTATATAGTCATCTGGATTAATTTCAATGGAAGAATAATCCTTGAATTTTTCAGTATATCCTATTTTGGCATTGAATTTGGAGAATTTTAGCAAAGCTTTTTCCCTTGTTTCCTTACTCATCCAGGGATTGTTTTCCAGCCTTTCTTTAAAAATGGCTTTTATATCATTGACCAGTACGGTTATTTTTTCAACAGCTTCCTTTCCGAAATGCTTATCAACATAAACCTGCCCCAGAGAGTCACCAATAGAGGCATCTACTACATTGACTACCGTTCTCCACCTTGGAGCTATCTTTTCCTGCCCTAGCAGTGTTTTCTTGAAAAAGTTGAAGTTCTCATCAACTGCTTCCTTATGCAGAAACATTGCGCTGCCGGCTAATACCTTCCACTTTAGATAGGAAACAATATTTTCAATTGCTGTATTTTTCAACAATGCACCTGCTTGTTCAAAGAACTCCGGTGCATCCATTATGGCATAATTCATATTGCCTGAACCGATTATTTTAAAATACCGGTCAAAGCCTAGTTCTGGGAATTTCTGGAAAAGTTCCTCCATACTATATTTGTTGTATGCCCTTTCTACATCCCTTAAATCAGTTTTGCTCCTGCTAAACTTAGCCAGTTCTGTTTCCAGTGAAACAACTCTCTCTGCCGTATTTTCTGCATCATTCTGAGTATAGCCATATAAGGTAAACATCCTGGCTATATGCTTTTTATATGCATCCAGGATTGGTTTCATCTGTTCGTTTAAATAATAATCCCGATCGGGAAGAGATAGCCCACCCTGGCCAATATATAGTGAATATATTTCTGCATTTTTTGCATCCTCTGCACTTCCTATATCGAAGGGAATCTGGACGCTTTTCATGGTTAATTCTGCGAAGAGTTCGGGAAGTTTTTCCTTTGTAACATTATTAATATTATCCATCTCACCCTTAATGGGGCCGAATTTTAATTTTTCTATCCTCTCTGTATCCATAGCGGATGTGTAAAAATCGCCAAGCTGTTTTTCCATGCTGTTATGGGAACTCTTTTTAAGATCTTCAAGTATGCTTTTCAATATATACATATTTTTTTCGTAAAGCATGTCGAAAGCCCCATATCTTGATCTATCTTCGGGTATAGTTGTCTCTTCAAGCCATTTCCCGTTGCAATATCCATAAAAATCTTTTGCAGGATTTTTAGACCTATCTATATATTTGACCGAGAAACCAATATCTCTTTTTAAAATACTTTCAGCTTCTTCCATTCCTTCCTATAACGGGCTTTTATAAAAATATTTGTTAACCGTATGGTATAAGGCTAGTTTTCCCATCCAAAGGATATAGCTACTGCCTGTTTCCAGCCAAAATATCCTGAGTGTGCACCTCCAGAACTATTATCAGGAGAAAACTTTCTTTCAGTCGATGACATGGCACCCAGCTGGTCCAGCTTCCAGAAACCTGATGCAAGCCCTGCTATATATGCAGAACCTGTAGCTGTAATTTCAGTGGTATTAGTTTTTATAATATTTAAGCCGGAAAGATTTGACTGGAGTTGCATAAGAAATTGGCTGCGGGTCAATCCCCCATCCACCTTTAATTCCTTCACCGGTGTTACTTTTTTAACTTCCTGCAAAACGTCCTCTGTCTGGTAAGCTACTGATTCGTATGCCATCCGTGCCATCTCATTCCTGCCGGTGGAATGGGTCAATCCAACAATAGTTCCCCTGGCCGTAGGATCCCAGTATGGAGAGCCAAGCCCTGTAAAGGCAGGGACAAGGTATGCATTGGAACTGTGCGCCTTCAATGCCATTTCTTCCAGTTTATCGTAAGATTTCACATTAAGAATATTCTTCATCCAGTCAATAGAAGAACCCGCACTGAAAATGCTTCCTTCAACAGCGTAACTCACTTTTTTATATTCTAACCCGTATGCTATAGTCCCGATCAGGGAACCGGTTGCCGGGATGTTATTTCCTGTGTTAGCCAGCATAAATGAACCTGTACCGTATGTGTTTTTTGCCATGCCTTTTGATATGGCAGCATGACCGAACAGGGCAGACTGCTGGTCTCCTATAATTGCGTATACAGGTATTTCCTTTCCTGGAGAAATAGAAATTGATCCAAAATCATTGAGCGATGGCTCAACGTCAGGGAGCAAGGAATCTGGAATATTGAATAATTCCAGCATTTCACTATCCCACTCCAGTTTACGGATATTGTATAGCATTGTCCTTGATGCATTGGTATAATCGGTAGCGTGGGGCCCTGACCCCGCCATATTGAATAAGAGCCATGAATCTACGGTGCCGAATGCTAATTCTCCCTTCGATGCTTTTTCCCTCGCACCTTCCACATTATCCAGGAGCCATTGTATTTTTCCAGCGCTGAAATATGGATCTGGCCTGAGGCCTGTTTTTTCCTCTATAACGGTTATATAATTTTCCATTTTTCTCATAACATTTTCAGTACGCCTGTCCTGCCATACAATTGCATTGTAAATCGGAACACCAGTTTTCCTGTTCCAGATAACAGTAGTTTCCCTCTGGTTTGTAATTCCTGCCGATTCAATATCTCCAGGATCAATGCCAGCTATTTTTATTGCCTGTGAGATAACTTTTTTCACTGCAGAAATAATAAAATATGGATTCTGTTCTACCCAACCTTCCCTGGGATAATATGATACCATGCGTATGGATGATTTGCCAGTTATTTCACCACTTCTATCAAAAATAACGGCTTTGCAATTTGTAGTTCCTGCATCTATAGATAATATGTATTCTCCTGCCATACCTTTACAATACAAATCAATTATTATAAGTTTTTACAAAAAAATAGAATAATTCGAAATTTTCATCGCTTTCTTAATTTTTAAACATAACTACCTTAATTTGATGCCAGATATTTACAATTTAAGTTGAATATAACTGATACAAAAGGCTTATAAATAGTGATTTCATAATTAATTATAGGGTGGAACAATGCCAGAAGTAGTTATAGGCCATTCAATAACTGTGCAGTTGCCACATGGTTTCAGATTAATAAAGGCATCCGATACAGGGAAAGAATTTATCTCTGAAGATCGAAAAATGCGTGATTACAAAATATCTTATTTTTATGACTGGAGCAAGGAGGACAATAACATTGTCATAGTCCATGAATCCCCCGATGGCAAACTCAGTGGAGTCGTTATGTTCCGGCTGGTGCCAAATATATATCATCCAAAGAGAATAGTGGTAGAAATGCTTGCAAGGAATTTTGCCAGTGCCGGGAGTTCTGGTTCAGGATATGATTTGCTAAAAGTCATAGAAAACAATGTTGCCAGAGCTCTGCACATTAAAAGAATAGATATTGAAGCGGTTAAAAGCCTTAAAGATTATTATAATTCGCTGGGGTATGAGGAAACGGGGGAAAATTATTACGATTCTTCGTGGAAAGAAATAGTAAATATGAGCAAAAGTGTTTGATTTGTATAGGTTTGAAAAAGAATTATGGCAATAGCAAAGTCAATTAAATGCCGAGATAGAGTTCTTAAGGTCATTTTTGATAAGCAGAATCAACGGAAGGGTAACAAGTGGAATAATGCCTGTAACGATCCAGGATACGCGGTAACTGTAGCTATATGCAATACCTGTGAAAATAATGGGGGCTATGGCAGCAATTGCTAGCTGTATGGAGTTGTTAAAGGATAAAGATAAGGATACTAAGTCTCTCCTTGAAATATACCTGATAAAAGTATACATGACAGAGAAACCATATATTGTAAGCATTCCCAGGGCAATAGTAATGAATACAATAATTATGTAATTGTGGACGAACCCCAGTGATATAAGAAGAAAAGACAGCATTAAATTAATTATGACAAACATTGCTATTTTATGTCGTGTCCTGGAAAAATGGTATCCTCCAAGTATGCCGCCTAAAAACCCTACGAGCAAATATATTGATGACACCAGGCCTGCTGATGATGGACTGAACCGTATTGTTTCAAGGTGAACTACTTCATGCTAAAGCATTGAAGCTTCCTGGTTCATCGACATAACTTGCCTTCACATATGGAGTATTAAGTCCTTCGAAGGTATCGGTTAATGTTTCCCCGGGCGTAAATTCCCTGCTATCCTCAGGTACTGTATTTTTAAACTTTTTTGTTTTCATTCCATAATAAATCATATTCAATGAAGAATTATAATCTCTGTCAATGATATAGCCACAGTTACTGCATTTATAAATTCTTTCATTTAATTTTATATCATATTTATTATGGCAATTATTGCACTCCTTTGTTGTAGGAATGAAACGGCCTACAGGTATAAGATTTGAAGCCTTACTTTTAAGTGCTTCAATAATGCTTCCTATACCTGTATTTTCTATTTTTTTGCCAAATAGTTTTTGCCATCCGGATATATTGTCATTCTGCGTTATTATTATATTGTAGTTAGATGTTATATAATGGACTATTTTATTTTTTACATCTCTTTTCTTATTGTTTCTCTTTTGCTGTTCCCTGTTTAATCTGTTTTTATTTTTATTATAATTCTTAGATTGCTCTCCACTTAGTTTTTTCTTAGATCCTTCTGCATATTTAGCTTTTCTTGATAACTCTCTCTGCAATCTTATTTCCCTTTTAGATTTTGGTATATTATATTCCAATTTTAGTCCATTTGATAATGTCAGTTGAGTTTTAATCCCTGAATCTATGCCTATTATTCTATTATTATTTCTTTCTTCCTTTTTTGTATATGCTGTTATATTGATATAATAATTATTGTTCTTATGTATTAGCATAGCATTTCCAAAATCTAAATTATTAAAATCATATTTTAATTCTTTATGCTTTATGTTTTCATTATCAGTAAAAGTTTCATAAAAACCGTTTACTTTTAATGGTTGTTCTATTCTCTGAATTTTAATATAATTAAAATTATTTATTATATTATATGTTTTACCTTTGCCGAATTGTCTTAGAGGTATAGAATTTATTTCTTTTTTAAATTTTAATTTGCCTGTTTTAAAGCCATTCTCTTTTAATTCGTGTAGCCCGCTTATATTATTTTCAGTTCTTTTTAATAAATCCTGTTTCATCTGTGCTGATAAATAATTTATTTTTCTCCTTTCATAATGGTCTTTTACATATACATTTGCATAATTTGTTTTATAATCAAATTTAAAAATATCATTGTTGAATTCCTTATCTAAAATATAATTATATAGCCATTTTGTCTCTAAAAACATTGTGTTTAATGCCTTTATAGTATTATTATTTAATTTATCATTGTCTATTTTTAGTTTAAGTATTATTACATCCTGTGTTTTTCTTTTTTCCTTTGTTAGTTTTAACGAATTTTTAATTTTATTTCTCCGTTCTTCAGACATCATGGCTCTTTTTCTCATATGTATATGATATTATTGAATAAACCTTGCTATTATATATGCATATAGTATAATTATCTTAAAAATAGTTAATTTATTGTTATTTTAAAAATTATGCCATTCATTAGATTTGAAAATTGTTTAAATATTAATTAATTATTGAATATTTAACAATTACAGAAATTCATCCACACCGTAAACTCAGTGACTTTCTTTCTGGTAGAGAGATTTGTAATATACAAAAAACTGCCCTATTATTGTTTCTGATATTCTGGCACCGATCCCGATTAATGCTATAAATATTATAACTTTAGATGTGAGCACATGCTTCAACCCTTTTTTCAGTGCTGCCCTATCTGTCTTTATTTTCCTTACATCTCTGAAGGAAATTTCAACCAGAATAAATGTAGCCAGTGTTATTATCCCTGCTATTATGAACGGAATTTTATAGCCTATGTACTGGTCAAGTATAGCCCATCCAAATATTCCGATACCACCGCCTGCAGCAAATGCCCCATTGTAAACACCAATATGGAATGCAGATTTGTTTTCCGGTATAACAGAGAGTAGAAGGCTTAAGGTCGATGAAAAGAAAAAAGCTCCGGATAATCCGGAAAAAAATCTTGAAATAATTAATTCGGTGAAGTTGGTAGAGAGACCGGAGATAATTGCGAATATCCCCATGAGCAGCAATCCTGTTAACGATGTTTTTTTATCACCTATATAGGATGCAAGTAACCCACCCACTACCTGAAATATAGCTATGCCAAGATAGAATGAGGTAACCAGGGCACCCAGTGCAATTAAGTCAATATCGAAGCTGGATTTTATGTATTTAAGTGCCGGGGCAATGTCCATCCAGTTAAGGGCATACAATGCCCTAGCATTATAGATTAAACCTGCCCTTGCATGGTAATTCATATGAAATGGGACTAAACAATATATATTAAATTTATATTGGAATGGTAATTAAATACCATTCTATCCTCTTAAAACAATTTTCTTGCGGCGCTGTCCAGCCCTTCGAAGGTCATAGGGTGCTGGTGTGGCAGTTCTGCGAAATCCCTGGCTGTTAATCCCTTTGAAAGTCCCATCGATATTTCATTGATTATATTCCCCGCATCATTTCCGATAACATACCCACCTATTATTTTCATATCTTCATCAAAAATTAAATCTAGCTCCCCTCCTGGCTCATTGTATATCTCTGCAAGGGAATCATCCGCCATTTTATATTTTGACTTTATGTATTTTATGCCCAGTTCTTTTGCCTTCTCCGGTGTAATTCCGGTAAAAGACATATTTGGAATAGTGTATACGGTAAATGGTACACAATTGTCCTGGAAGCGATCAACAGGCATATCTCCTGACATGATGCAGTTTGCGGCTATCAGTGACTGCCTTTTTGCGGCATGAAATAATGGTGCAATGCCATTCACATAGCCTGTTGCATATATATTCGGTATATTCGTCTGCATTGATGAGTTTACTATAATTCCCTTTCTGTTAAATTTAATGCCCGCTTCTTCAGTTCCTTCCGGAATAAGTGGTTCACGGCCAGTTGCCATCATTACACAGGCAGTAATAACACTGTCACTTTTTCCGTTATTATCAATTATAGTAGTTTTGTAGCCATCCCCATCTGGTTCTATTGAAATTACACTGTTGTTAAAATGTACCCTCATATCAGGCAATAATGGCTCTAATTTTCCAACTATCTCCGGATCCATGTCCATCAGGATTCTATCAGAACGTTCAATAAGCTCTACCCGGGAACCCATGATAGACATGTATGAAGCTGTTTCTACACCTATGTAGCCTCCGCCTATAATAGCTATAGACTCTGGAAGGTCCTTGATTTTAGGGTCAATCCTGAAAAGGTCTGCACTTGTTATTGCGTATTCAATCCCTTTTATTTGCGGCATATATGTGTATGCCCCACTTCCAATGATTAAGTGCTTATAATTGAGTTTTATATTGCCAGCCTCAGTTTTTACCTCTACTGTGCTGGAATCTATAATTTTTGCAACACCCTTTAAGATTTCTATTCCTGCTTCCTCCAGTTCTTTTCTGTGGAGCCCGTTTCTTAAAATTTGAACTTTGTCCTTTCTTTTTAAAATATCCCTGTAATTTATCCTGAAGTCGCCAAAATCGCTTATACGCTTATAAGTGTGGACTGTTTCTATGATTGCTTTTGAAGGCACACATCCTTCAGCTAGGCAATTTCCAGACATTATTCCCTTATCATCTATCATAATGACAGAGAATCCCGCCTTTTTGAGCCTGAAAGCTGCAGGGTAAGATGCTCCACCTGCCCCTATTGTTACCACATCGAATGATTTCATCTTATTGCATTATACGATTCTATAAAAAAATAGCCCATTACCGGATAATATTCAATATGATATGTTTCAGGCAATCAGGCTACGGGCTCTTTAACTTCAGTTAGTTATATACAGGTTAATTAATCACTTCATGAATCTGCATATCAATTCTTCCTGTAGCTTAATTTGCCTATTAAACTAGCATAAATTATAAGAACACAAGGTAGAAATGCGTGATAAGGTGTACCTGTGGGAAGTGAGCTACCTCATGCTAAAGCATAGAGGCTTCCTGCTTCACTGACCATGCTTAACTTCACATATGGGCTTATATTAAGCCCTTCAAAGCCAGAGGCAATAATCTCCACAGGCGTTAATTCCCTACGCTCCATAGGTACATTTAAATTTATATTATATTTCTTAAAATAATTATTTAATTTTTTATTTTTAATTTTTAATAATTCATTTAATTTTTTAATTCCATAATACATATCATTTAATGCAGAATTATAATCCCTATCTATTATAAAACCACAGTTATGGCATTGATATATCCTTTCATCTAATTTTATATCATATTTATTATGGCAATTAGAACATTCCTTTGTGGTAGGAATAAATTTATCCAGTAATATAAGTGTTGATGCCTTATGTTTAAGTGCATCGATTATTCCACCTATACCTGTAGATTCTATTTTCCTGCCAAAGAGATGCTTCCATCCTCTTATATTGTCATTCTGTGTTATTACTATATCATAATTGGATGTTAGATAATGGGTTATTTTGTTAATAGTGTCTTTTCTTCTGTTCATTGTCTTATTCTGTTCTTTGTTTAATTTATTTTTGTTTTTATAATAATTCCTGGATTGCCCTCTACTTAGTTTTTTAGTTCCTTCTGCATATCTGGCTTTCCTTGACAATGACCTCTGCAATCTTATTTCTTTTTTGGATTTTGGTATATTATAGTTTAATATTGATCCATTAGAGCATGTCAACTGGTTCTTTATTCCTAAGTCAAATGATATTATTTTTTGATTATTGACAGGTTTTTCTAAAATGTATTTATTTTTATACGCTGTTATGTTGATATAATAATTATTGTTATTATTGATTAACAATGCACTTGCCGGTTCATAATAGCATTCTAAGTTATCCAGGCCATTTACTTTTAACAACTGCTTTATATTCTGTATTTTAATATAATTATTGTTTATTATTTTATATGTTATAGTATATTGATTCAATGGTATTGATGTTATAAATGATTTAAATTTCAATTTTCCAACTGTACTGTCCCATTATTATTTCCTTTATATACTGTATGAATTTATATTTTTTCATTTTACCACCATTTTATTTTTATATGCCATTGCTGGTGTAACTATATTATCACCATCTGACAGTGAGTCATGCATCCTTTCATAGTTGTAATGGTATACTACCTCTTCCCAGGTACTGAAATATGGCCTTAAACGTTTTATGGTATAGTTTAATCTCTCCAGTTTTCCATTTGTTTCAGGGTGTTTTACCCTTCCAAGTATGTGTTTTATATTACTGTTATCTAAGTATTCCTGGAACTTATTGTGATCTCCAGGTATTCCATTCTTACCATTTGAAAAGAACTGTGTTCCATGGTCTGTTAATATCTCTTCAGGCTTACCGTAAGTGTTTATTGCTATTTCCAGTGCTTCTATTGTATTATCTATTGTTTCCTCACCGTATATTCCCATTCCTACTATGAACCTTGAAGCATCATCTTCTATTATTATTAACTTCTCACTGTCACTGTATTTAGTCCAGTCCATATGCCATAGTGAGTTGCTATGTTTCCTCTCATATTTTATATATTTTCTCTGTTTCTTCTTATTATTGCTGTTATCAACCATATTTAATAATAACAGTATTCTGTATATATTGTTTTTAGCTATTATTATCCCCTTTCTTTTAAGGTATTTCCTTATTCTTTCAGGTCCTGACATAGGGTATTCATATCTTATTTTTTTAACTATTTCTATATCCTTGCTGTTTAATTCCCTATGTTTCCTTTTACCTATTGTATATTCTCCATTATCCCTGTATTTTTTGTATATGTAATTTACATACCTTGTTGTTATTTTCATTTCCTTAGCTATTTCTGTAGATGATCTTCTCTTATTTTTCTCCCTTATTATATATTTTATTTTTTTCTCATTTAACTTCATTCTGGGCTTATATTCTTTTATTATATTTTTAGAGGGTATATATAGGAAATATTTACGGGACAATATATTTCAATTTTCCAACTTTAAAGCCATTCTCTTTTAATTTATGGAGGCCTCTTATATTGTCCATTGCCCTGTTAATAATTTCCTCCTTCATCTGTGATGATAAATAATTTAATTTCCTTGTTTCATAATGGTCTTTTACATATACATTTACATTCTTTATTTTAGGGTCTATATTAAAAATATCATTGTTGAATTCTTTGTTTATAACATAATTATATAGCCATTTAGCTTCTAAAAAGATTGTGTTTAATGCCTTTATAGTATTATTATTTAATTTATCATTGTCTATTTTTAGTTTAAGTATTATTACATCCTGTGTTTTTCTTCTTTCTCTTGTTATTCTTAAGGAATTTTTAATTTTGTTTCTCTTTTCTTCTATCATACTTTCTTCTATTAATTTTATTATATCAATTTAATATATAAATTATTTCCATTTATTTCTTTATTTCCAGAAATCCATCCACATCTTAAACTCAGTGGCTTTCTTTCTGGTAGAATGATTTGTAAAATAAAGGATTTTGAGAACCCCCATATTATTTATTACCTGACCGGTCAAACAGAACACATAAATGTTGTTAGCTCTATGCAATTATTCCGGAACTCCCACCAGTATCATTTTTAATGCTATACTTACCATTATCTAATTGATTTCCTCTTAGTTAACTATGTTCCCCGGCAATATTTCTATTGTTTTTTTCAATAATATTTATTAGTGTATTCTATATATTAGTTTATGGCCACAGAGCATCTGGAAATTAAAAAAATCAAGGGCCAGAATTACGCTTACAGTACAGTTAACCTCTGGGACAGGGAAAATAAAAAAGAGATAAAAATAAGCAAGTATATCGGTAAAGTAAATGGAAATAATGAGATCATAAGAAAGGTGAACCTCCCCGACAGGTCATACCAGTACGGTGATGTGGCATTTCTGGTTTCAATGAACTATAACTTAATTAAAAAAATATCGGAAAATTACGATAAATACTGGAAAGAAATTATTACATCTGCCTTGATAACAATAGTAGGGCGCATTCCACTTGAATATGTAAAGGGATACTACAGAAAAACCATACTCTACCATTACTGGCCAAAATTGAAACTTGAACCAAAAAATATTACCTCAATGCTAAGGTATCTGGCATATAACAAACTTGCATTTGAGAATCTTGAGGAATATGACGATAGTTCATTAATAATGCACGTTGAAATAGTAATACCTGTATACGCATTTAATGGAAAAAGCAGATATGCACGTGATAACATCACACTGGACATAGTTTTTGAGCCTGCCCAGATGCGGATACTGAATGTGGAATATTTTACTGGGTCCGAGTATATGCTTTCCAGATTTATTTCAAGGACTGAAGAAGCCGCAAAATATGACGGGGTTCTTATACTGGACTCCTTACATTCTACTAAAAAGGACATTAACCTTTTAATACGGGAAAATAAATTTTTTATTGTGGAACTTTCGCCGGATGAAACAAAAAAATTTCTGGATAAGGTAGACCCGTCAGGGAAAACAATGCTAAGAAGGTCTTTTAATTCGCTTTTGAACAGGTCAATTTATTATTACAGAATCAGCATGGGCAACCTTCATTATTTTATCATGGATGATGCATATCACGGGGAAAGTGAGTCCATCAAAGTATCCGGCAACAGCTCTATTATGGTTGCACTGTCCAATATGGATATAGACCAGGGATTGGTGTACCAGGCAATTAATATTAAAAGATTCATGTATTCATCCATATCAAGTTCTAAATACCGCCTGGATTCAGACAGAAAGATGATATCAGGTAAAATGGAACTGGATGGATATGTACTTTTTAACATTATTGCCATGAAATTCTATATGTCACTGTACAGGAATACTATTATTCCAAATCCCGGGAGGCACAAACTGGTGGATTCACTTATGATCGAACTGTCCACGATAAATATGTATCTTGTAAAGGGTGAACTGTACCTGCCCCGCATAGGAAAATCAATAATGTCCGATTTGAATTCAGTTGGTGGCGGTATTGCTGATAAAATATTTTCTAAGGACCTGTTCAGTGAGTTAAATAATAAAAAGTAAATATTATATGAGTTTATTTTTCCCTGTATATATCATTCTGTACTTCCATATCTGTAGACCCTGCTCTCTTTATTGCTTCCGGATGTTTAATTGCGTAGATGACTATGGCTATTGCTGAAATAATTATGAATACCACCGCAGTTATTATGGAATAGTCAACAGGGTATGCCGGAGGCACGAAGCTGTAAAACATTGCAATTGCAAGTATTACCGTTGCAATAGCCGGAATCACAGCATGTGTTAGTATTTTAAATTCCTTTAATTTTTTATAGGTCACGCCAAGGCCGAAATTGCTCAGTATATGGCCTACGAAAAGTGCTGCAGATGATGCGGTAACAAGATAAAGGAAACCGTCTTCCGGGCCAATAAGCAATCCCGCTGCCAGAGACACTACATAGGCTACCCCGGCCATTGTTATTATTGCTATATATGGAGTTTTGTGTACAGGATGCACTTTAGAAAACATGGAAGGGCCAAGGCCGTCCCGGCTCATGGAAAATATCATCCTTGAACTTGTGTTTAATGGTGCAAGGGAACCGGCAAATAAACTATTTATGATAAATACGAAGAGCACTATGGTAAATGGCAGCCCCAGATATTTATCTGACACGATGAGCCCGGGTACGCTGGATGTAAAGAAGGTGGACATCTTCGATACACCCCATCCAACGGTAAGCGCATATGAAGTAAGAACAAATACAACCCCGGTAATAATGAAACTGATCAGCAATGCCTTTTTGATATTTTTCCTTGGCTGCTGTGCCTCTTCGCCCAGTGTTACGACTGCAGATGAGCCTGACATGGAAAATATTGCAAGCACCATTCCCACTGCTACTGCGGCAAAGCCATCTGCAGGCCCCGCGGTAAATGGTACATATGTGTTTTTTGAACCCAGTGCTACAATTATAACCACCGATGTAATAACAAGCAGGGCTATTTCTATAACGGATGCTGTAAAGCTATATGCCAGTGATGGCTTTATTCCAAGATAGGCAATTACAGTCAATATTACTATAAATGCTGTCATAATTGGAATCCAGGTATATGACCCTATGTTAAAATGCAGGAAGTAGGATATGGTTCCGGGTATAAACACCCCGGATGTAAATAGTATGGCGTTTGTTATGACCATAAAATAACTGAACCACATCATATAACCTATTATTAAACCATAAGTTGGGCTTGCACCCTGGGAGTTAAATGTATAAAACCCGCCTGCGCCGTTTATCTTTTTTGAGAACTGGTAGGGTGTATTAATCCATATTAAAACACCAAAAATAGAAATTATATAAGCAAGTGGCAATGAACCCTTCGCGAATTCGGCTGCACCTGTCATTGTGGCTGCCACTGCACCGAGCGGAGAAATCATAGCGATGGATTGCCCGAGCAACGAGTAAAATCCAGCCGCCCCCTTTTTCAGGGTTCTGCCTTCAGAAATTCTTTCCATGAATCCCGTATTTTATTATTAATTTAAGGCTTTCTGAAAATTACATTTCTATTCAGCGTATTCATCAATATACTGTTCTCCAGATTCGATCATATCGGTAATTTCAGATGTCCTGAATCCTGATTTTACAGAAAGGAAGTAAAATATCAGGGATACCACCATTACTACAAGGAAATCATATGGAAATGGAAACAGATTTATTCCTCCAAAGTTGGATTCACCAAGGTATGAGAGAATAGTTAATGCAATTATTAAAAGTGGCACCCAGTATCCGCCTTGTATATTTTCCTTTGTGAATATATTGTCAACATGATGAAATGCAAGGAATACCAGATAAACAGCGAAGCCGGCAAATAATATTATAGCGATATACGCAACGGTTGGCCACCCGGTCCAGTAGACTATCAGGGAAGCACCTATAAAAGCAACAGGTGAGAGGATACGTGCGTATGGCAGTTTAAATGGCCTCTTCAGATCAGATGCCTCTCGCCTCAGTACCATTAATGTTGAACCACCCAGTATATAAGTAAAGCCTGCCACACCGGAAACAAGGCCAACAACCACATACCAGCTTGGCAATGGCACCAGGAAAATTAAACCCAGAACAAGGCTTATTAATAATGAAAATACTGGAACCCCTGTCCTTTTGCTTACCTTTCCAAACGTACGGGGAAAATATCCAATTTCTGCCAGGCCATACAGAGATCGGGTAGCGGTCCCTGCTGCAATATTAAGTGTTCCGGCAGGTGATATATATGCATCTGCATAGAGAAGGTATGTTAACACAGCCAGAATGGCTAGGCTGGAGGATTTTGCCAGGAATGCAAAAGGAGCGCTATCAATGCTTTTTGCGTATGTTCCGGCAGAAGCTGACGAAAGCCCCAGCCACCCACCTGATGCAGTTAACAGTGATGGGTTGATGGCGGAAATGAAGGCAAACTGTAGCAGCACATAAACTACTATAGATGTCAGCATAGCATAAATTAATGCCCTCGGTATGTCCCTCTGTGGATTTTTTGCCTCCCCTGCAAAATTCAATGTATGCCTGAATCCTAAATATGAAAAGACTATCCCATCAGTTGATATGGCTTCAAACACTAATGAAATATTGTTATGTGGAAGAAATCCACCTAATGCAGGATTGTTAAAGTTCCCTGCATGGAATAACAGGAAAACCATCAGTATTATGGTAATTGATGGAATGATGAGTTTCCACCAGGTGATGCCCTGGTTTGTCTTCCCCATTAACTTTACGCCAAAATAGTTCAGAAAATAAAAACCCGCTATCAGTGCAGCTGCAATAAGAATGCCGTAGCCTGATAATAGGGTAACACTTGACGAGGGGTCAAGTGGATTTTTTGCGTAGTATATGAGTGCTGGTTTTGTTATATATGATCCGGCATATGTTATAGCGGCTTCAGCTTCCAGGGCGGGTGCTGCAACCCTTGCCGCAAAATATCCCCATCCAAAAAAAAGCCCTGCAATGCCTCCATGGGAATAATGCCCGTATCTTGTTATAAATCCACTTCTGGGTATCATTGCACCTATTTCGGCATATACAAGTACCAGAACCAGGACTATAGCACCCCCTATTATCCAGGACAGTATAGCAGCAGGGCCAGCTGTGCCAGCAGCTGCTGATTCGGCAAAGAGCCATCCTGATCCAATTATAGCGCCAAGGCTTAAGAAATATAAATCCCATGAAGTAAGCACTTTCTTTAATTTTTTATCATTGGATATAGAACCTGAATGCAGGCTATCAGTATCGCGCATTTGAAAGTATGGAAAAACATAATATAATATTTTCCCTGTAACTGCCAGACATATGTTGGCAATAGTATTATTCATAATATAAACTCCGGCCTCGGTGAAATGTTGAGGCGAAACGTTTTATTATGGACAATGTTGTGAGGTTATTGTTTGAAAAGTTCTATCATTTAATGAAATAATTTATAATCTAACCTTACACCCTGCCTTTTATTTCCTGATAAAGCCTTATAGCTGCTGGACTTGTTTTCCACATTCTGTTTAACCTTATACCAGGAAGCCTCTATGATTTGCCATGAGGTAGTTCACCGCATATTATACTATAGTCCATGATTACCTTAACGTGCCTGGAATAATATTATTATAATATTTAGTAATGTCACGGAATGGTTTCATTTTCATCAGATATACGCAACAGGCAGGTAGTCATAGTAAGCCTTTCTTCTATGATGCGATCCCTGGGCATGGGTGCTTCATGGCCTTTTATGGCCATCTTCCTGAGCCTGTATATCCATCTAGCTGTTTACATTGTGGGAATCATATTTACACTTCTTTCACTGATGTCAATGGTATTCAGTATCCTGGGAGGGTATCTGGCAGATCTGAAGGGCAGAAAATTTACACTTATGCTTGGAAGCATTTCCGGTATTTTTATTTACCTTTCCATTGCCCTAACATTTCTGTTCCACATCTATACTTTAACCATTATATTATTTATATTCTCATCATTTTCAGGGTCTCTTGTTTACCCTTCGGCCAGTGCCCTTATTGCAGATGTAACTAACCCGGAAAGCAGGGAAGGCGGTTATTCAATATACAGGATACTGTCCAATGTGGGATGGGCTGTCGGGCCGTTGATGGGTTCTTTTATTTATTCTACAGGCATTATTTACATATTTTATGCTTTAGTTGTGGCAAGCATCCTGCAGACTATAATAATTCTTTTTGTAAAGAAACAGAATGTGCTTAAAACAGGAAAAGGAACGAGAAACCCGTTTCTTGTGTATGATAAATACCTGTTTATTTTCAGTATTGCAACTTTCTTCATAATACTGCTTTCCTCACAGTTTTCGGTCTCACTTCCATTGTACAGCGAGATTGCAATAAAAATTAACGTTGCAGACCTTGGCTATATTTACGCGATTAACGGATTGGTTGTGGTTATCGGCCAGTATCCCTTAATTCAGCTATTTGCCCGTTTCGGGGATCTCATTACCTTCATAGCCGGGGCACTTTTTTATGCCCTAGGTTATTTTATAATAGCATTTTCAACCAATTTATACGGGTTAATGTTTGATATGGTTATTATAACAATGGGAGAAAACCTGACTACACCTACAATTAATACTGTTATATCAAAAATGTCTCCTCCTGGAAAAACAGGAAGGTATATGGGATTTAACTCAATGGTAAATTCCATAGGGCGGGCATTCGGGCCATCCATGGGAACATATATAATGTATACATTCCATTATAACGGGCTGGCAACATGGTCTCTCATAGCTATATTTGGCGTATTCTCTGCGATTGTCATTGTAATATTTGCAATAAGCTACAATAAATCTGGAAATACATACATTGCAAGGGGAACAAAAACCTGAATTATCAACATTAATAACATTATATATTTTAGAAAAATAAGAAATTCACAATCTAAAAAATTAATACATGATGTTAATATTAATTTCCTGTATTTAGCCTCATAGCAATAATGTCACAATTATTTTGGTTCCAGTGCCTCCTCCTCTATGGACATTTTAGCTGCATTTCTTACCTTATCTGGATGTATTTTGTACTCAATAAAGGTTAAAATCCCGGCAATGGGAATCCATGAAATTCCAATATAAACGGCAAGATTCTCCGGGTATTTACCTGGCGATATTACTGTGCCTGCCATTATTATAACGAGAATTACAATACCAATAACAGGAATAATTAAATGCTCAATCACCTTAAATTTGTGTATGCGCCTCATCATTACAGGCAGTGATATTGAAGCTATAATATGCTCCACATAAGCTGCATAGGCATTGATAAGCAGCATCATAAGTCCACCCTTCACAGGCCCGAATAATACACCAAAGATTATTGCAATTACAAGAGAAAATGCAAATATTGCAAGTGCGGCATTTGATGGAGTTTTGTATTTTTTATGAATCCTCCCTATACTTTCAGGGAGAAAGAGAATTCCATCCCTTGCAAAACTGTAAAAAATTCTGGAATCCGCATTGCTTACAGATATATTATATCCCATAAAACTGTTCACAGTAACCAGAATCAGCAGGATGTATATTACAGGGTTGAGTTTCCTGAAGAGAATGATACCGGGGTCAGGGCTGGTTGCAAATGATGCCATAGCAGATGGTCCCCATCCGATTGTAAATGCATATGATACAATGATAAGTGTTATTCCTGAGAGTATTACTGTTCCTATAAGGGCCTTTTTAATTGTCTTCTGTGGCGATACTGCCTCTTCTCCCATTGCAGTTATAGAAACAGTGGTGCCGAAATAAAGAATCATGGAGTAAATCATGGCAAAAAGAAGCTGAGATGCACCTGAAACATACTTTGTTGTAAAGACAGCCAGAGTATTCAGGTTTCCTGCATGAATTATTATAAGAGCAGAGCCAATAAGAAGAACTGCAACTTCTATCACGCCTCCTGCTATCTGGTAATCCGTGGATACCTTCATGCCCCGATGGGTGAAAATAAATGATATAAGGGCAGCAAAAAAGGCAACAGGAAGCCAGAAAACAATGCCTTTATAAGCAGGGTCGAGCAGGGTTATAAAAGCTGCAAGCCCCAGAAATCCGAAGCTGCCATATCCAATTAACCCGTAAAAAGCCATATTCCACGCCTGAAATGTTCCGGCTATCCCTCCCAGGCCTTTCCCGGCAAATGTATAGTACGACCCGGCTGAATTCACATGCTTGGAAAATTGATAACCGGTATTCATAATAAAGAGGTATGCAAAAACGCCAAGCAACAGTGCAAGTGGAGTGGCCCCCAGTGCATATTCTACTACTCCAGTTAATAAATATGCAGCATCTGCTGCAACAGAGAGAGTACCCATCGCCTGCCACACTAATCTGAAACCTCCAAGTGAATTTCTCTTTAATTGATCCACTTCAACCATAGAGGCTTAAGATATATCTATATTTAAAACTTTATAGGCGAAAATTAACTTTCTATTTTAGTTTTCTTCATAAAAGCAGTAAATATAAATCCGAGGATAACGAATATTACACCGATTAGATATATATAATTATACGCCGTACTATCAGGGAAAGGTAGCTGGATTTTTGTCGGTATGCCATTTATTATCTGTACACCAACAGTTACCTTTAGTGTATACATTGTTTCAAGTGCTCCTCCCACAGCTGGAGCAATGGACATTCCAATATCCCTGAATACCGTATTCATTCCTGTAGCTTCTCCGGCATTTGCCCTTGGCGTGGATGTTAAAAGTACGTTTATAATTCCTACCAGCATTAAAGAAATCCCTGCGCCAACGAACATGGTGTCCAGCAGAATTTCCGGTATAGTTGCCCGGTATAAGTACAGCAACCAGAATCCTACAATGTCAACTGAAAGGCCTATAATGATGGATAGCCGGGGGCCCCTGTGCTTTATAATTCTGGCGGCAACGGGTGCAAAAACCATATTCATAACTGTAGCAGGAAACATTATCAAGCCGGAATAAAATACGGTCTTCCCGAATCCCACAGGAGACGGATCCTGCAGAAGCGTAGGAACGGTAAAGAAAAGGAAATACATGGCAGCCATTGCAAATAATCCTACTATATTGGAAAGGAATATGTTCCGTTTCTTCAATAGTTTCATGTTTATAAAAGCATATTTGTAATGGCTTTCAAAATATGTAAATGCCGCGAAGAGGATGAATGCCAGGATAAACATTCCAATTATAAGATGTGAGTACCATCCATAATGTTCACCTTCGGACAATCCGAATATAAGCAACACAAGCCCTGCACCCAGCATTGAAACACCGGCAAAGTCGATCTTCTGCTTGCCTGTTACAGTGTTTTCCCGTATGAATATGTACGTTAATATTAAGAGAATTATTGCTACAGGTATTGCTGTATGGAAATCCCACTGCCATCCAAGGGTTTCTGTTATGTATGACCCGAGAACCAGCCCTATGCCTGACCCTATTGCAAAAGTTGCACTCATTATTCCCTGTGCAAGTGCAAGTTTTTCCCTTGGAACAACGTCATTTATTATGGCAAAGGCTATTGGAATCATTCCAAAGCCGATCCCCTGAACAGCCCTTACAGCTATGAGCTCATCCAGCGTATGTGCAAACCCGCCGAATGATATGGCAATTGTATATATTATTCCTAGAAGCAGGAAAACTTTTTTCTTTCCCACTATATCAGCCACCTTCCCGAAAATAGCAGCGGATACGGTACCTGTAATAATATAAGCAGTAAGTATCCACGAAACGTTGCTGTAGGTAGAGTGGAAAAATGTTATAAATACAGGAATTGCAGGGACAATCATAGTCTCTACATAGATGATAAGCAGGCCGGAAAAAGCCATTAATGCAATGGTGATATTTATTGATCTCTTAGACATTTTAATTTCAGACATATGTTTGCATATATAAAATTTATAAATAAACATTTTTTAAAACGAAACAATACAAATCCGTATTCAATATTAAAAAATTTGATAAATAAATTCAATATTAAGACTTTATACGACGAGTACAGGAATCTCCATTTCTTCCCTTAAAAGGCCACTATGTGCACCCTTCATCGTATATTTTCTCTGATTGAGGGGAAAATGGTATATGTCATTGTTTTTAGCAATCCCAATTACCCCCGGAAGGTTGCTCAGTGTATTTGCATCCACTTTTCCAAGAAGCTGGTAGTAATTCTGGCTTCCCTTTTCCACTAATTCCAGGTTGGTATAATGCTCTTCCAGATAGTCTTTAATATCCTTCCTGTTTTCCAGGAATAATGCACGTGAATCTCCATATGGTGGGAGTATCGAGATGTCCCTGAGCCCGGAATCATTGCCGAGATTTATTGTATTTCCAACCTCAACATGGCCATGGTCAGCTGTTATAACATAATCATATTCAGGATATTTTTTCATGATCATAGAAAGCTGCTGAAGTATATACCTCGCGTTTTCAATGGTATATGGATTGTTCGGACCAAGTTTGTGTGCTATCTGGTCAACATCAGCTGCATAATAGGAAATGAAATCCCTTCCCTGCTTTAAATTTTCTTCAAGGACATAGAAGCTGTGCACCATATTTGCATATGTGTCGGTTGTATTGTCTCCATATAAAATATTTGAGAATGATGTTTTGTTAATAAACCCCGGAATAATATTAACGGTAGAATAGCCTGCACGATTTAATGATGTTACCTTAGACTCAAAATTAAATATGCTGCTCATTGGATATGCCTTTTCCATTGAATCCCGCATATATGCAGCGGATGAAGTATAGCCCAGTATATTCACTATAGAGCCCAGCTGTTTGATATACAGCTGATATCCTATAATCCCGTGTTGCCCTGGAAATTTATTCAGAAAAAATGATGACAATGCATTTGATGTGGTTGAAGGAAAAACTGATGTGCCTTTAATCTCATTTTTAAACTCAATGCCTGTTTGCCTGTATATATTCCACCCAAGGCCATCCAGCAATATGAAACAGAGTTTTTTATTTTTATAATTCAGGCCAATGCCCTCCGATTCTGTACGCAATCCAAAATGCCCGAATATATCGCTTGAAAGGTTTACCAGTGTCTTTTCTTCCGGCAAAATAAAATTTTTATCCATGCTTCCATATGTTTTTTTAATATATTATTCCACGGTTTTATTTTTATATTCCACGCACTGCTTTACAAATCTTTTCGGAACGTTCTGGTTGGAAGGGAAATATAAATGTGCATATCCTGAAAGTATGTTTTTAGAGGAGTAGCCCTCTGATTTCCCATTCTCAAATTTATATGCTTCACTATGGCTTTTATTGAAAACTATACGTGAATAATGAAATTCGTGCCCCATTGCTTTCTCACCTTCTTTCAGTATTTCTCCCGGTGCTGCAGGATATATTTTCCGGTATCCCAGTGATAATCCCTCCATATGTGTTCTTGCAGGTATTGCCCCGACCATTGGATATTCAGCATCGCCATAATTTATGGATTCAGATAGGTACATATAACCCCCGCATTCAGCAAATACAGGCATGCCATCATCAATTTTTTCTTTAATTTCGGCAAGCAATGCACTGTTGCCAGAGAGTTCACCTGCATATAATTCAGGATAGCCGCCACCGATGTAAATTCCATCCATATGTGGTAGTTTTCTGTCAATTACTGGATCAAAATATATGATTTTCGCACCAAATTTTTTCAACAGTTCAATATTTTCTGGATAGTAAAATGTGAATGCCTTATTGTATGCTATTCCTATTGTGCACTTTTCCTTCTCCCGGCGATTATAAATAACTGGCTTATATTTTGATGGTTTAGATGCCGTAGATGAAATTTTTACAATCTGTTCCAGGTCAATACTTTTTCTTATAAGGGATGATAAATTTTTTAAATATGCATCGTTTATTTGATTTTCAGCAGCGGTTACAAGCCCCAGATATCTGGAACCGAGTTTTAATTCATTATTTCTCTTTATGCACCCCAGAACTTTTATCCCGGTTGTTGTTTCAATTGCCTCCTTTACCATGCTACAGTGGTAATCCGAACCTGCCCTGTTGAGGATAACCCCTTTCAGGAGGGCTCTTTTATCAAAATCCCTGAACCCTTTTACCACTGCGGCTGCACTTCTTCCTGAAGCTGAAATATCTATTACCATTACAATGGGAATTCCCAGAATGCGTGATATCTCGAAGGAACTGCCTTTCAGTGAATTGCCTGCCTTTCCATCAAATAGGCCCATGACTCCTTCAATAATTGATATGTCCTTTCCTTCTGAATTATGATAGTATATTTCCTTCACGGTATTGTTGCTTCCCATGACACTGTCAAGGTTATGTGATTCATTTCCTGAAGCAAAGTAATGGAATCCTGTATCTATATAATCCGGGCCAACCTTGAATGGCTGTACTTTCAGCCCCATATCGGTTAATGCCTTCATGATTCCAATTGACACTGTAGTTTTGCCCGTACCACTGGAAGGTGCAGCTATCATCAATCCCTTAATGCCCATGCAAAAACACCGATATTGTTGTGTTATTAATAATTTCCTTTGATACAAGCTCTTTACCGCCTGATGAGGATATCCTTGCAGATGCGTTGCTAACAGAGTATGCGCCTGTTGCCCTGTAAACTGCCGCAGACCGGGTTACTGAATTTTCATTGAGTTTTTCCGGTGGATAATAATTGAGCATACAATTTAAATCTCCAGCAAGCACTTTAAGGTCTGTATTCCCTTCTTTAATTGTAATGGTTGAAATGGACCTTATTGCTTCAAGATAGAGACTGTACTTCCTGAAAACTGATTCTATAGCGTTTTTCATATCAGTATACGTGGCATCTGTGGAAAAGCCGATACCAACATCAAGCACTTTTGGAATCAATATTATTCCATATTTATTATCCTCTATTTCATAGGAAACTGTTATCCTTTTACCACTGCCTGAATTATTCAATTCAGGTATCACAATATTTGTATTATTTGTTACCTGTACTGGAAGGCCGTCTATCAGATCCATGGAAACCGCAGGGAGATTTTGAGTATTTTTTATAGACATTGAATATTTTTTCGCCAGCATTTCCAGTGATGGAACTCCATTTACATCGGAAGCAGTGGTTATCACCGCTGAAGCATTCAATATTCCTGCAATACCCTTTGAAAGTTCATTTGAACCATGATGCCCCCCGATAACCGGAATAACAAATTTACCCCCGTCATCTATGACAATTATACAGGGATCCTCAAATTTATTTTTGATATATGGGCTTATAAGGCGGACAACCGCGCCCAGTGCCATTATAAATATTATAGTTTCATAACCGGTGAATAACTCCTTTATTGTTTCTTTCAATGAAACAAATATCTTTACTTTATTTTCAGGCTGGAATCTCTGGCTTGCAAAAATATCTGCCGGAAAACTCTCTGAAATCTTCCTGCTAATTTCCAGGCCATTTTCAGTGATTGCCACAATTGCCAACCCGTATTTTTCCATTGGGGATTATTAAATATATTATAATATATTTATGCTGTATCCCATGGTAATTATAGCCCGATGTATAAATAAGGGTAATAATGGAATTTTCCTTAAAACGGAATTGCTTCATAATTTCATATATTTGTATATGATTACCTGAAATTGAGAATTGTTTGATTGTGTCCAGAATTCTGTGTATTTATAAAGGTGATCTGCACCACTTAATTTAGGACAGTTATCATTGAGAATATATAAAGATATGACAATATCCTAAGAGTCTGCTATATTAATGATTATTGCCATATATAGAATATGCAGGTTAACCATTCTAGGAACTTAAAATATCTGGCAACCCAGTAAAAATCACAAGGATATACTGCAAAAATATGATGATAGTGTTTGCCTATGTAGATATAGTAAAATAAAGGATTTCATTAATCTAACTATATCATTCAAAGTGTCCAAATGTAAGTGGGGCGCACTATACTTATTCTCCCATTTGTATTTAAAATCATTGAATCTTATTATAGCTTCTTCCTTATTATCACATTTAAACATCTTATTTGCGTCTATAGTTATTTCCTCAATATCTTTCTCCCTTACATTGGATTTTAATCCTCTTGCATAGTGTATTGTACATAGCTGGAACTCTGATCCGGGATATATTTCCATTACTTCTTCATCTAAATTCTTTATTCCATCTGCTACAATTAACAATGGCTCCTTTAATCCTCTATTATAGAGGTCTTCCAGTACATCCTTATATGCATTATGTGATTCTTTAACTGTTAAATAGAATCCTAATAACTCATACTCTCCTGTTTCTTTAATTCCTAATGCAAATATTACGGGTTCTTTATCTACATTCCCCCTTCTTAAATAGAAGAATAAACCATCTAAAAATACTGCTATATACCTTTTATCCAGTGGCCTGTTAATAAACTTATAAACCTCTTCCATGGTTAAATCTGTTATTCTTGATACTGTGGATTTAGAATATTTATTTCCTAAAATATCTTCAAGTATACCTGCTATTCTCCTTGTAGATATGCCATTGGAATACATTGATACTATAAGATCTTCCATTCCTATAGACCTGTTATATGGTTCTATTACCTGTGTATGGAAATTGCTATCCCTGTCCCTTGGGATATTTAATTGTTTTATTTCACCATACTTTGTTTTTAGGTCTCTCTTATATTTTCCATTCTTTACTCCTGGATTCTCCTCTAAATATGCATTTAACTCTATTTCCATTAATTTCTCTATTTTCTCTTTTATTGTTTGCTTCAGTATTTTATCTATATCTACATTATCAAGAGCCGATATGTTTATATGTGTATTTTCCATATTTTATTACCTCCCTGATCAAAAGAGGTATCCTTCCCTGTTATTTAATGATTAAATTCATTGATAACAGGGGGTTTATATTTACACAAAATTACATACACAACCTATATACTATAAAATGGTATAAAAAATAATTAGTTAATGGAATATAATTACCCTAGTATCAATGGATAAATATTTATATTTTCTAAAAATAGAGTTATACCGGGGAGCTAAAATGCTGAGAGGATAAGGATCGACCCGTGCAACCTGATCCGGACAATACCGGCGGAGGGAGATGGATACGAATAAACAGTTTATAAATGAAAGGTGTATAATACGCTAAGTTCGAAGCAGCGCTTCATGTTAATGTCAAGCGCATCCGGACTTACTTTCTGGGGCATAGTCGCTACATTGGGGCCACTGGCTGCGGCTGGTTCCATCATAGGTGTTCTTCCACATAGTTATAAGGTTCTTGTTCTTCTCATAGGCCCATTGTTTGTGCCCTTCGGAAACTTTACAATGGGGATACTCACAGATCGTATTGGAAGAAAGAAGATTTTTTTAATCACCATGATTATGTATGGCATCGGCATTGTAATAATATCTTTAAGCTATACATTTATCCCTCTTATTATAGGGCTTATGCTTGCTGAATTCGGGGTTGGTGGAGAAGAAATTCCTTCCCTTTCCCTCGTTTCTGAGGATTCCCCAATATCCCAGAGAGCAAAATGGCTAACAATAATATCTGATTTTGACAATATTGGAAGTGCCATAATTGCAGGGCTTTTCCTGGTTCTGGTAACTTCCTTTGCAGATAGGGTTGTACTGCTTTTAGCGGCATCTTTTCTGATTATTGTAATGATATTTTCCCGGCTATCCTTGCCGGAATCGTTCAAATGGGAAAATATCCATGGAAAAGTCGAAAATTCAATAAAAACCAGATCCAGCCTTTATATAGATTCTGCCGGGGAAACTGTTAAAAAACCATCCTACACATTGACCCTTTCCGTGCTTATGGCTATGGCAATCTCACAGTATACAACGTTCGGGCTTATGGCATATATAATAGGGCCGTATGAATTTCCCGGAGTTTTTACGGACGACATGATTATATTCGTTGCACTTCTAGGTGCCTCTGTTGCAGGATTTATTGCTGCACCGCTTATTACAAGGGGAAGGAAAAAATATACATTATATTCATACGGGCTTGGGTTTATATCAACTGTTGCTATTTTCCTCGTTATTCCACTTCTCAATAACGTTTTGATATTCTACCCGCTTCTGTTTTTTAATATGATGATGAGTGAATTTGCCTGGGCTTCAAGAACTACCCTGGAGCCGGAACTCTCGCCAACACGGATACGTGGAATTTTTATGGGTACCGTAAGGCTTGCACCTATGATTGTATATCCCTTGCTTGTGTATCTTACAAGCAATGTCTCAATTAGAGTGTTTATAATCATAAATGTAGGCCTGTGGCTACTTGGATTCATAGCAGCTATAGTATGGCACCACTATGGAATTGAGACGGCTAAGGTCAATATAGATTATCCGGAAGCCTGAATCGGGATTATAGTTTCTCAGATAAGTTAAAGCCACCTTTAAAAACAATAGTCCCATAGATACATAAACTCCGCATATGAATATGAATCATTTATACAGATAACAAAGGCCTGAGGAATGTTCAATTTAATAATATCTATTAGAAACTGAAATCTGAACAGATAAGCTGACATATTTTGATTTTGTGAGTCTTTTTTTATAAAAATCCCCGTGATATTCTGGGAAAAATATTCTATTTTTTAAGTAAAAACTGATTTGACAATAGCACACGAAAATTAATATATACTTTTCTTTATTAAGATAAGACCTTTAATGGATATAGATATAGACGAGAGTATTAAAAAATGGGAAAAAGATGTTATAGACACATCAAAAAACAACAGGCTGCTTTATTTTAATCCAGAATCATTTCTTAAAATAACTACGCCATCAATGTTATTCCTCTTTGATGACCTTGTTAACAAGGACAAAAAAATGAAAATACACCTCTCAGGCGCAGAGGAAAACAGGAAGAAAGACGAGCTCATATTTTCGAAGAATGAAGATATATCGAAATCTTTAGGTAATTTGTTTTACCAGGCTAATGCGTCATTAAAGGAACACGGTTCAAATGTACTGTATATATCATTCGGTGTCCTCAAATGGAGCGATGAAAATGGTAAAGAGGTGGAAACACAGCTTTTCTTTGTCCCTGTCACGCTTAACAGGAAAATGTATAATAACTATTCAATAGAATCCATGGAAGGCGATATATTTTTTAATCCGGTTCTCAGGGAAAAACTGGAACAGTTCGGTATAAAGTTTGATTTCAACTTTGATGATAACCTTAACCTGTCTGAAGCAATCAAAACTTTCAGGCTCACGGTAAAGGATTCTAAATGGACAGTTGGGAGGAATTCCTATCTTGGCATAGTCTCATTCACAAATAACACCATTTATAATGATATTAAAGGAAACCACGACGCAATAAAAAAGAACGACCTGACAAGAGCACTCGCCGGGGACTTTGAGGTAATTAAGAAACTTAACGATAAAATGCCGGCTGAAATAGATTATAATATCAATACAGTTATGGATGCCGATTCAAGCCAGCTTATGGCTATATATGCAGCCAGAAGCGGCTCGAGTTTTATTCTTAACGGCCCTCCTGGAACAGGCAAGAGCCAGACCATTGCGAATATCATAGCGGATTCAATGAAAAATAATAAAAGCGTATTATTTGTTAGTGAGAAAAATGCAGCTATTGAAGTGGTAAAAAGGAGGCTGGAAGAGGTTGGCCTGGGGGATTTCATTTTAAATTTTCATGGAAATACCCCTAAATCCGAAATAATTAAATCACTTCACCGTTCGGTGGAAAATGACACACATGCCCAGAGAACCCTTGTGCCAACAGACAGGTATTCAGGAACACTGAATTCCTATGTACGTGCAATACATGAAAAAAGAGGAAAGCTCGGGCGGTCCATCTATGACGCATGCCAGATAGAGCTCAAAAATAAGGGAAATCTGGATATAAAAATAGACAGGCGCCTTCTTGACCTTACAGGTGAAGAACTTGATTCCCTCGAGTTCCAAATTTCCGAATTCAACGATTACCTTGACATCATAGAAAATTATGGCAAGATACCTGAGAATTTCAGGCTTGACAGATACCGTGAAGACCCCGAGCATTACTACAGAGGATTGGAGTTAATTCAGAACGCGCTGGATCGAATTGAAGAAATAGCTCCAGCTATACTCACCACAACTGGGGTAGATATACAGTCAATGGAAGATATCAATATGCTATACAGATTCGTAAATGTCCTTAACGCTGGAATAACCCTGGATGAAGCATATACGAACCCGGATTTCATTAAAGAAACTGCTGCCTTGCTGGATTCCGGGGATAAAATCAGGTCTGAACTGGATTACATGATGGGGATATTCCTGAAAAAAAGGAAAAAGCAATTTCTGGACATGAACCTGAATTCCATCAGGAAGGACATGGAGGAAACCTATTCATCAAGATGGAAAAGACATTCAGGAGAATACAAAAAACTCCTGAATGAAATCATGGAAAATACAGAGGACAAGTCCAGGAAACAATACGAAGAGATATTGGAAGACATTACATTTGCATTAAAAATAAAGGCAAAACAGGATGAACTCTCCGTTGTAGAAAAAGAAATTTCGTCCAGAGATATTGGCGCTTCCAATGTATCAGAAAAAATAAGGTATGCCAGAAAATTAATTTCAATATTTCCGGAAAATGCATTGAAGGATGGCCTGAGAGAGCTTATATCCCATCCTGTTGACCCAGAATATATTGAGGACATAAAATCAATTCACAGCTCACTCATAGATGGAATAAATTACCTCTCGGATATATTCCCGTCCTACAGTGGATTAAACACAGCCACCATGGAACAGATGCGGCAGGCAATTGATGCGGCTTCCTCCTTTGATATTGACAGGTATGTTAAATTCAGGGAACTATACGAGGGGGTAAAAACTTCCGGAATTGATATTGCCCCACTTTTAAATACAAGGGTGCACATGAATTCTATTCTCCATTCCTTCAGGTACATTTTTAACCATGAATTCGCCACCTATTATGTAAGAAATGATCCCGAATTAAAGAATTTCAGAGCATCTTCACACGAAAGGCTCATAGGCATGTTTATAGATTTTGATCGGAAGAGAATAGAAATAAACAGTGCAAACCTTGTTGTTGAGTTATCAGCCCGGAGGAAAGAAGCACTTTCCAGATATCCGGGGTCAGCCATGGTGATCAAAACTGAAAATGCCAAAAAAAGGCTTCAAAAACCGTTAAAAGTTTTATTTTCGGAATTAAAAGATATACTGCCCGGATTGAAGCCATGCATTATGATGAGCCCGGATAATGTTGCTGCTTATCTGGAAAATGATGCGAGCTTTGATTTGCTTATATTTGACGAAGCATCCCAGCTCACCCCGCCGGATGCTGTTGGTTCCCTCATAAGGGCAAAACAGGCAATAATATCCGGGGATACGCAGCAGTTGCCACCCACCACATTTTTTGAGTATGTTAATCCATCAAAGTATGAAGATGACTATGTGGTTCTTGATAATATACTTGACCAGTTCGATGCCATAGGGCTCTCCAAAATATGGCTCAAATGGCATTACAGAAGCGTCGATGACCGTTTGATAGCTTTCTCCAACAGGTATTTCTATGATAATTTGCTTGAGACATTTCCTTCTTCCTATAGAAAGTCAAAGGAGTCTGGAATACAGTTTGTCCGGGTTGAGGGAGTGTATACCAGAGGCAAAAGCAAGACAAACAAAGCCGAGGCGAATGAGGTTGTAAGGGTAATAAAAGAGGAACTTTCAAATACAGATTCCATCGGCGTCGTTACACTCAGCGAATCACAGAGAGTTGCCGTGGAGGATACATTAAATTCCTATTCGCGCCACGACCCGGTTCTGGCTGAACTTCTTAATAATGATACAATTTTCATAAAAAATCTGGAAAATGTGCAGGGAGATGAAAAGGATGTCATTATACTCAGTACCGGCTATGGAAGGGATGAAAATGGAAAAATAACAATGAATTTTGGCCCCATCAATACGACTGGGGGTGAAAAACGGCTGAACGTGGCCATAACAAGGGCACGGAAAAAATTCATAGTTGTGTCGTCCATGGATCCTGAAGATATAAGGGTTCCGGCAAATTCTGGCAAAGGCCCTGACCTTTTGAAGCAGTACATGATTTATGCAAAAAATGAGGGAAACAATGAGCATCTTGAAGAATTCAAGAATAATGATGCAATTATAAACGATATTGCATTGAAATTGGAGCAGGAAGGATTCAAAGTAGCTAAAAATGTAGGTTATTCAAGGAACAATATACCACTGGCCATTATAGACCCGGATGATCAGGACCATTACATACTTGGCATAGAGACGGATGGAAAAATATACAATAGTATGAAAACCGCATCGGAGCGTGAGCGCATAAGGAAGAAAATCCTTACAGACAGGGGATGGAACCTGTACCGTATATGGTCTATTGACTATATGAAAAACCCTGAAAAAGTATTGCATGATTTAATTAACTCGGTTGGTAGGCTTGGAAATGGCGAAAATGCAAAAAGCGCTGGGAGGGAGATTTGAACTCCCGGGCACTTACGTGCACAGGTTTTCCAGACCTGCGTCTTACCAGGCTAGGCTATCCCAGCTTTAACCCTTAATAGATTTTTCTTATAATACCCTTTCGAATAATGGAATGGTTACACTTTTCTCTATCCCATCCATTGTCCTTAGCTGTTCAAGCACAAATTTTGATAGATCCCTCATTGATTTCTGTGCGGTAAGCAGCACTATATCCCAGTCACCGGTTACAATTGAGGCCGATATGACATTGTCCATTTTTGATAAATTTAAACACAGTGTCCTCTGGTCTATGGATGCTTTGGGGTTATACTGTATCATAATATATGACATAACAGAATACCCGAGTTTGTCATAATTAAGGTCAACTGTATACTTTTTAATAAAGCCGTCCTTCCTCAGGCGTTCCATCCTCTCGAAAATAGTAGCACGGGGAATTTGAAGTGCGTTGGAAATATCAGAAATTTTATCCCTGCCGTGTTCCTTCAAATATTCAATTATTTTCATGTCCTTTTTATCGATATTCTCTAACATTAAGGCAAAATGATATAGCAGTATATAAAAGATTTGTTTTAAACACGGAAAACCATGTAAAATGTTTATAAATTGTGATTTAATTAATATGTTATGGAAACGATAAACAAAAATGAAGAGTATGTAAAGGAAGAAATTACAAGATCAATGCAACACCTTTCTGATAAGCGTGTGCAGCATGCAATAAAAGTACAGAGCTATATACGGTCATATGTGACAGATTTCCTGAGGGAAGCAGGATATATTGAAATTGCACCGATTATTATTTCTCCATTGACAGACCCACTGAACCATCCGGTTTATGACCCGAAAATCCATGCTTACGGCGGCGATATGTGGATTACCCAGAGCATGATATTCCATAAGCAGATAGCTGTCCAGGAACTTAAAAAAATTTTTATCATGTCACCAAACGTAAGGCTTGAAACAGAGGAAAAATCAAAATCCGGGCGGCACCTCTATGAATTTACCCAGATTGATGTTGAGGCCCTAGAGAAATCAAGAGAGGAGATGATGTCACTTGCAGAGGATATGATAATATATACAATATCAAGGTTGAAGAAAGAACATAAGGAAGAGCTGGAATACTTCCACAGAACACTGCCAGATTATGCAAAGCCATTCCCTGTGATAACATTCGAGGAAGCGGAAAAGAAATATGGAAAAGGATTTGAAACACCATTATCAAAGGAGAGCAGCACGCCTGTATGGGTTGTAGATATCCCATTGAAAGAGAGGGAATTCTACGACCGTGAATATCCTGAAAAGCCGGGAATATTGAGAGATATGGACCTTATATGGCCTGAAGGGTTTGAGGAGGCATCTTCCGGTGGTGAAAGGGAATACGAATTGTCACAGATACTGGATAGAATCCAGAAGAAAGGGCAGACAGAGGAGCAGTTTAAATGGTTTATCGAGCTTGCAAAACAGGGCATAAAATATACAGCCGGATTTGGAATTGGCATAGAAAGGTTCACCAGGTTCGTCTGTGGCGTTGAAAAAATAGAGGATGTTACAACATTTCCAAAGGTTCCAGGAAGAATTTCCCTGTAGAAACACAATATTTATTTTTTAATTTATCTATATTAAAAGAATAAAATTTTAAAAATATTCAATCAAAGATCGTCTATAAGCGTTGCAAGGTTTAATGATATTTTATACAATTCCTTTCCCTTATCTGTCAATGAGTATTTTACACGCACAGGTTTTGCCGGTATTATAACTCTCTCCAGCAGGCCATACTTTTCCAGCATTCCCAGGGTAGTTGAGAGTGTTGTGGAATTTATGCCCCTAACATCCTTTTTAATCTGGTTAAAACCAGCTTCCCCGTGCCTTTCTATAGCCAGCATAATAGGTACTGTCCACATGCGCATAATATCAGAATATTTATCCAGGAACTCTTTTCCTGAACCTATCTCCTTTAATTCCAAGTAGGTCAATTCAACTTCACCTGATCGTTTTAATAATACTTTCTAATATTTAAACTTGAATATAATTAACATATCATGAACAACATAGAAGAATTAAACAACAACACAGTAGAGATAGCAGAAAAAGCAAGCAGGGCTGTGGTAAGCATAAACAGCACAATCTACAGCGGCAATTTTGGCTATGGCATAACACCTGTGAAGGGAGCAGGGTCAGGCTTTATTATCAGCCATGATGGGTATATACTTACAAACAACCATGTTATTGAAGGAGCCGAAACCGTTGATGTGGTACTCAATGACGGAAGAAAATTCAAGGGGGAAATAGCCGGAACAGACCCCCAGACCGATGTGGCACTTGTGAAAATCCCGGGAGATGACTTTCCCGTAATAGAACTTGGAGACTCTGAAAAGATAAGGGTAGGTTCAATAGTACTGGCTATAGGCAATGCGCTGGGGCTTCCCGGCGGGCATACTGTATCAATGGGCGTAATAAGTGCCAAAAACAGGCCAATGCCATGGGCAGACTTCATATTTGAAGGGCTATTGCAAACAGATGCTGCAATAAATCCAGGAAACAGTGGCGGCCCTCTGGTAGACTTAACAGGCAAAGCTGTTGGAATAAATACGGCAATGATAGCACAGGCAAATGGAATAGGATTTTCCATTCCGGTAAACACCATTAAAAAGGAACTGAATGATATAATAAATACCGGCAAAGTTAAAAGGAATTATATAGGCATCTCCGGAATTGAGATCAATGAATCATCCCAGGGAAGATATGGCGTCAAACTGGAAAATGGTGTTATGGTTGCAAGAATAGACAGATATTCACCTGCTTACGATGCCGGGTTGAGGCCAGGGGATGTGATTACAGAATTTGCCGGAAAACCTGTAAAATCTATGAGAGACCTTATTAAAGGTGTAGCTGAGATGAAAGGCAACACAGATGTTATATTTATCCGCGGAGGTTCAAAATACAGGACAACCATAGAATATAAGAAGGAAACTAAAAAACGTATAGAAATACTGGATGCATAAAAATTTTATTTTTTATAAATATATGAATTTATAAAATCCAGATCCAGCAGTTCTTCTATTTTTATTCTTTTTTGTTCTGCCGTATCCCTTGACCTTACCGTTACTGTATTGTCTTCAAGTGTCTGGTAATCAACGGTTATGCAGTATGGGGTTCCAATCTCATCCTGCCTGGCGTATCTTTTTCCTATTGTGCCCGCCTCATCGTATACTATATATTTATCCTGTTTTTTCATATTTTCATAAATATATTCTGCCTTTTCCTTCAAATTTTCTTTTTTCATCAGTGGAAACACTGCAAAATGATATGGGGCTACAGGATAAGGGATTTTAAGGACATTCTTTCCATCCCTGGTTTCAAGTGACTGTGCCATCAGTGTGAGAAGAATCCTGTCTATCCCGTATGACGGCTCTATGACATATGGAATGAATTCTCTTTCCTCTATTTTTGTTGTCATGGTCTCACCGGAACTTGACTGGTGGTTGTTCAAATCGAAATCTGTCCTGTTTGCAATCCCTACAATTTCGAACCATTCATTGTCTATTAACCCTTCAGCATCCCATGAATCAGAAGCATAGTGCGCCCTTTCATCTGGATCATGTTGCCTGAATCTCAGTTTGCTGCTTTCAATGCCGATATTTTCAAGTATGTTCTGGGTTTTAAGTACAAAATATGCAAATGCCTGGCTGCTGATTAATCCTCTCTCAAATGCTTCCTTTACAGTAATATCCAGCTCCTCTCCGGTATTTGGCTTTATTTTAATTTTTTTATAATCGTAGAGGCTTTTAAACTCAAGGTTTTCAGGGTCAAGAAAAACCTCGATTTCACACTGATTAAATTCCCTGAGCCGGATAAGGCTTTGCCTGGGCGAAATTTCATTTCTGAAGCCTTTCCCTGCCTGCCCCACAATCATTGGTAGCTTCCCCCTGTTATAATTGAAAAGCAATTTAAAATTTACAAATATTCCCTGTGCAGTTTCCGGCCTCAGATAATAATCGCCAGATACTTTGTACATAAGGTTAAAATCATAAATGTTTGTTATGCGGCTCCCGCATACAGGGCATTTGAGATATGTATCGGATGCCATTTCCTTTGCTTCCTCAAGATTTGCAGGGATAATATCCTGTTTATTGAATGCCAGCACTGATTCAAATTTAAATTTGCTCTTGCACTTTTCACATTCAGCAGCCAGATCTGAAAATCTTGCAAGATGTCCGGATGCCCTGAAGACAGGTTCAGGAGTTATATTCGGCGAATCAAGGAATATTGCCCCATCCTCCATGTAGGATTCCTTCCATGTACGTATAATATTGTCTTTTAATAATACGCCAAGGGGGCCATAATCATAAAAACCAGCGAACCCACCGTATATTGAAAATGATGGCCAGAAAAATCCCCGCCTTTTTGCCAGTTCAACTATATCATCGTACATATTAATCCTTGAAAATTTTCATGATTTCTATATCGTATAGCATACCGTAAATCTCACCATGGCCTGTAAGGACTGGTAGCTGGTTATAATTTTCGCTTGACATCAGTTTAACGGCGTCCTCCAGGTCAGATTCCAGGTAAATTACTTTAGGTGAACCCACCATAAGTTTTTTTACAGGTATGTCAGGAACTGTAATATTTGATTTTGCTATAAAATATGTAAACACATTCTTTATTCCATCCCATGACCAGGGGTCTTCATCATCTGCTATTCCTGATTCCGAGGATTCTATGGTCTGGTACATTTTAACCTTGTCAAATATATCACGGTCCGTTACAAGGCCAGTGAATTTGCCTCCCCTGTTTACAACAGGGAAGGAATAAATCTGGGACAGGTTCATAGTAAGAAGTGCAACAGATAAAGGTGTATCCTCCCATATGGGCACTGATATGTACTCCAGAACCTCCTTAACCTTTACTTTCCCGTATTTTTCCTTTATAATGTTTAAAAAATTCTGCGGTGTGAGTATGCCTGTTACTTCATTTTTATCATTAACCACTACAAGATGCCTTTTTTTCTGCGTATAAAGCTGCCTGGCTGCTGTGTTAATGGAATCGTTTTCATTGACAGTAGGAGCTTTTCTCATCACCAGTGCTGTCTGTGTCTCATCCGGATTATAAAAAATATCCCTTCTCGTTATTACGCCCTGATAATGATTCTGATTATCCTTTACCGGTATGCCTGTTATATTATTTTTAATAAGTACCTGTATTACGTCTGAAATTGCACTGGGAACAGTATAGCAAAGCGGGTCTCTTGTCATAATGTCTGAGACTTTATAATCCATGTGAGGTAATGTTTTTCTTATAGATAATTGTTTAGGTGGTTCTTTTTATATTCATTTAAAAGGAAATTACACCGGTACTGTGGCAATATTTTTACCATTTAAGACAAAATGGTTTTATCTTATAGTTGATTTCAGAATATGGAAAAATATTACGTTGAAGTTAAGGCATATCCTACTATAGGGATATTACTTCTGGGTGGAGTATCGGACAATAAGAAACGCCTCCCCAGGCATACAACTGCAGGAATAGCATATACAGGGCTTGATGATGATATATATGTCAAAACTGATCTGTACCTTTCTAACCAGAAATCAGGCATTATAAACGGAAAGGAGGTTTCACCCGATTCTCCACGATCCCCCTTTGTTGTCATAGACAAATACAGGCATGAGATTCTTATGCGCCATCCGGAATATTCTGAAGTTTCATTTGTATCTGAAAACAAAAACGTGATCAGCGGGAGTTCTGATGCAGGTGCTGCCGCAATTGGCGAGTGCATACAATCTATATTTGAATACAATATAAATATATTTAATTTCGAAAACGACCTGCAGCAGATATCTGAAAGTGCTGGAAGAAGCATGTTCGGCGGCTTTACAATAAATCATGCCAACGGAAAGGAATCATTAACAGATGAAATCCTGGGGCCTGAGGACTTTGAGGATTTTGTAATAGTTGCATGCAAATTTTCGGAGGATAGAAAACCGTCTGATACCATACACAGCAATATCATAAATCATGAAAAATATGCGGAAAGGGTAAAAAACTCTGAATTGAGGGCGAAGGAACTTGAAAAAATGGCCGATAGCGGCGATATTAAAGGCATATTTGAAGCAGGTGAAAAAGATACGCAGGAATACCACTCCATGCTAAGGGAAGTTGGTGTGTCTATAATTACCGATGAAATGCAGAGGCTTATAGAGAAAGTTGAGGAGCTGAAAGCTGAATTCTGGAATGCGTATATAGTGACCGGTGGAACCAATGTATTTGTTGCAGTGGAAAGGAAGAATATGGAAAAGATGAAAAATGCGGCAATGGAGTTTAAGTGTACACCGGTGTATCTTAAGGTAGCAGGGAAACCGGACGTTATATCTAAGAATTTCTAGTCTTTCTTTTGACTTTATTGTATACCTTTCCATAGGGGAACAGGATAATTGTCAGTATGGCTGCAATGGAGAGAAATAGCCCGGCATATGAATACTCAGGAACATGTGTGTAATATTGCCTTGGCCACTCACCCTCTAGCCTTAGAATATTTAGCTTTACCAGCCCGAACCATGGTACATACCCATAAGCTTTGCCAACTATCTGGTTCAGTGACACTGGCTTGATTCCCCAGATATTCTGGTCAGAAGCATAATATGCATTGTATGTCCTGTTATAGTAGCCAGAATTATAAGAAAGGCACGCTAGGTTGTGGTCGCCAACAGTTATAAATCCAGAATCGCCTGCGTAACCGGATACATTGACTATAAGATTTCTATGTGCATATCCTATGCCATCCAGAACTATATTGTCTTTATAAAAATGGATATAGGATTGGTTATGGTATCCTGCTATTTCCGGGCTGGTTCCATTCCATTCCAGATAGAATATAGCCCTGTGTATGGTCACAACATTCAGTGCACTGTTGTGGTATAGTATTACATTTCCATATTCGCCGTATGTACTAATATTGCTGCTTCTTCCCTGGACATAGGTTACTATATCGTTTATATTATTGACTTTTTTTACCAGCACTACAGTTCCCTCATCTATAATTCCATACTGCCATTGAGCTGAATGTTCCATACTGTACGATTCCACAACTGATGCAGGAGGGAAAACGCCGGAATATACAGTTATGCCTACCAGGGCAATAATCACTGCTGCAATGAAAATGATAGTAAGTACCCTGTATTTCCTTTTATTTCCTGCGTTTCCCATATGCAGTAATGGCATTTTTATATATTAAAATATTTTGCTTATTGGTGGGTTTTTTAAATAGTAACAAAATTATTATTTATTCTGAACTATTATAAATATATGATAAGGAAACTATATTACTTTCTGTCAGTATTTGCCGGGTCAATTGTACTGGGCCTGATAGTTTCACTTAGCTCCAGGAACTTTATTGCAGTTTTCCTTCTTTACACTGCCATATTTTTCATTCTCGGTGTTTCATTTACCGTTTTTCCATTCGTCTATTACAACCATTTTTCGGAATTGAGAGTACTTAGCAAAATACCTAAATACCCTCCGGGCCAGATTATCAATATTATGGATGCTACAGCAACATTTAATGTATCAATAAAGAATAATAATTTTGACATTATTCAGGGACTGGAACATGAAAAATATATTGATGCAAAGGTTGCTTTTGTTGGCCATTTCATAGAATTTTATCAGTACTCACATCCATATGTGCTATCATATATACCATTTCTAAAAATAAATTCCCTTTCCATAACAGGAATAAGGCAGGGGAAAAAAAGCCACTCTATTATTAATCCTGAACTGCCATCCATGATTAAATGCAATTACTTTGAAATATTAACGGATTCGGGAATATACAAGATTATAGTTCTCCAGATAAGCACGGACAGATTCATAGACGCTATACAGAATTCAAGGAAAAGCTAAATGGGTTTACTTTTACAACCATACCAAAACACTTAAATTATAGTGTTAAATTAATGACAAGTATGGCAAAGGACAACCAGAATGAAAACTTCCAGTCAGGAGCAGGTTTAATACGTTATTTCAATGAAGAGGAAATTAAAGGTCCTGCCATAGACCCGAAATTAATTATTTATATTGGAATAGCCATGGGAGTAATAGTTGAACTTGCAAAGGTATTCTGGCCAGTCTAGATTTATTAATTATTATCAATAACCAGTTCCATGGATATTTTTCATTTCTGTTTTGACAAATAATTTATATAACTTTATATTAACCAATAGATGACTCATTCTGTTTTGAAATGCCCTTCCTGCAATGCCGAATATACCATAGACAGCAACATATATATATGCGGGAAATGTGGAAACATACTTGATGTGTTCCATCATAATATGGAATACTCATTAACAAATATGAAGGGGGTATGGAAATATAAGAATCTTATACATCCCGAAATCCCGGAAAAAGCTATAATTACAAGGGGAGAAGGCAATACAATGCTTTACCGCAATGCCAGAATTTCAAATTACTCCGGAGTTGATAAAATATTCCTCAAACACGAGGGTGAAAATCCAACCGGGTCGTTCAAGGACAGGGGAATGACAGTAGCTGTTTCTGAAGCTGTAAGACTTAACTTTAATAAAACCCTCTGTGCCTCTACCGGAAATACATCAGCGGCTGCTGCAAGCTATAGTGCTTTTGGTGGCATAGAGAGTTATGTAATGATTCCTGGCAAAAATGTCTCGGCAAATAAATTATTCCAGGCTATTGCATACGGTGCAAACATAGTGGATATTGAAGGTGATTTTGACACCGCCATGGAGAATGTGAAGAAAGCTATAGCTAAACGGAATGATTTTTATATTCTCAATTCATTAAATCCATGGAGAATAGAGGGGCAAAAAACAATAATATACGAGATCATGGAAAAGATTAAACCGGATTTTATAACGTTCCCTGCCGGAAACCTCGGGAATACATCTGCATTTGGCAAAGCCCTCATGGACCTTAGAGCCCTCGGAGTTATAGACTATGTGCCAAAGCTTGTTGCAATCCAGGCTTCAGGCGCGTCACCATTTTATGATTATATCAATGGAAAAGAAGACACTATTCATCCGGTTAAGGCAGAAACCATAGCAAGTGCAATTAAAATTGGAAATCCGGTAAATTATAAAAAGGCTAAAAGGGCCATAGAGTTTACAAAGGGAATAGTTGAAAAGGTTACGGATGAACAGATAATGGAAGCAAAAAGAGAAATAGACAGGTCGGGAATCGGGTGTGAACCGGCTTCCGCTGCATCTGTAGCCGGCGTAAAAAAACTGAAGGAATCTGGAATAATAAGCAGGGGAGATACAGTGGCATCCATACTAACAGGAAACATATTGAAGGACGTTAGCCTGGTTCCTGAACATAAGACATTGAGTATACAGGATATATTTCAATAAAAGTTAAAATCTATTAACTATATTTTCATGATGGAATTAAAAAAATAACTTATTATTTATAAAGAATATATTTGTAGACCTCAATATCCTGCAATATATGTGGTATAAGGCAGTATTCATCCGGCATGTGCGCACTCTCAATTACGGTGGTTGACCATACGGCAACAGAAAACCCCTTTCCCCTTAGAAAAGATGCAAATGTCTCACCACCAATTCCTACCGTAAAGGCATCTTTCCCGATAACAGATTTTATTGCCTTTTTTAACAATACTACTATCTCAGCACCATCAGGTGTTGGGTCCGGTGCATCAACCCTGTCAATAACAGTGTATTTAATTTTGGCACCGGATGTTTTGGAAAATTTCTCTATGAGACCATCTATGCTTTTTAATATTTCGTCTGCAGGATACTGGGGAAGTATTCTAAAATCCCAGTAAAAAACATCCCTGCCCGGTATAGTGTTAATGTTATCAATATTCTGTTCGTGCTTTGTTGGTTCAAATGTGGAATATGGCGGCACGAACAATTTATTTGTCTTCCCGAACTGATCATGCAGGTTGAAATCCATCAGGTCTATGAATTTGCACGCTACACGGAAGGCATTCAATGAATTTTCAGGCATGCTGGCATGGCCCTGAATGCCATTTATTTCAAACTTTAACTGCATGGTGGATTTCTCTGCTGTTTCTATAATAAAGCCGCCCTCTGTTCCTGCATCAGGAACGATAATAAGATCATCTTTAGCGAATATGCCTTTCGAGATAAGGTATTTAATTCCGTAATCATTTCCTGTTTCCTCATCCGATACGAATGCTACGTTAAGGTTCATTTTCATTTGCTCTCTTTTAATATGCTTGAGCAAAAGAAGCATGGTAAATATTGATTGGCCATTATCTTCTGACCCCCTGCCATAAATTCTATCTCCTTCTATGGTAGCCTTAAAAGGCTCATGCTTCCAGAGTGATATATCCCCCACAGGAACAGTGTCCATATGGCATATGACCCATAAGGTTTTACTGGAACTCCCTAATTTTAATACAATATTCGGCCTTATTGTCCCGGTATTGTCCGTGGTATTATACTCGTTATAACTGTCATAGCCAAGTTCGTTCAGGATTTTTTTTAATTCCAGAGATTTTTTAAGTTCGCCTTCTCCACCGGATTGTGGTGAAATAGATTTAATGGCTAATAGTCTCTGTGCAACTGCAACTATAAATTCCCTATCTGATGCTTTAACCAGTTCCATGCCTTGTCATACATTTGAATGATATAAGAGTTTTTCAGGGATTGCACATGGATATTGAATCTTTTAAAACAATTTCACCACCACTGGATGAAAATACCAGGTACTGGAATTTTACCCCGTGTTCCAGAGTTGAATAATATGCATGTGAAAATTCAGGGTCCCTGGCAGTATTTGGAAGAAAACATTTGGCATTCTCATTGAAAATGAGAAATAAAACAAATGATTCATAACCCGAGGCTATAAGATCCATAAGGGTTTCAAGATGCTTTTTTCCCCTCAGGGTGGGTGCATCGGGAAATCTGGCAATCCCATTTTCTACAAGTGTTGCAGACTTTACTTCTATGTATGCATTGTTAAGCCTGAAATCCAATCTGCTGTTTCCCACTTTAACCTCCCTCTGCCACCCTTCCTGGATAAACATAGAGGCTATACCGGAATGGTATCTAGAATCGTTAAATGTCCAGATATCATCATTTTTGCAAAAAGTTACAGAATAATGTGTTTTTGTACCATTAGTTTCCCTTATCAGTATTGAATTCCCGGGAAATATAAGTTCTTCAAGCCTTCCTGGATCGTGTATATGAACATCCACTTCCTTATCATCTACCATTGCTTTTACCATGAATCTATTTGGACGGGAGACAACTTTTGCTTCAATAAGGTTCGGAAATTTTGCAACAACATATCCCGGTTCCCTCTCTATAAATGGATACATTAAACTTTATTTTCAATTTTTATATATAACTTTGGAAAAAATAATGGATAATGAATAGATTAATCATCCAGTTGCATGGTGCTGAATCCGTAAACCATGGGATTTTTCAACATGGAAGTTTTTTCTGCATTGATCTTTACATGCTTGAATTTATTGAGAATATCATTAAGGGCAATTTCTGCTTCCAGGCGGGCAAGTGGTGAACCAAGGCACATATGTATTCCCATGCCAAAAGCAAGATGGTCATTGTTCTGCCTTTCCATGTTAAAGGTGTCTGGGTCTTCAAATTTTGCTCCGTCACGGTTTGCTGATCCCAGCCATATGGATAGCCTCTGGCCTTTTTTAATTTCCTGTCCATTGAGAACAGAATCCCGTGCGGCAAATCTATGCGGGAGGAACTGTATGGGAGAGTAGTATCTCAGTGTTTCTTCAATGAATCCCTTTTTAAGTTCTGGTTCTTGCCTCAACTTATCTGCAATTTCAGGATGTTCTGAAAGAACCTTAACCATGTTTCCTATTAAATTTGTGGTTGTTTCATTTCCCCCTATTACAAGCAGCATAACATAGCCTATTTTCTGGTTAATTGATAGGGGCTCTGAGTGAAATAACCCTTTATTGATTGTTGAAATAATATTGTCTTCAGTGTTGGTTTTGAAAATTTCTGCCATTGTAGAATACATGTACCTGTTCAGATCCTGGAATCCCGCATCTGACCTGTTTCCAATTATATAATCCGACCATTCCTTGAATTTGCTGCGATCGTTCTCAGGAACTCCGAGCAATTCTGAGATTACAGTTACCGGCAACATAACTGCATAGTCCCTGATGAAGTCTGAATTTTTATTAATGCCTTCCATAAGCCTCTTTGATGTGGATTCTATCATATCCCGGTATCCAGTTATTTTAGATGTAAGGAAATATGGTGTCGTTACATTGCGGAGTTCTTTATGGTCAGGGTTGTCCATTGTAATAAAACTTGCCCCGGGGCCCTGCCTGTTTTCCGGGATATTTCCGGCATATGATGGATCTGATGAGTATATGTCAGGGTTCATTAGAACAAAATAAACTGATTTATAATCAAATACATCCCATGAACCGGTATCATTATTGAAATGCACAGGGCTTTCCTTTCTCATTTTTCTGTAATACTGGAATACGTCATGTTCCATATTTCATAATAATCTAATTCTATTATAAGATTTTCAAATGGGTAGAATAAACAAAAGGTTAGTACTGTTTATTGCATCCATGATTCCATGGAAATATACAAGACGGACCCGCCGGGATTTGAACCCGGGTCATCGGCTTCGAAGGCCAGCAGGATATCCTAACTACCCCACGGATCCTTATGTATATTGCTAATTTGTTATTTAATAGTTCGATGTTGCAGGTCTACAACACCTGCTGTATCCATAGTATTGCTGCTCCTTGCCCTGCGATGATATACAAATATAAAAATCAGTGATGATAGGGAGATTATCGCGGTAAAAACAAGATATGCGCCGATGCCGGCTGAAATATCTATCCTGGCTTTTGATACAAATATTTCACCAATGCTAACATTGATTCTTGAAAAGTGAAGAATAAACAGTGGCAAAATTGAAATTGCAGTAATAATTCCAATGTTTCTCAATATGAACATTGCATTGTTCGCCTGGACACGGAATTTCTCTCCAAGGGCATCCGTTATCATTGTTGTGGAAGGAGACCAGAAAAATGAACCGCCAAATCCTGCTATAAGCAGTAGTTCAGGTATATATTTTAGATAAATTCCAATTATAAGTACAGGCACACATTCAAGTATTGTCCCTATTGCCATAATTGTCTCGGGATGTCTATACCGGTCGTATAATATCCCTCCTATGGGGCTTGAAACTATAGAAGCTACCGGATATGTAAATATTATAAGCCCGGTATCTATGCTGCTTAATCCCAGATCACTCTGGAAATAAAGGCTCAGAGCGAATAATACAGAGAAAAAGACAAAAGATTCCAGGAAAGATGCAAGGGTTATCAGGGAGAACCTTATATTTCCCAGCAATTTTCTGTCTATTACAGGTTGCTTTATCTGAACATATATAAATACTGGCAGGATAATAAGGGCAATAAGTAGATAGTATTCATTTATCAGTGCGATTCCCATAATTAACGGTATTAAAAACAATGCCATTGAAATTGTAGATTTGTATTTGATTGGCAGTTTATTTACTTTATCTTTCTTTATTATTTTATAACCGGCAAATATTGTGCCTATGCCTATTGGGACATTTATGAGAAAAATATATCTCCAGTTAATTGCAACAAGGAATCCTCCAAGAACAGGGCCGATAAGAGTTCCTATAGACCATGCAATAGAATTCAACCCTATGGCTTTGCCCCTTTCGCCTTTCCTGAAAGCTCCCAGGATTATTGGTATATCTGAAGATGTCATTATTCCGGCCCCAATGCCTTCCACAAACCTGAAAATTATAACCATTGCAATATTCAATGACACTGCAATAATAAGTGAAGAAACGGTAAATATAGAAAAACCGATTATATAGAAATTCCTGTTGCCGATCCTCTTTGTGATCTCTATTGCAGGTACCAGCATAACCGTTGTTGAAATTATATATGCAGCCACTACAAGTGTCAGGTATGATATCCCGGAGTGGAATGTTTGCCCCATGGCCGGGAGGGCAAGATATACGATAGTAGAATCTATAGCGGCCATCAATGTACTCAGTGTGGTCACCGTCAGAATTCCATACCTGTGATCCATTTCTGGACATGCCACAAACCTATAAATTACTTACCTGATTGGAAAATAATACTGGAATTCCCTTGGTATTAAAACAGATGTGCGGGCAATAATTTCTGGAATTATACCGGATTATGCTTTACTCTTTCAACAACAAGGTATTTTTCTTTTTTTATAAGAATGTTTTCCCGGGCAAGCAGGTCAAATATGTGCTCATCCATAGCTATTTCAATATCATCATTGATAAAATAATACATTTTAGGCTCATTGCAATGCCTTTTTACCTTTATAGAAATATCATGTATTGTCTCACAGAACCCGCCATCACATGATACAGTCTCCTCGTTATCCCTCATTACCAGAATTTTTTTGCTCAGGATATCTTTCAGATTTTCCTGAATTTGTATTTTGCCCGAATTTATATTGAAATCTATCATTATTTGCACCAGTATTTTTAATTTTGTACCGTATACACAATGTACATATTTAACTTTGTATGTCAACTATAATGGCAATATCAATATTTTAATAGGACGTGTTCATATATAATTATATGATAACGGTTTACAGCCCTTTGAGAATCAGTTTTGCAGGAGGAGGCACAGATATTAGCCCATTTTACGAAAGGTACGGTGGTGCAGTCCTGAACACTACAATAGATCGGGGAATTATGATACGTTATGAGGATGATGGTAGCTCGCTTGAGGTTTCATCCAGAGATTTCCTGAGAACTGCGCTTATTTCAACAAATAACAGAACTATGGAAAACAAAATTATTGACATGTTCATGGAAAACGGCATAAACACCGGCAGGGTAATAATGAATAGTGATGTCCCTCCAGGTTCAGGGCTTGGCTCCAGTTCTGCACTCATAAATGGAATATTAAAAATGATAAATGCAATAAAAAAAAGGAATGTAGACCCCTATGAACTGGCAAAAGAATCATATCTTACTGAAAAGGATAAATTTAACATTATACTGGGCAAACAGGATCCATATGCAATCTCTATTGGTGGTTTAAAGTATATGGAATTTCGAGAAAACGTTGATAGTACACAGAAATTTGACCTGTCGGATCCATTCGTGAAAGATCTCCAGAGTTCCATATTGCTGGTTTATACAGGCAATACGCGGGAAAGTTCCAGAAGCCTTCAGGATCAGGTAACTAAATCTGAACATGGTGATGAGCAAACAATGGAAAATTTGAATAAAATCAAACACCTTGCACTGGAAATGAGTAAAGCCATTAGCGCGCATAATAGAAATGAGGTATGCAATATAATTAATGAGGGGTGGAATATTAAAAAATCTCTTGGAGCAAATGTAACAAACCAGCGCATAGATGAAATAATAAGCTATGCAAAGGAAAATGGGGCAAAATCAGCCAAATTGCTTGGCGGAGGTTCTGAAGGTTTTATTCTTTTAATTGGAGAAAAGAATGGCATAGATTCACTTCAGAGGAAAATGATGTTAAAATCTGATTTTGTAATCCGCGTCCGTTTTGACAACTGCGGAACGAGGGTAATAAATAACTATATTTAGCCAGGCTAGGAGAAAGAAGAAGATGGAAAAATGAAATATATGCCCGTATAATATGTATGGTAAAAGTGAACTACCTCATGCTAAAGCATAGAGGCTTCCTGCTTCATTGACCATGCTTAACTTCACATAGGGGCTTATATTAAGCCCTTCAAAGCCAGAGGCAATAATCTCCACAGGCGTTAGTTCCCTACGCTCCATAGGTACATTTAAATTTATATTATATTTCTTAAAATAATTATTTAATTTTTTATTTTTAATTTTTAATAATTCATTTAATTTTATTGTTCCATAATAAATCATATTCAATGAAGAATTATAATCCCTATCAATTATAAAACCACAGTTATGGCATTGATATATTCTTTCATCTAATTTTATATCATATTTATTATGGCATTTAGAGCATTCCTTTGTGGTAGGAATAAAACGATCTATAAGTATAAGTGTTGATGCCTTATGTTTAAGTGCATCTATTATTCCACCTATGCCTGTAGACTCTATCCTTTTGCCAAAGAGATACTTCCATCCTCTTATATTGTCATTCTGTGTTACTACTATATCATAATTGGATGTTAGATAATGGGTTATTTTGTTAATAGTATCTTTTCTTTTGTTCATTGTCTTATTCTGTTCTTTGTTTAATTTGTTTTTATTTTTATAATAATTCCTGGATTGCCCTCTGCTTAGTTTTTTAGTTCCTTCTGCATATTTAGCTTTCCTTGACAATGACCTTTGCAATCTTATTTCTTTTCTGGATTTTGGTATATTATAGTTTAATATTGATCCATTAGAGCATGTCAACTGGTTCTTTATTCCTAAGTCAAATGATATTATTTTTTGATTATTGACAGGTTTTTCTAAAATGTATTTATTTTTGTATGCTGTTATGTTGATATAATAATTACTGTTTTTATTGATTAACAATGCACTTGCCGGTTCATAATAGCATTCTAAGTTATCCAGGCCATTTACTTTTAACAACTGCTTTATATTCTGTATTTTAATATAATTATTGTTTATTATTTTATATGTTATAGTATATTGATTCAATGGTATTGATGTTATAAATGATTTAAATTTCAATTTTCCTATCTTAAGTCCCTTTTCTTTTAATTTATGGAGGCCTCTTATATTGTCCATTGCCCTGTTAATAATTTCCTCCTTCATCTGTGATGATAAATATTTTAATTTCCTTGTTTCATAATGGTCTATTACATACACCTGTACATTCTTTATTTTAGGATCTATATTAAAAATATCATTGTTGAATTCTTTGTTTATAACATAATTATATAGCCATTTAGCTTCTAAAAAGATTGTGTTTAATGCCTTTATAGTATTATTATTTAATTTATCATTGTCTATTTTTAGTTTAAGTATTATTACATCCTGCGTTTTTCTTCTTTCTTTTGTTATTCTTAACGAATTTTTAATTTTGTTCCTCTTTTCTTCTATCATACTTCCTTCTATTAATTTTATTATATCAATTTAATATATAAATTATTTCCATTTATTTCTTTATTTCCAGAAATTCATCCACATCTTAAACTCAGTGTCTTTCTTTCTGGTAGAATGATTTGTAATTTCTATTACCCATGATATTTATGCAGAATTAAAAGCATTGAATGGAGATAAATCCTTTCCAGCCATTTTAGAAGAACTCCTGAACAATCAAAAGGGGAATCCACAAATACTGGATAATTGTATTGGAATTTTAAGCGAGGAAGAAGCAAACACAATTGAAAATGATACCAGTAATAACAGAAAGAGATCAATGAATAGAAATTGAGATAATTAAAGATTTTATCAATTTTAAGTATATAATTGCATCACCATACGTTTAAGGTTGAGTAAAGGATATTCCACCAATTGAAATATGGTATAATAAAAAATATCCCCGCTTCCAGTAGTTGCTGAAACAGTAGGATAATACCTTATTGCAGGTATGTCATAATTCTCTTTCTGCATGTGCCATATCCGTATTGGCATATACAGAATATTCATTATCGCTGATTGCTATGATTCCCACAGAAACTTTAAATTTATCTATTTCTTTTTTAACTATTTCGTTCAGGTCATCTGTTCCAATTTGCTGGTATATTCTGAAGGATAATAGGTCCTTTGCTATGTCCTCACCTATGCCGGTAGCCACAACAGCACCTTTTTCGCCCTGGTATATGCCTGCACCGATAACCGGAGAATCGCCCACCCTTCCCCTTAACATGGGAAAAGCTCCACCTGTCGAAACTGCAGCAGCAAATTTATCATCAATCCTTGCCACAGCCCCAACTGTATCACTGGAACTTTTAACCATAAACTTAAATTTTTCAGGAAGTGTATTGTTTTTAATAGAAGCTTTAAGTTTATCCATCATCTCCCTGCTTTTCTCTGTTTCAGGGTTATAATATTCATATCCAAGCTTGCGTGCGAACTCAACAGCTCCTTCCCCGGCGAGCATTATATGTGGGCTTTTCTCCATTACATCCCTTGCAACCATAACCGGGTGTTTCACATTTTCTATGCACATAACAGAGCCGAAGCCCGAATCCGACATTACTGCGGCATCCATCTGTATGGAACCATCAATCCTCGGCACAGAACCGGTTCCTGCATTGAATGTGGGATCATCCTCCATCATTACAACAGATTTTACTGCTAAATCCAGGGAAGAACCATTCACATCCAGATTATCCAGTATATTTTGAAGCTTTTCATTGAGCGTTGAGGGGCTATTAGCACCACCGTGGATAACTATCTGATTTTTCATTATAATACATTTCAATTCACATTATAAATTTAGTTACATGGAAACAACACTGATTTGTAGAATTTATAGGAAAATATGGATAATAATTACAAAGGTATAATACAAAAAGATGTGTGCTAATTATTTTATATCTCTTTCATGCAATAATTTTATAAACTCCCTCATCCATTGTGGGTGATCAGGCCATGCCCTTGAAGAGATTAGATTCCCATCAACTACCACGGCAGCATCTACGAACGTCCCGCCTGCTATTGTTACGTCTGGAGCAAGTGCAGGATATGCGGCCGTTTTTCTCCCATGCAAAACACCTGCTGCAGCTAATCCCAATGGTGCATGGCAAAGTTCAGCAACCGGTGCATTCTTTTCAAAGAAATATTGTACAATTCTGATAAAATCTTTATCATTCCTTATATATTCAGGTGCCCTCCCGCCAGGTATTATAAGTGCATCATATTGGGATGGGTCAACATCCTTAAACGCAATGTCTGCCTGAACCTTATAACCTAACTTTTCAGTATATGTATCAAAACCATCTTCAAAATCATGTACAACCAGCTGGATTTTCTTCTTTTCCGGTGCAGCCAGATCCACATCGAATCCTTCTTCCTTCATTCTTTGCAATGGGTACATAACTTCCAGTGATTCACCTGCGTCCCCTGTTAGAATTAATATTTTTGCCATAAAAAATTATGTTTTCAGTGTATATTATTTTTTGTATTTCATGATTTTATGTTAGCCTGCGGATGTGTGCGGTTATCACTTCACTTAACTATACAAAAATTGGAACTGGCATGAAATGTTAGCACTCAGGATTTTAACCTGGCAAGTTTATTTAAGGATTTGTCTGTTTTCCCATTGACATATTTTTTTATCAGGTTAACCATGAAACTTTTCCTGTATCCATTTTTCTTAACAAATATGTAATTATTGTCTATATTTAATATATTTCCGTTATTTTCATATTTAAATTCTATATCATTCCCCATAGCATTTTTCATGGCTACAACCGCCGATTTTCTTCCAGTGAATGCCGTTGCGGGAAATGATTTCCCATCTATGGCCATTGAATCGCCACAGGCAAATACGTCATCATATGATAGTGATCGCATTTTGCTGTTAACGAGAATCTTTGAATTTTTAGTTTTTATTGGCAAATCTGAAATTATTGAATTGCCATAAATTCCACCTGCATATATTGTTAAATCTGATGTTATTTCTTCGTTATCTGTGATTACAGATTTCCCTGTCACTTCCATAACCTTTGTACCTTTCGTTATATTTACATTCCTTGCCAGCAACATATTATTAACATACTCTGAAGCTTCAGGAGATGAATGGTTCAGCAACCTGTCATGCGGGTCTATTATTGTAACTTTTTTTCCATTTATCAGTGATGCAATCTCGACACCAAGGTATCCACCGCCTATGATTGTAACGTTTTTTGAAGTTTGCAATCTTTTACGTATATTAACGGCGTCATCTATAGTTTCAAGTTTGGCTATGTTGGTTGAACCTTTGATATTGTTAACGTTATAGCTGTGCCCGAGTGCAATTATTAACTTTGAATATTCGTGCTTTCCATTATCAGTAACAATTTCCCTGTTTTCAAAATTTATATCCTTAACATTTTCTTTCAGATCAATATTTCTCGGCTTGTATGCATAGGAATTCTCCATACCGCCTATTATAGTGATTAATCTTGTTGATATTGTAATATGGTCATCCCTATCAATTAACATGGCATCGGGATTTGTAAGTTTAGCATAAATTCCGGACAATCCTCCACCGAGAATATATATTTGTTTAGCCATGCGGTTGAATCCTTTTATCATATTATAAACATACCATATATGCCATTAACAAAAACATATAACGCAGGATTATTATATTTAAGCGGGTCATTATAAAATATATGGCGCCGGATTAAAGGAAACTGAAAAATACTGTTAGAAGTACATAGGTTAGTCTTTCACGTTCTGGCCGATATTACTCTGAGAACTTGAAAAGTTTGTACATTTCAAAAATATGGTATATAATTAAAAATGCCAGGATATTTCCTGAAACTGAACTTCTGTATTCAGTCTCCGTTTCCGTGTTTTGTGTAATGGTCCATAACATCTCTGCTTTCTGGTTTAAAGGCATCCAGGTACTGACCCAGAACGTTGTTTACAAATTTGGAAACATCACTATGGCTATCCGCTATATTCTTATATATTTCATCTCTTACAAATATTTCAGGCATTATATGTGAATCAATACCATGGTATATATAATTTGTGAATATTGAATACGTCAATTGGCGAATATTATAATGTCGTTTATTTCATAATTTCTCATTTTTATACCTGTTAATGAAATTATTGATTTCTACATCTGTGAATTTAAGTTTAAACAACAGTAAATATCGTATTTTCTCAGCTGAACCGATTTGTTCTAAAATATCACGTCCTTTATCGTAGTCGTCTATTCCAAGAATACATCCCTTGCAGGCAATACATATATCCTGCAATTCGCCTTCTGCCCGTTCTATTAAGGCATCAATAAATTTTATTGCCTGTATTTTCCACCCTTTTTCAAGATAAGTTTCTATTACCTCAAGTGGAAATGAACCAAGAAACTCATCGCCGATTCCATTTTCCATGGCTAATATGGCGTATTCATTAGCACGGTCATACTGATTGAGCATAGAGTATAAACTCCATAAAGACATTGAAATCCACGGGTCAATGTATAACTCTTCAAAATTTTCCAGTATCCTGAGGGATTCGTCAGAATTTCCTGTTAACGCCAGTTCAAGTGCATATTCAACTTTATACAGAATTGAATCCTTATTCTGGCCATATAACAGTTTAATGATAATTAATGCATCCTTATGGTCTCCACCCCTGGAAAGTGCATAGAACTTGTTATACAAAAACCCGTCATTATCAGGATACCTCGCTATTAACTCATCTACATTCTTCAGTACTGCTGCATACTGTTCAGTTTCGTTAAGGAATGTAATATACTGCAAATTGGTAAATTCACTTTTGTTTAACTTAATTGAATTTTTATAGACTTTCCCTGCATCCTGTATTCTATTTTCGAGGATAAATATGTGTGCAAGATTATGGGCGAAATTCATATTTCCCGGATTGATTTTATAAAATTTCTCAGCAATTTTTACAGCATCTTCACGGTTTCCCGACTCATATAAGCAGTTAGTAAGTTGTACTATATACCCCTCATAATGGGTATTTACATATGCGTCCGAAAGTGCCTTGATGTAATCCTCAATGCCACCATCAACCCTCGCTATGGAAACAAGCATGTTATTGGCCTTGATGTTATCTTTTTCAATGTTTATAGCCTTTTTAGCTGATTCATGTGCAGCATCAAAATTTTTCATTTCCATATGTAGCTCCGAGAGGACAGCATAGGATTCCGCATCCTGTGGATCAACTTTCAACGCACTGTAATATACATCAAATGCGTCATTTATTAGACCTATATTCTGCAATGCGATTAATTTATTTTCATAAGCTTGCATATAATTTCTGTCATGCTCAAGTGCTTCATCGGCTTTACCAACTGCGTCAAAGTTCTTCCCTAGATTTATTAAACATCTGCTTTCCAGGGAATAAACAGAAGCTTTGTCCGGGACAAGTTTTTCCATAACATGCAATTCCTTCAATGCGCCTTCATAGTCCCTTCGCTCAATTAAAAGATTTACCTTAATATAATGATATTCGTAATTTAAAGGGTCAAGTGCTAAGGCCATATCTATTCTCTTTTTTGCATCTGAATAATCATAATTTTCCATTAAACCAATGGCTTTTTCCATATTTTTAGATGCAGCTGGTTGAATAGATTTATTAGGCATACCGAAACTATACGAATAATATATATTATTTTTTGTGTCATTACATATTGTATTATACGTCCAGGCAGCCATTTTAATATTGCGTTTTTGTAACCGCCATACATTCGATGCATAAACTTCAATTATATAAATCCGTGCTATCAAAACTATGCTGAATGTTAGCTTGATTTGCCTGTTATACGGAGGACTAGTAACGTTATACGCATCTGCCTTATATTGCAAAGAAATGTAGTATTTTTCATTATACTATGCACAGGATGCCTGTGTTAAGCTGAATGTGTAGAATACTATGTAAACTACACATCAAAGCAGTGAGCTTGCACTTCCAGATTTACTGGCATGGCAACCCCCTGCGGGAACGGAGCGCAATAGGCAGGTTGACTGCAGGGAACAACCCTTACCAGTCCTTTCAAATGATAACATTGCCCTCGCAAGTCGGGCAACCTAAGACACAATCCATGTGAGTCGGAAGGTTTTTATTATAAAATTAATAACAGAATAGTATGTAATCGTGTCTCAATTCCTTCATAAAACAAATGTGCTTCCCTGCCACTTGATCGTGAACATTTATTTCTTCCGGTTCAATGTATCCGGAAAAAGTGATGGAAGCATTAGAAATAGAAACATTCCCTCATTTCCTGAATCATCCACCGATTTTTTAAGCTCGTTTTTTACAGCAATTGAAAGTTTTTCAAAAACTGAATTTGAACATGTTCCATAGGAAAAAACTGTATATTTTTCATGTTTTCTCATATTTTGAATTTCTTTCTGCGTCATAGCCTCAATAGACTTTCCTATAATTTCCAGGTTCAAGGATTGTGCCATAAAGAATGAACTCAAAATTTCCCTGTACTCGTTATCCGGGAGCCCTGTAATTTCATCATCTATATTTTCATCATGAAAAGCAAAATAATCCTCATTCAAACTGTAATATTTTTCAACGTAATTCTTTTTTGGCCTGATTTCCGGTTCATTTACTATTCCACTGGAGACAAGATTCGAAACTACCTGATACAGGTTGGAACGGGTTGTCTTTATGTATTTTGACATCCCTGTAACCGTCATTTTATTGTTGTTAACCAGCAATGTAATGATTTTCATTTTAGTGGGGTTCCGAAAAGCTTCCAGTATCTCCCGGTATTTTTCATCCATCTGGATAAATCTATATATAAGATATAAATATACGTATAAGCACTAATTATATGTTAACATCAGACTTATACAGGCATAACAGGAATGCCTATGCCAGATACCTTATTTCAAGGAATATAGCGAGATTCTCCAACACAGCATATTATATATATTTCATGTGGGAAATAATTGCAAACTACCATTCTGTATTGCTTGTAAGCCTTATTCCCGGGTTTTCATTTCTCGGTTATCTTATTATAGCTATTCCGGAGGGAAGCATAATTGACAGGTACGACAGGCACCTGATTTATATTGGCATAAATATATTGATGGTTTTAACTTACTCTATCCTCTTCTTCGGGCGTAGCCTGTTTATTATATATGCAGTAGATTTTCTGTCCTCAACATTTATGTGGGTTGTCTCCGATGATTTCAGGGCATTGACCAAGGAGATCATGCCAGCTGACCATATGGCAAAAGCCCAGTCTGCAGACCAGTTAAGTTCAGGAATATTCACCCTTGCAGGGATAATTCTCGGTGGTGCCTTCATTTTTATGAGATATTCAACGGTGTATGTTGCCCTGATAGGCATCTCTATTTTCGCCCTTGCAATTATTTTTGTTCCCCGAACTATAAAAGTTTCCCACAGGAGCATCGTTAAGAATGGATTCAGGAGTACTGTAAAGATAATGAAAAATATACTTCCATTTCTTTTGCTTACCTTGCTATTAAATGGCATGTTTGTTGCTATAGACGTGTTTGCCTCCGGGCTCATAAACATAATAATGCATGCATCATCCATCTATTACACATTTTTTATAGCTGGCTTCCCTGCGGGTATGCTTGCAGGCGGGCTTATTTCCATGCATGGTTTTTACCGTCCATATCAGAGAAATAAACGAATGATGGCATTTTACATATTTATGACGGGTGTCATATTTATCCTGATATCTTTTAACAGGCTCCCGGTGATGGATGGAATACTGACATTTCTTTCCGGGGTTATACTGGCATTTATCAATGTTTATATTGAGACTATGATAATAAATTCCATACCGAGCAGCATTACCGGGAAATTTAACGCACTTACCGCAATGTTTTCTGTAAGTTCGTCTCCTGTAATGGCATTCGTATTTGGAGAGCTTTCAAGATTTCTTTATTTTCCCTACATAATCACCGTAGTTGGTGTAATAATGCTACTTTCATCTTTTACCGTAATAAAAATAATGGAAGGTTTCAACTCTGCCATGGAGAAAATAGAAAAGGAAAATCCGGAACTGTTTTAGTTCAACCGTGACATATAAAATATCATATCTATTAACAAGTATAAAAGCCCTATTAGTATTTTACCTGGATATCCCTGTCTTCATTATTGCCCGTTGGAAATTAACAAGGTGCTTAAGTTCCCTATCGGGCATTACAGTCATATACTCTCCGGAGAATGTGACTTCTGTATCCCATTTGGCATGAAATCCAGTTACAATAAAAGTTATTTCCCTGATATTGGTATCTTCCGGAACGTCTGAATATACACCTACCATTCCATCCTTATCAAGCAATGTATAGCTGCTAAATGTGGCCGTGTATACAGTATCTCCGGCCTTATAATTCACAGTTTTTGATTTTCTGGCATTTGTTATCAAAATATTTATAATATCAGGGGAAAGAATTTTAATGCTGCCCCTGGGAAAATCTTCGCCTATTTTATCATAATTTTTCTTTGCTTCGTTCTCAAAAGAATCCATTTCATTAGACATACATTCAAAATTTGAAAGTGCATATAAACCTATGTATTATCTCATTGAAATGGATTATTCTTATCTAATAATTTCGGGATTTTCGGATAACACAAAGGATTGTTTCTTCATATTATAAACAAAAACCTTTCTCTTACTGAATCACCCGTAGAATTCAATTGCCTTTGCAGCTTATAATTATAAATTAACATTAGGAAATGTTAAATCCTAAGTATCAATCAATATAATGAATGGATGGAGTTCCATTGATTGCAATCGTGCTAATGACTCCTGTTTGCTATAAAAGGAGATGAGTTAATGGAGTTTAAAAGCATAACATTCAGTAGTTCCATAAATCTGCAGGAGCTGGACAGGAATAATACAATATTTGACGATTTTTCTTTGAGAAATATTTTTTCAGGATTCATGGGAAATACCCGGAATGATGAACTGGAAAGGCTCCTCTACATGCCATTGAGGAACATTGATGACATTTTCTACAGGCAGGAAATCTTTAAAGACCTGGAAAATCCAGAGATATACAGGATTATTACACAATTTGCTGGCACAGGGTCACAGATATTTTATAATATCAAAAGGTTAAAAGATCTTTATGACCTGCAGCGTGAACGGTGGTTACTGGACTCCGTTTATATGTATTCCCGATCAATTGAAAATATGTTAGACAATATGCGAAAAGCAGGAGCAAAATCAAGAGGATTCACCGGGTTCATAAACTATCTGGATGCTTATGTTGCCTCGGATGAATTTAAATCACTTAAAAATGACGCAGAACAACTTGAGGAGGAACTATCATCAATAAGATATCTCATAAATATCAAAGGCGTGAAAATAACTGTAAGGGAGGACCGGGATTCGAAAGATTATGCATCTGAGGTTAAAGAGGCATTTTCAAGGTTCCTGGATGAGGATGAAACAATCCCGGGATATGATTCTACTCCGGGTTTTGGCCATGTAGAAGCTGCTGTAGTGGAACTGGTGGCAAAATTCTATCCAGAGCAATTCAATAGATTAAAGGACTTTTATAAAAGAAGGTTAAATTTCATGGATCCTGTAATTTCCAGATTTCTTCATGAAATCTTTTTTTATTTGAAGTATTTACAGTATATAACTCCACTTGAGGAATCCGGATTGCAGTTCTGCATACCGGAGATTAAAGGTGAAACGGATAGAATATATTGCCTGGAATTTTTTGATCTTGCACTTGCTGCCAAACTTAATGAACGCAAGCAAATTCCTGTTACTAACAATATTATTGTAAATAGAAATTCATCCGTGATTATAGTTACCGGGCCAAATAATGGTGGTAAAACAACATTTGCCAGGTCATTCGGGCAGTTACATTATCTTGCCCTGCTGGGATGTCCGGTTCCCGGGAAAGAGGCAACTATACTTCATGTTGATAATATATTTTCACATTTTGAAATATCTGAAAATCCAGAAAATAATATGGGCAGGCTTGAAGAGGAACTGGAAAGATTACATGGCATACTTGAAAAGGCAACGGAAAGGAGCCTCATTATTATTAATGAAATGTTGAGTTCAACCACGCTTAAGGATGGAATTGAAATAGGCAGGAATATAATAGATAAAATAAAGAAAATGAAATCTATTTGCATGTATGTCACCTTTATTCATGAATTGTCTGATTTGCCCGGAGTGGTTAGCTACGTAAGCCAGGTTGACAGGAAATACCCTGAGAAAAGGACATATAAGGTTCTTCCAATGAAATCTAACGGTATGGCATATGCAATGGCACTTGCGAGGAAATATAACCTTACATATGAAATATTGAAAGGGAGGATATCATGATAAAAACATATTTGCTTGACAGTGATGGAGTTGACAGATATAAAGAGGATTTGCCATGGAATAGCGATTCACTAATAGGCGACCTCGGGTTAAATCCAATATTAAATGCAATGTCTTCCGGCGATCAATTTCTCCTGAAAAATTCAACCACGTTCATTCTCAATAGCCTGAATTCCATAGAAAATATAAAGTACAGGCAACAGGTAATGCAGGATTTTATAGAACACCGTGATTACGCAGATAAAATATATAACATCACCGTTTCATTCATAACAGAGGCACAGAAGCAATTTTTCTGGTTCAGCGATAACGCTTCACTGTCCATGCAGATATCTATAGGAATAATAAAACTGTTTTCAGAAAAGATTGCTGAGATCAGGGAAATAATAGGCAATATGATTGGGGAAGCAAAATCTACGGGATTAAAGAAATTTTACAGTACTGTATCTGATACATTTGGCCCGGAGTATATGGCAACAATACTGGAGAATCTTGAAAGGCTGCAGTTTAAAGACGGCATAACAATGAGCGTATCTCTGGGAATGGGCAACGAAGGGAAAGATTACATACTCCATAAACCGGATACGGGAAAAAAGAATATCAAACAGATCGTTGGTGATAAAATCGGGCAGCATTATACATATACACTTCCAGAGCGGGATATTAGCGGTGGAGAAGAAATAACAGATATAAGGAACAGGGGTGTGAAAAAAACGGCAATGGTTTTGAAAAGGTCTGCCCAGAATTGCATGGAATTTTTTAAAGAGTTAAGGTGTGAAATTGGGTTCTATATATCATCAATTAACCTTCTGGAACATTTAAAATCCAGATCCGGCCAATACTGTTTTCCTGAACCTCAGGAAACAGAAAGCACTGCACTTGAATTTTCAGGATTGTACGATCTGGGGCTCATGCTTACTACGAATTCTAAAATTGTTCCTAACAACCTGGATGGAGATGGAAAGAATTTATTTGTAATAACAGGAACCAATCGTGGAGGAAAATCAACCTTTTTGAGGAGTATAGGGCAGGCACAGTTGATGATGCAGGCAGGAATGTTTGTTGCAGCTGAAAGCTATTCTGGAAGCGTGGTTTCCGGTATATTTACACATTTCAAGCATGAAGAGGACAAAACAATGGAAAGGGGAAAATTTGATGATGAATTGTCAACAATGAATCTTATTGCCGATCACATTAGAAGAAATAGTTTGATACTGTTTAATGAGTCATTTTCATCGACCAACACACGTGAAGGTGCAGAAGTGGCAATGGGAATTACAAAGGCTTTGCTGGAAAGTGGAATAAAAATATTCTTTGTGTCACATCTCTTTGAATTTGCTTCGGCAATGATGGAGCAGAATAACGAGAGTTCAGTATTCTTAATAGCGGAACGGGCGGATAACGGTGAACATACATATAGAATAGTTGATGGAAGCCCGTCAATAACAGGTTATGGAATGGATTTATACAGGAAAATATTTGGATAATGTTTTGCTAAACTTATTATAATTTATAAAATGATTTAATGCAATCACAGGTATATTGTTTTATCATCTTATAATTTGATAGTGCATAGAAAATTGATTCAATATAGCCAGCAGGTTTCTTTATATAACTGCCCAAAGGACGGATTGATATATAGCAGGTAAATTTTTCTTATATTCCGATATCCAGTGTCATGGAAATAGAATACTTTCTTTCTATCGTATTCTGTACCAGGTGATTCCATGCTCTTTACCTGTTAATTTAAGACACTGCATTATTTCCTGGTAATGCTATTCTGGTTAATACTGCGGAATAATTTATATTAAATTCACCCGAAACAATTATCTTTACATTATTATATACACACGATATGGATAAAATTACAGCTATTGTTCTGGCTTCCGGCAAAGCCCTGAGATTCAAATCAAATAAACTTCTATATGAAGTAAACTCTAAACCAATTATATATTATGTAATAGATAATGTTGCAATGTCTAATTTCCAGCAGCGCATAATAGTATTGAGGAGCCCTGAAATATCAGATTATTCAAAGCAATTAGGGTTGAAGGTTGTGTGGAATAAAGATTTCGAAAATGGCATGTCAGCTTCAATTGTACATGGAATTGAAAATGTTTCTCCTGAAATTGATGCAGCCATGATTATCCCTGGAGATATGCCACTCCTGGATAATGACACATTGAATGGATTAATAGAGCATTTTAAATCCTCAAGTAAGGGGATATCTGGATTTGAATATAATGGGACTATAATCAGCCCTGTAATATTTGCCAGAAAGTATTTCAGTGAACTTACAGGACTCAGTGGAGACAAAGGTGCGAAATCAATTATTATGAAACACTACGATGATTTTTCTGGCATGATAATTTCTGGAGACCTGCTTATAGATATAGATACAATGGATGACGCTTTAAAATTTAAAAACTTAATAAAACATAAAAATTAAAATAATGTACGGCAATAGAAAAACATGAAAATAGCTATCAGGGCTTTGCAATTACGTAGAATGCCGTTGGAATCAGCAATGCAGTATATTTCTTCTTTAAATTTTCCGGAAAATGAAATCATTGTTTTCCCTGAGAAATTTATAACAACAAAGGTAGACGTGAATTCATTTAGCAGGCTCCTGAATTCTATTAAAATAAAAAATATGATTATACTTGGCAGCCTTTCATATGTTGACCGGTTTGTATATAACAGGTCTTTCCTGATCCAGAACAGAGAGATAATAGGCTGGCAGGATAAAATAAATTTATATAAGGCAGAAAGCACAAAATATACCTCAGGCAACCAGTTAAAACTGTTTAATATTGGTGGACTTAAAATTGGCATACTGGTATGCTACGATCTGGATTTCCCCGATTATGCACGAATACTTTTCAGGAAGCATTGCGATGTTATTTTTAATCCTTCCCTGATTAGAAGAGATTTCCACAGTGAATGGCATCTATATGTTAAAACAAGGGCACTTGAAAACAGGATACCAATTATTTCTGTAAATTCAATTTCAGATGATTTTCAGGGCGACTCAATCGTGGTGGCACCGGAAGAAGGAGTAGGTGGTGTTAGAATAAATGCCGTCACATCAAAAAGTGATGATATTGTATATCAATTCGATACATCAGATTATTCAAAAGCAAGAGAGCAGAGGTTGCGTGAAGAAAACCTCAATATACAGAAGGTTAACTTCCTTGAAAATAAAAAATAAGTTAAAAGTATTGCATATTTATGTTAGGTTTTTATTTTATGCTATTATAACCTTATATGGATTTTAAATTTGAGGGAGAAAATATAAAACACAAACTGGTAGATATGGACCTGTACAAGGAACTGATAAATTACGATACTGAGCTGGAACCAGGAAAGGTTTCAACCGGTCACAGTTATCCTATTAAGGCCTTCGAGAAATTTCTGGGTTATTACGATGATTACTACAAAATTGCAAATAATCCCTCAACATCATTCAACACAGATTTCTCATTTGTCTACAGTGCCTGCATGTACACTAAAAAAGAAAACTCTGATATGGCTATTCTTGATGGAAAACCTGCAACAGGATACGTTGATAGGTATGAAAAACCACTTGAAATATTCAGAAAAAATACCGGCATAAGGGGTAGCTTTATATTTTACATTAAAAGATATAGAAAATACAGTGAAGCTAAAGGCTTGAGCGAATCATCCGCTGTGGCTTCCGCTGTCGCCAGGAGTTTGATAAAAAATGTTTTTGGTGAAATGGGCGCTAAGGATGATAGCTTTGTATCCAGGTATGCAAGGCTGGTATCCGGATCCGGTACAAGGGCAGCAATTAATGGGCCATCCATATGGCTATCTTATCCAGGGATGCAGGAACAGAATTCATTCGCTGTAAAGATTCCAGCTGATGTTGATAAAATAAACTATGCCATATTTCCTAAAAATATAGATTACAGGACCTCTAATGCACATATAGAAGCTGTAAAATCTATATTTTATAATTCCTGGTTAAATGAGAAATATAACAAATTAAATGAAATCATTGATGAAGATTTTAACATTGAACTGATGATGAACCGTGCAATGGAGGATATGTTTGCCCTTAATGCTGTACTTCTATCAAGGGGAAATGTTATCCAGACAGCCGAAAGCATCATTTTATTGAAGAATTTTATAGAATTTTCAAAAAAACATGAAGGAATTTACATAACAGGTGATACAGGCCCGTCATTAATGGTTATGTCCGGAGATAAAACGCTTTTAAACCAGTTCCTTGACACTGTAGATGATCCAAAAATAGTAGGTTCCCACCACCCCAAAGACCATAAAAAAAGGGAAAATGAATTCCGTAAAGAATCAGAAGAGTATTTTCGATCAATATAAATCAATTTTTCAATGAATATTCTTTATCCGTTTTTGTTAATAACTGGGATAGAAGTTTAATATTATTATTTTTAATAGCTCTGCTTACCATTAATATATCTGTATTGATATTATAGTATTTTGTTTCAGTTGAAAGTTGCTTATTTGCTATGCCTTTTAATTCGTGCAGAAGCTGCTCTGATCTGTTCATAATTTCTGCCATCTTCTTCCGCTCTGAATCTACTTTAAAATATTTCTTTACCGCTTCCTTCATTTCTTTTATTTCTTCCTGGCTGTGCTGCATAGTCTCACTTATCTTAATCTCTTTTATTGCCGCGGTATCATTGTCCCTGGCGGAGACTGTCAGTATGCCATTTTTATCAACACTGTATGTCACATCAATAGCAACTTCCCCCCTGGGTGCCGGTTTTATGCCTGAAAGTGTAAAATGCCCTAGCACAATATTATCTGTGCCAAGTGGCCGTTCGCCCTGGACTACCTTTACCTCTATTTCGCTCTGGTAGTCCCTTATCGTGGTAAAGGGTCTTGTTGCTTTACAGGGCACCGGCGTATTTGCAGGTATCATGGTAACTACAATATCGTTGCGTGTGACACTGCCCAGTGATATGGGCACAACATCACTAACCTTAATTTTAGATATCTCACCGGTACCCATATGGATAAATCCTGAGGCAAGTATTGCTGCCCCTGTAGACACAGCTGTGTCAAACTTCCCCTGTTTTACCGCCCTGGTGGAAAGATAGTTTTCAATGGAATGAAATAAAAAAGGAATTTTAGTAGGGCCTCCTGTAATTATAACTGTGTCCAGTTCATTTCTCTTTATGCCTGAATTCAATATGGCTGTATCTATGCATCTGTAAATTTCAGGTAACATGTCAGATACTATGCTATCAAGCTGTTTTGAATCCATAGTGTATTTAATTTTTGTACTCCCTAACAGTGAATCCCCTGTTTCATGATTTGAGAGGTAAATTTTCAATTTTTCTGCGTCTTTTCTAAGGTCTGGAGGATATGGGGATATACCATTAATCCGGAGAAAAGATTTCATCATTTCCTCTATACGCCTATCCATATCGGTACCACCGAGTCCCGTGTTTCCGGATGTTGCAATAACCCTGAAATCCTTCCCCTGTGCCCTTACAATGCTCACATCTGTTGTTCCTGAACCCATATCAAAAACCAGTATATTTTTTGCCTCTGCCTTTGATGCACGATTCCAGTAAGATATTGCTACTGCAGCAGGTTCGCTGACAAATTGTTTTACCTTTATTCCGGCTATTGCTGCGGCTTCACGGGTGGCGTTCCTCTGATTATTGTTGAAATAAGCCGGTACAGCTATTACAGCATCTTTTACCCTGTCATGCATATATTCTTCAGCAATGTTTTTGACCCTTGCAAGAATAATTGCACTCAGTTCTACGGGTGAATGGAATTTTTCCCCTGTACGATACAGGTACTCGCTTCCCATTCTTGTTTTAAAACCAGAAACGTTTCCACCTGGGTATTTCTTGAGCATCCTGTCGGCATCGGCTCCTGTAAACATTATATCTGACCCGCCAAATGTTATAGAACTTTTCAGGGAACTTCCAGTTTTCTTACCGGATAGTGGAATTGCAATGGTTTTATATTCTCCGCCGGTAACTAGGGCTACAGCTGCTGATGTATTGCTGGTGCCAAGATCAATTCCAATGGAAAACATTTAAAACACCTTTATATTATACATAAATAGAGATTAATAATATATGCTTTTATAAAGATTGTTGTATGACAGATGGATGACAAAATTTAAGTACAATTACATATTATAAGTATTGTGCATTTAAATGGCATGGTATGAAGTAATTAACGGTTCTGCAGATTCCGTGTATAATAAGAAGCTTTATAGTATTATGGGGCAGAAATTTGGCCTATTCTATTTTAATAAAGAAAATCGTATTCATATATTTTTAAACACAAACACCAGATATTCATTTATAAAACAATCTGTTGAGCTTGACCCTATTGATGCCATGCCTGTGATGAATCATTATTTTGTGTCTGAAAGCAGGAAGGAAAAAGATTATTATGATACGGGGGTTGAATTTACCAACATAAAGGATGTGATTGAAAAACTTGCTGATGGGCAGGGTATGATGTTCTGGTTTCTGTATTACAATAGGAAACCGGATAAAGACCAGTATGTTCTCCAGGAGGATAAATACCTTGTGAAGATAATCTTCATGCAACGAAATGACAAATATATGAAAAAAAGGCCAGATGAAGATTTAAACAATGTTATCCTTGGAAAGATTCAGGATTGCATCAGGGCTGACATTAACTGGAAAGAGATAAAGGGGAAAAAATATAGCCTGTATTCCGGGAATTTTAGGAAACCCCTTCTTGTTGGAAACAAAAAAATACTCTACACCTATAAGGCAAAAATTGAAGATTTCCTGGAACTGGATTACAGCTTGAAAGAGCCCAAACTCGCGGCACCACAGCAGACAGCACAGGAATTTATAGATTTTCAGCGTGATGAATCACCTACAGGAATGATACTGGATACAAAGACAGAAACAATTAATGCTATAGCAGGTGGAGAAAAAACAACACTGATTACAGGACCTGCTGGTGACGGCAAAATTGGCCTGGCTGCAAAAATAATGTCAAGTGCAGAAAAAACCGGCCGGGAAATAGCAATACTGAATACCGGAAAGTTCGACCCGTTCAAAAGTATAATAAACGGAAACTCTAGCTTCAGCATTAAAAGATTTGATATCAGCCAGGAATATTACGATCAGAGGATTGTAGATTCAGCTGCTGATGCGGCTGCCCTTGCCTCTAAACTGTGGGCTGCAATAGTCACTGGAACCGAATCACTTCGCAATCCATTGATAGTAATTAACTCGGCTAATGATATTGTACCACTATCGCCCGGGGGGTCACCGGCTTATGAAAATGAACTATGGGGCAGTTTTTTCAAGTATTATGATGCCGGAAGCAATGGCATGGGCATAATATTCCTTAAGGATGGGAACCAGGATGCTTTAAGACTTTACACGGATTATATTCTTAAAGCCTCGAATGAAAGTGAAGGCAACGGATTTGAAATTATTAAAAATTAATCGTATCCGTGGACTTTAATAAATTTTATCCCCAGTTTTCTCGCCATCGTACCATCAACACTTGTTCTGTCTCCTATTACAACAGAATTTTTAATATCAATATTATATTTTTTTGCTGCTTCCTCTATCATTCCGGTTCCGGGTTTCCTGCATTTGCATCCCTGATCAGGAAGGTGCGGGCAATAAAAGAACTCTTCTATTTTAACGCCATATTTCATTAATTCCTCTGCCAGTTTATTATTGAACGCTTCCATGTCTTCTACAGTATAATACTCCCTGCCAATACCTGATTGGTTTGTTACTACTATGATAATATAATTTTGATCGTAATATTCTTTTAAAATGGGAATTATATCATCATAAATTTTGAGGTCAGATAATTTATGTGTATATCCAGTATCATAATTCAGGGTACCATCCCTGTCAACAAAAACAGCTTTTCTTTTGCCTGCCATTATCGTGGTATCTATAATGTATTAAAATATTTTCCCAATTTCCTTTATTTTTCAAATAGTGATGGCATAAATTTTAATTTATACGAATAACAATGTTTTAGAATGAAAAAATAAATGTTTAAATGTAAAATTAATTATAAGAGCCGGCCTATTTATGAGGGATTGGCGTATTCGGCGCAGATAAATCCTGTATCCCCGGTCACATTTTGCAAAGCCCTCTTCTCTATATGTGTTTTGAACCCTGCTTCCTGCAGCTTCTTTTCTATATCGGCGTAACTGCCTTCATACAGTATCTGAATTCTTTTAAAAATCTTCAGGCTTTCATTGTCCTCAGCCAGCAGTTTCTTTATGGAGTTTTCTCCATCTATTTTCAATACACCACTGTCAATCCCGTATTTTTCTGCAAGTTCCTTAAGTGATAAATCCTTTTTCCCACCGCAGTAAGTAGCATTAGAAATAGCTATTCTTTTTTCCAGGTCATTTGCCTTAACATTTTTCATCAGTATTTCGTAGAAAGAGTCTTCTGGAACAGATATAACATTTTTAGCCTCGTTTAATGTGAAGTATATCGGTGAATCGCCTACTTTGCTGCCAATATCCAGTACAATTTCGCCAGCAACTTTTAAAAATGCATATTCATCGGCTCCAAATGTACCAAGGAAATTATGATTCTGGTCCATATTGCACATAAATAGCTGCCCTGATTTATACTTGAAATTCATGCATCCTGGAACAATTGAATTTTCGAATGTAAAAAAATCCAAATTCCCGTTGCACAGTCCGTTTTCTACACAGATTGCATACAGATAGGTCTTTTGCCTGTTCCAGAAAGAATCTTTGCCGTTCCTTGCAATTATCTTTATATGCTCCTTCTTTGTGGCAAGATCGAGTTTTACATGCCTGTAATTTACATAGGCTTTTTTATAATCTGCCTTATAATTTGTCTGACTCATCTGGGGAAATAGAATAAATGCTTATAAATTTATATTTGCTTTTGAGGCAACAATTAACGTTTATTTTAAATATCAAGAAAAAACAGATATCACAGATGGTTTTTCCCTTATTGATAACACAAATACCGGCTGAAACCTGTATACAAAATCGATAGGTTGATTTAGAAAAATAGCATATTATCTATATGATTGACATTACCGATAAAAATACAGTTAAGCGTGAAGCTATGGCTACCGGGACAATAAAACTGAATAAAGAAACAATAAAACTTATCCGGGAAAAGCAGGTAAAGAAAGGAGATGTCATAGAGACTGCGAAAATTGCAGGCACCATTGCAGTTAAAAATACGTCCGGAATGATACCCTATTGCCATCCGGTGCCTGTAATGTCCATAGATTTCAATTTTGAGGTTGAAGATTCGAAAATTATTGTCACCTGCAGGGTAAAGGCAATCTACAGGACAGGCGTGGAAATGGAGGCAATAAATGGTGTGCAGGTAGCTCTTCTAACTATATGGGACATGGTTAAATATCTGGAAAAGGATGAAACAGGTAACTACCCGGATACCTCCATTGGCAATGTTACTGTCGTGTATAAAAGAAAAGGTGATGCATATACATCATGAGGATCATGAATACAGTCTCAGGTACAGAATAATCACTGTATCATCAACAAGGACTCCCGATACTGATATTTCTGGGGACAAAATGGAGAGTTATATTGGCAACAAGTCTTCCAGGTCACTGATCAGGGACGATGAGAAGGAAATACTTTCAGAGTTTTTCCTCAATTATAGCGATTCTGATATTTTTATATATATCGGGGGAACAGGAGTTTCCCGGCTTGACAGGACGTCACTGGTACTGAGAAAAATAGCTGATAAAGAAATGCCTGGATTCGGGGAACTATTCAGGCAAAAGTCGGGTGGCGTATTCCCGTACCTGTCCAATGCTTCACTATTCATCTACAGGGAAAAAATAATATTTACACTTCCAGGGTCTGAAGATGCCCAGGAAATAGCATATAGTATAATAAAAGAGATGGTACCGCATCTCTACCATGAAATAACGAAGGAATAATTTTATTAACAATTCGCCAATTGCATTTTTATGAAATTTATAGATTTACACGAGGATATAGCTTATTCTTCCATGTACCGGGATGTTATTCACGGAACAGGTCAATCCGGAGTGGATATGCTGAAGAGATTTCCGGGATCAATTATTTTTTCGGTAGTTTTTCCCCATGTCAATATGCAGTATGGGGAAGAATATGGAACGTCAATACCTAACACAACCCTTGCATACCAGCAATTCAATTATTACAGGGAAATATCTAAAAAATATGGCATTAACCTTATAGAGGGAAATAAGTATGTGGATTCAGAACTAAATTTTCTAATATCCATGGAAGGAACTGATGTTCTAAACAGGCCGCAGGATATAGACATATTTTATTCCATGGGGCTGAGAAACCTTGGATTAACATGGAATTATGATACAAAATTTGCATCATCATGTTACTCTAAGAAGGACTACGGACTTACCGGTTCCGGGGAGGAACTGGTAAAAATATGTAACAGTTCCGGAATAATTATAGATCTAGCACACGCAGGCAAAAGGACAATACTTGATACGTGCAATATTGCGTCAAAACCTATACTGGATTCACATACAAATTTTAAGGTTTTGAAAGACCACCCAAGGAACATAGATGAGGATTCAATTAAAGCCATAGTGGATACAGGCGGTGTTATGGGCATAACGGGAATAAGGCCTTCCCTGCATACACCTGATATAAATGGAATGTTAGAGAGTATTACTTATCTTGGAGATAACTTTGGATGGAAGCATGTGAGCCTCGGCACCGATTTCCTGGGCATACCTGAACCTCCTGATGGCTTCGCTGATGTTAATGCAATAGAAAAATTAAAGGAAATGATAGGACTCCATTCAGAGGATGTGCTTTTCAACAATGCATTCCGTGTTATAAAAGCAAATTTATAAAATTATAAATCGTACCAGCCGCCTTTGCTGTCCATTTTTACCTTTTTGCTTCCCTTATAACCTGCGTACACCATTTCTTTCAGTATGGGTGGTGGCAGTATTCTCATGTCTCCGGTTTCAGAATAAAGGTAATCGCCTATTTCTTTCATGGTATCCAGGCCGATAGTATCCATGAGCTCAAAGGGCCCCATGGGAAAACCAAATCCCAGTTTTACCATTTTATCTATATCCTCTTTCCCGGCAATTCCTTTTTCATACAATCTGAGGGATTCAACAAGCCATGAATGGACAAAATTTGTTGTGAAAAATCCCGGATAATCGTTTACCACTACCGGCTCTTTGCCCATTGACCTTGCCATATCAAGTACCATATTTACTGTATCACCTGATGTGAAACGTGTTTTAACCACCTCAATAAGCTTCATCACCGGTGCCGGATTGAACCAGTGCATTCCTATAAGCCTTGACTTGTCTTTAATATTCATTCCAATTTCAGATATCATAATTCCGGAGGTATTTGATGCTATTACGGACCTTTCAGGTATATTTTTTTCAATGCTTTCCATTACTTTTAATTTCAACGGCATTATTTCCGGCACAGCTTCTATTGCAAATTCCCTGTCGTTTAACATTCCATAGTCTGTGGATACAGATAGATTTTTCATATACTCTGCTTTCTGGCCTTCCGTGATTGTTCCACGGTCAACAAGCCTTGAAAGCCCGAATTTTCCATCTGCAATGCTATTTTTAGCATTTTCCAGTATACGGTCATTTATATCAATTAAAAGTGTATCCATTCCGTTTCTCATAAAAACCTGGGCTATGCCCTGGCCCATTATTCCTGAACCTATTACAGCTACTTTTTTTGCCATAATGCTTTATACATTGAAATGATAAAAACTTTGACAGTTGAACAATTTGTTGGGGGCAGTATTTTTATCTTGTCCCGAACTTTGATGCTATTTCAACCATGTCTTCTACATATTCATTGAAAAACTTAATTATATCCCTGGATGTGATTATCCCTGAAAGCTTATTGTTATCTATGACCAGCAGCCGCCTTATAGCTTTCTTTGCCATCAGGCTTGCAACTTTTTCCATAGGTGTATCGGATGTGACAGAGGTTAGCGGGGCAGTCATAATATCTTTCAGGAGAACTCTGGACGGGTCAGCTTCAAGCGATAAGACTTTGTTAATATAATCCCATTCTGTAACTATTCCCTCAGGGATTTTTCCATCTCCAACAATAATATACCCTTCCCTATTCGCTGCCATATGTTTTGAACCTTCAAGTGCACTGGTATTCCCGTTTATAATCTGGCAATTTTTCCTCATTATGTCCTCTGCATAAAGCACCATATCTGATAATTATGTGTTAATATTTAAAATAGATGTGGAGGACAAAAATCCAAACTGGATTTCTGTAGTAATTAATGATTTCATTCACATATAAAATATAGTTGAATGCTTTTATTCTGTGATTTGCCATTTAATTTTTATGATGTTTCATAAGACCCAGGGTGCAATAATTATTTATAACCATTTATAACAGTATTTATCTCGAAATACAAAAAAAGTTAAGTGTGTAACATATTAATGAATAATAAATTTAGAGGGTAGAGAAAATGGTTAATGAAGATTTTTTAACAATGTTCCACAGGCTTACATCAGTAGGATGGTCTGAGGAAAATGGAGTGAACCGGCTTGCACTTAATGAATATGATATACAGGCCAGGAAAAACCTTGAAGATGAAATGAGGGCAGTAAAAGCAGATATAAAGCAAGATGATGCCGGTTTAATATTTGGAACGCTGGGTTCCGGTAATGACAATACAGCCATAGGTTCACACATGGATTCCGTACCCAATGGGGGAAGGTTTGATGGCTTCTATGGTGTAATGTCCGGCATGCAGCTTTTAAAGGATCTTGGAAGCACATTAAAAAACAGGAAAATTACAGCTATAGATTTTACCAACGAAGAGGGTGCCAGGTTCCAGCCATCACTTTTAGGCTCTGGAATGTCAACAGGCGTATTCACAAAGGAATTCGCCTATTCCCGGAAAGACAGCGATGGAATTACATTTGAAGAGGCCTTGGAGAAGTCTGGATACATGGGAGAAGAACAGAACCGGGTTAAAAACCAGGACATAACACGGTACCTGGAACTGCATATTGAGCAGGGCCCTGTTCTGGAACTGGAAAATTACCAGGTAGGAATACCAAAAGGCATAGTAACAATGGTTGTTGACAATGTATCCTTTACCGGTGAATCTAACCAGGCGGGGCCAACACCCATGAAGGTAAGAAAAGATGCACTGGTAGCCGCATCAAGGTTTACTGTAGCAGTAAGGGACATGGCAAAATCATCAGGAAAGGAATTAACAATGACGGTGGGAAAAATTAATAATTTCCCCAATGCATACAATGTTATACCTGGAAAAGTAACGATGAACCTTGATACCAGGAGCCCGGATAAAAAAACTGCAGAAGAGTATTCAAAAATGGCAAAGGAAATATCAGAAAAAATAGCCTCAGAGGAAGGTGTACCGGTAGATTTCAAAAACCAGTGGACTACGGAAACTACAATCTTCGATGAGGATATGAGAAAGGAAATAATAAAATCCTGCAAATCGCTCAACCTGAAATATAAAGAATTATATAGCTGGCCAGGGCATGACGCACAGTATATGAACAGGGTAGTTCCCACTGCCATGATCTTTATTCCATCACATAATGGAAGGAGCCATACAAGGGAAGAATACTCATCTGATCAGGATTTAATTAATGGATATTCTGTGTTGAAAAGGACTGTTGAAAGCCTGTAGCCAGATAAAATCATAAATTTATATCAATGTGGATAGTCTGGAAAATATCAAATTCTCTTTACCCGAACAGATTATAACCATATGGTTTATCCACATTTACAATAAGTGCAGCGGGGCCTTTAATATTCCTGAGCCATTCAATATCTTCCATGGTTTCATCGTTCTCCCTTGATTCTATATTAAAGGAATCCAGTACTTTCTTTAATTCAATGGAAAATGAAAGGTATTTCTTGCTTTCGTTATAATTGACATCAGAGAATTTTTTGAGTATCCCGTATCCATGATTGTCCAGTATTATAATTTTTACAGGGAGGTTATAGTTCTGTATTGTCCACAGCGTCTGGCTTGTATACATGAATGCACCATCACCTATAACACATAATACCTTATCCTTTACCGTTGCCATGCCCGCAGCGGCAGGAAGAGCCCAGCCAATCTGGCCTGATTTCCCTATGAAATATGAATCCGGCTTATATCCTACAATGTTTCTCAGGAAAGGAGATGCTGATATGGATTCGTCTGATATGGTATAATCACCGAAGTTTTTTGATATTTTAAGCATAACTCTTTGAATCTGGGAATTTTTATCAATTGAAGGTTTACCCGGTATCACAGAAGGCTTCCTGGGCTTAATGTACTCTATTGCACTTTGAAGGAAAGCAGCAGGGTTCATGAAATAGGAATCTCCAATTTTTCCGGATATATCCATTCCTATCTTTATTATCTCTTTGCCTTCAAGGAGGTCGGCCTTGCTATATGGATATAGATTAATATCACCGCCAACGATAATAATAAGGTCATATTCTGAAAGTTTGTCATTTATTACAGCCGCAACAGGCGGGAGATCGCCGGCGTAGTTTCTATCGCCAGAGTCAAAGGGTGCCCTGCTTGCAAATGGCTCTGCAAATACCGGAATTCCAAGTTTGCCAGCAAAATCCTTTGCGTACTCTATCCCCTCATACATATCCAGTTCATACCCGGTTACCATAACAGGGTTCTTTGAATTATTAATTATTTCTACAATAGATTTGACCGCATTCATATCCACGATATTTGAATTGCTATCAGGCATGTTTAATCCAGAATATTTTCCTTCCTCCTCCATTATATCCATTGGAAAACCCAGGAAGGAGAGAGAGTATGGTGGTGTCATTGAACTGATATATGCCCTTCTAATTGACCTTTCTATGTCATTTGCAGAATTTACTTCAAATTTGTATTTAACATAAGGTGAAATCATATCGCTTATATTTCCTGAGAGGAGAGGATCATAGAATATATGCCTTGAATCCTGTTCACCTGCGGTAATTATAACCGGCACCCTATGCACAAATGCGGAATAAATAAATGCCATGGAATTACCGACTCCAAGAATGCTGTGTAGATTTACAAATGATGGCTTCCTGGTTAACTGTGCCCTTCCATCTGCCATGCCAACAGAAATAGAATCATGGAGTGTTAGAATATACTCATCACTGGATACACCTTCCAGCATCGGTATTTCTGTAGTTCCGGGATTTCCAAAAACAGGAAATAGTTTCATATTTTTCAGTGATTTATTGAAAATTGTATAACCTAGCATAATTATCGTTTCTCTGAATCTCCCATAGGATTACAAAATATAAGTTTTTTTAATTAAACATTGATACTTGTATTATATTCAGGAATTAAATATTAAACATAACTTGAATATTAATTTTTATATTAATAATAGAATTTATAATAATTCAAATTATATGGTTTTTGATCAACAAAATTTTCAAAATGTTGTTCTATTAAGTATATTCGATAATACAAAAATTTGCAATAACATTTATTTTACGAAGTCTCTATATTCTATAGAATACCGCGCGTATGAACTAAATTCCGTTCAATGTGGAATGGAAAATTATACTTTAAGCAATGTGCCACCTCTATAAATTTTATGATTTATTTTTCAATTCCAGTATTTTATTATCAAGTTTCTTCACCTTTATTAAAAGCGATAAAAACCTGGCGATAGTATATTCTGGTAATCCTACATAGAATCGCTTTAATCCTGTAATTTTATAGTATTTCATTAACCCATTGAAATGAAAATCTGATACAAATATGGCATCTGCGGCGCATTTTATTCTTCTTGATGCCTTCTTAAAAATATTATTTTCATACCTGCTTTCCCTGCCAGGGCCTACATGCCGGATTTTCATGCAATTATAATCAGTAACGAGATCTGTTGTTTTAATTATGCCCAGACTTTCACATACCTTTTCAAAGTAAACGTCCTCGAAACAATTAAGATCTGGCCATGCGTCTATATTTGTAAAAACTTCCCTTGCTCCTGCAAATATATTGGGGGTGCATGTAGACCCCTTCAGATGTATAACTACAATTTTTCCCTTCTCATATTTTGCTTCGTATGTATCAATAATTTCTTTTAAATTAAGTATCTCTACATCGAAATCTATTAAAATTATATTGCCCCCAGAAGCATTTTCTATTGCTATTTTTTTACCCATGCCTCTTGTGGATTTTCTATTTATTAATTTAATTCGATCATGGTAATTTGCTAATAATTTGCCTGTATTATCTGTTGAACAACTATTCACAATTACAATTTCGTGCTCTGTATCTATAAATTTTGATAAAAATTTGTTTACAATCTCTTCAGAGTTATACACAGTTGTACATATTGAATATTTCATGGAAGTTGATAATTTAAATATATTAAATTATGCCGGTGTCCGATAACATAGCAATAAATCTATAGAAATGGTTCTAACTGCATTTTTTTCAATCACGTTATAAGTATACTCAACATTATTAACGAAATGAGCGGTAATTAAATTTTAGGCACATTGTAAAGCAATCATTCACGAGTCCAGGGATAAGCATGATTCAAACTACAGTGAAAAAACTGTGATTAGCTAAATAAATCGGGATAGAGCCCCAAAATAGGGGATAAAAGTAGATTTACTCAAACTGGAACTTATTTTGATTTACTAAATTACAGATACATTGTTATTTTCTAACTTTCATAGAATTTTATTGCGTCAAGAAATTCTGTATATGTTTTATTAATATCATATTCCATTGCAGTAGCTTTCGCTGATTCCGAAATCCTTTTTAAGTCAATGCGCTCCTCCATCAATTTGGCAAATTGCAAAAATATTTTCTCTGGATCTTTTATTGGTACCAGGAAGCCATTCTGGCCATGTACGATAACAGTTTCCGGCCCACCACAGGCAGTTGATATGGCTACACATCCAGAAACCATGGCCTCAATAAGTGGTTCTGGGATTCCTTCTTCAATGGAAGGCAGAATAAAGAATGTTGCATCACCGTAAAGTTTTTTGAGGCTTTTCTGGTTTATATTGTAGTGAAACTGTATGTATTCTGGTAATGGCAAATTATAATCACCGAAGGCACTTATAGAAATATCCGGGTATTTATTATGTATTAGCTTTAAAGCGTCTATTGCATACTTAGCTCCTTTTGCCGGGTTCAGCCGCAATGGAACCAGCATAAGATGCTTATCTTTGCTATCAAAATCTGTACTGGATTTATATTCATCAAGATTTATTCCCTCTTTAACCAGTGGAAGGCTCTCGTCAAAATTCTTATTAATTAAGGGATTTACTGCGATTTTTCTACTGATACTGTAGGCCTTTGAGAGATATTTTAAATTTTCAGGATTACTATTCTGTATATCAACTGAATAATCATGATAGAGCAAAAAATAAATGTTTTCTACCATGTTTCTTTTATCTGGAACCAGTACGCCCCACCAGTAACTTGTGACCAGCCTCTTTATCTGCAATGCCGGGAGTTTATAATTTGAAAGGAAAAAATGGATTCTATCATCAAACAAGACTTCACTATGCCTCCACAATATATTTAAGTATATCTTTCCTAAAATTTTACTATAAAGGATCCTGCCAGCTATACCTTTAAATATATCCATCCTGCTATTTTTTTTAGAAAATCCATATAAATTTGAAATATATGAGTAAGACATATAAAGTATACCCACGGTCGCTCCGTCTCTGGCAAGTGAATTTGTTATGGAATAAATCTGCTTATTTACAGCGCCTGAGGAACTGCTAAATGGTTTTCCCCATGTAATAAACAGGTAATCTAATGTTTTCTTCTTTTCCATATGACTTTCATTTAATCCCAATATATAAAATAGTCCTATTAAAGGGACGTGGAGAGTTAACCTGAATAAACTATGGCTGGTTTTTCACTTATAAAGTAGATAATGGTTATTTATTCTGAATACTTGCAGTTCAGAACATAGAATATTTAAAATATAATTCATTAATTACATCCCTGTTTACAGTTGAGATTAGCTATAGTAGGATCGATGAATCTTGAATTCGCAGGCGGTGGCGAGGCAAATGCCCGTGATATTGCAGAGTTGTTTGTGAGGCAGGGATATGATGTAACCCTATTCGGTGCAGGAATCCCGAAAGGGTATGAAACAAAAGCGGGCAAGTATTCATTCAATTATGTTCCTGATGCTTTTACTTTTGACATAATGGCAACCGGCCCTGTTTTGAAAATCTCCCATATATTATCTATGGGGCTTATAGGGATATATACCTATAATCGCATATATGAAAAAATTAAGGATTTCGATGTTTATTATTTTGTTTCACCAACTTTACTTTTCAGAAATGTGGGTTACAGATTAATGAAAGAAGGTAAAACAGTTGTACTTGGAAATCATGGAACATACTTTGAAGTTCTTGATATGTATGGTTTTGCATCCAAAGCATATTCTAAAATACTTACGACCATGATATTCCATAAGCTTTTAAAAAACAGAATGAAATTTTACATCCATGTACAGAATAAGTACCAGGCACAGTACTATGAAAAAATAAAATGCGATCGATCATATATAAGGGAAATTCCGTACAATAATGTCAAATTCAATGGCTATAAATGCCTGGATAACGATAATTTTTCTGTAGTTTACCTTGGCCGCCTGATGGAAAGTAAAGGGGTTGATATGTTGCTCGAGCTTGAAAAGAAGGCAGACATAAATCTTCATATTATAGGCAAAGGGCCTTATATGGAAAAACTCCAGCAGATGAAAAATCAGAATACTATAATCCATGGATACGTTTCTTCTGAAGAGAAAATAAAACTCCTTGCGGAGAGCGATGTGATGATTGTCCCATCAATAAATGAGTCTTTATCTATTTCTGCCATAGAAGGGCTGGCGTCCGGGCTTTACCTTATAGTTTCATCCACTTCCATGGGCCCTAGGTACATTGTAAGGCAGGACAATATTTTTGGAGTTGCTGTACCTAGAAATCCAAAAAATTTTATTAAGGAGATAGAAAGGATAAAAATAATTAAAGAAAGAAGCAAAACTGATTTTTACAGGGAAAAAATGCTAAGGCGCGAAATAGCCAGTAAAATGTTTGATGCTGACGTTGTTGATAAAGAACTGATAGAGCTTTTCAATGATGCTATAAAAGACAGTAATAGGTAGATCTAATAACCGGCAGTTCCTTTTACAATTTTATGCGGTTTATAATTCCTGTCTATAGCCTCCATTTCTTCCCTGTCTAGTTTAACATCCAGTGCAGCTATATCATCTTCCAGGTATTCTGGCTTTGTAGCCCCTATGACAGGGATGAATCCTTTATTTAGCACGTATGCAAGGGCAAGTTGTGGCACTTTTACCCCTTTTTTCTTTGCTATATCCTCTACACTCTCAAGTATATCAAAATCCGAATCACTGAAATACCGTTCTTTCATAACTGGATATGTTTTTGTCCGTACCGTTTCATTCTCTAATCCTCTCTTATATTTCCCTGAGAGGAATCCGGCAGCTATAGGCGAGAATGGAGAGTATGCAATTCCATGTTTTTCACAGAATGGTATAGCATCCCTCTCGTCTTCCCTGTAAACTGCATTATAATGGTTCTGTAGTATTGCAGGTTTTATATTCTCCTGCATTTCCATTATTGTTGAAAATTCAGCAAGCTGGTATCCCATAAAATTGCTAAGCCCTATATATCCGGCTTTACCGGATGAAATAAAAGAGGATAGTGTATGTACCGTATCCCTGAAATCTACATTATCAAATATAGTATGCAGGAAATAAATATCTATATAATCTGTTCTGAGATTCTTAAGGCTGTTTTTCATTTCATTGAATAAAATTGCCCTGCTGAATCCCTGTGTGAAATCATTTACCTTTCCACCGCCTTTCGTACTCAAAACAAGCTGGGGCCTGTAACCTGTAATAGCTTCCCCTATGATTTTCTCAGATTCACCGGATGAATATATATTGGCCGTATCAATAAAATTAATGCCGTAATCTATGGCTTTTTTAATTATTTTCCCTGATGTTTCTGGATCAGCCATCCATTTTGAACTGCCAAATGACATCCCGCCAAGGCAAAGCCGGGACACTTTTAAATCTGTATATCCTAATTTAGTATACTCCATAATATAACAACATAATTTTATATTTAAAATTTGGTTAAATGCTTCAACTGGAAAATAGTTTGCCTGCGTGTAATCTCAAATAAAGTTACAGCCCTATTGCCATAAATACAGAATTCTTCCGGTTTACGTCTTATTATAAGAGTTACGTTTTTCATGGAACAACATTTCCTGCACAATTATTCTATCTACAATAGTTTAATCCAAATATTCTAATCCTTAAATATTATATAGAAACATGATTTGTGAGGATCTGGGATACATGATTTTATACAACAGATCAGGGAGGTCTGTAATTCTTACACATGACGAAACTGTAGATTTATGCCTGAAAGCCCAGGAAGCTGGGTTGGACCTTCCAAAATATATAATGAAAAATTATATGAAAGATTTAAAATTGATAAAGTTCAGATACGATGAATAATTGCTATCATTCATCTTTCATTCTTTTGAAGATAATATTTTTATTATACAACTCCTCTATCTGCCGTGGTGTCATTCCCAGTTTACCTAGAATTTCATCATTTCCACTTCCCAGAGATGGTGGCGGAAATCTAATTTCCCCCGGTGTCTTTGATAGTTTAAATGGCGTGCCTGGAATTTTAATTTTGCCATAACCGGTATCCATATCAATAATCATTTCCCTGAATTTTATCTGGCTACTGGATACGGCATCAGCTACAGAGTTTACCGGCGCGCATGGAATTCCGCTTTGAATAAGCGTCCTGTATATATCTTCTGTGGTTTTATTTTTTAATACATTTTCTATCTCCTTTTTCAACAGTTCACGGTGTGAAACCCTATCAACATTGGTTTTAAACTCAGGGCGGCTTCCCAGTTCTGGACCTATTGTTTCGCAGAATGTTTTCCAGAGCTTTTCTGTACCCACAGTTATAACTATTTAACTATCTGATGTCTTATATGCCTGGTATGGTGCAATGCTGGAATGAGCAGAACCCAGTTTCTCCGGATTTTTTCCTGTTGATAGGTATGACATTAATTGATGCGTCAGTACAAGGAAATTTGAATCTAACATGGAAAGGTCAATATACTGCCCTTCACCTGTGCGTTCCCTGCTATAAAGTGCCGAAAGTATTGATACCGTGGCAAATAACGCAGTTGTAATATCCGCAATTGGAACGGCAAACTTCACCGGAGATTCGCCTGGATTTCCTGTGATTCCAAGAAGCCCGCTCATAGCCAGAATGGCAAGGTCATATCCAGGATAATCTCTCATAGGTCCAGTTTGCCCGTATCCTGATATGCTGCAGTACACAATGTTCTTATTGATAGTTCTTGCTATATCATATGAAAATCCAAGTTTCTCTATAACACCTGGCCGGAAATTTTCAACCAGTACGTCTGATTCTGCAATTAGCTTCCCCATTATCTGTTTGCCCTCTTCAGTTTTAAGATCAATTGCCAGGCTTTTTTTATTCCTGTTTGTGCTCATGAAGTATGAGGAAATTCCGTTCATATATGGCGGTGCCCATGACCTTGTCTGATCACCAACGGGAGGTTCAATTTTTATTATCTCGGATCCAAGGTCACCAAGCAGCATAGTAGCAAATGGCCCGGACATAGCCTGGGTTAAATCCAGTATTTTTATTCCTTTCAGGGCGTTTTCCATATTGAATCAATACTCAACTGTATATATTATTTGCCTGGTATGCCATTGAAAATATTTAATACCGACCCGGCAATGTTTTCCTATGTCTGAAAAAGTATTAGTTATAGGAACAGGGTGTTTCTGGTGCAGCGAAGCAATTTTCAAGTTGATTAAAGGTGTAAATAATGTAGTCCCTGGATACGCAGGCGGGCATACTGAGAATCCGACATACAGGGAGGTATGTACTGATAAAACCGGGCATGCCGAAGTTGTTAAAGTCTCCTATGAGCCTGATGTAATTAGCCTTGAAAAACTTCTTGAACTTTTTATGGCTACGCACGACCCGACATCTCTCAATAAGCAGGGAAATGATATTGGAACACAGTACAGGTCAATTATACTGTATAATGATGATGCGGAAGAAAAAATGATAAAGGATTTTCTTAAGGAGCATCAGAAAAATTACAGCAAACCTATAGTTACAGAGGTTCAAAAGCTCGATAGGTTCTACGAAGCAGAGGATTATCACCACAATTATTTTGCAAATAACCAGTCAAATCCGTACTGTGCAATGGTAATAAAACCTGAAGTAAATGATTTTATAATGAAACACGGAAATATATTAAAACTTCAAAAATAATGGGAAATACGCTATATACTGATTTCTGGCAAATAATATAAGTGTGATTAAATTAAATTTCAATACTATTTGTCCGGGAGAAATTTAAAAGGGTGGAAAAACAACATTAAAAATTAAAAAAAGTAAAGACGTGGTATATTTATGTTACAATGATTTTTTATTCGCCTTGTATTATTTGTAATAGGTTCTATGTATATGTAATCTTATGAAACTGGAAAATAATATATCAGGTAAGAAATATTTTACAAAATTTAACTCTACACATATGATATTCCGCGATAACTCTATAAATAACTATTTTATACTAAACTATGAGATTAACTTTCGTTACATTTACCGATTTAAAGGCCGGTAGAGGAACTGAAACTGTTTTATTTAACCTGTTAAAATACAAACCTGAAGATATAGAAGCGACAGTTTTATATACAGATGACCATGGAAATAACCCACTTATTCTTTCCGATGATGCTGTTAAGGATTTGATAAAAGATTCAAAACAGATAAAAATACAGTGTGATATCATACTGTACTATCCTGATTATGCAGTAAAAAACACAAAATTAAAATTCCTATTTGTTGCATCGCTCTCAAGTGGGAAAGGTTTAGACATATTGTTGCCATTGATTGAAAAAATGAATAATTCAGAGGTGGAGTTCCATATCGCAGGTGGTGGGGAATTAGCTGATAAAATAAAAACAAATAAAAGAATAATATATCATGGGATTTTAAATGATACTGATCTTGCCAGATTATACAGGGAATGTGATGTGTTTATTTATCCAAGCCATGCTGATACATTTTCTATAGTTACTTTGCAGGCATTATCATCAGGATTATATGTAATGTGCTCCGATTACCTAAAGGGCAATTTTGATGATTTTGAAAATAAGTATCTGGAATATTTGCCATTGGATATAGAACAATGGTATAGCAGGGTTAATGAAATAATAAATAACAACAGTATAATAAAACATGATAAAAGTGAAGAATACAGCTATGTAAAAGATAATTATGACTGGTCTGTAATATCAACAAAATTTTATGGGTATATGGCAGAATATTATAATGAGAGCAAAGGTATAAACAGATAAAATCCAAATTCGGATATTAAAAAGGTGTAGAAGGAAAATGGACTGTTACAGTGAATTTATTTTTCCTCAATTCTTCTGCCGATGAATTAACCTTCATTTTATCTATTCCAAGATTCTGAGAAAATGACATGTCCACTATTTTTTTCCCGGGATTTACAATTATTATTCCAACATTTGCATCATCCTTATTTACCCCGGCACTTTTTCCGTATTTATCAATAAATGCCTGTATTTTTCCGATATTTGCACAGAGGTCGTCAAGACTTCTATTCAATTCTGCAAGTGGAACACACATGGTTGATGATTTTAAGCTGTGCCTGATATTGTAAGCAACACAATTAGCCATAAGAGACTATTTTTCATTGAAATATAATATTATCTGTTTCATTAATATCTACACATTTATACATGGAACAGTTTTTGCACTTATTTGCACTATATTTATTCATAAAAGCTGTAGAAATAGCATTATATTTAAAAATAGTTTTGCATATTATCTTATAAAAATCTTAATAAGGGAGCCTGTATATATCCATTTATGGATTATAGAGACCGGTATGTTGATGGTAAAGGAAAATACATAGATGATATGACTTTTAATGATATGCTTTATATGAATGTTTTCAGGAGCCCCTATGGGAAAGCTAAAATTAAGAATGTAAAGGGCGGGCTCAATGCCTCTGAATTAAAACTTTTTTATAAGTCCTCTATGGGAGAGATGGCTTCATTGGGGGGAAAATCAAATTCGGCTTATTTTGAACCTGTTTTCGCCATAGACAATGTAAATTATGAGGGGCAGGCTATAGCTGCGGTATTTGGAAAAACCAGATATGAAAGCGAAGACCTGCTAAACACAGTATCCGTTGATTATGAGCCAATGCAGGCAGTATCCGGGATAGACGAGGCCATTAAAGCCCCACCCATACATGAAGGCACAGAAAACAATATACTGGCGGAAACTGAACTTGGAGAAGATTTTGATGAAAATGACATTGACTTTGACCTTACCATGGAAGACACTTTCTTCAATGAAAGGATAATAGCTAATTCCATGGAAACAAGGGGGTGCATAGCAGACTATAAGGATTCTAAATTAACATTCTATGTGTCTACCCAATCTGTCCAATCAGTTAAAGCAGGACTAGTACAGGCGTTGGGTATGAAACCTGAAGATGTCAGGGTAATACAGGCAGATACAGGGGGAGCTTTCGGTTCAAAGGGTTCATTTTATCCTGAATATGTAATGGCAGCATATGCTTCAAAGAAATACGGAAAACCAGTAAAATGGATAGAAACAAGAAAGGAGCACCTGGAGGCTGCATATCCCGGGCGTGGAGCGAAAGGCAAAATAAAAATTTATGCCAGGAATGATGGGAGAATAACAGGCATAAAGGGAGATGTGTATGTGGATGCAGGAGCCTATGACGCCGGGACAGGAGGTTTCGCATCAAGATTTATAGCATACCAGATAACCGGGCCATACCACATAGAAAAGGCGTATATGCGTGCTTATTCTGTTCTCACAAATAAGGCACCTATGGGCCCATACAGGGGAGCAGGCAGGCCAGAGGCTGCATTTTTCATGGAAAGAATGATGGACCTCTTAGCCGACAGATTGCAGATGGACATTTCAGAAGTAAGGCTTGTCAACGCCTCCACTGAACCTTTCACATCCCCCACCGGATTGACAGTAAAGGAGGCAACAAGGCCATTCCTGGAAAAAGCACTTGCAGAAGTAAATTACCGTAAAATTTCAAGAGAGGAGAAAACAGGTATTGCATTTTTTGTCCTTATTCCCGCATCACGTCCCGGTGAGAGTGCAAGGATAGATGTTTCCAATGGGAAAATTACTGCCCAGCTTGGAGGAAATGTGCATGGGCAGGGCCATGAACTGTTTGTTAAGAGCATTCTGGAAAATGAACTTCAGGTTGAACAGAATTTAATTTCCCTGGAGAATGGAGATACAGCAGAAATGGAGAACGGAGTCGGCAGCTGGGGAAGCAGGACTGCAATAGCCGGAGCATCGGCTCTGATGAAAGTGGCTGGCCAGATAAAGGAACAGGTAATAAAAAAATATGGAAAATATAGCCCGGAGAAATTATTATCCGGAAATTACAGTGCTTATGACTTCCTGAAAATCGATTACGACGTTAATTCCGTAAACTTCAACATGATTACCGCTGAGAGAAACAGAAGCGGGCTTGTGACCATGAAAGACTGGTACAGCTATTATGACCTTGGCCATGTATTGAGCCCGGTAAATGTTATCGCACAGATAACCGGTGGTGCACTTGAGGGCGTTGGCCAGATGTTTTCTGAATCTTTAAGGTATTCACCTGAAGGTCAATTAATGACAACAAGCATCTCTGATGCAGGGCTTCTAACGGCGGATTACGCACCTAATTGCCATATAAAATGGGTTGAAAACGGATCACCTTCACCAAGCCAAGCAAAAGGATTGGGGGAAGCACCAACAATTGGAACACCGGCAGCGCTGGCACGTGCGGTGGAACTGGTTACAAGAAACAGGGTGGTCAATACACCTATTAAACTGGAAGATATAGAAAATTTTCAGTAAAAATATAACAATATTTTTAATTTTATATTCAATATATTTTTAACCTGCTCGATATCTTTTTAAGCATGGTAAGATAATAGTTTATAATGAAATTAGAATATAATGGTTTTCATGCGAATTTCAATCCAGTTGGGGCATATCTTGAAGATTTGCAGAAGGATGGTACCCCCATAATTAGAAAGAGTAATGATAAAAATAGCACACATGGTGGGGCCGCTGTTTTATTTCCATTCGGAAACAGAATTCAAAATGCAGAATACTCATTTAACAATAAACAGTATTCGCTGCCGGAGAATGATGGGAAAAATAGCATACATGGGCTTGTCAGGGAACTCCCATTTGATTCAAATTCCGGTGATAACTATATAGAATTTTCAAGCCATTTTAAATCAGTATTTTACCCCGGGGAAGCTCATATTAAGGTAAAATATGAAATAACTGGAAACATGTTTGTTACGTCTTTTTATGTTAAATCCCTCACGTCCAGAATTCCGGTTGAAATAGGATTTCATCCATACTTCAATGTACATGGCAGTTATTCAATATCATATAACAGCAGAATTGTACTGTCCCATTATTATTTCCTTTATATACTGTATGAATTTATATTTTTTCATTTTACCACCATTTTATTTTTATATGCCATTGCTGGTGTAACTATATTATCACCATCTGACAGTGAGTCATGCATCCTTTCATAGTTGTAATGGTATACTACCTCTTCCCAGGTACTGAAATATGGCCTTAAACGTTTTATGGTATAGTTTAATCTCTCCAGTTTTCCATTTGTTTCAGGGTGTTTTACCCTTCCAAGTATGTGTTTTATATTACTGTTATCTAAGTATTCCTGGAACTTATTGTGATCTCCAGGTATTCCATTCTTACCATTTGAAAAGAACTGTGTTCCATGGTCTGTTAATATCTCTTCAGGCTTACCGTAAGTGTTTATTGCTATTTCCAGTGCTTCTATTGTATTATCTATTGTTTCCTCACCGTATATTCCCATTCCTACTATGAACCTTGAAGCATCATCTTCTATTATTATTAACTTCTCACTGTCACTGTATTTAGTCCAGTCCATATGCCATAGTGAGTTGCTATGTTTCCTCTCATATTTTATATATTTTCTCTGTTTCTTCTTATTATTGCTGTTATCAACCATATTTAATAATAACAGTATTCTGTATATATTGTTTTTAGCTATTATTATCCCCTTTCTTTTAAGGTATTTCCTTATTCTTTCAGGTCCTGACATAGGGTATTCATATCTTATTTTTTTAACTATTTCTATATCCTTGCTGTTTAATTCCCTATGTTTCCTTTTACCTATTGTATATTCTCCATTATCCCTGTATTTTTTGTATATGTAATTTACATACCTTGTTGTTATTTTCATTTCCTTAGCTATTTCTGTAGATGATCTTCTCTTATTTTTCTCCCTTATTATATATTTTATTTTTTTCTCATTTAACTTCATTCTGGGCTTATATTCTTTTATTATATTTTTAGAGGGTATATATAGGAAATATTTACGGGACAATATATATAACAGCAGAATGAAAAAATTCAATTACAGGAATGTGTACTTTCCAGACGGAAGCACTGTTGATGTTGATTATAACGGCAAGGAATTAAATAAGATGCCTCTTGACAACTGCTTTTATCTTGATTCTACAGTAATTTTAAAAGATGAAAAACATTCGATCAGGATAACCAGGAAGAATATGCCATACCTTGTACTGTATAATGGCCAGTATGCAGGTAATGATTCTATAGCTGTTGAACCTATGACGGGAATACCGGATGTGTACCATAATATGGTAGGGCTTGTAACACTTGAAAAGAATGCTGAATTTGTATGTTCCTATTCCATAGAAGTTATATAAAATAAGTATTTTCATTGAAATTATTTATCCTATAACATATATTTATATCTTTAATTGAATTGTTTTACTGATAGAAATGGGAAAAATAGATTTAACCGGAAAGGTAGCTATTGTAACCGGTGCAAGTGGTGGAATTGGAAAAGCTATTGCAATTGGGCTGGCATCTGCAGGCGCCTCCGTTGCAGTCCATTTTGGCAGGAACAAAAATGCTGCAGATGAAGTAGTAAATAAAATTGTGGCAGCTAGGGGGAAAGCCATCGCAGTGAGTGCAGATATGGCAGATCCGGTGGCTGTTGAGGAAATGTTCAGGAAAGTAGATTCTTCCCTTGGGCCTGTTGATATTCTTGTGAATTCAGCAGGGATAGATGGTGTCCGTGCAATGCTAGGAGATGATGATATAGAAAACTGGAAAAAGGTAATATCTATAAACCTTTACGGGCCTTATTTCTGTTCCAGAATGGCAATTCAGAGAATGAAGAAGAAAAATAGGGGAGTAATCATCAATATTACCTCTGACCATGTTAATATTCCCTGGCAGGGTTACAGTGCATATTGCAGTTCAAAAGCTGGTCTGGACATGATGGCTAAAACACTGGCACAGGAAACGGCGACTATGGGCATCAGAGTTATATCAATTGCACCAGGTGCCATAAAAACTGCTATAAATAAATCTGTCTGGGAAAATCCGGATACCCTTAAAGACCTTGATGATAAAATAGCCATGGGATTCCCGGGAGATGCAGAAGATGTAGCGGATGCAGTCCTGTTTGCAGCAAGTGATATGGCAAAATACATAACAGGAACTACAATTGTCGTTGATGGCGGAATGCTGATATATCCAGATTTCAGGCATGGCGGATAAATTATTCCTGTAAAAATACAATTTTTAGCTAAATTTAAATAAATTTTAAAAAAAATATTTATTGTTTTTTATCTGTTTTAGAGTTATCGGAATATCCCGACATGGATGCGTTTCTAACTGTTGCCAGAGTATTGTTTTCAAATATATCATTAATCTCCTCCACACTCTTGCCCTTAGTTTTTGGCATTATGTAGAAGAAGATAACAACTGCCATTATTGAAAGCACTGCAAACACAGCCATGGTGTATCCAAGCCCTATTTTCAGATCCATCACAGGAAACAGCTCAATTATTGCAAAGTTTGATATCCAGTCCACAACGGCAATAAGGGAAGCAAATAATCCCCTGTACTGTGTCGGGAAATATTCTCCCTGGATGATCCAGCCGGTACCACCAACACCGAAAGCAAAGAATATTATGAACCCGGCGAATCCTATGAGCAGGCCAATATCTATATGTGAAAGGTACAGTACTGCACCCAGCACATCGAAAAATGCCATGCCAGAGTATCCTAGAAGTGCCAGGGATCTCCTGCCGTATGAATCTATAAGCCTGAAACCGATAAGTGTGGCAAGTACATTTATAATGGCAAGTATTGATGATGCTTCAATTCCAAAAACTGCACTTGATATAGCAGTTCCACCTGTTGAACCGAATATGTGGAGTTTCGCAATAACAACCGGGCCATAATAGAAGGGAATGTTTATACCGGTAATTTGCTGGAACATCATAAAAAGCCCTACTATAACAAAAGCCCTTTTTATTCCGGGTGTTGCTTTTTGCTTTGTTTCTTTTGCAACAAGGTAATCGTGTGTATTTTTAATTTCAGACAACTTTGCCGTAACATTAAAACGTTTCAGTGATGCTATTGCCTTATCGTATTTTTCATGCAGTATCAGCCATCTTGGAGATTATTATTCTCTTTCCACTGTTCCATGGAGTTCTTTTTTATAAATCTCACAATCTTAGCCCTTGCATATGAACCTCTGGATTTGGTAGAAGCATTTTTCCTGGGTGGTATTACTGCATTATATCCAAACATATTGTAGATATATTTTGAATCATATCCCCTATCTCCAAATATTCTTAGAATATTATTTTTCATCTTACTCAATAGTTTTCTGGCAGCCTTAGAATCATGTGTGATCTGTTCCCCCAAAATTTGGACAGTTTTTTAGTGTAATATTGAGACACTTTCATTCCTCCTGCTTATATTAATTTTCCTGTTTTTCAATCTTCTTTCCTCCTTTTTCTTTCTCTCCTTCAGAAACTTATTCCTGAATTCTTCACTGCTGTTCCATTGCTTTTCAAATTCTACAGGTGTTAAATAGCCTATAGAAGAATGTGGCCTGTAATTATTGTAATCATTGAATGCATATTCTATTAATTCCTTAGCATCTTCATAGCTTTCAAGGTCATTTAGCCATATATAATCAGTTTTCAATGAATTGTGGAATGATTCTATATCACCATTGTCCTCAGGTGTCTGTTTCTCTATGTACTCATGAGGTATATTCAATAGCCTTGCAGGAGTTTTGAATTCCCTGGCTATGTACTGTGGGCCATTGTCTGTCCTAAGTACCAGATTGTTTAAGTTAGAATCTTTGTATCTTATGGCATATGCATCTTCTATAGGCTTTACACAGTCTTTAGCTGTGCATGCCCTTGAGAAATTATATGATAGCCACCTTTTAGAGAAACAATCCTTTACAGCCATTAAATAGCACATCCCATTATGTGTCCTGACATAATGGATATCAGTTTCCCATAGCTGGTTTATGTCTGAGGGCTTTGTTAAATTCCTTTTATTTGTCCTGTTCTTATGCTTTGCATATGGGAGCTGTAAATTATTAGATTTTATTATTCTCCTTACTGTTTTTATGTTTATTTTAACCCCTTCATTCCTTAATACAGCCCATATTCTCCTGTGCCCGTATGTTACCCTTTTTCCTGATATTTCCAGTACCTTATTTATTATATTTTCAGGTATCCTTGATTTCCTATGCCTTACTGTACTTTTCCTGTTATAGTGGATATATGACCTCTGTATTCCTGTTATTTTAGAGAACCTTGATACAGACAGTTTATCTCCAAGGTTATTCACTGTTTCCATTATCTCCTCCCTCTGTAATTTTTTTTTAATTCGTCTATGACTAAGGCCTGGTCACCTACCAGCCTCTTTAGTTTATCAATCTCCTTCTCATACCCATTGTTTACTCCAGAACCATAGAATCCCTTTTTCCCTGATTCTATAAACTTATCCCTCCATTTATAGAAGTTTGATACAGATACTCCATGCCTTCTGCATAGCTCTGCTATATTGTTTGCTGTAAATGATTCCATTACTATTGCTACCTTTTCATCTGCTGTAAATTTCTCCATCATATCACCTCATTATATTCTAATTTATATTTATCCATTTCTATATATTCCACTTGATAACTGTCTAAATAATAAAGGGTACGCACCAAGAAGCATTACAAGGTTCACCGAGACAGCTGAAAGAATTGCCCCTATTGTATATATAGCAGCATCCGTTATTAGCAGGAATTTTCTTCCGTATTTATCCGTAAGAAGTGCAGCTATTAATGCACCTACTGCAGCACCAAGTGATGCTCCTGCTATTAAATAGCCGTATACAAATGGGTCTGTTGTTGCAAGATTTTTCGCAAAGGGTATAAAACTTAGGTCAGTTCCTATGTTGGAAGTATCATATCCAAATAGGAAACCACCTATCGTAGCCAGCAATGTCACTGCCCAGTAAAATTTTGTGGTAATTTTACCGTTCAATTCATTTAAAACCGGGTCTGTAGTTTCATTAGAAGTGTTATTCACAAAAATAAAAGTAAGTGTTTGTATATAAAATCATTTAATTCAGTGATTATATTCTGAAAATACTTAAACCATTAATATTCTCATATCTAAAAATTTGCACATATTATACTTTCCTACTATCCTGTTGCCACAAATATATTATATATATTAAATGCATGTTTTGACTATGTCTATAAATAACATAACAGTGTGCCCGCACTGCAATCTTGATATGGAATTGAAAACTGCACCTTACGAACAGAATAATGTTACTCTTGGTGAATTTGAAGCCTACGTATGTCCCAATTGTGGCAGAGTATTCTATACAGATAAGGGATATGAAGGAATAAATAAATTTTCAATGAAAAAGAAAAACTAAATGCATTAAATATTTATACTATACGTTATTAATTTTTATTTTGTGTACTCATAGAACCCTTTTCCAGTTTTCCTTCCAAGATATCCTGCTATGACCATATTTTTTAGCCTTTCCGGAGGTATGTATGCATCTCCGTATGCTTTGTTAAATGATTTCAATACATCATAGACAATATCCAGCCCGACATAATCGCCAAGTTCGAATGGGCCCATTGGAAAACCTGCTCCCTTCTTCATTCCTATATCAACAGATTTCTCATCTGCTATGCCTTCCTCAACTATCTTTATTGCTTCATTTATAAGTTGGATTAGTATCCTGTTCACTATGAACCCTGACCTTTCCTTCGCTTTTACGGGAACCATTGCATCCCTATGGTTTCTCAATCCAGAAATAAGTGAATATGCTGTTTCAACAGTTTTACTGCCTGTCTGGAGAGCTGGTACAATCTCAACCAGTGGCATTGTGTATGGAGGATTGAAGAAGTGGATAATGATATTATTCTCCGGATATTTATAATTGGCTGCCATCTCTGTTATACTCAGTGATGATGTATTTGAAGCAAGTATCGTATTTTCACCAAAATAACTGGATAGTTCTCTGAACAGATCGTTCTTGATTTCCTGTTTTTCGAAAACAGCCTCTATTACAAGCCCACACTGTGACAGTTCTTTGTATGATTCAACTGGATGTATATTGGAAATAATTCCATCTATATCGAGCTGCTTGCCGAGATTCTTTTTAATAGTATTTTTCTGGGTTTCCGTCAGTTCTATCCCATTTCTTTCTATTCTCTTTATTTCCTTGTCGGGCATGGAATCCATATATGATTGGTAGTCATCCAGTACCTTTCTCACATGGGAAATACCTCTGTTGACATATTCCATATTCTGGTCTTTTAAATATACACTGTAACCATTAAAAGCAAATACCTCGGCAATAGAAGAACCCATTGCTCCTGCACCTATTATTCCTATTTTTTCTATCAATTTAACACCGCCATTTCATTTTCACTGGATATATAAAATTTTGCAGAATGACAATAGGGAATGCTAAGAAATACTGTATAAAACTTACAATTATAGAAAATAGATTGCCATGTTGAGAAGCCAAATAATCTAGATTAAAATTACCCATCTCGCATCCAGATCTGAAATGTAAAGTACATTAAACCGATGAAAAAGCTATAAATTAAATTTGTATTTAGCTCTATGGTTAAACTGATTTTATTTGATATAGATGGTACATTAATGGAAGAATCCCCTACCCATACTGCAGCTTTTGATTATGTATGCAAGGAAATTTACGGTGTGGATACCGATATAAAATCATTCCCGAGGCATGGGATGACCGATACTGGCATTATGTATGGATTATTGAAAAAACAGGGAATTCCTGAAGTGGAAATTAAGGCTAAACTGGATATTGCATTTCAGGCTTTGATAGGATATGTATCAACCAATCTGCAACCTGCGGACTATAAATTGCTTAACAATGTTAAAAATGTGCTTGACGCGGTAAAGGTTAACGGGCATATATCGGGCATCCTAACAGGGAATCTACAGCCTATCGCCGAAATAAGGCTCCAGCATGCTGGTATAGAAGAGTATTTTATTACCGGTGGGTATGGAAGTGATAGTATAATCAGGTCAAAACTTGTTGATTATGCAATACAGAGATATGGAAGTAATATTAACCGTTCTGAAATTTATCTCATAGGGGATACTCCACTAGATATAAAGGCTGCAAGGGAGGCTTCAACCGGTGCTGTAGGCATTGCTACGGGCGTATACCCTATCACCGATTTAAGTGCAGCCGATCTGACACTGAAAAATTTTAAAGATATAAATAAATTACTTGATTTCCTTAAAAATTAATTATCCTTTGATGCTTTTTCCAGGCTCTCCAGTCTCAATTCGGTCCAAGCATCACTTCGGCAAGCCCACCTATGATTAACACTATCATTACATTTACGCGTTCATCCTGGAGCTAAACGCTGGCTTTCTCCTAAGGGATCGTAATTCATTTTTTAGTTTGCATATGGCACTCACAAATTTATATCAGTAAATGGCAGGATAATATTTTCACTGGACTTCGCTTTTAAAGTTGAAACCGTTTTATCTGTAAGATGTACCGGCACCAATTTCTTTGCATGGCTCTCGCTGAAACCTCTCAATGCAGATGAATAGGTTGAGTGTTTGGATAGTTTAGCTATTTCAGCGTCCTCATCTGTGAACGTCATCTCATGTAAAAATATGTCAGCCTTTTCCCCCACCTGTGAGATATTATCATTATAAGCGGTATCCCCTGTATAAGCTACAGTATTCCCACGATATTCCAGCCTGTACATATTGTCAGGAATGCTGTGATTCCCTGTAAATGCTTCAATATAATCATTTTTAACCTTATCCGTAAACTTTGTTTTAACTTCATATATCTCTCCATTATTGTTTATTTCAACATAATTAGATTTCATGCTAAACATATAATGGTCAGGAGTGTTATATATCTTCAAGAGCTGTTCAGTATTTTTCATTATTCCCTTTGGCCCAAGGATTATTACTTCATCTTTTGCTTCTCTGGCTGCCCTATACCAGAGTATTTCAGCAAGTCCACCATAATGGTCAAGATGCATGTGGCTAATCAGTATTTTATCCACCTGTGCCGGGTTAATCCCACTTTCAAGCATAGATTCTATTGTATGCGGGCCACAGTCCAGAAGAATATGGCCATCAATAATAATGGAAACATTTCTTTTCCCGGCCTGAATATGGGAAGCCCAGTTCCCGAGAAATTTTATCTCCATGGAAAATTACCTCCTTCGGAAATTTTTGCAATTTTTGACATAGGACATTAAAGGCAATTTCCTAATTAATTGTTTTCCCATTTCTATTATAGGCACACACATTATTATAGAAAATTAATTACGGAAAAGAACTTTTTATATTTTATTTTAATTACCAGGAATGAGATTAAAGCCATTTCCTGTGATGGTTGTTATATTTATGTTGATATTTGTAACTGTGTTTCCAGTTCATGTCTCAGATGCATTTAATAATGCCTTAACACCTACATATATTTCTGGGGATAAAACTACGACACAGGTCACCAATGCCTCCAATGGCAGTGTAAATATTGTTACTTCAAGTTCTACCCCTTCTTACTATGTTGAAAACGAAAGCGCGTATAAAAGCACTGAATATACATTTAACGTAACAGGTGGGATAAACCCGGATAACAATGGTGGTACGGAAAATTATATTATTTTAAAACAGGAGAACAAAACACTTTTTAGCATTTCGTATGGAAGAAAGGATACAATTACAACTGTTTCCGGTTCACAGGATTATAATGGGATATTAAATCTTTCCGGGGAGAATATAATGTATAGTATCCATATAATAATGAACAACGGTATACAAAATCATGCTCTAATCTGGGAAGGAAAAGAACCGGCAATCCCCCATGTTATTGCCCTTAAAAATTCCTATAATTCTGGTAATATATCATTCATGTTTGGTGGGCAATTCTCACATCAAACTATAGGAAAATTATCGGTTAAACATTATACTGGCCTTCTACTTCCAGGTAGCCAGAACACACATAAATTGACACATCAAAAATCTTTAATTTTAAACCCTGCACCTATTAAAAAGAATCAGACTGCCTTTTTAGATTCCAGCTTAAATTCCATAATTTATATTCACGATAAGGGCGTAATTGAACGTTATAATTATCATACAAATAATTACTCAACTCTTGGGGAGATACACAATTTCCAGACTGAAAATATATCATCTATCCAATCCGGGAGCCATTATATCTATTATACGTGGAACAATTCATTTACCAGTATATACACCATTAATAAAACTGATTTGAATGTGGAAAACTATACTTATAGAAACTATAATATGACACATCTACTCTTTTTCAATGGAAACTATGTATTTTATAATCTAAATGGCGGTATGATGTTTGCAAATGGGGATAAGATCAATATTGCCAATGTTTCCATCCTGAAAGTTAATGTTTCCAGGGACATTAACATTATAGCCATGAATAAAACAGGTATTGAGAACTATACTGTTACTGCAGATGGACGGATAGTGAAAACTGGTGGGTGGGAAATAACAGGAAAATATAACATTAAATATTTCTATCTTAACAATGGGATTTCATCATACTTTGAGAGGGGCAACTTATCAAGGTCTATGAATGGTTATTTATACTATCATTTTTCATATATTGCAAATAATATAGGCATTGATAATGGCAATATTGTACAAAGCAGCGAGGGTAGTATGGAGGCACTTGGAGTTAATGCTCCGGATACCCTGTCTTCATCAAATGGGACAATTATAGCCGCGAATGGACAGAATATAGAACTGTATAGTAATTTCTCAATAACATCGCCATATAAGATTACTATCAGGTCTGTTAATGAAGATGTAAAATTCAACAACACAATATTAACACTGGATATAAACTCAAGTTTACCATACCATATCAGCGCAGTAGCATTGAACAAAACATACAATACCAATAACAGCACTTTTAACCTTACATTTACAGGCATTCACAGCGGGTATTACACAATAGATTTTATGGCGGCGAACATTGCAGGGTATACATATAATAGTAGCTATGTTTTTAAGTATAACAATAGTAGAGATCTCATAAATAATACTGTTACTAAAATAAGTAACGTAAGAATAGTAAACGACAATGGCAAATTCTATGTTAAAATTAACGGAAACCTAACAGCCAATGCAACCATTGCGTGGTATGTAAATGGTAAATACTCTAATGCAGGAAAAAGCCTTACAACAAAATTGGGCGCAGGAATTGATAAAATATCTGTAAAAGTAACTGATGGCGGGAAAACATATACTGATTCAAAAATTGTTTATTATACTGGAAACCTGCCATACTATGCCGGGTTTGCCGGTGTTTTTGCCATACTCGCCATATTTCTGCTTGAAACTCTTTATTTTAATAATAAAAACGTTGATGAGTTGATAATAGAATTAAACGGTTCTACACTGAAAAAAATACTGAAATCAGGTCGCAGGAAGAGAATTAGCGGGAAATTGATCAAGTCCAGAATAAAGGCACTTAACATTTCCGGTAAAATATCTATTGAAAAGGATATGGATAACCATAAATTTATTTTTGCAGATAAATCATTTATAAAATCCACCAGGGAGCCGGTTCACGGGAATACAAATTCAGAAAATAATAATGGATTTAAATAATTTTAGCCGTATTCATTGATTTTCCGGTAAATGCAAAAATAATTAAATATATTAATATTATGATATTATGAAAATACTTGTTGTTGGGGCTAACAATTTTGGACAGAAACATCTTTCCGGAATAAAGGACATGGAAATAAGCATAGTAGAAAGAAAACCAGAAGTTATAGAAAAAACCGTGGAAAAATTCAAAATAGAAAATGTGTACAGCAGCTTCGAAGATGCAATAAAAGACCGCTTTGACATAGTTGACCTTGTGGTACCTCATTATCTACATAAGGAAATGGCTATAAAGGCTATGGAAGCAGGCAGCAATGTCCTTGTAGAGAAACCTATTGCCACTACACTGGATGACGGAGAAGCTATGATACGGGCGTCAAAGGATTACGGGGTAAAATTTATGGTTACAGATCAGTATTTCTTTGACCCATCGGTAAGGGCGGCTGTTAAATTTATAAAAGAAAATAGAATAGGAAGAATAAACACTATAATAGTTCGTGACCAGAGATTTTTTGAGCATGGAGGCTGGAGAACCGATAAGGATCAAATGGGTGGAGGTGCCCTTATAGACGGAGGAATCCATTTTCTAGATACATTATTGAATTTTGGAGGGAACTATGAAAGCATTCATGGAAAAAGCATTCACGGCGGATCTATTCTTAATGGTGAAGACAACACCGCTGCCTTATTCAAATTTGAAAATGGCACCTATGGATTATTTTTCTATTCATGGTCATACAGAAACCCACCTGAATTGCCGGCATTTGAGATAATAGGGGAGAAAGGTTCTATTTATGAGGATGTTAAATCCAGGACATCATGGGAAGTTGGAACGCCTGTAAGGACAGTATATGGCGACCTGATACTCAATGGAGAGAAAGCAAATGTGAAAAAGTATGATGTGTATACCGCTGAAATAATGGAATTTGCGGATAGTGTCAAAAATAATACTGAGGTTCCTTTCCCTCCAGAATTAGCACTGCGGGATTTGAAAGCGGTACTGGACATATATAAGCTTTAAAAGAATGAATATATAAAAATTTAATATTATATTTTCACAAAATGGTAAATTTATTGTGTGAGAAGTTCCAGTAAAGTTTCAGAGATCTTTTTCTCTTTTTCACTTATTTTATCGGCTGGCAATTGTTCTCCTGTTACCAGATTTCCGTATGCAAGATGCACTGAAAGAGCTTTAACTCCCCTTAATTTAGCTATAAAGTAAAGCCCGGCACCTTCCAGTTCCACTGCAATATTCCCATCTTTTGCCAGTTTTTGACCGAATTCTTTATTATGGGTCATCAGGGCATCGCTGGTAAATACATTTCCCACAACAGGCCCGAGCCCTGCAGCCGAAAGTTTTTCCTCTTCAGCCTTGAGCATCTGGTAATCCGGTGTCAAAGCTATTGAATATTGATCTCCAAGATACTGTTTGAATACTCCGCCAAAGTTATAAGAATATCCTATAGGCAGTATTGGTGTTCCAGGCTTTACCTTATCAGACACAGAGAAGGATGAACCGAAACGCACAATTTGTTTTGCACCCATTCCTATTAAATCATCCACAACAAGTGCCATGGATGGAATTCCTATTCCATGAAATACTGTTGTAATTTTCTTACCGTTGTACTCTCCTGTATATGTATGATAACCTGCAAACTCAGACACTTTCTCTGTATTTTTCAGGTATGAATTGATAATTTTCTGCCTGTCAAGATTTCCCAGTATAACTACCTTATCACTTATCTGTCCTTTTTCAGCTTTTATTATTGCCATGATAATGAATTACAATTTAACCCATATATGTTATGTAGTTGCATACATAACGGCAAAATTTAAAATACTATCCAGATATATACTTATTAATTGACTATAATCCGTTATAATGTACAATTTTTGCGCATAAATAGTAAAGTTTATAAGTGGTAAAATTGGCATCTGCCCTGTTCATATTGAAAAAAGTTTTATGGAAGTTTGCGTTTAAATAAATATGTACGATGACATAATTCCACTTCAAACAAGCTTGCAGAATAATAAGAAAGATTATGCAATAGCCACTGTAATTAAAACATCGGGGTCATCAATTGCCAAACCGGGATTTAAGATTCTCGCATCCGGCAAAAGCATTTTATACGGTACACTGGGAAGCCCGTCCCTTGATAAGGTTGTTCTCGGTGAATTAAATGCTTCAATTGAAAAACAGGAAACGAAATATCTTAAAATTGCACTGGATAAGGACAACAAGACCTCGGATTATTCCATGAATACTACATGTGGCGGAATGATAGAATTATTCATTGAGCCATATGTACACCGACGTAATATAGTAATGCTTGTGGAATCCAATGATGATAAGCTTCTTGAAGCTATGATGGGACTTATGGATTATACCGGCATGGAGCCTGTTGTAATAAATATAAATAAAAAAGAAGAAACTGAAAAACTCATGTCAGAAGATTACAGTGAAGACTTTGTAGTTCTTCTAACCAAGACCGAGAATGAAATAAAATTCATATCACATTTTCTTAAAAATAAGCCGGTGTATCTCTCCATAGTTTCAAGCAAAAACAGATTCAATAAGGACATGGAACAGGTTAAAAATCAGAACCCTGGACTTGATACCTCCCTGATAAAATGCCCTGCAGGAATAGATATAAAAGCTATTACCATAAATGAAATTGCCATCAGCATAGTTGCTGAAATCATAAAAGAGAAAAATTTACGGCATATGCAATAAATTAATTTTCATTGTACGTTGCCATATTTCCTGGCCCTTCGTGGATAGTAACCTTTAACCTGAAATTTTCCATCAGGCCCAGTAGTTTTGCAAATATTTTATCATAACAGTATTTTGCTATGAATTCTGCTGTGTCGGCAGAATATGGAAAGGCAAAAATGTCTGATCGGGACATTGTCCCCCTGTATTTGCCCCTTACATAAATATCTATAAATCCAGGGTTTTCATTTTGCCTTATATCATCTTCAGGTATCATGAATTTATGGTCCATGTTCTCTATCACAGGCTTTATTGCCTGCTTTACTATGGTGAAATCAATTGCCATTCCACTGGCTTTTACACCATCTGAGTCTATTATAACATCTATAGAATAATCGTGGCCATGGAAATTTTTGCATTTTTCATTATCAGGAACGTAATGGCCAGAACTCCATGTTAAACCCTTTAATGCCCCTACAACTTCAATCCTGTACATTTTTATTCACCCATCATCTTCAATGCTTCATTCTTGAGCGATTCCAGTTCAGTTTTTACCACATCGCTATATTTTACAGATGAAGTTACCATGGTTGCACTTTCCTGCTTAACCCCCCTCATCATCATGCACATATGTTGCCCCTTCGCCGTGACCATGACAAAGAGCGGGTTCAAATTATCATAAAGCAAATTTACTATTTCGGATGTCATGTTTTCCTGCAGCTGTGGTTTGCTTGCTATTTTATTTACAGACCGTACCAGCTTGCTCACCCCCGCTATGTATCCAGCAGGGCGTGGAAGGTATGCTATATTTATATTTCCGAAAAAGGGCAGGAGATGATGTGAACACATTGAATAAAATGATATATTTTTGACAATCACCATGCTCTCATGCCCTGTAATTTTAAATTTTGTGAAAGTGAAATTCCTTGCCCCGTACCATTCTCTGTAGAAATTTTCAATGCGGCGTGGAGTATTTTTAAGTTCCTCATCATTGAACCACCCGTATTCTTCATGCAGGTTGTAAACCAGAGCCTTTATGCTTTCTTTTAATATATCTCTACTATTTTCTTCCATTTATACCCCTCTTATTTCCCCGTATATGTATTTATGTTCCTGAAGCATCAACCGTGCGTTTGAAGGTGCCTTATCAATAAACGCATCTGCAAGCACCTTTATGTCTGTGCCGTATACAGGCTGTACTACTATTTTCACATTTTTGCCTATCTTTTCAATTTCTTCCATTGCAACGTTGAAGTCATTTAAATCATTTACAACAAATTTTATATAATCGCCTTCTTCCATGTATGATATATTTTTATCATTGAATTTTCTGTACATTCCCGATGATGGAAGCTTGAAATCTATGTCCTTCTTAACTTTTACATGGTTGGGCAAAAAACGGCCTATGTTCAGGCTGCCTGAAGTTTCCAGCAGTATATTATATTCCTCTGAAAGCCTGTCCACAAGAACAGAAATATCCTTCTGGAGTAGTGGCTCTCCACCTGTCAGGCAGATCCAGGATGCTCCATGCCCACTATTAATATTCCTGGCTGATTCAACTATTTCATCTATTGACATTTCTTTTCCTTCGTAAAAGGAGTACTTTGTATCACACCATGAACACCTGAGGTTGCAGTATTCCGTACGTATGAAAACCATCTTTTCACCGGAATAAAGACCTTCCCCCTGAATGCTGAGAAATATTTCATTTATATACATTTTTAAAAACCTTAAATAAGGGCTATTAATGAATTTCCAGTTCATTCAGTGTTGATTCAGGGTTGTATTTTCTGGTGAACTCTATGTTATCAAATTTAGTGATTTTAACTTCCATCAATGGGTCAGCAATTCCGGAGAAAAAGTGCCCGCCATAAAGGCCATGGTCTTTTCTTGCCACCCCTATATGTATATGAAACCTGTTTTTGTCATTTGCAATTGAACCATGGAATGCCACAAGCTCTGATCTGTCCTCTATTAACAATTCATCGTATTTGTTTATATTCCAGTACCCGATTTTCAAATTTTTTATCATGCCTATGCCCATATCAATGAATCCTGTTTTAATTGAGTATTTTTCAACAAGAAGATTTAAATTGGACAGAACATCTTCATTAGCTTCAAATTTAGCCACTATTATATTATTTTCAGCATTAGATTGCATGAATGCAGATACTTTAAATGTATTAATTCTTTGTTATGCCAACAACCCAGAGAAACATAGTGGCAGCAAAAGACATTCCCAGAACGATGGATAATATATCGATAGCAAGCGCATTTGCCAGATAAAGTTTAAAATGGGATATGACATAAACTACCTCTATAACAGTGATTATGCCTATTATTATATTAACTTTTATCAGGTTTTTAACCCGCTTATTTTCCACGCTTTCAGTATAGAATAATTGCATATAATTTTAAGGATTTTAAATGTATAAATTCAATATTATATAGGAATAGCAAAAAAATTATCCGGTGATTCCAGAAACAAATAGTTCATGGACTCCTGTATTTCCTGTAAGTTCCGGATGGAATGTCAAAGCCATTATATTTCCCTCTCTCACAATAACAGGTTTTCCACTTTCTAAACCAAGCACTTCTGAATTCCCGGTAGATTCAATCTCAGGAGCGCGGATGAACACTGCATCAAAGTTTCCTATTCCAGATATATTTATTTTCTGTATAAATGAATTGATCTGCCTTCCATAGGCGTTTCTTTTTATGGATATATCGATGAGATTCATCCCCTCTACCTGTTTGTCGCCCGTATCCCTGGAAACGAGTATTGCGCCTGCACATGTACCCATAATATGAAGCCCTGAATGTGCCATTTCAACAATCTTTTCATACATTCCTGATTTTTTAAGAAGCATGTATATAACTGTGCTTTCGCCGCCAGGTATAATTAACCCGGATATGCCAGCAAGGTCATTTACAGTTTTAACCATTATGGGAACAGCATGGTATTTCACGGGCAATCGTTTTATCATCTGGAAATGCTCAGACACATCTCCCTGTATATCCAGTATTCCGATTTTCATAAATATTCAAAAATAATTTATCTGTTTTGAAGTTTTTCTATCTCAGATATGTCAAGCCCATGCATGCCCTCAAGTCCGGATGAAACATCTGAAAGCAATTTATAGTCCTCATAATTTTCAGTTGCTTCAACTATTGCTTCGGCCATCTTCTGTGGATCCCTGGATTTGAATATTCCACTTCCCACAAATACGCCGTCCATGCCCATTTTCATCATAAGTGCCGCATCGGCAGGTGTTGCAATTCCACCGGCAGCAAAGTTAACCAGTGGCAGCCTCTTTAAATGTTTTATCTCCTTTAAAACTTTATATATCTGATTGGATATTTCCCTGAAATCCATTCCATAATATACATTATCATATGGCATTTCCTTATCTGCACCGTAAAGGTCTGATGCTGTCAGGTTTCTCAAAGTGGTGTAGCTTTTCGATATATTTTCGGCAACTGCGTACATTTCGTCTGATGTGATGGAATTCAATATGTATATACCATCGTTAACAGTGCGAATATGCCTGACTGCTTCTATTATATTTCCTGTTCCGGCCTCTCCTTTCGTCCTTATCATTGCTGCGCCTTCAAATATCCTTCTCACTGCTTCTGGAAAAGTCCTTGCACCGCATACAACCGGAACTTTATACATTTTTTTATTTATATGGTAAAATGGGTCTGCAGGAGTGAGCACTTCGCTCTCATCAAGCATATCAACACCCAGTGATTCCAGTATTGAAGCTTCGCTTAAATGCCCTATCCTGACTTTAGCCATAACAGGTATAGAAACAGAATCAAGGATTTCTTTAACCTTAAGTGGATCTGACATCCTTGCAACTCCACCCTGGGCACGTATATCGGAAGGAACCCTTTCCAGTGCCATTACGGAAACTGCACCTGCTTTTTCGGCAATTTTTGCCTGTTCGGCATTGGTAACATCCATAACAACACCTCCCTTTGTCATTTTAGCAAATCCGCGTTTTAATAATTCATCCCCATATCTCAACTTCTGTAAATCCAGCATAATAAAACTATATAATAATTACATATTTACACTTTCCCGATGTATCTATATCTTTGAATACTTTCGGGATAATACAAAAATATTTAATTTGAAAGGCTATACCAATCTATGGACAAGAAGATTTCTATTATTGGCGCAGGAGCAGTAGGTGCAAGTGTAGCACAGGTTCTGGCTATCAAGAATATCGCAGATATTAGCATTTTTGATATTGTTGAGGGCGTTGCAGAGGGAAAAGCACTGGATATACAGGAAGGAGCACCACATTTTGGCTTTGATTGCAAATTGCAGGGATTTTGCACCCAGGACCCTAAGGAATATGCAAATTTAAAAGGTTCAGATGTAATAGTAGTTACAGCCGGGCTTGCAAGAAGGCCAGGAATGAGCAGGGACGATCTTCTGGTAAAGAATATAGGAATAATGAAGGATGTTGGGGAACAGATAAAGAAATATTCACCGGATTCAATAATAGTTGCTGTAACAAATCCAGCAGATATAATGGCATACGCATTGCAGAAAGCATCCGGAATTAGCCCAGAGAGAATAATAGGATTGGGCGGGTCGCTGGACAGTTCCAGATTCAGGACTTTCCTGGCTGAAGCACTTAATGTATCTGTAAGGGATGTAAATGCTTTCGTAATAGGTGGGCATGGTGACGATATGGTTCCGTTTATACATTACTCCAGTGTTTCAGGAATACCCATATCTGATCTTCTTAGCGAAGAGAAAATACAGGAAATCATTAAAAGAACCAGATTTGGAGGGGGAGAGATACTTAACCTTTACAAAACAGGAACAGCATTCTATGCACCATCAATATCCATTTCTGTAATGGTTGAGTCTGTAGTTAACGATCAACACAGGGTAATTCCATGTGCAGCATACCTTACAGGAAAACACGCTGAAAATTATAAAGTCAGCAACGCCTTTATCGGAGTGCCAATAAAAATTGGAAAGAATGGCGTTGAGGAAATATATGATTTAAAATTCAGTGAAGCCGATGCAAAGGAATGGATGAAGAGCGTAGAATCTGTAAAGAAAAACAACAAACTTGCAGATGATTACTTCGCATCACACTGATAATTCGTATAAAACAAAAATATTATATTTTATTTCATTATAACATTACATAAAAAATATATACTGGTGATAATTTCATGGAAAAAAAAGAATATGATGCAGTTATTTTAGGAGGTGGGCTAGCCGGATTAATGGCTGCCAATATGGTTGCGGCAGGCGGTTTTACTGTTGCTGTAGTTTCGAAGGTTTTTCCAACACGTTCACATTCTTCAGCTGCAGAAGGAGGCATAGCAGCCTACATTATGGGTAATTCTGACCCGAATGATGATCCTGATTTTATGTCCTATGACGAGGTCAAGGGAGGAGATTATCTGGTAGATCAGGATGCTGCTGAATTGCTGTCCAAAAAGTCTGGAGAAATAGTTAATTTGCTGGATGCATGGGGAGCTCCTTTTAACAGGCAGCCCGATGGAAGGATAGCATTAAGGTATTTTGGAGGGCAAACCTATCCAAGGACAAGATTTATTGCAGATAAAACCGGAATGGCATTGCTGCATACCCTTTTCGAGCATTCAACGGGATTTAAGAATATTGATTTTTACAATGAATATTATGTTCTTGACATTGCAAGAGAAGGCGATAGTGTAAATGGGCTAGTAGCAATGGAAATGAAAACGCTTGACCCCATATACCTGAAATCAAGGGCATTGCTTATAGCATCCGGCGGAATAGGCATGATGTATAAACATTCAACAAACAGTTACATCAACACCGGCGATGGGCATGGCATAGCATTGAGATCCGGTGTGGCACTTAAAGACCCGGAATTCGTACAGTTCCATCCAACCGGTCTTTATCCATCCGATATATTAATTAGCGAAGCAGCAAGGGCTGAGGGTGCAATATTGAAAAATAACAAGGGAGAAAGATTCATGGCACGCTATGCGCCCCATAAATTTGACCTTGCACCAAGGGACATTGTTTCCAGGTCCATGGCAATTGAAATCCGTGAGGGGAGAGGATTCGAAGGCGGATATTTAGGCCTTGATCTCAGGCATCTGGGAAAGAAATATATCCTGGAAAGATTAACACTGGCATACGATGCAGCAAAGAACTTCTCCGGCGTGGATGCTGCTGAAGAGATGATACCGGTAAGGCCGGCACAGCATTACTTCATGGGTGGCATAGATGTTGACATAACAGGAACAAACCATGACCTGAAAGGTGTATTTGCCGCAGGAGAAGCTGCGTGTGTTTCTGTGCATGGTGCTAACAGGCTGGGTTCAAATTCACTTCTGGAAACCCTTGTATATGGAAGGGAAACTGGAAATGCCATGGTAGAATACCTTAAATCCCATAAAAAAATAGAGTCAAACAGTGACGTGGACAAGCTGGTAGATAATGCCTATGCCTATATAAAGAGAGAAAGCGGTGAACATTTCGGCGTCCTGACAGAGGAACTCAGGGATATCATGTGGGACAACGTTGGCATATTCAGGGACAATGACAAACTTGCACAGGCTATTTCAAAGATAAAAGATCTGAGAACAAGATCAAGGTCTATGTATGTTACGGACAAATCCACAAATTACAACACCGAACTATTCAATGCCCTGGAAACAAGGAATATGATTGATGTTGCATATGCTATGGCTACTGGAGCATTGAACAGGACAGAAACAAGGGGTGCACATTTCAGGGATGATTTCCCTGAAAGGAATGATAAGGACTGGATGAAGCATACCATAACATATCTTGCCGGAGATGAAATAAAAATATCCTACAAGCCTGTTACGTATACAAGGTGGAAACCTGAACCGAGGGTGTATTAAATGGAAGAAAAAGAAATAACCGTGAATGTTAAAAAATATAATGAGAAAGACGGTGCATTCTGGAAGTCCTACAAACTTAGTGTGGATAAATACACACAGATGACAGAGGTTCTTAGAAGGATAAAATCCGAACAGGATCCTTCCCTGGCTTACCGTGCCTCCTGCCATATGGCTGTTTGTGGAAGCTGTTCAATGAAAATAAATGGCGTCCCGTCACTGGCATGCAGGACAATAGCATTGCAGGCTACAGATGAAAAAAATGAAATCAATCTGGAGAGCATGGACTATTATCCCGGAGTTAGAGACCTTATAACAGATATAGACGTATTTTACGACAAGATGTACAAGGTAATGCCCAGGTTAGTAGCCGATAATTCCGTACTTTCAGGTGAAAATGAACAGAGGATGACTCCCGAAGACCAGACTGAGGTATGGAAATTTGAGGAATGCATTTACTGTGGCCTTTGCGTGTCTGCATGCCCTTCTGTAAAGGAGGATGAAAAGTTCCTTGGTCCTGCTGCCCATGCAAAAGGATTCAGGTTCGTGGACGATGAAAGGGACACAAAGAGGCAGGAAAGGTTAGACATTTTAATGGACAGTGCATACAGATGTACATCATGTTATATGTGCTATGAGGTGTGCCCGCAGGATGTACAGCCAGTAATAGCAATAAAGAAAACAAAGAATTATCTGGATGAATACAAAGGAAATACTGCGATAACAGTTGCGGCGAGAAAGCATGATGATGCTATAGAAAATCTTATAGCGTCAACAGGAAAAATAAAAGAATCAACACTATTTTTGAAAAGTTTCGGATATGGTGAAGCAATGAGAGATGCGGTGGACATGCTGAAAGCAGGCAAATTCAAATACGCATTCGAAAAAGATTCCAAAGTTAAAAATATGGATGAAATAAAAAAATTAATGGGTGAAAAGAAATGAAGGTAGCATATTATCCGGGATGTGCATCCCATGGAATAGCGAAAGATGTTGATATAGCCACACAGTTAATAGCAAAGGATCTTGACCTTGAGTTAATGGAGGTTGACGACTGGAACTGCTGTGGTGGAGGATTTATGGATGATAAAAATGAATCGTCACATACATCTTTGAATCTTAGAAACCTTGAGAAGGTAGAAAAAATGGGGTATGACAAAATGGCAACTCCGTGCAGTGTCTGCCTTAATTCACACAAAATTGCAGTGGACAAATATGAAAACGACCCTGTTCTAAAAGAAGATGTTGACCAGAGATTAAAAAACGCCAATATGGAGGAATACGATAACGGAGTTGAATCTGAACACTTTATATGGGTATTAATAAGGGACGTTGGAATAGAAAACATCAGGAAACATGTAAAAAGACCCTTAACTAATATAAAGGTTGGAACATATTACGGATGCCAGTTGTTGAGGCCATCAAATGTAATGGGATTCGAATCTGCATTCAATCCACACAGCGTAATGGACCTTGTAGCCGCAACCGGTGCAACACCCGTAGCTTTCCCGATGAAGTCAGCATGCTGTGGTTTTCCCCTGATGGGATCAAACCCAACTGTGGCACTCAAAATGGCAAACAACGTACTCAGCAGTGCAAGGGACAATGGTTCAGAAATATTAGTTCACCCCTGCTCACTTTGCCACCTGCAGCTGGATGTTACACAGACTAAGATACAGAGGCAGTTTAAACAGGACTGGAGGCTTCCTGCACTATACATAACACAGCTTATCGGACTTTCATTCGGTTACTCGCCAAAGGAATTGGGATTGTCAAAAATGTCAATGGAATATCTTAGTTCAAGAGGCATATCATGAATTACGATGACCTTCTAAAAGGTACTGAAATAACAGGCCAATCTGAAGTTCCACCCAGGCCGGGCGAACCACCATTTGCCACTGAAATTTATTATAAAAAAGATGACCTTTTCTATGGAAAACTCCATGTAAGAAAATTAAACAATGCTATGTACCTGTCAGTAATTTCTAAAATTCCCTTTAACTGGAAACAGCTTGTGGGGGATATGAAATTCTCCGGCACTATGGTTGACTCCGCAGGAGGACTCCTATGGCTAAAGGAAAATGACAAAACCCTGGCTCAGGATCTTGCGTACATTGAGAAATATCTTACAGATATGAAAAACAAAGATGCTAAAAGCAAAGAAGCTAAGAAATAGTCAATTAATAATATTTTTTTATTGTTAACCAGTAATTTTATTTATATTTTAAAAAATTTGAATTAAAAAAAAATTAATTTTATAATTCTATATCGTTTTCAGAGAATGTCTTTATGGGGTCTACTATTGTATATCCATCCTTATCGGAAACATCCTGTAATGCCGGCGGGTACTTCAGGTAATCTGGAATTACACCAGCAAGCCTTTTGGTATAGCTCGGTATTGTATTGTTTTCATAGAATACTCCAATAGGTATGTGGTCTCCCCATTCCATAGATTTTCTATAGCCTCTATCGAATTTTGCCTCATCCTCTTCCTTGCTGTTAACAACAGGGTCCCATGATTTGTCATCCTCAAGTTTGTACACTCTCTGCCTGTACCAATCAAGTGTGTTCACATCATTGTATGTAGGGCATGGCTGAAGCACTTCTATTACTGCTGAACCCTCGTGTTTAATGGCCCTCTGGATTAATTCTGAAAGCTGCTTTATTTCAGATGAGAACGCCCTTGCCACGAATGAGTATCCTGATGCCATTGCAAGCGTAATAGGATTAATTTTTCCCAATATGTTTGGCCTTGGAAGGCTCTTTACCTTCTCTCCCAGTGGGAGTGTTGGTGCTGCCTGTCCCTTTGTTAACCCGTATACTGAATTATTGTACAGTAAGACTTTTACTCCTGAGTTTCTCCTTCCTTCACCTACAAAATGCCCAGCTCCGATACTCAGCAGGTCTCCATCGCCACCCATAACGAGCACGTTAAGGTTTGGATTGGCGAGTTTTACACCCACTGCATATGGAATTGCCCTTCCGTGAAGTGTATGTGTCCCGGCTATGTTTAGATAATGGGGTGTTTTTCCAGAGCATCCTATACCGGATACTGCTACAACATCTTGAGGATCCATTTTCATAGCTGACAAAGCCTGTGTTACCGCACTTACTATACCAAAGTCACCACATCCAGGGCACCAATCTATTGTTATATTGTTCCTGAAGTTGTAACCACTACCCTTATCTGATACGCTTTTTTGCATTTTTACCACCTTATGAACCTTCCTGGAGTACTTCCAGGGCAGGTTTCTTTTCCATTATATTCTTCGTTGACCTTAGAATTTCGTCCAGGGTCATATGCCTGCCATTATATTTCAAAATGAAATTTTCTATTTTTATGCCGGTATTCATTCTTATTACCTTTGCAGCCTGTGCAGTCATATTGCTTTCAACATCTATTATAAGATGGGATTTCTTCAGTACCTTCTCAACATATTCTGCAGGGAAAGGCTCGAACATTCTCAGGTATAAGAGGTTAGCTGATATGCCCTGCTTCTTTAGCTCGTCTATTGCGTCAAGCAGCAAGCTTTTCTGGCTTCCCCAGGTAATATATGTTATATCTGCATTTTTATCGCCGTAAAGTACGACCTTGTCCTCAAGAGGGATCTCATTGTCTGCTGTAATGAGTTTCTGCATTCTCTTTTCCATCATTCTATCTCTCATCTTTGTATCCTCTGTGACATGGCCAAGCTCATCATGCTCGTCTCCTGTCATCCAGAATATATCCTTTCCGAATACTCCGTATGGAGATATTCCGTCCTCAGTATTTAAGGAATACCTTTTGAAGTTTTCATGGTCTGTGTTTTCATTGTATTTTACAATCTTTACCTTTTTAACATCTATTTCTGGCACAAGATCCATTGTATTTGCAAGGGTTTTGTCTATCATATGTATAACTGGCATCTGGTACCTCTGTGCATAATTTAAAGACTTCATTCCATCGTATATGCATTCTTCCATATCGCCAGATGACATGACTATCTTCGGAAATTCACCATGACCGGTATTCAATGCGAACATTAAATCTGCCTGCCCGTTCCTGGTTGGCAAACCGGTTGATGGCCCGCCACGCTGGTAAAATGTAATCACAACAGGTATTTCTGTCATTCCTGCATAGCCTATACCCTCTGCCATCAATGAGAAACCTGGCCCGGATGTTGCTGTTGCAGTCCTGGTGCCTGTTAATGCTGCGCCATTTGCCATGTTTATTGCTGAAAGTTCATCCTCGCACTGTACTACTACCAGACCTGCTTTTTTCAGGTCTTTTCCAGCTGTTTCAAGGAATTTCATCTCCTCATGGCTTTCCAGCAATGTGCTTTCATCGCTGGCAGGTGTAATCGGGTAATATGTCTGAAATCTTAATCCACCCATCAATTTGCCGAGAGCTGTTGAATCGTTTCCGGTTAACAGCATTCTAGGAGGTGCTGGATATGTTGGAAGTGTTTCAACCTTAATTGATGAATTTTCCACGTAATCATATGCAGCTTTTATTACATTAATATTGGACTCAATTACTTTCGGCTTCTTCTTAAAAGCGAATTTAATACCATCATTTGCATGGTATATGTCAAGTCCAAGCAATGCAAGTGTTGTCCCTGCTCCCAAGGTATTATAATACCGGTTTGCCGGCCCACCGTGGACATTCTCATTTATCAATTTATCAAATGGTATTGCAATTACATCAATGCCTGTCTTTTTAAAATAATCCAGAACTCCCTGTACATCATAGGTAAGATTTCTTGATGAAAGCTCTTCCTCAATTCTGCCAAGTGTATCAGATGTGATCATTCTGGCATTTTTCAGATTAAATCCGTTAAAAGCTGAATCGTATACCACTCTTGATCCCTTTGCAACATCGAACATGTGTTCAAATAAGGTATCCGGATCAAGAGCCACCATTATATCCACCGGATATTTCAGTGATTTTGGCCTTTCGTGCTTTATTCTAAAATGTATGTAGCTATGCCTTCCTTTAATATTGGAATGGAATTCCCTTATCCCGTAAATATTATAGCCGGCCAATGAAAATGCCATACTAATCATATTTGCAGCACTATCTATTCCTCCGCCTTGTGGACCTCCCACAAGAAGATTGATATCAGTTTCCTGCATTGTTATCCTATGATAAGCCTAATTTAATTTAAAAACTTTATCATCGGATTATAAGTATGAAATTTTAAATAGGTACTTTTTTTATTCAAAAAATCCGATTTTTCTGTAGATAAATTGAATTTTTTATATGTATTTTAACCATTCCATGACGGGATCGTCGTCTATCATGTCCATTTCTGTCTTGCCAAATGCAGATATGGTTACGAATTTAGTAAAATAAGCTATGCCATCCTCTATGTATCCATACATTACGTGCTCTACAGATTCTCCTTCCGGAAAATGCGCTTCAGCTTCAGGTGCATTCGGTACAAAATGAAGGTCGAATTTATCTCCATCGGTGTAAAGCCTGTATGATGAATTTTCCATTACATAATTTTTCAGTGTTTCAAAATTAATATTTGGTTTCATAAAATGAAATTAAATCAAAATATATAAATATAACATATTTCCAATTATTTCTGCAACAATGATGGTATGTCATCAGGATAATTGGCAACCTTTATTCCGGCATCTTTAAATGCTTTGATTTTAGAATCTGCAGTTCCTGTGCCTTTCTCTATAATTGCACCTGCATGGCCCATCTTCTTTCCTGGTGGGGCGCTGATTCCTGTTATATACCCTGTTACCGGTTTCTTTACATATTTTTTGATATATTCTGCTGCCTTTTCCTCCTCGCTTCCTCCGATTTCACCAACAAGGACAATCTGCTTTGTCTGCGGGTCTTCGTTGAATATTTTAATTATATCTGAGAAAGTTGTTCCAATTATCGGGTCTCCTCCGAGACCTATTACTGTGCTTTCACCGAATCCTGCATCTGTAACCGCCTTAACTATTTCATATGTAAGTGTCCCGCTTCTTGAAGCTACAGCTACATTCCCTACGCGGAATATATTATTTGGCATGATTCCTATTTTAGCCTGCCCGGCAACTGTTATTCCTGGGCTATTTGGCCCTATCATGAAAACACCCTTTCTCCTTGCCTCATGGTAAAGTTCCATTGTATCGTGTACCGGCACATGTTCTGTAAGTATGTATATTAATTTTATGCCATTTTCTATTGCTTCCAGGGCAGCATCCTTTACAAATGGAGCTGGAACAGATATCATCGAAGCATCTGGCTTCAGATCCAGTGTGTCTGCAACATTATTGTAAACATCTACACCGTTGACTTTTGTTCCGGCTTTTCCCGGAGAAACGCCGGCTACAACATTTGTTCCGAACTTTATCATTTCGCCTGAATGGAATGCACCCTGATGTCCTGTCATTCCCTGGACTATTACCTTTGTTTCCTTACTTATTATAACCATTTTATTCAACCCCCTGTATACGGGATAATTCTTTTACAGCATCTGTCATGTTGGTGAAAGCTTTTATACCGCTTTCAAGAAGGATTTTCTGCCCTTCCTCTTCATGCACACCACTGAGCCTGACAACTATAGGCTGCTTTATATCAAATTTCTTTTTTGATGAAACTATTCCATTTGCTACCGTATCTGCCTTTGTTACACCGCCAAATATATTGACAAATATCAATTTTGGCCTTGCACGCATTACAAATGAAAATGCGTCTTCAACAATTTCAATATTGTCTGTACCCCCTAGGTCAAGGAAATTTCTTGGCTTAAGTTTGTGCAGCGTTAAAGAGTCCATGGTTGCCATTGTTAATCCTGCACCGTTTGCTATAACGCCTATGTCGCCATCCATTTCTATAAAGGTAAAGCTCTTTGATGCTGCTTCATTTTCCAGAGCAGTTTTGTCCGGATCTGTTATCATGTAATCCTTATGCCTGTATAGGGCATTGTCATCTATTATTACTTTTGAATCTCCTGCTATTATGTTATTTTCTGCATCTATTACCAGCGGATTTATCTCGGTAAGCAGTGCATCTTCACCCACAAAGGCCTTATATAGTGAAGATAGAAGGTTGCTGAACTGTTTCTTGTTCTCAACTGGAATATAGGAAAGGGCTTCCCTTGCTATATAATCAGAATACCCCACCATGGGATCTATATGTATTTTATGGATGTTTTCTTCCGGAACGCTCTCTATTTCCATTCCACCGTCTGCAGATAGTATTATAACAGGCTCTTTTGTTGCACGGTCAAGCGTAATGCTGAGGTATATTTCCTTTTTAATGTTAAGCATACGCTCTATGAGCAATTTCTTTACAGTAAGATTATTTATGGTAGAATTTAACAGCTTGTCCGAAAACTCTGATAATTCATTGCTGTTCCTGGCGAATTTAATACCGCCTGCTTTGCCTCTTTTTCCTGAAAGAATCTGTGATTTAATAGCCACAGGATATTCGAACTTTCTTAACTCTCCAACATTTTCTATTACATATCCGTCGGGTACCGGTATTCCGTATTTTTTGAATATTTCCTTACCCATGTATTCATAAAGATTCATTGAAATCTATTATACATTAATAAAGGATATATAATATTATTTTTTAGGGAATAAGTTTAATGGCAATTATTGCCAGATTTTCTAAATTTCTTTATTTTTATGTCATTCAACAGCTACCTGAGTTTATTTTCAAAGTATGTAATATTTTAAATGATAACATATTTAAATAAGAATTAGCATTAGGAGAACGATGATATACAGGGAATTCGGCAACACATCTTTCAAAACCTCAACGATCGGCATGGGTACATACTACGATATGAGATGGATATTCAAAACATACCTGGGCATATATTCTGGTAGGGATCAGAAGATAGATGCATACAGGGCAGGAATAGACAACGGGATTAACCTTATTGATACTGCCGAGTTGTACCGGACAGAGAAACTTGTGGGAACAGCAATAAAATCGTACAAAAGGGATGAATTATTCCTGGCATCAAAGGTATTCCCCACACACCTATCACCGAAATCCCTTGAAAAGGCCCTGAACCGTAGCCTTAAAAATCTTGATACAGATTATATTGATTTATACCAGATACATTTTCCAAACCCTACAGTAGACATCAAAAAAACCCTCCGTACCATGGAAAAGATGGTAGATAAAGGCAAGATAAGGCATATAGGTGTCAGCAATTTCACACTAAACCTTTTAAAGCGTGCACAGGGAATACTCTCAAAATATGAAATAACATCGATCCAGATAAATTATAATGTCTTCCACAGAAACAGCCAGAAAGGCATGATAGATTATTGCAATAAAAATCATATAGCTGTAATGGCATATTTTCCCCTGGGGCATGGGAAGGTAACACAGCCACAATTTAATAAGTATTTTGACCATGTAAGAAAAACTATAGGGGACGTTCCCAATGCCAATATAGCGCTTGCATACCTCATAAGCAGGAATCAGAATGTATTCCCCATTCCCCGGGCTTCGAACAGGGCCCACGTTTTGCAGAACGCAAAAAATTCAGATATTCTTCTAAACGAAGATGATATAAAATATCTGGAAAAGAATCTATAATTTTAAGTTAAAATAAATATATATAATATGTTTCAATCAATAAATTGACCGAAATGATAATTGCATCCATATCCTTCAGGGAAGGAAAGCTTGAAGAGTCTGACAGCCGGTCCAGCATGGAGTTGGAAGATATAAAAAAGACACTTGCGTATGCATTTCTTTATGATTTTACCGTCAACGTTTACACAGATCGGGAAGAATATAAATTTCTATCCATAATGTCCATAAAATATAACGATAAAGGAAACCTGTTTTTCTCAGGAGTTTATTTGCATAACAACTTAAGGGTAAGAAAAAATTTTTCATGGAGAGAAATACGCAATGTTAATGTAAATATAGAAAAAGACCCTGAAAGGTCAATTTATTGAAAAAATATTAGATCAAGGCAATGGGATATACCATTAGCCGCATTAATTATTGATGTTCCCTTCTGCGGTAGTTTCCACTGCTTCTTCCTGGCCGGCTTCCGGTTTCCCTGCGGGAAGATGACCTCCTTTCCCTGCCGCCTGATGGCCTTCTGCCACGGCTGTGGTAATCCGGTTCCGGGGCATTTTCTTCATTATCACGGAACTGTGCTATTAATTTGCCGTAATTGATATCGGTGTACTCCGTTTCAAGATCTATGTTTATTTTCTCCATTTTTATCCTGTTTCTTCTCTGTATGCTCTGTATAAGGCTTTTCTGGCTTGGGTCGAATATTGTCATTGCCCTTCCATCCTTGCCCATTCTCCCTGACCTGCCAACACGGTGTGCGTATGTTTCGGTACTATCAGGAGCATCAAAGTTGATTATATCTGTAATATTTGGAATGTCCAATCCCCTTGCGGCCACGTTAGTTGCAACGAGTATCCCTGAATCTATATGCCTGAAATCTGCTATAGACCTCTCACGGGCATGCTGCTTCATTCCCCCATGGATCAGTACGTTATTGAATCCTGATCTTGAGAGTATTAGATTTAAAAGGTCACCGGACCTCTGAGTCTTCACAAACACTATAGCTTTTCTGGAATTATAGCTGTGTATATAGGACATAAGAGTGGAGAACTTGTCAAACTTCTCAGACACAGTATAAAGATGTTTTATTGATGATGGTATAGCTTCATCCCCACCTGCATCTACAAATTCAGGGTTGTTCATGAAATGGTTTGCTATTGTCTTAACCTCTGCAGGCAATGTTGCCGATAGCAATATAGTTTGCCTGCCTTCAGGGGTAAATGAGATAATTTTCTTTATGTCATCTATAAATCCCATATCAAGCATAAGGTCTGCTTCATCAAGTACCAGATACTTGACATGGTCAAGTTTAAGGTATTTCTGATTGTATAAATCCAGTATTCTTCCCGGTGTCCCGATCACGATATCTGAACCGGGAAGTTCTTCAACCTGCCTTATTATGGATGCTCCACCATACACAATTGTTGATTTGATTCCCGAAATTTTTCCGAGCCTTGAGGCAACCCTGTGGGTCTGAAGCGCAAGTTCCCTTGTCGGCAATATTATTATTGCCTTTACACTTTTACCCTTTAACTTTTCTACTGAATTCAATACAGGCAGTAGATATGCTGCTGTTTTACCTGAACCTGTTTTAGAACGTATAATAACATCCTTTCCCGTCAATACTACAGGAATTGCTTTTTCCTGGATTTCTGTTGGTTCCGTAAACTTCATTAAGCCTAATGATTTCTTTAAATTTTCTGATATATCCATATTTTCAAAACTAGACAATTTTAACACTTTATAAGATATAGTATATTACGATATATACTTAATTATTTAATTTTTAAAATGGTTTATCCGGCAATGATGTGGTTCGACTTAACTATATAATCATATTGACTCCTGCATATGAAAGCATTCTCATTGCAATAATGCTGTATTTCCGTCACACAGTATATTTGATATGGCCATCCTTTTCATAGGCAACAGGTGCCATTCCAGATGTATATAATATATCCTGTTCTTTATTGGCTTTATTTTTAATATTTTGTGAAACCTGAAAGTATGCACTTATGGTTTTTACCTGGCTGTGCCATCACAGTTATTTAAATAAAAAATTTTTCCTTAATACATGGTCTCAAATGTAGTCATTTCTATTAACAATGTTCCGGGGATTCCCATGAATATATGCTACAACATTTTCAAATGCTTTTTCTACTGGAACCTGCATAAAATTTCTAGCAAGTCCGGCAACATGTGGCGTAATTATCACATTTTCTGGAATTTCTCCTTTGATTTCCGGCTCGCCCCACCATACATCTGTTAAGAACCATTTATTTTTATTTTCCTTCAGGAACTTAATCATATCATCCCTGTTTACTATTTCAGACCTGCCTACGTTGACTATAATATTTCCCTTAACTGATGAAAGGAATTTATAATCTATCATTCCCCTTGTATGTATATTTAAGGGCAGGCTTATGAGTATTACATCCGAATTTTTAGCAACATATTCACTGTCCATGGAGAAAACATCCAGTGCAGGGTCTTTCTTTTCTGTCCTTCCTAAACCGATGGTGTGCATGCCAAAAGCTTTAGCACGAATGGCAACTTCCCTTCCTATGCCACCATATCCCATGATTCCAACAGTCTGTCCATATATTGACTCTGATAGTTTCCTGTTATAATTTCCATTTCTTATAGCTATATTAGATTCGCAGATATTTTTATATTTAGCTAGTATTAATGCCACAGCATGTTCAGCAACCGGAATTGACCATGCATCTGCGTTGCTGCATATTACAATTTTTTTATCTATATTTTTAAAATCCAGATGGTTTACTCCGGCGGAAATACTCTGCATAAATACGGTTTTTCTTCCAGGTTCTGGTTTCCCGGCAAATACAACTATATCGGCATCATCCGAAAATCCCTTAACTATTTTGCAACCGGTCTTCTCTTCCATCATCTTCAGAAAGTCATCCGGTATATCGAGTCCTGCAAATTTAACCTGAAGGCTGATTATCATAATAGCCAATATAGCATATTATTAATAGTTTACCGGTTCAGGCAGTTATTGCAGGCTATAATATAATCGGCAATTGCAGTAATATGAATTCTGATTTATGCGTAAAGTTTTAATAATCAACTTATATATATTTTTATGATAATGAAAGATTCTGAGAGAACAGAATACTTTGACAAAACTGCCATAGAAATCTCAAAAAAATACAGGGGAAAGATCCGGACACTGTCAAAGGTGCCAATCACTGGAATGGGGGATTTTTCATCCTTATACACTCCTGGGATTGCAGCAGTATCCAAGAAAATACAGGCCGATAAAGAACTGGTATATGAGTTAACAGGAAAATGGAATTCTGTAGCTATTCTTACAGATGGTACCAGGGTCCTTGGAATAGGCAATGTCGGTCCTGAGGCATCAATTCCGGTTATGGAAGGAAAAGCCCTGCTTTTCAATTATTTAGGTGGTGTCAACGCTATTCCCATACCACTGGTTGTAAATAACAATGAAGAATTTATTACAGCGGCAAAGGCAATACAGCCATATTTTGGAGGGTACAATTTAGAAGATATACAATCACCAAGATGCTTTTTCCTTCTGGAAAGCCTGCAGAAATCAATGGATATACCGGTATGGCATGATGACCAGCTCGGAACTGCATCAATCATCCTTGCAGGCGTTATAAATGCACTGAGAATACTGAATAAGAAAAAAGAAGAAGTAAAGATAGTTTTCAATGGGGCAGGAGCAGCCAACATTGCTGCCATTTATTTATTCGGTGCTGCTGGATTCGACAAGGGAAACATAATAGCCATAGATTCAAAGGGAATTATAGAACCTGACAGGCAGGATATTGATGCCCTTATGTTTAAAAATCCATGGAAATATAAAATAGCCCTGGAAACCAATAAGGAAAGGATAAAGGGCGACCCTGCAAATGCATTTAAGGGGGCTGACGTGGTTATATCTGCATCAGTTTCTATTCCGGGAACCATAAAAGATGAATGGATCAGATCCATGAACAGGGACCCTGTGATATTTGCACTGGCCAATCCACTCCCGGAAATCTGGCCGGGTGATGCAAAGAAAGCGGGCGCAAGGATTGTGGCAACTGGAAGGAGTGATTTTCCCAATCAGATAAACAATAGCATGGTATTTCCTGGAGTTTTCCGTGGGGTGCTTGATGCAAGGGCTAAAGGAGTAAATTTCGGCATTATGGTTGCTGCTTCCTATGCAATTGCCGACTTCATAAAAGAGCCAACTGAAGACCATATAGTGCCATCCATGGAAGATTTTGACCTGTTTCCAAGGGTTGCATCCATTGTAGCTAGAAAGTGCGTTGAATCTGGGCTTGCCAGGAAATCAGACTCCACAGAAGGTTTTTACAGGGAAGCGTCTGAAATTATAAATAACAATAGAAAGGTGTATAACAAATTATTCGATTTATAGGTGACTAAATATGGTAAATATAAGATTAATGGAGAAAAAAGATGTGGAAATGGTAATGGAGCAGCTTTTGAGATTAAAACACCTGAATGAGGAATTCGATCCTCTTCTGAAAGTGTCTGAGGGGAATGAGAAGGAAATATCTGAAAAAATAATCAGGATTATTGAGGATAAAGATAACCATATAAATCTCGTGGCTGAGGAAGGAAACAGGGTTATCGGGATGATAACTTCCGATATAATATTCAGGATATATTACGACCCGAAATATGAAGCAAGAATAAGGGAATTTTATGTTATGCCTGAATTCAGGGCAAAGGGCATCGGGATGAAATTAATAGGAAAATTGAAGGAAGTTGCTGCACAGAGAAATATAAAAATGGTCAGCGCCGAATTCCCATCACTCAACCTCCTGGCTTCAAAATTCTATGAAAGCATTGATTTTAAGGAATTAATAAAAATATACTCAAAAATAAATTAAAAAATTTTTACTTTTTTGCAGATAAGGCAATGTATTTCAGGATGTTTCCGGTTTTAACGTAGTTCAATTCGGCATTTGTGTTTATCAGGGCTTTCCCCTTAAGGGTTTTTCCATTAATGGAAATATTCAATTCCTTTCCTATGGAAATATTATTTATTCCATCTATATTAACTACCTCATCCCCTTTCAGATCAGGCAGTTTATCAACCTGAACCGGAACTATGCCCATATCCACAAGATTGCTCCTGTGTATTCTTTCGAAGCTTTCTGCAACCACTGCCTTGACTCCAAGAAGTGCGGTTACCTTGGCAGCCCAATCCCTGGAGCTTCCTGATCCGTATTGCTTGCCTGCGAATATGACCAGAGGAGTTTTATTTTTCATGTATTTCATTGCTGCGTCGTATATGCTCATTTCCTGCCCATCCGGATAATAGATGGTGCTTCCACCAGCATGGCTGACCATAAGGTTTCTTATCTTTGTATTGGAAAAACCGCCACGTAGCATTACCTCATGGTTCCCACGGCGGGCGCCGAATGTATTCATTTCAGTTATCCCCATTGATGCAAGGTATTTTCCTGCAACAGAATCCTTTGCTATTGGCCCTGCTGGAGATATATGGTCTGTTGTTATTTTATCGCCGAATACTGCAAGTATCCTTCCATTCTTAATGTCAGTAACCGGCTCCATATACATCCATGGTGGCATTTTAATGTATGAGGAATCTTCCTTGAAATCAAATAGAAGCCCCTTGCTGGATTTCATGGATTCCCAGTTATTGTCCCCCTTGAAAACATCTCCATATTCTTTCTTATAAACTTCAGGGTCCATGGCAAGATGGAAATATTCTTTTATTTCATCATTTGTTGGCCATAAATCTTTCAGGTATACCGGTTTTCCATTATCATTGCCTATCGGTTCGTTTATGAGGTCAATATTCATTTTCCCTGCTATGGCAAATGCCACTACCAGCATGGGTGATGCAAGAAAAGCTCCGGCTATATATGGATTTATTCTTCCCTCGAAGTTTCTGTTTCCGCTCAGGACTGCAAATGTCTTTACATTGTTTTTCAGCATATCGTCCTGTACTTCAGGAATTAAAGGCCCTGCATTTCCTATGCATGTTGTGCATCCGTATCCTACAAGTTCAAATCCAAGCCTGTTCAGGTATTTCATAAGGCCGGCTTTTTCGAGATATTCTGTTACAACCTTTGATCCAGGTGCAAGGCTGACTTTTATTGTGTTAGCCACAGTAAGGTTGTGTTCAATAGCCTTCTTTGCGATCAGGCCGGCACCAAGAAGCACGAATGGGTCTGATGTGTTGGTACAGCTGGTAATTGCTGAAAGCACAACAGCACCATTTTTAACAAGTTTTCCGTCGTTGCCCTCTTTTAACAGGTCTTCTATTTTTCCCTTTAAATCCTCTATATTGATAAGCTCATCCGGGTTTTTCGGCCCTGCAACTGCACTTTTGATTTTAGAAAGGTCAATTTCAACAGTTTCCGTGTATTTTTTTGGCCCATTATAGAATAATCCCTGCTCCTTAAAGTATTTTTCAACAGATTCCGTGCTGCGGTTTGTCCCTTTTAAATACTTAAGTGTCTCAGAGTCAACAGGGAAGTAACCTATGGTTGCGCCATATTCAGGAGCCATGTTTGATATGGTTGCCCTGTCCTGTGCAGTGAGTTCTGATATATTACCATAGAATTCAACGAACTTTCCAACAACGTTTTTTGACCTCAGTGTTTTTGTGATATACAATACAACATCTGTAGGTGTAACTCCTGTAGGCATAGTTCCTTTTATATTAACGCCTACAACATCGGGCACATTCATGAAATAGGGTTCATTGAGCATGGAAGCTTCAGCTTCAAGCCCTCCTACTCCCCATCCCAGGACTCCAATGCCGCCTATCATGGTTGTATGTGAATCTGCACCTATAAGGCTTTCTGGGAATATTTCATCCTTTTCTATAACGGCTACAGATGATAGATACTCCAAGTTAATCTGGTGCACAATTCCATGTCCCGGGGGAACAATTCTCACATTTTTGAATGACTGCTGGGACCATTTAAGAAAATCATAGCGTTCTACATTCCTTTCAAATTCATCCTTCATGTTTAATATTATTGGCTCTTCTCCCCTGAAAGAATCTACAATTATGGAATGGTCGATTACAAGATCTGATTTTGTTGCAGGGTTTACGTCATCGGCATTTAATTTATTTTCTTTGTAGTATTCCCTCATAGCTGCCAGGTCCACCAGTATTGGAACACCTGTGTAATCCTGAAAAACAACCCGGGAAGGCTTGAATGCCATCTCTGACCCTGATTTCATATTTGCTATGTTTTCAATTGAACGTTCATCAATATCAACACCGTCATAGTTCCTCAAAACATTTTCAAGCAAAATTTTAAGTGAATATGGCAGATTTTCAATATCATATTTACCTGCAAGTTGTGCAAGCGGAAAATATTTCAGGTTCCGCCCATTAATATTCATATTCTTATATTGTATTTCCATAAATTGTAAAGCCAAGATGATATTTTAAGATTTTTATCCGGGAGTAAGTCATTTACTTTTAATTTTTTTATTTAGATAAATGTAGCCAGTGGAAATGTTATATAGCTAAATAGATTTACATTATTATGCAAAAATTGGATTCTATTACACCGGTTATAACTCCATTTACGGATAACAAGGTAGATAAAGATAAAGCGGTAAAGCATGGAGAGGATGTTATTAAGGGCGGCATGAAATATTTATTTCCAGGTGGGACCACAGGGCTTGGCCCATCTATGGCTTCAGGTGAGAAACTGCAACTCCTTGATGCCTATGCCCATATTCCTGAACATGTCATACTACAGGTTGGTTCCCTGAATCTGGAGGAGTCAATAAATCTGGCAAGGGAAGCTAAAAAATACAAAATACATGCGGTTGCAGCGCTTCCTCCGTACTATTTCACAGGAATAAAAAGGGAGTGGCTCATAAAATATTACACAAAGATCTCTTCAGAATATCCAACAATAATATATAACTATCCGGAAACAACTGGATATAATATTACTTATGATATGGTTAACGACATAAAGAAAGCCGGGGGAGATGTGATAGGAATAAAAGAAACAACGTTCAATATGAATGATATACTCAATACAAAAATGTACGTCCCGGATTTCAAAGTGTATACAGGGCCTGACCAGTACATACTTTCTGCATACAGGCTCGGGCTCGACGGCTTTGTGTCCGGTGCCTCAAATTATGGATATAAAGTAATAAATAAAATTATAGAAAACCATGATAATAAGGATGGTGACAGATACCAGTTCTTATTGAATGAGCTTGCGGACTTATCAAGGAAATATGGAACAATTTCTTCTATTTATGATATGGTAGAAATTATGACGGGAATAGATGCTGGAAACCCCCGTGAGCCATTCTTCAAATTAAGCAAAGAGGAAAGGAGTTCACTGGAAAAGGAAATGAATGAAGCATTCAAAAAATATAATTTTAAACCTTAAATCTATTTTAATTCTGCATAGGGCAGTAGGTTATCCTTTATTTTCTTAAATTTTATTTCTACTTCCATTCCAATTTGAGGATTATTGCCAGAAATATCCATATATGCACGGAACCCCTCGCTGAACGATATTATGCCGTAGAAACCATTATTGAATTTTGTGTAGCTGTATACTTTCCCATTTCCTGTAGATTGCATAATTTTCAGGTCTCCTTTTCCACATACAGGGCAACTATCACGTGGGTAATAATATACCTTTCCGCAATTCATGCATTTAGTGTATGGCAATATTCCTGTGGAAAAATGTTTATTATATTCCTCATAAATTTCATTCAATTTCATTTACTCACCCAGTATCATTGAGACTGAATGGTTCCTTGCCCATCCTCCCATTCCATTTATAAAAGCTTTGTCAGGATTTTTAACCTGGTTTCTGCCTGCCATTCCATTCATCTGCAATAATGCCTCATAGAGCAATACACTCCCGCTCATATAGGCAGGTTGCCCACGGTTCAGGCTTCCACCTCCGGTGTTCAGTGGAAAATCTCCATTAACTGATATGGAATTTTTTTCCAGAAATTCACCTGATTTGCCAGGAGGCACAATGCCTGTGTTCTCAAGCTGTATCATTACGGTGATGCTAAATGAATCATACAGTTCATAGAAATCACATCTTTTAATATTATCACGGAAGCCGGATGAACTTTCAGCTGCAGGAGTAATAGTTATATCATCTATTTCTGTAGGAAGTGCTGACTGGTGTGCTTCTCCGTATTTTTTTATACGGATTTCCCTTAACTTACCTGCATTTTTTGACACAATGAAAGCGTGGAATCCATCTACAGGATATACTATTTCCAGCAGGTGCAGTGGAGATGATATCATAGGAGAGCCAAGTACATCCTCAACAGTAATGGGTCCGGTAAACATTGAATACCCTGACCTGTTGGCATTTTCCCTCTGTTTGACTATGAGTGCTGCCCTCTGTTCATCTGTTGTCCCGTATATTTTCATGTGGCGCTGAGCCAGCAGGGCATAATCCGAAACTGGATTTGTATAATTATATCCTGACAGCAGGGTCTTATATGGTGTGTTGGCAATTTCAGGATAAAGGTTTTCAATAGAATCCACTGTCTGTTTCTTTTTCCTTACTGCTGAACCTTTGCCTCCGAACAGGAGTAAAATATTTTCAGCCATCCCCGATTTTATAATGTGTTCAGCTCTCCAGAATGCAGAAAGCACTGAAGGCCCACCATATTCCAGGGAATCTATGTATTTTGGCTTAATTCCAAGATAATTGCATAGCTGGTCCGGAAAAAAATGCATGTATACGTTTCCATCAAACACGCCAGGAAGAAATGTTGTCATAAAGCCATCAATATCTTTTCTCTCCAATCCTGCCATGGAAAGTGCTTTGTTTAGCGCCTCATTCATTATTTCATATGCTGTTCCATCATAATTTTTGTATATAGCTTCTGAAAAACCCCTTATCAGTGATAAATCACCTCTACAGAATGTATTCCTGAACGTTTAATCTTTCCTGATGCATTCAATGGCATGTCCCTTACAAAGATTATCCGTGCAGGCACTTTATATCTAGCCAGTTCTTTTTTGCATACGCTGTAAATACTTTTCTTCATTTCCTCATAGTTGTCTGGGACTGAAGATAGTTTAACATATGCAACCGGGACTTCACCTTTATATTCATCATTTTCTCCAACAACTACAACGTCTTCAACATGATCACAGGATCTTATTGCATTTTCAACCTCGGCAGGAACTACCTTATACCCCGATACGTCTATAAGGTCTTTCTTCCGGTCAATTATATAGATATATCCCTTGCGATCAATATAGCATATATCACCTGTTTTCAGCCCATATTTTCCAAATGCCTTTTCTGTGTCTTCAGGATTCTTATAGTATCTTCTTATAACCTGTGGCCCTGAAACTACCAGTTCACCGCCCCTTGCCCTGACTATGCGTGTATAATTTGCCGGTTTTCCAGCTGTAACTATGCCATTATATAATGGAATATTGTCTGTATATGGATATTCCCATAGTGCAACCGGAGAAGTGCTTTCAGTTAATCCATATGCCATATATACCCACTTACCTGACATTGCTTTCCATTCGATTTCAGTTTTATAGGGCATGGGCATTCCGCCTGCCGACCACATTCTCATCGATGAGAGCCGGGTTTTGATTTTATCAACATTAGACCATGCATTAATCATGGCCCGGTAGGCCGTGGCAACAAACATGGTAATGGTTGTATTTTCTGATTCTACAGTTTCTAGTGCATTTTCCGGGTTAAACCGGTACGTCAATGCCATGGATGAATGCGACAGCATTGTCAGGGATATGCCAAAAATTAGCCCTGTTATGTGGAAGAAGGGTGCGATACACAGGTTTTTGTCATGTGGTTGTACCGAATACCATTCACGGTATATATACGAAGCTGAATATATATTGCTATGGGTTATCTCAGCAGCCTTCTGCCTGCCTGATGTACCGGAGGTAAATACAAGCATTGCTATACTCCCTGGTTCCGGATAATATCCCTTGAATTCTTTCTTGAGTCGAAGGTTTAATTCTTCTTTCATTATTCCTGTGATGTACTTTTCTGCCATATTATCCGGAAGTTTCCCGAAAGTCTGTGGGTCTGTATATAAGACATGGAGGCTCTGTATCTCCATCAAGCTGGAAAATTTCTCCCTGAATTCACTGCTGATTACTACCACCCTTGCATCTATGAACTTAATTTTCCCTGTAATTTCATTCTCAGAATCCAGAGGGCTCAATGGCACAAAAATGCAGGAATTTTTCCATGACGCGTATTGCACTATGGGGAACTGAGGTATATTTTCTGCTATTATTGCTATAATGTCACCCGGATCGCAATACATAGAAAACTCTACAGCAACGGCATTTGAATATCCTTCAAATTCTCCATAGGTCATAATATTCTTAAAATATGTGATAAATGGATCGCTTCTTTTTGAATCTTCAAGTACCTCGACCATGGTTTTCACAGGGACATTCCTCCACCTACTTCAAGTAAAATTCCGTTGACATAATTGCTATCCTCTTTCATCAAGAATGAAACAGCGTTTGCCACATCATCACCGGAGCCCATACGTTTTAATGGAATTTTTTCAATAAACTTTTCCTTTATTTTTTCAGGCATCTGGTCTGTCATCGGAGTTTTTATGAATCCCGGAACAATGGCATTTGATGTTATATTATACCTGCCCAGTTCACGTGAAAGCGTTTTAGTAAACCCGATAACCCCTGCCTTCGCAGATGAGTAATTGGCCTGCCCTACATTTCCGTTCCAGCTTGCAGAAGAAATATTTACTATTCTTCCACTTAGATTTTCAATCATTGAATCAACAAATTGCTTTGTAACGTTGAACATGCTGTAAAGATCAGTTTTTATTACGGCGTCCCACTGATCAAATGACATATTTTTGAATAGGGCATCTCTGTTTATGCCAGCATTGTTTACTATGCCGTATATCTCTTTTTTATCTATTGTTGAAAAAGCCTCAACGCAGGCATCATAACTTGATACATCACATTTTATCCCTTCAACATTGCCATATCGGGAATTCAGCGACTTAGCCGAATCAAGTACGGCATTATCATAGTCAACCATAATAATTCCATATTTTTCTGATGCCATTTTTTCTGCTATTGATCGCCCTATTCCCCTGTTAGACCCGGTTATTACAATTTTGCCTGACATAAATTATCATTCTCCAAGATTGAATAACAGGAATGCCGGCTATTTACATACATTATGGGCTGAACCCATTGAATAGGAAATAGGCTCGAATTCCTGCCATCTATGAAAGTATAATATATACAGATATTAATTTTAGCGTTTACATGTATTTAAATTGGGAATTCAATTGTTATATATGGCAATATTTGCTATTATTTCTGCACAGGCTGAAATGAATTACAATGGCAAAATATTTTTATAAGCAGGTTATAATCAGAAATGAACAGGGTTATTCTTAATGTGGATACTGGAATCGATGACGCTTTTGCAATGATTTTGTTGAAACAGTACAATATTACTCCAGAATTCATTGTTGCTTCTTCAGGAAATTCATTGCTTGAGAATACTTACAGGAATACAGCTGGTGTGGCAAAGTTGCTTGATTTTGATTGCCCTGTGTACCATGGATCTGCCAGGCCACTTATAAAACCCCATTATTATGAAAATTTTCATGGCGATAAGGGGCTTGGAACATACGAATTTAATGATCCGGTTCAGGAAAAAGATCACCATAATGGAATAATTAAAATGTATGAAGCATTAAAACGGGAAAAACATACCATAATCTGTACATCTCCTTTAACTTCCCTGGGAATCCTCATGAGACTGGATAATAGTATAAAAGAGAACATAGAACAGATAATAATCATGGGAGGCGCATTTGGCATTACCCCATATGGAAAGGGAAATATGGGAAATGCTGAATTTAATATATTTTACGACCCGGAGGCGGCTAAAATAGTCATGGAAGAGGATATCAACGAAACTATTGTTCCACTGGACGTTACAATGAACAGGGAACTTGCAATAAAAAGTATACCGCCGAGTAGTTCTGGCAGCCCATTAGAAGATTTTATCCATAAAACCACAAAATTTATGATAGAAGAGCATGGCACTTTTGAAATGCATGACCCCATAGCAGTTTTTTCCTTCATAGAACCTGATGCTTTTAAGTTTGTGAATGGGGAAATTACAGTCAAACCTGATGGGAGTACAGAATTTATAGAAAAGCGTGATGGGAAAAAGAGAATAGCTACCGGGATAAATCCACAGGCTTACCGGAAAGGGCTTGTGAACAGGATATATGGCAATTTGGCATAGTCAGGAACAATGCATCGGTACCAGCTAAATAATTGCTTTTCTACATATGAATTTCTAAATAATTATTTGGAATTATAATGATGTATAGAATTTAAATGCTTTTCAAAAAAACTTTATTTATTATTCAAATAAAGCATAATGAAATCTTATGATTTTTATATTTCAGCCCCACTGTTTAATGAGATGGAATTGAAATTTAACAGGGAACTGGCAGGCTTTCTTGAAAAACGTGGCTTTACAACCTACCTCCCACAGAGGGATGGTGGGGAGGACGAAATGCTTTTGAAAGACCCTGATTTATGGCCGGAGACGAGCAAAAGGGTATTTAACCGGGATGTTGATGCCCTTAAATCCTCATCAGCACTTATTATGGTAATGGATGGCAGGGTGCCGGATGAAGGTGCCTGCGTTGAACTTGGAATGGCTTATGCCTTTGGCAAAATATGCATCGGATTCCAGACCGACAATAGGAGATTTGCATCAGGGCAGAATAACCTGATGCTGGATTATTGCATGTCATATGATATAGTGCATGACTGGAATGGCCTTGAAGTGCTTCTAGGAAAATTAAAGGAAAAAATTAACAGATAATATTCCCGGTTAAGAATTTAAATACTATTTAACCATTTATGGACATGAACAAGACCTACATGCCCCGGAGAAACATCAGCTCAAACCTATATCTTAGCTTTAGTAGAGATGAATGGGCAAAGAGAAGGGGAAATCTTAATATTACTCTGTCAGAAAGTGATATTAAAGGGATACTTGCGTTAAATGATAAAATCACTGCATCTGAAATACAGGACTTTTATTTTCCTATTACAAGGCTGTTGCAGCTCTCAATAAATAATAACATTAACCTTTACAGGGAGAGAAACGATTTTATGGGCATTAAGCCCAGGAAAATGCCATTTATTATCGGGGTGACAGGAAGTGTTGCTGTTGGAAAAAGTACTACTTCGAGGCTTTTGAAAACCCTATTAGAGAGAATAAATCCAGATTTGAGAATTTATATAGTATCAACGGATAATTTCCTTAAAAGCAATGCCCGGCTTATGGAAGAGAATATTATGGAAAGAAAGGGCTTCCCTGAAAGTTATGAAACCCAGGACCTCATAAATTTTCTTGTTGATATCAAATCCGGTGTAGCCCGCACGCAGATACCGGTATATTCACACCTGAAATATGACATACTCCCGGAAAAGCAGGACCTTGTTGACCCGGATATACTGATACTGGAAGGGCTGAATATATTGCAAGTAAAAAATCCTGGAAAGAAGGATGAGATCTATGTCTCCGATTTTCTTGATTTTTCCATATTTATTGACGCAAAGGTGGAATATATTAAAGAATGGTTTGTAGAACGGTTTTTCCTGCTCATGGAAACCGCGTTTAAAGACAAAGACTCCTATTTCAAGAAGTATTCAGAACTCACAAAGGAAGAAGCCAGGGAATTATCATCAAAGATATGGGATAACATAAATGGCAAAAATTATTCTGAAAATATTGTTAAAACAAGATACCGTGCAGAATTAATAATTGAGAAAGGGAAAACACATAATATAGAGAATATTATGATGAAGAAACTATAAAGCCTGTTACTCTGGAAGAGTACTGGCAAATAACATTTATTTTTTTAGTTAAATTCATTCCTGGCATGTAGTCTTTCGTTGAATTTCTCAAATTTTGTGTTTTTGCAAAATTTATCTATGGCAATATGCATCAAGCAAAACATATAAATAAAAACCAAGTATAATTTGTATATGGAAAGATATTTTATGTATCCAGATATAAATGATAATTTAGTTGTTTTTGTCAATGATAATGACCTATGGAAATACAATATTAACACAAAAAATATTGAAAGATTGACTAACAATTTAGGCATAGTTACAAATCCAAAAATTAGCCCAGATAAAAGATATGTCTATTTCAGATTGATGACAGGAAAATCCGGCGAATCTTCCGACATATATTCAATAGACCTTGAGAGGGGCAATTTAACCAGGGTTACATATCTTTGTGGTAAAAGCACGAGCAGAAGAATGTATACATCAATTGCAGGCTTTGATAAGAATGGCAATTTGATAATTTCAACCGATGCATATTATCCATTCGGAACGCCTATGTTATACAGAATAGTGAATGGAAATATTGAACCCCTAAATCTTGGGCCAGCTTTAAATATTATATATTACGCAGATTATACCATAATTGGCAGAAATACAATAGATATGCCCCACTGGAAGCGATATAAAGGAGGGACAAGGGGAAAAATATTGTCATGCAAGAATGATGATTTTAAAATAATAATAGACCTGGAATCAAATGTAAATTCACCTATGATTTACAACGATGAATTATATTTTATTTCGGACCATGAGGGGAGTGCAAATATATATTCAACCGATTTTACTGGAGGCAATCTCAAAAAACATACAGATTTTAAGGATTACTATGTGAGAAATGCCAGTTCAGACAACAAAAAAATAATCTTTCAGAAATCCGGATCTTTGTTTACATTCCAGAATGACATAGTAGAAAAACTGGAGATAAATATAAATATACCATCAGTGAATATTGAAAGCAGGATTGTAAAGGCAACAGATTATTTGACAGATTATAAAATAAATTATACCGGAAATTTAATTGGCTTGATAAGCAGGGGGCAAGCATTATTTACAGGCATCAAAACTGGCCCTGTTATGAATATAAATAAATTGAAAAATCAGATAATTGAATTTATGAATAATAACGATATAATAATATATAATTATAATGAAGAGAATAATCAAATATTATTATACAGTGTTGATAAAACATTGAAAAAATTCTTTGACTTCAAAAATGGCATAATTTTTTCCTTGAAAGCTTCACCTGATGGCAAATACATCGCAATTGGGAATAACAGATTTGAATTATTTATCTTAAACCTTGAAAATGGAAACATAAATAAGATAGATGAAAGCGAATCAGGAACAATAGACGATTTTTCGTGGTCAAATGATTCCATATTGCTTGCATATTCCTATCCTGAATCAGAATACTACGGATATAACGGCAGTTCGTCCATAAAGATATTTGATTTAAAAACCAATAAAAAATATGACGCAACAACTCCCGGTGCTATAGACTTCAAACCTGTTTTCAGTAACGACGACAATTATCTATTTTACCTGTCCAAACGGTCACTTGACCCGGTTGCAGACCAGCTTGTGTTTAATTTAGGTTACCCGAAAATAACCAAGCCATTTGCCATACCTGTGAAGGAAAATATCTTCCCGTTGTTTTCAGATATACCTGAAGAATTGCATGAAAATACTCCTGGCGAATACAAGCTTGACAATATTGTACAATTAAGCGAAGTTTTTCCAGTACCGGCAGAAGATTATGCTAACATCATTCCGGTAAATAATGGTGTCCTGCTGCTACATTATCCGGTTGAGGGGTCAATGAAATACTATCTCTTCAACAACGGCGAAAAAACAGGGAATATTGAGCTATTTGACTTTAAAAAGAAAAAAAGCGAATTATATGAAAGTGAAGTTGTTAATTACCTTATATCCGGAAATAAAAAATTCCTGCTAATTGGAAAATCCAGCAATAAATTCATAGAGAGGGAAATTGAAACGAAAAAGGATGAGGATATAAATTTAACAAGATTGAATATTACAATAGAGCCCATGAATGAATGGAAAAACATGTTATATGAAACTTTTAATTTAATCAAAGAGAATTACTGGAGTAAGGAAAAGGTTGAAGAACTGGGAGATGCCCCCTATCTAAAATATAAGAAATTATTAAATAAAGTGAGCACAAGGTTTGAGTTGTCTGATTTAATTAGGGAAATGCAGGGAGAATACAGCACATCCCATTCATACGAAATAGGCGGTGACCTCTCAAATGTAGAGTCAATAAGTGTTGGAAAACTCGGTATCGACTATGAATTCAAAAACAACAATTATATAATAACCAAAATTTATAAGGGAGACCCATCCAATGAAAACGAAAAATCACCATTGCTTTACACAGATATAAAGGAAAACGATATTATAAAGTCCATAAACGGTGTGAGCCTTGACGCAGCAAATAACCCTGATAAATTATTATCAGGTCATGCAAATGAAATAATAACAATTGAAATTGGAAATAGAAATAAAACTAAGAAATACTACGTTAAGACAATGATTGATGAAAAATATTTGAGGTACAGAGAATTTGTTGAAAGAAACAGAAAATATGTTCATGAAAAAACCGGCGATAAGATTGGATACATCCATATACCTGATATGGGAATGAATGGTTTCAATGAATTTTTCAGGATTTATGATCGGGAAGCTAACAGGAGTGGCCTGATAGTGGATTTTAGATTTAACGGTGGTGGCTTCGTTTCACAGTTATTATTGGAGAAATTATCAAGGAAGAGGATCGGTTACGATGTTCCACGTAGAGGCATTATAACTCCATACCCGGTAGATTCTGTCAATGGGCCTATGGTCGGATTAACAAATGAATATGCAGGGTCAGATGGTGATATAGGAACCCATGTTTTTAAACTTATGGGGCTTGGCAAAGTTATAGGCACAAGAACATGGGGTGGTGTTGTTGGTATAAACCCAAAAATAAAATTGCTTGATAATACAACGGTAACACAGCCACAATTTGCAACATGGTTTAAGGATGTGAAATATGGAATGGAGAACTATGGCACAGATCCGGATATTTACGTAGAAAATATGCCACAGGATTTTATAAAATCTAGAGATGTGCAGCTCGATACTGCAATAGAATATATTTTAAAGGAAATGAATGATTATAAAAAACTCGATTTGGCTTAGATGAATATGTAATCAAAAATTTCATTTTATATTGCCCTCTTACTGGTGGTAATTTTTAATATTATTAGAGTGTCTCACATTTCATAAAATATCAGACAAATGTCGAACATTATTAACAAAAAAACAATAATGGGATATGCCCTCACAGCAAATCCCATTGATTATGGAAATCATAGATAATATTGTTTCGCCTGATGACAGGAAAAGAAAGTACACAGATAGACAGATATTGAAGGTACTGATAGTTTTACAGATTTTCAATATATCTTATAGATCAGCCAGAATATTCCTCACAAACCATGAGGAATATATCAGAATGGCTGGTATCACAGAAATACCAAGCTTCCAGACCCTTTCAAGGAGGGCAAGGATGATAGACCTCCATGCAGTAAACAACGAAATTACCTATCTTTATTCAGTTGAATCCATAGCTGCAATAGATTCATTTATAATCCATACATGCAAGCATTCAACTGCAATGAGGAGAAAAGTATGGGGTAATTATAAAGACCCTGTATCTGGATGGTCAAAGACCACAAAGGGATGGTCTTATGGTAGAAAATGCCATATGTCAATAGATATAGATTCTCTCATTATAATGGAATGGCTTATTACAAAGGGAAATATGCATGATTCACATGTGTCGCATGATATGGTGGATTCTGTGAGAGACTTCTCATATATTCTTGCAGATTCAGCTTACGATGCATCAGATATTTATGATTATATATTTGAAAATACACATGCTCTACCTGTAATTGATACAAATAAGAGAAGAGGAATAGTAAATGATAAGTTACCGGTAAACAGGAAAATAGGAATTGACCTGAGAAAGGAATATGCTTCAATGTATCCTCTTAGATGGGAAATAGAACGTACCTTCAGCATACTTGAAGAGATTATGAAAGCAGAGTATATCTGGTACACTGTGAACAGGGACTATGATACTGCAATTGGATTAAAGGCCATTGCGTACAATCTCATGGTAATATCAAACAGGGAACTGGGAGAAAAACCAAGGGGGATAATGAAAATCGTCAATTGTTAAAATGTGAGACACCCTATAATATTATAGTATAAGTATAGAATTGCAGTGCCATGGATTAATCCAGTTTAATCCGTCCTTACTATGTACTTTCTTTATATAAATAGTCCAGTACTATTATAGAGTTTAAAAATAGATTTCAAGGAAGGTATTTTAGTCTGCCTGCAAAGTATGCTGGAAATTAAGGATTTGCTAAACTGTATAGATTGAAAGTACGGTAAGCAATGCTAAATCCCATAAAAATACATGTGAAAATTGCTAATGCAAGAAAAGAAATGATGAATCGGACACGGCATCATCATAACAGGTAAGGAAATACCATTCTAAGTTTCTTGATTAATATTTTTATACTGGCCAGGAAAAATAATATTTATAAAAACAATTGTTTCTTTAAAATTCTATGTGATTCTACCAGCAAAAACTTTGGTGAGTATCTCAATTTAAATAGGATGATTATGAATGTGGACATAGGGAAAGGCTACAGTAAATTTCTGCATAAAATACATAAAAGGTATTAGAGAATACCCAAATAGATTAATTTATATATGCAATATTTTTACCGTAATATGGTAGTTAAGAGTTTTGATAACGATGTTGTGGAGCACAGGCTTGAAGTAGTGGGTGTAAACCCGATTCCAAACCAGGCAAGGACAATGTCGTCCCGGAAGATTATGATATTCTGGGCAATGGCAAGTGCATCTGCACTAACACCCATAGTAGGATTGGAACTGTATAATATGGGCCTTCCATTTGCAACTATAGCTATAATTGTTGCCCTATTAATTGGAATTATACCAGCTGGCCTTGTTGCTGAAATGGGAAGGCAGATTCCTGTGCCTTCACTGGTAGTTTCCAGGAAAACATATGGATTTATGACTTCCGGTGCCTATTCTCTGGTGTTCACTTTCCTTAACTTAGGATTTTTCGGCCTCAACGATACTGTAGGGGCTGCAATTATCAGTGGGCTTACACATTCAAACATTATAATATGGTATGTTGTTATGGGTGTAATTCAGGTTGTACTGGTTTTATTCGGTGCAAAATGGCTGGAATACTTTTTCAGGTACAGTGCACCTGTGCTTATAGTAAGCTATATTATACTTGCATATTTCCTTCTTACAACATATACCATTAATTTTTCCATGCTAATGCATCCTATAGGGGCATTTACCTGGGGTGCAGCATTGAATTTCCTTCTCGGATTTTCTATCCTCGCATGGTCATATAAAATTTCAACACAGACCAGGTTCGGGTATCCATATTCGGAGCATGACAGTAGTGGCAAAAAACTGAAATATTTCATATCCAGCCCGGTAGGCATAATGATACCGGTACTTTTAATGGGGCTGATAGGCCTGGTAGGCAACAGTGTAGCAACTGGTGGGTGGAATATAGCAACATTATCATTCCCCGGGCTCCACGGGCTTTTTGGCATAGTAGTGTTCATAGCTGCCCTCGGTGTATCACTGGCAATAATACATACAAATGCGATGAATTTATATCCTGCAACCGCTGATTTGCTGGCAGCACTCCAGCCTGCATTCAGGAAAAAGCCCAATGAAAAGCTTGCACAGCCCATAGCAACCATATTACTTGGTGCTGGTGGAATTATACTGGCAATTGCAGGAATACTAGCACATATAGAAACATTCATAGATGACCTTGCATCCATTATATTTCCATTTACATTCATATTGATATTCGACTGGTTTGTACACCTCAGGCATACAACAAAAATAGGGGATTATTACAATATTCCCAGAACAGTCTTCATGAACCTCCGTATTGATGCGCTCATACCTGCCCTTATAGGCACCATAATAGCAATGTTTGGAATCGGGCCATACGATGTCATATTTAACTATTTCCCCCAGGCAGGGTGTGGGACACTATTCTAATACCTCCCCATATTGAATAAATTGTGCCAGACATTGGTGCATAACAGTGCATTGCCTATCCTGTCATCCCTTCTCTGTGCCATATTCCATCCCAGCATCTTCTTGTCTGCTGCAAATCCTGATTCTGAATTGCTTCTTTTATGGTACTTTTCAAGGTAATTCATAGTGTCATTGAGAAATTCCCTTATTATAGATTTCCATTTATGTGAACCGTGCAATGTAGAATTCTTCTTAGGTATAATGTATACCTTTGTATCCCCTAATTTATCTACATATGAAGGTGATGAATAATACCTGTCAAGCCTTATAGAATCTATATTAATACCTATTTTGTTGACAATCCTCATTGCATTGTCATATGCATTTCTTTCAGATTTCATGCTTGTTCCGGAGGCTATATACATCCTTGTCCTTAAATCCATAATGGAAAAGGAATATGCAAACAATCTTTTTCTATGCCCTTTTGATTTTTTATCCTTATGTTCTTCCTTTCCAATTTCTTTATTCTCCTTTGCAAGGTCTTTCAACCTCTGTGCATAGGATTCGTAGTTCTTCTTTACTGTTAATGAATAGCCCGTGCCATCGCCTGTTGCATCTGAATTTGCAATATTCTTATTCTTCAGTAACAATACATGGAGATTGAATATGGCCATTACAACTTCATTGTCTGAATATAGCCTTTCTATTGTTTTATATGATACATCTATGCCTGAAAGCATAGAAAATATATCGAGCATATTAACAAACATCCTGTTTGATTCGCCAACAAGCTGTTTTATAAGTATTAATTTCACCCTCTGGGCAAGTAATAATGAATGTGGATGCCCTGGCCTTTTAGCAATATGCATAATGGATACGGCTTTTTCAATAAGGGGATCAAGTTCCTTCATTGCAGTTTTAATTCTCCGTGAAAACTCGGATTCGTATGTTCTCCAGTTTCTCCCCTTTTCCGGATGTTCCTGTACATACTTCTTCCCCAGTATATTGTTTATCTCCTCAAGTTTATACTGTATGTCCTCACTCCTGACAAGACCCATAGATAGATATATATACAATGTATATATACATTACTATGGGAAAAGTGGAAATACATGAGACAACAGAGGTCTCTATAAAAGGAATATATGGATTCATAGAGAGGAAAGTAACAAAGTTCGGATCGGGTGCAAAGGTGGATTGCCCTAAGGAATTTCTCGGCAAAAGGGTTTACATTGTAATAACCAGGGACGAATAATAGTGTCCCACACCCCCCCAGGCACTCTTCGGATCACTTATCGGACTCGGAATATATATTCTTGTCTACTATGGATATTCAAAGAACCATATAAATTCAAAGGAACATTATTCTGAAAAAGTTGAGTACGCCGATTTTGGGGTGGAATAAACTATATTTTAATAAATATTTTTATGAAAACTTTTAAATAAATATATCCAGGCATTAAAAGTTGTTATCCATATATCCGTGTATCATTTTAACAGGCTCAAAGAATACTTTAGCATGGGGTAAAGAAATATAGGTAGCTCTAGTTAAATTTATATATAGTATACTCATTTCAGCCTATATCGCAGTAATTCATTTTTAATGCAGCTGTTTAATGCTGTATACTTGAACCAGGAGGGATAGTATTATGTCAGAGAATAAATTTATAGGATTTACACGGAATGAACTGCTTCAGGTCTCGGCTGCATGGGGAGGATGGATACTGGATGGCTATACATCAATAGCATACCTTCTTGTGTTCTCATACATAAGTGTTTTAATATTTCCTAAGTATCTGGGTTATCTTGCACTTATACTTACACTGCTTCCTGTCACTTTTGGCGCAGCTGCGCGTTCTGTAGGTTCCGTAATACTGGGCAATTTTATCGGCGATCGGAAGGGAAGGAAGAACCTGCTGAGTATTTCAATTATTGGATTCTCAGTGCTCTCTGCTGCCATAGGGCTTCTGCCAACATATTCCCAGGCAGGGATTGCATCTCCAATTTTGCTCTACGCCCTGCTTTTCCTGGATGGTATTTTTGCAGGCGCAGAGTATGGCGGTGGTACAGCACTGTCCATGGAAAGTGTCAGGCCTGAGAAAAGGGAACAGGCAGGTGCATTCGTACAGTCCGGCTATGGTACAGGGTATTTTCTTATTGTGTTTGTGGAGATTTTATTGCTCAGATCAATGGGGTCTGCTGCATTTGCTTCCTATGGATGGAGGATACTGATGCTTACAGCCATTATACCCGGAGCTATAACACTTATAATCAGGCGGCTTTCAAAGGAAACAGCAGTATTTGACCGGATGAAAGCGGAAAACAGCATTGAAAAATCGCCTGTAAGGAAAATGTTCAAAAATCGCAGCAGTATAGTGTTCGGATTTATGATAACTGCAGGTTTGCTTTTCATGAATACTGCCACAGCTTCATTTTATCCGGTGGTAGGCAGTGTTGATTTTCTTAACCTTGGCTCCGGGCTACTCTATGCGTTGCTGGTTATAAACTTCTTTTCACTCATAGGGGTCTGGAGCGGGGGAATACTTGCAAGGAGCTTCAGGGACAGGCGGCGCCCTATGCTTATATTCTCAATTATATTTACAGTTCCAACCGCACTCTTTGTGATATTTGGATATACAACGAATATTATGGATTTCACCATTGTATTCTCAATCCAGTTATTCCTTGAGGCACTTATATTCTCCGCCCTGCCAGTGTTTCTCGCAGAATCATTCAGCAAAAAATTCAGATCAACTGCGGTGGGGCTCATATATAACGGAGGAGCAATATTCGGTGGAACAGCCATTGTCCTGCTAACCGCTCCAGCACACATAATAAATATACGGACACTCTGGATTGTTGAAGTGTACATTGCAGGAATAATCTTAATCCTTGGATTAATATTCTATAAAAAGCAGGAGAACACTTCAGATCCAATAGAGAATTAATATCATTTATTTTAATATAATATACATCTGCAATTGCAACCGGCATCTATAGCTATATGAAAAGAAACTAATTTTTTGCATATTTTTAAACAGTTTTTTAATAAAATAAACAAGTCCCGTTATAACTCCTATACTGGATGGATTAACATGGATATTATTTCCATGTTTAATACACTTTCAAATCTGGAAATTTAAGGAGTAATACAGGATCAATTTTTGGGGTACCACCAAATAGATAGTAAGAGGTATTGCCTCTCTGGCTGCAAATGGTCAATTTAATGATTCCGGCAATTCAGAATACAGACATGCAGGGTCTCTGGCGAAAATATCTCCGTAACGGGCATATGCCCTTGACCTGGACCCACCGCATGAATCTCCCCAGTTGCAGATACCACATCTTCCACCAAAATTTTTGCTATTCCTTAACATCTTAAGTGTTTCATTGTTCCTGTATATATCGACAATAGAATTCTGCTTCACATTCCCAAGTTTATATGTAAGGAATCCACTTGGAATTACATCCCCATTATGTCCCACAAAAATTATTCCCTTTCCATCTCTGGTGCTGGAAGTTCCATGAGGAGTGTTCCTGGAATCCGGCAATCCAAGGAGATCAACTGTTTGGTCCATAAGTTCATAATAGAGGTCTCCGGAATAGTTTTCATTTCCTTCATCCATTACGCGCCTGAAAATAGGTGATTCTACGGTCCTTATAACAATTCCATATTTTGTTGCGAATAGCAGCCAGTGGTTTATATCCTCAAATTCTACAGGGGTTAAATCTTCAGAGTCAATGGCCCTGCCTGTCTGTATAAGGAAAAATACCTCCCATGTTTTAACATTGTTGTCAATCAGTAGTTTTAGAAGAGATGGTAATTGATGTATATTTTTTCTCATTACCACCGAATTTATCTGTAATTTCATATTTTTTGCATTGAAAAGTTTAATCATGTCAATTGTTTTGTTGTACACGCCGTCCCCTCTTAACCAGTCGTGCATTTCACGGTTTCCGTCCAGTGATAGGGATGCAGAAAGTATATGATGTGCCTTGAAATAATCTATTCTTTCCGGTGTCAATAGATCTGTAGCAGCAGGGCTTATTGATACTGGAATCTCATATTCATTTGCTGTTTCAATAATTTTATTTATATCATTACGGCGCATCATATCGCCGCCTGTGAGGATAAGAATAGGGTATGGCTTTCCGAAATCACGGATTGATTTTATAAACGCCGATGCTTCTTCAAAGTTCATTTCATCTGGCAATGGTTTCTCCAGTGCAGAGGCCCTGCAATGCCGGCATGCCAGGCCACATGCTTTAGTAGTTTCCCAGAATATGAGTATTGGCTTTTCATTATAGTTAATCATAATTTAACAGATGCCAATAGATATAATAAAATAATGAAAAATTGTGAATATATTTTCAAAAAGCAGATAGATTAAATAAGTGAAGGAAAGATGCTAATTAAAAACAGCATATGAGTGTTCAACTTAACTCTAACATATAATTAATGAAAAACATTTAATCAGCAATTAGAACTCAATAATAGTGATCTGTAGCCTTTAATTTTAGACGGTTATAATTGAAGAATATATAGAACAAAATATTCACTAGATTATTTACTGTGCTTTATCGGAAAGCCCACAGGCCTTAGCCTTGGAAGTATTTCAGCTCACAAATTTGCTTTTTCATTTTCATAAATGACCGTAGATATAAATATATTTGAATCAATAAAAAGATTACATATTTTTAGAAAGCGCCCCGAACGGGATTTGAACCCGTGTCACAGGCTCGACAGGCCTGTATGATAGGCCGCTACACTATCGGGGCAACCTTGTATTCCCGTAATTGTATAGTTTTATATAAACATTTTTTATTTTTTGTAAATTCTGAGGAAAAACCAGAGAAAATACGATACCATGAGAATACCGGACACGAGTTCCAGGACAATCCTAATGAACAGGGATTTTTGATAAAAAGATGCTATAATGATTGCCGAATTAATGCCCATGACAGTTAATAAAATTATCATAAATTTTTCAGGAGGAATTCTTTTATTCTGCTTATACAGTTCCATGATATCACTGTCAATTGTATCCATGCTATATAATCCGTTTATGTTTATTACGATTTTACGTCTAATGCCGATATCGTTTATTACTAAACTATTGAGTGAAATATAGTTTAATCACCAATTCGTTTAAATAATTAATTACTATTAATGTATGTTGCCTTATGGGAGACATCGAATTATTATCATGGAATTATAAAGATACACCCGATACATTCAGCGAAATTATCAAACGTGATTACCGGTATTTTGAGTCTATGATGGAATCCAGATCCATTAAAAATTATGTTATCCTTGTTACATGCAATAGAATTGAAATATATTTCCGGCCTGAAGAGATTTTAATGGGTAGCATTGAAGGATCATTATATCTTGAATATCCCGAGTCCGTAAAACATCTGTTTATGGTGGCTTCAGGCCTTGAATCTATGGCTATTGGCGAAAATGATATTTTAAGGCAGATAAAATCATCCTTTGACATTGCTTCCAAAAGAGGAAAGCTGGACAAATTTTTATCCTATACATTCCGTAAAGCCCTTTCTGTTGGAAAGGATGTGAGGACACTCACTGATATTTCACATGGAAAAACGTCCCTATCATCCATAAGCCTGGATATTATAGAAAGCCAGTATGGTTTGGCAGGGAAAAAGTTATGTATAATAGGAACAGGGAAAATGTCTACTGCACTCTTAAATTACCTTGCAGGTTCAAAAACTATTGTAACTGTTGCTGGAAGAACTATTGATCATGCGAGGGATCTGGCAATAAAGTATGGAGCCAATTATTCAGATATCGGTAATATTCAGTCGCTAATAAAATCTAACGAGATAATAATCGCTGCAACATCGTCAAAGAATTATATAATAAGAGCAGAGGATTATTCCACTATTAATGAAAATAAAATCATGATTGACCTTTCCAACCCCCCAAATATAGAACAGGCAATGAATGAATACATTGCGTTTTATGACCTGGACAGAATATATAGTATTTCCAAGGAAACAAGGGAGCATAGAAAGCTTGAAATTAAGAAAGCGGAAGAAATCGTTGAGAATGAATTGACACTGTACACCTCCAAAATCAACGAAATGAAGTCCGATGATATTATTGCGGCATTTTACAAATTTGCCAACCAGATAAAACAGGATGAGCTTGAAGAGCTGGCAAGGAAAACAGACATAAAAGAAGCCCAGATGGAAATCATAGACATAATGATGAATTCATTTACAAAAAAACTTCTTGCACCCTATACAGATTCTATAAAAAACTTTATCAAAAACAATGAAAACTATTCGTATATACTGGAGGAATATGATACAATGCTCGGGAATATGGTGAAAAATGGAAAGAAGGCAGAGATCAGAAAAAAGTAGAACATACATTATTTAAGAAACTAAGTTATTTTAAAATAAAAAATTTATTTTACATCATTCCGCGATGGGAAAATATCCCATAGAAAAATATATTGTAATATAGAGGTGCATAATCCCCACCGTATGCTATAAGGCCGTTGTTGGTGTACGGTATTGTACCATTAAAGTTGTTCCAGTAGTTTCCTCCCTGGTAGTGTGTGCCTATTATGCTTCCCCTGAGTGCAAAGCCGTTCACGTAGTGTGTTATGTATGCAGGTTGTTTTGTTATATTCCACATGTTGATGTAAACAGCAGGATTTCCAGAATATATTGACGTATTTGGGCTGTATGCAGTTAGTGTGGTGTCAAAGAAGTTATTGTATATTGTGTCACCGGAGCTGTATTCAGCTATTCCAAGCGGCGCTCCCCATATGTCGGTTACCTGCTCAAAGGTGCTATTATATGTTTGCGGTGCGTTTACAAAATAGTTTCCCCATACAGTTACATTAGGGCTTTTGTATATTAACATCCCGCTATCCATTACGTTAAACAGGTTGCTGCCTACAAGGTCGTTTGTTGAGTTCCATATAACAAGGTTCCCAACCGGGAATCCTGTTAATGCCGACGCAAAGTATCCACTTATGTCATTTGATTTCCATATGGTTACATTGGAAGCGTTGTATAATTCATAGTTCAGGAAGTTATACCCCGGAAGATCGTAATCGGATACATAGGATGTATATGCCGGGTTCTGGCTTGTATATTGTATAAACAGTGAAGGCATGTTTTTCATGACCACACTTGCATTTGTGTTATGCAGCAGAACCCCTGCAAACACAGGGAATGCGAAATCATTGAATCCCTCGAATAAAGAGCTTATAGGCATTATCTGATAGTTGTCCATTATATAGGGATTTCCGGCAGTTCCATTTCCGTATAATGATATGTTTGCAATCTGGGCATTGTCAAATGCATATAGTGGAGTGTATATGCCCATATTGTAATCATGATTCAATGAAACATTCTGGCCTGGCATGAAGTATGCATTCATGTAATTGCTCAGCAATGCCTGTGCTGTGTATTGCCCGGATGGGAGGGTAAAACTATATTTTCCGGATAGTGAAAGGGGTGCCCACTGTGCATTTGATGCATTAAAGGTATTTCCTGTAGATACAAACATGAACGCATTTGACGGTGCCACCGTGCCACTATAATGTGTCATTGCATTGCTGCCGTATATATTCCACATGCCATAAATAAAAGAAGGCCCCGGTGTTAAATATGCTGTGTCGTTATCCCATGAAACTGCTACACCTTCTGAAGTTTCTCCGGTTTCAGAACCCACATCGTATGCAGAGGGTACATTAACATAGCCACTGCTACCCATATATCTGAGGTTCATTGTTGCGTTTACGTTATATATGGATGTGGTGCTTCCTCCGCCTGGCCCTCCAACCATGATTTCAAAATCATAGGGTATATAGCCGGTAGGCGTTATCTGTGTACCGCTTGCAAGGTATTCCGGAGCCTTTGCAGTAAATGTGGAAGGCTGCCCGTATGTGGAATTAAATATAGCATAATCATATGACCCGGACTGGACATGGTTATCACTTGTTATGGAATAGTTGAAAAACACTGCGCTGTCCCTGTCCACTACAGTTGAGTTCAGGTATAGATTAAGTGAGAATGGTGTTGTCACGTGGATAGTAGGACCTATAGCATAGTAGAACGTTGGTGCGCATAGTATACCATCATCTGAATGGAACACATTGCTGCTAATTGTAACTGCGGGGGATGAGAAATTCCATATATTTGTAAGGAACTGAATGGTTTGTGTCCTCTCTGAATAGAATGCAACGTTCTGCGTCCAGAATGTGTAAGTTGAATTACCAAATAGGGTAACATTGGTTAGAACAGAATTCAACTGGAAAGTTTCACTTGTCGGCCCATCATTCAGCAGGTAAAACTGGCTCATGTTTTGTATGCCTATGGAAGCCATTACACTGGGTGTTGTTAAATTATAGCCTACAAGTTTTCCGGATTCGTTTTGAGTACCATAGAATCCAATTCCCATAGGAGCCGGAGCACTCTGGTATGATGGTGCGATTACCCCATTATCCCGTGTAATATTATTGTAAAATGCAGGAATGCTGGCATATTTTAAAGGTATCCCTTTTTCTTCAAGTTTTTTCTCAATAGCAAGCAATCTCGAATCACTATTTTGTTGCGTACTCTGATGAGATACGGCAGGTGTGGCTGCCGGTGCTGTTGTTCCCTGTGATGAAACAACAGCGAAAGCTAAAGCAACAAATATTATAGCTACCACAATCGCTAATAATTTCTTCATAAAAATAAAACGTTTCAAACTATAAAAATTTTACTTAATAACTATTTATAACCATAATCATCATTATAAAAGTTGAAATACAACCTCAACAACATTGCATTTTCCTTAATTATTTCTATATTATAAGTATATCATATTATGAACCCGAAACTTGAAGAAGCAATTGCCGGACTGAGGTGCGTTAATAAACCGGTTAAGCAGATAGCAAAAACACTTGGGGTAAAAAAAGATGCAATTGAAAAAATAATAAAGGAATGGATAATGGATACAGACCCATACATAAATAAACTTGTAGGGGAAAGAAAAGTAAATAACATACCCGATACCAATGAGATGAAACTTCTTGTTAAAATGGCTCCTGATGATCTACTAGGTGATAAAAGGATTCTGGATTACATCGCAAAAAAAAGAAATGACCACCATGACAGATTCATGGATTGTATAAGGTATAAAATAAAAATTATGCTTGAAAACAAAAAATAAAAATTATCCTACTTCTTCCATATTCTCTATATCCTCAAATTCCGAGTTGTCTATTATTCCCTCATCCTTCACTTTATTCATTCCTTTCATAATTGCCATTCCTATGCCAACAACTATAAGATTCAGCAGGAGTGCAAATACACCTATATAGACAAAATGGAAATCCTTGTACAGGGAACTTTTGAAGTCTAGCTGTGCAAGCATAACTATTGTAGTCGTTAATCCCACAGCCCAACCTGCTGCTACCGGGTACTTATTTAGTTTTCTTGTGAAGAGCGCCAGGTATACCGCCGGAAGGGTTTGCATTATGAAAGCCCCGCCAATTGTCTGCAGGTATACTATTTCTCCTGATGCTGCAGGTACAAGCGAGAATGCAAGGGCAGCTAGAATTACAACGATAACCAGTACCCTCGATAGGTTTGTCTGTGTCCTTTCCGATGCCTTCGGATTTATGTATTCCAGATAAACATTTCTTGTAAGCAGATTGGCAGACGCCAGGGCCATAATGGATGCTGGAACAATACTCCCTACTACTACAGCTGCGAAAGCAAAAGCCGTAAAGGAGGCTGGGAACAGATCGAGTACCAGGCGTGGCAGGGCTTCACTGCTTACCGTTGGATATTTGTTGAAATAGACCACTGCCATTATTCCTACTATAGCTACAAACATTAGCAGTACATTGTAAAGTGGTAGTAAGGAAGCGTTTCTTCGTATGGTTTTAGAGTCTTTAGCCCCCAATGTTCCGGTAATTGCATGTGGATAAAGGAATAATGCCAGGGCAGAGCCCAGAGCAAGTGTGGTATATCCCACATCTATAACCGGAGAGATATTCAGGAGGTGCGGGCTTATTGTAGCTGCTTTCCCGAATATTGCACCAAATCCTCCCAGTTTAATAGGTATATATATTATAATTACTATAACTGCTACCCATATAATAGCATCCTTTAATATTGATGTAAGTGCAGGGCCTCTTAAACCGCTTACAAATGTAAATCCTGCTACAAGGATGAAAGCAATTATCAGACTTATTGTTATAGGAAGTGACAGTGAGGCAAGTACATACTTAATTCCTGTAATTTGCAGTGCTATATAGGGCAGTTCTGCTAGGACTCCTGTAAGCGCTATGAGCATTGCCAGCGACCTTGATGAAAATCTGTCTTTCACAAAATCGGAAGCTGTAATGTATCCACGCCTTTTTGAGACATTCCATAATTTGGGCATTGTTCCATATACGATTGGATAAATCATTACACCGTATGCTATGGCGAACATTGCGAAAGCTCCTCCACCCACACCGGCTGTTGCTGCTGCACCAGGAACGGCTATTAACGTATACGCAGTATAAAGGTCACCTCCCAGCAGGAACCACATTACTACAGTTCCAAATCTCCTTCCTCCAAGGCTCCATTCTCCCTTGGCATCCATATCTGCCGGTTTTCTCCAGAAATATGCCATGTAACCTGCGAATAGCACTATTACTATAATAGCAAAGAATAGGGCAAGGTCGAGATCTGTAAACATCAGTGCACCACCCTCCTTTTCTTTTCATTGTTCTCTATAAAATAAACAGTTGACGTCAGGGCTGCTGCTATAAATATCCATACAAGCTGATACCAGTAAAAGAATGGTATACCACCAAGCTCCGGTTTAACCCTTGTATATATAGTTACCCCGGCTACCATAAAAATATATGGTAAAGCCAATAGTATAAATTTCAATATCGGATTCATTAAAAGGTTTACTATTACATAATATATAAATTTTCCTATTAATGCATCAATAAAGCTTTATTTTTTGAATAATAAAAATTATGTATTTTTTTTATATTATTTAAAATATTATATTTAATGTTATTAAATTTATATAATATTAAAGAAATAACTACAGAAATATTATTAAATAGTAAAATTATCAAAATATTAATAATTTTCTGGATAAGTGCTAACATTAACCATGGAAAGCGTATTCATCGCTTTAGTTTATTCCCGGCAAATTACATCTCAGAATATAGTTAACGGCAATATAACATTGAAATGTAAATAGGAAAAGCACCTGTTCTGTGAAATATAGTTTAAAAACTGGAACTAAATATTTATTTAACTCGATTTTATTATCATAATGTGAAAGATACATATGTCGATAAAATTCAGGCAATACGCGAATTTTTAAAAGAAAAAATAGGGGAAAAGCATGCAGTTCTGGGAATAAGTTCCGGGATAGACAGTTCCCTAGTACTGACATTGCTGGCAACTTCTATTGATAATAATAAAATAAAGGCAATATTCATGCCTGATAAATACACAAAACAGGATGACTATGAAGACATTAAAAAACTTTCAGAATCAACCGGTTTAGATATTATTACTGTAAATATAGAAAGCGTACTTGAATCATATAGAGCATTACTTGATACTTCAGATAAAAAACTTGAGGGGAACATAAGGTCCAGAATCAGGGCAAACATACTTTATTACCATGCTAATTTGCTGGGAGGAGTTGTAATAGGAACAACAAACAGGACAGAATATCTGCTCGGTTACTACACAAAGTATGGCGATGGTGCCTGCGATATTGAGCCCATTGAAGGAATATTTAAAACGGATGTGTGGAAAATTGCATCGATCCTAAAAGTTCCCCAATCCATAATAGACAAAAAACCATCGGCAGGCCTGTGGGAAAATCAATACGATGAGGATGAACTCAAAATGGATTACCATGAAATAGATAGAATACTTTCGGATATATTTGATAATCATACACTTAATGGAAAATATGAAAAACTTATGGAGCTATACCTGAAATCAATGCACAAAAGAGAACTCCCAAAGGCTATGAACTGAGATGATTATTTCCCCGGTCACATATGATTATTATGAAATAAGCTTCATATTGATTGTTGCGGCTTTTTCTATACCTATATCTAGAAAAGCTTCAATGGTTTATATACCAATACTCATAGTAATGGGATTAATTTTCGGCCCTTTGCTGGGATTCATAAAGCATAGTTTTGCAATATACATGTTATCATCCTTTGCAACCATAGGTGTAGGAATGCTGGGGTTGGTGATTATCCTATATTATGAGTCACATAATTTCAGCCCACGTATCCTGAGAAAATATTTTTACAAAATTGCAGCCCTGGATACAATAGGCATGGTTGTTACAGCTGTGGGTGCGGGAATATTTTTCTCATTGTTGACGGGGGCACCTATGATTATAGGCTTTATATTTGGAGCTATAATATCTCCAACAGACCCTGCATCACTTATTCCAACATTCAAAAAACTCAATATAAGGGACGATATATCCGGGACACTGATAGGTGAAAGCCTTTTTAACGACCCACTTGGCATCATACTTTTAAGCATCGGCATAGGCATTCTTGCCCCAAATGTTTCTTATTCATCCTTTTTCACATTGCTTACATCCCATGTTGGTCTTGTACTGGGTTCTAGCTCTTTCCTGTTGCTTGAAATTGCAATCCCCGCAGCTGTTGGAATTGCCTTTGGATTTTTCATAATTTACCTCAACAAATATTTTAATTTTGAATCATTGTTAATAGCCCTCACGCTTGGTATAGTATTGTTCGAATTCACATCCCTTGAAGCAGTTGGAATAACACCGTTCCCCGCAATAATTGCCACGGGGGCAATAGTCGGAAATTTTTCTGATAAAAGCATATTCTGGAACAGGGAAACAAATTTTAATGAAAACCTATCATTTATGGCACAATCTATAATATTTATCCTGCTCGGGAGCATACTTACCAGAACCCAGATATTCAATTATATTATATTCGGATTTATTATTTCACTCATAGTAATATTTGTGGTAAGGCCTGTTGCCGTATTCATTTCAATAGGGTTGGCAAATATGGGAAAGAATACAATAAAATTTGATACCAGGACAAAGGCGTTTATGTCGCTGGTAGGGCCAAGAGGTGTTGTTCCTGTGGTTCTTTCAACAGTCCCATTTGTACTTGGGCAGGCAAACCATATCCCACTTTTAATAGAATATGGAACAATAATTTATGCCTCTGTTTCATTCGTCGTCCTTATATCAATAATATTGCAGACCATTTATGTCCCCTATGCCGGCAGGCTGCTTCTGGGAGAAAGAAAACATTAATAGGATAAAATTTATACTGGATATGGCAATACAGCAATCAGGGCTCATAGATCAGCGGTAGATCGCTTCCTTGGCATGGAAGAGGGCAGGGGTTCAAATCCCCTTGAGTCCATTAGCAATGTCACAGGGTTTGGAAGATTTGAACATGGAAAATTCATTGCAAAATTTTATAGATTTACCTTTAATCCTTTCTAATGCTTCCTCTGTGTTCATCCTCGAATATATTCCAGTAGTGGCTAAATCTTCATGGCCCAGCATTTGGCGGAGGCTTTCTAAATCTATGTCATTTTTAATCATATTATGTGCATATGTATGCCTGCATTTATGCCAGCTGAACTCATTTATACCTGTCTTTTTCTTAATATCCTGGAGTTACCTTTCCTTTCTTGGTTGTGAATAGGTATGGCATATCGTTGTTATTTCTAATGAATGAGTAATCCATTATTACCTTCCTAGTATTGTCATCTAAAAACACATCCCTGCTCTTTTCACCTTTTCCATAATTTACAGTTAAAAAATTATTATGTATGTCTTCTACTTTTATATTGCATATTTCGGATCTTCTTAAACCTGTATTAAGGGCAAGCAGTATCATTGCATGGTTACGTTTGTCTTCTATTGTTTTCCCCTTACTTTTCACAATTAATGTTTGGATCTGGTCAGTGGCAAATGCCCTTTTTCTGAAAGAATTATTTCTTAATTCGGGAATATAATCTATTTTATCAAGTCCTTCGAATGTGAGCAGGCGATTTAAATATTTTATATATCCATTTACTTTCTGTTTAGGTGACCCATTTCTCCTTTCTTTCCTTAAAAATTCAAGCATTGATTCCCTCGAAGACAAATCTAAATGCTTTCCCAGGTATCGTATTTTCCTTAAAGTGTCTATTATTGTGCTTTTTGAAAAGCGTTCATACATCCAATCTTCAAAATCAGTATAGTTTACCATGAATTTATCACCTGTTCTTAATAACAGTACGGTACTCATTTATGCCATTCTCTACTAACGCGCTAAGTTTAATCTCAGGGTGCTGTTTCAAAAAATCATAGTTCTCCTGGCTTATGGTTATCATTTTTTTAATTCTCATGATAAAGACAGTATATAATTGCATATAAATGATTGCTATTTTCGAAAGCTGAAATATGAAATATATGTTTAACTTAAATACCGTTTCCTATTTTAGATATATGAAAGGTGATATTTATCGATATGTCTAATCTTGGAAAGTACGCACCATCAATACTAATATTTTTATTAGATCATGATAAAGTCAAAAAAACTGATTTGTTGAAAGTAGTCCCATCTACAGGCACTATGGAAAGCACTGTGAAAAGATTGGAAGAACAAGGCGTCATTCGTACAGAGAAGAAATATATTGGTAGAAGGATTATTTATATTTCCCTGACAGAATACGGACATGCCATAGCTGGGCAATTTAAAAATATCAATGAAATAACAAACAGTAAGTCCAGTGGACAATACAAAATATGCCCTGTATGCGGTACTAAAAATGATGAGGATGCAAAGTATTGCAAAAATTGTGGAAGCAAATTAGATAAATAAAAATTTTAAAACTTATTGTAACTTTGTGGTTATCTTTTAAAATTCTATATACCAATAATTAAATAGTGAAAATGTCTATATTCGTATATGTTAATTGATAGAAATAAATTTGGGGAAATTCAGAAAAGTGCCTGGATCACTCCATCTGAATTCAAAACAAAATTAATAGAGAATCAGGGAAAAGATATAAAGCTTCAGTTAAAAGGCGAAAAAAATAGGTACGTAACTATTGTACGTGTTTCCCAAAATGAAGTTACTCTAAGTGAACCAGGGGGAGAAGTTATTTCAGTTCCTCTATCAAATGTAGCCGGTTTTACCACCGAAACTGACTGGTATAGACAAAAGAAAATGTAAATTTTTGATAGAATTATAATAGAAAAATATTCTAAAATATGGTAAAAGTTTAACAATTTGAAATGAAGTCCTTCCTGAATACCACATTTTACAATATTTAAAGAATGCAATGCACCAGAACAATATAATTAAAAAAAAATTACCTAGATATTGTGTAAAACCACAAAATTAATTGCTCTGTTTTTATAACATTTAATTCTCATATGAATTCGAATCCAGTAAATACTGATGCACGGATAGTTTGTATTACAAAAATTAACCGATAAATTATTAAATAATAAATTATTCACTAGTATTATTACAGAAATATGTATATATATTCATGTGTTAATTTCGTTGTGAATAAAAAGAGGGTAATAACAGGTGTATTAATGGCAGCAGTATTTGTAATGATAGCCTTTGTCCCTGCAACGGACAATATGCATACAGCTCAAAACAATACAGCAACTAATAACATATTACCACAATTTGAAATGAACGCCAGTACCATAAATAATATAAATAGCAGGTTTGCACAGAATAATTTTGAAAACAGGAATTTAAATTGGAAGCCAGTTAATTTGTCGAAATCCTCATTATTAAATAGAAGCTCAATTAAAAACTTCACAGAAAAATATGCTGTAATCAATAATCAGATATATTTACAATTGACAATAAATAACAGCAAAATGCCGCGAGGTGCTAGAAATCAAAATACAACATTAGTAGGAGCCAACTATATAGAATATATCGAAACAACAGATAATAGCCTTAATATAAAATCGATAATTTATCGTGAAAATGTGAATAAGAATATAGGGAACAAATCGGTTTATATAATTAATGGCAAGAACGCTAAATTAATCTCTGTGGACCCAGAGACATACCATCAATCATATGGATGGGGAAATGCATGGGTATTCTATGCGTCTGATACTTTTCAGGGTCCTATAGGAACAGGTGACTTTACCAATCTTATGACACTCATAGGGGGTGTTACAGGACTGGCAGTAGGAGCTGTTTTTGCTGCTTCTGCAGCCATAGCGGCCGTTGCAGGAATATTGGGGGCGGTTGTTGCGTTTTCGTGGGCAAGTTTTGTAAATTTACATACCACCAGTCAGGATACTACTGTTCCATATGTCGAGATAGCCGTCTCTGAGGGATATTGGTGGGATTTTTGGGATACAGGAGCCTATGGAGAACTTGGCGCGCACTCAAATCAGGCATATAATTTTAATGGTCAACTGGTATATTCAGGAGGATGGCTATATTTTCCATTTTTAACAACTGAACCCCTGGGTACTGGTCTGCAAATCACAAGTTTAGCACCGCATGCCAGTGTTTGGCCAAGCGTATCTCCACCATGGTGATATTATGAACAGGTCAGAAAATATAAAAAAGATAAACAATTACCTAAGAATTTTTGCAATAATTTGGGTATTTATGATTAGTATAGTGAGTTATAGATTACTTTATCTTGGCTCTATAGGCAATATTATAAGCTTCTCATATAATTATTATACCGGCATCCTGCCTGCTATACTTGTAGCACTTGCAGCGTTAGATATTTTTTTCTATTTAGACTATTTAAAAAGTAAAATCACTCATAAACATATGAAATCTAATCTTGCATTATGGATACTTTTAGTTGTTATGTTATCGCTTTATGTATTCATTTTACCGTTTTTTCCACCTAATATTGAACCAAACATTTTTAAAATATTCTCGTATTCTATGATTTTCATTATTACTATTATCCCGTTTATCGTTTCACTTGCTATACCTATATATTTATTAGTAAATAGTAGAGGCAGAGTTAGAACTTATATGCAGTGAATGATATTAAGTTTCATTCGTTCAGAAAAGACTTGATATATAGGGTGGACATCAAAACTATTGCCATACCCTGTATGTCTATTACATACTTGGATTAAGATTTCGTGGAGAATTGGGGGTATATATTAATTTCTCGGAGTATGAGATGCACATGCATACAAGGATATCTGGAATCGAATGCAGTATTCATGCTGCCAAGATTGCCAACGAACCTTGAAGCAGAAATCCGGATTTAAAAAAAATTAATAGAAAACAAGGGGAGGATATAAAGCTTCAGCTAAAAGGCGAAAAAAATAGGTACGTAACTATTGTACGTGTTTCCCAAAATGAAGTTACTCTGAGCGAGCCTGAAGGAAATAATATATCGGTCCCTCTATCTAATGTTGCCGGCTTTACCACAGACACTAACTGGTATAGATATAGAAAATGTAAAGTTGTATGAATTAGAGTAGAAAACATTCTTAGATGTGTCCGTTAAAGATTTCTTTTCCGGACAGTAAAAAAAGTACCAGGGTATATATAAAGAAATCATTGATTTTAACGTATAGGTTTTTCGGACGATTTTATTATGTCATATACCGTTGACCTCTTTATCCCTACAATTTGGGATATTTCCCTTATTGATTTTCCGCTTTCCCTTAATTTAATAATCTTTGAAGCACTTATATTCTTTTTGTCTAAAATGCGTGGCCGTCCAATCTTTTTGTTTTCCTTCATGGCCCTTGCCATGCCATCTTTTACCCTTTCAGATATTAATTCCCTTTCAAATTCCGCAGCTGCACCTAAAATGGCAAGCATAAAATCATTCATTGGATCCTTTTTCTCCGAGATTTTCAATCCCTGGTCGATGGCTTCAAAGAACTTTCCTTGAGATCTAATAATATTGAAGCATTCAAGCAGGTTTTGCAAGGACCTTCCGAATCGATCCAATCTTAAAACCAGTATCCCATCAAGCTTGTCCAGATCATCCAGTATTTGCTTTAATCCTGGCCTGTCTTTCTTTGAACCGGATGCAAAATCGATATATTCTTTATAATTCCATTTCCTTGCATTGCAGTATTCCCTTAACCTGATCAGCTGGTTTTCAGGATTCTGCTCCTTATCCTTCGTGCTTACCCTTGCATATAAACCCACAATCATATTTTCACCTCATCATATAATTTTTTAATTCGTCCAGTGCATGGAAAAATTGGGTTGCTAAATTGTTCATTAAATTCAAGTGCTCATTTATCCTTTCGTCAAACTGGCTAAAAGCGTTCTTCTGGATTTCTTCCTGCTTTTCCTGGATCTGCATCGTTTTCTCCTGCACCTCTACTATCTCATTGATTCTGTCATAGAATTTTCCGGAATTCAAATCATCTAAAAATTGCTTATATATTTCCAGATTTTCAATTAATTTCTTTGGATGTACTGATTCAAACTCTGCCGGTCCTTTGCTGAAGTCAACTATTTCGGAAATTTTGCCATCATCCGGATCATAAATTCTTAGCTTTTCCCCTGTATCTTTCTGGATTTTGCCCACATTAATGGCCAGTTCATCGTTTTCAATTGCGATTTCGCCCCTGATTACTATGGCATCAAGAACATTGTTTGTCAGCCTTCTTAATTTTAATCCAGGAATATGTTTTGACAGAAGCGACTCTATATGCTCAACTTCTGGCTCAATTAGGGCCATAGCTTTTGTAAGCAGGATTTGAGGATCATCAACCTCTTTATAGGGCATCCTTACTTCAAGGTTTGTAAACTTTATTGCCCTTGTAGAAACAGTTACGTTAAAGTCCTTAAATTCTACTATTAAATCAGAATAGTTCCTTAGATTCCTTAAATGTGTTGGATGGTCCTTGAATGAAACTATATGTATATTCTCTGCCGGCAATGGTGTTTTTAGCCAGTATTTGATTTGAAGTGCGTGGAGCCTGTAGAATTTATCAGATTTTTCTGTAAGTGCTTCCACTTTGCCTGACTGTGTGGGGGAGTTATCTACACTTTTATTGCCCAGTATAGAATAGCCTTTCAATGTTATTGAATAAAACCGGTTATCAGGGCTTATATGGTTTATTAAATATCCATGGTTGATAAGCCTTTTAATTTTCTTGGATACTGTTCCTCCTGACTTATATCCCATAATTCTTCCAATTTCCCTTGCTGATTTGCCTGTTAATAGATAAGAAATGATTTGGGAATACTCTGGCCCTGGATTAAACGTTCTCATATATGCAACCTCACATGTGCTTCCACTTTGCTGCTTCCACATTTGTATGAGAAACTATCTATAAATTGCTGAAAATCCTTTATAAATAGGAACTTCTCTGTACTGCTTCCACTTTGGGCTAAAAAATTATGAACTAAAATTAACTTCGGAAAAATAATGTATTTACTTCCATTCTCATATGATGGTGCCCGAATGAATGAATTTTTATTTTTCACATCGATTCTAAAAATCATTTAACATCCCTTTTAAGAATAAAATATTCTAATGCTATATCCTGGTCTTCCGGGGGGTCTACATTGTAATAATACCAGTAATTCATAATAGTTCTGGCAATTCCATGGCCAAATCTTTTTCTTAAATTATAATAACACCTCGAATTTATATAAGATGCCATGTTTAAACCCCCGGAAAAGTGTATAACTCCATTTCAATCCCCTTGAGTCCATTAGCAATGTCACAGGGTTTGGAAGATTTGAACATGGAAGACTCATTGTAAAATTTTATAGATTTGCTTTTAATCCTTTCTAATGCTTCCTCTGTGTTCATCCTCGAATATATTCCAGTGGTAGCCAAATCCTCGTGGCCCAGCATTTGCCGGAGGCTTTCTAAATCTATGTCATTTTTAATCATATTATGTGCATATGTATGCCTGCATTTATGCCAGCTAAACTCTATTACTCCTGTTTTTTTCTTAATATCCTGGGCTATATTCCCCATATATTCTGAAGTTACCTTTCCTTTCTTGGTGGTGAATAAGTATGGAATATCATTATTATTTCTAACAAATGAATAATCCATAATTACTGTCCTTGTATTATCATCCAAAAACACATCCCTGCTCTTTTCACCTTTTCCGTAATTTACAGTTAAAAAATTATTGTGTATATCTCCTCCGGAAATTAGTATATTTAATACCTTTACATGGAAAATACAGCTAAATAATATTATAAACCTTAACTCCCCAATTTTTTAGGGAATATATTTGTACCTAATTGTTCATCTATCCTTTCGGATGATGCAGGAACCTCTGAAATAATTTCTTTACTGTTGTGTATAATCCTGTAAACCCTTGAATATTTTAATAATGCATCCTTTACAGATAATTTATCAGTCAATCCTGCGGCCCTTATGAGAACAAATATTGAGTAATATATGTATAATGATACAAATGAAATAAAGAAATAACCCCTTATGGAATCATCATTGCTTAAGTATGATTTGTCATTTTCCAATTCATTCTTCATAGCATCAAATGACTGTTCTATCTCTTCCCTCTGCTTATACATTAGGTATATATTTTCAGGTTTGTCATCAATATTTGAGAGTATTGCAATCTTGCCGAATACTTTAGATGCACTATTATAATCATCCTGGCTCTTCTTATTGTCTGCTATCAGTGATATGAATGTATTTGCCTCCTCTGACATTAACAGCTGGTCCTGGAATATGTATATAGTATATTTTCCATATTTATATGATGTACACAGTATTCCCCTGTCCCTGTACATGAAGCTTGATTTGAATTCAATGCTATAATCAATAATATTATTATTTCTCCTCAATGGCATTATGAATTTATTATTTATTTCATCCGCTAAGGAATATGATGCAAACCCTCTGTCCATTACTAATACTCCATTAAAATTAATCTCTTCCAGTACCTTCCTTAAAGATTTTATATCCCTTACAGAACCGTCCAATGATTTAAGAAAAACAGGCTTATAGTAATCTAAGTCAAATACCATTGCAATATTGATCTGCGGTATATACTCGTGCTCATGGTTATGCCCCTTCTCTGCCATATTTATATTCTCTGACCTTGAGAATATTGATGATAGGTCAAATGCAAGCTTCATGGAATCGTGCATTAGATCATTGAATAGATCATACTGGCTGCTGATATCTGAACCTGTTTCAATAAGAAGGTCTGTCAATGTATTGGGCGATACATGCGCATTGATATATCTGGACATGTACAGTTTATCCCATCTTTCCTTAATGCTTTTCATCGGTGTATAGCTTATTAGCCTTACCACAGACATTGCGTATATGGATTCCCATGTATCAGGGAAGTGTTTCTTCAATAATTTAATTATATCCTTTGATACAGAGTATATTAATTCTGAATTTCCATATTCATACACAGACCGGGATTTGTCATTGCTTACTATGCCATTTTCTGTAATTCTTCCAATGTAATCAGATACTTTCCTTGCACCATGCTTTTCCTTATCATATCTTGTTGTTGAATGGTATAAATAATAATTTCCGTTCAGCCTCTTCACCTCAAGTGGAATCTTCCTTTTCCTTTTTTCTTCTTGCAGTACATCCTTTACCCATTCTTCCATATACCCTATATAGGGAATATATAATATTAATGTTTGCATTGCTATTATAACTGTAAAGACATGGGAATTAAAAATAATAATGGATGTATTCCCTATAAATTTGTGGAGTTAAGGTTATAAAATAAAAAAATTCTTAATATTGTAATAATAAAACATTATAAAATAAAAAAGTTATTTTTTAGCAGCCTTTAGCTTCCTCATGCTGATTGCATACATTGCAATGAATATTGCTGCTATGACAGCAACCACTCCGATTATTGCATAGTACAGTGTATAGGACGGTGCTTTGTGTGGAAGCACATAGAATGTATATGCCTCTTTTTGTCCTGACCCAGCTAGTGTCAGAGTTACTGTAATCTTTGTGATTGTGGTTACGGGCTTGGATGTGTATGTCAGTTTATATGATCCTGATGAACCTGTTGAGCCCTTACTGACAGATATGTGCCCGTAGTTTGTTGATGCTGTGAATGATAGATCCTTGTATGAGGGGCCTGCTGCTGTGTTATAGGTAGAGTTGATGTACATTGTGTATTTGTGGTCGCTCAGTATGAAGTACGACCCATTGCTGTATGATGCGCCCAGGAGGTACACTGTTGCTGTCGGGAATATGTATGGATTTGTTGTGTTGTTGAATTCAAATGGTGTTGATACTATGCTTGTTGCAGCAGAGTATTCGGCACCGGTTGCATTCATTCCCATTATCCCTAACTGGAATTCATCGTATGGTACAAGGTGCGTTGATGAGAATGGAACCAGCTTGTAGGCATATGTTGAGTTGTATGTGTACTCGCTCGCGGTGAAATTAACATATGCTACACCTGCGCTGTTTGTTGTCACCGTATATTCAGGCATGCTTGTTGACCCGAAGGCTGAATTTGGATCAGTAGCAGATGTTGTCCCTAATGTAGATGTGCCATATACTAATCCTCTATTGGCTCCCAGAGCATTCTGTGCTGTCACCGTTATGTTGTAGTTGCTTAATGGTTTCCCATCCTGCGTTGCTGTTAAGGTCATCATTTCCGTGCCATTGTTGGTTATGGTACCCTTGTATGATACTGATATATGCACTCCGTGCATTGATGATTCATTTACCATTACAGGTATTTCAAATGGCTGTATGACACCAAATCCGGATGGGTTCATGGAGGATGTGACCTGGCCTAAATCCATGTATGGAGCTAATCCTGCCATTGGAGCTGATCCCGAATAATCACCCATGAATATATACGTATGTGCAAACCCGTCTGCTACATTGCTTGTATTCCAGTCAAATGATGAATTGTATTCCATCATTATGTTTATGTCTCCAGTTGAGTTTGTTGTCCCTGTTATTTTGGTCATATTGTAATCCGCAATAGGCACCGTTTTTGTTCCATTTAGCCCTGTTGTATCCACAAACATGTATGTGTTTGTTGTGTTTGTCAACACCTGGTTAGTAGTATTCACAAGCTGTACCAATCCGGATAGGGATTCTACTGTGTACTGATACCCTGATATGGGGGTTCCTGTAAGAGGATTATATACCTTAAGCTCCATCATTGTAGTTTTCGAGGTCGTATTATTTGCTGTGGATATATAGTCAGGATATTTCACGATTTTATATGCAACTGCATATGGCTCAACATCCACATTGAACGATCCTTTTCCACTTACGTAGCTGGAGTTTGGAGCTATAGCTGTTACTGTAAACTGTACATCTCCTGCGTAGTCACTTGTATAGATAGCCTCATTTTTAGGAGTTACCAGGAATTCAAAGTGGTATATGCCATTTGAATTGGTTTTCCCGGATACAGATGTAATGTTTACTATTCCACCATCGGAAGCTATGTATCCAATAGAGACTGGTATATTTGGCATTGCCTGGCCATACTGATTCCTTACCTGTATAGTAAGATTCCCGTATTGTCCACTGTAGTATATCTTGGAATTGCTTATTACACCAACCTCCAGCTGGTATGGTAATGTAACTGGTTTGGTTACAATTACAGGCTTTTTAAGGTGTATGTCCATAAAGTTCCAGTACCAGAACCCTGTTAATGCTAAACTGTCATGGTCAATTCCCGTAAATGTTGAGTTGACTATTGCCATCGGATCCACAGTATATCCAAGGTTTTGCAATGTTGCCTGGTCAGCCAGAACATACTGTAATACATCAAGTATCACATGCTCTGCAGATGCGTTTGTCTCCACGTATGATTCATTCACAAGCTTGTTCAGGAAGTTTGTAACGTATGCGCCACTGTAAGTTTTATCATGCACTAATGACATATTTGGGCTGAATGCTGCTGGATTCTCACTTATGACTGTGCTAGATGTACTTATGTTCCCAGTTGTCAGGTTTACTGCAAAGCTTGGGCCTGATGTGTAATTAAACGTTGTGAACGGACCGAGGTAGAAGCCTGTGCCTGCACCAAGATATGAGTTTTCAAATGCTGATAAATCATCTGCAGGATTGAGCACTATATCTGATAACGCTAGATCAATTTCTTGGAATGCTGTAGGGTTTGTCGGTGATTGGGCCCCTAAATTAGCCACTAATGTCGAGAAAGACTCTTCTTTAACTGTTGTAGAGATTCCAAGGTCTGTCCAGTAAGTGGCTATCTTGTTTGCACCCTCGACTCCCAGTGGATCTTCAGAGGCAGAGGTTATCTGTATTGTCTGTGTAACCGGTTTTCCTCCATAGTACAATGTTGTTCCTGAAAGTACTCCAGGAGTTGTTCTTGAATAGCTCAATACATTAGCCGACGGCATCCCTTTAGTTGCATTTATTGCATCGTCTATATACGATTTTGCCTTTGCAAGGTCAAAGTGGTAATATGGAACACCGGATGCCTGCCACAGTATATCTGAATCCGGTACAGGAGTGTCTGGCCCGGGTATTGAGTAGCCTTCAGCAACGACTGATGCAAGATACGTCTTCGGTATTGCGTATTCCAATGCCACCCTCAAATCTGTAATATTGAAAGGCGCATTTGCTGCATATGAGCTTACCTGCTGGTACCCGTATCCCGTTCCGGCCTTATCATATATGTACGAACTGGGTATACCCTTTACTGTCGGTATAAACGTAGCTGGAAGGGCATTCAACATTGCGTATGTCTGCCCATCAGATAATGAGGCTACTGCTGCAGAATCTGAAGTATATATTGCAGCGTATATGCTGTATACTTTCGGTGTAAATTGTGAAAGGCTTGGAACATACTGCACAAAGTAATCCGGGTTTACATATAATTGCCAGTAATCGCTGGATATCCATGCACCCTTTGGCATTCCGAACCCTGCATACATCATGTATGGTCCAGATCCTACTAATCCAGGTGCGTATCCTGTTGAAGGGTTATATCCCAGATTCCAGGTGTTGTATGCCCCGGATGATGGTAGTGTTGCTGAATAGTTCCACAGACCGCTAATTGAGGAATATGCATGGGAATCCCATACGTTGTAAGGCATTATCGGCGTGTCCAGTGCCGTTTCCTTGAATAAGGATATAGGCACAGGTGTACTTAAGTAGTACTCTACAGTTAAATTGTTTACAGGCACGATATTAACAATGCTGGGGTACTCGCCTTCGAAATCTTCAGATTCGAATAATATTTCCCATGAAAGTATGAAATCGGCAGACTGTACGTCATACGTTTGCATTGTAAGGTTTTTCGTTGCTACAGTTATATTATGTCCCACTGCTGTATCATATATTATAGTATTGTTTACATCCGCTGGCTTGCCATTTGTGCCCAAAAATGTCTGGGTTAGAGGATATGAATATGTATCGCCAGCATTTGCAGATGTCCAGTCCTGCCATTTGACACCGGATCTTATATGTAATGTGTATATGTAATTAACATTCATTTTTGTTCCATTTAATGGGTCAACTGTGGTTATGTTATGTCCGGCAACAGAATAGCCTGTTACCCCTGTAGCTAGCCATGGGCCTACTGTCTCGTTCGGGAAGAAGTTATAGGGCGTATCATATATTTCGTCTAGAAGTTCAAAATCACAGACACTGGTAGCAGAGAACAAGCTTAGATGGTTAATATTCCCAACTTCGGCTACCTTATATGTGCCGTTCGTATATGTCGGTGTTGAAAAAACGTTGCCCTGCGCATCCGGCTGGGTATTTGATTGTGTGCTGGGGGTTGTTCCAAGTGTGTTTATAGCACCCTGGAAAGCTTCGCCAACAAACATAGCAGAAACAAAAATCACTGCTATCACAACCAATACCTTTATTAACTTTTTATTTTTTTCGGTATTATTAAACTTTTTCTTCATTAAATAAGAAATATACAGTAGTATATAAATATTTTTATTATCTACTTTATTTATATTGCCCCGTAAATATTTCCTATATATACCCTCTAAAAATATAATAAAAGAATATAAGCCCAGAATGAAGTTAAATGAGAAAAAAATAAAATACATAATAAGGGAGAAAAATAAAAGGAGATCATCTACAGAAATAGCTAAGGAAATGAAAATTACAGCAAGGTATGTAAATTATATTTACAAAAAATACAGGGATAATGGGGAATATACAATAGGTAAAAGAAAACATAGGGAATTAAACAGCAAAGATGTAGAAATAGTTAAAGAAATAAGATATGAATACCCTATGTCAGGGCCTGAAAGAATAAGGAAATACCTTAAAAGAAAAGGAATAACAATAGCTAAAAACAATATATACAGAATACTGTTATTATTAAATATGGTGGATAACAGCACTAACAAGAAGAAACAGAGGAAATATATAAAATACGAGAGGGAACATTCCAATTCACTATGGCATATGGACTGGACTAAATATAGTGACAGTGAGAAGTTAATAATAATAGAAGATGATGCTTCAAGGTTCATAGTAGGAATGGGAATATACAATGAGGAAACAATAGATAATACAATAGAAGCTTTAGAAATAGCAATAAACACTTACGGTAAGCCTGAGGAGATATTAACAGACCATGGAACACAGTTCTTTTCAAATGGAAAGAATGGAATACCTGGAGACCACAATAAGTTCCAGGAATACTTGGATAACAACAATATAAAACATATATTAGGAAGGGTAAGGCACCCGGAAACAAATGGAAAGCTGGAGAGGTTAAACTATACCATAAAACGTTTAAGTCCATATTTCAGTACCTGGGAAGAAGTAGTGTACCATTACAACTATGAAAGGATGCACGATTCCCTATCTGATGGTGATAATATAGTTACACCTGCAATGGCATATAAAAATAAAATGGTGGTAAAATGAAAAAATATAAATTCATACGGTATATAAAGGAAATAATAATGGGACAGTACAATTATCTACTTTATTTTTGACATGGTTAATTGGTAAAATATAAGAACCCTTTGGTGATCGATAGAATAATCAGATAAAATTGAATATTAACCATACAAAAATAAAATACATTATTAAACATAACGAAAGGATAATACTATAAAATAAATCTGCACATATATTTTATGGGTAGATTCACCACATGTGCCTTAATCAAGCACGGAATTCTCTTATATTCTAAAATTCTCGGCGCTTACCGTATATCATTATAACAAAAATTCATCATTCGTTCATTTTTGGCGATTTAATTCTACTCGTTTTGCTCTTATTAATCCTATACCAGTAATTCTCTATAACGGGCTGTGCCCGTAATTTATGTAAATGATAAGTCTTTCTTTGCAATAAATTTAATCATCAAATATAAGTGAACGCTCCCGTTATATTCGTACCTAATAAAATTTAAAAATACAAGCATAAAACATACCATACTAAATCTCAGAGTTACAGAAACGTTAAGTATGCCAATAGTAGTGTCTCACATACTCCCACAGCTAAAGTGGGGTTCCTACTTTTCCTTATGATTCGTATTTATCCCCCATAGCCCGGATGGTTTTGCAGGAACCTGTTACTGAGTTTTAAGGTCAATGCCGGTTATAACATTGCCTCTTTAGGAGTATCAGTGTTCCCAACCTGTTACACAAGTCCTAACGGATCAATGATATACTCAGGATTTGCTGGCATAACTTGCTTAAAAGTAGTATAATGCCTGAAGATTGACATCTTATAAGTATATAGAATTTACGCATTCATCCCGCAGCTAAAACACATGGGCTTTCTGCTTATGGATCGTAAAACAACAATACTACCACTGGTATTCTCAAATTTTTGATGTAATGAAGTTATACTGAAATAATTACACCTAAAGTCTAACCAATCAACGAATATGGCAAGCACAAATTATTATTGCATTCTATGTGGCACCGTTCTCTTCCAAGGATCAGAATGCAATGTATAATAATCACAACAAATTTCTGATATCCATTAATCTCAATAATATAAAGCATATGCGGCGATGGATAATACACCCCGGAATTAAAGGAGGAAACCGAAAGATTAAACCATACTATAAAGCCTTGAAGGCCTTATGTTTAGACGAGAAATGAATCGCTTTTGTATTATAACGATGAAAGGGCACCCAGCTTATTGCTAATGGTGAGAATATAGTTGGAGCAGCAATTACGTATAAAAATAGAATAGTGGAAGAAATGAAGCCATACAAAGTTATAAAATATATAAAGGCGATGATATTCAGGCGGCACAGTAGACAAAATGTATAAATAAAGATTGACTATTAATGAATATGGAAAAATATTTAATATATCCGGACGTGAGGGATAATTTAATTGCATTTGTTAGTGACAATGATTTATGGACATATAATATTGATGATAAAAATGTTGAACGATTAACAAACAATTTAGGAATAATAACTAATCCAAGGATAAGCCCTGATAAAAAATATGTATATTTCAGGCTAATGACTGGTAAATCAGGCGACTCCTCGGATATATATTCAATAGACATTGAAAATGGTAATCTGAATAGGATCACCTACCTATGTGGCAAAAGCACAAGCAGAAGAATGTATACATCTATCGCAGGTTTTGATAAAAACAACAATCTAATAATTTCCACAGATGCATATTATCCATTTGGAACTCCTATGCTTTTTAGGATAATAAATAAAAATCTGGAACCTTTGAATTTAGGTCCTGCATTAACTATTATATACTATAAAAATAACATAATACTTGGGAGGAATACAATAGACATGCCCCATTGGAAAAAATATAAAGGTGGAACCAGGGGCAAAATATTATCCGCAAAAAATAATGACTTTAAAATAGTCGTTGACCTCGAATCAAATGTTAATTCTCCAATGATTTGCAATGATAATTTATATTTTATTTCAGACCACGAGGGCACTGCAAATATTTATTCCACAGACTTGAATGGAAATAATATTACCAAACATACAGACTTTACTGATTATTACGTAAGAAATGCAAATTCAGATAATAATAGGATAATTTTCCAGAAGGGAGGATCCTTGTTTATACTTGAAAATGATAAAGTTACAAAATTAGAGATAGATATAAACGTACCATCGGTAAATACAGAAAACAGAATATTAAAAGCAACCGATTACTTAACAGATTATAAAATAAATTATTCTGGAAATTTAATCGGATTAATAACAAGGGGGCAAGCTATATTCACAGGAATAAAAAATGGACCGGCAATGAATATAAATAAATTAAAAAACCAGATAATTGAATTTATGAATAACAATAATGTGGTGGTTTATAATTATAATGAAGACAACAATAATATACTAATATATAACATAGATAAAACATTGAGAAACAGCTTTGAATTTAGAAATGGAATTATTTTTTCACTGAAGGTATCACCGGATAATAATTATATTGCAATAGGAAACAACAGGTATGAATTATTTATTTTAAATATAAAAGATGGGGGCATAAATAAAATAGATGAAAGCAAATCAGGAGTAATTAATGATTTTTCATGGTCAAATGATTCTATGTTGCTTGCATATTCATATCCTGAAACAGAGTATTATGGTTACAATGGTAGCAGTTCAATAAAGCTATATGATCTGAAAAGTAACAAAAAATATGATGCAACAACATCCGGTTCTGTTGATTTTAATCCTGTTTTTAGCATAGATGGCAACTACTTATTTTATCTATCTAAAAGGTCTTTAGACCCGGTTTCTGACCAGCTGGCATTTAATTTTGCCTATCCAAAAATAACAAAACCCTATGCTATACCTTTAAAGGAAAATGTATTGCCTTTATTTTCAGATGTACCTGAAGAATTTAACGTAAACACTCTAGGAAACTATAATCTAAAAAATATTTTAAAGTTAAGCGAGGTATTTCCTGTAAGTGCGGAGGATTATGTTAATATTACTCCGGTGAATAATGGTGTTTTATTATTTTATTTTCCTGTAGAGGGGTCTATGAAATATTACTTATTTAACAATGGTGAGAAGGCCGGTAATGTAAATCTATTTGATTTTAAGAATAAAAAAAGCGAACTGTACGAAAATGATGTTGTTAATTATGCAGTATCAGGAAATAAACAGTTTTTATTAATCAGGAAATCAGGTAATAAATTTATCAAAAAAGAAATAGAAAGTAAAAAAGATGATACCGTAGATATAGATAGGTTAAGTATCACAGTAGAACCTTTAAATGAATGGAAAAACATGTTATACGATACTTTTAACTTAATAAAGGAAAACTTTTGGAGTAAAGAAAAACTGGAAAAACTCGGCGATGAGCCATACTTTAAATATAAAAGGCTATTGGATAAAATAAGCAGCAGGTTTGAGTTGTCTGATTTAATGAGAGAAATGCAGGGAGAGTATAGCACATCGCATTCTTATGAGATCGGAGGCGACCTGACAAATATCGATTCCGTAGGCATAGGCAAACTGGGAATCGATTATACTTTTGAAAACGGCAAATATGTAATTACTAAAATTTATAATGGTGATTTATCAGATGAAAATGAAAAATCCCCCTTATTATATACAGACATAAAGGAGAATGATGTTATAAAATCAATAAACGGTGTGACTCTTGATGAAGATAATAATCCCGATAGGGTATTGTTAAACCATGCAAAAGAAATAATAACATTGGAAGTTGAAAAAGGAAACGAATTGAAAAAATACTATGTCAAGACGATGATAGACGAAAAATATTTAAGGTATAGAAACTTCGTTGAAACAAATAGAAAATATGTACATGACAAAACAAATGATAAGATTGGGTACATACATATCCCTGATATGGGAATGAATGGCCTTAATGAGTTTTTCAGAATTTTTGACCGTGAAGCAAACCGTGATGGCTTAATAGTTGATTTAAGATTCAACGGTGGAGGTTTCGTTTCACAGTTGTTACTGGAAAAATTATCTAGGAAGAGATTGGGATATGACGTCCCGAGACGCGGTATAATACTGCCTTATCCTATTGACTCTGTTAACGGCCCTATGATAGCATTAACAAACGAATATGCCGGTTCTGATGGAGATATAGGCACACACGTTTTTAAATTAATGAAACTTGGAAAAGTTATAGGTACAAGGACGTGGGGCGGGGTAATAGGCATAAATCCTAAAATCAAACTCATAGATGATACAACAGTGACTCAACCACAGTTCGCAACATGGTTCAAAGACGTTAAATATGGGTTGGAAAACTATGGATCTGAACCTGATATATATGTTGAAAATATGCCACAGAATTTTCTGAAATCCCAGGATCTGCAATTAGACACAGCAATTGAAATGATTTTAAACGATGCAAAAAACTATAAAAAACTGGAGTTAAGTTAAATATACTTATATCCAGAATTTGGTTATATTACAAAAATGACATACCCAACAATCATGTACAATATTCCAATGCCAATAAATATCAGTGTCATAATTAATTGTTGCTTATATATATCGTTAAAATCAGAATCTTCAATGTGCTGCCTTGATTGAAACAAAGATGTAACATACTTTTTTGCGCCAAAATCGTACCACGCACCTACAAAAATCACAAAAAATCCTGCAATAAAAAATAGGACTGGCATATAATAAATGTAATTAAATCTAAAAAAGAAGTGAAAAGGCAACGGTATAAATATCATAGCAATTAGTATTATAATTGGTATTAAAGAAAATTTTAGTTTAGGCTTATCGCTTAAACTCATTTTTGTTCCTCAATAATTCTTCTTCGGTGAAATGACATACATAGGAATGCCCATTTACTTCTTTCAATGGAGGCGGAGTATCCTTGCATATTTTCTGATGGTATATACAACGGCCATAGAATCTGCAACCTTTTTCTACATTTATAGCATTTCCTATTTCTCCGATTATTTCTATATCTCCTGGATCCCAATCAGGAGTTGGTAGAGGTATTGCCCTGATTAAAGCTTTTGTATATGGATGTAAAGGATTATTGATTATATCATCTGCATTGCCATATTCAACCAGAACACCCAGGTACATAACTGCAATTCTATCGGATAAATAATATACAGAGGCTATATCATGTGAGATGTATATTACCGATAGCTCATCAGTTTTCCTTATATTATTCAACATGTTCATAAATCCGGCCCTTAAAGAAACGTCGAGCATTGACGTGGGCTCATCGGCAATAATAAACTTTGTTTTTAAAATAAGTGCCCTGGCGGTTGCAACACGCTGTTTTTCGCCACCTGATAGCTCATAGGGAAACCTGTAAAGATAATTGCTGGGTGGATTTAAATTAACCTGCTTTAAAGCTGCTGCTACCATATTTTGCATTTCTTCTGGATTATTGGTATATCTATGGGCAATTACAGGCTCTGATACTATATCGAAAACGGTCATCTTCGGGTCCAACGAATCATAGGGATCCTGAAAAATCATCTGTATATTTCTTTTAAATTCCTTATATTCTTCCTCTGATCTATTCTTCTTAGTTAATTTTGTAATATCTATAGTTTTGTTGTTTAAATGGTAATATATATTACCGCCGGTAGCTTCGTATAATTTTATGAGAGTTCTCCCAAGTGTTGTTTTGCCTGATCCAGATTCACCAACAATTCCAAGTATTTCACCTCTCCTTAAGTAGATATTTACATCATCCACAGCCCGTACAAAACTGTGTGATCTTGCAAAAAGTGAACCTGCACCTCCTTTTAAATCAAAATATTTTTTTAAATTCTTTGTTTCAATTATATTGTCATTACTTACCACATAATTTTCATTGTATTCCTCAGAATTTAATTTATTTGGTTTAAGTGTGTCTGCGAAGAAACATGCACTATAGTGCTCATCTCCCACTTTCTTTAGTTCAGGGTCACTCTCTTTACATACATCGTTTGCAAAATAACATCTTTCATAAAAACGGCATCCTCTTATAAGTTTAATTGGATCTGGTAATGTACCGGGAATACCATTAACATGTTTCTTTCCATTACTAATACTCGGATAACTCTTTAGAAGTTCTATAGAATATGGATTTTTTGAATTAATATAAATATCCCTCGACGTGCCATATTCCATCATTTTTCCTGCATACAGGACAACTATGTGATCTGCTAGCTGGGATATAACGCCTATATCGTGGGAAATAATTATTAACGATTTTATTTTATTCTCCTGTTTTAACTTTTTTAGTTGAGAAATTATTTCAGCCTGTGTTATCACATCGAGACCTGTTGTTGGTTCATCGGCTATAACTATATCCGGACCCAAGGCTAGTGCCATTGCTATTACCGCCCTCTGTTTCATACCTCCAGACAATTCATGGGGATATGCATCAAGGACCGAGGGATTTAATCCAGCTAATTTCACGGTCTCCAGGAGCTTTTTATCTATTTCTTCATCAGTATAATCAGTATGTATTTTGAATGCCTCTGCAATCTGTTTCCTTATAGTATAAACAGGATTAAATGAGTTCATAGCACCCTGGAAAACCATTGATATATTCTTCCACCTCATATTTCGGAGATTTTCATATAATGTTTTTTTACTCTTCCTGCTTATTTTTGTGGCACTGCCTGAAACATATGTGTTATCCTTGAATGTTATGCTTCCATCAACTATTGCATTTGGCGCAAGCAGGGACATTATAGACATAGCTATTGTACTCTTTCCTGAACCGGACTCGCCTAAAATGCCCAAAGTTTCTCCCTCATGCAAAGTCAAGTTTATGTTAGTCAGAGCATGAACCATGCCACCGAAGGTTTTAAATGTAACAGACAGGTTCTCTATTTTTAAGGGTATTTTGTTTATTTCATTTGATTCTTCTTCATTAATCATCTACGACCACCTATTCTTGGATTTACAACGTTATCCATTCCTCTGGATAGGAATATGAAAGCTAATATGAATAGTGTAATTGCAATTATTGGGGGCATAAACCACCATGGTGCCAGAGCCAATGCAAAAGCATCAGAGTAGAACCCATCAAGCATTCCTCCCCATGTCGGCACTGTTAGTGGAGCTATCCCAAGAACCTGTAATGTTGATACTGCTGCCACTGCCCCTCCAATATTAATTGCCGTTAAATAAACTAATATAGGTGTGACATTTTTTAACATATGATTCTTTAATATCTGGAAAGTGCCTGCTCCTGATACTTTTGCTGAATCAACAAATGCCCTATTTTTGAGGCTTCTGACTATACCTATGAGGGTAAACGCTGCAAATGGCCAACTTAGAAGTGTTAATACCAGTATTATCCCGGTAAGTGATGGCCCGACTATTGCCGCTACAACAATAAGTAAAGGAAGGCTGGGTATCAGGTATATTGCAAGAGACAGTGTTTCAAAACCCGCACTTACTATACCAGCAAAATAACCTATTAGCATGCCTATGGCTAAAGATATTAAGAGTATACCTATACCAACTGTAATTCCTATTTCTATGTCTGTTAAGAAACTACCTATAAATTGCGACCATGCATCATTGCCATGTGCAGTTGTTCCCAGCGGGAGTATACTATTTCCACCTACCGGAGTCAATGTTGGAGGTAGTGGATTCAGATCCTTGCCTGCAGTTGAGTATATAGAAATATTATCGCCGTGTGAAATAGCAAATGATTCTCTTCCACCGCTTAACGGGTTCGCAAAGAATAAGGGGGACGAACCATTTTTAAAGCTCAGGCTCCACACATAAGACCCGGTTGCCATATGATCCGCCGGTAAAAATATATAAGCTCCAGTATCATTGTCTAAAAGGAAATTATCTGAAAAGACATCAATTCTATTAATATTAATAGGCAATGACATCGTTCTTAAGACACTGTTTGGCTTATCCAATATATACATTGTTTTATTTGATACTCCTACAAGCACATACGATGGGTAACCTGTAGAACCTCCAGTGCTGGATACTGTAGTTATTCTATTTGCTGTATTGAATATCATAGATTCAGAATCATTAAAAGTGTTAATACTGTAAATGGACGTATTGCCTTGAACAAATACTCTATTATATGAATTGTTAGACGTTTTATATGCACTTGGTATGTATATCATATTTATATTTTGTTTTAAAGTGATATTCGTTTCAAGCTTGCCTGTAGTTGTATATCCAAGAAGGTGATTCCCCTGGGAAACAAAAACTTCTGCACTGCTACTAAAGCCTGCTGCATCAAACTCATAATTCGTAGGTTTTACGTTATATGGCAATTTAATAGAATGTTCTGCACCATTTGTGCCGTGTAACAGATTATACATATAATACTGGTTTAAATAATAACCTGTAGTATTATGTGAAATTATATAAATATACACAGGATAATCGGGATAGGCATAGTATGCTGAATCGTATTCAATGGTGTACGATGCCATCAGTGAATGATCTGTAAAACCACTTGTAAATAGTCCTGTTACATTATTCATAGGTATTTTTGTAACCTGCATGGTAGGTGTTCCATGCCCTTCAATCCCTGAAGACCATGTTGTCTCTCCTATCAGGATGTTGCCTGAAGTATTTGCTATAACGTATGTATGCACACCACTTATTAGACTTTCTGCAGTAATTGCAGTTATATTATTTACGGGTGTGCGACTCTGATCTAAATGATAAAAAGTCCCATTACAAACATCTACACCATATATTCCTGAAGCGGATGCTGTATATACCAGATATACTCCATCTGCAGAGCTGGATGATGCACTTATTCCACTAACTATTACAGGCAATTTTGAAGATAGCTGTCTGTCTGCCACTGTAAACTCCCCTTCAGGAGCCGTATATATTAAAGAATCACTGTGCTGGATTATCAATGGCGAAATTAAAGCTAATACAACAAAAATGAGAACTATATAAAATCCTACTTTACCATATTTTGAATTATAAAATAATCTCCAATTTTTCTTGAAATTGTATAACCGAAATTGTAATTTTTCTTTTCTATAACTTTTATTACTCATAATTCACACCTTTATCCTCGGGTCTATCCATGCGTGTATAAAATCTACTATAGAATACGTAAGTATTACTATCAGAGAAATTATAAACAATGCACCTTCTGCGAATGGGTAATCTTCCTTGAGTGTCGATTCATATAGTGCTGTTCCCATACCGGGAATGCCAAAAATAACCTCCACTATTACAGCGCCACTCATTAAAAATGCAAATTCAAGTGCCATTCTTGTGGACATTGGAACCATTGCATTTCTAGCTGCATGATGCAACATTATATTTTTCCTTTTTACTCCCTTAGCCTCCGCAGTCGTTATAAAATCTTCTCCCAACACAGATACCATTGCCGCTCTCATAGTTAAAAGATGGCCCATCGATTCTATAGCTGTGAGAGTTAATATGGGCATTGCATAATCATAAGCCACTACTTTGAGCGTTCCAAGCGAAGGATGTGTAATATATCTAAGAGGGAAGACTGCAGTTATTGGAAATATTTTAAGATAGGCAGCCAAGTAAACCCAAACTACAATGGCCAGTACAAAAAATGGTATTGAATTTAGGATGGTAGCTGTAGATATCACACCACCTTCTGATTTTTTGCCCTTTAAAAAAGATGTGTATATACCCAGCGGTAAACCTATTACAAATGACAATACCGCTGCAACTCCGAACAATAATAATGTATAGGGTAAAGCCTGGCTTATCATAAATATAACACTCTCACCGGTATAATAATCATCTCCGAAATGAAACGTAATCATGTCCTTTAAATATATAATGAATCCGCTAAGGGAGAATTTACCACCAGCCAAACCTAGTTCTTTCTCAATTCTAAGTTTGTCCGCTGCTGTTGGATGCTTCAAACCATGCAAAAATAGGTCGACCGGGCTACCGGGCATTAGTCTAAATACTATATACAGTATTATGAGAATGAATATAACTAATACCACGTCCTGTATAACTTTTCTAACAACTAGATATGGGTTCAATGAGATCAAATGACTAATAATATTGCTATATTTAATATTTTTGGATAATACGTACGGTGTGATATCTGGTAATTAGTTCCTTTATATATTTATTGTTCTTTAACATTTAACTTACCTCCTTTTTCTTCATATGCCATAGATGGTGTTACAACAGGCCTGTCATCTATGGATAATGACATATGCCTTCTCTTATAATTATAGTAATATAAAACTTCATCCCAGGTACTGAAATAAGGCCTTAAACGTTTTATTGTATAGTTCAGCCTTTCCAGTTTACCATTTGTCTGTGGATGATCTATCCTCCCCAGTATATGTTTTATATTATTGTTTAGGGTGTCTCACATTTCATAAAATATCAGACAAATGTCGAACATTATTAACAAAAAAACAATAATGGGATATGCCCTCACAGCAAATCCCATTGATTATGGAAATCATAGATAATATTGTTTCGCCTGATGACAGGAAAAGAAAGTACACAGATAGACAGATATTGAAGGTACTGATAGTTTTACAGATTTTCAATATATCTTATAGATCAGCCAGAATATTCCTCACAAACCATGAGGAATATATCAGAATGGCTGGTATCACAGAAATACCAAGCTTCCAGACCCTTTCAAGGAGGGCAAGGATGATAGACCTCCATGCAGTAAACAACGAAATTACCTATCTTTATTCAGTTGAATCAATAGCTGCAATAGATTCATTTATAATCCATACATGCAAGCATTCAACTGCAATGAGGAGAAAAGTATGGAGTAATTATAAAGACCCTGTATCTGGATGGTCAAAGACCACAAAGGGATGGTCTTATGGTAGAAAATGCCATATGTCAATAGATATAGATTCTCTCATTATAATGGAATGGCTTATTACAAAGGGAAATATGCATGATTCCCATGTGTCGCATAATATGGTGGATTCTGTGAGAGGCTTCTCATATATTCTTGCAGATTCAGCTTACGATGCATCAGATATTTATGATTATATATTTGAAAATACACATGCTCTACCTGTAATTGATACCAATAAAAGAAGGGGAATTATTCCTAATAAGTTACCCGTAAACAGGAAAATAGGCATTGACCTGAGAAAAGAATATGCTTCAATGTATCCTCTTAGATGGGAAATAGAACGTACTTTCAGCATACTTGAAGAGATACTGAAGTGCGAGAATATCTGGTACACTGTGAACAGGGATTATGATACTGCAATTGGATTAAAGGCCATTGCGTACAATCTCATGGTAATATCAAACAGGGAACTGGGAGAAAAACCGAGGAAGATAATGAAAATCGTCAATTGTTAAAATGTGAGACACCCTAATTATTGTTGTCTAAATATTCCTGGAACTTATTGTGGTCTCCAGGTATTCCATTCTTTCCATTTGAGAAGAACTGTGTTCCATGGTCTGTTAATATCTCCTCAGGCTTTCCACATAACTGTATAGCTATCTCCAGTGCTTCTATTGTATTATCTATTGTTTCCTCATTGTATATTCCCATTCCTACTATGAACCTTGAAGCATCATCCTCTATTATTATCAATTTCTCACTATCACTGTACTTGGTCCAGTCCATATGCCATAGTGAATTAGAATGTTCCCTCTCATACTTCAGGTATTTTCTCTGGTTCTTCTTATTAATATCCTCATTTACCATATTGTATTTTAACAGTATTCTGTATATAATATTATGCGATATTTGTATACCCTTATCCTTAAGGTATTTCTCTATCGGCAATGGCCCTGATAAAGGATAATTATCCCTTATGTTAATTATTAATTCCTCTGTATTGCTGTCTATATTCTTTTTCTTTCTTCCTGTTTTATATAATTCTTCTTTTCCATATTCTAAATAATTGAAATAGATCTTATTTATGTACCTTACAGTTACTCCATAAATAATTGCTAATTTCTTAGATGATTCTCCTTTTTCTTTCTGTTTGATTATGTATTTTATTTTTTTATTGTTTAACTTCACCTTTTCTTTAACTCTTTTTTCTATATTATAATGTTTATATAGTATACTATATTAATTTTACTTTTTACATATAAATATTCATAACTTCTATAGCTTACGCTATTGATATTCAAAAATACGTATTTTCTTTAATTATTTTTTAATTTATATTATTCAGAGGATCTTCAAAATCCTTATTATTCTTCAATACGGAGTATATGATATTCAGTAATTTGTTGGAACACGCAATTAATAGCTTATTTCCTTTCATGCCATCATTCTTCTTCCTTGTGTAATATCTTTTAATTACTGGATTAAATCTAATAGCAGATACAGTTGATAAATACAGTGCATACCTTATTAACGGGTTTCCCCTTTTTGATATTTTTGATGTAATATTATAATCCCCAGATTGTTTAACCACTGGATCCATACCTGAATAGGCCCTTAGCTTTATAATAGAATCAAACCTGTTTATGTCTCCTATAGATGACAATATTATAGAACCTGTTATAGTCCCTATTCCTGGAATTGTCTTTATTTTGGAATCCATACTATTATACTCATCTTCTATGATATTTTTTGTTTTCATTAACTGCTTGTTCAATAATTCCAGTGTTTCAATGTTTATATCTATGTCGTATTTGACTGCATTATTAGTATTGCTGTTTATTAAGATATTTCTTATTTCACTGTGTTTACTGTCACTGATATATTTTATTTTATAATTATTTTCAATGATTTGATCTATGTTGCTTATTATTTCCATGAAATATTTGGAATTAACATTGGCCACCGCGGTTAATCCGGGGTATAATAGATCCATATCTACTATTAACTGGTTCTTTGCCATTGTTATTTTCCTGTTTATTCTTATGTATGTGTATACGTATTCCTTAAGATTTGTGTAAGTATTCTCAGTATTTTTATCCATGGTAATTATATTGTTTTTACGTATGATAATATATTTTGCTATTGCTTCTGCATCTATTTTATCTGTCTTATTCTTCCTTATCCTTGAACTCTTCAATAATTTTGTCTCCAGAGAGTTTAATATTATTGCACTGCGACTGTTTTCTATTAAATAATTGTATAAATTCACATGGTATATACTTGTTGATTCCATTCCTATTTTTATATTTCTATAATTCTTTATTATCTTTAGAAATTCACTGAAGCCATAGTTATTGTTTATCAGTATTCCCCTTTTTATTAAATTCATTTCACTGTTTATAATGCAATAATCAAACTTCTTTTTAGCTATATCTATTCCAACATATATCATATAACCTCCAGACCAGTTCACACTCTCCCTTTCCATATTCCAACAGCCTTGCTTATTATCGGTGCATTTGCACAATATACATTATTTTTATACTTGAATATGAAAAGGGATATACATACTATATACGGTGGATTGACCCACAAAGAACTCACAGTATTCCCTGATCATTGCCATAATGGAGTTATGGATAAAATCATTATACAAGGAACTCAATTCGTGATATCATAGATAATACGTACGGCGTCAATTATTTCTGGCTGATTCCTGGCCACTATTAAATTTCTAAGTCATTCTAGAAATTATAGAAATATTTATATGCTAAACCATTACATTCTGTATTGTGATGGAGACAATTCTAAATATGATAAATAAATGGTATGCCAAATGTTGTGTTTTGCATTAAAGATGGGTAAATGCAAAACATTAAGGAAGTACATAGAATATGATAATAAGGACATAAAGCAAATAACGAGGTAAAAGTTTTAGAAAACAAATTCATTGTTGTGTGGAAGTGTGACATATTTGCTATAAAATTACAAAGTTTATCGACAATTCAGATTTAATAGGTAACAAAAATACAAGATAGAATAAGAATGATGAAATATGTAATGAATACTTTATTCAGTGACAGGAAAAGCAGCTGTTTGAATGATCTCTTAACGATGTGGTGGAGGAGAAAACTCAATAACAATGTAGGAACATTAGAAGGCGATTAAGGTACTTTTTCGGAGATCTGCAATTAATAAACAGAAATATATGGAAATCGTTCTTCGGTAATCGTAAAACGAGGTGTTGAATAGTGCTGGATCTGTACTAGCCAAAGATCATAGAAGCATCAAATATATTAAGCAACAGATATGGCATTTATTGAATGAATTAAAATATAAAATTATCAAAACAGTGCGAAATTATTAGAAACATAGTGTACAAAAGAGGTAAAAAATTGGAAAATTGATATGCAAATGTGTCTATATGAATATATTTTAATACATTTAAATGAGGAGACCTATACTGATATCAGGTAGAGAGAATGTAGAAACACCAAATGAAATAATAAAAATTGCTATTTTTAAAAAATGAAATATATCTCAGGGTAGGTTTATAAAATTACGAAAATAGGATTTCTGCTCGCCCTGATGTAAATATTTTTATATCTAATGATATTAAAGTAAAAATATGAAGATTGATAAAGTTGTTAGAATAGTCGGTATCATTGGCATATTCATTGGCATAATAATTATTATTTACGGGTATTATTTACATGCCGATGCAGTTTATCTTAACATTTTTTATAAAAATCATGCTTTTTTAACTAAATCAGAGATAGATTCAATAAAGCCTGGCCTTTACTATGGAAAAATATATATGGGTATTGGATTTGCACTAATGATTGTTTGTGCAATAATAATATCTATAAGCTATAAGTTTAAACATCTTGATAGACAGATAGTATAATAAGATTTTTAAAACTTTAATTCTGGAGTTTTTTAGGTAAGATCTTTGGATTCATTGTTCATTCATCCATTCGGATATGGCAGAATTTCTATAATAATTCTCATAATGTTATATATAATCAACCATTGGATATTTGAGTAATGCCCCACTTGCAGATCATTTATTAATGATTGCTGTAAATATTACAAATCCTAATATTGGCAGTGTAAATAATTGTCTCTAACTTACAGCTCTTGTAGAAATTCACCGGTAAGGGAATTTAGTACTCAAGGAACTGGAACTATGGCACTGCAATAGGCTTAACGGCTATTACATACAATCTCATGGCTATATCAAACCTGAAGTGTCCGAAAAGGCAGTGAAAATAGTTATTTTATAAAATACGATGCTCACTACAAAATAAAGTAAAATGATAAATTAACAATATTCATGATTTTTAATCATATTGGCATAAGATATGAGAATTAATGCTAATTATAGGTAACTTGAAAAATTAATAGGGCATATTAAATAGATTATTTTGTACATATCAATTTGATAATATATAGCCGGTATTGTTGAATTCAATCCTTGCCGTATCCCTGTAGCTGGCATCTCCAACAATATTCTTAATACCAAGGTACCTGCCGCTTTTTTTAACAGAGAAAGAAAGTTTAATTGAGTCCTCCATAAAGAACAGGTAGCTATTCACCGTATGGAATTTTAGCTTAATGAACTCAGGGAATATTAACGCTATAATGTCCTTCGGAGGAATTATCCTTGAGATTTTATGCTTAATGGCCTTTCCTGGCAAATCTATGCCTATATAGATGAGCCGGTTTTCTCCGGGTACCAATACCTCCTTTATTGTGTGTTCATGCAAAAGTTTCGAAACAACCAGCTTATATTCTACATCAGTGTAAATTCCTACCATGTTCCTGTAAATTTTTATATCAAAGAAACCAATTCTCTTTACCAGTTCCCTTAACAGGATTTCTATTGCTTCGATCCTTGTGTATTCATCAGTTATGGTTATATATTTCTTTGACTTGTCCTTTGCAATTGCATTCATGCTGTACAGTGATTTTACAGTTTCTTTAACCTTAAAAGAGTTCATTTTTAATGATTTAACCAATTCATTTTCCGTGGCATTCCTTGATATCAGGTATTTATACACAGTTTCTTCTTCCTCTGTGAGCTCACGTTTCCTGATAGCTTTATAAAGGGCTATTACATTTTTTGTACCATATGCCTGCACATTGAATGGCCCGTCAAATGTATACACGAGCATGGAACTATAGTAATTTTCCAGTTCCACATTCCTGATGCCGGAATAATATGCTTCCATATCTGTCCTGAAGCCAAAGAACATCTTTGTCAGTTCGTTATAATTCATTGTTCCTTTTCTTGATCCATAAAGATTTACTGCCATAGATAATAGCCCATCCATGTCCATATCTACAACTTCAAAATCCCCTTTATAGATATAATTGCCTGAAACCCTGTAACCATAGCCACTTGCAGTATCCAGAAGGCCCTGATCTGCACTGTCAATTATTATAGAATCCATTCCTGTACGTTCTGCGGCTTTTTGAATTGTCTCAAGAAATCCGATGTTCTTCCCACTTTCGAAATCAAGGTTCTCAATCCATAATCCGGGTTCTTTCTCTTCCATGTAAAACATTGTTTCTTCAGAACCATGGTAAATAAACCGTGCGTTATAATCGTCATTCCTTACATATTTCCCGAGATACAGGCTGAGGGGGTCATTTTTTCTTACAATTATTGATGTATTTTCCGGTGCGTCAGGAATCTCTCCGTAATAAATTTCATTTCTGAAGTAAATGGGGGCAAACCTGGAATAATCGAGTTTTCCAGGATTAACCCAGAAAAATCTTGCAAGTTCCCTTCCTGTAATGGGGCCGAACTTTTCTATTATGCTGTTTACATCTATCCCTGCTTCAGGGCTGTAAATCTGGATGTCCCCACCAGGCCCGTTTACCACCTGTATTTTAAACTGCAAATTCTTAATTACTGCCTTTACTATCTTTATATCGAATCCTGTTATTTCAGAAAGTTTTTCCTCTGTATCTACGCCTTTTTCAATATAATCAAGTATTTTAGCCTCTTCAGGGCCATTCTTTTCTGCTCTTAAAGTATAGAGTATATCCATGAGCCATTTAGCAATGTAAACATATTTATTTTTTATAGCCCTGGTATAGAATACCGTTCCATTCTTTATAGCTTTCTCCAGTAATTCCAGGCGAAAATGTGATGTCCTTACCTTTATATCATATACATCGAAAGCAAAACCGTATTTTTCAAAATAATCTTCAATGCTGGCAACATCTGTGGAGAAATTTGATATCCTCTTTCTTGAAACGTCGTATGATGTACTGTTTACAATAGCATCGAAATCCTGCTTCATCATATACTGTTTCATGAAAATCGGGGTAATGTAATCGAAAATTAAAGAACCGCTTCTCTCCATTTCCCTGAGCGTTGTTTCCAGTTCTCCATTATCAACAGGGAGCCTGATCAATAATTCATCAAAAGAGAGTGGACCGTAGGATGAAAGAATGAGGGATACTGCCTGTTTCATTCCATTAACCGGTTTTTCAGGCGTTTCCCCGTTCTTTATGTAATACTGGTTCCCGTTTTTTATAATTTTTCTGATACGGTAGCCAGATTCAAGTTTTATCAGGCTATCCTTCAGATCCTGATCCAGCATTCCTGTTTTTTTCAATTCGTTAAAACTTGAATTATCTATATGATTGTAAACTTCTGTATCTTTGCTATTCGGTTCAATTTCCCTCCTGAAGAGAGCATACACCACCGGGTAATATTCCCTGGATACCCACTGATCCGATCGTATAAAACAGTACACAAGTTCCCCTGAATTTATAAGCTGTTCGGTCATTTCATCCAGATCAATCGTAGCATATTCCAGCGGCGAGTCAAATTTTTTCCTGAAGGGGTCAACATAAAGGAAATGCTCCAGAAATTCCCTATAACTCTCAATATCCTGAATTGCCGGTATCTTATTTTTAAAATAGTTCTCAACCAGCTTTGAGTCCTTTATAAGAAATTCTATGCCCTCGGTTCCATATATTTTATCCAGAAGCTTGCTCCTGAGTTCTTTTAATAGTTTTGACCTGTCCTCCATTAGAACTATATCAGAAACACCGGAGAGGATAAGATTGTACGAAAATGGGCTTGTTTCTGTAGAATAATCCTTTATTTTATAATGTTTCTTTGATATTACATCGTTCACAAACCACGCTGCACGCTCAACATCCATTACATCATATTTTACCTCGTTGAATGCTTCTTTTATAACAGGAAAATTATCCATAGATTCCAGTATTCTGAGTAATCTGTCACTGCGAAGTTGCTGTCTAGCAACAGATATATCCGTTTGTTTATACTTCCTTAAAACCATCAATGATCTTGTGGCGCAGTACCTGAAACGCTGCTTGAATAATTCAGTATTGATTATGGATCTGTCAACAAGGTCCCGGAAATTTGATGGTGTTAAAAGCCCTACTACGTCCTTTATTGGTACTTTTCTGTTAAGTGTTAATGTAAATCCATTGTCATTGACGCTTATCCTGGTGTTGGCACCGTATTTATTTGAAACAGCCAACCCATAAGCCCTTGATAATGCATCGTTTACTCTCCTGCCAAGTGGTATATGGAATATAATGCTATAGAGGTCATTGTCTATATACCCTTCAATATAGAGCAAATCTTCAGTGGGGATGGTGAAATTCCCCTGGGTTTTTACATATGATATTAAGCTACGGGCACCGAATGAATCGACACGGTAATTTTCCATAAGCCACTTCTCTGTTTCCTCGCCGTTCTTTATTCTTTCATAGAGGGTTTTCCTGAATTCTCCTATCAGTATGCCAAGATCGTAGCTCCTTGGCAATAATTCGCCGGTCCATGATGGGACGGTAGGTTTCATTCCCGTTGCCACTTTAACCGTTATATTATTTTTTGTTGCCTTCAGGAACATATAGGTTTTAGCGCCCAGGACAAATATATCACCGTTCTTGAGCCTTTCAACAAATTTATCGCTTAATTGCCCTATCATCCTTCCCTTTTCATTAACAACGTTGTAATTGGCTTCTTCCGGTATAGTTCCAACGTTCATGAAATAAATCATTCTGGTACTGGCTTTCTTTCCGAATACCTTTTCATCCTCATCGTACCAGATTTTGGAAAATAATGTATTCCCTTCTATTTTCCCGGAAAGGTATTGCAGCGTGGATATATAATCGCCGTATTCCAGGGTGTGGAATGAAAATGAGTTCCGGATAACATTATATGCCACATCAACGTCCCAGTTCTTTTCCAGTGACATGCTTATTATGCCCTGTGATAGCACATCAAGGGGATTTTCAGGCACCGTAACCTTGTCAATTTCATGGTCATAGGCAGCCTTAGTCATCACAGCACATTCCATGAGGTCATCCAGGTCAAATACTATAAACCGCCCCAGTGAGAGATCCTTCACGCCGTGGCCTGATCTGCCAATACGCTGCAATGCCCTTGATACAGATTTAGGGCTTCCTATCTGTATAACCATATCTATGTATCCGATATCTATTCCAAGTTCAAGGGATGTGGATGTTATGACGCATTTTAATTCCCCATTCTTTAACCTGTTTTCAACCTCAATTCTGGTCTGTTTCCCCAGTGAAGAATGATGTGCTTCTATATTCTCTATTCCACGGGCTTTGAGTCGCATCGCCACATGTTCTGTGGAACTCCTTGTATTTGTAAATATAAGAGTCGTTTTATGGCTGTTAACCAGATCAACTAATATATCGTACATTTTTTCATTGGCAACCTCATAGCTTACCATTGTTAAATCCTTAACCGGAGTAATTATGCTCAGATCAAGATATTTATTTGTATTTACTTCAATTATCTCAAAATCCCTTTTGTGTTCACCATTATAGCCACAGAGGTAAGAACCTATGAGGTCCAGAGGAGCCTGTGTTGCGGATAATCCTATGCGCACAAATCCTGGTGAAAGGTTTTCAAGCCTTTCAAGGTTAAATGATAGCAATGACCCTCTTTTCGTGGATGAAACCTCATGTATCTCATCCAGTATTACATATTCAACGCTGGAGAATTTTTCCTTGAACTTTGTTGCAGTTATTGCAAGCGAGAAGGATTCTGGAGTTGTTATTATAATGTGTGGCGGTTTCCGCAGCATTTTATTTCGCTCACTCTGCGCGGTATCTCCAGACCTTACTGCCACTTTGATCTCTGGTATATCCAGCCCTTTTTCCTTAGCCAGGGCATATATCTCTGAAAGAGGTTCATTAAGATTTTTATTTATATCATTTGCAAGGGCTTTCAGTGGTGAAATGTAAACACAGTATATTTTATCTTCAAGTTCGTTATTCCTCGCCTTTTTAAAAAGTTCATTAATTATTGAAAGGAAACCTGTGAGTGTTTTGCCTGTTCCCGTGGGTGATGATACCAGTACGTTCTTTTTCTGGTGGATTAAGGGTATTGCCTTTTTCTGCGGTTCGCTTAATTCGCTATATTTTGTGTTAAACCATTGCGCTACAATGTCATCTAGAAAAGGCAATGTCTCTTCTACCTTAAATTGATTATTGTATATCATTTGCGATAATCTGTAAGGTAATTCATAATTCTATATAGCCTTTATCTATAGAAAATATATGAACAGGTAGATTCCGGATATATGCTGTTATAAAAAATAAAATCAGGATAAATTAAAAAATTTATAATTGCCTAAAGGTTCCTGGCTAGAAATTCCCTGGTAATTGGCATAACATTTATTCTTGTATGCAGCTGTGTCTCAAGAGACCGTGCAAGGCCTTCAGGTATTCCTATCATAGGCGATTCTCCAAGCCCCTTGGCGCCATCTTTCAGTACCGAGGGATTTTCCACTATTTTTATATCGAATTCAGGCGTATGTTCAGCAGTAAGAACACCGGCATCTGTTATGCTTGTGGTCATTAGCTGGCCTTCCTCTGAATATCTAAGTGTCTCAGAGAGTACCTCGCCGATAGCCTGCAATGCCCCTCCTTCTGTCTGCCCCATAACATTTGTCATGTTCAGGACTTTGCCGAGGTCGTAATAGCAGCCTACTTTCAGGGATTCTATATCGCCGGCTTCGTTGATCTTTGATGTAACCAGATTAAAATTAACCTGGTTATCGTTATAATCGAACTTATAGAAAGAGGTCTGGTCGAAGTCATGCTTCAGGAGTATTTCCGGTGAATATTTGCCATATTTTTCTTTTACCTGCTCTTTAAGTTCCTCTGCAGCCTGCATTAATACAGAACCATGTGTCATTGCAGATTTTGAACCCCATGTGCCAACTCCGGTTGAAAGGGTCTCTGTATCCTGCAACTCCAGGGATATTGAATCCTGCTCTATAGAAAGTTCATCGCTGAGTATGCTTTTGACAAACATCTCATGGCCCTGCCCGGATACGTTTCCTCCCATGTAAGTATGCACCTTGCCATCTTTAACTATGATTCTTGCACTCTCTCCAGGTGCAGTGTCTTCATCCAGTATGAACAAGGATATGCCCACATGTTCTTTCTTTGATAATTCACGGTAATTGAAATATTTCAATGCATCCTCCAGGAAAGGCTTTGTAGGGTAATTTACATCAAGCCCCAGTGGGGATTTGAATGGCTTTTCAAGTGCATTTTTAAGCCTTACATCGGCAATATCCATATTCAGTTTATCTGCCAGCAGGTCCATCATCCTTTCCATTAATATGGATGCTTCAGGTTTGCCTGCACCACGGTAATAACCATTGGGAGCCTTGTTTGTAAGCATGTATTTCCCTACTATGTGGGCTTTTTCTATGAAATATGGCCCGGTAATCTCATGAATAACATTTCCCAGGTCAACTGAAGCAGCATCCACGAAATAGGGGCCGTTGTCCAGAAGGACTTCACCGTCAAGGCCGGTAATTGTACCATCCTTTTTTGCATAGAGTGTTAGAGTGCCTTCTACTCCCCTGCCTGCGTGGCATGCCTGTAGATGCTCTGTTCTGGTTTCCTGCCATTTCACAGGCTTTCCAAACTTCATTGAAGCATAGCATGCTATGATATATTCAGGATAGAATAGGGCTTTTACACCGAATGCTCCTCCATTGTCTATAAGGAATACCCTCACTTTCTCAGGTGGAAGTCCAAGTGAATTCACTATTCCGGACTTTGACCTTACAATAGATTGTGAAGGCAGGTATACATTGAGTATGCCATCACGGTAATCTGCAACTATGCCCCTTGTTTCCATTGGATTTGCAGAAACCCTGTCAAGGAGTATTGTATCTGTTACCTTTACATCGTACTGTATATCCTTTTCATTGAATTTGACACCTATATCTTCCTGTGAAAGCACGTTGCCTGCTGTATCTTTATACATAGGTGGCTTGCTTTTGGCATCATGGATGCTGTGTATGGCATCCATAGGTTCGTATTCAACGTTTACTGTGGAAAGCAGATCTTCGCTCTCATACCTGTTTTTCCCGAATACTGCAGCTACAGCCTGGCCCTGGTAGTTTACCTCATCTATGGCCAGAACGGGCTCCTTATGGTCACCTTCTGCAAGTGCATAGTAAGCCTTAAGGTCCTTTGAGGTTAATCCGCCTTCAACTTTCTTTACCTTTGCCCTTGCGTAGGGGCTTCTTACCAGGGACATGTAAAGCATTCCGTCAAGGTCTATATCATCAAGGTATCTCCCTTTCCCGTTTACAAATCTATCCTGATAGGTCATGGAACCCTCACCTTTTCAGTATTTATTTTTTCACTGGCTTTCTTTATTGAATTTATTATTGAAACATAGCCAGTGCACCTGCACAGATTTCCAGCCAGGTTGCTCTTTATATAGTCATCATCGGGTTTTTTATTGTTCCTCAGCATGTAAAGCGAGGTCATTATCATTCCCGGTGTGCAGAATCCACACTGTAATCCATTTTCCTCAACAAAGCTTTCCTTAATTTTCTTAAGGTCTGCGTCTTTCTCATTTTCTATGGTCTCGATCTCATGCCCGTCTGCCTGTGCAGCCAGTACAGTACATGATTTCACTGCCCTGCCGTCCATAAGCACCGTGCATGCTCCGCAATTTGTTGTATCGCATCCTATGTGTGTGCCTGTGAGTTTAAGGTCATCCCTTATAAATGTGGCAAGCAAGGTTCTGGGTTCAACATCCTTTTTGTATTCTTCTCCATTTACTTTTATATTAACCATCATTTCGGTACACCTCCTATTCCTTTAACAGCCTTTGTAAAAAGGTATTTAAGCAATTTTTCCTTGAATTTTACACTTCCATTGTCATCATCCATGAAGTCAGCAGCTTTCAGGAGCAAATCCCCGGCTTTTGCAATATTGTCGTCTGTAACTTCCTTCCCTACCAGGAATTTTTCTGCCTCCGTAGCTTTTAATGCTGTTGCTCCGCAGTTCGTCAACCCTATTCCTGCTTCCTTTATTTTGCCTGAATCTATTGACAGGTCTACAGCTATGCCAAGGATGGAAAAATCTCCAGCGTATTTTTTGTATTTCATATATCTGCCTGATGAATTCCTGTCCTCTATCGTTATTCCTGTAAGTATTTCTCCAGGGTTCAGTGCGGTGGTAAAGGTATCCGTAAAGAAATCCTGTGCCTTTATTGTTCTTTTTCCCTTCGCAGATGTTACTTCAAAGTTGGCGTTAAGGGCCAGCATAACAGCAGGGAAATCATTTGAAGGGTCGCCGTGGCATATATCGCCCCCGATAGTGCCCATGTTTCTCACAAGCGGGTCGGCTATAAGCCCTGCAGCTTCACTGAGTATGGGAAATTTCTTCCTTATCTGGGGATCCTCTGCAATTGAGTGTGTTCTGGCCATGGGGCCTATTCTCAGGGTATTTCCCTGGAATGAGATGCTATCCATGCCTTTTAGCCTGCCAATATCCACCAGCTGTGGAATTGATGTAAACCTCAGTTTCAACAGCGGTATAAGGCTCTGGCCGCCTGCAAGTACCTTGGCATCTTCGTGTCCATTCAAAAATTTCGTGGCTTCCTCTATGCTTTCTGGGGCATAGTATTCAAATTTCTCGGGAAACATAGTTATACAATAGAGAATTGTATAAAAATGTTGCTAATATTTCCAAATTTTGCATGTCCTTCAGTATTCATAATTATTTTTTAATATAATAATGTATAAATTTGTGAATTTATAGAAGTATTATGGTTATTTTTGACATTATCAGTACAATTCTGGTTAAATACACCATATATGCAGCTCTATATCTGCTGGCATAAAGAAATTAGAGCTCCACAGAGAGTTCTCCATCGTTTTCCTTTACTTCGTATGATTTAAGGTCAGTTGCTTCCTTCCTGGTCATAGCCTTGAAAAAGCCATTTATGTTTTTATCCACTTTTCCTGTCTGAACATTGAACCTTGCATGGTGTTTTGGGCATATTACATCGTGGCCTTCAGATTTTCCTTTGCCCAGATCGCCTCCCATGTGAGAGCACAAAGCATCTATGGCATAAAATTTTCCGCCAACATTTGAAACCAGAATCTTTTTGTTTCCAACTTCAAACTCCCTGCTTTTTCCTTCTTCTATCTCTGTAGTTTTGCATAAAGGTTTTGATTCCATATTTATCCCTTAATTATATAAATTCGAGTATATAAACAATTCTACCACCTGCTATTCAGAAACAAATTTTTGCCAGGTACTCTGGCATTGTATTTTCATTTAAAAACTGGCAATGTGCTAAACATTATAATTGAATTCAAAAATCTAATAAATATGCTAAGAGTTCAGTAGAGTGCGAGTGCCGGGATTTGGACCCGGGGCACGAGCTTGGCAAGCTCGCGTGTTGCCAGGCTACACCACACTCGCATTATTTCCACAACGCAACACGGTATATATATTTTGACATAGTCCACTATAATCTATACCATTGATATTATAAAGTGTATAATAACTATAGATACAGGTATCGTAATATTGTCATCTGCAATTTTGTTTGATATGGATTCTGCAAATGTCCCGCCGATTGCGTAAAATGCTGAAATAAAGTAAACAAAGAAGAATAAGCCAAACAGAAATGATGGGATAAGCATGCCCAGGAATCCTGCCATGGACTTTCTTCTATTATAGAAGAGCTTCCTGCTCCTTATTTTCATTCCAATTATAGTTGCCAGGGAATCTCCAATCATTATCAAAAATGCTGAGATGTATATGAGCTGAAGTGATCGGGTAAATGAAAGCACAAAAAGGAATCCGGCTGCAAGATACATGGATCCAAGCCCCAACTTCGTGTCCTTCCTTTCCATCATGTAAACCAGGTCTGCCAGCCTGTTCCTGTTATTTAAATAAAGTATATTGCCACCAAGATAAATTAAAAGTATTGCAAGCAGTATGAGAATCCTGCCTTTTATTCCATCCAAAGCAAATATTGCAATTGTAATGACACCTGTAGAAATCTGGAAATAATCACGGGATGTTTCCCGTTGTATATCCTTGCCCTTATTTTCGTTATTTGTTACATCATATTTTCTCATATTCTTATCCAGGAACATTGAAAGGAGTATGGAAATTGATATGGAGGCAAAAACAAACCTGACAGGAACGAAATTGCCAAAGATTGATAGGATGATAAGAACGAAATCTACGGCAAATGGGAAGTAAAAGAATACAGTGTATAGATACGTGCTGACTATCATAGAAAAAAGGTATACTGGAAGAACAAAGAATGAACCGGAAAAATATACAAGCCCGGCCATTATCGGAATTGAGACAAGTATTTTTATAAGAAATGTTTCCCTATTTTTTATGAGTATATATGAAACAGCGATTAAGAATATCGCTAAATATGCAAAATTGAATAACTCCATGTACCTCTGATTTAACCGTTAGACTTAAATTTTTGTTAGGGTTTGTATATATCCATGGCAATTAAAAATTATTTTCCGTTTGGAAGGTAATATATAACCTCATCAGGGTAATCGTCATATTTGAAGCCGTAGTGCAAATAGAAATCCTTCGCGAAATTTTCTGCATTGACCCAGAGAAAAACATAATGGTATGACAGTGCCTTAAGCCTGTTCAATGCAGTAAAGAGCAAATATTTTCCCATGCCCGTTTTCCTGTACGCACGCTTGACAAAAATTGATACTATGAAGGCCCTGTCAAATCCGAGCCGTGATGACACCACTGCGCCACTTATCCTGCCCTTGTTTTTTATAATAACTGTAACCTCCTTAATTATCTCACCGTATTCACCTTTGAAAAGGTTAACTACAGTCTGCAGCCGGTCTTCCCTTTTATTGCTGAAAAGAAATTTATCAGAAGTATACTTGAATGCCTCATACTCAGCATCGGAATATAAGTCCATGTTAATATCGTCTATTCCTGAAATGTCGTATTTTTCGTCCAGTTTATTATATTTATAGTCGTTGAGGTCCATCACCATTCTCTTTCTTACAATAGTTTTAAATCCTGAGTCCATAAGGTACTTTTCACTTGTCTCATTTCCATTAATAATCGGATTTAACATTAATTTTTTCTTTTCCTTTGAAGCGATTCCTGTAAGCCATTCAAAAATTTCCTTTAACCGGTCTTCGGTTATTTTTTTAGGGGATGTAAAGCCAATATCGGCATAAAGCCTATCTGATTTATCTGTAGAGTCCATAATATAGGCATACCCTACCAGCTCGTTCTTATGCATGATAATTCTGTATCTGATTTTATTTTCGTTTAATAATTCAATTACACTGGAATAGCTGCCCTTTATATCCAAGTCAGGGTATTTTTTTGATAGGAAATCTATCTCCTTTTTCAGGATAACCTCCCAGTTTAACCTGTAATTGTCAAGCTTCATTTATTACCCTATATATTTTATCTATATTTTCTTTATCCTTTACTATCATAAAACTTGCTTTCCTTATCCGGTTCATAACTGCGAGCCCGATGCCGCTTTCCGGAAATCCCTGGATAACACCATATAGTTTCCCTGAATTATCCAGGTATCTGAAATCGTAGAATAAATTATGTGCAATTTCATATATATCGCTACCCAGTACAATTGATTTTCCGGAAGCGTATTTTTCGTTTTCTTTAGAGCACAGAACCAGAAAATCTTTTGAAATTTCTGATGATATGAATTTTTTGAATTCTTCTTCGTTCTCAATAAGAAATAATTTCTTTGATGGGGCATAATGCCGGTATTTTAATCCAGGGGTAAGTGCAACATCTGACTGGTTATAGCCCTTTGCCAGTGGGTCTACATATATTTTTCCTATAATTGACTCTATATCTTCAACGCTAAATGCCCCGGCCCTCAGCAGCCTGTATGGCTCTGCTGTGCAGTCAAGGATTGTGGACTCCACGCCGTACCTTACCCTTCCTGCGTCTATTATTGCGTCAACCCTTCCATCCAGTTCTTCCACTGCAGTTTCAGAATCAACTATGCTTGGCCTTGTTGAAATGTTGGCACTGGGTGCAGCTATAGGCCCGGAAGCTTCTATAAGCTCCAGCGCTATCTTATTGTCCGGGAAACGGACACATACAGTATCTAAGCCAGCACTGACAATATCCGGTACAGACTCTTTCTTTTTCAAGAGCAGTGTAAGCGGGGATGGCCATATATTCTCCATTTTTTTCCTTAGCCCATCATCAATGTATGCCACCTGGTCTAGCATCTTCATGTTTGATATATGTACTATCAGCGGGTTGTCTGCAGGCCTGTTTTTTGCAATGAATATTTTTGAGCATGCCCCGGGATTGAATGCATCCGCCCCGAGGCCATAAACAGTTTCTGTGGGAAATACAACGGTTCCGCCACTTTTAATAATTCCCGCACATACCTTAATGGCGTAATTTTCGTTTTGATTGTTTATATGTATTATTCTGGTCATGTTTATGGAAATTCCCAATGATTATATAACCATTTTACTCCCGTTGCATGTTTTATGACATATTTCCTGAAACATGCGGATAATATGATCAATATATATAACCGGGAAAACTTGATCATGTAATATCTTAAAATAGTGCCCAGGATTCTAATTTACAATGTATTGATTAATTTTTTTATTGGCAAAAATTATAAGCAACAATCTGATATAGCCATATGCAGATTTATAATTATATTTTGGATCTTGACATAAACAGCAAAAATTATACGTATACGTGCCATGAAACCATAAAGTTCAATGGAAATGAGGAAAAATTAATTCTGAGCTCTGTAAATCTGAAAATTAAAAGGATTAAGGTAAATAATAGCATTAAAAATTTTAAAGAATTTATAAAAAACCAGGAGATAGTTGTTGACGGTATAATCACAAAAGATTCAATTGCCGAAATCGATTTTTCCGGAGAAATACCTGAGGAGCTCCAGGGATTCTACAGGGCACACACAGAGGAAGGCGATATGTTCACCACCCAGTTCGAATCAACAGGCGCAAGGCGTTTCTTCCCGTGCATAGACAACCCATCATACAAAGCTGCCTTTGATATTACAGTAAGGGTAGATGAGGGTCTGGAAGCCATTTCAAATATGCCTGTGGAGACAAAGGAAAATGTGGATGGAAAGACTGTTATAAAATTTATGCAGACTCCGGTGATGTCAACATATCTTCTTTATCTGGGCATTGGAAAATTTGATGAGCGTTCTCTGGAATTTAACGGAAACAAAAAATTAATTCTTGCTGCACAGAAAGGCCATTTAACAGAATCTAATTACCCTCTGGAAATTGGAAAGAAAGCTATAGAATTCTACCAGGATTATTTTGGGATAGATTATCCGTTGCCAAAGGAACACCTCATATCAGTACCGGAATTTGCCGCAGGTGCGATGGAAAACTGGGGTGCCATAACATTCAGGGAAATATACCTTAATATTTCTTCATCCACAGGATCTTCTGTCAAAAAAGCTGTGGGAGAAGTAATAGCACATGAACTTGCACACCAGTGGTTCGGCGACCTTGTTACTATGAACTGGTGGGATGATCTCTGGCTAAATGAAAGTTTTGCTACCTTTATGTCATATAAAGCAATGAATAAGCTTGAAGTGGATTATGACATGTTTGCTGATTTCCTTGTGAGCGAAACTGCAGGAGCCCTGGAAGGGGATTCACTGGTTAATTCCCATCCTATTGAGGTTGAGGTAAAACATCCGGACGATATTTCACAGATTTTTGATGAGATCAGCTATGGCAAAGGCGGTAGCATATTAAGAATGATAAATGCCTTTGTTACCGACGATGTGTTTAAAAAGGGGCTTCATCTTTATCTTGAAAATTTTAAGTATAAAAATGCATCAGGGTCAGACCTGTGGGAATTTATAGCCAAGGTTTCTGACCGCCCTGTCAGGAAGGTAATGGAATCTTTCATACAGAATGTGGGATATCCTATCATTGAGGCAAAGGAAGAGGGTGGAAAGATAAAGCTTACACAATACAGGTTCCTGTTAAATGGCAAAAAGCAAAATGTCCAGTGGAAGATACCGCTAACGGCCAAATATGCAGGAGAGGTAAAGAGCATACTTTTCGATTCGGAGTCTATGGAAATTGATTTGCAGGGATTCATAAAACTCAATGACAGTGAAACTGGGTTCTACCGTGTCCTTTATTCTGATTCACTGTATGAAAATATAATCAAAAATATAGCCATACTGGATAATAAAGACATATTCGGGCTGTTAAATGATTCGCATGCATTCCTGATGGCGGGAAAATTGACTTTACAGGAGTACCTTTCCAGAATAAATAAGTTTATGGAATTGAATGATTCATTAATAATCAGGGAGATATCCAATGAGCTGTTCTCATTATATCTTATTGACCCCAAAAATTCAGAAATACTCGGGACAAATATGGAATATCTTGCTGATAAACTTAAAATTCTTGGAGATAAGCAAAAATCAGAAAATATCAACATTTCCCTTGCAAGGGGCATAGTTGCAAACAGATTTGCTACAATAAACAGGGGATATGCGGAAGAGCTCTCAAAATTTGCCGGATCACTGGAACAGGTAGATCCGGATATGCGCCTTGCTGTTCTCACATCATATGCCATAGTGCACAACGATTCAGAAAAAATGCTTGATATGCTTTCAAAGTTTAAACAGGATGAAGATAAGGTTAAAACAATACAGGCAATGGCTATGCTTACCGGAGACAATAATTTCAATGCCGTGGAGAAGGCTATATCTGAGAGGAAAATAAAGGCACAGGACTCGTTGAGGTATTATATGCTGGCAGCTGCAAATCCCGGTGCAAAGGAATATATTTACAATAACCTGGAAAATATCATGGAGAAAATCCAGGCAATATTTGCCGGTTCCGGTTACTCTTCAAGGGTTATAGAAATGGTAGTTCCATTTATCGGATTAAACCACATGGAAGAGATAGAGGGAAAACTAGCAAAAATAAATATACAGGAAATAAGCAGGGGCATAAAGAAGGGGATGGAATACCTTAACATAAACCATGACCTGGTTGAAAGATTGAAAAATTAATGGAGATTTTCTGATATATTTTTATTTCATAAATATTTAGTTTAATAAATTTTAATGTAAATTACATAACACCGGGAAAAATTAATATTTCCGGTGCGGCCAAATATGGCTATATGGTTATTTATTTTTTAACCTGGTTTCATAATTGTTTAGAACATCTCTTATGCACTTGCCATAGTTATATCCTGAACCATCGTCTTCCATGCTAAATTTAGGGGTAATAAGTTTTGTCCTGATAGAATATTTCCCCTTTCCCTCTGTTTTATATTTCCTTATATTGAAAAGCAACTTTCCATTGTTCCCGATAATCCTTGATATATTGGTTATAAATTTATCTGCCATAAAGTAGGTGATATCATAAAGGTCCCTGTCCTGTTCCTCTAGTCCGGAAATCTCAATGTAAAATCCTTCTTCGGTGCCGGTTTCCAGCGAGTTCAGTATATCTGTGATACCTACTACACCGGTTAATTTTGAATCTTTCCCGGTTATAGGAATTATGTGAAGATGATTTTTCACCATCAGGGTGGCCGTGTCTACAATAGTGTTATCCTCTGTGCTGTTGATAGGATTGTCCATAAGTGAGGAGGCAACTATCTCTACCTTTGATTTGCCAGAAGTATACTGCCCGTAGCTTATTTTTTGCTTATCCATTAATATGTTGTTAATTATATCCTTCAGTCTTAAAATGCCTGCAAGTTTTCCATTGTTGGTAACAGGGATTTCGAATTCGTCCAGTGTCCTGATCTTCTGTGAGGAAGCTTCGATTTCATCGTTTGCATCTACAGTTACAACATCTGCTGTCATTATTTCATAATTTTTGGTTCTTGCTGCATCTGGATAAATATCTGAAAGATTCCTGATTATGTCCAGTCTGGTAACTATGCCCACGAGTTTCTCTTTCTGGAATACAGGTATTGAATTTAGCCCACTTTCCACTAATAATTTAACTGCTTCCATTACATTTGAGTTTTCGTTGATTCTGGGTGCAATTATAGAGAAATTATAAGCTTTTGAGTTTGTCCTTACACTTCCCCTTCTTAAAATATTTTTATAGGTAAGCATGCCTATGTATTTTTCCTCTGAAAGAACCGGAAGCTGCTGTATATCGTTCTCCCTCATTTTAGATATTGCTTCTGAAATTTTTGCATTGCTGTCAATAGTAATAGGATCCTTTTTCATGATTTCTCCAACATTCATTATATCACCAGAATTTAAGCGCTTTTGCGCCTATCATATCATTAATCTCTACAGCCCTATTTAATTTATTGCATATACCTGTAATTATATCCGAAAGCGATTCCATATCTGATATTCCCCACCTTGTAATTTCCTGGGTTCCTATCCTTCCGAACCGGTCAATTATAATCCTGTTTTTCTCAAGTTGCGTTGAAAACGAGTGATAGTCGAAACCCTTGCCTTTTAAATATTCAGGGTCAATTAAAATCTGGTGTGTTTCACTGTTCTCCGAACCTGGCAAAAGCCCGAATCCATTTTCAATGAGGCTATGGGAGAGATTTGCAGTATTTTTTACAACACTTCCGGCGTATACTTTTCCAAACTTAAGCATTTCTTCCACTGCTATAGATAACGATGCGATTCTGGACAGGTTAATATTGTCCATTGTATTGAATATTGCATTGTCTTCGATTTGATTATAGATGTCTTCTTCATCTGTAAGTATTATTCCTCCCTGTGGCCCGAAAAATGTTTTATGTGTAGATCCGTAAACTATATTTGAATATTTCAATGCATCTGGCTGGAATGCTTTTCCAGCAAGCAGTCCCATAACGTGTGATGCATCATACAGGATTTTTGTTCCATGTTTTTCACATATTTCACTGATTCTTTTCATGTCGTATGGCTTTATAAACATGGATTGGCCAAGTATTATAGTTCCTATATTGTTTGCCTTTATTTTTTCTTCCACAAGGTCATACTCCAGTTCAAAGTTGGAATATGGAGCTTCATAGAATTTATAGCCAAGAACACGGTCAAGATGTCCCCCGGAGTATCCCGGGTATCCACCATCTTCTTCTGAAATTGCCATAACATTTTTATTCTTTCCAAGTACAGACAATAACGACATTTCTGCTGCCACGTGCCCGCTCAAGGGCCTTGGATCACAGTATTTGCTGTCGAACAGCCTGCAGGTATTATCTTTAAGTAGGTCAAGTATGCGGTCGAAGTATACCGTTCCACCATAGGCGTTGTAGTCTCCAATACTGAGTGAATATCTGGAAGCCATGTCGGAGGACAAAGCCTTTCTGGCATCAGGGCTCAGGACATTTTCAGATGCCTGCAAATTCAATGTGCTATTACGGTATTTATCATACTCGTCAATAATTCTAGCTGTTTCCATTATCATACATATACTTATGTTATTATAGACTTATTGCAGGAAAAAGAAACATTAGAGGCGAACCGGGTTATTGTAATAAATATCTTAGGCACAAATAAGTGGCTTATATTGCACACTATCTTTCATAATGTATATGCACAAATAAAAACCATGTAAAATATTCTATACATAACATGGAAAAAACATTGCATTATCCATATCTTTACACTGTTTTAAGGCAAATATTAATAAAGGGGATTTTCAATGATGACATATGTCATACAAGGTATATGTTGAACCAGACGATGGTGTAAAGCCACTTGTAAATTTAATAAAAAAAGCCAGGCGGTTCGTTTATATTAATTCATACCTGCTTGATGAGCCTGAAATCCTTAAAGCAATTTCTGATGCTGTAAAAAGGAAGGTTGATACACGTTTAATGGTTGATGGCAGACCGTATGGTATTAACGGAAGCGATGGCACACACGCAGAGATAGATAACCTGAGAAAAACCGGTGCTAAAGTAAAAGTTGCCCCTGAAAGATTTGAAAAGCCTAATGTTTTTGACCATGCAAAATATATGGTATCCGAAAGGCAGGCTGAAGTGGGAACACCTAATTTTACTGAAGCAGCATTCTCATCCAACAGGGAATATTTTACAATTACCTCTGATAAAAAAATTATAAAATCCCTTAAAACAATTTTTCTTGCTGATTTCGAGAATAAAGCCGCAGGCGAGATGCCCAGAAAATACCTGATTGTTTCACCCGGGTCAGAGAAAGCCCTGGGCGATTTTATTTCAAGGGAAAGAAAGTTATTGATAGAAACGGAAGAAATGGGTGATGACAAAGAAATTCTAAAAGTTTTAATGGATAAGGGGAGGAAAGTAAAACTCATCGTTCCCAGTTCCATATCTTCCACAGATATAGACGATATAAAGCAGCTTAAAAAACACGGAGTTAAGGTTAAATATATGCCTGCAAATAAATTATATATGCATGCGAAAATGATCGCGGGCAAAAAGATTTTCATAGGGTCTGAAAATTTTACAAGGTCAAGCCTTAACAGGAACAGGGAAACCGGGATTATTCTATCGGGATTGCTAAAAACCTCAAGATTGAAAAATACATTTGCCTCTGACTGGAGAAAAGCCAGAAAAAGCCTGAAACTGGCGAGGGCAACCACATCATCAAAAAATAAGAGGTATGGAGTTAAGAAGGCCGCCAAATAAGATTTATTCTATATTTACAAAATCCTGGTAGTACACTATTATATTTTTCCCATTGGAGTCAATCACCATTCTGTTTGAAAAGGCAGTTTCAATTTCTCCTGCGAATTCTCCATCATTTTTTGTTTTTATTTTTATGTATCCGCTGATAGGTACTTCCTTTATTTCAAGAACTTCGTCCCTTCCAATTATTACGGGAGTATACATTACGTTGTCCCCGGCGTAAAACTTGAGCGGGATATCCATTATTATTGAATCGCTGTCCACTGCCCTGATTATGCCGGTATATGACATGACGGTTGCGACTACCAGATAAACGCCATCGAGATTCCCGCCACGGAAACTATCAATTAAATCACTGTAACCTAAAGATATTGCACTACACATACAGGGGAAATTGGTATTTATATTAATCTTTGGCTATTATGTTGAATATATTCAGGCAAAGTTAATGTTATAAATAATTAAATGATTTCTATTGATTGATAATTCACGTGATAGTTGTAAACGGAAAACATAGAATAGAGTCTGAAGGCGACAGATTAAAAATATATACATCTGCCCCGAGGGAGAATAATAAGGCCAACTATGATATCATGAAACAGCTGGCAACATATTATAATGTTGAATTTTATAAAATAAAACTAATTTCAGGGCAAAAATCAAGAAAAAAAATTTTTTCAATAGATATTTAATTTAAAAAGTAATTGGCGTATATCCATTTTTAACGTAATCTGCTATTACTGAGGATATTGGTTTAATTTCCAGTTTCATTTCTTTCAGGATACCATCTATTTAATTATTTTCTGCATAACCACTGCATGCAATGGGTATAACTCCCTTTTCCTGAAGTTTTTTGATCAATCCAGTAACGTCAGCATCCCCTGATGCAGCAAGCTTTTCGCTCTCTCCGAATAGTATTACCCTTGTCTCATCATTAAGGTGATTTGCCAGGTTAAGGCCTATCATTGCCTTCGTCTTGTCTTTCTCGCCAGATATGATTATTATAACTCGAGTTTTGCGTTTTGGTAAATTTTATCTATATTTTCACTATTTAATATTATGATCGATATACCTGTTGTAGATTCACCTGATGTATTGAATAGACTCCTTTTAGAATTCAGGCCATTATTTGGCAGGAGGCAGTTCAGGCAATTCTGCAGGTACATAGTCTCTGGAATAGCATCTTCAACAAGGTCATCAGCACATTTAAATGGAATATTTGTAGAACATACAAACCAGTCAAACCTTAACAGGTTTTTAAGGAATATACCTGCTGATGGCATATTCAATATATCATGTTCCTTAATCAACAGGAATTGTTCTGGTCCTGTTCTCTCCCTGGATGACACAATACTCCAGAGGAATGGAAAGCATATAGATGGAGCACAGTGGATCTACGACCATTCACAGGGAAAAACTGTATATGGTATGCAATACACTACCTCTGTAATATCAGGCAATGAAGGGATATTCCCATTATCCATGGAACTTAAAACAGATGATTCGAAGATAGACCTGCAGATAAATACAATAAAAAAAGCTATGGGTGCAGGATTGAGGTTTAGTACAGTTGTATTTGATTCCTGGTACTTTTCATCAAAACTGGTAAAATTCCTTGAAAGTATGGGAAAAGATTACGTAAGTGAAGCAAAGTCAAACAGGACAGTATGCATTGATGGGAAATGGATCAGGCTGAGGGATTATGCAAATACACTTGATCTGAAATCTATGAAATCATACACAGTAAATGGAAAAACATATTTCATGAAGGCAATAACCACCAGAATGAAAAATGCAGGTATTGTAAAAGTAATAGTATCAAGGAGAATAAACTCTTTAAAGTTCTTTGTTACGAACAGGACAGACTGGAAAGTTAAAACAATAATAGGGAAATACCTGAGAAGATGGGACATAGAAGTATTCCATGAGGAATTAAAGCAGGACGGGCTAAAGCATCTCTATCAGAGGAAACATGCCACTTTGCTTGGTACGGCGAAGATGAGCCTTCTGGGTGAGCTGCTTCTCGAAATCTCTGCAATCAATTCCATGGGGAACCATTTAAAAATCAGGAAAGGAACACCTGAACCCAGGCATAAGCAAGTGGCTATAAGCATTTTAACAGATCTGTTCAAAGCAATAGAGAATAAAGGGAGATCATTCCTGGATGCTATACTGAAGTCAATTGAAGAGCCATACAGGTCAACAAGAAATATTTATGGAGGTGCAATTAATAGTTAAATCGCAAAACTCGAGTTATTATAAGCATCTTTTCTGCCATAGAGAGTGATTATTCACACCTATATAATTCTCTACTAAACGTTTAAGAAACAAAAAATACATATTCAAACGTATAAATCGCACAGGAAATTATGGAAGTGTATTTATGGCTTATCAGAAAAAAATTTACCTGAATAGTTATTTATCGTGGCTATAATAGTAATGCTGATGGCCGGTTGAATGGGCCCACTATGAGTTAACCGGGAAATAAGCAGTTCCAGCTTTCCAGTTGGCGTGCATATGCCTGATAAAATAACCTTAAAAACCTGTATGCATTTCATAAATAATGGTTAATATAAAAAAATTATATCCTGGATTGTCTCCAGATGTATCAGAATTTGCTGGAAAAAGCATAAAGAATATATCTGATGCCTACGGGACACCTGTTATTGTCTACAATATGGCAAGGGTAAGGGAAAATATACGCAGGATCAGGGATGCTTTCAATGGTATTAACATAAAAGTTCATTTTGCAGTAAAATCCAATTATAATCCATACATAGTTTCACAGATAATCAAAGAAGGCACTGGCATAGATGCGGCAAATTATAATGAAGTGAAGCTGGCAATAATGTGTGGACTGGGAAGCCGTGATATTATTGCGACACCTAACAACCTTTCAGGCACGGAACTGAGAACGATAAAGGAGGAAGGAGTAGCAATAAATTTTGACCATGAAGGGCAGATGGGTCTGTTAAAGGGAAGTCTTCCTGAAACCGTATCATTCAGGATTAATCCAGGAATAGGAAAGGGTGAATTCCCTGGAATTACAACAGGTGGCAAAAACGTTAAATTCGGTATATCCGTAGATGATGCAATATCAGCTTATTCTGCGGCAATAAAGGCAGGAGTGAAACACTTTGGTATTCATATGATGACAGGCTCCAATGTACTTGAACCGGAATTTTTCAATGAATCTAGTGGATTATTCTTTAAAATCGCGGAAACAATTTCAGACAGGACAGGGATCGACTTTGATTTCATTGACATAGGAGGGGGTTTCGGGGTTCCATATACATCAGATGAGCATGCACTGGATATTGGTAAAACGGCAGGTTACATATCAGATAATTTTAGGGCCTCAAATAACCGGGGGTATTTTAAAGATTCGCGTTTGATAATTGAACCGGGGAGGTATATAGTTGCTGATTCGGCAATATTGCTTTCTAAAGTGACATCCATAAAACATTCAGATAGGGAATTAATCGGAATAGACGCAAGCATGAATACACTTATCAGGATTCCACTTTATGGGGCACGCCATGGCATATTATTATCCGGGCATGGGGAGAACACATCCTCTTCCAGATTTGATATAGTGGGGCAGGTATGTGAAAACACCGATTATATTGCAAAGGATATAAGTATCCCTGAACCAGCTGTTGGAGATATCGTGGTCATTGCAGATGCAGGAGCCTATGTGGCTTCCATGGCATCTAACTACAATCTCCTATCACGCCCTGCAGAACTGGTTCTTGAAGGAGATAGAGAAATTTTGACAAAGGGGCATGACGGTTTAGAATCCATGCTTGCTGGTTATAAAATGAGTTGATAAATGCCGGTTTCATTGATAAATATGTACAAAATGTCCATGAAGGGAAGCAACATATTTATATATCCATGATTTAATATCCGAAAAGGTGTGATAAAATAACGAATAACGGAAATAGTTCAGTAAAATTAAAGAAATCCCTATCCTCTGTGGACATATTTCTTATCAGTTTCAGTGGAATGGTCGGATCCGGATGGCTGCTTGGAGTTCTTGCTGGCCCTGCATATGCCGGCCCGGCATCAATACTAACATGGGTTGTAGCCGGAGTATTCTTTATAATTCTGGCACTTGTATTCAGTGAGCTGGGGACTTTATTCCCTTACAGCGGTTCACTGGTAAGGTTCAACGAATTCTCCCATGGCCCTGTGAGCAATTTCTACCTTGGCTGGGCATATATGATCGGTGCCATAGCTACTCCACCGGTTGAAGCAGCTGCGCTTACAGGATTTATCAGCAGTTATGTTCCGGGAATTTATAACTCATCTGTTGCCCTGCTAACTCCACTCGGCGTAATAGTTGCCCTGGCACTTCTGGGATTATTTATTATAGTTCAGTATGCTGGTGTCAACGTCTTTGGGAAATCTAATGCTGTAATGACATGGTTTAAAATGGCTGCTATTATTCTGACAATAATATTTGTATTTGCATTCATATTCCATGCAAGGAACTTTTTTGCACTGTCCCATGGCTTTCTTCCATATGGCCCATCCTCAGTATTCGCTGCCATGGTTCCAGCCGGAGTTATATTCTCCTATGAAGGTTTCAGGCAGGGGCTTGACTATGCAGGGGAGACCAAAAATCCAAAAAGGTCTGTTCCACTTGGCATGATAAGTGCCATGCTGGCTGCTATGGCGACATATATTATGCTGCAGATTGTATTTATCGGTGCAGTAAACTGGAAAGCAGCAGGCGTTCCTGTAGGCGATTGGAGCGGCTTATTGTCATCAACATGGTCTGCAAACCCGTTCTTCTATGCTTTCCATTCTACCGATGAGACCCTTCTTATAGGATTTTCCATATTCCTTATTATAGTAGCTGTTGTATCATCGGCTTCCACTCTTGGAGTATATGTTGGATCTTCAGCCAGGTCATTATATGGAATGGCAAAAATGAATTATATCCCGGCATTTTTCGGGAAGATCCATCCAAGATTCAGGACTCCATGGATTTCGCTGGTTGTAACTTTCATAATAGGGGCCATGTTTTTACTTCCTTTCCCAAGCTGGTACGCCCTTGTGGGAATTAATTCGTCATTTACAGTTTTTGCCTATCTGGCTGCCGGAATTACCAACACCTCGTTAAGAAAAACGGCACCGGAAATGGAAAGGCCATTTAAAACTCCCTTCCTTACAGTTATGGCACCTCTGGCATTCGTAATAGCCTCAATGCTTGTCTATTTTTCAGGATGGAGCACGGTGGCACTTCTTTTATTAATAGTCGATGGCGGGCTGCCAATATTCCTGCTTAGCCGTTATGGGAGGGAGACTTTCCATATTAACATGAGATCAGCATCCCTATTTTCTGCTATATACTGGGTAATTTTCATATTTATAGGGATTATTTATGCCCTCTCATTATTGCCATTTGAAGAGTATTTTGCGCTCTTTTCAGCTACCATTTTAGTGACTCCCTATCTGCTTTACAGGATGTCTGGAAGAACCGCATCCATACACATAAGGGCTTCAATCTGGATTGTAGTTTACAGTATTATACTGGGAATAATGTCATATTATGGTTCCCTTGGCATCAATGCAATACCATTCCCCTATGACTATATAATAATGGCCATAATGAGCCTTACAATCTATTTTATAGCCATAAATACAGGGTACCATACGGACAAATTAAAAGAATACCAGTCAACAGGCGGGGTGACAGACGAATAAGCAAATATTGATATTATTCACAACAATAATAAAATTTATATTTTTTTGCATGTTACATATTTATGGAGTTTATTGATTTTTATAAGAAATTTATTTTTTCCAATTCAAAAGGGAGGAATACAATGCTGGGAGAATTAAAATCCCTGAAAATTAACGAACCATTTAACTGGGTATCGGAAATTTTTGAAAAATTATTTGCCGGAAATGATAAAGATGCAATAATATATATTAATGAGGGCACAGGCGAGGAGAGAAGAATATCATACAGAAAACTATATGAAAGCTATAACCAGTTTATTAATTTTCTCAGGGCAGAGGGCATAAATAAGGGTTCAAGTGTATACATTATGGCAGGCTCTATCCCTGAACAGTGGGTTGTAATGATGGGGGCACTGAAAGCCGGCTTCATTGTTATCCCGACGGCAGCGAATTTAACCGAGTATGAGCTGAATTACAGGTTTTCCCAGGATAGCCCGGATGTAATAATATCAGATGAGGCAAGCGCTGAAAAATTGGAACATGTACTTAACACAGAAGCTTTAAAACTGGTAATAGGAAATAGGGAGGGCTGGATAAGCTTTGATGAAATATACAAAATGGAGATAAATGCTGAACCCGCGGAACTTGGAAAGGATGATTTATTCATTAAGTATTTTACCTCAGGTACTACAGGCATGCCAAAGGCAGTAAGGCATAGCTCGATTTTATACCCCATAGGCCAGTTAAGCACCGTTACTGCAATAGGAATAAGGCCAGAGTATATTCACAACAATCTCAGTTCTCCCGGATGGGCAAAATTCGCATGGAGTTCTTTTTTTGCGCCACTGTGTGCAGGTGCCACTGTACTTTCCATAGATTACAGGGGCAGGTTGAATTCTTCCAGGTATCTGGAATTGATAGACAGATATAAGGTTAACACATTCTGTGCACCGCCTACTGCATGGAGGCAGTTCATCTCATTAAAAAATTTAAATATTGAACTGAAGCATTTAAAGGAAACCGTGAGTGCGGGTGAGCCACTCAATGGCGAAGTAATAAACAAGTGGAAAGAACGCTATGGAACTGTAATAAGGGATTTTTACGGGCAGAGTGAATCAACAGCTATGGTTGCCAACCTGGCAGGAGAAGAACCGGTACCGGGTTCAATGGGAAAACCTTTAAAATCTTACAACCTAGTGCTTGTGGATGATGATATGAATTTGATAACCCACCCGTTAAACATAGGAAATATAGCTGTGGGCGATTACTCGGGAACATATGGCCTTTTCCTTGGATATTCGGACAGGGAAAAGGATGCATCGGTTTTCGTGAATGGCTATTATTTAACAGGTGACAAGGCATATTTTGACGATAATGGATATTTCTACTTTATTAGCAGGACAGATGATGTGATCAAAACGTCCGATTACAGGGTAGGCCCATTTGAAGTGGAAAGTGCAATAATAAAAAATGAGGCTGTTCTAGAGTCTGCTGTAATCGGTATTCCAGATTCTATGAAATACGAAAAGATCAAAGCCTTTGTAATATTAAAAGATGGATATGTAAAAAGTGAAGAAACAGCGAAATCTATACATAGTACAGTAAAAACTCTTCTTCCAGCCTACAAGTGCCCGAGAGTAATAGAATTCACAGATGAATTGCCTAAAACTATCAGTGGCAAAATAAAGCGGAAGGAATTAAAACAATTGGAACTGGAAAGGGCAAATAACGGAGTTAAAGATAATTATACATATGATTTCTAAAACTACTAAAATTAATAATTTCATAATTGTATTGATATAATTATGTGATGTATTATATAATTTCATCTTGACTTTACATCCATATAATTTTTATTTGCCATAGACTAAGCTTTTTCAATATTCTCTAAATAATCTTCTGTGGGTGCACTAATACTTTGCCAGTTTTTCAAATTCCATAGTATCCTTTATCAGCACTGCAATATCCGATTTGCATTCTATTTTAGTTGTTACTATCTTCCCCTTAATGGCATAATTGATATTGATATCTTTTAGGTAATCAATAGTAGATATTAATGAAGCTGTTTTGCTATTCCTATGTATTTCATTATAAATTAATGCTAAAAACAAGTATGCCATCAATGAGAAGAACATATGCACCTTTATCTTCTGTGGTGTCCAGTGGTTTAGTGGAAATGCAATGCCCTTTGCATTTATTGTCCTGAAGCAGTGCTCTACCCTTGCCCTCTTTTTATACAATTCTACTATGCTTTCTGCATCCTTATCTATAATATTTGTGAATATTGCATTCTTTCCCATCATTGATATACGGTATTCCATCCTTTCACCGTCAATCTCCAGTGATGGCAATAGTATTGTTTCATTCAGGTGCTCTGATTCCAGGTATATTCTTGCTTTCTCCATGGAATCTGAATCACCTGAATCAATAATCTTCTTTGCTTTCACCATTACCTTTGCCAGATGCTTCATAAACTTGTTTTTCTTTCTTGTTTCCAGTGATTTTGAATGGTACAGTATAATTCTATGGTCTTTCCCGTAAACATTCCTTATTAATTCAATATACGAATCTTCCTTTACATTGATCTCCATTATGCTATGGTTGTCTGATTGTTTCAATGCACCTATGTACCTTCTGTTAGAAATCATATCAATATTATCCTTTGAATTGTAGCCCCTGTCAAATATAAGCGTTGAATCTTCAGGTATATTCTTTACAATATTTTCAAATGTTCTGGAATCATGAATATTGCCAGGGTAGGCTTCTCCATACAGTGGTATGTAGTCGTATGTTGAAGCTATATAGTATGATACCTGATTTAAATCATACCTGTGCTTCTTATTATGCCCCTTCTTGGCTATGCTGTTCTCCTCCATGAATGTGTACATATTGGATGCATCAAAGAATATATCTCCTGTATTATACCCCATTTCCATAATTCTATCCCTTACCCTATCCATTATATTCTTTATATTCTTATCAGCAAACCTGTCCATTATATTCCAGAAATCCTGTGAGGATGCTTCAGGGAATATTATGGATGCATAATTCCTTTTCATCCATTTCCCTATACTATTCTTGGAGCATGGTTCTGATAGCCTGTTCATAATAAATAACAGCAAATAATCTCCAGGGGACATTCCATTTCCCTTATGGCCCATTGCATTGTTAACAATATCCCTTAAGCCCAGTGCCTTATCCATATAAAGTGAAGCAAGTGCAGAACCTGCACTGTAGCTTTTCAGCATAATATTTTCCATGCTGTCCTCAAGCATCTTTGCAAGGTTCTCAGCTGTGCCAACGCTGATCTCCTTAACTATTGTAGGCACGCCATTTATCCTTTTCTTCCACCTCAGCACCAGATACCTGTTCTTCCCCGATCGTTTGAATGTGTAATATACCATCAATAATATAGTGTACCCACATTAATAAATATTTGCATTGTAATAATCATTAGAAATACCTGAAATATAGAATAAAATAGAAATAAAATATATGAATTATTAGTGTACCCACATAATAATATTGTTACAACACTGTAATTTCAATTATTTTCAGGAAAAATATTTTAAATAGTTGTAAAGTCAAGTTCATATGAAATATTTTTATAGAATTATATAATACTTTATTATGTTGATTTCAGAAACCACCGGTATAAATGATATGGAATGCCACATTAAGCTAAATATTGACTCGTTTATGACACAGAACCTTAAGCTCCTTGGCAAGGATTATACACTGTTCTTCAGGAAAGAAGGAGATGATGTATACATAAAAACATTTGTAGATAAATCCTTTGAACACATGCTTGTTCCTAATCCGGATGCTTTCCAGCAAATAGATAATTATTTCTCAATAACGGAAAAATTGAAATTCCCCATAATTTTTGAATTCATTTCCAGTTTAAATTCAATCCCTACTGTTATGATGCACCGTCCATACTTATCCGACGGCATGTTGAATATAGTTTTTTCCTATATGCACAGGTATTCAAAAAATGTTACCGATGCCTTTATTCCGGTAACTTCTGGAAGTAAACTGGTAGCTGATGTATCGATTCACCCTTCCAGCGGTGCCCTGGCAACTTTACTTAATTTCTCTAAAATACGCCCTTTAAGTGTAATTAGATTCAGAATACACAGGGATGCGCATGATGATAGAAAATTAATGGATAATCTGGAATCATCAGGATCAATAGGCAGGCTCGTAACAGATTATATTGATAAAAAGCAATTCAGGATGGCAGTTATATCTGAGAAACCCTTAGAATTGCTTCCTGGCATAGAGAAAATTCCCGGGGATGGGAATTTTTACTGGATTACAATAAATAATCCTATTCTGGGAAAGGTAATGGAAAAGGCCGGGTCACGTGGAATATACATTGATACCACTTATTTTCAGATAGAGAAAAAACATCTTGTCATTACACAATTTATCCCGAAAATTCGAACAATTGAATACATGCAGATACTTTTTAACACGTCTATAGCTGAAATAAATAGAAACGATGTTGCCATTGATATAGCCACTCCCCTGTCTGAACATATAATCAATTTCTTGTAAAACAGATTCTGGCTGTTAAAATTTTTTATGCATAATTTTAGTTGTTTTTAAGATCCAATTCGCTTTCATGGGCTGGCATGCAACTTGTCTGTATAACTATATTAAAAACTAATTGCATATAAAAATGCAATCATTTAAAAAACTGGAATTTTATTTTTTCTATGGCTTCACTTATCTCTTCCTCTGTGTTATAAAAGTGAGGTGCGATCCTGAGCGAATCCCCCCTTGCAGATGTTATAATTTTGTATTTTTTCTTTAACATTGCTTCTGCATCGCCGGGATTTTTCATCGGTATGGCTATTATATTTGCAGCTTCATCCGGTGTTATAGTTGGTATTCCATTCCTCTCCAGCGAATCAATTGCATGCTGAAACAACTTCCTGTCTTCTTTTTCTATGTAATCATAATAATCAAGTATTGCTTTCATCCCTTCAATTGATGCATATATGGAAGGAATTGCCCATGTTCCATTTTCAAATCTCCTCGCTCCTTCAGCATAATTCAAGGATTCAGCACCAAACTCAAATGGATTTTTCTGGGAAAACCATCCAATGTTTGCAGGTTTCAACGTTTCAACTATCTCCGGATTGACATAGAGAAATGCAACACCGGATACACCGAGAAGCCATTTGAGGTTCCCGGATGCAAGAAAATCTATCTTTGATTTTTTGACATCTATATTTACACCACCAAGAGATTGATAATCGTCCACATAGATATATGAGCCATTCTCATGTGCAATGCTGGCTATTTTTCCTACATCCTGCCTGAACCCGTTAAGGGATGATACGTGTATGGCCGTTGTCATCAATGTATTTTTATTAATAGCGCCATTATAATTATCTATGTCAATTGTATTGCCACTGCTCTTTATGGTTTTTATTTTAGCGCCGAATTTCGAATATCCATACAACGCAAAATTCGTTGTTGGGAATTCCATGTCTGAAGTTACAATTTCATTGCGGTTTGAGAATTCCATGGAACTCATAATTGAATTCAACGCCGATGATACGGAATACAGTGCAGCGATGTCTTTTTTATCTGCGTGGATGAGCTGTGCAAAGAGTTCGCGGGCTTTCTCCACTTTTTCAGTCCATAAATTCCACGGGTTCCCCAACTCTATTACATCTTTCATATAATTTTCCATGCTGGACTTAACAGTCTTAAGCATAGGTGATTTAGAGCAGGCTGCAAGATGGTTGACATTATCCAGATTATAAAATAATTCCCTTATTTTTTCCTTATTCATATAAATCCTCCTTTATGTGTATTTTTAAAATATCCTTTTTCTTTATAAATATGTAGGCAAGTGCTATTATGCCGTATGTCAGAATTATTATTGGTCCATAGGCAATTGGGAAAGTCAGTGAAACCACAGAATAATATATGGCCAGTACTATTATTATGGTTGATATTGTTGGTAGAAGTACATGTGTTGATACTTTCACTGCGCTGTATTCCCTTTCTTTCCTGAATTTAGAGTAAAGTGAAAAATTGACCATTACATGTATTACAAGCGTGGTGATTGTACTTACTGCAGCGAAGAACAGGAAATCGTCAAAAAACCCGTTGAAGAATCCTTTCTCGGCATAGAAAAATATAATGGACGAAACCAGTGAAAGCCCAGTGAATATTACAAGAATGTATCCCAGGGCTACATGTGGAGACCGGTTAGTATTATGTATTGCAGAAAGCCCATGTGGAAGCATGTTATCTTTTGCCATAGCGTAGAGATTTCTTGATAGTGCAGTTCCCATGGTAACAAAGAGCGGGTATACAACGAAAAAATTGAGAATAAAAAATATATCAGTAGGGAGATGCCCGAATTTGCCCACTATAATAAATCCAGGATAAATACTGTTGCTGAATGAAGCCATAGCATTAATTCCCCAGCCTGCTACCATTGCGTAAGAACCTAACAGGTAAATAGCACCCATAATGAGAATTATATACAGAACTGCCTTGCCTATGGATTTTCTTCCGGCTCTCGCTTCCTCACCAAGCGGGACTATTGACCCGAACCCTGCAAATGAAAGGTAGCTCCCGGTTATGAAACCTAAAAACACACCCTTGATACCTACATGATACGCTGTAAATGGCAATAAGCCTATTTTAGGTGAAAAGACGATTATAGCGATGGATATTGTAATCACGAAAATAATCTGTATCATATTTGCAACTATCTGAGATTTATAAGAAAGTTTTATTCCCCTGTAAACCACGTAAAAAGCTGGTATTGAGATCAGTATTATATATAGATAGCTGTAATAGTCCGGAATGGATAAACCACTTACAAATCCCAATGTAGGGGAAAAGGTGAGAACATAATAGCTAAGTATAAAAAGCAGATTCGCAAATTCATATAATATGTAGAGAAATGCTGCAAGTGATCCTGCGCTCATGCCAAGACCATCCCCTATATAACCATAATAACCACGTGCACTTGCCATTTTCTTTGAATACTGATATATGGAATTCCCCGCAAGAAGTGATGCAAGGAGACCGATTATAAAAGAAAGGGGCGTGGCTCCCAGAGCAAATGCGGCGGCTCCTAATATTGACCCACCAAAGATGCCTATTGGCGATAGTTGTCCCATAGCTTGAAAAACTAGCCCGCCTGTTCCGACTGAATTTTTGTTAAGGCTACTCGAATTATCCATAAAAAATTAATGTCAGGAGGTATTTAATATAATCGAAAATTTATACGATAATAATTTAATTTTTTATTGAAATTCATAAGCTTAATGTTTATATTATGAAAATTATTAGCAAATTATTTAAACTAAAATGAATTTATATTACATGGAGTATGAGATTTCAAAACTGGATAAAACCATCATTAAAATGTTGATTAAAAATACAAGAATTACAGTACGAGAGATAGCAGCTCAAACTGGTATTTCTGAACCCACTGTAAAGAAAAAAATTACAGGTATGCTTGAACGTGGTATTATTAAACAGTTTACATGCAATATAGACATGGCAAAATTTGGATATAATATTTCATTTATAACCATGGTTAGAATATTTAACGCAACAAACTCTGAAACAATTGCAAGAAAATTGATGAAAATTAATGAAGTCTATTCTGTTGATATGATCACAGGTGAATATGATCTGATTCTCAGAGGTTATTCAAAAAACCAGGAAGACTTATACAATGTATTAACAAAAATTCAATTTGTAGCAGGGATTGAACACCTGTTTACCAACATAATAATACAATCAATGGGAACAAAAACTGTGGTTCCGGCATAATACGCTGTTGCAAATATATAAACCCATAAAATTTGTGGCGTTACTCTCGTTTATATTTAGAACTACGATACCGTGATTTCATCACATTTTTATTATATTTACAGTTGCACGTAAGAATATTTTGTGGGCCAATGTGCAATAATATTCCTTTGCATTGAATACCTATTCCAACCGGATGGGTACAATGCATCTAATGTGACCACGAACCTCGAGAAATTTTGCAATTAAGAAAACGAAATAAAAATATAAAGTAATACAATTACATACCGATAATTATGGTAACCTGCGTGATGTATAACCTGAAAATGAGTGAAACACACCCTTCGACGATTTGCGTTCTTGCTTCGAAATTTGAAGATTCCTTCGAGGACTTGATAGAGGTTCTTACCTCACCATTGCCTGATGAGAGCCTTGAAGAATTTATTGAAAGCTATGCAAGGACTGATGAGATTATGCCGGAAGACAAAACTATAGGCTTTGTCATAATAAATAAGGAAAAGAAAGTAGCATCCCTTAACTTTAGCGAGAAATATTTTGATCAAAAAAAGCTGGATGAAATTCTGGAGAAATACAAAAACATGGGATACAAAACTGAGGTAGAATACAGTTAATACATTGTTAAATTATATGTTTTATCTGCCACCTCATAGCTTTCCCTTGAATCTATTTTTAGCAATTTGCTGATCTTTATCATATGTTCTTCCGGGCTTTTATCATAGGCTTCCCGCCATAACACCAGGCGTTTTTCCTTATCATTATATAGTACCGTTTCCCCGCATTTCTGGATGCAATGTATGGCCTCCGCGGCTTCATCTGCAGTATTTATATTGTTAAAGCAATTCAGATAATTCATATCTCACCGCACCTCTTCCCATCGAAGGATGGATATTTTATATTGTACCTATTTATAGAATACAATATAGTATCAACCAGGTTGAATACATATCCCTTATAATCGTGTATATACGGAAATATATTGTATTTCTCATCGGAAAAAATGTTATATAAATCATCTGGAGTTTTGTCTCCCTTTAAGGCATCGATAAGGTACTGCATGAATTCTTCAGCGGTTTTTAACCCCCTTTTGGTGTATATCTTCCTGTTTCTCTCCACTATCTTATAAGCATTATTTACATCACCGTTTACCAGTGATGTCTTAAATATTTCTATTACATCTTCTGTGTTCATCCTATCACCTCATATTATAGCTATTCCAACAAGGTATGTATACAGTGCAAATGAAACACCCAGCCCCAGTGTAGCCAGCCCCATTATAATTACACTATACTTGATTCCAGGGGCCATATTGAAATCATTGTCCCCTTCCTTCCTGTATGAATATATGATTATCCTGAAATAATAGAATATGGAAATTGCGCTGTTAATTATAGCTATTACAGCGAGCCACCACAGATTTCCGATAATCAGTGTGAAGAACAGGAAATATTTCGCAATAAAACCACCGGTAAGCGGTACACCAGCCAGTGACAGAAGCATTATTGCCAGGAATAGGGCAGTATATCTGGATTTTTTTGCCAGCCCTGCAATATCGCCTATCATCACCTTATCATTTTTAAACAGGCTCATTGCTATGAATGGCCCTGCCTTCATGAATATATATGCTAAGGCGTAGAACATTGCCGATGCTATTGCAAACTTCACAAATATCTCCTTTGATACAAGCACAGCAGGATAATATGAATATCCAATCAGGGCAAATACCAGTATCATATACCCCGCCTGCGCTATACTTGAATATGCCAGTATACGTTTAAGATTGTTTTCCATCAGGGCTGCCAGATTGCCGTATGTCATTGTAAGTATTGCAAGTATTGCGAAGAAGAAGAACACATAATTGTAATCAGGTATAAAACCAAGGAAGAGGAATTTTAATAGTATCATATATGCAACTAACTTGCCTCCTGTGGAAAGAAAAGCAGAAACGGAATTGGGTGCCCCATCGTATGTATCTATTGCCCACTGTTGCATTGGGAATATGGCAATTTTGAATCCAAATCCTATAGTTATAAAAACCAGTGCAAGCAAAAGAGACCTGTTAAAATCTATTGTGGTAATAGCGTTGAGGTTGAAAGTTCTTGTAGAAAGATAGAAAAATGCGATACCCATAATATTGAAAGATGTCCCAACTGTGCTAACCATGAAATATTTTAATGATGCTTCAAGATTCCTTTTTGTCTTGTTGTATGCCGTTAAGATGTATGTTGCAATGCTTACTCCTTCGAATGAAATGAACAGTATTATAAGATTGTAGGTGAATGCAGCTATGATCATTGATAGTGCTGTGAATAGCAATATAGCATAATAAACATCAAATCTCTTCTTAATATCGTTCATTGATGGTATAATTATAACCATTATAGATACCAGGAATATTAAAGCCCAGTATGAATCGAATGATGATATGTTCAGCGATGATATGCTGTAATTTTTAACCTGGAACAGTATTATAAAAAATGCAACTATCATTATTATAAATGTAAACCCGCCGAGTATTTTTTTATTATCCGTTTTAATGCCAGCTGCCAGTGTTATAAAGCCCGCAAGCCCCAGTAAAATTAGTGCGTAAAGGTATTCATAATTCATATTAATCCCCCCAGATGAGAAGCATATGCCGTCAGTATCTTAAAGAATAGTGTTGGATATACGCCGAGGAAGATGGTACATACCATAATGAAAAACAGTATGAGAAACTCCTGTTTATTTACATCCCTGAGCCGCCCAAGCCTCTCGTTGAAATATCCAAATATGGTTCTCTGTGCTGCCCATATGAGAAATGCTGCAATGACAATAAGCCCAAGTACAATAAACAGAGTATAAAGGCCTATGCTCTGGAATGCGGATATGGTAACTGAAAATTCCCCGATAAAGCCTGCAAGAGAAGGTAGTCCAAGCGATGCCAGCATACCGACCAGCAGGAAAGATGATAGGATTGGCAGTTCCCTATTCAGGCCTCCGAGCTCATAGATCCTCGATGTTCCTGTCCTTTTATAAACCAGTGAAAGTGAGGCAAAAATAAGTGCCGCAACGAATGTATGTGCAATTATCTGGTACATTCCACCAGCCAGATCAAGCGTTCTCACATAGCCAGTTGACAGCAAAGCAGTTCCAAATGCAATAGTTATAAACGACATCTCCGCAGCGCTTCCATAGGCTGCCATCCTTTTAAGGTCTGGCTGGAACAGGGCAGAAAATGCGAAGTATATTATGCTTATAAGCCCCAGAAATATTATAAAATATACGAGATATTTTGGGAAGAGCCCGGCTATAGGGTATAATATGCCCAGCAGGCCATATCCACCCATTGCCACAAGCCCTCCAGAAAGCATTATAGTTCCGGAATAGGGTGCATCGTAATATGCATCTGGAAGCCATACATGCAGCGGGAACGTTGGCAATTTTATCAGGAAAGCCAGAAGAAACCCGAATAGTATAAAATAGAAAGCATATGTTGGAATGCCAATTATGAAAGCCACATTCATAAGGTCACCAATCTGAAATGTAAATATGCTGGTTTTCAGGAAGTAGTAAGTAGAAAGGGTAAAAATAGAGAGCAGCAGAAACAGTGAACCAATATGCGTATATATGAAGAATTTCAACGAACTTTTCTCCTTATTTCCTGTACCATACTTCCCTATAATGAAGAATACCGGTATCAGGACAACTTCCCAGAAAATATAGAAGAACAGGAAATTGCGTACCATGAATAGTCCTGCCAGTCCGAACCCTGCTGCCATGAAAAGGCCGTAGAAATAAGCTCCGTGTGATTTGCTTCCCATTAGGATCGAGAACATAGTAATTAACAGTGCAATGATGACAAGGAGATCAGAGAATCCGGTTAATCCAAGGGAGAAATTAATATTGATAGTGATTCCGCTGGTGCTGAAACTCGTTAATAGCACATTATAATATGATATTACTCCTCCGGTATAATTCCTGAAATCGAATATTGAATATATAATGAAAAACACTGTGAGTATGCCCAGTGAAACCAGTGAAACTGATTTTGAATGCTTTCCTGCGAAGAAGCTTAAGCCGGTTAGTATAAAGAATAGTATAAAGAAATAAAGTAGTATCATTTAGATCACCCCTATGAGTTCTATTATGGCGAAAATAACTATCATGCCGATTATCAGGAAAGCCACATAGAATGGAATATCACCTGTTTCTATTTTCCTGAAGTCTGTGCCTATGTCAGATATATCCTTCCCTGCTGAATCTATCCTGTCATTAAATTTTCTCTCTGCAACACCGATCAGGTATGAAATTGGCAATATAATCCGCTCGGAAATAATTTCCGTGTAAAGCCAGTCAAAATAGAATTTATTCTTAATTATTTTATAAAGCGGGTTTTTAGTTATATTTGTATATCCTTTTACATTGTAACGGTATATTGCATATGCTATAGCTATTCCAAGAAAAGAAAATATCACAGGTATTGCAGCTATTATAAATGGCGGGGAGTAAATCTTAACCGAACTATCCAGGAATGTATAGAATGGCTTCTGGATGATTCCAAGTGTCAGTGAAAGGAAGGCTAAAACCATCAATGGAACTAAATATATTAGTTTTGGATCGTGCGCCTTTTCCGCCAGTTTTGATCTTGGTTTCCCGGCGAACACCAGGAAGTACAGCCTGAATGCATATATTGCGGTAAGAATTTCACCGAACACCAGTAAAAGCCATGGTATTATGTTCCCTGAATTTACAAAGTATTCATATGCACCGGAGATTATCTGGTCCCTTGAGAAGTATCCTGCTGTGGGTGGAATAGCCGCAAGTGTCACTACACCGATGAGCATCAATATAGCAGTAACCGGCATTTTCCTGAACAGGCCTCCCATGTCTTTTATATTCCTTAATTCCATCAACATTACCAGTATAACGCCCGCTGACATGAACAGCAATGCCTTGAATACGGCGTGGACTACAAGATGGTACATTCCGAATGTTACTCCGGAATATCCAATTACGCCGCCCAATCCAATAGCAGCCATCATATAGCCAAGCTCGCTGATAGTTGAATATGCAATAACTCTTTTGATGTCGTTTACAACTATTGCCAGTATTCCTGCGTAGAATGCAGTGAATGATCCTATTATAGCAACTGCATATAATGAAAAGGATGCAGAATAGTAGAATAGTGGAAATAGCCTTGCAACCAGATAAACTCCAGCAGTTACCATTGTAGCAGCATGTATTAATGCTGAGACGGTGGTTGGGCCTTCCATAGAATCTGGCAGCCAGACATGCAATGGAAATTGCGCTGATTTGGCAACTGCCCCTGCAAGGAATAATATTGTTGCAAGTGCAAGTACATCTGGCCCTATGGCTGATGCTATAGATTGTGCATTGTCAATTAGATATGGTATACTCAGGGGGCTTGTTCCTGCTGGCACTATATTTACCAGTTTTGCAAATAGTACACCCATGCCAATAATAAATAGAAGATCGCCGACACGTGTGACAATAAATGCTTTCTTCGCAGCTGCGGCGGCATTGGGCTTGAAAAACCAGAAGCCAATAAGGAGGTAAGAACATAATCCAACTATTTCCCAGAACAGGAAAAAGAGGACGAGGTTTGATGAAACAACCAGGCCAAGCATTCCCGCTATAAAAAGTGACGTTTCTGAAAAGTATATATTTTTCCTGGGATCGTCCTTCATGTAGAACATGGCAAATAATGTAATCATAAGCGACATGAAAGCCACCATCATTGCCATTATTACCGTAAGATGGCTTATATAAATACCCACATCTATATTATAAAACCACGTATAGTGTGAATAAATAAAATTATGGTGCAGCAGGTATAAATATGCGAGAATAACCAGTATGAGCGAGCCAAGAACCATCACGCTGCTGAAAATTCCAGAATATTTAAGCCTGTATTTTCCTATAATATATTCAAGTGGAAATCCGAATAATGGAAGAAGGAATATGAAGTAGTATATGCTTACCATTTGATATCCCTCAACAATGAAATATTGATTTTCCCGTATTTTTTAGAGATTAAAGTAAATATAGCTATGCCAACTGTGCTTTCTATGACTCCTATTGCGATTACGAATAGTGCAAATACCACCACAGATGTTGAATAATATAGGGTGGCTACACCAACAACATCCAGAAGGGCCGCGTTTAAGACAATCTCCAGCGATATGATAACCTTCATTCCAACCTTCGAGGTGGTAACTCCATAGATTCCTATGGTAAACAGTATCATTGAAAGAAATAGTATGTAAATTATATTCATTTTTCATCATCCTCGACTATATACATTACTCCAATTATTGATGCAACCAGCAGGACAGAAAGCAATTCAAATGGCACTATGTAGGTAGAAAATAAGAGTGTGCCTATGTCTGTTATATCCTGTGGCTTTATGGCAAAGCTTTTGTTAATGGTGAGCAGATTAATTCCAATTACAATGATAAACACGATTGCAGCAATTTTCTGTGCCTTATTCTTCAACGTCCTTACCTCCGGTCAGCATTAAAACGAAAACAATTAACATGACTACAGCACCTGCATATACCAGCAATTCTATACTCCCGACAAAACTCAGACCCAGAAAGATGAATATTATTGAAAACATTAACAGGAGTATAAGAAGGAATATTGATGAATGTATGAGGTTCTTTGTGCTTATGGCACTTAATGCCATTATTACAGCTATGGCAGCCAGGATGAAGAATATGATGGTATCTATCATTTTATAACATCCTCCTCCTGCATTGTTAATTCTTCCGGTGAATATGTAAAGCTGTTCCTTGTCCTTGCATCTTCAAACTGGTGTGTCAGATATATGGCATCTGTGGGGCATATTTCCTCACATTGCCTGCATACCGTGCATGTCCCGAAATTTACATCAGGATATATATTCCTTTTATTCTGCAAATTTTTTCTGTCTCCCCTGGCTGTCTGGACAACGTTATCTTCTAACCCGGTTCTGTCAAGATCCCAGTGCTCCATTTTTATGCTATGGTTAGGGCATATTTTTGAACATAATGTACATCCCACACATGCTTCCGGTACAAGGAATATACGGAAACGGAATCTTTCTGGAATTTTGCCTTTGTCTTCCGGATATTGAGTGGTAACTGGCTTCGTGAACACATATTTACCCATGTTTAGCATGGATTTGAGGGAACCAACTACCGGTATCGGCTTTTTCGGCATTTTTATTTCTTTAACTGTTGCAACCATATTTATCACCTAATATATAACACAAATAACCCTGCATAGACCAGATTGGCCATGGAAAGTGGAAGAAGATATTTCCACCCGAGATTGACAAACCTGTCTATCCTTATTCTGGGAAGGGTAACCCATACCACGAATGCTATCAATACCAGTATAACTGTTTTTATTAACAGGTAGAAAAATCCGACGTAGGATTCATATGGGCCATTGGCACCACCGAGATAGAGAATTGATATAATGAATGATGTAAGGTAAACCATTCCGAATAATCCAACATAGAATAATCCGAATCTCATACCCGAATATTCAGTTGTATACCCTGAAATTAGTTCGCTGTCGCTTTCTCCCATATCGAAGGGGGACATTGATGCCCTTGCTACCATGGATATGTAGAAAATAAGCAATCCCAGAGGTTCAATTATACCATATGGTATAACTTCATTTGAAACGATTCCGGAGAGGCTTAATCCGCCGGTTATGGCTGTTCCGGTAACATATGACCTTGATGTTATCATAACTATTGCCAGTACGCTTATCATCATGGGAATTTCAAACGATATATCTTTAGCCACTCCCCTCATAGTTCCTAGAAGGGCATAGTTGCTTTTTGTGCTTATTCCTGCAAGTATCTCACCGATAGGCAAAATAGATAGCAGACCGAACATCAGTATAAGTGTAACTCTGGAATGTGTAACTGCAATGGACCCGAAATAGGCAAGGTCGCCATATGGCAGCAGGATGAAAGCCAGTATTGTTCCAATAATTACTATTGCTGGAGCCAGCTTATATGCAAGGTCATCCCTCTTTGCAGGCATTATAGATTCCTTGCCAAGCAGTTTAAATAAATCTGCGATTAACTGCAGCAGCCCGAATTTACCAACCCTGTTTGGGCCTACCCTCCTCTGTATTCTTGCCATGTATTTTCTGAATATGTAAATTAAGGCAACAAAGGAAATACCAACAAAAACTATAACGACTATAGTCTGGATCAGGTATGCTAATCCAAATGATGCATCATAGCCCAGAAACGAAAGCCATTGATGTATCCTTAATAGTAAGCTCATCTATCCACCTCACCGGCTACAGCATCTGTTGAGGCAATAGTAGCGATCAGGTCTGCAATAAGGCCGCCGCGTGCCATTACAGGGACAACTGCCAGATTCTTAAAAGATGGGCTTCTGGCGTGAATCCTGTATGGTTTTAATCCACCATCTCCACGTATGAACACGCCGTATTCTCCACTTTCTGATTCAACCCGCGTAAAAACATCGCCCTGCCCTTTTAGTAGAAGCATTGCTGATTTTTTGGCCTTCGGGTTGAAAAATGGGCCGTCTGGCAGTTTAGCAAGGCATTGTTCAATTATTTTAATCGACTGTCTTAATTCCTCAGCCTTAAGGAGAAATCTTCCTAAATTATCCTTGGTATTTGTTACGGGAACATCGAAATTCACCTTATCGTAAAATAAATATGGTGAATCTTTCCTGACGTCGTATGCTATTCCGGATGCCCTTAGCATTGGTCCAGTAACACCATAATCAAGTGCGACTTCAGGTTCAAGTATGCCTGTTCCCTGGTTCCTCTGCCAGAATACTTCACTGTCCAGGTACATTTTTACTATTTCTTCAAGCTTACCCTTGAACCCTGAAATAAATTCTTTGATTTCTTCAATAATTGTATCGTTAAAATCCTGGTAAACTCCGCCTATGCTCATGTAGTTTACTTCCTGCCTGCCCCCTGAAGCTTCTACAAAAATATTCTGGATTTTTTCCCTTTCATGGAATGTGTGGAAGAACGGCGTAAGCATTCCAAGATCTAATCCAAGTGCGCCTATGCCGACCATCCTCGCCGCAATACGGCTCAATTCAGCCATGATCATTCTGATCCACTGGGCCCTTTCAGGGACTTCCATGCCCATCAGAGTTTCAGCAGCCCTGAGATAGGCAAGTTCCATGTTCATTGCGTCAATGTAATCCATCCTGTCAAAATATATTGTATTATTTGCATAATAACTTAATTCGCATATTTTTTCTGCATTTCTGTGGAGATACCCGATAGTTATATCCACATCTTCCACAGTTTCTTCATTTAACTTTACCCTGAATCTGTATATGCCATGTGTAGATGGATGGACAGGCCCCACATTCAATTCTATCCAGTGGGACACTACCATCCCTCCTTTTCATCGAAGCTTACGTGCTCTGCTCCACTCTTATCCATGCTAACGTACTGAACTTTTTTGAGGTCGTAATCCTTCCTGAGCGGATGGCCAACCCATTCCTCAGGCAACAGTATCCTCCTTAGATTTTCATGGCCTTCAAAAATCACGCCCATAAGGTCGTATTGTTCCCTTTCATCCCAGTCAGCAGCTTTCCATAGTTTAACTAAAGATGGAACTTTTTCATCATCTGTTGCCACCTTTACACAGATATAATCATTCTGGTCAAAATTATGTATATGGTAAACAACTTCAAGGTGGTCTTTCATATCTATGCCAGTGATCGATGAAAGATAGTAATCTTTGCCTTTATAATCTTCCATTAGTTCAACTAGGTCAGATTTGTCAATATTCAATACCTTCATTCCAGATTTGTCGGTTTCCTCAGATAAGATTTTATACATTTTTTTCACCTATCAGTCTCATTTCTAATCTTTTTCTGCAGGGTAATCAAACCGTAGGTAAGTGCCTGTGGAGAAGGAGGGCAGCCCGGAACATAAACATCTACCGGAATAACTTTATCTACGCCGAGCACAACTGAATAACCGTCTACATATGGGCCACCCTGTATAACACACACGCCCATTGCTATAACATATTTTGGATAAGGCATTTCTTCATATATCCTTTTTACCCTTGGTGCCATTCTTTTTGTAGTTGTACCTGCTACAATCATAAGGTCTGATTGCCTTGGCGAGTTCCTGAATATCTCACTTCCGAACCTTGCCATATCCAGGTCAGCTGCCTGTGTTGCCATCATCTCTATAGCACAGCAGGCAAGACCCATAGTCAAAGGCCATAATGAGTTTGACCTCCCCCATTGCAGAGCCTTTTCAAGAGTGGTAGTTTTAACTCCAAGATCTCCTGTTTTCATTTCATCCACCTCATGTAACCTTTTTTATATGCATAAAATACAACAAACAGGGGCATAGCCATGAATATCAATGTTTCAATGAATGGTATTATGCCGAGGGCATAGAAATCAAAAGCCCATGGAAATAATAAAAGCATATCAATGTCAAATAAGATAAAAAGGAATATTATAACATAATACTGTACAGTAATATGCCCTTCTGCATACTCCACCGCAACTTCACCACTTTCATATGGTTGAAGATAGGAATCATCTTCGGCCGGAGGATTATCCTCCAGGGAAATGTTCCTAGCTATTTCCTTCCTGTTGAATTTTATTCCCCCTTTTTTATACCTGTTCCCACCGATGGTTGGAAGGACTTTAAATAGTAGGTATAAAGCCAGTACCAGAATAATTATCGTTATTACAATGGAAGCATATCCTAATATCATCCCTCTTATATTTTTACAGCCTATTTAATTATATCGAATGGTAAGAAAATATGTAATTTCCGGCATTTCTGAAATCGTTAAAGTTACTTTTTAATTCTTTAATTAGTAACATTTACCACTACAAAAATGACAATTTTTATTTTTGATTTTGCATGGTTACAAATATTTTGATAACATCAGATGGGTTAAAAGATTGTTTTGTTTTCCCTCTGAACAGTGGAATTACATTTTTCTGTGTGACATTACCATCCTTTACCAGCTCGTCCAGGATTTTTTTAATCTCATTATCATTTAACATTTTTAGTTCTTCCCGTTTTTCCAGTTCTGATACAGGTATATTATCTATTATGTAAAGCGATAAAGCCGTTTCAAAGGTATTGCGATCCCATTTTTCTCTCCTGGACAATTCCAGTATGCTATCAGTATTATGATACTGCGGCAATTGCCTGGCTTCTAAATACTGATTTCCAAATATATCAACCATCTGCACCTGTGAAAGTTTCTTGCCCTTTTTGTTTTCCAATTCTGGAATGGTTTGCAACAGAATACGGGATAAGATGTGTGGATTATCGAAATTGCCAGCCAGTGCTTTAAATAGAGAAAGCAAATTATTATTTATTAAAGACTCAGCTTCAACCTGTGAGAGCTTGAATTTCTTTGTAAGTTCATTCATGGTTTCCTCGAGTGATTTTGGTACCAGTTTTTCTATGCTTTCCATTATTGCTTCTGTTATTTTTACAGCTGGAATATCTGTCTCAGGATACATCCTTTCCTTGCCTGCCAGTGGCCTTAGATACCGGGTCTCCCCGGATGGTGTTGCTGACCGTGTTTCCTCCAGCTGCATTTTCAGTATTTTATCGAACCTTTCATCAAGCAATGGCTTTAACTTTTCAATACGTGATTTTTCTCCCAGTACCACTATTACAGCATCATTATCGCCCTTCCCAGCAGTGGAATATATACTGTGGAGCTCTTCGTCTGAAAGGCCATATGCCGGAAACTCATCCGAGTGCATTAATCCCCCCAGGCCCATATTCTTAGCAACATCTGCAAATTCCCTTCCAAGTTTATAATTTCCGTGTTTCATCAATCCATTGCATGCAGATACTCTGGCGCACATTACAGATTTTCCAGAAGCTATTGATTTTTTAATCATTGATGAATCCGTATTCGTGAACATTCCTGTGATATCAATGAAGTTTCCAATTTCATGGGGCTTTTCAGCCAGTATCCGTGATATGGCTTCGAGCGAACTCTGCCTTTTAATTTCATATTCTATGGTATCTTTTATAAAGGATAGTTTCGAAACTCCCTTTATTTCTACCCTTCCGAAGCCCATGGAAAAATTGACATCCTGCCTTATGGAGTCTACTTCTCCCCTGAAATTCTGCATTGACATGACATAATGCCCTATGGCCTTTGCAGTTTCCAGTGCGTGGTCCGGGTCTATTATATCCGGTTCTGTTGAAATTTCAATAAGCGGTATTCCCAGCCTGTCAAGGGAATATTCCACAACACCCTCTTTTTCAGAAAGCTTTCTGCACGCATCCTCCTCAAGTGTTATTGTAGATATCCTAACATTCCCCCTGGAAGTTTTTACGTAGCCGTCCATGCCCACAATGCCGGTTCTCTGAAAGCCTGATGTGTTTGAACCATCAACCACTATTTTCCTCATAAATGATGTGTAATCCAGAACTTTACAGTGTAAAGCCTTTGAAATTGCAATAGTAGTTTTTAATGCATCCGGATTTACAGGATGGGGTGGTTCTTCATCCTTTTCTACAAGGCATGAATTTGAGCTTGCCCTGTATAAGAAATTCCTGTTTCGTATGGTTTCATATTCTACAGCAGTATCGAGTTTTCCAAGCTCCCCCATAACCGGTGTTAATTTTCTGGTAAATGATTCATTTAACTCTGTGCCTTCGGTACTGCACGAACAGAACAATTTATTGCCACCCAGCTGAAAATGTATTTCTAGACCTATCTTCATTTCTATCACTTCACCGTATCTTCGAATTCTCCCCGGAGGTTCTTCTGCATCAGTTCAACAAAATTATCAGGATAATTGGCAGAAAGGTACATTGCTTTAACCATGGCAGTTTCCGCAAGCATATTCTGCAGCGGGATTACTCCTGCATCTATCAGTTCCCTGCCAGTGGAATAAACATTCATATTTACATTTCCGTAAATACACTGTGAGGTCATAAAGAAATGGGTTTCCCGGGATAATTTTCTTATTACATCTATAATTCCGGTAGATGTGTGCCCCAGGCCGGTTCCCATAATAATAACTGCCTTTTTGTTGTATGATAGGTTATAAAAATCCTCTTCTGCCATGCCAGGATAGAAATATATGAGCCCTATATTTTTATCAAGCCTGTCTTTTAAAATTATGCTGTCCGATTTATGCCTTATATTTTTAATTTCTTTGACTTTTCCATCTGCGTATAACCCCAATGGCGGTTCGCTGATTGATTTAAACGCATCACGGCTGCTTGTGTGCATTTTCCTGGCCCTTGTTGCACGGTAAAGGGAAATAGAATCATCAGATGTATCTGTATGCATTGCAATTCCAACTTCCCCCATATCCGTGGATGCAAAGTGTATTGAACCCTCTATATTAAGAAATGCATCACTGCTTGGCCTGTCAGAACTTCTCTGGCTGCCAGTAAATATAATGGGCTCCGTCTGCTCCTCAAACATAAATGATAATGCGGAAGCGGAGTACTGCATGGTATCTGTTCCATGGAATATTATAACTGAGTTACCCTTTTTCATTGCATCCCTTGCCTTCCTTGCAAACTGTACCCATTTTTCTGCGTTAACATTCTCACTGAGTATATTGTCTATGCTTTCATGGTAAAGTTTGAACTGACTAATATTATTAACAAAATTATATAAATATGATATGTCCTTAACAGGTTTTACGGCTCCGGTAGTGTAATCCACCGAGCTTGCTATTGTTCCCCCTGTTGTAAGTATACATACTCCATTTTCCCCACAACCTGAATTTTTGGTTTCAGCTCCAGGTTTATCCCCTTTTTCCATGGAGTATTCTTTTTTAATTTCAATTGAACTGGCATCCACTGTAATATTGTAGCCACTTCCCAGTTTAACTGTTATTGTATTTTTTCCGGAACTTATATAGGTTCCGGCATATTCCTGGCCTTTATAGGAAAATATAATTTTCTGCCCGATTAACATTATCCTTCAATGTTTCTGACATATAAAAACTTTATAAATTTTTCATTATTTCCCGGGATATAATTATTTTCTGAATTTCGTTGGTTCCTTCATATATCTGTGTAATTTTTGCATCACGCATATGCCTTTCAGCATTGAAATCTGTAGTATAACCATATCCACCGAATAGCTGCAGTGACCTTTCTGCCACATATACTGCGGTATCAGAGGCATACATCTTTGCAATGGATGAGAGCTCCACGGTATCCTCATGGTTCTGCCATTTCTCTGCAGCTTCCCTGATAAGCAGATCAGAAGCCTTTATCCTGCTTTCCATTTCTGCTATCATAAACTGGATGCCCTGGAAATCAATGATTTTTTTGTTGAACTGTTTTCTTGTGTTTATATATTCAAGTGCTTCATGGAACGCAGATCTGGCTATTCCCAGTGCCTGGGCTGCTATTCCAATCCTTCCGGCATCCAGCGTGTCCATTATTACTGAAAAACCCTTGTTATATTCACCGACAATATTTGATTCAGGAACAAAAACTTCATGGAAATTCAACTCAACGGTACTGGAACCCCTGATGCCCATCTTATGTATATCCCTGCTAATTTCTAATCCAGGGGCATTGCCGTCAACAACAAATGTGGTAATTCCTTTGTACCCCTTTGATTTATCTGTAGAAGCATCCATCACAAAGAATTTTGCTATCCTGCCATTGGAAATAAAGGTCTTGGTTCCGGTAATTTTATACCCGCCTTCACATTTTTCAGCCCTTGTAGATATGGATGCTGCATCGCTTCCAGACCCGGGTTCTGTTATTGCAAGGCCGCCAACTGCACCCTTTGCTATCTCTGTTAAATATTTTTTATTCAGCTCCTCGCTTCCAAACATTATCAGTGGTTCTGCAAATAGGGTCAGGGCTCCGTCAAGGACAAGGGCAGTACTGGGGCATGCTTCAGATATTGTTTCAATAACATTGACAAGGAATGGAAAGCTAAGGCCGTATCCACCGTATTTTTCAGGTATATATGATGCAAACAGTCCCATATCCCTCATGGCCTGTATAATATCTTCGGGAACTTCCATTTTTTCGTCTATTTCCCGGGCTCTTGGCTTGATTTTTGTTTCTGCAAGTTCCCGGACATATTTCAAAACATTTGTTTCATTTTCATTAAGCATATAACTGAATAATGTTTAATAATAATACTTTTCTTATTGCAACCTATAAGAATGCTATGGCAGGTGGTTCAGTCTCATTTAATAAATCTGAGCGCACATAACTATATAAAATTCAAATTCTTTAAAGACAAAGATTACATTAACTCAGCATATGTAGTTATATGAAAGCCCATATTGTCTTCCTTCATCACCCGGGTATTTATGACTTCAGGAAGGGGATGTTATATCTTCAACCATTAACTTTCTGCGATTACAGGGTGTATAGCAAGTATGTACTTCCGCCATGCCTTATAATAAGTGGATAACAATAGTTAATTTCAATTGCAACTTATCCATACCTGTTCATGATATTCAATATTAAAATTACTGGGAAAAAGGTATTATTTGCAGGAGGTGGAAAAATTGCAGAAGCGAAAATAAAAAAACTTATAAAAGAATCTCCGGAAATTTCTGTAATTGCACCGGAAGTGACAGAGTATATAAGAACCCTGGGCAAAGGGGGGAAGATAAATATCATTGAAAGGGAAATAAGAATTGATGATATTACAGAGAACTATTTTCTTGTCATATGTGCCACCAGTAATCAGGGATTAAACAGGAAGATATCAATAGAGTGCAGGAAATTAGGAATTTTGCATGATGATCTCAGCAACCATAGGAATTCAGATATAATGATGGTGGCCAGTACCATAATTGGCAATCTAACATTATCTATAAGCACAGATGGAATGGCTCCGGCCATCGCCAGGCGGTTGAAAACTGAACTGGAGGAGGACTTAATACACAATAGCAATAATTTTGAAGAAGACATAAAAACAATATATAATAAAAAAATGTAGATGCATGAAAACTATAGGAAATAAACAGATCTATGAGAATATGGAGGAGATACTTGACCCTGCACATACCATGCTTGTGAACTGGGATATTCAGAACGGGCTGGTAAAGAATATATTCAACAAAGATGAATTCGTTTCTAATGTAAAGAAATTAACAGCCACATCCAGAGAACATGGCGTAGCGGTTTTGTATACAAAGATAACGCCGCTTCCATTCAAATACATGGCCCCTTCCAACATATACAGCTATATGAAAAGATTCGGTGTTGATGACCCGTCAAAACTTCCTGTATTTATGGCCCCCGGGTCCGAAGATGCAGAAATATACAGGGAACTGGCTCCTGAAAAGGATGATTATGTATTGAATAAACATACTGCCAGCGTATTTACCGGAACCAATGTTGAGAATATGCTTAAGGGTGCAGGAATAACTACCCTGGTATTCACAGGAATTGCTACAGAGATTGGAGTGGAATCAAGTGTCAGAGATGCTATAAACCATGGTTATTACACTGTAGTCGCATCAGATTCATGTTCTTCCCATAGCAAGGAAATGCATGAAATTTCACTTAAATCTATGTCTGCTGTAACGACAGTAATGGATACAGAATCTATAATAAATATAATAAAGAAGAAATAATTTTATTTATCAACAGCTGAATTAAAGTTTATATTTTTCATTTTTCCTTTTAATGATAGGTCCATAACTACTACAATAATTATGTACAATGCCATAATAATAAGTGCGTATGTGAATGGAAATGCCAGGGTAGAAATGGCGTAATACAGAGCAATAAGTATTATAATTGTTGAGACTGATGGGATTAAAATATCAAATGTAAAATTTTTATGAACCTTTGATAGCCCGGAATTCACAATCATGTGGATGATTAATGTAGCAAGTGTGCTTATGGTTGCATAGAATATAAACTGGTTCAAAAATCCATTTACATTGAATGAACTGTAAAATACATAGGTTGAAATTCCACCTACAGCGATAAAAATTCCGAGCAGGAGGAAAAGTGCATTTTGCGGCGCGTTATGCTTATTTAATTTTGAAAATGCAGGTGGCAGGTAACCGTCACGTGCCATAGAATATATGTTCCGTGTTATAGCCGTGCCTATTGTATTGAACAGCGTGTAAATTATAAAAAAGTTGAAAGCTAAGAAGAACATGGAAGTATATAGCCCGATATGTGATTTTATGACAATAAATGCAGGAATAACGGTGTCTGAAAAACTGGACATGTTGCTAAGGCCGAATCCTACTACCAGTGCATAGGAAATTAGAAGGTCAAGCACCCCGATGATCAACAGCATAGCTACTATTGCAATACCTATATTTTTTCTCGGGGCCTGTGCCTCTTCGCCAAGTGGTACAATAGAACCATATCCAGTATATGCAAGAAAACTTCCTGTTATGAACCCCAGGAACAGGTTCTTATATCCGGATATAGGTGAAAACACCGAAAGGGTGTTGTCCCTGGATGTCACTATAATTATAATAGAAATTGAAACAACAAATATTATCTCCACCACATTTATAATTATCTGTGATTTAAACGATGGGACAATGCCTTTGTAAATCGCATAAAATGAAGGTATGCTGATAGCGATTACCAGTATAATTCCATAATAGTATGGTACCTTTACACCCGTAAGATAAAGAATAGCTGGATTGAATATCATTATAAAAAATGAGAGAATGAATATAAGATTTGCCAGCTGGTATATAAGGTACAGGTAACTGGTAATGAATCCTGCGTGGTTCCCCAATGAGTATCCGGAATATCCATAATAACCCCTTGCACTTGCAGTTCTTTTAGAAAACTGGTAAAGAGTATTTCCGGTGAGGAGTGATGCAATTAACCCTATAAGGAAAGCTAATGGGCTTGCCCCCTCAGCAAATGCTGCAACACTTATGATTCCGTCAAATGTAAATAATGGAGATAATTGCCCCATGCCCTGAAAAATTAATCCATGAAGTGATATGGCGTTTGATTTTAATTGATTTTCCATATGCCCGTATCATTTTATTATATATAAAAATAAGCTAAACTATACATTAAAGTATAATATATATGTATATATATAGAAAATTAAAACAGCAAAATCGAAATATTTAAACAGCGAATTTATTTATAAGCTTTAATGGACATTAAAAAATATATCAGGTTGAAAAACGATATTGAAACTGTAATAGGAATAATAATTGGATTTGTATTTGGTGCAAAATTTGTTGCATTTTTATATCCATATCTGTTGCATTATTCCACCGCGGGCATAACCATTTCGCAAAGTGTCTATGCTCCAATTATTGCACTGGTTACAGGCATAATTTTATTTTTTGGCATAAGGACACTTGCATACCTTATTTCCTCAATGTTTCTTGGAGCGGGTATAGGAATAGCACTGTTTGAGTTTACCGGGTTTAACATGTTGTCGACTTTAATATTGATATCACACGCAATGCTGACTATGCTGGTTTAATTCTTATAAATCCCGGAACTGGCATTCCATAATATTAATTATGTGAATATATTCATAAAATAGGAAATATATAAATAAAGATATGAAATAAATTGTTGTGATTTTATATGGGATTTGTTGACCCGTTAGCTGTGATGCTATTAAGTTTGGGTGTAAGTGCAGGCTTGATTTCCGCGTTTTTTTATCAAGTCGCAAAGGGTAGAGATGTGAAAGAGTTAGTAGTTCCAGCCTTTATCTTTGGTGGTTTTGATTTTATGTCCGGGTTTGAAATGTCTGAGTTCTGGCCATTGCCCGGTTCATACAATATGCTATTTGGAGACCCTATTATGATACTTGGAATGCTGCTTATTGCAGGTTCCATAATGATCTACAAAGGGTATAATTTAAGGACTCTTTCAATTCCCGGAGTAATGTTAGGAGTGTACCTATTTATTGAAAGTGCAGCAATGGTTAATTTTAAGCTGGAAAGCGGCGATAATTTGTTTGCTGCAATGGGGCTCTATATAATGAGTGGCATATCTGCGGTCTACTCGGTTGTTTTATTTGCAAAGCCGGAAAAAGACAGGAAGTACCTTTATTATGTTGCGTTCATATTGCTTGCGCTTACCGCCCTAATTGCACTGTTCATTGGATATGAAGCCATATATGGGCATTTGCAGGCACCACCGTAGGCATATTATATATTTTTTACCGGGTATTTAGATTTTATATGTTTTATATTTTTATAATTTATATAATTAGCATATAAAAAAACATATATATGGAATCCGGTTAAAGATAGTAGATGTTTAAATGCAATATGATTTAATAGACCTGATTGCATGCCCTATGTGCAGGGGCAATTCATTTTCTAAATCAGTAATTAGAGAAGAAGGTGATAATGTTATAATTCCAGGGCACGGGGAGCACACGTATACAGATTCTAACAACGACGGAGCGAATCATGATATGAAAAACGGCATATTGCTATGCAATACCTGTGGAAGATGGTATCCCATAATCAATAGCATACACATATTGCTGCCTGATACCTACAGGGATGAAAAGAAAGATATGGAATTTCTTACAAAATATAAAAGTGATCTGCCTGATATTGTAATAAACAATGGAAAACCATTTAATATTAAGGTACTCGAAAAAACATAGAATCATGAATATGATATGCTGTGACATATATTTAAAAAGAAGTGGATTTTAAATGAAAGAAAATAGGTTTATGTCTGATGACAAAGATTTAAGGGATGTTTATAATAAAATTCCGAAATCATATGACAGAGCCAACGCATTAATCTCATTTTTTCAGGATGTAAAGTGGAGAACCAGACTTGTAGATGGAATATTCCACATTTCACAGCCGGAAAAAATTCTTGATGTTGCAAGCGGAAAGGGTGAATTGACATATATTATAAAACAGATTAAGGAAACATATGTAGTAATGACCGATTATTCAGAAAATATGTTGAACATGTCGATAGTTGACTCCACAAGAGTCCTTGCATCATTTAACAATTTGCCCTTCCGTGACAATTCTTTTGATTCAGTTATGAGTACGTTTGCCCTGCATGCTGCGGATAATATAGAAGATGTTATCAGGGAAATGGTCCGTGTTTCTAATGGCACAGTGGGAGTTATAGCAATGGGAAAATCAGATAATAAATTTTACAGTTTTATCACCGGATTTTATTTAAAATATTTTCAACCTTATATTGCAAAATTAACGGGGGAGAAATCAAAAGATTATAGATTCATTTATTACATATATAAAAGGCTGACACCAAACTCATCAATTCGTGAGATAATTAAAAAATATATGGATGTGGTAACATTTGAGGAGAAAGCCTTTGGATCGGTATACATTTTTATTGGTACTAAAAAGGATACAGAAGTCATTAAATAATTTAGAATTTTTTCTTGTCTGCGCATATATGAATTCGTGCATAAGTTTTCATTGAACTAATTCAAAAGATTGTGTGTCCTGTAAATAAGTATTGGGAATATATAATGAAATTTTTCTTTGTACCTAAAATGTAATCTTAATAAATGTTTAACGTGGGAAAGAAGTTAAGCAAGTCCAGAGAGTCCGGGATGCTGATTCAACGGCAACTAAATGCAGGAAGATAGCGTGCTGCGACATATTAAAAATGGAATAGAATAGTAAATAAAAACCTTCTAGAATTTTAATAGGCTCAGAATTGCAATAAACTAATATACCATCGTGAAACTACACTATTGATGATCGCCGTAGAGCGTCTAATGGTAAGAAAGAAATTAAAGACAATGTTAAAGAAATCTATAGAAAAGAACAACATTGATATATTTACCGGTTTCATTATTAAAGAAAAAAATGCTATCAGGGAGGTATATGACACACAGATTTCTGATATATTGTTAAATGCACTCAGGGATGCTGAAATATCAGCTGACCTTTACAGTGCCCTTACATATATAGATGATAAAAGCCCTCTGATACTGGAATATAAAGCTTTAAAATTATATTCTGATGGAAAGATTGACGATTTCATTCATTTTGTTACATCTAATATAGATATTTTAAGCCTGGCCAATGTTAAAAAAGATTTTGATGAATTGATAAATAAATCACAACCGGAAAAGGCTGTAGAATACCTATCTATTGCAGGAGTATTTGATGAGGGCATATTCAAAGAATATTTTGCCACAATGCCGGGTGAGCAGGAAATCCGGCGATTAACTGCACTTTTTCAAACAAACGGCAGTATCAATGACCTTGAGAAAATTCTTTCTATATGTATTTCAAAAATACCTTATTCAACCTGTTATTTTTCCCTGGCAGATATTTATGTAGAATTTAACCAGAAGGATAAACTCAAAGAGTTGCTGCATGATATCCATAAAAACCGTATTCATTATAATAATATAGATATCAGAAAATACTATTCATATCTTGGAGAATACGAAAAAGTTGTAGAATTTTCAGATGTTAATGAACCGGATAATGCATTATTGGCTGATGCATATTATCACCTCGGCTATTATGAAAATGCTTTAAAAATTTATAAGTATATTTATTATAACGAAGATAAAAATGTTCTTGAGCGAATTATAGATATTACTTATGCAATTAAAGATTATTATTCCCTTATTAATTATATAAACTTAATAGAAAAAAATCTGGGAACAAATAAAAAATTGTTGCTTTATAAAATTGAGAGTGAAATTGTACTTGATTTATATAGTGAAGCTGAATTGGATTTAAACAGGTACCGGTCAAATTTTGGCGATGATACTGAAGTACTGGAGTTATTTGCTAAATATTTCAGAGCGGTAGACAATCAGGAAATGTTATATAAAATTGCAATACAATTGATAGAAAAGGGAAATACAGATCATGAAAATTATAGAATTATTGTCAATTACCTGTATGAAAATCAGGAGTACAGCAAGATTCTTTCATACGTAACTGAAAAGAACCTGATTAATGAGTTTAAACCGGAATATTGCAGTTCACTTATATATTTAAACAGAATTGAAGATGCCATTGAGATTATAACGACAGAGCGATCTTTACTTGATTCCGGTAGGGTAGTTGATAGTATCTTTGAAAAAATAAAAACTAATGAAAATATCAGGAAGTTTAATAGTATAAATAAGCAGGGCACAATTCTTGAAATGGTAATCTCATATATGCAGGGGCGGAAAAATTTTGATTATATGAAATATGCCGGAAAAGTAAAAAATGCCGGGTCACTGGCCGGAATCTATATACTTGCCACATCTACCAGAAAGGACAATTTTTTTGACAGGCGTTACATAAGGAACCTTCTTGACATTGACAGGTATCAGATAATATCATCAATACTTTCCAATATCGAATCCATAAAGAATGGAGAGGATATTGGCGACATGAACGATTCAAGATATTTTTTATATCCCATTACTAAAGCACTTATAAAAACAAAACGTTACCATGAAGCTTCAACAATTCTGGATTCTTTGTATAGCAAAGACCCTGATGCATTTTATTATTATTTCAGGGCGTATATCGAATTTCAGGATTCAAATTTTGGGGATGCCATAAAGCATGTTGAGGAAGCTATCTCTGTTTTAGATAATGTCGATTTCCTTGCATTGCGGATTAATATTGCTCTGGCAAAAAATACAAATGCAGAAACCTACACAAAATCTGCTATAGATTTAGGCTTTACCGATATTTTTGGCATGATTTACAATTTTGTGGTAAGCAGAAATATAGATGTTAGTGAGGAATTCAGGGAATATCTGGAAAAGATTGATATTAAAAACGTATATTTGTACAGGCTAAAAAGCTATTGTTTGAGGGACTATAAATCTGTCCTTAAATACTCTGCCCTTTCACTTCTATATGGGGGAAATTCTGAGGATGTGGTAAATCATTATTCTATCCTGAAAAAGGATAATGAGCTGACTGCCGTATATTTTCTGGAACATTATAAAAATAAGTATTATGAAGGTTACATAATACTTTCAAGTTACTATTACAGCAAAAGGATATTAAAAAAATCTCTGGAATACTTCAACCTGGCATATGTAAGAAATAGTATTGCAGTGAAAAACCCACTTTTTCAGGAACTTTTTATGGGTGTCCCATTGTCCAGTGCCATTATTAATGCAATGGAATCCACAGGGGAATGGTTTCATTTGATGGTCTATTATTACAACAGGAAAGAATTTGGAAAAGTAAGGGAAATCACGCAATATCATTACAATAATATCAAAATACCGGAGTTCCTTATAACACGTGCATGGGAAAACATGCCGGTAAAGACCTTTATGGTTGGTCTTTTCAATAAAAGCCATGACAAAATTCTGGGTGAATTGCTTGCAAACAAATTCGATGAACTGGAACTATATGAGGATGAGATAGACATCCTGAAAACACTTATCAGCTATTATCCGGATGAAAACATACTTTTTGAACGCCTTATAAATTCTTTAATTCAGAATGGGAATTTAAACGAGGCTCTCGAAACCACTTATGATCGCTTCCATGAGAAAAAGGATATTTCATCATTTAATAGAATGGTGCATATTTTCTATGACCTGAGGGATTATAGTTCGCTGGCAAACATATTTAATAACAACAGGGAATTTGTAAATGCAGAGAACATAAAATACTGGATATATTCACAGATTAAATTATTTAACTACGCGGCAACGAGAGCATTAATGCATGATTATCACGGTATTATCAATGTAGATACCAGTGAAAGCATAAATTCAAAACTCAGATCTTCCTATAGAACAAGAATGATAGTGGAAGTCACTAAAAAAGTATTTGATACGGAGTACGTGGATCAAAAAGTTTCACAACCTGCCGAACTAAGTGCCATGGTACCTGCATACCTTGCAAATGATGTCTATGAATTCATTACTAACAAGGAACCGTATTCTTATATTGATGCCAAGGAATATAATAACGAATCCGTAAATATTATTGGCAGACTAAACACAATTGGTATTTCAGATATAAGGGATATAAAAATATACCACATTTATAAGGTAACCGGGAATGTAATAAAATCAAAGAATTTCTATATTTTCATAAAGAGATGCATGGAAGGGTATTATAAAATAGAGAAATTGTCTGAAAATGGGGGTTCCATTAATAGTGGTGATATGGGCAATGAACCTGATATTATTAAGATAATAACGAAATACAATGTCGGACTAATGGATGCAATATACATTGCAGGAAAAATGAAAAATGGGATGTTAAATTAATGATGTACAACAGGAATAACGAAGGAAATGATATTATAATAGCAGTAATCGTTTTAACTATAGCTTTCACTCTTATGATCAATGGTGGACTTCGTGGGGTACCGGACATAAAAACACTGGAAATCGAAGTACTTATAGGGTTCTCCGTAACTGTAACCGCTTTCCTTATGCATGAAATGGCCCACAGGGAAGTTGCCAGAAGGCTCGGTGCAGTTGCATTTTTCAAGTTATGGCCTGTAGGTATCCTTCTTGCACTGATAACATCGGTGTTCGGATTTATCTTTGCTGCCCCGGGTGCAGTCCAGTTTGCAGGGCTGTATGACAGGGATAGTGAGGGAAAAATCGCACTTGCTGGGCCAGGCACAAACATAATAATCGGAGTAATTGCTTTCCTGGCAGTAACATTTTCTGGCATTACCGGCGTGGCATCAACAATCTTAATATGGGTGGCATGGTTAAATCTCTGGTTTGCCCTGTTTAATTTGATACCATTTCCTCCACTTGATGGGAGCAAAGTATTTTACTGGAACAGCAAACTCTTTGCAGGTGTATTTTTACTGGCAATAATATTAAATATAGTAGATGGGTTCCTTCCGGCTATATTAGGAATCTAATCTTCCGGATCAGCTGTAATAAAAAATATGCTATTTTCCCCAACATCAATTCTGTATGGAATTAAGTATTTTCTGATTTCATTTTCAATTTTACATTCGACTTTTCCTGCTCCAACCATGTAACTCCATAGATCGGATGAGGGGCTTATTATTAAACCATAATAAAGAGGTTCGTGTGAAGCTATAAAATATTCCTTTTCACCAAATTCTGCTTTCTTATTACTGTATAATATTTCCATGCAGGGTAATAAACAACTATTAGATTAGTTTATGCCATACTGGATGCTTTATCCTGCTTTCTATAATTTATAAATAACATTATCCTGTATCAGTTTATTTGGCTCCCTTATGCCCACCATCTTCCATCCGGGACTTTCTATCCTATCTTTTACTTCTTTTAACCGCTCATGGATTTTTTTATCCAGATATGGATTGCGAGATGCCGTTGATAATTTATCGACATTTCCTCATACCGTTGAATAATGGAAAGAAAAAAATCAAAGGAGATATAAAAGTTAAATAGGTTTATTTAATAAAGTCCAAGAGAGTGATTAAAATAAATACAAAAGAAACATGTACTTCCTGTGGCATTGGCCTGGTGGAGGTAGGATATTCAATATTCGAATGCCCCCAGTGTGGGGAAGAGATGATTGGAAGATGCAAGCAATGCAGAGAGCATTCAACAAAATATGAGTGCCAGAAGTGTGGATTTATAGGACCGTGATATCATGGGAGATGTAATGGTTCAGTTAAGAATTCTTCCCGAATCTGTTGATGTAAATTTAAAAGATTTAAGGGTAGCAATTACGGCGAGCATAGAAAAACTTTGCACTATTAACGAAGTAAAGGAAGAAGAGATAGGATTCGGTTTAAGTGCCCTTTTATTCTCGGTTATCGTTCCCGATGAAGAAGGAAAAATAGATTCTGTTGAAAATGCCATATCATCGGTTAAAAACGTGAGCCAGGTTGATACCAGGGATGTTACGCTAATATAAGATGATAATTCTTTTGATTTTATTAATTTTTTATACCGTATTATTGCTGCTTATATCATCTGGATTTATTTATATTGAGTCTCATAAATATCACAGTGAACATATAGTCAATAACTACCGTCCGGAAACCCTGGTCATAATGCCTGTGAGAGGCATTGACTATTCACTTGAGAAAAATTTGATATCTGTTAAAAACCAGGAATATGAAAATTTTAAATTTTTATGCGTGGTTGATTCTGAGGAAGAAGAAGCCCTGAAAGTAATTAAGAAACTTGATATAGATTATATAACAAGTTCATATAAATGCGATAAATGCAGTGGCAAGGTAAGAGCAATAAGTACCGCTATCCAGCTATATAATAATTATGAGGTGTACCTTCTTGCTGATTCAGATATAGAGGTCAAAAAAAACTGGATTTTGAATATGGTAATGCCACTAAATCAGGAAGATGCAGGGCTTTCCACCACATTCCCCTACTTTTACCCTAAAAATGGGTTCTGGGCTCAGATTAAGGAAATATGGGGCTTTGTAGGAATGGGGCTTATGGAGTCAAAACTTACAAGATTCGGCTGGGGTGGTTCACTGGCATTCAAGCATGAACTCATAAGCGATTCTTTAGAATTTTTCAGTGAACATGTCTCGGATGACACAGCTCTAACAAAGATATGCAAGCAAAAGGGCAAAAAAATATATTACGTAGATTCTGCACAGCCAGATATAAACTCGCCGGATACATTTAAGGTGTTCGCTGAGTGGGCAAACAGACAGACCGCCCTTTCAATTTCTGCATCTCCTAAAGTGTATTATTATGGTTTATTATTTTATGGAGCCTACTTATTCCTATTCTTTTCCGCAATTTTAATGGGAGTATTTTATAATCCACTGTATTTTCTCTTCCTCATTCCTGCAGTGATGTATATCTACAATATGGTCAGAAGGCTAAAACACATAAAACCTGTCAATATACTTGGTTCTATCATACTCCCTTTTATTTATATGACAAATTTAATTGTTGCAAAACGGATGAAAAAGATAACCTGGCGCGGGAATACGTACGATATTGAAGATAAAAACTTATTATAATGAATTGTTATAATACATAATGAAGCAGCCAGAGTTATTCGGCACGAATGGAATCAGAGGAGTTCCAAATGAAGACCTTACAACAGATCTAGCAATGGGGATAGGAAAGGCAATAGGAACATTTTTCAATGGAGGTAAAATTGCAATAGCAAAGGATACAAGAATCAGCGGGGACATGTTCATGCTTGCTGTTGCTTCTGCTATCATGTCTACAGGTTCTGATGTGATATATGTGGGCGAGTTGCCAACCCCCGGACTCCAGTACTACTGCAAATCAAAGGGTATTCCAGGCGTTATGATTACCGCATCGCATAATCCGCCACAGTATAATGGAATAAAGGCAATAGATAAGGATGGTACTGAAATTGACGAAGAAAGCGAAATAAAAATAGAGGATATATACAACGGCAAATTATTCAAACAGGCATCCTGGGAGAAAATCGGGACGTATAATTATGATAGTACTGCAATAGGTCTTTATATGGACAGCATAGTCAGCATGGTAGATGAAAAGGCCATAAAGGAAAGGCGCCTGAATGTAGTAATTGATACAGGGAACGGGGCATCATACTATACCAGCCCCACAATACTGACAAAATTGAATTGCCATGTGGTTTCATTGAACGCAAATCCTGATGGCAAATTCTCATCGAGGAATTCAGAACCAAAACCTGAGAATCTGGTGGATCTTATATCTGTAATGAAAACCGGCAAATTTGATCTGGGGATTGCACATGATGGTGATGCAGACCGGTGCGTTTTCATCGACGAAAAGGGCAATTATATTGATGGTGATAAAAGCCTGGCATTGATAGTGAAACATACCATTCAAAAGGGCGATATAGTCGTAACTCCTGTAAGCAGTTCTGATGCACTTGAAAACATATGCAGGGAAAAGGGTGCAAAATTGATATCAACTAGAGTTGGGGCTCCGATTGTGGCACGTGCAATGATAGATAATAATGCATCTATAGGCGGCGAGGAAAATGGCGGTATCATATATGGAAAGCATCAGTTCTGCAGGGATGGGGCAATGACTATGGCACTGATGCTAAATCTCCTTACCCATGAAAACAAAACAGTATCAAGTCTGCTTGAAGAAATACCTGACTATACCATGGCTAAATCATCTGTAGCACGTAAAAAAAGCTGGGAAGAAATAAAAAAATTGCTAATGGAAAATTTTTCCGGGAAAAAGATGGATTTTACCGATGGTGTAAAAATTTTTGATGAAGATGGATGGACATTAATACGGCCTTCAGGGACTGAAAAGATTATCAGAATATTTTCTGAATCCCCATCCAAAAGCCTTGCGGAAGAGTATAATAAAACTTATATGGATTTCCTTGCAAATTTATAAATTTTTATACATATCAAAAAATCTTGTGATTGCAGTTATATTCCCTGCTAATCCAAACCATATTAATAGTATTCCTGTTGCGTAGATATCTATAGAATAGATGGAGAAATGGGATGATACAAAAAACTGGATCAGTGAGAATATTATTATTAAAATCAGCCTGTCTGCCCTGCCTGCTATTCCCGAATAATTTCTTTTAAGGCCAAGTGCCTGGGACTGTGTGCCCATATAGCTGGTAAGCAGTATTCCCAGAATAGCAAATAAGCCAAAATATACATTTCCATAGATTGAAAACGTCATGCCCAGGATGATAAACATATCTGAATACCTGTCAAATACATGATCCAGCATATCTCCCTTTTTTGATGAAATGTTTTTAAGCCGGGCTATTTTGCCATCAAGTGCATCAAACAAAGCAGAAAATATAATAAAAATGAAAGCAAGAAGAAGAAAATAATGGCTTAAATAATAAAAAATTCCGGCCAGCGCTGCAAAAACCAGAGATAATATGGAAATGGTGTTTGGATTTATTCCGGAAAATTTTTTCGTTATAGGATCTAAAAACCTGTCTGCCTTTTTCCTGTAGGAATCTAATACCATAGGCAGGTATTAAAAAGTAATTATTAAAGTGTTGTCTTGCCTGTTTTCTTTACCTTATGCCATACACGCTTTGCGCCTGTTATCTCCAGGAATAGGGTGTATATTGCTATAAGCGAGTTCAGGGTCAAGTATATATAAATTAATGGAATATAAATAAAATTCTGCCGCTTTTTTATCAATACAAGTACCAGGGCTACAACGTATATTATCAAAGATATCAGAATTAATGATATGAAATAGGTTCTCATTGAATGTACGAATGGGTTGTAAAAATTCAGAAGGGATATGTAAAGCCACCCGAAGAAGAGTATTCCGGAAAATGTAGGGGCGAGGACAATCATTAGGGCATCAAAATCCGTAAATTTGCTGAATCTTTTCTTTGAATGGAAAAATACCTGATGGTATCCACGTAGCCAGCGTGTCCTTTGCCTGAAATACTCTGAATATGATGCAGGAGTTTCCTGAAGTGCCTTTGCACTGCCAAGATATGCCGATTTATACCTTGCATTTGAAATTCTTATTGAACTTTCAAGGTCCTCTGTAAGAAAATTATCGTCCCATCCACCTATACTTTCTATGACCTTCCTTTTAAAGTACTGATTTGATCCAGCCACAGGAACGAAAAGGTTGAAGTGTGTCCTTCCTATAAGCGTGGCCTTAACAAGTATTTCATCTATAACTGCAAGCCTCGTAAATATATTTTCTTCTCTGTTTATGTATGAATTATATCCCTGCAGTACATCTACATTGAAATAATTCATTCCATATACTGCATTTTCAAGTGTATTGGGCAGAAGCATGGTATCGGCATCATATGTGGCAATTACCTCACCCTTTGTCTTTTCAAAACAAAAATTAAGTGCGGAAGCTTTGCTTTTGCCATCTGGCCTGTTGAATACATTTACTCTCTTATCCCTGCTTTCATACTCCTTTGCAATTTTATACGTATTGTCACTTGAATTGTCAACAACCACAAAGAGTTCAAAATTTGTGTATGTTTGATTTAATATGGATTCTATTGTCCGCTTGATCACGGTTTCTTCATTTTTTGCAGGAACTATAATGCTGACCATTGGCTTATACATTTTTAAGCCGGAAAATTGTGCTTCATTTAACTTTGAAAAATCAATATCGTATTTGGTAAAATCCTTATATCCAAAGTAAATTATAGGAAACTGATAAATAACGTAAACCAATCCTATTGCTATTAAAGCGAGCCCAATTCCCTGCAAAATATCCATTTCGGTATAGTATCCCTAGGATATATTTAAAACCTTTTTTATCATAGTTGTTTTTGTATGCATTTCCCGCAAGAATGCGGATAGCTTAAATATTGTTAATATATAATTAAAATATGGTAGCCAGAGTGATGAGCGTTGCATCCACTGATTCAGGGGGTGGTGCAGGCATAATGGCAGATTTGAAAACGTTTACGGCTATGAAAGTATTTGGAACTTCAGTAATAGTTACCTTAACAGCACAGAACAGTGTTTCGGTAAAATCTATTTATGAACTCCCTTTAAAATTTATCAACGAACAATTTGATGCGATAATGGAGGATATTGGCACAGATGCTGCGAAGACAGGAATGCTTTACTCCGCTCCTGTAATCTCAGATGTGACCGAGAAATTTAAACAATATGGAATAAAAAATATTGTTATAGACCCTGTAATGATTTCGAAAACCAATGTCCGGCTTTTGCGTGAAGATGCAGTTGAGACTATGATTACTAAATTGATGAAAATTGCAGAATTAATTACACCGAACATACCGGAAGCCGAAAAAATCTCATCAATGAAGATTAGAAATTCAGAAGACACAAAAATTGCGTCAAAAAAAATTTATGAAAACACAGGTTCATCGGTACTGATAAAAGGCGGGCATGCCGGGAGTCGTTATTCAACCGATATTCTTTACGATGGTTCCGAATATTATGAATTCCCATCCAGGCGTATTAATACTAACAATACTCACGGGACAGGCGATACACTTTCTGCTTCTATTGCGTCCTATCTTGCATCCGGAAAAAAATTGCCAGAGTCCATAGAGCTGGCTAAAAAGTATATAGACGGGGCCATAGAAAACTCATTTCCTATGGGTAAAGGTTATGGGGCACTTTCACATTTCTGGGCGATAAAATGATAGGAAAAATATCCAGGAAATTTTTTGAGGAAAATATAATAAATAAGATTGGCACTCTCCGTGATGAAGTGGTAGTTCCACCAAAAAATGGTGTGGATGTGGGAATTGTGAAAATAGGGGATAAGTATATGGCAGTTACCACTGACCCATTATACATAGATAAATCATTTGGCTTTAAGAAGGCCGCGTGGTTTGCGTTCCACATACTATTGTCAGATCTATATACCTCTGGAATACCTGCCTCTTATATGAGTATTGACCTGAATCTTCCATCCAGCATTACTGATAATGAATTCAAGGAAATATGGGATGTAATAAATGAAGAATGCATTAAATATAATATAGAAGTTGTAACAGGGCATACAGCACGGTACAATGGAGTTGAATTCCCTATGGTTGGCGGAATCACATTGATGGGTACTGGCGAAAAATTCATTACAACCGAAAATGCCGGTGTGGGTGACAGGATAATCATGACAAAAAGCTGTGCCCTGGAAACTGCACTTATACTGTCAAATACATTTCCTGAGTATGTCAGGAATAATATAGGTGAAGAAAATTATAAAAGCATAATTGGCAAATTTTATACAATGACCTGCGTGGGTGAAGAAACTCTTGCAATTGAATATGGAATTTCTGAAAGGATCACTTCAATGCATGATGCAACAGAAGGTGGCTTATTAAATGCTATTTATGAAATTGGAATTGCCTCTGGAAATGGGTTGTCTGTTGATTACAATAAAATAATTATTGACAGTGATATAGAAAAACTTTGCAATTTATTCAATATAGACCCTTTAAGGTCCATAAGCGAGGGTACTTTGCTGATAACGGTAAAGGAACAATATGCCATGGAATTTCTAACGATTTTGCAGAGTTCCGGAATAGAAGCCAGCCTAATAGGGGAAATACTTGATAATTCCAAGGGAATAAAAATCCTCAAGGATGGGAAGCAGGAGGATATTAGACCGGAGGACGACCAGCTATGGGGGGCTATCACCAAAGGAATAAAAGATGGATTAAAATGAAATTAAAAGGGCTTTATCTTGTTACTCCGGATTATTCTGGGGATTGGATTATAAATGCTACTGAAAGGGCAATAAAAAGTGGTGTGGACATATTGCAGTACAGGGATAAAACATCTACTTTCAGGGATAAACTTGCTATTGGAAAAAAATTAGCATCTATTTGCCATGATTATAGTGTGCCATTTATTGTTGACGATGATCCGGTTTTAATGGATATACTTGGAGCTGATGGAATACATATAGGAAAGGACGATGTGCCATTTGACTATGTAAAATCAAAGTATCCCGATCATATAATAGGTGTTTCAACTTATGGCAGCATAAAGGATGCTTTGCTATATCAAAAACTTGGAGCAGACTACGTTGCTTTCGGATCATTTTTCCCGACAAAAACAAAGGATGATGCAACTATCTGTGATATCAATGTGCTAAAAGGGATTGGGCCAATCAATATACCTGTATTCGTTATAGGTGGAATATCAAGGGAAAATATAGACCTTGTATTGAAATATGGGATTTCTGGAATTGCTGTTGTCTCTGCCATATATTCACATAATGATATAGAAGACCAGGTATCATATTTTAAAAGCAAATTAATTGAATACGGAAAAAATTAATGTCATCCATATGGGAAAACATATAATATTTAGTTATATCCATATTTATGAAAATAGAACAGGCATTAATATCACAATTGATGATTTTACTTAATATAAAGAATGGAAAAACACGCCCATCTGAAATTTCCAGAGAACTTGATATTACAATACAGGGCGTTGTCTACCATATGAAAATTCTAAAGAACAAGGGATTTATTGATGACGAAAATAGAATAACAAAGGAGGGCTTTGATTTTCTTTACAACGGTTTAAACTATATGGAAAACTTTGTTCATTCTAGCCTTATAAGCATAGATTCTTCCCTTGTATGGGAAGTTATATCCGATGAAAATTTTGAAGCGAACCAGAATGTGTCACTTTATATGAATGCAGGATACCTGCATGCAGGGGCATATACAGGCAGAGGAGCCCATGGAGTTACAGTAACACGGGCAGTAAAGGGGAAATGCACAGGTGTGACTGCAGTGAGGGAAATAATAAATATTAAAAAATCAAGGATTGTGGTACTTGCAGTAAACAATGTTGAGAAAGTAGATAATATGGTTTCCATTTCACAACTTGTTAAAAACACATTGGAAAGCATGGATTTTGATTTTCTCGGCATCATAGGCGAAATGGCAAAAAATATCACTGATCTCTTAAATATCAGGCCACAATTTGAGTATGCCACAATTAACTCTGCATTTGAGGCTGCTAGAAGGGGATTTACCACGGCTATAGTGGTATCAGAACGATTTTTCCATTTTTCATTAAATGAAATAAGGGAGTTGCAGTCAAAAAATCCGGGCATAGAACTTGATTTAAGGCATATATAAAATTAATGCATACTTTTAATAAATAACAAAATGAAATCAACAATAGCATGGAATGAATAATATATACAATTTGTGTTTCCATAAAGGTTAAAATTTCCCCATATCGTTTTTTAAATCCGCATAGAAATTAGCTGAATTAAATAATATATTATTAATTATATAATATTAGTATTATTTGTTATTTAAACACGGTATATTCAGTATTATTTTTATAAGTAAATAAAAACATTTTTTCCGATTTTTATAAATATTTAAATAATACTTTATTATAAAGGTGAATTGTAGAGGTGCAAAAAATTATGGAGGACGATGAAAGTGGCAGTAGGGGTACATATCATAGCGGATTTATACGGTGTAGATTCAGAGTTAATATCTAGCGCTGATGGTATTTCACCAATTATAGAAAGTGCAATTAAGGAAGGTAACCTGACGGAAATATCTTCCCAGTATTACCAGTTCCGGCCCATGGGGGCAAGTGGCATAGCCTTGCTGGCTGAATCACATCTTTCATTCCATACATGGCCGGAACATGGACTTGTAACCCTTGATATATATACCTGTGGAGAGCATAGCAATGCAGATAGGGCATTTAATTATCTTTTGAATGTTCTGCATCCAACATCCATAGAGTATAAAAAACTTGAGAGAGGCAGCAAAATCGAGGAAAACGTAAAAATCGAAAATCCCCAGATGATGCTGTGATAAATTGCAGAAAAAAATAATTTTAATTTCTTTTTCCTTTGTATTATTGTTTATAGATTTGTTAATAGGATTGTACCATATAACCACAACATTTAATTTTCTGATCATTCCCGACATAGCCATTTCTGTGGCATCTATATATATGGCTGGTGATATATTTCTTGATGTGTCTTACAGTGTGGGAAAATCTTTTTCGTTCTCTGAAAAATACGTGGGATTATTCATAGTAGGATTTGCTGCAATCGTGGATGAAATTGCAATGTCCGTGATGGCAGCAGTTGAGAACCAGGGGGCAGTTAGTTTTGGCACCATACAGGGTTCAAATGCAATTACCCTGCTTGCATTCTTTATCCTCATACCACTGTACTATAAATCAGGTATTTCAAAATTCAGGTTGGACGCCTACGTTGTCACTGCAACAGCAATAATACTCCTCATATTATCATTTTATTTTATCAAAGTTCCATATTATATAGGATTTATAACTCTGGCGGTATTCTTATTCTATATAGTAAAAAAATCAAAATCACCAGGAAGCAAAAATGTTATTGTGGCCGAAGAATCATACCCTTCATATTTTGGAATCCTTGCGATTATAGTTATCGTTCTGGCATCCTATAATATGATAGATGCTGCTCTTATTATATCTGAAGTTTTGAAAATTACTGCATTCCTATCATCCTTTTTCCTGCTCGGATTTTTTGGTTCACTTCCGGAAATAATAATGCTGTCTATTTCACTGAAGGACCAGAGAAAGAATGTTTCAATAGGATTGATCACTGGAAGTACATTATACAAAGAAACAATACTATTTTCAATAATCGCTTTCATAGGAACATTGACATTTCAGGATTCATTTTTCTCTCTGATATTGATGATGATATTTTCTGTTGTACTTATAATTTATACATTTATATTCTCATGATGTTCCTTTAAAAAGTTTTAATCAAAATACAAATTTAAAATCCCCAGAACTGCTCATCTTTTCTCTTAATTTTTATTAATTCTTCCATTGTAGTTTTGACATCAGGATCCATATCCTGGTCTTTCATTTCCTTTACTACATTTTCTGGCACATCAACATATAGGTCTTCGTCTGGAAAAATTTGCCTGTTTAAAGTGACTCCATCAATTGCACATGATAGTTCAGAACCTTTGTCAGCAAATTGATGGTTGACATCTCCATCCCTGAGGCTCTTAATAGTACCTGCATATTTATTCTTGCCATTTATGAGTTTATCACCAACCTTAACACGCCCGGATAGAACTTTAATGCCAACAATTACAGGTTTTGCGGCCCTGAATATATAATCAGGCATGATTACAAGCTTTGATGGTACTGGCTTATTATTTTTCTTTTCTTCTTCTATTTCATTCTTCTTGAATTCTAGCCATTTTGTAAGGTCATCTATCATAGAATAAATAACATTTCCGGAAATAACTTTGGCGTTATTTGTTTCCATGGCTTCTTTTGCATCCCCGGAAGTATTCACGTTGAATCCAACTATTACACGGTCCAGCGGGTTGTTCAAGGTGGAAACATTGATTATATCCCTTTTAGTTATATCGCCTATCTGCGCTTCCCTGACGGTTATTTTGTTCTGCTCCATTTCATAGGCTATAGCTTCAAGTGAACCGATTGCCTCTGCCTTTATTGTGATTCCGTTTTCAGAGAGTTTTATATCTGGTTTTGATTCATTAATCAATTCATTGAAAGCAGCGTCTGTTTTACCGCCCTTAATAGCAATGATAGATGTACCGGAAAGCACATCAAGTTTGTCCGTTATAAGTATTCTTATTCCTGCTGCAGATTTTATACTCTCTTTTTCTACCATACCTTTTTTACCGGTGGCAATAATAGCCTTTACCTTGGTGACTGCTGGCCCTGCTATTGTATTTAAGGCAATTTTATCGCCCTTGTGGAGCACACCCTGGTACAGTATTGTATCTAATGTCGTTCCAAGTGATCCTTCCTTTTTAATTTCTATAACAGAACCGCGGGTTGATTTGCTCTCAAATTGTATGTGCTCCTCCAGAAATCTCTGTGCGAGCCCTGTCAGAACCATCAGAATATCAGGTACTCCTATATTCAGCTTTGCGCTAATTGGAACTATAGCGAATGATTTTGTGAAATCAGTAATCCTGTCATATCTATCCGATGATATGCCTTTGACATAAAGGTCATTGATAATTTTGTAAATCTTTTCATCAAGAAAATCAACGTATTCCTTCCTCTGTTTACTTAAGGTTTCCTTGAATGATGTATCTTTTGATGAAACAAAATAAGGTATCATGTCAATTTTATTTGCTGCAATTATAAAGGGTGTTTTATATTTTTTTAAAACATCTATGGATTCTATTGTCTGTGGCTTTAAGCCTTCATTTACGTCGATAACCAGTATAGCTATGTCTGCAAGTGCCCCGCCCATAGACCTCATATTTGCAAAAGCTACGTGCCCGGGAGTATCAATAAATAATAATCCAGGAATAGTTACCTGTATATTTTTAAAATAATTTTTAATGTTTGTTTCAAGTGTGTTTTTATCAATTTCGGTTGCACCAATCTTCTGTGTTATGCCACCGGCTTCTTTTTTAGCTACTGTAGTCCCCCTGATATCATCAAGGAGAGTAGTTTTTCCATGGTCTACGTGGCCAAGCACACATACAATTGGTTCCCTTAAATTTTTTTTTGTGGTTTCCATACCTAATAATCCATTATCTCGTTCTCATTAAAGAATATTTTATATTCGTGGTTAAAAGATTCTGGAGAATCGGAGGCATGAACTATATTTTCCTCGATGTTCAATGAAAAGTCGCCCCTTATGGTACCTGCGGCTGCGGCAGAACCATCAGTTGCACCGGCGAGATTTCTGCACGAAATTATCGCATTATCACCTTCAAGTATTAAAGCTACTATAGGACCTGATGTTAAATAAGATACAAGACCTTCAAAAAATGGTTTCATACTATGAACGCTATAATGTTGCCGGGCTTTATCATCAGATACTTTCATCAGTTTCAAAGAAACTATTTTCAAGCCTTTATTTTCGAATCTTTCTATAATATTCCCAATGAGATGCCTTTTTACACCATCTGGCTTTATGAGTACTAAAGTTCGTTCCATATTATTACGCCTTTCTCATTTCCTTGATACGGTGGTACTCGTTTGTCCATTTAACATTTCTAGCAGCTCTCTTGAGGTCGATCATATTAACCCTGCATTTTTTAGAGCAGAAATTCATTATATTTCCATCTTTCCTGATATAAATAATTCCAGATGCGGGTTCAATATCATGGCCGCAAAAGATACATTTTCTATTTTCCATTTCATTCACCTTATTGATAATCTTCTTGCTTCCCTTGCTGTTTCCCTGAGCATCAGTATATCTCCTACTTTAACGGGACCGAGAACGTTCCGGGCAATTATCCTGCCCTGGTCCTTTCCATCCAGTACCCTTACTTTTACTGTTGTGGCTTCCCCGGTCATCCCGGTTCTTCCCATCAATTCGACTACTTCAGCTGGAGTTGCATCGTCTGCCATAATGCATCACTCTTTATCTTCTTCTGAATCTTCTTTCTTCTTTGTAGTCTTTTTAGGGGCTTTCTTTGTTTCCTTTGATTCAGAAGTTTTTGCTTTCTTTGGCTCCTTTTTTGCTTCCTTCTTGGCTTCTTTTTCTGCTTCAGGTGCTTCTGCAGCCTCAGCTTCAACTGCTTCCTCTTTTGGTTTCTCTGACTTGGCTGCAGGTTTCTTCTTTTCTTCCTTTCCAGCTTTTGCATTTTCTATTGATGATATAAGTTCCTTATATGCATCCTCATTTTTACCGAAATCAACCACTGCTATTGATGCTGCAGATGCAATACCAACTTTCAGTCCAAGGTCACTCTTATTTTTTACATATGTATACGGGACTTTCCTTTCCTCACAAAGGACCGGTATGTAAAAAACAACTTCAGGGGGTGAAACATCCTCTGCTATTACAACTACCTTTGCTTCTCCTCTCTCAATAGACTTAACTACTTCATTTGTCCCTTTCTTAATCTTGCCAGATCTGTAGGAATTTTCTACAAAATCCAATGCATCTTTGACTAACGATTCGGGAGCTTCAAACTTTACATAACTGTTTTCCATGATAATCCTCCTTCACTTCTGCAAGGTATTATAAACTGCAATATAAATATTTAGCATTAGAAAACATGAACATTAAGGAATTTCAAAAAATATGCATATTAAAACAAATAATTGCTTTTATGAACTACACTAACGCGGGTCTATGGAATTGCCATTTATTCATGTTAAAACTCCAGCTGCACAATTCTTCAACACAGGGTTACAAAGATAGTTTGAAATCAGGATTGACAGTTGCCATTGGTGAAATAAATAAAGTGACCATAGAAATTATATGGAAATTTAAAATAGGTCATATCCAGGGAATAAAAATGTAAGTGGTACTAATAAATAGGAAGCATTATATTCCAATTTATTTAATGTCTAACCACTGGATATATTTCAACCGGTATCTCTATCACGGGATCAACGAAATGACGGAAATATATGTGTAGTAATATAAATTTTATGGTATTTTGATGCTAAATTCTATATACTTAACGATATTCCACCTTTATGAGTGAGAAAACTGATGTTATCGCAGCATCGATGATTGGCACAATAATAGAATGGTACGGTATTTTTATTTTTTCATCCGGAGCCATATACATAGCACATACATTTTACCCCCATGTGACTGTGGCCGAAGGAGTTCTGCTAACACTCCTCACATTTGCACTTGGATTTGTTACAAGGCCAGTGGGTGCATATGTATTCGGACATTTCGGAGACAGGCTTGGAAGAAAAAAGATACTTTTGTTAACACTGTTGATATCAGGAATATCCACCGGGCTTACCGGATTGATTCCTTCTGAGGCGAGCATAGGTGTATTTGCCATAGTATTGCTTGTTATTCTAAGATTGGTATTAGGATTTGGATTGGGTGGCGAATGGGGTGGAGCTATGCTTCTTACACTTGAAACATTCAAGAAGAGAAGAGGATTCTACTCTTCCTTTGTCCAGTCAACAGTTGGTATAGGTTTACTCCTGGGAACAGCAATATTCCTGCCACTTGTTGCATACACACCACATTCTTTTATGTATTCAATCGGGTGGAGAATTCCATTTGTGGCCAGTTTTGTTATAGTTGTTATCGGAGTATTTATAAGACTGAAGGTCAAAGAGACGCCGGTATTCGAAGCGGAAAAAAAGAAGAACAGGATTCTAAAATCGCCCGAGAAAGAGTTGTTTACCAGACACTGGAAGAAGATAATTGCAGGTACACTACTTGCAGGTTCCTCCGGCAACTTTTTCTACTTTGCAATATCACTTCTTCCTGTTCTCTTCGAATCACTGAATAAGATATCGGTTTTTGATGGGCTGATAGGTACTGCATTATTTGGGATCATTGACGTAATTTTTGTATTTGTAGGCGGGCAGTTGTCGGATAAACGTGGAAGAAGGGCAATTATAGCCGGTGCCAATATACTTGCACTGATTGTTTTATTCCCTTCCATCTACCTGGTTGGCTTCGGGTATTTTGTAGTTTTCCTTTCCCTGTTTGCAATTGCGCATGGTCTCAGCTATTCACCTTTAGGTGCAATGATTTCAGAAATTTTTCCCACGAATGTAAGGTATTCAGGGAACTCAGCCAGCTACCAGTATGGCAATTCATTCATAGGAGGGCCTGCTCCATACGCATCTGACCTCCTTGGCAGTGTGTCTTATGTACTTTATCCTGTATTTACCCTGATTTTTATTCTTATTGCCCTTGGAGTTATCTACAAATCCAAAGAATCAGAGAAAATGTCTCTGGAGGATTCCGCGTCCGGGTACATAGAATATTAATTTATTTTTATATTTTCTATATTATTTATTATTTTTGCCCCTGCGTATGATGATATTATACCGTTATATGTTGGAAGAAATTTATTGTCATTTTTATCGATTATGTACATACTTGACAATGGCTTAATTTTCTTAGATATTTCCATCAGGTTTTCCCTTGCATTTCCTGGAAACACATTTCCCCTTCCGTCCGTTACCAGAAGTGATACCGTTTTTAATTTTTCATACGAAGATAATTTATATATATTCTCAAGGGCATCGTACAGTGGGGTCTTTCCGCCACTGGAAATATTATCGATAATGTTTTTCAACGCCGTAAAATTGCGTGAGAAATTCATTAATACTTCCGATCTCTCGCCTGCAAATTTTATAAGTGCAACTCTGCTTCTCATAATATACAATTTTTTGAGCAGCATATCTGAAAATTCTCTGGCGATTTCAATTCTTGAACTGAAATTCATTGACCTGCTCGAGTCTATGGCTATTATAAATGGAATTGAGCCTTTTGAGTAGGAATCTTTCATAACAATGGTTTTCTCATTTATCATTCTGAAGCCCGAACTCCATGTATTCAGAAGTGAATGCCTTATATCCATGTAGGTTCCTGATTTCCTGCCTCTATGCCTGAATTGCTTTGCTCTTCCGCTACGCCCTGATTTTTTTGTTTCTATTTTTTTGCCGGTATCTACTTCAAGATTATGTACTGTGCTTTCCCTGTTTTCCTTCTGCTTCTGCTGCTTCTCCTGCTTCTCCTTTCCATTTTTTCCTGTTTCATGATTCTTTTGATCCTGAGGAGTGGGCTGATTGCTGGCAGAATCCTGTTCCTGGTTATCGCCCGTGTTATCTCCATTATTGCCCGGGTCATTAAAATTATAATCTGGCCTGCTCTTCCCTTTTTCCTTCATCCTGTGGTTAAGGGCGAATTGCAGTGCCTTCTTCAGGTCATCTTCATTCACTTCTGTTCTGCCGTAATATGCAGCTATTGCTTTTGCAGTTTTTACAGTGCTTATCATGGCCCTGTTGCTCAGGGAATTTTTAATCACTAAATCTGCTACAAAAACCCTGTATTCCCTTTTTATTTTCACATATGGCAACAGTTTTCTTGCATTAACTATCTTTAACTGAATTTCACGATCCGGTGCCCTGAATTTTTCTATAAAGCTTTCCCTATCACTATCAAATTCTTCAACACGATCGGCTATATCAAGAAGTTTTTCCGGCGATTCTGGCATTTTCCCTTCAACAGAGATGCCAAAACGGTCAAGCAATTGCGGCCTTAGTTCCCCCTCTTCAGGATTCATTGTGCCTACAAGGATGAATCTGGCAGGGTGTGTGTAAGATACTCCCTCCCTTTCAACGATATTTATCCCGGAAGCAGCTGAATCAAGTATTGAATCCACTATAGAATCATCTAGGAGGTTAACCTCATCTATATACAATATTCCCCTGTTTGCTTCGCCTATCAAACCTTCACGGAGAACAGATTCACCTTTTATGGCATGGGATATATCAAGTGACCCGACAACACGGTCAAGGGTAGTGCTATTGGGCAGATTTATTATCCTTATCTTCATGTTTTCAGTTTTAAGCTCTCCTTTTTTCCGGGCTTCCAGGCATTCGTCACACAGATCCCCATCAGGGTCGCAATGGAACCTGCATCCCTTAACCGCCTTAACTTCCGGAAGTATGGATGACAGTGCACGCACCATTGTTGATTTGGCTATGCCCTTTGGGCCTGTTATGAGTAAACCGCCAATATTGCTATCTATTGCATTTACAATAAGCCCGAGTTTTATGTCTTCGTTATCCACTATGGCAGAAAAAGGAAATGGGTATGTCCTCATTCGTTCTCCCCCTCTATTTCCATATATTCTTCCTCAAGCTGTTCCTTCATGCTATCGCTTGCATGCCATATATCCCGCTTATATGCCTCTATCATTCTTGAGGTAATTTCTGAAAGTGCCCATGGATTTTCTTTTTTGAACCATTCCTTCATTTCCCTGTCCAGTACAAATTTATCAGCTATATTATTGAAAATATTGTCGTTCACCATTCCGGTGGTAGCGCCCCATCCGTATAGATGCTCGATCTTCTTCAGCATTTCTGTAGCACCTCTATAGCCGAAATTTTTCTGTGCTTCAATCCATTTTTCATTCAACAATTTCCCAATAGCAGTACGCTCTATTTCCTCTTTCATTGTCCTTACCTGTGGCTTATTGGGATTAAATGTATCTTCAAACATAAGCGATGGCTTTGAACCGCTTTTCTTTGCCATAAGATAGAAGCCGCCTGCATAGGAATAATTGCACGAATCGTCGTTTATGTCTATCTCATCGATTTCCCTTTTATGTATTATAGTTTCTATATCCTTAGAGATTGAAAGCAGCTCATCCTTTGATTCTCTTCCAAAGTTGTTTTTGCCATATGAGTATCCCATCCATTCCGTAAATACATCCGCAAGGTCATTCTCATTTTCCCATTTTGATGATTCTATTGCATTGTTAACCCCGGAACCGTAGGAACCGGGCTTCGAAGAAAATATTCTATCAAGGTGCCCGTATTTCTTATGGTGCTTGACGATGAAATTTACATCATCATCTTCATCCAGTTCAGATACCTTTTTTATTGCCAGATCTATTAATTCTATTATATTGAAAAGATTGTCCCTTACAATGCCACTGGATTCTACCACAACGTCGATTCTGGGCCTTTTAAGGACATCCATGGGTATTGGCTTAACATCCTTTACCTTCTTTGTCCCTTCCTGCCACACAGGTTCTACACCAATTGTATATAGTATCTGGGATATCAATTCCCCATCTGACCTGTATGCATCGGTAGACCAGAGAACAAATCCAATGGTTTCCGGAAATTTATTATTTTTTTTGTATTCATTTTCAATGAGTTTGTTTGCCAGTATTACACCAACCTGCCATGCTGAATGGCTGGGTATCTTGAACGGATCAACGGCATAAAAATTCCTACCTGACGGCAATACATCATACCTTCCCCTGGTGAGCGACCCGGAAACTCCGGGTTCTATAAATTTGCCATTCAATGCCATCAGGAGATTGTTCTTTTCGTTTTCAGGCGAAAACTTTAGTTTTTCTATTATTCCGGTTTCGAGTTCGGGAATTGGTGTACCCTCATTTAAATAGGCCATTATTTGATTTTCAGCTTCTTCCTTGCCATATTTTTTGGATAGTGACTCGTCAAAACGTGTGGCAGTTGTAACGTAATCCTTTAAATCATCTTTGTCAATATCTTTTCCGTAGATATATAATCCCTTGCTGATTATGGAATCCTTGAAGAGATTGAGGCGGTGTTCAATTTCATGCGTAGCTTTATGTGCATCCTTAAAATCTATGGATAAGCCAATTTTATCTGAAATCTTCTGGATTTTCTCAAGGATCATGGTTTCCCTTGATGTATTCTCTGCCTTTTCTGTTTCCTCATAATCATCTATGAGGTCTTCTAGCTCCTTTATATCATCGGGAACATCATCGTAGGCTGTTGGCGGAGTAATATAATCAAGAAGGACTGCATAGCTTCTCCTTTTAGCTATTATCCCTTCTCCGGGAACATTTGTGGAATAAAGGTATAGATTTGGAATCTCACCGATAGAAATCTCCGGAAAATCTGATGGTGATAGCCCGAGGCCTTTCCCCGGCGTGAATTCCAGTGTTCCATGTGTTCCAACATGTATTATTGCATCTGCCCTGAAAATTTCCTGGATCCATTTATAAAATGCAAGCCAGTAATGGGTAACCGGCGTCAGGGAGTCATGTATTGACCTGATGCTATTATCATTGTCAGCAAATGTAATTCTCTTTGGCTGTATGCCTATAAAAATATTCCCTGATATGATCCCGGGAATATGCATGGTACCGTTAAGTAGCATGTAGTCCCTTTCAGTGTTAAGTTCCCCCCAGCGCTTGATTATCATATCCTGCGAATCCTCTGGCAATTCGCGGAAAAATTTCATATACTCTTTTACTGGCATTCCATAGACGGATCCGCCCTTATTTATTATTTCTTCAACAGGCGTCCACTTTCCTTCAGGTATTGCCTTTTTCTCCATTATTGTTTTAATAAGAGATTCGCCGTTCTCCGGCAGGTAATCTATATTATATCCATTCTCGCGGAGTAATGACATTATGCTGGATACAGAATTAAGCGTGTCCAGGCCTGTTGCTGTACCGATATTGGCTTCCAGATCCTTGAAAGATGAGCCTGAGTGCAGTATAATAGCTATCTTTTTCTCAGAATTTTTCATATAGCGCAGGTTGACCCATTTCCGGATCCTGTTAATCATATATTGTGCCTGCTCCTTAACGGGAACGAGTTCCCTGTATATAGCGCCTCTATCATAAATTTTCTTGATAACGCCGATAAGTACAGGCTCTATAGTCCCATCCATTTCAGGAAGCATTGCACTCATAATAGTTGATACAACGTCCAGCCCGGAAGAATCAAGCCATTCCTTTTCCTCTTTATAATAATATATTAAACCCTGAAATACAGGAACACCCAGATTCATCAGTGTACTTTTATCCTCCTTCTTGATTAGGGAGAACGATAATAGATTTATAACTGCATCAACAACTGGCTTCCCATCGCTGTAGAAATATGTATTTATGCATTCTTCAGCACTCATTATTCCCCTTGACCGGTCACCAAAGCCGTTTGTGAACACCGGTATTGCAGAAATTTTATTATTATTTAAATTATCTATAATGTACTGTATTATTTTTGTGTCCCTGTCTACCCATGCTGTCCGGTAAAATAATATTCCTACCTTCTTAGGAAACTCAGTATTTCCATATTCATAGATTCCGGAAAATGGCATCTCAACCGGCTCTTCATAATGCCGGGGGGTTATGGTGTTTTCAATGAATAATACCATATTCTTAATATTTTCATAGCCACCGTAGAAATAGTAATTTGATACTTTTTCTTCGACAAATTTGCTCACCGTTGAATAATTGCTCAGTATCGGGTCAATGGCTATTACATTCTTCTTCCCCTTAATGACGCTTTCTATGTCTTCAAGAATATTGCTGTAAATATTTTCACCGGAAAAATGATGGATGAATACAGCATCGGCATCTCTAACAAAGTCTATAAATTCCTTATCTACAGGATCAAGCCTTGGATATTTTATTTTTATTTCATTGCCTGTTTCCTCACCTGCGTGTAAAAATGACTGGATAACGGAACCGTTCCATCCTATAAGTACGGCAAACTTCATAAAAGTAAAGTCAATTTTATTATTTAACTGTTCTTGATATTCCTGATCACAGAAAAAAACAGTGTGTGTATAATAATCCTATTACATCCGTACAATATTCAAAACACAATGCATATAACCACGATAATTAGTTTTCAATATGCCGTAATCCGTTACATATAATTAATTTTTCAAAATAAAATTTAAATATAGATAAACGATTAAGGTGTGGAATGACGTCTCCAAATTGCAGTGCGCTGATGACGCCTACTGGTGATACATATGTTAATATTGATCATGGAGACGCTATCGCAGTACCTATTCGTTGTGTTATTTTCGCCACTTGCAATTGGTATATTTGAAAAATTAAAAGCCAATATTGAATCAAGAAAAGGCCCTAGCATATTTCAGCCCTATTATGATTTATTCAAGCTGCTTAAAAAGGAAACTATAGTTACTGAAAATTCCTCCAGATTCTTTCTATATTCCCCATATATTGCCTTTGGTATATATTCCCTGATTGCACTGATTATACCCGTATTTATGACAGAGCCAATAATATTCACTGCATCGGGTGATTTTTTCGCCGGTGCCATATTATTTTCCCTTGCCGCTTTCGTAAAAATTATAGGCACTTTGGATTCCGGAAGCAACTTCTCATCCATGGGTGCATCGAGGCTCATGTCCTTTAATTTCTTTGGAGAGGGCACATTAATAACAGTATTCTTTGCAGTTGCACTGATAAGCGGGACAAACAATCCCTATACAACAAACCATTATTTAATATCACATCCACTTTCAAATCTCACTCTGGTACATATTTTTGCAATCTTTGCATTCTTTATGGTTTTCCTCTATGAATTTGGAAAAATGCCAACACAGAGCGAAGGAAACCAGGAAATGGGAATGATCGATTCTGGAATTGATTATGAATACAGCGGAAAAGCACTGGCGATAAATAAATGGTCTTCCTATATGAAAACCTACCTGCTGGGCTCTGTGCTGATAAATGTATTCCTGATACCATGGGGGATGTTTAACACATTTCCATTATTCTTTTTGAATGCCCTTACCATGATTGGGAAATGGCTATTATTAATAGTAATCGTGCTTGTAATAGATACATCACTGGCAAAACTCAGGCTATTCAGGGTTATTGATTACCTTGCTGTTGCATTCACCTTTTCCATTCTGTTCCTGATACTCACAGAGGTGATCACATGAATATAATATACACATTTATTTATCTCCTTGCTGCACTGATTGTTGTCACCGGATTTTATATCCAGTCCAATAAATACCTGAGGTCCATGGTATTAACCCAGGCATTCCAGTCATTTATTATTGCATTAATTGCATTCCTCCTTGGAATTGTATTGAGACAGTATACATTCTTCATACTGGGTGCACTGGTTATTCTGCTCAGGACTTTACTTGTTACATATTTCCTGGTGTCAAAGATACCGAAGAACAAGAATTATCTCTACGAATCAAAGCTGCCTACTACATATTATTTGCTGATTGACCTGGCATTTATAGTAATTTCAATATTCATTGTCTATTCCATATCATTTATACATATAAGGTCGCACATATTTCCTGACAGTGATATAATCCTGTTTCCTCTTCTACTTTTCTTCCAGGGGCTCTTCGTAATAGCTTCAAGGAGAAGGACGGTGGCCCAGATACTTGGATACATTGAAGAGGAAAATTCCCTGATACTTCTCGGTACATTCATACTGCCGGTTCCAATTATAATTGAGAGCAGCGTATTTCTTGATGTGCTGGTACTTGTTGTTATATTTTCCATAATTAGCATTGAAAAAACAGAGCATAAGCCTGTGGAGGAGTTGAGAGGATGATTTATGAAATTCTTATACTGGCAATACCGCTTATATCTATGGCTTACTTTAAAAAGATAAAGGAGGCAAGCATAATAGGTGCAATCATAGAGATGGTATTGCTGATTCCATTGTACTTTAATATGGCTCCATCTGGATTCTTCTTTATAGACCATATCACATATATATTCATTTTAATGGTAAGTTCAGTATATCTTATGTCCCTGATATATTCCGTGAAATATGTGCATAACATAAAGAATAAAGGGATTTCAGAAAACGTTTATTACATGCTTATGGGATTCTTTTATGTTGCAATGGAATTTGCACTCATGGTAAATAATTACGGATTTATGTGGGTGGGAATAGAGACAACAACAATAACCTCTGCATTGCTCCTTATCACTGAAAAATCAGATATTTCACTTGAAGCCACATGGAGGTATATCATTATTGTATCCGCAGGCGTTACATTTGCCTTTATATCGGTAATACTTATTTATTATTCATTTGGCACACTTACAATTACCACCATATTAGCTTATGGGGCAAAGGATACAATAGCTGTAAGGCTTGCAGTTGCCATAGCCCTCGTTGGGTTCGGTACAAAGGTAGGCGTATTTCCTGTACATACATGGCTTCCCGACGCCCATAGCGAAGCCCCGGCACCTGTCAGTGCAATGTTTTCCGGTGTGCTGTTGCCCGTTGCTCTTTATGTGTTATACAGAATTTACGAAATATTCCCCATGAGGGAACTCTTTGTATGGGCGGGGACAATATCGGTACTTTTTGCAGCAATATTCCTTGGATACCAGAAGAATTACAAGAGGATGTTTGCTTATTCTACAATGGAAAATATGAATATAGCGTTGATAGGTTTCAGTACTTTTACAATAACCGGGCTCATAGGTTCACTTCTCCTGCTGCTTGCCCATAGTTTTGGCAAAGCGGGGGCTTTCTATTCATCCGGAAATGTATATGAAATGTCTGGAACAAAATCAATCGATGGCGTATCAGGATTAATAAGGAACAGATCCAGTGCAGCTTCCATGCTTTTATCATCCTTTGCAGTAACCGGAACTCCTCCCTTCGGAACGTTCTTCGGTGAGTTCCTCATACTGTATTCCGTGTTTACAATCCACTTCTATGCCCAGTTTGTCATAATAGTTTTATCATTATTCCTGGCATTTGTATCAATTAATTTTAATGTTTCAAAAATGATTTTCAGGGGAAAATCTGAGTACAGCCAGTCTGGAATTAATACGGCCTTGCCACTCATAGCCGCCATATTGTCAATATTTATTGGAGTGGTATTTCTGGTGGTGTATCATGCAATATTATAAGTTTGGAGAAAGTTCAGGGCGTTATATAGGAAGGAGCAAAAACTACGACATATATGCCTCTTCAATAGCTCCGGCAGTTGAAAACACAGACCAATTTGCGGATAAAAATCCAGGGGAAATCTATTTTAATTATGGTCCATCGGCAGGAGGGCTCAGGGAATCAGTAAATTTCAGCCTGCTTACTCCAGGGGAAACAATAAGGGATGTGATAATACATCCTGAATACAAAAAGCGCGATTTAAAAATTCTCGGAGACCCGGTTTCACGTGCATTGCTTAAAGTTGAGAGGATAAATGGATTCCATGCCGCATCCAATAGCATAGGATACATTCTGGCAGTAGAAGAGGCACTGGGCATCGAAAATTCTGAATTAAATGACATGAGAATAGTGGAACTTGAACTGGAGCGCATAAGATCAAATATAGATGTTATAAAGGGCATGTGCGAATCAGCTGGATTTGCTGTTCCTGAAAAACAGCTCCTATATCTCAGGGAAGAGGTAGCACGGATTATATCCAGGGCATTCGGCCATAGATACTTTTTTTCTGTTAATGGTTTTGGAACAGTATCAGGAGATTTTTCAACAATAAAATTAAATGCCATTGAAAAACAGTTCCGTGATATTTATGATGGATTGTTATCCTCCAAGATATTCCTTGATAGGATCCAGGAAAATGGAATCGTTAAAAATGAGAATTCAACCGGGCCAGCCGCCAGGGCAGCCGGATTTAAATTTGATGCAAGAAAAGATTCAAAATCGCTGGATTATAGAAATTTTACACCGGTAACAGAATCTGGAGCAGACTCGTTCTCCCGGTTAGTTGTAAGATCAGAAGAGGTATTTGAAGCGATAAATATTATAGATTCATATGGCGTTAAGAATATTAAAACACGGACAAAAAATGAATTAACAGGTTCAGGGAAGGGGTCTGCCCGTATAGAATCCCCTGCAGGCGATATTTTTTATTATGTAAATATAGAAAATGGGAAATTAAATGATATCCAGATGGTTTCGCCTTCATACCTTAATTTAAGGCTGTTCAGGGAAGCTTTGAAAAATAACAATATATTCACAGATTTCTTCTTTGTGTGGGAAAGTTTTGGCATATGGATTTCTGAACTGGAGGTGAATTTTATATGAACTGGTTCCTCAAGGGGGTAAAAAATAGAATAAAGACGGAAGAGCTTGAGGGCTATAGGGTTGAACAGCCATCGTTCCTTGATGGGAAGAGCGATTATGATTGCCCTACAGATGCCCTGGAGAATGGGAAATGGGACATGAACAGATGTATATTCTGCAGGGAATGTGATCTAAAACCCACAGGAAAACAGACAACTTTCACAGTTAATAGGGAAACACCACACATATTTGAAAAATCCCTGTATTTATATCCTATAGATTCCGGTACATGTGGAGCCTGCAATGTTGAGTTTACAACATTATTTTCCCCGCAGTATGATACAAACAGATTTAAGATTTTTATGTCAAATACACCGAGGCATGCTGATGCACTTGTTGTTATGGGAGTGTACACAGATGGCATGGAAGCCGTTTTAAAGGAGGCTTATGATGCTATGCCTTCCCCTAAAATAGTCATAGGAATAGGGGCATGTGCACTCTCCGGAGGAATTATTGGCAGCAGGGCAATGGATAAATATGATATAGAAGTTGCAGGATGCCCACCCACACCTGCTTCTATAATAAACGCGATAATAAAGGCGAGGGGTAAAAGATGATACTGTACTATTTACCGTTAATCCTTGTATTTTTATCGGTCCTGATTTCCATAAAGTACAGGACAGCTGGATATTTGCTCACTGCCATAGCATCGGCAATGTTCTTTTTATTCACATTCAGGATTTATGACTATATAACATATTTTTATCTTATTGCTGCAATCGTGTGGATAATAGCCTCAGTTTTTTCCATATCATATTCAAAGAAGTATGGCAGGTGGCTGGCACCATTATTCATATTGACAATAGCTGGAATGATGCTTATACTTTATTCCCCAAATTACCTTTTATTCATAACAGGCTGGGAAATCATGTCTATTCCTGCATATGTTACAGTAGCTGTGAACAAAAAGAATGATATGGAAGCTTATATATTCATGTTTTTCTCTGAAATTAGCACAGTTTTAATAATTACAGCTGCTGTGATATCATACGTTTATACCGGCACTTTAAACTTTTCAATACTTACTAACGACACAGTATTGCTTATATTTGCCATAGGCGCAATGTCAAAAATGGGTTTAACCCCATTCATGATCAGTGAATGGCTGCCCATTGCACACGGGAGCGCCCCGGCAAATACCTCAGCAATATTCAGTGCTACAATGACATTGATGGGTGTATACGGCATAGTAAAAATTGCTTTGCTTTCTGTAGTTTCTATAGACATAGGAATTATATTTATAATAATAGGGGTCATATCTGTCCTATTCGGGGCATTATATGCTTATATATCGGAAAATATGAAGTCCTTAGGTGGTTTCAGCACCATAGAAAATAATGGGGCACTGATGGCAACAATAGGTTTATTTGTAGCTGTGAACAACACTGTGTTAAGAGAATTTATACTCATATCCATTGCCATCTTCGCCATGGCACATTCAATAGCCAAAACCGGCTTATTTATAACTGTCGGCCATACCGGAGTAGAATATTTCAGTGCGGTTAATGGTGAAAAAAGCACAATAAACCAGATCGGGAAGTTTTTTGCACTTTCATCCCTTTCCGGGTTGTTCCCCTCATTAGGAGGACTGGGTACCTGGATGATACTGGAATCATTCTTCATGGGGGCTTATCTCTATGGACCGTTGGGCATAACATCCATAATAGCAGGCTCCCTTATAGCTATGGGAGAAGGCTTTGCCACAGCAGCCATGCTCAAGGTGTTTTACTTTACAGATAACCACAAGAAAACATCCGGAAAGAATCTGGAGAATTATACTATCCTTGCAACTGGGATAATACTTGTCTTTCTATTTGCCATATCGTTCCTGTTGATCGGAAATGAATACATATCCGGAATACCCTCTGTACTGGTTTTCAAGGGATTAATGATTGAATCACGTTTCGGGCCAGCCGATTTCGGGCTCATAACACCGCTTTATATATTTATATTCCTACTATTATTTTCTCTGATAGTTTACCTTGTGTTCGGAAAGCCACATGTAAGGGTTGCTAAAAGATGGAATGGAGGAATAGAACATAATGAATATTTTAACTCATTTAACTATTCCAACAATATAAGGCTCATACTTAAAAGGGTGCTCAGGACATCATATACCAGCGAAGATGGCGTAGAAACTGTGGATATTTTCTGGCTAGTAATGATAAATATAGCAAAATCATATAGGAAGTTTGCCAGGCTTGTAGCCTATAAAATTATGAACAGTTCAATATCATATTATATTATCTATATGATAATAGCGTTTATTCTGGTCATTATAATAGCCTCATTCTCATGATCTGTGTTGAAAGTTTCATGACACAGCCGTCTACAGAAAACATAAATTTAATTTTTTTATGTAGATAGCTATTTAAAACATACTATCATAATCCATTATGAAGTTAAGTGAAATTACCCCATCGGAATTCCTGAAAGTTACAGATAACAATGATTTCACTCTATATGAACACCAGGAAGAAGCCGTTGCTAAATTAAGGGAAAATAAAAATGTGATAGTTTCCGTACCTACTGCATCCGGAAAAACCCTGATAGGGTATATTTCTATTTACGATACTTATCTGAAAGGAAAGAAATCAATGTATATTGTTCCGCTCCGTTCACTGGCTATGGAAAAGTTCTCCGAATTGCTGTCACTGAGAAACCTTGGGGTAAAGGTTACAATGTCTATAGGCGACTACGATGTTCCACCATCATTCGTTAAAAATTACGATGTTATTATAGCTACATCGGAGAGAGCTGATTCCATGTTGCACAGGGACCCGGATATCCTCAACTATTTCGGGCTTGTTATAATTGACGAGATACATATGATATCTGACCCTTCAAGGGGGCCACGGCTGGAAACAGTTATATCATCATTGCTGTATCTCAATCCAGAAATCCTGTTACTAGGGCTCTCAGCAACTGTTTCCAATATTCAGGAAATTGCTGAGTGGATGAATGCAGAAACAGTTGTTTCCAATTTCAGGGCAGTTCCCCTTGAAACAGGGATAATATTCAAGGGCAATCTTATAACTGATGGTGAAAAAAAGCATCTTGGCAGGGATGATGAAGTATCACTTATTAAGGAAAGCATAGAATCGGGCGGTCAGGCGCTGGTATTCAGGAATTCCAGGAGAAATGCTGAAAAATATGCCCAGAGTATGGTTAATTTCTTTGATTTCCAGAACGATTTCGAGAAACTGGAAATACCTCCTGACCTTTTTAATGAAGCCCAGGCAAATATGGTTGCCCATGGTGTAATGTTCCACCATGCAGGCCTTTCAAATGACCAGCGTACCATGATTGAAAAATTATTCAAGCAGGGATACATAAAAATATTGACGGCGACACCAACACTTGCTGCAGGTGTAAACCTCCCGGCCAGGACAGTCATAATAAGGGATATTACAAGATTTTCTGATGGATACAGCAAACCAATATCAGGGATAGAAATTCAACAGATGATAGGCAGGGCAGGAAGGCCCAAATACGATAAAAAAGGGTATGGGTATATCTATGCAGCTTCACCCGGGATGCTCCGTGTAGCAGAGGGATATCTAACAGGAGAATTGGAACCTGTAATATCGAGGATGGATTCAAATAGCCTGATAAGGTTTAATGTGCTGGCTCTCATATCCTCTGGAATTGCCACGGACCTTAAGGGCATCCAGGACTTTTATGGGAAAACCCTTCTCGCCGCCCAGAACGATATTGATGGTTATGAACTGGCTTTCGAAAGTGCTCTGTATTTTTTAAAGGATAATGACTTTATTACAGAAGAAAATGATATATACAGCGCAACAAAATTTGGAAGGCTTACCTCCGACCTGTATATTGACCCTGTAAGTTCGCTTATACTGAAAAAATGCCTTGACCTGGAATTTTCAGAGGAACTGTATTTGTATTATATATCGAAGACACCTGATATGCTCACGTTCAATTACCGTGCCAGTGATTATGAATACCTGGAAGAATTTCTGGACAGGCATAATATATCTGATTTTAGCGAAGAATCAATGGGCGCAGCGAAAACAGCAATAATTCTGAATGAATGGATTAATGAAGTTCCTATAAATACAATAGCGGAGACATTTGGCATAGGGCCGGGAGATATTCAGGCAAAGGCATCATCTGCAGACTGGATATCGTATTCGCTTTACCGCCTTGGCAGTATGTTTGACAAGGAGAATGAGAACAATCTTTTGCATCTGAATATCAGAATAAAGGAAGGGGTAAAAGAAGAGATAATAAGGATAATAGAAATCCCGCAGGTTGGCCGTGTCCGTGGCCGCAGGCTATATAACAATGGATTTAAATCAATAGATGATATAGCAAATGCGAGGGTAGAAGATATTTCACGGATATTTGGATTTTCAACCAAACTGGCTAAGGATATAATAGAAAATGCAGGTAAATTGAATAACAGGTACTACAGGTAGAAATAATGTTGCATGTCAGGGTAGATAAGGAAAATGGGCAGGAAACAATCAATAAATTAAGGGATTTGGATTTGATCAACAGGGAATACAAAATACTTAACGACGGAACATATGTATATATCCCTGTAAATAAAAACAATATAGATTTTTATACCGTTGACATTGAAGGGGCTCCCTCGAACAGGATTGAACCTGAAAAAGTTTCATTTTCTTATGATATAATAGGAAGCATTGCGATAATAAAAGGAAAAACTATAGAGGATGCAAAATACCTTTCCGATTTTCTTAAAACCAGAAAAAATATTAAAACCATTTACCTGGATAAGGGAATAACGGGAGAGTTCAGGACAAGGCAATTAACACTGATTTATGGAGAACCTGTTTATAAAACCATTTACAGGGAAAATGGAATAAGGCTAATGGTGGATGTGTCAAAGGCATATTTTTCCCCGAGGCTGGCAAGTGAGAGGCTCAGGATTGCAAAGGAAGTATCTGATGGAGAAAATATAGTAGATATGTTTGCCGGGATTGGGCCATTTTCCATACTCATTGCAAAAAACAGGGAAAGCAGCATCGTTGCTATGGATAAAAACCAGAATGCAATTGATCTTTTACTGGAAAATTTAAAGCTGAACAGGCTAAGAGGAGAAATAACGCCTGTTGCTGGTGATTCAGGTGAGTTAATACAACAGTATGAAAATGTTGACCGGATTATAATGAACCTGCCACATGATGCCAGTGAATTTGTTGGCGTAGCTTATAAATCCCTGAAAATTGGTGGTTTAATTAACTATTATGAGATATGCGATTTGCCAACACTTGAGGGGAGGATGGAATCTTTCAGGGAAATGGGCCTTGAACTTGTATACAAAAGGGTAGTGCATGGATTTTCTAAATATCAAAATATGTATTCTATGGAATTTAGAAAATTATAGTGGTCTTTGATAGACAGCAAAGATCCTACGCAATAAATCCTGAACCTGCATATAACCGGAGGCCACAACGAAAATTTAAAATCCAGAATCATAATTGAAACTACATAGTTCTGTCAATGGAATCCAGAAAACATATGACACCCTTTCTTATATCCTGCCCTTTTTCTGTTAGTTCATATGTTACAACTTCTTTTCTACACCTTTTTACAATTCCAGCATCTGTAAGCTCTTTCAACCGTCTGGCTATAATTGTTCTATTTGAACCTGGAATTGAATTATAAATATCGTTAAAGTTCTTCCTTGTGTTATTGTTTCCTATCACGCCCAGAATAAATAATGTATAGCGTTTTCCCAGCAAATCGAATACAGGCAATGAAGTATCAATACAGATAGTTTTTTCATTATCATATATCATGCATGCTTCAGCTCTTGAATTTTTCATAATATTACAATGTTAATACCTATAAATCTTTAACCAAAGTCAAATTTTTGTTACTTAATGGGTTTAATAGGAATATGTAATAATATATTATGGCAAAGACAGTTGAATTAAAAGTATATGGAATGACATGCGATGATTGTGTGAGGCACGTAAGCGGTGGGCTAAAGCAGGCGGAAGGCGTTACTGATGTTTCTGTTTCCCTCAAAGACGGAATGGCAGTCGTTAAGGCCATGGATACTGTTGATCCGGAGAACCTATTAAAGCTGGATGTTTTCAAAGGCCAGTATAAAGCACAGTTAAAAAGTGTTAAAAATGAGTGAATACGATCTGGCAATTATAGGTTGGGGAGCAGCTGGTTTTGCCGCCGCCATTAAGGCTAGTGAACTAACCTCTAACCAGATGAAAATAGCTTTAATCGGCACTGGACCAATAGGGGGGACATGCGTAAACGTTGGATGTGTCCCATCTAAATTTTTAATAGAAGCTTCTAAGAATTATAAGGAGGCAACTAAGCCATCATACCGTGGAATAACAGCAAATGCAAATATTAACTTTTCAGAATTTATGGAATCGTTGAATGATTTTGTTTCCACTGAGAGGAATACCAAATATGCAGATGTAATAAAAAATTTCGAAAATATAGATATGTATGAAGGGATGGCAAAATTTATTGATAACAATACAGTAGCCGTAAACAATAAAGATATAAAAGCACTTAATTTCATTATTTCAACCGGATCAAGAACATTAATTCCGGAAATTAAAGGGCTTACAGATTATTACACAAGTGACACAATCTGGAATATGAGAGAACTTCCAGGGAAGATAGCTGTATTAGGTTCGGGTGAAGTGGCACTTGAGCTGGCATATGCCTTCTCAAACTTTGGCACTGAAGTCCATATTTTTAACAGGTCCAATAGAATATTGAAAGGATTTGATGAAGATATTAATAATCACCTGATAAACGCTTTAAAGACTAACGGGATAATCTTTCACCTTGGGCAGAATTTTCAGGAAATTATAAATAAAAATGGCAAAAAAAGCATAGTTACAGAGGCGGGAACATTTGACAACTTTGATAGCTTGCTTGTTGCCACAGGAAGGGTGCCACAAATAGACAAATTAAACTTAAAAGCTGCTGGGATTTCAACCGATAATGGTATTGTTGTTGATGATAGCCTTAAAACCACAAATCCAATTATATATGCAGCTGGAGACTGCATAAGGCAATCATTAAAACTGGAAACACTCGCTGGAAAAGAAGGCGTTATCGCAGTTGAAAACATGCTTGGTGGGAGTAGAACAATCAATATGCATGAAGTGCCATGGGTAGTTTTCACTGAACCAAATGTTGCATCGGTTGGATATACAGAGGCAGAACTGAAGTCGAAAAATATAGAATATGATGTGAGAACCGTGGAATTAAAAAATGTCGTAAAAGCCAACATCCTGAATAGTTATGACGGTATTGCTAAGGTCATATCTGGAAAGGATAAGAAAATTCTCGGGGTTCATGTTGTGGCACCTATGGCCGCAGAATTTATAATTGAGGGAGTATACCTTATTCAAAATGGGTTAACCTACGACAACCTCATAAATGCTATGCATGTATTCCCTACTGTAGCAGAATCTATAAAAATAGGTGGACAGGCTTTCATAAGGGATATATCAAAGATGAGCTGCTGTATGGACTAGTATCATTAATATAAATAATTGATACAATATTTTGGCGAAACATATAGCACATGATATTTTTTTACTAAATTTGATATTGCTGTAAATTTTTAATCGTAATTAAAATAAAATTATATAGAATTATCACGCGGCCCTAAAAAAATATAAATATATACTTTATAATCATTATAAACAGATGAGTATAGCCCATAAGATAGGAGATATCGCCTCAGGCGTTTACGAACAGGCTTTAATGGAAGAGATAAGGAAAGCCGATGTCCCACTTCATCTAGGGATTATTACTGATGGAAACAGGAGATATGCCAGGGAAGCAGGGCTCACTCCTAATGAAGGCCATGTAAGAGGCAAGGATAAACTGGAAGAAGTTCTCGACTGGGCAATGGAAGTGGGAATCAGGATAGTTACAGTGTATGGTTTTTCAAGTGAAAATTTTAAGCGCGACCCGGAGGAGGTAAATTTTCTATTTGATTTAATCAATGACTCCCTCCGCGGGCTCCTGAAAGATGACAGGATATTTAAAAATCAAATAAGGGTGCGTATTATTGGGGATTTCAAAGGGCTTCCAGAATACCTTGTAAATACTATCCATGATGTTGAAAAAATAACAGCAGGGTTTAAAAAATTTAAGTTTAATATTGCTATTGGCTATGGAGGAAGGCAGGAAATTATAGATGCTGTAAAGAATATAGCGGCGGATGTTGTTTCAAAAAAGTTAAAAATTGAGGATATCAATGAAAAACTATTCAGGAACTACCTCTATGATAATACATTGACAGACCCTGACCTTATTTTAAGGACAAGTGGGGAGGAGAGGATTTCTAACTTCCTCCTGTGGCAGTCTGCTTATTCCGAGCTCTATTTTTCAGATGTTAACTGGCCAGACCTGAAAAAACTGGACTTTTTAAGGGCAATATATTCCTATCAATCAAGAAAAAGGAGGTATGGAAAATAATGTATGTTGCAATTGATGACACAGACAGCCAGGATAAGATGTGTACTACATACCTTATCTACGAAATAATTTCCCGTGGCGAATACGATATTATAGGAAGCCCGGAACTCGTCAGGCTCAACCCGAATATAGGGTATAAAACGAGAGGAAATGGAGCACTTAATATTAATCTCGGAAAAGGTTCAGGGAATACCTCTATTATAGGAAAGGCAAATGGCAAATTTATAAAATCATATGAAAAAGTTGCCGGAGAACCTGACAAACAAGAATTGATGGATTTTATCTCATCAATTGTAGAAGATTTCTATGTAAAAGATGATGATAAAACTAATCCGGGAATAGTAATATCAAATGATAGATTCCATTCTGGACTTTACGGAAAAGCCCTTCAGGATGACATAAGTATAGAATTTATAGAAAATTATCTTTCCGGGAGGGCAATTTACAGGAAAATAAAAACAGGGCATGGCATAATAGGGTCGTCTGCTTCCCTTGCATGGCCTGGAAAAAGTTATACATATGAACTGCTAGACTACAGATATCCAAATTATGGGGATATAACATATGGAGAAAAAATTGATATTTCCTCAATTCCGGAGAGTTTTTATTCAACATTCAACAATATTGACATTAAAAACAGATACCCTGCAATTTTCCCGAAGCCGAAGACACCGGTGATATTTGGGGTCAGGGGAGTCGATAAAAATGACCTCATAACAATATATGATAGAATAAAGGAAAGGCATAATATTGATGATCAGGGCTATATTATATACAAAACAAACCAGGGCACAGATGACCACATAATGCCAGAACCGGATTATCTCTCCAGCATGGGCTCATATTCCCTTACCGGCGTAATATCCGGGGAGCCCTATACAATAGAAGGTGGGCATAGCTTTGTAAATTTTAAATATAAGAATGAGGAAATAAAACTGGCTGCTTTTGAACCTACAAAAGAATTCAGGAAAGTATTGATGTCAGTGATACCCGGTGATATTGTAAGCGCTTATGGTTCATATGCTAAGGGAACTATAAAACTTGAGAAACTTCGCGTTATAAAAAAAGCCAGGCTATATAGGAAAGAGCCTCCGGTATGCCCGGAGTGCCATGTTAAAACCAGGTCCAAGGGCCAGATGGATTACAGATGCCCTGTATGCAAAAAACGTTATAAGAATCCAGAAATTACTGAAATAACAAGGGAGTTGGAGGAAAAATTCTATGAGGTGCCCGTAATAGCGAGGCGTCACCTTTCCATGCCATTAAAATTGATGCCGTACTTTTCAGATATACCGCAAACCAGCGGGGTGTCATAAATGATATGCATCACAGGAATCCCGGGCTCCGGCAAAACAACAATATGCAAAATGTTGAATGCCAACGGAATCAAGTGCACAGGGTTAAATGATATCGCATCTGAGTGTGGGGCCCTGAATGGTAATACCGTGGATGTTGATGTATTGAGAAGGGAGAATATAAACTCTGAAGTTGTTGAATCCCACTATTCCCATATGCTGGAATGCAAATATGTAATAATACTTGAAGATAATGAGGAACAGTTAATCAGGAGAATGAAATCCAGAGGATATCCGGAATCTAAAATTAAGGAAAATATTGATGCCCAGCGTTCCGGGGTGATTTACTGGGAAGCATCTGACAGGCTGCCCGCAAACCATATATTTGTTGTACATGAAGATTCCAGGAGCATTAATGAAGTGTTTAAAGATGTGATGGGCATCATATTATCGCTTCATGATAAAGTTAATTAATCTATTTCCTTTTATCACATATGTACAAATGCGATGATATTAAAGAAATAAGGGTCAGATATGCTGATGAAACTGACAGGGAATTAAGTGCTGAGGAAATTAAAGAAGCGTGTAATAAAGCCAATGAGGCTAACGATTCCATAGAACGTGTTTTAATGAAGAAGGAACCAAAAGAAGTAAGATATGTGGAAATAAACCCAAAAAAGTATACAACCCTTAAGAACGAGGCAGGTACAGTGCTTAAACCAATGCCACCCTATTAAATTTAACGTTTTTCAGGGTGTAGAATGGAATGTGCAAAAATAAATTATTATTGCATGGCTATATTATTCTGTAATAATATAATCAATAAATTTCGTGCCAGTAAAGACCATGATTTAATAAAATTAATACCTTAACATCCTTTATAAGGTGCGTTTCTATAAAACAATAGTTTATTTATCCAGCTTTTTCTTCAAATCATTTATCTCAGTCTGAATTGACTTGTCCATAGGATTTTTTCTAGCCTTCTGCTCGAGTTCATCAATTTTCATTTCAATGCTTTTTCTTTTTCTATTTAAATCTCTTTTTCCGAGTCCCATTATTTATGATATTAACATTGTATAAAAATATTGATTAAAAACTGGTACATTTTTAAAAATTATAACCTGTAAAATAAAAATTTTAATAGAATTCTTCAAGATCTTCTTCCGTAAGCTTATACGGAGCAGTATCCTTCAAATTGTATTCCTTTAAGGTTTCATCAACATCTTCGTAAACTGGTGCATCTACGTCATATAATATGCCTATAGGTATAGAATTGGCTTCTTCGCCCCATTCCGATGCATGCTTGAACGCTTCGTAGAAATCCTTTCTATTGTTATCCTTCAGTTCGTATGTTGTCTTTCTGAAGAATTCGTACCCTTCCACCTTATTATATGTAACACAGGGGCTGAACACATCTATAAATGAGAAACCCTTATGCTGTATAGCTGCCTTTGTTAATTCCGCCAGCTGTTTAATATTGCCGGAAAGTCCACGGGCTACAAATGTTGCACCTGCTGATAATGCATAATGTAGCGGATTGAATGGGGGCTCAATATTCCCATCAGGGGTACTCTTTGTAATTCTTCCTATAGGGGTTGTTGGCGATGCCTGCCCTGTTGTTAATCCAAATACCTGGTTATCTGATACCATGTATGTCATATTTACGTTTCTTTTTGCAGCATGATAAAAGTGCTGCGAACCTTCGAAAAATCCATCGCCGTCTCCACCATATGCGATAACGGTTAGATTTTTATTGGCCCACTTTATACCTTCAGCTACTGGAAGTGAACGCCCGTGCAATCCATGGAAACCATAGGTATTTATAAACTCGGGCATATTGCTAGAACATCCTATGCCGGATGAAATAACGGTATTGTCGGGTTTGATATCAAGCTCCGACAGTGCCATTGTAATTGCTCTCAATTGCGAGAAGTTCCCGCATCCAGGGCACCAATCAGGTGCTACTTTTCCTTTGTATTCAGTTACAGGTATCATATTTATTCCTCCACTTTTATTTTTTTGCCAAATATCATTTCTTCCAGTGACAATGCCAGATCGGCAGGGAAGAAAGCCTCGCCATCGTATTTTCCCAGGAACTGGGTATCTACAAGGAATTCTTTCCTTATCAGCCCATTTAGCTGCCCGGAATAATTGTTTTCAACAACTATTATTTTCTTTTTTCCTGCAAGCAGTTTCTTTATATCATGATTCATGGGGAATATGTGTGTTATTTCTATGGCACCTATTTTTGTACCATTTTTCCTCATGCAGTCTATAGCCTCTTCAACTGCACCCTTTGTAGATCCCCACTGGATAACCACATATTCTGCATCTTCCATTTTATATGTAGGTGTCGGTGGCATTTCTTTTATATATAAATTCAGCTTTTTCATTCTCTTTTCCATGGAGAGCTTTCTCTGTGTCGGGTCTGTTATTGCATCGCTAACAACTGCGCCGTATTCATTATGCTCATCAGAATCCTCGTTATGCATTAACCCTGGCTGCCCTGGAAATGCCCTCTTGGAAATGCCGTTTTCTGTATATTCATATCTTTTATAATCAGCTTCACTGGCATCTGCTAGAAGTCCCCTGTCCATTTCATATGAAAGGTCAAGATCCACTGTTTCGTCATGTTCAGCTAGATATAAATCGGTAACAACGAATACAGGAAGCTGGAATCTCTCAGCAAGGTTGAAAGCCTCCTTTGTGAGGTCAAATGCTTCTTTAACTGTTCCCGGTGCGAGCACTATTCTTGGCATGTCTCCCTGACCGGCACCAAGCACCTGGTTGAGATCCCCCTGTTCAGTCTTTGTTGGAAGCCCGGTTGATGGGCCTGGCCTCTGTGCTTCATATATAACCAGTGGAACTTCGGTCATTGCTGAAAGCCCAACACCTTCAGTCATAAGTGCGAACCCGCCTCCTGATGATCCTGTTGCGGCCCTTACTCCAGCATAGTTTGCACCTATTGCTGCATTTATAGCGCTAATTTCATCCTCTGTAAGTTTCAAAAACACATGGTATTTTTTGCCATGGGTTGCAACAAACTGGAGGAAAGATGATGCTGGTGTCATAGGGTATGCAAAATACATTTGCATTCCTGCATTGATAGCCCCAAGTGCAGCTGCATCTCCACCGCCTATTGTGTATAACTTTTTATTAGATGTTTTTAGTTTTCTGTAAACTTTATAATTCTGGAGATAGTATTCATATCCCTCTTTTGCCGCGTTTATATTTGATTCTACAAGTTTTCCTTTTTTGTTGAAAACTTTTTCAATTACACCTGAAAATACGTTAAAATCCAAACCAAGAGATGCAATAACAGCTCCCAGTGCAACTGTGTTTTTCAACAATGGATTTGCATCAAATTTCAGTGCAATATCTCTCATTGGTACCGGGCAATAGGTTATCCCATCGTATTTTTTAAAATTGTGTATGGTTCCCGGGTCATATATTGCTATCCCGTTCAGGGGAGATGCTCCGCCTTCGTTTATATTCCTATTTGTATGCCTTTCAAGTGCATCGGCATTTAAAGCAACCAGAACATCCAGGCCGCTTCCCTGGTTCCTTACTTTTTCATCAGAAGCCCTTACCTGGTACCAGCTTTCGCCGCCCCTGATAAGGCTTTGATAGTAATTATACGTGCTTATGTATAAACCACTTCTTGAAAAAGTTTTTTCTAAAGTTAAACCGGCGGATTGTACACCATCTCCTGCCGCTCCTCCTATTCTGACAATTATTTCTTCCATGGTTTTAGTATTTAGTAGTGCCGTATAAATTTTTGTATGAATACGGAAATTAATTTTAGCCAATTGCCGAAATAAGTAAATTTTTCCGGATAATACAAATTTTGAAATATGAAATTTACGGGATTTCAAACATGAAATATTTAATAGTAAATAATTTAATGGACGATTATTTACTATATAGAAACCATAAAATACCTTTATCATATTAATAATCCGGTACGAATGGATAAAATCAGCAGCTACGACGTCTGGAGGGAGTTTCTCAGAACCTGGAAAACATGGTATAAGGCTTCGGAAAAAAATCTTATGTCTATGGGTGTATCTACAGTAGAATACAGAATATTGAAAAATTTAACAGAAAGAGGGGCTTTGCCCATGATAGAGCTTGCAAATATAAATATGGTAACGCAGGGTTGGATCACCGGTGTTATAGACAAGTTGGAAAAATTGTCGTATGTAATGCGTGAGAGAAGCGACTCGGACAGGAGAGTTATCAATATAACAGTCACGCCAAAAGGGAAAGCCTTCTTTAAAACAATAGAGTCAAGGCATCTGAAATTTATAGATGACACACTGAGGAATTTTAGTTATGAAGAGAGATATAATATCCTCAATTTCCTCAAAAAAATAGAGACAAATGTCGAATCAAAATAGTATTGCAGGAAAAAGATTATTATTAATGTTTAACTATGAGTTTATTCATGAATTATAATGATATATTCCTGATTATTCTTATCGTGTTTTCCTGGATAATTATAATTATACCGCTGGCACCGGCAATTAATAAATCAAAACACTTTGCAACCATGGGGCCAGCTTTAATGATAAGGTCAACAAAAAATGGTGGCGTCCTTGATGCTGTTGCCAAACATTTGCCAGCAAAATCTCTGGGGAAGATATCCACTGTACTTGTTGTTTTTGGAGGATTGCTTGCTTTTGGCATGCTTTTATATGAAGCGGTCTTGCTTACAATTATCCATATCCCCACCAGTGCTGCACCCCCTTTGCAGGATTACCTTGCACTTCCACTTATTAATCCCTTTATACCGCTGGGATATGGAACTGCTAGCCTCGTTTTTGCGGTTGTAATACATGAAATGTTTCATGGTATCGTTGCAAGAAAGCATGGAATAAAGGTAAACAGTGTTGGCGCATTATTTTTTATAATCCCGATAGGAGCTTTTGTAGAACCGGATGAAAAAGAAATTATGGCGGCTGACCCTGTAGTGAGAAGAAGGATCATTGCAGCCGGCCCGGGTATAAATCTTATCATAGCTGCAATATGCATCGTATTGCTTGTTTTTGTCATGATGCCTGCCTCGACCCCTATTCACAGTGGCGTTTATGTAGATAATTCTACAACACTTTACAGTGGACATGCAATACCGAAAGGAATGGAGATTACTTCATATGGAAATTTAAGCGGGAAACAGCTTAACAATCTGGAAACAACTTCCATGATTACACCGGGATTGGCAAATATTACATTGTTTAATGGAAAAACCGAAACAAATGGAAGCGTACCGACGGGCGTGGCCATTGTGGATTTAATTTCCGGTTGTCCTGCGGCGGCGGCAAATGTCTCCACAGATTCAATCATATATAACATAAGCGATGCAGGGCACAGCCACATTATATATAACATAAATACTCTGGGCGATGTTCTGGATAACATAACACCGGGTACAACAATAAATATGACGGTACTAACATTCCACACGGGAAAAACTGTACCTGCATATACAACATATACAATGAAAACTGTTTCCACATATCATTATTATGCAAAGAATGACCCTACTGCAAATAAGGCAGCATACAAAGATGAAAGTTTTATCGGGGTGCAGATAGATTATTCAGGTATAGGGTATGAATCCATTGATAGCCTGCATAGCCTTGTTTTCGGCGGACAGCTGGTGGGCCCAAATTTCTACGAAACCCTTGGCCTGCCACTTCTCGGGCTTTCACCCATACCGGCTTCATTATCCCACATGTTTTCTACGCCCTTTAACTCATATATCTTCTTTGGAATAACTAATACCCTTTACTGGTTCTTCTGGATAGATTTCCTTCTTGGCATTATGAACGCACTGCCATTATCCATACTTGATGGGGGTCAGTTCTTCAGGGATACCCTGACAATTGCATCAAGAAGAGACAGGCTGAAATTCCTGAGGGATGAAAATAATGTCAAAAAAATATATTACGCAATGGGAATATTTGTATTCCTTCTTTTGATGTATATTATAATAGCTCCGCGGATAATTTAACCTGTAAATAATATACAGATAACATACTACAGGTCACAGGTTAGTTATAAATTTTTTAATATTGTTGAAAAATATATCCGGCTTTTCAATCTGAACGCAATGACCTGCCCCATTAATTTTGACAAAGGTTGATGAAGGAATCAGGTCATGGTATCTTAACCCATGGCTAACCGGCACTACATTGTCCCGCGATCCCCAGAGGATAAGAACCGGCTTATCGATTCTGTTTAATTCGTTCAGTATATGGTCAACACCGAGCCCGCCTATAATAATTGATGAATTTATTAATTCCGGGTAGTCTATCAGGCTTTTCAACGCCACACCTGCTGATACTGATGGACCAACAACATTTATGGATGATAGAAAAAGGCTTTCCGCAAAATCCTTTATAAATAACGCACCTTTAGAAGGGGATGACCCGAAATTATAACTGTCATTTGCTTCAGAATTTCCAAATCCCGGGAAATCCGGTGCATAAACATTGAACCCCCATTGGCCGATTTTCCTTAATGCATCGATGCCTGCCCATGAATTTGAAGTTGTTGTTGAATCATGGAGCAGGATGAAATTGCGCATATTTCCACGCTCATATGAAATGTAATAAACTGATTTTCCACCTATATCTACTTTATTTTCCTTTACTTCCATGATAAGTGATTGAACTATTGTTCTAAAATTATTCGGCTGCATGCTAAAATATAGTGTAAAATGCATAACAAAATTAAAATAAGAGCAAGGGCTAAATGAAAACATGAAACTTAAAGAGTCGTCATTGGATTTCCATGCGTTTATTGCCATCTATGGCGATACAATATTAAACTCATTTATCAAGAAGGTATACCAGGTAAACCAGAAAGAATTCGTGCTACAGATATACCGTTCTGATGTAAAAAAGAGGGATTTTTTCATATCGTTAAATAAGGGAATTGGATTTTATGATGCAGAAAAGCCTGAAGAAGCTACACAATTATCAATGCTATTCAGAAAACAGCTTTCGGAGAAACGTATAGTGGGCATAGAACAGATTAATTTTGATAGGGTAGTAAGGATCACACTGCATACAGGCCAGGAGATTATTCTTGAATTATTCGGTGGCGGAAATCTTATACTTACAGATAATGGCAAAATTGTTTTTGCTATGGAGCAGCATGTATACAAAACCCGTAAAGTACAGATTGGTGAAGAATATATTCCTCCCGCAGTTATTAACCCTGTTGCAGACCTGGAAACTTTCTCCGGAATACTGGATAAAAGCAGTGCATCAATAGTTAAAACTCTCGCAACAAGGGTCAATCTTGGTGGGGAGATAGCTGAAGAAGCATTATACAGGGCGAATATAGAGAAAGACAAAATGCCCTCTGAAATAAAAGACCAGTATCAGATTCTCTACGATAGCATAATGGAGATAATCGGGGAATCTTCTAAAAATAATGCATTTTATTATGAGGCAGAAGAACTACTATCGCCTGTGCTCCTGACAGCTATAAATAAAGAACCTGATGTGAAATTTGAAGACTTTAATGAAGGAATTGATTTTTACCTGAAACATTATCCTGAAAATGAAAAAAATAAATCCAGCGTGGAAAGAAGGATTGAGTCACAGAGAAGGTCAATTGAAGAATTTAATAAATTGATGCAGGTATACAATGAATTCGGAAATTACCTTAAAATGAATTTCCCACAACTCCAGAAACTTATAAATATAATTTACAACAATGTAAAAAGAAACACACCTGAAGATTTCAAGTACATGGATATGGATATAAGTGACATTAACCCTGGCAAAAATACATTTGCCATAAATTATAATGGAACTAAAATCATTTTAAATTACAGGGAATCTGCAGGGAATAATATAAATTATGTGTTTAATACGGCAAAAGACTATAAGGGCAAAATTGAGGGGGCTGAAAAAGCAATAGAGGAGACAAAAAAGCTCATAGTAAAAGAAAAACAGAAAGCAGGAAAAAAGAAACGCGTAAAATACTGGTTTGAGTCATACCACTGGTTTATTTCTTCTTCCGGAAACATGATCATGGCTGGCAGGGATGCCAAAACCAATGAGAAGCTTGTTAAAAAACACATGTCCGATGATGATATTTATGTGCATGCAGATCTTTATGGTGCACCCAGTACAGTAATTAAACATGAAGGAATAGAAATTACAGAGGAAACTATAAAGGAGGCCTGCATATTTTCAATCTCCCTTTCAAGGGCATGGCCCGCAGGCATCGGATCAGGAACCGCATACTGGGTATATCCATCGCAGGTCAGCAAAACACCTGAATCCGGTGAATTTGTATCAAAAGGTTCCTGGATAGTAAGGGGAAAGAGAAATTATGTCCTGAACATTCCTCTGGAGTTAAAGGTATCAATTGTAGACTATAAAGGCAATAATATACCTATGATATCACCTGCTGAAACCAGAACTGAATCAAAAAAATGGGTCCTGATTAAACCGGGAAATGAAAAAAGGTCTGTGGCTGCGGAAAAGATAGCAAAAATACTTGGAATAGAAAAATCAGAGATTGATTCTATTCTTCCGCCCGGAGGGTCTATAGTTGTAGAGAATTCAAAAGAAATAAAGGAATTAAGCTAATTTCTTTTTAAGTTCCTCTATGGTTGATACATCTGTGGGGTCTACATTCCTTACCAGGGCAAGTTCATATGTCAGATAATCGGCATAATGAATCAGGTAGAACAGTTTAGAGAAATAATCCTGTGATGGGGATTTTACCACTGTGAATTGCTCCCCTGTAATTTCCTCTGTAATCCCTATTCTCTGGTTAATTCTTGCATTGTCAGATTCAAATGCATAGAACAGATATTCATCCCTCCTGTATGCGGATTTCAAAGGCATAGTATCGTTATGGTTAAGTTCCGGGAAATAGCTATAAAAAGCGAAGGTTTTTGCATTTTCATTAAACTGGGTTTTCCATCTGTATGCTACAGATTTGAATGGTTTAGACCCGTATATTATAGGAATAGAACTATTTTCGTATATCTTAAATGCTTCAGATTTTATGTCGCTGTGATTCTTATCCATATCATCCAGTATGCCATATGTCTGGCTGACTATGGCATCATCTATCGGGGCAAAGGTGTTAAAAAGAGGCATGAGCATATATCCCAGAGCTGACCTTGGCTGGATGCCCGATGGTATGATAATGGATTTTTCTACAATTGTTGCCAGCTTTCCACCCGAGGTGATAGCCCTTACATGGGCACCCTTTTTCTTCGCATCTTCCACATTGCTGAGAGTTTCTTCTGTGTTGCCTGAATAACTCACTACAATAAACAGGGTCTTTTCATTTACAAATCCCGGTATGCCGTAATCACCTATTGAAATAACAGGTATGGAAGTATAGTATTCCTGAAAGATATTTCCAACAATTCCAGAACCGCCCATACCGGATATAACTATATTATCAAAGTTGAAGTTTATATCAAATTTGTCTTTTGATTTTATCTGTTCCTTCAAATTTTTTATCTCATCCAGAAAATTCATATATCATTAGATAAAAATAGCATATTATTTTTTCTATTGGTCCATGTCCCCGGAAAGCCCGGATAGATAGGAAGTAGATTCGTTTCTTTTTTTAATTGTGGCACCGGTAATAAATACTGCTAGAAGGCACACCAGTGTTGTTGCATCTATGATTAAAAGTAACTGGCTATAGCCCACTATTCCACCTATTGTGCCCAGTAAAACTGATATAAGCCCTCCAAAAAGAGCACCGAAATTATATGATACCCCAGAAATTAAACCCCTGACAGCCGGATTTATACGATCCATAAGCAGCAATGGTATAATGGGCATAGAACCGATTCCCAGGCTAAATACAACCATGCCCGGCACTGCAAGAAACCTGATAGGGGAAAAGTAGGGCACGGCCAGCCATGCAAATGCCAGAGCTATCATAGAACCTGCCATAATAAGGTATTTCTTCCTGAATATTGCCGCCAGTTTTCCAAACAATATAAATCCGGCCGCAACTGTGAGGCTGGAGATTATCATTATTATCCCTATCTGTGATGCCGGAACACCGAACGATGTGGCAATAGTAGGGTAAAATGAGAGTATTGCAAAATATGCAGAGAAGAATCCAGACATCATAATCATGGATTTTGCCAGTGGAATTTTATAATCCCTGAGATTAATTTTTTTCTCTGCCTGCCGGATTTTTTTGTTATCATGTGGAATTTTCATTATGGTATATGGTGCGATGATGAGTGGAATACTGCCGGTTATCAGAAAGAATCTCCAGGTAACTGCTATTGTTGGTAGGAAAAGGATATACGCTATTCCGGTTAATGCGTATCCAATTCCATAACCGCTCTGGATTATCCCGAATATTGTTTGTCTTATGCTTGCAGGGGAAAATTCATATCCCAGCATGGTGCCGGAAGTCCACTCACCACCCATGAAAATTCCCTGTATGAATCTGGCGGAGAAAAGTATGATTACGTCAGGTGAGAAGGCCATTACCCCTGCAAAGATAGCGTATCCTGCAGTACTGAAAGCCATTACACGCCTCGCCCCGATTTTGTCTGATAAGTTCCCGAGGTAAAGCCCGCCAAAAAATCTCCCTATTAACCCGAGGGCGAAGAGTAGTGAAACCACACCGAGGCTTATGTGATATGATTTTTCCAGTTCGGCATAGATATATGTTACAAGAGTTAAATCATAAATATTGCCAATCCAGGAACCGGTGGCAGCAAACGTAGCATGGAAATAATCCTTCATAATACGGCATTTTAACATTTAAGTTAAAGTTTCCCTGACTGTAGCTGGCACATAGGCAAAAATTGCGGGGCACTTTATATATAGTTGACAGTATTTCAATCAGAAAATTCTATTTTAACCTTCCATATAGACCTTTCCTGGACTGTTGCAGCCTTTACACCCCTCTGCTGTATAAGACCAACAAATTTTTCCGCACTCTCCTGTTTGTTAAAATCTACGTATATTGCATCAAGCCCGAATTCTGGCATTGTTCCCTGCGATGAAACCAGATCATTAATTTTACTCATTATTGAAATAAATTTTTCCTTATCTATATAAAATGTACCCTTTTCTATTTTTGACAGCCCGGTTTGCATAATGCCATCATAGGTAATACTGGAAACCTTTTTATTAACATGCCTTCCTGAAGTTCTATAATATAAAAACATCAAAATAAGAAAGATTATAAGTAGGGGAATAGCCAGATAATATATGCCTAAGGTAAACGAAAGTGCAGACATAATAAAAAATATGACTCCTATAGCAAGATATACATTTGCCATCCGGTATGTATTTACATTTATTATATATAATTTACCCGAATTTTTGATAGCTGTATTAAACTATAAGAATAATTATATTACATATAGTTTCCGGTGGTAAAATATTTTCGCTAAAGCATTTTGGGTTCCTTACTTTTTCTTATTATTTGCCTTCATTCATCACGGTTTTGCTGGGACAGGTTGCAGAGTTTTAAGGTTGATGCCAGTTATAACGTTACCTTTTCAGGATATCATTGATGGACACCTTAAATCCTTACATATACTTCTGTTCTATCAGCGGAATAAGTTGAAGGTGAATTATATTTTGTAGGAAATTGGAAATTTAACCGAAAATCTTTATAGTCCATACAAAATACACCAATAGTGACGTGTGATACTGATATATAGTACCGTCATGTTTAGCGTTCAGACTACACAACAGATGTGGTGGATGATAGAACCATTAACGATCAGTAGATTGAACGGGTACCATCAAAATAAGTAATGGAAAAACATACCTAAAGATGTTCCAGGCTTTCTCAGGTTGTTGTATAGATATGAAAACTGTGCCAATCTCAATAAAGCAAAAACAATAAAAATAAAGTGTTGATAATGGTATAATAATTCAGGAGTATAGCTCTGAAAATTAAGGGTCTCGTCAAAAAAAGTATGATATGATCAAGTGGTATCAAAGAAGTTAATTAATGCGGTGGGAGGTCCAGTATAAGCCTACTTATGCAGGTCGTTGGCTATATGTAATGTGGTGGCAAATGGAAAAGATAAAACTTAATGAAAGTGAGTATAAAACTATGTCAGGTTATCCGTGCATTGATAAATTAATGGAGGGAGGTCTAGAACCCGGAATAATAACTGAATTTTATGGAGAAGGTGGAGCCGGGAAATCAAATCTGGCCATGATCTATTCAATCTCTGCATTAAAAAATGGGAATTCTGCAATTTATATTGACAGTGAGGGCTTTTCGGTTGAAAGGTTCAGAAGCATAGCAAATGGCGATATGGAATTAATTAACCATATGAATATTTACAGGGTAAAATCACTTGATGACCAGTATTTAGCACTCATAAAATCGGATAAACTGATAGGAGAAAAGAGAGAGTCAAAGAATAGTTTCGGTATTATGGTGGTTGATTCCTTCACAAATTTTTTTAGAATGGAGGCAGGCAAAGATGCGTCCGCCAGAATGGAGGGCTATGAGAAGCAGTTGAATATACTTTCCGGGATCGCGCTTAAATATAAAATTCCGGTGGTCATAACCAATCAGATATATGAGGATGTGAATAATAGTACACTGGAGCCTTTCGGCGGATTTTTTATAGACCATGCCATGAAAGCCATATACAGGATAGAGAAATTTTCAGGGGGAATGAGGAGAATAACCGTTGAAAAACACAGGTCAATACGGGAAGGTTCCTATACCGGCTTCAGAATAGTTGACAGTGGCATAGAATGTGAGGTTTAAAAATGGGGGTAGATATATCAGGAATCCTGGTCAAACATCAGACCAGCATAAGGGAGAACGGAGGTATAACAGTATCCATAGATGCTTTTAATATAATTTACCAGTTTCTAAGCAGCATAAGGGGTGAGGATGGAGAACCGCTTAAGGATGAACACGGAAATATTACATCACATCTTTCCGGAATTTTTTACCGGACAGCCACATTGCTGGAGAACAATATAAAACCTGTTTATTCATTTGATGGGAAGCCATACCGGCTGAAGGATGAAACATTAAAGGAAAGAAAAGCCATAAAAGAAAAAAATATAGCTGAACTTAATCTTGCAATGGAAAACAAAGATGCGGAAAAAATAAAAACACTATCCTCCAGGATTAATTATATTACGGCAGACATAGTATCAGAATCCAAAAAGCTTTTAGACATGATGGGTGTTCCATGGGTTCAGGCGCCAAGTGAAGGCGAAGCCCAGGCTTCCTACATGAGTAAAGTAGGAGCTGTTGATTCTGTAATTTCACAGGACTATGATTGCCTCCTGTTAGGTGCCAGGAGGGTTCTAAGGAATTTTACCATGTATGGCCGGAGGAGAATTTCCGGAACAGGAAAATTCATAAATATTACCCCCGAAATCATAGATTTAAAGGAAAATCTTGACAATCTGGGAATTACACAGGATCAGCTGATTGGCATCGGGATTCTTGTTGGAACTGATTTTAATCCGGGCATAAGGGGAATAGGCGCGAAAACCGGACTATCCCTGATAAAAAAATACGGCGATATAGAATCTGTGCTGAAACAGAAGAATAAAACCATAGATAATCTGGATGAAATTAAGGAATTTTTTCTGAATCCACCGGTTGAGGATACTGGAGAATTAAAATTTGCACCGCCTTACAGGGAGAAAATAATTGAATATCTCTGTGCGGAACATAGCTTTTCAGAGAATAGGATAAACAGTATACTTGACAGGATAGAAAAGAATTACTCCGGAGCAAACCAGTCCAGCCTTGATAAATATTTTTAGAGGTGCAACTCCTGCTCCGATACCATTACCTTATGTGACCTTGGATACTCCAGTTCTATTATCTCTTTCATAGTTTTCTTCAGGTCTTTTTCGTCCACGGTGAAATTTTCGTTTCTGAATCCCTCTTCGATAATGTTGAACCTGCCTTCTAGCTTTTTCACTGTAACTATCCTATCCTTTTTAAAGCTCTTTATAGTGAGCATGTAATTATTATCCATCTTAACTAACATGCTGTAAACGTGTTTATCAACGCTTCTAATCGGTATCCATGGCATTTAATCACTATTAAGTTTATTGCTTACAGGCAATATAACATTTATCAAAATCTGTGTAAGTGCCTTTTTCAAATCCATAGGATGGATCTCGGAATTAAGATATTTTGATTCCAATTCTCCAAAGGAGTGAATTGTATAGGGCCCTCCATGCGATTCCGGCCGGTTTATCTCTATTTCTGTTGCATAATAGGGGAATATAACATACTTTATTATATCAATGACAGGATTGCCATCAACAATGCCCATAGGGCAGAAAGCGTTCTTTATTTTTCTTCTGATATCTTCTTCACTATCGGTAAGAAATAATGCAGAGTCCGGATCACTTTTTGACATTTTTTTAAAATCATCCATTCTCCCCTTTCCCTTAAGAGAGGCAATCAGTGGCATTTCCAGCAATATGGGTTTTTTCCTCCCCATTTTTTCTGCAATATCCCTTGCAAGCATATATGCATGCCTCTGGTCTGTTCCACCAATTGCTATATCGGAATTCAGGTAAAATACATCTGTCACCTGCATGAGCGGATAAATGTATTTGCTGAAATCCTTATCAGCATCTTCTTCTGTTCTTCCCATGATTGGAAGTGATCTTCTTATCCTCAATAATGATGAATTCTTTGCTGTCTGGAGAAGCAATTCCCAGTAATCCGGATTTGCTACCAGATCTGTGGCCCAGATAAACTGGACTCCTTCCAGAAGCCCGGCATATAACATGCTTTTTCTCAGTGTTTCACCACTTTTCCTGATAAGGTCTATATCGCCGCCCAACTTATCATTAACCCTTGCATGCCAGTCAGCCAGCAAGACCTTTACATTAAATCCAAGCTTTACAAGTTCATTTATCTTGTTTACATAAATCAGTATTGCTATGTGTGGAAGGCCGGAGGGCTCGAACCCGATATAAGCTTCGCTGTTATCCGGAACGAGATCTTTGCACTCCTCGAGGGTAACTACCTCGGCAGTATTCTTTTTTAAAATAACCGTATTTTCCATTTTGTCTTAATAACCTGGTATTTTATTAATTTTTATTTTTTGAGAAGTTTATCTAACAATGATGAGGCTTCCTTTTTGGATAATTCTTCTATTGAACCTTTTTTCAGGGATTTTACATAATCATCCACAATCTTCTGGTTTTCCTCTCCCCTTTTTATAAGATCGTTCACAAATGATAATTGCTTTTTTGTTATGTTTTCATTTTTATTGTACATACAGAAGTGATATGCTAATCATAAATAAAATTATTTACGGAAAATTATTATATTCTTGCTTCATTTGTTAAAGAGGAAACTTTTTTATTTTTGATCTCTTTTCCAGCAGTGTACCTTGTTATCCAGTAGACAGTTTTCAGGAATCCTGTAACAGTATTCATATTAATATCTGTAAAATCTGCCGATTTCTTCCCCTTTGTTTCTGCAAGTTGCTTAAATATTTTGTCCAGGTTATCAAATACAGCGCCGTTCATAAGGTCTATTATCCTCCGAGTTACCGGGTTCATCCTCTTTACCATATTCGGAATAACCTGTTTTGTTGTCCTGAAATCGTATTTCCATGCTTCATATAGTAGATCCCAGTAACCTGCCGGCAGTTTTTCCATGTATGGGAAGGGATTCTTGCTTATCCTGGATGATGTCATTGGAATTACAGGCAGGGGGAATATCCATGCTGTATAATTGCTGTCAATTATACTCTGTACTATATCGATACTTTGCTGGAGGTCCTCCTCTGTTTCCTCCGGATATCCAATTGTCATGGTATAACATGGAAAAACACTGGCCTGGTTCATTATAGAAGTTGCCTTTACGATAACGTCCTTCCAGTCCTCAGGTTTCCATGGATAAGGCTTTGCATTCATGTATTTATGCATAATTTTGGTGCTTCCCGTTTCAAGCCCCACAACAGGAGCCTCTGCACCATATTCTTTCAATCCGCCTATTTCGGATATTTCAAAAAGTGTATCAGGCGAAACCAGGACAGCGGGTGCAGATATATGCGGGAATGTAAGGTACCTGGCACCCATTTTTTTAACTGTTGAAAACAGGTTGACAATAGCATCATGGTTCACGGTAAGTTTTTTCTGGCCATAGAGCATTATATCATCTGTAATGAACTCTATATCCTTATACCCGTTTTTCAGATAAAGCGAAGCTTCGGCCTCTACATTTTCCATTGGAATCGTACGGTATGTTTCCGGGGTAATTGAGCAGAAAGAACATCCCCGGGGGCATCCACGGGTAACCTGCACTTCACCGAAACGGCCCGGTTTTATAATGTTGGGTATATGGGTGATATCTGGCATCCTTCCGGTAATTTCAGCGGGCAAAGATTCCCCATCCAGTGATTTTTTTACAAGTACAGGGAAATCTATTTCAGCTTCACCATTAAAAATTGTGTCCACAAAATCCGGTTTATTCAGGCCAATCTGCCATGCTGCCGGCCCCCCTACGATAACACGGAAGTTGTATTTTTGCTTTAATTTTCTTACCACATCAGCCAACTCTTCGAAATATCTGGCAGTCCAGCTCATCTGGCCACCGAAGAGCATGGTCAACTTAAATGTAACAGGGCTCAATCCATATGGGTCATGCACATTAATGCCAACTACTTTCGTGTCCTCATTTACCTCCTTTTCGAGCCTTTCAGGCGATACTATTTTAATGTCGGAAATTCCCGCATTAACTAGAGAGGCTTCTATTTTTCTCAGAGGATATGGCACATGGAGTGGCTCTCCCCTGTTATATTTCGCAGGGGGTGCGAAAAATTTGTCCATTAATAGTTTTGGAACTATATTGTTTGGCATACACGCAACATACCCTAAAACGGAAACTCCACCATAATCGGTAAAAGTTCCCCTATCAGAAGTCAATATCACTTTAGCCATAAATAATTATTTTACCGAAGTATTTATATGTTACGATTGCATATATGGAACTTATATAATAATACATAGATAAAATTAATTGTTCCGATTGTTGTGGCAATCTGAATCGGTTTATAATACCACATATTTGCATAGAATTATCTTTCAGGATAAAATTATTACAGGGCAATTATCCTTATAACTGAATATGTTTATTCTATAAGTAACCGGTTAATATCCGTATTCTGTTATTAATAATCTGGGTTTGAGTGTCCCCCCAGTAATTTAGTGGTTTAGTTTTCAGGTCAATATATGATGTATAATAATACCCGCATAAATCAGGGTAATTAAAAATTAAAATAAATATGAAAATCCGCATATTTATTTATGGAAAAAATAATATATGTATGCACATTGTCATACTAGATGATCGTAGACTCTATTGAAATGGAAAACTTCAAATCTTATGGAGACAAACAATCAATTAAAATTAACAAAGGGTTCACGGTAATTATTGGCCCGAACGGTTCCGGCAAAAGCAATATTGGCGACAGCATGCTCTTTGTTCTTGGCATCAGGGCAAACAAAACTGTCAGGGTAGATAAACTTGAGGATTTTATCCACAAAACCGATCCTCCAAAAAAACATTGTTACGTTGTATTAAACGTTATATCCAACGAAAATAACAGGTATTCCATAAAAAGGGAGCTTGTATACAACCATGGCGAATACAAATCCAATTATTATATAAATGATAAACGTGCGAGCAGGACTGATGTATTGAAGCTTATAGATAGCTTCCATATATATCTTGACGCCTACAGCTTCGTTCTCCAGGGCGATATAAACAACCTTGTAAAAATGACAGGAACCGAAAAAAGGAAGCTTTTTGAATCCATTGCAGGGATAGAAAGTTATAAGGAAAGAATTGAAAGTGCGCAGAATGATATAAATGGGCTGAATGAAAACCTCAATAGCATGGATGCTGTGCTTTTAGAAATAAAAAGTATGCTTGATACCCTGGAAGTAGATAGGGAAAACGCCTTAAAATACAATAAGCTCAATAAAGAAGTTAACGAATTAAAATTCTTCCTTAAAGTAAAGGACCGGGACAGGATAAACCAGGAACTTGCCATGTATAACGGGAATATAGAGAAAAGCCAATCAGACATAGATAATCTGGAAAATGAGAATAAAAACCTGTCCATACAGAGGGATGAAGCCATTAACAGGATAAAGGAAATAGAAGATAAATTGGATGCAATGGGTGGGCAGGAAGTTAAAGGCATTAGAAAAAGGATAGAAGAATTGAATATTGGAATTGCAGAGTTAAAAACAAAGATAGGCAGCACTGGTGAATCAAAGACAAATTCAGAAGCACGGTTAAAAACTTCCCGTGAGGCCTATAACTTCAACAGGGAACAGCTGGAAAATAAACTCAAAGAGAAGAAAAACTATGAGTCTTACCTTAAGGGAACAGAGAATTCCATAGCTAAAATTAACAGGGAACTGGAAAAATTCCGGCAGGAAAATTACGAAAACTCAAAATTGACAAGGGAAATTAACGACAGGCTCGCAGCAATCGATGTAGAAATGCAGCAGGCAAATGACCAGATTATCAATGATTACGACATCAGAACTATAGAACAGGAATTGTCAGGATTTTCCAGGGAAAATACCATGAACGAGGAAAAAATAAAGGAAGAATCCATAAAAGTAAAGGATTTAAAATGGAAAATAGATAACCTGAAAAAAAATATTAAAGAGTATAGTGAAGAAATCAATGAAGTAAATAAAAAATTTCTTACCGTGAGGAACAAGCTTAATGAACTCGTAACAATGAAAAGCAACAACGACGTGGAAATCAGGAATAAGGAGAAAGAACTCCGTGGCCTTAACTATAGAGGCACAGCTAGCCCGGCATTAAGGGAAATAAACAGTATGATGGAAACGGAAAGTGGAATTCACGGGCCACTGGGAAAACTCATAGAATATGAGGACAAATATGCAAATGCTGTGATTGTGGCTGCAGGAGGCAGATTGAATTCCATAGTTGTTGATAATGATTCTGTGGCACAGATGTGCATACAGGCAATAAAAGCAAAGAAATTGGGGCGGTTGACATTCATACCTCTGAATAAGATTGCCACTTCACCGGACAGGCAAAAGGCAGCAGAATTAATAAATTCAGGCAATGCTATTGATTTTGTCAGAAATCTTATAACCTGCGACCCTGCATTTGAAAAAGCCATTAAATACGCATTCGGTGACACCGTACTTATGGATACACTGGAAAATGCAAGGAAGCATATGACCGGAGTACGTATAGTAACGCTGGATGGGGATGTTCTGGACCCTTCCGGAGCAATGACAGGCGGATCAATTAAAAATGATGAAATTCTGGCAAACCGTATAACGAAAGCCATAGCTGAACTGGAGGAACAGAATGAAATACTGAAAAGTGAGATAAGCTTCAAGGAAAAAGAAAACTCGGAAATATCCTCCAAACTGGCTGACCTTACAAGGAAGCGGGATATTTCAACCAGCAATATTAATAATTACGAAACCCAGCTGCAGGAATCTGAGAACTCCATAGAGGCAGCGAAAACAAGGATTGAAGAAATTAAATTGAAAATAAAGGATGCAGAAGATAGAAAAAGCAATTTTGAGTTCAAGAAAAATGAAGTAAAGATGCAGCTATTTACCCTGGATAAGGAACGTAAAGAGCTATTTAAAAAATTAAAGGAACTGGCCCCAGAAAATGTGGAGATAGAAAAACAGATGGAAGAGGAACTGGGCAATGAAATGAAAAGCAGGGAAAATTATTCCAGTAAACTTGCACAGATTGAAACTGAATTTAAACACTTCACAGAAAAAAGCCAGGAGCTGGAGGAAAAAATAACCGGGCTTGAAAATGAAATAACAAAATTTACCGGCATGGTAGCTGAATTCAAAAATAAAGTCGAAGCAATGGAAAAAGAGCTTGAGGAAAACCGTGCAAAAGAAAATGAAATAGATTCCCGTTCAAGGGAGCTTTATACCGAAAAAAACCAGGTTTCCACTGCCAGGGACAAATTATTTGAAAATATAAGGAAGAATGATGATCTAATAAGCAATAAAAAAGCCATTATAGCAGGCCTTAAAACAAAAATAGAAAATCTGGCATTCCAGCTTGAAACAATAAATTACGAGATAGAAAATACAGGCATGGAATACATAGAGTTCAACATGAGCATATCCGAGGTGAAGCAAAAAATAGATGAAAACAGCCGGGAAATCGAAAAGTTGGGGGCGGTAAATATGAAAGCAATTGAACAGTATGACATGGAACTCAATAAGTACAATAGCACAGAGGAAAAATACAAAACCCTGCTTTCAGAGAAAAATGACCTTATAGACCTGCAGAATCAGATCATAGAAGACGAAAAGAGAATATTCCTCGAATTATTTGATACTATTAATTCCCAGTTTCAGAAAATTTATGCAAGGTTATCAGAAGGAGGAGAGGCAAACCTGGAAATCACCAGCAGGGATGACCCGTTGAATTCTGAAGTTTATATAAAGGTAAAGCCCAGGGGAAAACACATGATAAAAATAGACGCACTTAGCGGTGGTGAAAAAAGTGTGGCTGTACTGGCATTGATACTTTCATTCCAGATAAAAAATCCATCGCCCATATACTATCTTGATGAGGTTGATATGTTCCTTGACGGGCATAATGCCGAACATGTAGGCGAATTATTTATGGAAAATTCCAAAACTTCACAGGTGGTGATGGTTTCCCTGAAGGGTGCGGTAACGAAATTTGCGGATAACCTGATTGCTGTAACCACAGATAAGCATGGAAATACAAAAATAATACAGAAACGTATAGGTGAGGGGATTGGAAAGGGATGAAATATTAAAGGCCCTGATAACACAGGATGTGGGCGAAGACCTATCATACTATAATGAAATCCTTAACAGCACAGAGGACAATATAGATTATCCTGATATATTATCACAGACAGTTTCGAAAATATTCAGGCTCGTCCTCACGGGGAAACTGGACCCGTGGAGTGTTAACATTTCAGAATTTAAAAATATTTTTGCCCGGGAAAAGAATGAAAATTTCGAAATTGCCGGTATACTTATTTCCAGTGCCTGGCATGTCCTTTATGAAAAAAGCATATACATGGTTCAGCGTGCTATTTATGAGGGCCCTGATTCTCCTGAAGAATATGCAGAGCCTGAAGATGGCATGGATGTATTCAATGCCGATGATACCACCATAGGAACTATGCCAGACCTCCGTGTTCCGGTAATACATCAGGAAGAAGCTAAAGTAACACTTAAAGAGTTTTTAAGTGCAATGAAAAGTGTATACAGGAACAGTGAAAAAAAGGTAGTGGAGGAGGAGCCAGAAGATATTCCAGATATTGATGAGGATATAATAGCCAGGTCAAACACAGATGCTGTTGACGAAGGCATAAAAGACACATTGCAGAGAATATCACATTATATGAATCCATTTTTTGTTGAAGATTACTGGGGAAACACAAAATATGAAAGGGCAAATTTTATTTTATTTTTGCTCTTCCTGGAAAGAGGAGGAAAAGTTACATTAAACCAGGAAGAACCATTTGGAAATATAGAAGTTATAAAATTATTTTAAGTACCGTCTATTATTCCGTCCTCAGTGAGTGTAATTACAGCTTCCCCTTCAGGCAGGTAAGGCGAATCGATTAGCCTTGCTATTCTTTTTCCTGCTTTGGCTTTTCTGAGATAGAGCCTGAAAGTTGCGGTATGCCCTACAATATTCCCTCCTATTGGAGTCATAGGGTCCCCGAAGAAGACTGCAGGATTTGCAGATACCTGGTTCGTAACAGCTATAACAGCATTGAATATTGTTCCAAATTTCAACAGATCATGCATATGCTTATTCAACAACTGTTGCCTCTCTGCAAGTGACCCCCTGCCAACATATTCTGAACGGAAGTGGGATGTCAATGAATCCACTATCAATAGTTTTATTGGAAACTCCTTTGCTATATCGGATGCCTTCTCAGCCAGGAGTATCTGGTGATGTGCATTATATGCCCTTGCAACGTGTATCCTTTTAAGTGTCTCATCAGGATCAAGATTCTTTGCTTTTGCCATCTGGATTACTCTTTCAGGCCTGAATGTATTTTCTGTATCTATAATGAGCACATCCGAGTTAAGCCCTCCCTGTTCCTCGGGCATTGTTGCGTTTACTGCAAGCTGGAGCATTATCTGTGTTTTCCCGGAACCAAATTCACCGAAAAACTCTGTTATGGATTGTGTTTCCAGCCCACCGCCAATAAGATTGTCAAGCCCCTGTGCACCAGTACTAAGTTTTCTTACTTCTTTTCTTCTCTTCAGAATTTCTTCCCCTGTTTCAAAATTGCCAACATCAGCATATTTTCTGGCTGCATTAATTATTTTTACAGCTGCACCTTCGGCTATGCCACTGATATCAGCAAGGTCCTTAGGCGACGCAACTGCGATAGCCATAATATCGTCGTATCCGTTTTCCCTTAGCTTTTCAGCTGTTGCCTCCCCAACACCGGGTAAATCTTCTATTGTAAGTTTCTTATTTTCAAGTTCGCTGTCCAATTCATCATCTATTTTTTTTTCTTTTGCCATTTTAATATTCAACTCCTTTTATGCCAAGTGAAGCGTCTGTCTTATCCCTCGAGAGATCCGGGTCAGTACCGAACATAGCCCTGATAGCATCAATGTTTTCCGGTATGACATCACTTTCCTGATGCACTGCCTGAATATAATGCACTTTATTCTTATAAATATTTATACTGCCTTTCCAGATCGCTATCTCATAAAGGTCCGATCTATTTCTGGATAGTTCCCTTGCATAATCCATAACCTGTGCTGTGGAATTTACCCCTTCCTTATCATTAATAAGAATTAAACGCCTTTTCGTCGATAATTCAGATATTACTTCATCAATGCCGGGTTCTGATTTTAATTCGAGGTTTATAACATGGACATGCATAAGTGTTGTTGGAACCTTTATAGCTGATGTCTCTACATTTATTCCATCCATAACTGTCTTTAAATCTTCAGCATGGTGTGATGGATATGACATTGAAGGCTCAATTGCGTTTATTGGCCCCTTTTTATTATCATTCGGGTCTGTAGCACGGCGCATAATTGTTGCGTTTACCTCCTGGACTCCAAACTTTTCCTTTAATGGAGAAACAGACCTGGCAAGTGCTGTGGTATTGCATGATACAACACGCACATAGTTTTTGTTTAAAGATTTAGGATAATTGGAATATGAATTGAAGCTTGATTCAACAACGGTGCTTTTTTCTCCCCCTTCCAGGATGGCCTTGATTCCATACTGGCGGTATAACTTCAAATTTTTTTCTCCATTTCCTTCAGGTGTGCCATCAACAACAATATCCGATTCTGAAAGCAAATCCTCCAGTGTGCCTTTCACCCTTATTCCATGTGCTTCAAATTCCCGTTTCTTGTCCATATCTGGAGTGTAAATATTAAAATTCCTGGAAGCAAGTTTTGTAACATAATCAGGGGAATTCTTTACAATGCCTGTAACGTACATGTCATCCTGTATGGATACTCCATAAGCTACTCTCCTGCCTATTGTGCCATAACCATTAATAGCGACTCCTATCATTGGAATAAGATAGTGTTGCATATTATAAATTTATTCATTTATCTGTATCCAGACAATCAAGGAAATGGTTATATTTATTAGATTAATCATACAATGTGACAGGTACCGGATTAATGCAATATTTCAGGGAATATTATTATAAAAACCATCTTGGCATACCTGATATGCTATTCCAGAGGGAGATTGGCTTTATACCTTTTAACGGTACAATGATCAGGCATAAAAAATTCGATAGCCAGAACGAAATAGAAAATTTCGTACGCAGGGCTATACCAAGGCACCTTTATTATTCATCTTCCTATTACAGGTTTCCTGACCAGCATAAAATGCTTGAAAAGGAATGGCTCGGTGCGGAACTTATCTTTGACCTTGATGCGGACCATATTGAAGGAGCAGATAAAATGACATATATGGAAATACTTGCGGAGGTTAAGAAGCATACTCTGAGGCTCCTGGAAATGCTTATGGATGATTTTGGATTTGAAGAGAAAAATATTCGCCTTTATTTCTCCGGAGGCAGAGGGTACCATGTTCATGTGGAAAGTGATAGGATATACACAATGGATTCTGATTCCAGAAGGGAAATCGGAGATTATATCAAAATTGAAGGATTGAATATGGAGGATTTGAAGTTGCTTGACGATAGTTACTTTGAATATGGAATACTTAAGAAATTTAACATTTACATATCCAATTTTTACAGAAATCTGGATGAAAATTACATAAAAAAAGTATTCCCGAAATCCTGGTGGAATTATTTAGAGTATCTGGAAAAATATTACAATGGGGAAAAAATCAGGGATTTCCTCAGCAATGAAAAAGGAAACAAATTTAAGTTGTTGATAAAGCAGAATAAAAGCAATGAAAACGCTTCAATAGATTATGACAGGATAATTCTTGGCAAAATTCTTGAAGATTTTAAAAGTAATGCGCTGGCAGAGATTGATGAACCTGTAACCACAGATATCCACCGCCTTATAAGATTCCCCTATAGCCTCCACGGTAAAACAGGGCTAATGGTTAAACCGGTAGCTATAGGCGAATTAAAAACCTTTAACCCGCTTGATGAGGCTATTCCAGATGTGTTTCAGGGAAGGGATGTAAAAATTAATTTAAAGATAGATAAATTTTCCATAGAAATGAATCGACAAAATTATAATATAGCCAGGGGGGAGAACTCTGTCCCATTATACCTTGCTATATTCGCCAGCGCCATAGATGTTGCAGATTTTATTTAGTCTGCCAGATCAAGGTTCTTCAACCTTGCTATGAAATCATCTTTACTGGTGTCAAACAACGATGTAAGTTTTATCAGGTCTTCTCCTTCTATAAGCTCCTTTGCCTTCGATTTAAATGGGAATATATCTTCTTTTGTTAGAATTCCTTTTTCACCCAGGTCAATTATTGTTTCCCAGGCATTCAGCCGTATATACTGATTGGAGGATTTAAGAACATTAAAAAGATATTTTTTATTATCGTCGTAATCTGCATTGCTAATCACGCCGGCCTTCAATAGCAATGGAACCATGTGCCATGCATCGCTTACAACCCTGGGATTATCACTTTTCAGGCTTGCTATGAAAATATCTTTATACGGAGTTAGATAGGTATTGTCTATATATCCACCATTTACAAGGTCAATAGCATTCCACCATGCGGTAAGGTCCCCACTTTTTACATATGGAATAAGATAGGATTTCCTTTTATCTATATCTTCCTTACTTATATATCCTGCATCAGCAAACCTTCTTGCCAGTACCCATGCATGTACTTTAACCATTTCATCAGTGGTAGTTAGCAAATCGAGGAATTTTGTCTTATTTTCAATAACATACTCTTTTGTGAGTATATTGTTATCAATAAGGAAATCAACCTTATACCATGCATCCAATCTGGAAAACTGGTCCTCAAGCGACAGTGATTTTATATAGTACGGTTTATTCTTTTCAATTAACTCGTTTACCATGATTTATACATAGTGTATCTATATAAATATTTTTCGAGATATTCACAACTATGACTAATTCATCCAGAAAATAAAATTCTTATCGGCCAGATTTAAGGAAAAATTATGATTTAACTTTTAATATTAAAGCATATTGTAGAAATATTCCTATCCATTAACAGTAAGCCTCCGTGTCCAGTGACAGGACTGGTACATAAACTGGATGTACCGTACACTGATATGCTCCCGCGCTAAGCAGGAGAACAAAAATTAACTCCAGAGTGGCTTTTTTGATTAACAGTATTTGCATTGAAGGCACCGGTTCTTATGAGGCCTGAACCTACCAGTATTCTTATACTGTTCCCTATTTTTACTATCCCTTAGCAGAAATCCTACCAGTTTTAACTGTGGGATGAATGCATAAATTATGTACATCTGTCAATTATATCCTTAACTCTTCATTTTTTACGTAATATGTCCAGGTCTATCCCTAATTTTGATATAAGCTCCTTTGCCTTCTTAGGTATTTCACTTACCATCTCAGTTTTCCCTGTATTGTATATTTTTATCCTTGAAAGTATCAGGAGAACATCCTTTACACTGTATTTTCCATCTATCATGTTAAGTACCTGGAAATGCAGGTACAGTGATAGTAAATTAAGGAACATGTATGCTGAAAGCATGTGGTCGTCCCTTATATATGATCTATCTGCCTCAAGATCGTTCTTGTACACATTAAAAGCGTATTCAACGTATTCACGATCTTTGTACAATCTGTATATCCTTTCTGGTTCATCATTGATATCGGAAAGGAGGTAAAGCTTTCCAAAGTCACCAGAATGGTCATAGTATGATGATTTAGGCCTTATATTGTCATGAATCCTTATGAGATAGTCCCTCTCTTCCTCTGATTTTAGAACAGGGTCCTCAAACATGTAAACACCATTCTCAGGCTTCCAGTACTTTACTGGTTTCCCATTGTACATGAATACACCAAGGAAATCATCAGTATCAGGTACAAGGGAAGAATTCCTCCTCAATGGTATTATGTAGCTCAGGTGCCTCTTCTTTAGCTTTTTAATATTGTCTGCGGAGAAGAAACCCTTGTCAGCAACTATAACGCATTTCTCAATACCTGCCATGTCTATTGTATTTGCCATAGCTGACACATCCCTTATTGACCCTGGAAGTACCCTTATAAATGTGGGTAGAGTCCTTGTTGATGAGAATAACATCATAACATTGATCTGTGGCAGGTGTATCTCCTTAGAATTATGGCCGGGTTCCAGGAATGATATATTATCCGATCTGGAGAATATGGCTGTTGAATCCATTAAAACATATTCTCCCTTCTCCGTGAGCTTCCCCATTGCATTTACCATGCCTTCCTGTGGCAGTGATGACAGCATTCCGGAAATAGACCCGGGAGACATGGATTCCCTATACATTCTTGAAAGGTATGTTTTCTCATATAAATACCTTAAAGATTTCATTGGAAGTGGCTGTATATCCCTGAGGATAACATATATTATTATCCTGTCGTACATGTATGGAAATACCTGCTTCAGTACCGGGAGTACTGTCTTCCCTGCTATTCCATACAGTAATGCAATATTTCCATATTCATAGTCTCCCCTTATGCCCGAAACATCGCTCTTCTTTATTATCCCTGCAGGTGTTACAACACCAAGGTATTTGCCTGTAACTTTCCTTGCTCTTTTGAGATCCTTGTCATACCTGCTTGACGATTCATATGCATAATACCTGTCACCGAATCTCCTTATTTCTATCCCTTTGCCCTTATGTTCCAGTACCCAGTCTGGCATATTATTCATATAACGTATATATACGTAATATGTATATAAATATTTCTCTAATCTAATGTGGTAATAAACCCCGTAAAACACTAACTCACTATTACATTGATAGAAAGAATAAAGATGATCTATAACGTAAAAAACTAATAGTTAAGGTTATATAGTATTGTAATGGTGTCAGAACGATGGACAAGAAGCAATAAATCAGTATATAATCTGGGATACCATATTATCTGGTGCCCGAAATACAGAAGAAATGTACTGGTAAATGGCATAGATGTAAGATTGAAGGAATTATTAAATTATAAGGCACAGGAATTAAAGATAGAAATTAAAGAAATGGAAGTTATGCCGGACCATATACACATATTTATAAAAGCAGATCCAGTATTGAGCCCGCATTATATTATTCAGCAATTCAAAGGATATACTTCCAGGATACTGAGGCAGGAATTTCCAGTATTGAAACGCAAGCTGCCAACACTATGGACAAGAAGCTATTATATAGAATCTGTAGGGCATATATCCGAGTCAGTAGTCAGGAAATATATAGAGGAGCAGAAGAAAGTATGATATTAACATATAAAATTAAACATGGCAAAGATTTTTCTGAAGAATTAAACAAAGCCAGGCAAATAGCAGAGTTTGCCATTAAAACAAAATCCATTATATCCAGGGATGTAAAACAGTTCGGGTTAAAATCAGCCATTTCAAACCAGATATTAAGGAAATACTCCAGGAATTCAAAAGCAAAGGATGTACATAAAATAAAATTGACAGTGCCACATCAGGGAATAAAATGTAATAATGAGGACAGAACAATAACCATAACTCCCCTGAAGCTAACTTTAAACTATTATTTCAGGAATGACTTTGATAAGATAAACCAGATTGAACTGGATAATAAATTTGCATATGTATCTATAAATATCCCTGATAATGATCTCATTGAACCCAATGGATACTTAGGAGTGGACAGGAACACAACAGGGCATATTGCTGTTGCTGGCAATCCAGAAACGGGAAAAATAATAAAGCTTGGAAAGGAAGCAGGTCATGTGCATAAGAAGTATAGCAAGACGAGGAAGAATCTGCAGAAAAAAGGAAAAAATAGGAAAGCTAAGAGAATAAAGAACAGGGAAAGCAGAATAGTCAAAGATATTAACCATAAGGTAGCAAGAAAGATAGTGCAGGAAGCAAAGGATAATGGAATGGGAATAAAGCTCGAATATTTAAACGGAATAAGAAATGCAAAATCGAGCAAGAGTTTCAGGTATTCCCTGAATAGCTGGTCATTCTATCAGCTTAAAACTATGATAGAATATAAGGCCAGACTACCTGGAATACCTGTTGCCTATGTCGATCCATATAATACATCTAAAGAGTGTAGCAGATGTGGACAGATAGGCAACCGTTCAGGAAAATCATTTAAGTGCAACAATTGCGGGCACGTTGATCATGCTGATGCCAATGCTTCGTTCAACATAGCATTGCGTCCAGTATTTGAGGAAGGCATAGATCAATTGTACGTAGACAGAGATGCGTACAAAGGGAACACTGGTATCCCTGAAGAGGCAACGTTAGGAACGATGGCGACCTTAGAACCCCACATGCTTTAGCTGTGGGAGTATGTCAGCTAATGGTATTCCAGAATAGAAATAGAGAATAGCCATACATTAAGTTTTCCTTATATAATTTCGATCTACTATAAAGCCAGTAGGATTTCTGCTAATGGATCGTAAAATTTAGATTGATAATAATTAATGATTGTGTCCATAATTTTGTGAATGCTATATGAGAAATAACCTATACTAAAAATCAATCTGGAGTTATCCAGATGTGTATAGGGAGGGGGAGTATATAAATACTGTACTTACGTACTGTTCTGTGAATCTCCCCTGATTCATCATTGCTGATCGGCATTCTCTTTCCAATGGGAAAGTAATAGGTGTCTGCTTAATGAATCATTAATCCCTGTATATGTATGGGTGGAGGAAATATAAATGTTATCCGTAGGAATTGATACGCATGAAAGAATGCATTATGCAGAAATACAGGATGAAAAAGAAAATAAACTATGGCATGGAAAGATCAGGAATATAAAAGAAGATTTTGAATTTTTAATAGATAAAATAAGTAAAATAGAGAAGAGCAATAATGATAAGGTTGAATTTATATTTATGAATCCTACTGGGAATTACCATGTTCCATTGAAATATTTCCTGGAAAATAATAATTTTACTGTATACATGGTAGATGCAAGGAAGACATTGAATTTAAGAAAGATGATAAACCTTAATACTATTAAATCAGACAGTGAAGATGCACATATCTTAGCAGCTACACCATGGCATGATCCTAAATACAGGGAATATACAGGCCATAATAGGTCTTCATTGTCCAGTATTTCAAGGGAAAGGAGTATTGTTGTTAAAAGTATTACTGCAATAAAGAATTATATACATAGTGACCTTGCAGCTGTATTCCCTGAATTTACAGATTTGTACAGCATTAATTCTGCTGCAGGAATGGCAATACTCTATGAATATGCAACACCGTACAGTATTCTAAATGCAGGTATTGATAATATTATAAAATCGATAAAAAAGGCAAGCAAGGGGCATTATAGAATAGAAGATATAAACAGGCTAATGGAAACTGCTGAAAACAGCATAGGAATCCCTGATAAAGATGATGCATATAAATTCAAAATAAGGATGAATATATCCAGGCTAAGGGATGAGATGAATAATTTAAAGAATATTGAAAAAGAGATTATAAGTAGAAGCAGCAATAATGGGGATGTTAATAACCTCACCAATCTCAGGGGCCTTGGGATTATAAATTCTGCAATAATAGTATCTGAGATAGGAAATATAGAACAGTTCGAATCAGCATTGAAATTGCAGTCATATGCAGGAAAATGTCCTGATATAGAGGGTTCAGGAGGTAAAACACATTCTAAGGGAATAACACATGTAAGGAATAAATTTCTTAGCAATGCTGTATATGAGAGTGCAATTTCACTTGTAATGAATAAAAATAAGGAATTCTATGATATATTCAACAGGGAAATAGGAAAAAAGAAATCCAATGTACAGGCATATATAGCAGTTTCAAAAAGATTATTATTCCATATATACAGCATTATGAAGAATCATAAACCATATAAGGAGAAAATGGTAGGGAATTATAAGAGGTATGCATAATGGTCATTAAATTGTAAATAAAATATTACATGCGATAATCTAATATAGGTGTATTTATAAAGGATACCGCTTATTGAACATTTCCTTTATTTCATCCTTGCATTTATAGTATCCGTTCATCTTCCTGAATGCATGCTTTGAATTGTATTCTATTGACTTATAATAGAATACCTTCATTGCTGAATCCTCATCAGGGAATGATGATATTGTTTTTACCCTTCTCCTTACCTCTCCATTTAACCGTTCTATAGCATTGGTAGATTTCAATGATCTCCATATACTGGAAGGATAATTATAGAACCTTAATAGCTTTCCCAGATTCTTTTCAGTATTGTATATTACCTTAGGATACTTACTCTCCCATTTATATTTAAAGTCATTGAATTTTATTATACCCTCTTCTTTACTGTCACATTTAAACATTTTATTTGCGTCTATAGATATTTCCTCAATATCTCTCTCCCTTACATTGGATTTTAATCCCCTGGTATAGTGTATTGTACATAGCTGGAATTCTGATCTGGGATATATTTCCATTACTTCCTCATCTAAGTTCTTTATTCCATCTGCTACAATCAATAATGGCTCCTTTAATCCCCTGCTATAAAGGTCTTCTAATACTTCCTTATAACTATTATGTGATTCTTTAACTGTTAAATAGAATCCCAGTACTTCGTATTCTCCAGTTTCTTTAATTCCTAAAGCAAATATAACTGGCTCTTTATCCACATTTCCCCTTCTTAAATAGAAGAATAATCCATCCAGGAATATTGCTATATACCGTTTATCTAAAGGCCTGTTAACAAACTTATAAACCTCTTCTATGGTTAAATCTGTTATTCTTGATATAGTAGATTTAGAATATTTATTTCCTAAAATATCCTCCATTATACCTGCTATTCTCCTTGTAGATATTCCATTGGAATACATTGATACTATAAGATCCTCTATTCCTATTGATCTGTTATAGGGCTCTATTACCTTTGTATGGAAATTGCTATCCCTGTCTCTGGGGATATTTAACTGTTTTATTTCACCATACTTTGTCTTTAAATCTCTTTTATATTTTCCATTCTTTATTCCTGGATTTTCCTCTAGATATGCATTTAATTCTGTTTCCATTAATTTCTCTATTTTCTCTTTTATTGCTTCCTTTAATATTCTATCTATATCTACATTCTCAAGAGCCGATATGTTTATATCTGTATTTTCCATATTTTATTACCTCCTTGTGTTCAAAAGAGGTATACTTTCCTGTTATTTAATGATTAAATTCATTGGTAACAGGAGAGTTTATATTTACACATAATTACATACACAACCAATTAATTACAAACCATTACCTAATTTACTATTAATAATGCTTTTATACTTATAAATGCTGGTATTTCATGAAAGTTTTAGCTATCCTTCCAGCATTTCTGGATATTGAAAATATTAAAAAATCTATAGACCAGATAATGCCCGGCCTTGAGATCGCAACAAATACAGAATTTGAGAAAAATGATGCGGATGTTGTGGTGATTACAACATTTACCCCATTCGGAAAAAAGGAGATGGATAAATTCCCTGAGTTGAAATATATACAGGTTGCAAGTACTGGGTATAACAACGTTGACCTGAAGGAAGTAAGAAGGAGAAAAATACTTCTGTGCAACGTTCCAGTAGCCAATAAGGATGCTGTTGCAGAACATGTAATAGGCATGTCGCTTGCCCTGTTGAAGAATTTTATACCATTCGACCAGCAAATTAAGTCCGGAAACTGGCCATTATTAACAAACTCCAGGGAATTGCAGGGCAAAACATTTGGAATCATTGGAATGGGTGCTATAGGCATAAAACTGGTACAGAAATTAATACCATTCAATGTGGGAATAGTTTATTACGACCCAAGAAGGTTAAAGCCAGAGGATGAGGAATTTTACGGGTTGACATACCTTCCACTGGACGAACTGGTCAAAGTTTCAGATATTATATCTATCCACACTCCCCTTTCCAAGGAAACCAGATCTATGTTCAATGAAAGCAGGTTTAACCTGATGAAAGAAAATTCCATTTTTATTAACTCTTCAAGGGGCGAAATAGTTGATGAGAAAGCCCTTGTAAAAGCTATAAAGGAAAAGAATATTTACGCTGCAATAGATGTGTTCAGTGTTGAGCCTCCGGATTTTTCCTCTGAACTGTTCCATCTTGACAATGTTATTTTTTCACCACATATTGCCGGCGTAACCATGGAAAGCCAGGAAAGGTTTATCACGGAAACTATTGGAAATGTTATAAGGTATTCACAGGGCATTGACCCTCTGTATAAGGTAGAGGATGAACTATGAAAGGATATGAAATTCTGGAAAAAACCCTTGCTGCCCTGAAACTTGACCCTGTTTTTGGAAATCCAGGCACTACTGAAATACCGATGTTGCGTGGCATCAGAAACTATTACCTGACACTTCATGATTCCATTGCTCTGGGAATGGCTGATGGATATGCACAGTATAACAATACTGCTTCCATTGTGAATCTCCATACACTTCCAGGGCTGGGCAATACAATGTCCTTTGTGAACACTGCGAAATGGAACCGTTCCCCGGTGGTAATAACCGCAGGGCAGCAGGATACGAGGCATATTGTCTTTGACCCGCTGTTATCAGGAGACCTCTTAAATACTGTGTCGGGCCTGGTAAAATATTCCTATGAAATAAAAAATCCATCTGATATTCCTACAGCCTTCAGAAGGGCTAAGGCCATAGCTATGACACCACCAATGGGCCCTGTATTCATATCTGTGCCAATGGATATGATGGATTATACTGCTGAAAATTTATATTTCAATGATGTTAGAACAAACGTTTCTTCCTATGACCCTGAAGCTGTATTCGAAATTGTTGAAAGGATAAACAAAGCAAAACATCCTGCATTGGTGTTTGGATATGAAATAGATGTTTACAACGCTTACGCAGAAGCGGAAGCTTTTGCTGACAGGTTAGGTGTAGAGGTATACAGTGAACCGCTGGCATCCAGAGGAACATTTAACACAGCCAACGAACACTATGCAGGGGACCTATTGCCTGCCTCAACACTGATGAACCTGAAATTTGTGAATAACGACCTGATAGTCTTCATCGGTGGCGATATAACATTTTATCCCTATCTCCCATCATTGCCATTCCCGGGAAAAGATGTAATATTTATAGGTACAGACATATCACACAAAACAGGTGATGGATATACAATGAATCCAAAACTATTCCTCAGTGAAGCTGTAAAATTAATAAAGGCAAAAGGTGACTATAAAAGGGGTACTGATTATCTGTATGCAAATAGGGTGGCCCGCCAGAGGCTAAGTATGGGCGTGGATTATGTACTGTTTAAAGCTAAAAAATTATTTTCCGATTACACCATAGTTGATGAAGCTATATCAGCTTCCGAGAACGTGCGTTCCACATTTGGCTACGGATACAGGAAATACTATACGGCAAAATCAGGCCAGCTTGGATGGGCTACAGCAGCGGCCCTCGGAATAGGGATGAATAACAAAAAAACTCTGGTAATTATTGGTGATGGCGCATTCATGTACACTGTGCAGGGGTTGTGGACTGCAAAGCATTATAATATACCTGTTAAATTCCTGGTTCTCAACAACAGTGGATACAATATACTCAAAAGCTTTTCAAAGAGCTATTATCCGGATATGGAGAAAAAAGATTATTTCCAGCTGAACCTTGACATAGAATCTGTTGCAAAGGGCTTTGGAGTGGAGACACATACAGCTGATGAAAACCTTTCAGATCTGGAATGGCTACGGGATGGAGATGTGCCAAAAGTGCTTGTTGTAAATACAGAAAAAACAGTTGAAAAACTGTTTCTTTGATACTGTTCATACATTATATCAATTTTTTATATCCATTTTAAAGTATTGATAGCCTGTGAAACTGCTAAATATGTATGGATATGCCGCAATGGTTAATTTCCAGGTAAGAAAATTAATATAATAATATCATTTATATTTAATATGGCAAAATTTCCAAGTGATGAATGGGCAAAAGAGTATACAGAAAAGCTAAATTCTAATCCAGCTTATGCTGAGGCAGGAAAAACATGGGATGATTCTCTAACATTTGTTGTTCAGCCCGATGAAACTTATAATGACTCATGGTACCTTTATTTGAACCTGAAGGCTGGCAAGTGTATAGATTCGAAGGTGGGCAAGGCTGAAAGCGATGTTCCAAAAGCAACTTTCAAGTACATGGGAAAGTACTCAAACTGGGTAAAACTCATAAAAGGTGAAATAGACCCTATACAGGGGCTTATGACTGGAAAATTCAAGCTCGACGGATCCATGATGAAAATTATGAGGTATACCAACGCAGCCAAGGAAATGGTAAACACTGCAAAAATGGTTGATTCACAATTTTAATCTGGATAGTTGGAATTCAACCTGAATCATAATTTTTATAATAATATACATTTAAATTATAATCTGACTATAAAAAGTGCATGCAAATTATTTGATAACAGGTGGAAAAAATGGAGAAGATATTTGGCAATATAATTAATGGAATTGAGGAAACCGGTGGGGAGAGAATAGAACTAAAGAGCCCGGTAGACGGGTCATTGATAGGGTATATAATAGATACGGATAAGGATACAGTTGAACGGGCAATACAATCATCCCGGGAGGCTTTCAATAAATTTTACCTTGAATCCACAATAAAATCCAGGCAGGAATTGATCGGGAAACTTACTGATATTGTCCAGGAAAAGGCCACAATATATGCAGACCTGGAATCAAAAAATACCGGGAAAACTATCCGCCAGAGTACTTTTATGGATATACCTCTGGCAATATCCCATATCAGGTACTTTGCTGAAACAGATGAATTCAAATTTCAGAGGAAGATTACGCATCCGGAATACCCAGGCACAGAGGGCATAGTCCAGAACGCACCTATGGGCGTTGTAGCTTCCATAGCACCATGGAATGTTCCCTTTTTAATGGCTGTATGGAAAATCATCCCACCGGTACTGGCTGGAAACGCTGTTGTCATTAAGCCATCACATTATACACCATTGACTGCTATTGAACTTGTAAAAGATATGAAGGCAGCGGGCTTTCCAGATGGGCTTGTGAATCTTGTAAACGGCACAGGCAGGACAACCGGGAACCTCCTGGTGAACAGTGACCATGTTGATATGGTAAGTTTCACAGGTTCCACCCCTACAGGATCCAGAATCATGGAACAGGCGGCTAAAAACATAAAGAAAGTATCCCTTGAACTCGGTGGAAAATCACCTAATATCGTCTTTGCAGATGCCGATCTGGACCACGCTGTAAAAGGCGTAATATTTGGAATATTCCTTAACGCAGGGCAACTCTGTGAATCTGCAAGCAGGTTAATCATTGAAGAATCAATTATGGACAAATTCCTCCAGAAAGTGAAAACATATCTGGATTCCATGAAATCAGGAAATCCAATGGATTTCGAGACCGATATCAGCGCCATAACAACTAAGGAGCAAAAGGAAAAAATAGAGTCATTAATTAGCCAGACTGTCAAATCGGGCGGAAATATATTTTATTCAAAGAATATGCAGGGCACACCTGATAAGGGTACATATTTTCCTCCAACACTTCTAACCGGATTAACTCCAGGACAACAAATTTCTGATGAAGAAATATTTGGCCCTGTATTGACAGTATATCCATTTAAATCTGAAAAAGAAGCCATAGATCTGGCAAATAGCACAAAATATGGCCTTGCTGCCGGAATATGGACAAAGGATATTGAGAAAGCCGGGAGGGTAGCATCAATGATAGAGGCAGGAACTGTATGGGTAAACGAATACCATCTATTGTCAGCTGCTGCACCGAGAGGAGGATTTAAGAAAAGCGGCATTGGCAGGGAGCTGGGGCTTGAAGGTATTCTGGAATATACACAGACAAGGCACATATTCTATGGAAATAATGAATCTGGAATGAGCGATGTGGCATATGGCATATTGATCAAAACTGAATGAATTTTACACCAGAATATTATTTATATATCAAAATAATTTATATTTTTTGCGATAGGGGGTATTCGTGTATGGAAATCAGTTATTTCCTGGAATCTGGAAGCAAGGTTGCATACCTCTATATCCCTTAGTTTGCCACCCACGATCTGAAGTCCCACAGGCATATCTCTGCTAAAGCCACAGGTAATTGAAAGCGCAGGCACTCCAAACAAATTAAACGGATTTGTAAATTTTATATATTTCATAAAGTAATCAAATGGCACATTCTCAATTTCCTTTTTATCCGGCGCTATGGTTGGCAATGTAGGGGAAACCAGGAAATCATACTGGTTGAATAGGCTGTTGAATTCCATGCCTTGTCTCATTCTTAATCTCTTTGCCTCAATATAATCCATTGGTTTAAGTGACGAATAATATTTAATTTGATTTCTGGATTCCACAGAAAATAACTCGGGGTTATTTTCATATCTGGAGCGGTGTATGGTTGCATTCTCACAACCATCAATCATATCGGCAGCTGATGCCATGCTCTCCATGTTGTCTATATGTATCTCTTTTATATCTACAAGATCTTCAGAAACCATATGATCCATGAATGAGTAAAATGCAAACTTTACATTAGTATCGGAACTTTCAGTTAAATTTCCTATTATCCCCAGCAAAGGTTTCCTTCTCTGACTTTTTGCTCTAGGTGATTTAAAGCCCATAGCGGTTACTATGGCAGGTATATCAGAGGCATATCTTGTTATCGGGCCAACAGTGTCCAGTGACCAGGCTTCAGGGAATATCCCCTTTACTGAAAGGCTACCGGTTGTTGGTTTTAATCCACTCACCCCGCACATGCTTGATGGAATGCGTATAGAACCGGCGGTATCTGTTCCCAATGAGAAAAGGGAAAGCCCTGATGATACTGCAGCCGCTGACCCACCACTTGAACCCCCGGTTATTTTTGATACGTTCCAGGGATTGTTGCACACGGGAGTAACTATGCCCATGGCAAACTCGTGTGTATTTGTTTTGCCCTGCAATACAGGCCCGTATTCATCCAATGCCCTGATAACATCTGCGTCCTCCTGTGGAACATGGCCTTTGAAGAATTCAGACCCGTACTCAGTCCGGAGATTTTTAGTGTCTATTATGTCCTTCACAGAATATGGGATTCCATACAATGGGCTACTAGAATGTTTATGTATGGTAGGTTCATTAAATGGCCTTAACGTCGCAAAAGAATTTATGTCCGGGTTTAAGTGGCTTATGTTCTCAGCTGATTTTTTAAACAAATGATATGGAGATATCTCTCCAGAAATAATTAAATCATGCAATGTGTGTATCGGTGGTATCATTTAACTGTATTCTCCGACCGACATTGATCATTGATTTTACACGTTTCATTCATCCCTATTTCCCACCAGAATCAATTAATAACTGAGTGGCAGATGGTAATATACATATCCATCACCACTACTATTGAAGAAAGTCTCCGTTTTAACCGGCTCATTTGGTTTCGGCCTCCTGCTCAAATACTGACTGATCAACGTGTATAGGCTTGTGGCGTATTGTTATTGCCAGTACTATACCTACCCCTATCAGTGCAAGAGTGCCGTAGACATAGATGCTGTTAGGGTATGCCGGGATAGGAATGAAAACACCATATTCCGCTACCGCATATACAATAGTTGCTGGCAATGGCCCTAAAAGCAATGGCAGATAGGCTTTCAGCCTGTATTTTAGTTTTCTCTTTGCGTATATGGGTAGTGATATATCACCCAGTATGTGTATAATATAAAGGAGAGCTGCCTCGGCGGTGATAAGGATAGTGCCACCTTCAAAGGGCCCGAAAATTAACCCGAAAACGATCATAAGGATGAAAGTTACTATTATCATTATACCTATAACCATCCGTGGCGCGCCCGTCCTTTCGTTTACCTTTGCCCACCTTGAAGAAAATAGAATATTGTCCCGAGCCATAGAATATGCTGTTCTACTCCCCGCATTACCTTGTGCAATTCCATTTGAAATGAAGCTATTTGCTACTAGTACTACGAAAATAACCAGTCCAACCGGACCAAGGTATCTGGCATAAACAGTTATCCCGGGATTTGTAGATGTGGCAAAACTTGATATGTTTGATAATCCCCATCCAACAACTACTGCGTATGATGCTAGTATATAAACTGCTGCAGCCAGCAATGCGACTATAACCAGGGCCTTTGGAATGTTTTTCCTTGGATTTTTAATCTCCTCTGATAAGGCTATTACTGAACCGGCCCCCACGAAACTTAAAACTGAGTAAACAGTTGCAAGCCCGAGAGCACTTATAGGGTGCCCTGTGAGTGTAAATGGTGCAAGTGTATTCTTGGACCCGAGGAGTATAATGATTATTATGGCGCCTATTACAAGGAAAGAAATCTCAGCAACAGAACTTATTAGGGTATACCATAATGATGGCCTGAGCCCATTCCAGAGGAAAAAGAATACTATAGCAAATGGAATGAGTGATAAAGGCAGCCAGCCGTAGGGGCTTGTATTCAGAAAGGGTATGTATGGGGCTACGATAGCACCAAAGTAAAGGGTGGAAAAACCTGCTATTGCTGCTATCATGTCGTAAAGGTAGAACCATGCACTCAGCGTACCAAGTTTATTGCCAAGCCCTGAACGCACAAATGCGTAATAGCCACCCGCATGTGATATTCTCTTCGCAAAAGAATAATCCATATACATTGCAGACAGAACACCAAAGGTTGCAATAATGTACGTCAGTGGCAAAGATCCGCCTATTGCAGCCACACCTGTAGTAAAAAAACTTGCAACGGATGCGGCAGGGGCCACAAAAGCCATGGATTGAAACAGGGCAAGCCAGAACCCCCCATTATTCTTTTTCAGTTGATCCATCTTATTTACCCCGTAAAACCTTGCCGAAAATGTTAATTCCTGTATTTATTAATTCATCAGGCATATTCAACGCACCCATGAATCTGAATACATTCCCATAGTGCCCGCATGTATGCATTAACAATCCGTTCTGGAGGAGTTCATGCTTTAATTCCATCATGCGCTTCGAATTCATTGGCTTTCCGTTGTCTACAAGCTCTATGCCTATCATATAGCCCTTGCCACGTACTTCTCCTATAAGATTGGAATCTATCTTGTTGAATTTGTTTAACATTTCCTTTCCGCTGGATTTTACCTTATCAAAATATTTTGGAACCTCATTGATAACAGTTATTCCAGCAGCCATTGCCAGTGGATTGGCCCTGTACGTTCCCAGATGGAATGGCTTCGGCAATTTTTTGTCATAGTCGTCCCGGTAATAAACCAATGATACGGGCAAACCACCTCCTATGCTCTTGCTGACACACACTATGTCAGGGGTAATATTTTCATATTCAAATGCCCACATCTTGCCTGTCCTGCCTACACCGCTTTGAACCTCATCAACAATCATTGTAAGGTCGTATTCAGTACAGAATTCCCTTATGGCCTTTAAAAATCCATCTGGAGGTACAATATAACCGCCTTCTCCCTGGATGGGTTCAACTATAACAGAATCGGGCCTATCGTATCCTGCTTCTCCATCATCCATTATCTTTTTCATTATGGAAATTATATCAGAAACATCATAGTCATACCATAATTCATATGGGTATGGCACCCTTATTATCTTAAATCCATCGCTGTATACTGCTTCCCTGTATTTTCTCCCGGCAGTGGCAGCAATAATTCCCCCGGATACTCCATGGTATGCACCTTCGAATGCAATTGTTGGGGCATTCTTTTTCCTTATTGCATGTGCAATATTGATTGCAGTTTCACATGCATCAGCACCGCTGATTCCAAATATTGTTTTATAATTTCTCATCTCTGGAGGGAAGCTATTTCTCAATGCTTCAAGAAAATTAATTCTAACTTCCGTAGGAATCTCCAGAGCATGCCATATGTCATCCAGCTGTGCTTTCACGGCATCCCTTATTTTATCATTAAATCCCAAATTCATAACACTGATTCCTGATACCCAGTCAATGAAAATATTCCCATCCAGGTCTTCTATTAATGAGTTTTCAGCCCTCTTAATTGCAATGGGAAAACTATCCAGATAGATTACTGTGCTGGATTCCATTTCCCTTTGCCTCTGTAGTAATAATGTGCTCTCCGGTCCCGGTACATCTGTAATAATTTTTGGTAGGTTTTTATAGTCATTTGATGCCATAAAAAGACAATTTCTCGAATAATATAATTATTTCTATGATGTCTTTACACAGGTATTTTAAAGAATGTTTTTCTTTAATTAATATGTATGATAGTATCAATATGCGTAAAATTGGCAATTTAGTGAAAATATTTATTAATACTGTTATTATATATTTATATATGGATAGTTTTGACTTGAGGATTTTAAAAGAAATTTCCAGAGATTCTAGAAAGCCATTAAAAGAGATAGGGAAAGCTATAGGAATATACTCTGCATCGGCAATCAGCAGGAGAATAAAGGAAATGCAGGAAAATAATATAATAAAGGGATTCAAAGCAGAAATAGACTTCGGTAAATTAGGGTATAACTTCGTAACGGCTACCTTTGTGAGGGCTAAATATGGAATAGAATACCATGATATAGTTGCTGAAAAGATTATGAAGATCAAGGGGGTAATTGATGTTCTGTTCCTGCTTGGAGATATTGATTTTTACATTCTATGTGCTACTAAAACAAAAGATGATTACGTAATTATATTAAATGAACTGGAAAAAATTACAGAAATAGAACGGTCGGATACACATACGGTTTTAAATATATATAAATATCATGACATCGCCAACATTTTTTAATATAAATTGTTTCTAACTATGATGTTCTACTGGTACAGCCAACTGATTAAAATTTGTGGTGTCCTGTTAAGCATCTCACTTGCCCTATTCTATAGAGATATTTACCTTTTTCTTTATTGTACAGGATAAGTTCTTTACCATCCTCATCAGAATCTTTTACAGCTATCCTGTTAACGGCTTAATTATAATATGATAATCTAGCGACTATTTTTCCATTGATATTATTGCAGCTTCACAAAGGTTCCAGCCCACTGAACTCATACAAAAGAATTCTTTAAAAATTATTTTTGAAAGAAGATAAAATTTATGAATTTATTTTGACAGATTACGCTGTTTTGGGTCATATTATTACGAATATAAGTACAAAACAAATAAATTTCTCTAGATATCATTAATATTTCACGAAATTCACATCTGTGATTAATAAACCTTATATATGACTTATTCATCTATAATATGGTGATAAAAAATGCCTAAACCTTACGTAGCAATAAACGAAGTGGAGATGTTGAATAACGACACGACCATGCAGATGTTCCAGCAGGTTGGTCCGAAAGTATGCCAGGTAACAGCCAGGCATCCGGGATTTGTTGGATTCCAGAATCATATGCAATTCGGGATAATACCGATGGGTACAAGATGGGGCGGTGGCTCCATGGATATGACAAAAATGGATACTATGAATGTATATCAGTATACAATGTGGAAAAGCATTAAAGACCACGAAGATATGCACAGGGAAAACTTCTCTTCAATATTCAGATTATGCTCATCCTGCCTTTCACAGGTAGTTTATGGACCATGGGAACCATTATATGAAATTGTAGATGCCAGCATGCCATTAAACACGGAAATGGCTGATTTCACAACCATGTTCGGGAAAAAATTCGCTGCGGGAGACCCAGCAGGAGTTCCGCCTATATCCATGCCATACGGCCAGAGAACAATAGCACTGTCCGAGCACACTGTAAAGAAGGATAAGGAAAAGGAATTCGAATCAACAATAGTTGAAGTAATGAAAGACTTTGAAAAGGCGCCGGGATTTCTGGGATACATGATTTTAAAAGAAGTTGGTGTCTCAGCAGTAGGGTCATTCCAGCTGAAGTCAAAGGGAATTCATGAAACACTGGAATCCGGTGGTGAAGTACCAACACAGCAGGAGGGTTCATTCAAACCAGAAGAGGCAAGGCCTACACCACCTGAGTACAAAGTTCATATGGAATGGGCCTCCCCGAACGACGCAATGTTTGGAATTGGAAGGGTTCTGTTTGCACATCCAGCAAGAGAGATCCACGACAAGGTTCTTGACACATTGATAAGAGGGCCCTATATAAGGCTTTTAAACCCGATGATGGAAGGAACAACATGGAGAGAGTACCTTAACTCTCCATAAATTTTTTTATAAAATATATTTTACTGGAATTTAAATTAAACTTTCTCATTTGCTTAACTTCATTTTTAGTCTGAAACTTTTAGTTTTTTTATGTTATGGATCATCTTTTCTATTTTCCCGCATTTAGGATAAGCCGGAATTATATTATATAAAAATAAAGAACGTTAATTCGCTATTCAATATAAAAATGAAAAGATAACAATTTTCTGTTGTAATTTATAATAATATCATATGTGGAACCAGGATTTCTTAACAGGTTCGCCCTTGAGCTCCTCTATTAGTTCCTTTTCCCTGGATGTAAGGTGCTTCGGAACCTGAAGTTTTAGCACAACAAGGAGGTCTCCACTCCCACGTGAGGTTAATTTAGGCATTCCAGCACCTTTAATCCTCAATACATCCTCTGGCTGGCTTCCAGCAGGAATATTTAAAGTAAATTTCTCTTTGAAAAGGGGAATTTCAACAGACCCGCCCAGAGCAGCTGTAGGGAAATCTATGGCTTCTTTAACGTAGAGATTATCGCCGGTACGTTTTATATTCGGGTTCGGCTGGACATAAACGACAGCGTATAGGTCACCGGTCACACCACCAAAAGAGTTGCCCAGTTTCTGTGTCCTGAGCCTTGTGTTGGTATCAACGCCCTTTGGTATTGTTATAGAAATGTTCTCCATTTTTGGTATGTATCCTTTTCCAGCACATGCTTTGCAGGGGGTTTTCGGTATTTTTCCTTTTCCCATACAGGTACGGCATACTATTACCTGGACAAAGTTAAAGAAACCCTGCCCCCTGCTTATTCTTTCCTGGCCGGTACCATGGCAGGTGGGGCATGTAACCAGTACTCCACCTTCCGCTCCTGTACCATTGCATACTTCACACATGGCATTTCTTTTGAACTTAATAGGTTTTGATGCACCGTAATATGCATCCTCCATAGTGACGTTAAGTTTTACATAAATATCGAGGTCCGGCTGGGGGCTACTACTGCCATAGGAACCATTGAAATTTCCTCTTCCAAATCCGCCGCCGAATATGGTATTAAATATATCATTAATATCGTCAAAATGTGAGAAATTATCCCAGTTAAAGCCTGCGCCACCGCCAGCTCCTGCATCTCCAAATGTTGTAGAGCCGGTAGCATCATATTGTTGCCTTTTCTGGGGATCTGAAAGCACTTCATACGCTTCTGCGATTTCCTTGAATTTCTGTTCAGCCTCCTTACTGCCTGAATTTACATCGGGGTGGTATTTCTTAGCAAGTTCTCTGAACTTTGAACGTATCTCTTCCTGAGAAGCGGTTTTATCTACTCCCAGTATCTGATAATAATCTCCTGACATTTTAACTCATTGGTTTTCTTTATAGTCGGTATTAACAGTACTGTCATCTGATTGCTGTTCGTTATTATTCTGTTCCTGCGAGGATCCCTCTTCTCCCTGCTGTTCAGACTGTTGTTCAGATTGTTGCCCGGCGCCCTGATCTGGCTGCTGCGCCTGAGCCATTTTAGTGTAGACTTCAGTCATTTCCTTTGTTAAGTTTTCTGTAATCTCCTTTACTTTATCTACATCTTTCTTCTCAACAGCATCCTTCAGGTCTTTTATAATGCCCTTTATTTTATCCTTTGTTTCGTTGTCAAGTTTGTCCCCTGCTTCGTTTATTGTTTTTTCTACAGTATATGCCAGAGATTCACCGTTATTCAGTGTTTCTATTGTCTCCTTTTCTTTCTTGTCCTCTTCTGCATATTGCTCAGCTTCCTTTTTCATTTTTTCTATTTCATCCTTGGAAAGCTTGTTTGAGGCACTGATAGAAATACTCTGGGATTTGCCGGTACCCTTGTCTTTTGCGGAAACGTTCAGTATGCCATTTGCATCGATATCAAATGTAACTTCAATCTGTGGGACTCCCCTTGGCGCAGGTGCTATTCCTGTGAGTACGAAATTTCCTAGAGAAACATCATCTTTAACAAGTGGCCTTTCACCCTGGACTATATGAATCTCGACAGATGTTTGCATATCAGCTGCAGTAGAGAAGACCTGGGTTTTCTTTGTTGGTATTGTAGCATTGGCATTTATCAACGGAGTCATAACTCCACCAACAGTTTCTATGCCAAGTGTCAAAGGAGTTACATCCAGAAGTACAATATCTTTTATATCTCCCATCAGCACTCCTCCCTGAATTGCAGCACCTGTTGCAACTGCCTGCATCGGGTCAACACCGCCTTCGGATTTTTTGCCAAAGTAATCTTCAACATATTTTTTGACATATGGCATCCTTGTAGGTCCGCCAATGAGTATAATCTTGTTTATATCACCCTTTGAAAGCTTGGCTCCTTCAAGTGCTTTGTCCAGAGATGCTGCAGACTTTCCGACTATTGGCGCAATAAGTTCCTCCAGCTTTGCCCTGGTAAGTTTAAATTCCAGGTGCTTCGGGCCGTCCTGAGTGGCTGTTATATATGGAAGGTTTATATCTGATTCCAGAACTGTAGACAGCTCTATTTTTGCTTTCTCGGCTGCATCCCTTAACCTGATATATGCAGATTTGTCTTTCCTGAGATCTATTCCTTCCTTGGATTTGAAATCATCAGCAAGGAAGTTAACTATAGCTTCATCCATATCACTGCCACCCAGTTTTGTATCACCGGATGTTGACATAACTTCAAAAACTCCCTGGCCGAAATCCATCACTGTAACATCAAGTGTGCCTCCGCCAAAATCGTAAATAAGTATTTTTAAAGTTTCGTTGAGCTTATCAATTCCATAAGCCATGCACGCAGCGGTAGGCTCATTTATAATCCTTTTTACATTAAGCCCGGCTATAGCCCCGGCATCCTTTGTTGCCTGTCTCTGGTTATCGTTGAAATATGCCGGTACAGTGATAACAGCATCGTTTACCGGTTCACCGAGAAATGCCTCTGCATCTTTTTTTATCTTCTGCAATATAAATGCTGAAATCTGCTGCGGCGTATATTCTTTTCCGAATATTTTATATTTGAAATCTGTTCCCATTTTCCTTTTGGCACCGTATATTGTTCCCTCGGGGTTAAGGAGAGCCTGTCTCCTTGCAGGCTCGCCTACCAGTAGTTGTCCGTCTTTTGTGAACGCCACATAGCTTGGAAAAGATTTTCCGCCCAGTGATACGCCCTCTGCTGCTGGAATGGTTTCTGGCTTTCCAGAAATAACAACAGCCGCTGCCGAATTGCTTGTACCTAGATCTATACCTATTATTTTACTCATTTTATTTCACCTTTTTGAAACTATTACTTTTGATGTTCTTAGAACATCGCCATTAAGTGTATAACCTTTCTGAACCTCTTCAAGAACGGTTCCATCCTCCCCCTGGTCCAGGACACCCACAGCCTCTTCCAGATTCGGATCGTATTTTGTCCCTTTAACCTCAAGTACCTGCAATCCATGTGATTGAAGTACTTTTAACAGCTGGGACCTTACCGGCTCCAGTTTTGGGTCGTGGGCTATACCGGCATCGAGTGTATCAAGAACAGGCAGGAGTTCCTTAATGAGATCACTGCTAGCATTTTTTCTGATGTTTTCTATTTCCCTTTCTTTGTATTTTGAATAGTTTTCCATCTCTGAACGCTGGCGCACATAGAGGCTCTTGTAGTCATTGAGATCAGACATCGTATCTGTGTATAACTGTTTATATTTCTTCATCTCTTCCCTGTCTTTCATTTTATTTCTCTTCCTTACCTGCTCTATATCGAATTCAAGGGGCCTATTATATTCTTTATGGTTCATCATAAGTATATTTGTTCTTCTATATAAATATTTTCTATATAAGTTTTACCCTTTTGGCATTATTTATTAAGTGGCATACTGTTGAAATGTTCGTATCCCTTATTTATTACTGGAACCCATGCCCTGCCATCATAGATTACATTATCGCCGTTATATGTTTCGCCTATGCAATGGACTTCTATATTTTCATGTGACATGGCTGCCATAAATTCTTCAAGGGAATTTTTTTCAACTGTAAACATCAGTTCATAATCTCCGCCAAATGACAATGCTATGTCGCTGACTGAAAAATTGGAGATGGATGCAGCCTTTTCAACATCCCTGTCAAATGGTATTTTATCACCGTATAGTTTAAAGCCAACGCCAAAGTCAGTTGAAATTTGATGTATAGAAGCGTAAACCCCGTCTGATAAGTCCATCATAAATTTTGCCCCGGAGGCACTAATTTTTATTGCTTCATTAATCCTTGGCTCAACATCAAGCATCTTTCTGATTCCCAGTTCACGGTTTATTCCATACATGTAATAAATATATCCGGCGGCCGATGACCCTAAAGAATTTGTTACCATCAGAAATTGCCCGGGTTTAATTTCTGATCGCCTTCTTATAAGTTCCGGCACCTGTTTCCCTATTATAGTACCGGCTGCTGTAAAATCAGAACCTTCTTTTGTATCGCCACCAATGATAGACACATTAAACTTGTCCAGCTCGTGCCTCACTCCCCTGTAAAATTCCTCCAGATAGGAAATATCATATTCAGGAGATACAGATAAAGAGATAAGGAAACCTGATGGTATTCCGGCCATAGCTGCAATGTCGCTCAGGTTAATTGCCGCAAAAAATTTTCCGGCGAGAAAAGGTTCTGCGCCTTCTGGCAAATGGGTTTCCCTTGTTATAAGATCCGTTGATAACAAAGCATAATAATTGCCAAAGCCTATAATTGCACAATCGTCCCTGTTGTCAAGATTTTTAGAGCCATCTTCAAGGGTTTGTATTATTTTTCTCTCCCCTAAATCTTTTAATTTCAATATTTCTCTTATAAATTTGTTTAATTTAAAGTTTGCCCTCTAAATTTTCTGTGTGGAATTAGCAGTTTAATGGTAATGCATTGTTGTTAAAATTGGAAAATTTTTATATGTGATAGATATACTCTATCATAGGTGATAGAATTTATTAATAATATGGATACCCTGAGAAATGAACTTTACAATAATTCCAGAGATATTATCAAACTACTTGAAGAAAGGAGGGAAATAGCTGGTAAAATTGGGGAATGTAAGGTTGCCGGAGGTCTGAAAATAAGAAATCGGGAGAGGGAAATAGAGATATTAAAATCCCTTTCATACGATCATTTCACTGAATTTGTGTTGAATTTGCTTTTCGAGTTTTCAATAAATTATGAAGTTTTAAATAGAAACTCTGCTGATAGTGTAAAGTATTCCAGAATTCTTAATGGAGTAAAATATATAGAATACAGAAGTGAGAGGGATAATCTCATATTTCTCCTTTCCAGAATCCTTAATCCGGGCACTGTGGTGCTATGCGATTACCATGAAATTAGCAAAATCCTTATCAGTGCCGGGCACCATATAGCAAATGCTATTGAAAAGCCTGATCTTGTTATATATATGGATGGAAGAGAAAATCAGGAGATAATAATAAAAGATGGTTCCATGCTTATATCTGAAAATTTCCTTGCCAGTAAAGCAAATATATATACCGTGGAAATACAGTAATATGCATTTATTAATAGTAGGATCAGAGGGGCGTTTAGGAAGAACATTGATGAAAATTTTTCCCGGGTCATCATCCATAGACCTTGAAAATGAAGATCAACTTCAATCTGAACTTACAAAAGCTGATTTTGCACTTCTAGCAGTTCCATTGGAGGAAACAGTGAATATTATCCGCAGTTTTCCTGAATATAGAGGGTTTGTTGATTTAACATCCATGAAGTATAACATGGAGGAATTTTCCGGGCATATAATAAGTATTCACCCATTATTCGGGCCAGAATCCTATAAAACTAATAAGACAATTATCTTCATTAATGATATTTCAACTCCTGATTCACTGGATAAGGTAAAAGAACTATTCAATGGATACAGAATAATATCTATGAATGCCCGAGAGCATGATTATCTTATGAGCGAACTACTTGTGAAACCATATATACTTTCATACATATCTGAAGCTAGCAATACAGATATAGTAACAGGTTCCTATATCAAATTTCTCGAGATTGAAAAAATAAAACATAATGAAAATACCGAAATTTTTCTTGACACAATAAAATACAATGAAAGGGCCATGGAAATAATAATAAATATAGAAAAAAAACTGGATGAGCTTAAAAAATTAATAGGTAATAGATGAACCTGATAAGCGTTTTAGAAGCGTCATATAATCACCCTGGAAGAACATTTTATCTTCCAGATCCAGATCATATCTATAGTCTTCCAGATCCAGTGAATTATAATAATCACTTAATTCACCAAAATCATGGTCAAGGGAAGATTGCATTATAAGGTCAAGCAATTTGCCGTCGTATTTATCGTTATGCACTCCTCTCTCCTTATTCCCGCCTGTAGGGTATGACAGGACAGGGTACTGGCTTCCGAGGTCTATCAAAATCTTTGCCAGGGAGTATAGCCTGGGTGGGCGGTACAGTCCCTTTTTCCATAGTTTCTCTACCAGTGTATTCTTCTGGATATTCATTGGATTTATTGATATATCTGCCGAGTATGGGGCTACAATAGAAACTGATTTTTCTATATCAGCAATAGCCATTTTTTCTGATATGAATGGAGGTTTAAACAATAAATACGTACGTAATTCTATTTTTTCCTGTTGCAGAATTTTTGCAGCATCAATAAATTTTTTCAATGTACTTCCCTTATTAACTGAATATTTCATAATATAGTCATCTGCACTTTCTAGCCCTATGGCTATTCTCAGGTCAATCTTTGCCTTTTTAAATGGTTGCAATGTTTCAGGTTTTATATATTCTGTTCTTGACTCTACAAGCAATTTATCAACCTTATCTTTCATCCTATCGATAAAGTAATCCCTCACGGCAGGGTGTACTTCGTTGGGATCGAGAAAACTTCCGGAAGTAAATATTTTCAATACTTTTGTATCGTTAAGCGAATCATATAATGTATCTACCTGCCTCATAAGATTTTCATCCACTATTTCAGGGGAGGTGTCATTAAAATAGCCACACATGGAACATGCCGTAAATTTATACCACGCACATCCTGTTGTCCTGAAAATACATACCATTGTTTTCTCCGGGCTACCTCTCAGGCGATCCAGTTCTTTCCAGATGGAAACTGGTTTATCAACATCATTTTTTCTGTTATTTTCATGCATGAGGCTTTTAATGTAAAGCGAATAATCTCTAACTACCATTTATTTAGTATTAATCCTATCTATATGAGTATTGTTGTCTATTTATTTGAAAATATGTAATATTTTTAATTTCTGTGAGCTTTTTTCTTTAATTCTTTTTTTCTATGGTAGTGTTTATATAGAAACGCAATTCAGGATATAATAGTAAATCTCTATTAGGTAAAAATTATATATTATCTTCAAATCAACCTTAGAGGGCTCGTAGTCTAGTGGTATGATGTCTCCCTGACACGGAGAAGGTCACCGGTCCGAATCCGGTCGGGCCCATTCCATTAATTGTAAGTAAAATGAACTCATATAACACCTTTTATAGATGCCTTTAAAATGTTTTAGATATATAGAAATTATTGAATATTTGAAAATAAAAGTCAATCCAATTTTCACATCCATGTTATTATGCCTTCTCTGTTATCCTTATAAATAACTTCATACCTCCGTGGCCTTCAAAAATGATTTTGTTCTCTCTTTAGACTTGCCTCTAATCCGGACACTTTTAGATTAGGTAGTTTAGCTAATAGCTCTGAGTTCGAAAGCGTAGTATTGTAATAAGCAAAGAGTAAGGTGATATAAAAATAATTATTCATTTTAATCTGTTCTCATATACAATACAGAGTTTTTGATTAATATCTAAAGCCATAGTCGTTATACTTTAAAACAACTATATAGTCATTAATTCTCGGTTCGACGATACCTATTATTGCATATATGGATATTAAGTGCCTGAGGATAAATAATAAAATCTGTGAAGGTTGTGTACATAATTATGTGTAAATATAAATCCCCTGTTACTAGCAAATTTAATCATCAAATAACATGGAATGATACACCTTTTGAGCAAGGGGGTAACAAAATATTGAAAATACAGATATGGATAGAATATTGAAGGAAACAATAAAAGAGAGAATGAATTTTTGAAATAAGAATAACACTGTGCAATCAGATAATGTACATTATTTTCTGTAAATTGTAAATAGCCTTACTCTCTGTTGATTTCCTCCATATTAATATATTTTCTTCCTGTTACATACCCCTCATTTATATCTATCATTAAGGTTCCACTTCTTTAAATCCCTCATATTCTCTCTGTTCAATCCATAACTTTTTATCTTTTCTTTTATTACTTCTAATTGGTCTTGCATTTTTTTCATCTCCTAATTTAAATTATGCAAGACCATTTATAATTTACGGACAATTACTTACACTATCGAATTTATGAAATTGATATGAAGGGCAACATAGAATTAAAGCAATAAGGGAGATATCTGAATTGGTAATATAACTCAGGTCATCTTTATTTCTGCAATTTGGGAATATAAATTCCTGATAAAAGAAGATGTAGCAGATTCAAAACTATCGCAGAATTTTACAACGCCCAAATAAGAAAAAAATTCCTTTGCTTTAACACAAATATTAGCATAAATGTATTATTTTGGTATCAATTAACTTATGGAGTAAAGCCAGGGCGTTACTGAACTGCTGTTTATATAGCTCCCTAGCAAACTATTCTGATAGGTTCCGTGTACCAGTACAAAGGAATTAACTGATGCTGTTCCGTTATACAAGACAGTAATTGATTTACCATTGTCATTCAGTGTGAATGCAGATTGCCCGTTTACTGTTACATCTTGCGTTATCTTGCCGGCTAAATAATATGAATTATTGTCTTTCATTGCAGAAGGGCTGGTGTTTAGAATAGTTGGTATAAGGCCGTATATTAATAATGCCAGTACAATTATTATTACAAGGACTATTATTCCTTTATGTTTATTTCTTGCCATTTTACTCATATACCTATCTATAATTATCTATTTAAATACATCTACACAACCTTCACTTATTAAAATATTAAAATTTGAAAGTACACTTATTATTTATAGATTCTATATGCAGTTATTTCCAGTAGTTTTCATATCAATCTCAATTCTTTAACTCCGGGCAGGAGATTTTTTTTATGCATTATTTCATAGAAGAATTCCAGTCCTGATTTTACATCATCTATGGAAACATTGTATTCCTTTACATCCGCACCTATAGTACCCTTTATAACTTCAAGGCTGATATCTGAATTCTGCACCTCTCTCATAATTTTTACATCTACAGGCAGTATTTCCTCCATATGTGATTCGGCATATTTTTTGCTTTTATTGTACAATTCCTTGAATTTTAAAGCATACTCCTCTCCAATTTCAGAGTTGATGACAACTGTTCCCATGGGCATCGGCCTGTTGCCCGATAATTGTTTCCACATTTCCCACATGCTTGCAAGCCTTACAGGTTCAACTCCCATCTTTCTCAGGTCATACATTGCCTTAAGTTCATGGACTGCAACCATAACACCGTCTTCGTTCACCATGGAATTTACCTCATCGAGGACCCTGTGTACCACTATAAGTTTCTTATACTTCCCGATTAGCAACTTATACAGGTTAAAGGCAGTGGTGTTCAATCCGTGGACAATTATTTTAGAATTCTTTATTTCATCAATATCCATTTTTTTCATTGCCAGAATGGGCATTCCTGTGATTCCGTCAACAGCCGAAGCAACAGCACTTGAAAGGATAAAGTAATCATTCTGGATATAAGGGTAAAGTGCAGCCGATGGAACTGATATATCAACATCTTTTTTCACTATTTTATCATTAACCTCCTGCACAGTTGGAATGAACTCAAACTCCAGGTTAAAATCGTCGCTTTTTACCTTCTTTTCCAGTAATGGAATAAATGGGTATAGATCTCCGGAATCTGCTAAAGCACCAATTTTTAAGGTTTTCATATCTGGTTATATGCAGATAATATTAAAACGTTTCAGCAAATTCAATTTTTCCTTTGTTTCAACATGATTATAATTAAACTCTCGATATAGAAATTTCCAGAAGGTAACTGCATAGAAGTGGAATATGCGTATGATTTTTATATTAATACAGGTTATATATGCTATGGTAAAAATAGCACTCACACAATTAAAGCCTGTAGCAGACAAGGATGTAAGCTTAAGAAATATTGAATATTATGCTGGCACTGCGGCTGCAAATTCCGCTGATTTAATAGTATTTCCAGAATATTATATGTTTTATTCACAGTATAAGGATGCTATAATAAGAAATGCGGAGGTGCTTAATGGCAATTATATAAAAAGGATAAAAGAGATATCCAGAACCAATAAAATCGGCATAATAACTGGCATCAATGAGGTCTACGACCATAATTATTACGATACTGCCGTATATGTAAACGATGGTGAATTATTAAATTATTACAGAAAATCGCATCTGTACGATGCTTTTGGATACCGGGAATCCGATATTTATACATATGGAAATGGACCATTTAAAATTTCGAAAATAGGAAATATAAATTTTGGGATGTTAATATGTTATGATATAAGATTTCCTGAGGTTTTCAGGAATTACTCACTTAATGATGCGGATATGGTTATACTGATTTCAGCATGGTTTGCCGGCCCTATAAAAGAGGAGCAATGGTTATCACTTGTATCCACAAGGGCACTAGAGAATACAACATACCTGGCTACTTCTAACATGATTGGCGGTGGCTTTACTGGCATAACTACATTTACCGACCCCATAGGAGCTATAATAAATAGGGCAGCAGAAGATGAAGATATTATTTATTCGATCATTGATACAAACAGGATATCAACTGTAAGGAAAAAAATGCCGGTTTTAAAACAGAGGAGGCCGGAATTATATAAACTGTGAGTGCTCTATGATATATATTATAATAAGGCGGGAGATTTCTAAGTATCTTGTTACTAAAATTTCATGTGATCATATGTTTGATAAAATAGAGCGGCTTGATGATAATGAAGTTATAATAGATTTTCTTCTTGTGTATTATATTAGCAATGAATTCATTGATGCATACATTGCTAACAGGCACATGAGCATGAAACACATAGTTGAGAAAAATATACCACTGTCAATGAAAAAATTATTAAGCCAGCAATCGGAACTTTAATCTTATCATATATTTAAAATTAACGAACTATTATTTATCGCAAATATTATCCCTGTCATTTATATGCTATCATGGCAGAATAACCAACTACCCTTTTTCTATCCTTGCTGTAATCGCCGGAATTGCTATGGTTTAATAGGGCTATTTTCCCTTTCATATTTTTGGTAATTAACATAAGTATGGCAATAGCCCCATAACCACATGCAGTAATGCCATATTTTTCAATATCCTGGTAAAATTTTAGTGTACGCATTTCCTGTATGTCATTTATTAAAATCTGATCCAGCTCATTGTTTTTATCATATGGGAGGTAATGGTTAAAATTTGAGCTTATAAGCACAAACGGTTTTTCCTCCAGGCTTTCAATGGTCTCTGCTATGTTTCTGGCAATAGCTGCTCCCTGATTCCCAAGTATTAATGGTGTAAAGGTAAAATTACTTTTAAAAAGGTATTGTAAAAATGGAAGCTGGACTTCTATTGAATGCTCTGTTATGTGTGCTTCCTTATCGTCATGGATAATATCAGATTTCAAAAGCAGCCTCTCAGATAATTCGGAATTAACCTTTGCATAGCCTAGAGGGGTGCTCCAGTAACCATCAGGATATATGGCAGGGTACGCAGGAAATTTTGAATGGTTAGGCCCGATTATAAGGAATGTCCTTTTTTTGCTCTCCTGTATTATTTTGTATGCATATGCAGCTGTATGGCTGGAATACATATACTGGCCATGTGGAACTATGGCCCCTATGAGTTTTTTATACCGAATATCAGGCATTGTTATATCCATGGAACCCTTAATACTATCCATAAGTGCTTCATAGTCATCCGGATAGAATCCCCCCGATACGTGTGGTTCTCTGGTGTTATCCATATATAAGAATTACTATTATTTATATAAAGTTTATATAAAGGTTTAAACTCCAATTATGATTATATATAAATGTGGAGCACTCTACCAATTCACTTAAAAATTGACAGAGAGTCTTTGGAAAAATTCAATGTGTATATAGAAAGGAAGGATAGCCCAGATCCATTCTACCCACGGTTGCGCATAAAAATAATTTATGCTAAAGACAGGTTCATTTATGCATTATACTGGGGCCATAGGCCGGGAACAGATATATTTTATTCTTAATATTTTAATAATATTTATTATTCAATTCTTTATCATGAACCAATTGATAGATATTTCATATATCGGCAATTCATGATTTTAATCTTATTTAATGATCATTTAAAAGTTAATATTTTTACAAGTTCTAGTATAAAGATGAAGTTAGCTACTTCACGCCCCTCTTTTAAAATCATATTGTGATAAAATGAAAATTGTAATATCGACGATAGGTGTTATTATACTATTTCGTAGAAATCTCGTGTTCCCTAGGGTTATTCTGGGATATTCCAGCATATGTCTAAACATTTAAATATTTCATATATATTATCAGCAGAGAAATATGAGTACAGAAAGCGAGCCACCGAGTGAAAAACCTGTTACGGCTATAGTCGATGTTTTTGTAGATACTACAAAAATAGAAGACGTTGTTAATGAACTCTGCCGACTTGATCGGGTAGAGGAAGTCTACGAAGTTACAGGCGAATTCGATATAGCAACAGTTATTAGTTCTACAAATATAGAAGACTTCAGGGATTTTCTGAAAAATAAAATTATGAAGATACCTGGAATCAAGAGCGTAGTTAGTTCTATAGTACTGACCTCAGATAAAGGACCTAGGTCAGATAGGAAACAGTAATTAACCCACCCTGAAGTGAGTTTTTTTTCAGGAAAATGTAAATGTGAGGATATTATGTATAACAAAGATAGTAAAACAAAAACTGGATATAATTTAAAAGGCATATTGAGGAAAATTTCATTTAACCGTGAAATTGAGAAGGCTTTGACAGAGGATCGATATTGTAAAGATACTGCATTAGTGTATTTTGAAAGGCTGGAGGGGAAACCATCATGATTGGGCCTTACTATTTTCTTATTATTGCACTTGTCTGGGCAATAGTTGTCCTTCTTGCATGGATTCTTGCTAAATACCTGCAGGGTGTGTATGACAGCGGCAAAACAATTTTTGATAAAATAATGGATCCAGTTGACAATGTTATTTACAAAATTCTAGGCATAGACAAAAATCAGGAAATGGGATGGAAGGAATATTTTCTCTCCCTGTTTATATTCAGCATATTCACAGCGATTATTTCATTTCTTGTGCTATCATTCCAGGGAGTACTGCCATTGAATCCCATGAAATTTGCTGGATTGAAATGGCCACTGGCATTAAATACTGCCCTTTCTATTTCTTCCAATACTAACCTTCAACATTATGCCGGGGGATCATCACTTTCATATCTCGGGCAGATGGCAGGAATCCAGTCCCTCCAATTTACTTCAGCAGCAACTGGACTCGCTGTGGCTGTTGCGATTTTCAGGGGATTTGTAGGTAAGAAAGATGAAAAGTCAAAGCTCGGAAACTTTTATGTCGACCTTATAAGAAGTATAACTCGCGTTCTCCTTCCACTATCGATAATAGGAGCAATTATAGTTATAGCCCTGGGAGTTCCGCAATCTCTATCCGGATACGATCTGACAACAAGTCTTTCAGGAATTTCACAGATAATCAAGGTAGGGCCTGTTGGTTCTCTGGTTTCCATCATGCAGTTGGGTACCAATGGTGGTGGATATTTCGGTGCCAATTCTGCATATCCTTTGCAGAATCCAGGCCCGCTTTCCAATTATGTGGAATTGGGAATGATGATGTTAATTCCGACTTCAATGCCTTTCCTTTTTGGAGGGATGTTGCGGAATAGAAATGAGGGGAGAACCATTCTCCTGGCATCATACACACTTTATGCTATTGATTTGGCAATAGCCCTGATACCTGTTACAACGCTGGGAGCAGGTATGGAAACCAGATTTGGCGGATTTTCTCCAGTTCTATGGACAGTAACAACAACGGCATTCACCACGGGCTCCGTAAACACTTCACTGGCTGCAATGCATCCTCTTGTAATTCTTGCAGCATTCATGGGAATGATTATTCAGGCAACGCCAGGTGGAATTGGGGTCGGAGCTATGTACATGCTTATGTATATTATCATAACTGTGTTCATTGTAGGATTAATGGCAGGCAGAACCCCAGAGTATCTGGGTGGCAAGATAACTGCTGGCGATGTTAAACTTGCCGTCATAGCTTTCCTGGCCCACCCTATAATAATACTCGTTCCAACTGCCCTGGCATATGCTACAGGAGCGGTACATGGAATTGGGTTGGGAAGTGGACCTGTGGGTTTCACACAGATCCTCTATGAGTTTACTTCATCTGCAGCCAACAATGGATCAGATTATCTGGGTACACAGGCGAACACAACATTTTTCAACGTTTCCACAGGAATAGTGATGTGGGCTGGAAGATTTATTCCTATACTTATAATGCTTGCCATTGCCGGTAGAATGCATGAAAAAAAGAGAAGCTCTGAGGCTGCGCTTAGAACCGATGGCCTGGTTTTCCCTGCGATACTGATCGTAAGCATTTTTATACTGGCAGTGCTTACGTTCTTTCCATTTCTTGCCATTGGCCCAATTCTTATGCATCTGGAGGGGATAGGAAATGCTCTTTAATAAAAATAAAAACTTTGAAGGTAAAAAGGAATCAGGAAACCCTGAAGGACATATCAGCTGGGCATTTATTATAAAGGATTCGATCCTGAGGATGAACCCTGCCCGGCTTATAGGAAATCCTGTTATGTTCGTGGTTGAATTGTCATTCTTTGTCGTTCTCCTTATGGCAATAGTTCCCGGGGCATTTCCCCATCTGGCACATCAGAGCAGCAGAATGTTCTATGCAGATGTTGCGGCGATTCTTCTTATTACAGTATGGTTCAGTACAGTATCTGATTCCTTTGCCGAAGCCAGATCCAGGGTAACTACTGCCAGCCTGAAAAAGCTCGAGAAGGAAGGAATAGCAAAGAGAATAAAGGAAGATGAAGGCAGTGGAAGAACTATTGAATCTGTAAAATCATCAGAACTCAGGAAAGGAGATGTAATACTCATTGAAAAGGGGGACCAGGTTCCGATAGATGCTGAAGTTACAGAGGGGATCGCTATGGTTGATGAATCACTCCTCACAGGGGAATCTGCTGGAGTGAAAAAATCTAAGGGCGATACAGTTATAGGCGGCTCTACGGTAATAAGTGATTCCATTGTTGCCATTGTTAACGTTAACCCGGATGAAACATATATCAGCAAGCTTGTGAAGATGGTGGAATCTTCAGAAAGGCCTAAAACACCCAACGAACTTGCGCTTTCCATATTGCTTATCGGGTTAACCGGCGTATTTACTATCATTCTTATATCTCTAATTGCATTCTCCCTTTTGCTTAACCTTGGAGCCGATCTTTCTGTGCTTATCGCCCTGTATGTTTGCCTTCTGCCTACAACCATAGGGGCACTGCTTCCTGCAATAGGAATTTCAGGAATAACCCGGATGTCAAAGAACAATATTATAGCAAAATCAGGCAAAGCTATAGAAACTGCAGGAGACACAGACACGATACTTCTTGATAAAACGGGTACCATAACTGTTGGAAACAGGCTAGCCTATGAATTTATTCCACTAGGCACCCACACAGAAAGGGAATTAGCTGAAGCCGCATTCCTATCGTCCTGGAACGATGATACCCCGGAAGGAAAGAGCATCCTGGAACTCGCATATAAGAAGAAATTCGTTCCGAGGGAATATGATGCCCTGAGAGAAGGAGTACAGGAAGAATTCAGCGCAGTTACAAGAAAGAGCGGGATAACACTTACCGATGCGGATGATTTTACCCTGCTTAAAGGAGGGAGGGATATACTGCAAAGGCACAGATTCCGGAGAAAATTCGAGCTACAGACACCCATGACACAGGAAACAACAATACAGAAAGGTGCTCCAGAATCGATCAAGGAATCCGCAAAAATATGCCCTGATGGATATGATGATGTGGTAACCAGGATAACATCAGAAGGAGGTACCCCCATTTCAGTATCAATGGATGGAGATATCCTAGGGATTATATATTTCAAGGATGTGATTAAACGGGGAATCAAAGAAAAAATACTAGGGCTCAAAACTATGGGCATCAGGCCGGTAATGATCACTGGAGACCATCCACTTACCGCAAAAAATATTGCCGGCGAGGTGGGAATTGAGGATTATGTTGCCCAGGCAAAGCCCGAGACAAAGTATCAGAAAGTAAAGGATGAACAGGCTGAGAACAGGATTGTGGCAATGATAGGAGATGGTACAAATGATGCTCCTGCCCTTGCAGCTGCGGATGTGGGCCTTGCAATGGCATCAGGTACGCTTGCTGCAAAGGATGCTGCAAATATGGTTGACCTTGAATCAAACCCTTCGAAGATAATCGATGTGGTGATGCTTGGAAAACAGCTCCTGATGACTAGGGGTACCATTACAACATTCAGCATAACAAATGATGTGGCCAAATACTTCGCAATAGTGCCTATAATGTTTGCCAGCATCCCGGCTCTTGGAGCTTTGAATATCCTTGGCCTTTCACCACATATTGCAGTGCTTTCTGCTTTGATTTTCAATGCTGCAGTTATCCCGGCACTGATACCACTGGCACTCAGGGGAACCACATTCAAACCACAGAGTACACTGAAGCTATTCCTTAAAAATCTGGTCATATATGGTGGGGGAGGAGTTTTGTTGCCCTTTGCAGGTATAAAACTTATTGCGATAGTTCTGGTATTTCTAGGAGGTGTAATATGAAAACAAAAAAAATGATTTCAAGCAGCCTGCGCATGGCAGTTATCCTTGTCCTGATTTGCGGTTTACTATATCCCGCTGTTGTCACCGGGATAGGTCAGGGTGTTTTCCCATACCAGGCAAACGGTGAATTAGCTAAATTAGACAATACAACTGTGGGCTCATATCTAATAGGGCAATCCACTAATAACTCACAGTACCTGTTCAATGTGAGGAATAATTCAGCCTCTGGAGTTGACCCTGATATTACTGTGGCAAGCGCACTTATCCAGGCACAGGTAATCCACAATGCAACAAATATATCTCTGTCCTATCTGGATGGATTAATCCACAACAATACAAGGCACACGCTATTCTTCTTCGGGACAGCCTATGTAAATGCATTGAAGCTGGATATCCAGATAATAGATGAGTTCCACAGCAAAATAGCCGTATACAATAAAATCTATAATAATGTTTGTAAAACAACAGGTTAAGTAAATATAACATTGGAAGCTTCGTTGAATAGAGTATTCATAGTCGAACTGTACAAACATACTCTAATTTTAGCTTCTAATGTGTTCCAATAATTTTAAACACTTTTTAATTTAATTATCTACCAAAGGTTGTTATTCTAATAATTATTCCCATAATGATTTATGGAAATTATCATATAGATGGAATTCATCTCAGCAGGAATAAACGGAATGGACAGTTCAAAACTTCCTTATGTGATTATCAGCAATCGCTCCTATCATACTATAGACTTTTTATACCGGGGACCCCGGGGAAACCTTTAAAAGTGGCATGATTATTTTACCCCTGCTCCTACAGGCATATAATTTTCTGATTAATTTAAATACAATGCAGGCAATAAAGAAAAATTATTTCAATAATAGATCAGGAACTTAATTTCAGGCAATTGCTTATTATTCGCTATAAAAATAATAACTTGTATGAAAAAATATAATATATTTAAACAAAATTTATTTTTTCAGAATACACGTGTTCGGCAAGTTTTTTCAATTCCTGATTTCCATAAAATATAGATTTCATTACTATTGAATCCCTGTAAAACTTCTCAACGCCAAAATCCTGGAAATATCCATACCCACCATGTGTGTTGACAGAATATCTTGCAATTTCAACCATGGATTCCATGGCCAGATTAAATGCATAATATGGGTCTACACCACCATAAAGGGCACTTCTTAAAACAGATTCTATGGATCTGAATCTCGACAGCCTGAATGAAATAGGTTCAAAATCCTTAAGATAGTTGCCGAAGGCTTTTCTCACAGATGTGTAATCAATGGCTTTTTGAAGTGCCCCGGATATCATTCCAAGTGCAATTGCAGACAATGGGCCATATGATTCCTCTATAATTTTATCCTTCCTGCTTTTCTGATCAAGAATGGTTATGCTATTATCCAGTGTTACATCCCCGAATTTCATTCCTCGGAATCCCATGAAATCCCGAGCGGCTGATTTAAACTTGCCTGAAACCATTGATGTTTTTCCATTGAATAATATAATATTCTCAGCATCTGTACCGAGAATACTTTTTAATGTTCCAGAAAGTTTCCCTGAATTTTCCTTCAGATCACTTCCATTACCTATAACATCAACAGCAACATCCAGCTTTCCGGATGCTGCATCTGTTAGTGTGGATTCAGCAGATGTACCTTTTACAGAGGGATAATACAGTGAATTTAAAATGAAAATTTTCATTGCTACTGAAGGTGAATATTTAGATATTTCTTCAAGTATAATTTCATATGACGTATTATCCAGTTCAGAACCGGAATACTTTGCTGGAATTGTAGCTCCAAGAAAACCCTGGGAAGCCAGAAGTTCTGTTGTTGCTTTGCTAATTCCTTCGTTTTCGATCTTCTTTTCATCGAGATTTTTTTCACAGAATTCTGCTACGGTTTCCTTTAGAATATTATTTTCCTCTTTCATCTTTATTCACCTTTTAATATATACCTTGCAATTACCAGTTTTTCTATTTCACTTGTCCCTTCCCAGATCTCCATTATTTTGGCATTTCTGAATATTCTCTGGACATCTTCATATGCAGAGTGGTCGCCAAGTATTTCCATGGCAGATTCTGCAGCATATACTGCCGTTTCACTTCCATAAGCCTTTGCCATGCTGGTCAATTCCGGTTTTGGCTTGAATTCAAACAGGTATGTAGCGGCATTGTATGTCATTTGCCTTGTGGCTTCTATCCTTGTGCCCACATCGGAAAGCCTGAACATTGATTCCTCGTCCTTTATGTTATTCTCCTTTATGTAAGACTTAATTTTATCAAATGCACCTCTTGCTATTCCCAGTGACTGTGCTGCCACGTAAATTCTGCTTATATTGAAAAACATCATAATATAATAGAAACCCTTTCCTTCCTCGCCTATAAGGTCGTCCTCACTCAGTTCAATATTGTTAAATTGCAACTCAGCGGTATTTGTAGCCCTGACTCCCAGTTTGTCAACAAGTTTGTTTGCCTTGAAACCTTTCAATTTTGTATTCACAAGAAATGTACTCAAACCATGGTGGGGGTTTGAATCTTCAGAAGTTCTTGCCAATACTACCAGGTAATCAGCTATTGAACCATTTGTAATGAACATCTTTGAACCATTCAATATATACTTATTGCCCTGTTTCTTTGCTGTGGTTTTCAATCCAGCCACATCACTTCCGCCCGATGGTTCTGTGACACCAAGACCAAGTATATACTTTCCTTTGTAAACATCTTCAAGTATGGCTTTCTGCGCATCGTTCCCGAATAGCATTATAACTTCGCTGCCGAAATATGGTGTGGTAAGAGCTATCCCAAGCCCGGCATCAACCCTGCAGAGCTCCTCAATTCCTATCATTACCTTTGCGGGGTTCTGCATATCAACTATTCCAAGTGAAAGTGATTTCTTTCTGAGCTCATCAGGGTATGCTTCCTTTCTATCATAATCTGCTGCCACGTCCTCTGTAAATTCTTTCAGGGCAAATTCCCTGATTTTGTTTCTGTATTCATCATATTCTTCAAACATTTAAACACGCTCCAATAGCATTGAATAGCCCTGCCCACCGCCAACACATAATGTAGCGATTCCGAGGTCTCCTTTTTTGTCCTCAAGTGTCCTCGCCAGTGTACCGGCTATCCTGGCACCTGTTGCTCCCAATGGATGGCCTATAGATAAACCACCACCATGAATATTCACACGGTTAAGGTCAAGGTTGAATGCATGTACTGCGTTTAAAACAACAACAGCAAATGCCTCGTTAATTTCCCAGTAATCTATATCTTCCGGTTTCAGGTTATTCCTTTCCAGTACCTTCTTTGTAGCAGGTACCGGGCCTTCGCCCATTATTGTGGGATCAACACCCGCTGCTGCAAAGTCTACTATCCTCGCCATGGGTTTTAGCCCGTATTCCTTTAACTTTTTCCCTGACATTAACATGACCATGGATGCGCCGTCATTCAGGGAAGAAGAATTCGCTGCCGTTATTATTCCATCTTCTGAATATGCTGGCTTCAGTGATTTAATCTGTTCCAGTGTAGTATCCTTTCTAATTCCCAGATCTGAAGTTATTGTATTTCCATTTACGGTAACAGGCATTATTTCGCCTTTCATGAAACCATCTTCATAAGCCTTTGCTGCCCTTTTGTGTGAATTGTATGAGTATTCATCCATTTCATCCCTGGAAATATTCCTTAGCTTGGCAAGTTTTTCTGCGGTCAATCCCATATTATATGATACGTTCATATTGAATTTTGAATATTTAGGGTTGGCCATCAGCTCCATATTTGGCTTTATAAACTGGTTATCTACGCCCAGTGGCACATGTGTCATATGCTCCATTCCACCTGAAATTATTATGCCTGCTTTGCCTGCCATAATTTCCAGAGCCCCTATGCCTGTAGCGTTAAGTGAAGATGAGCATGCCCTGTCAAGGGACATTGCAGGAACTGAGACCGGCAGATCTGCAAGAAGTACAGGGTGCCTGCCACCATATGTCCAGTTTTCTCCTGCCTGGAAAGCACATCCGGTAATAACATCCTCGATCTCAGCCGGGTTTATCTTAGTTTCACTGACAGAATGCCTGATCAATTCAGACAGCATCTTATCCATTCTCAAATCATTATAAACATCTTTTTCAGGGTCCCTGGGACGTGCCCTGGAAAAGGGTATTCTTCTATAATCAACTATGTATACATCTTCCATTATCTCTCACTCCAATTTTTTTCTAAGTACAACCTTATTTATTTTTCCTGTTCCTGTCTTTTCAAAGTCATCCACAAATATATAGTCATCCGGAAGCCAGAACTTGGCTATTCTCCCCGTGTCCACGAATTGCTGCATGTGTTCTTTTATGGCTTCTACGGTTGCTGTTCCTTTTATAAAAGCCACTGGCCTTTCGCCCCACTTTTCATCGGATTTTTTGGTTACGGCAACCTCTCCTACTCCGGGAACGGTGCTTATGAGGTCCTCAAGAACCATTGACGGGATAAATTCACCACCGGATTTTACAGCATCGCTTTCCCTATCAACAATTTTTATATATCCGTATTTATCCATTGTTGCCAGGTCGCCTGTATGCAGCCATCCGTCGATCCATAGCTTTGCAGTTTTCTCCGGGTCTTTCAGGTAACCTGCTGTCAACCATGGTGCCTGTACTATTATTTCTCCTATTTCCGTATCGTCTTTTGCTACATCTTTTCCCTGGTAAACAACACGCAGGTTGACCATAGGAACAGGTACACCGGTTTTTCTGCGGTATTTTTCCTTTATTTCCTCGCTTAATGGCAGTATATCATTGGTATAACTGGCCAGTGTGAGGATAGGGCAGGTTTCAGACATCCCATATCCTGTTACAAGGGACATGCCTATAGACTCGGCAGATCTGGCTAAGCCTTCATTCAGTGCTGCGCCACCGATAACTGATTTTAGCTTTAGTTTGCCGAGCACTTCCGGCCCCCTCTTTGCCTGCAGGAGCAGATACAGTATCGATGGAACCATTGCGGAATTGGTAACATGCTCCTTTTCCATTGTTTCCACTATCCTGTCCCATTCGTATTTTCCGGGAAGCACATATTTCAATCCTTTCATTATGGCGAAGTATGGCATGCCCCATGCATGTACATGGAACATTGGAACAAGGGGAAGAAGAATAGATGTTTTATTAAGCAATATTGGATCATCTGATAGGCCTTCTGCAGTAGCCATGCTGTGAAGCACAAGCTGCCTGTGGTTGTAATACACTCCCTTCGGCAGCCCGGTGGTTCCTGATGTATAAAATAGTGTAGCCATGTCATTCTCATCCGGAGGTGTGATATTATAATCTGTGTCTTTTAAAAGGTCATCGGCATAATATACATTGTCGAGCTGATAATTTTCATGCCCGTGCTCGGAGTAAACAATAAAACCCTTTATGAATTCAAACATATTTTTAAATTGCATTAACAGTGGCATAAAATCTGAATTAACTACAATATAGGTATCCTCTGAATTTTTTATGGTATAATACAGTATTTCTGGAGGATATCTGATGTTTACCATATGTATCACTGCGCCAATCATTGGAATAGAGTAATAGCAATACATGTAATTTATAGTGTCGTAATCAATTACTGCTATCCTATCACCGGGTTTAACGCCTATCTTTACAAGATTGGCTGCAAAATTTTTGACGTTTTTGTAAAATGAATTATATGTTAACTGCAAATTCTTATAGATAATTTTCTGGTCTCCATTTGCCCGAACTGCACTATCAAGAAGATTATTTATCGTTAACTTAAAATCAGCCATAGGTTATGATAATTTATTGTTTTATAAGCTTTATCATTACAACGTTAACATTGTCCTGCGTAGAAAAACCGGATATTTATAAATATTGAATTTTATTTAATAACCGGTTCCCGCTATGTTATTAAGTATTTTTTTAAGCTCATACATGGTGTTTTACAAAACATAATTTCTGAATGAAAAAGGATTTAAAGTTAAAAAATATATATCAGCATGATTAAACAGGTAGCGGTAATCGGCGCAGGTGTAATGGGTCATAGCATAGCTGAAGTCTTTGCATTAAATGGATATAAGGTGAATCTGGAAGATTTTTACCCGGAAGTTATAGAGAAGGCAAAAGTGGGGATTAATGGCAGTCTGGACAAACTCATTGCATCGGGGAAGATTAATGATGCAGCTAAAAAAGCAGCTCTGGACAATATCAAATTTTTTAATAATATTGGAGAAGCAGTAAAAAATGTAGATCTGTCAATAGAAGTTGTACCTGAAATTTATAATATTAAAGTCAAGGTGCTGAAGGAGATAGCAGAGAATACAGATAAAATAATTGCCTCCAACACATCAAATATTAGAATTACTGAAATGGGAGAAGAAATAAAAAATCCTGAAAGGCTTGTTGGAATGCATTTCTTTAATCCGCCGATACTCATGAAGCTTGTTGAGGTAATAAAGGGAGATAAAACTTCCATGGAATACGTTGAAGAGATATATGAACTGGCTGGAAAAATAGGGAAAAAGCCCATAAAAGTCCTTAAGGATGAAGCAGGATTTGTTGTCAACAGAATATCTGCCCCCGAGATGCTATTACTCTGCAATGCATATGGCAATAAAATAGACCGCCCTGAGGCAATTGACAAATACTTTAAATCCCAGGGGCTGCCCATGGGTCCCTACCAGCTGTTCGACTATGTAGGCCTGGATACAGTTGTTGATTCTCTCCAGTATTATGGAAAAGAGCTGTCTCCGGATTATGGAAAATGCCATGCCTTTGATAGTTTCATAGAGGCAAAGCATCTCGGGCTTAAAACAGGCAGTGGCATATACAAATGGGAAAATGGAAAAGCTATTATCCCGGATGCCAACGAAAGCGAAAAAATTAGCCTTATGGATATGTTTGCCCTGGAAATCAACGAAGCTACAAAGCTTATAGAAGACGGGGTTGCAGTACCTGACGATATAGAAATTGGAGTAAAATACGGGCTAAACAGGCCATTCGGGCCAATCACCGTGGCAAATGGATTGAGCAACGATGAGGTGCTTGAGACACTTAATAACCTTTACAAACAGTATAAAATAGAGGTTTTTAAGCCATCAAAAACTATAGAGTCCCATAAAATGAAGGAGTCTTTCAATAAAAAACCTGTTGAAGTGAAAAAGGAAGAAAAATCAGGGATTCTTGATTATAGCAAAGATGGCAAGGTTGGTGTGATCACAATTAAAAATGGGAAAAATAATTTAATGAGCTTTGAGCTCCTGAAGGCACTGGACAAACAACTTGATGCCATAGAAGAAGCCAATGATGTAAATGTGGTAGTAATAAAAGGAAATGAAAGGGCGTTCTCTGCAGGAGCAGACCTGTCACAGTTTATAAGCAATCCATATATGTTTATGAAAATATCAAATACAGGGGAAAGCATATTCGACAGAATTACCAGGATGAATAAGATTTTCATTGCACAGCTGCGTGGATATGTCCTTGGAGGTGGCTTTGAACTGTCACTTGCATGCGACATAAGAACGTCTTTGCCGGATTCGGTAATAGGATTCCCCGAGACATCCCTTGGACTTATACCTGGATACGGAGGAAGCCAGAGGCTGCCAAACCTTATAGGAATTTCCAGGGCAATGGACATGATATTGACCTGCGAGAGGATTAGCGGTGAAAAGGCATATGAATACGGAATAATTACAAGACTATTTAAAGAAGAGCTGGAAGAAAATACAATGAAACTTGCTAAAGACCTTTCAGAGAAGATATCGCCTGCATCCGTTTATGTAGCCAAGCGCCTTATATATAATACAGCAACAATTAATCTTGATGAAGAAGCACTTTCAATGGGCATGCTATATGCAGGAAACGACATGAAAGAGGGCGTTAAGGCATTCCTTGAGAAAAGAAAACCGGATTACAAAGGGAATTAATAACCATAATAATAAATATTTATTTTTTGATATAGATTGATGCTTTTTGCTCCAGATAAAAACAACAGTAAAAATTCACCGATTTTCAAAAAATCTATTATAGGAACAATGAAACATAATTCATCAAATTTTCTTGTTTTTATTGCGGGCATCAGAGGCCATATAATGCCTTTACATTTCTACAGGGGCATGGCAAGGTCAATTAAAAATATTTCTGGAGATAGCCCAATATCCTATACGGATTCATGCATTAACTGGCTTCAAGCCCTTGCGGTATATAAATATTCTTCATTAATTTACTGGAAAAAACATAAAAATGCCAGGGAAGCTAGAATTTTCACAGGCATATTCTCGAAGGAGAGGAAGAGGTACAGGATTCTTTCTGATTTTTTATTTATTTCCATTGTAAACGCATTTCCACTGGCTGCAAGTTTGGCTTTTGAATATTACAATGAATTCTCGCCGGATAAAAAATTCGAAATTGAAATACAACAGTATATAGGAAAATCTGGAATTGATAATGATTCATGCAAACGGTTTTTCCTGGAAATTATTAATTCTGCAGAACCTTCATCGAAGTGGCATCGCCATGTGCTTTCACTATCTTCAGAGTTATATGGTGAAAACAATGCCTATAAGGATGTATTCACTGCTTATATTGTTTATATCCTGTATAAATTAAATAACTTCAATATATCCAGCACATTAAAATGCACATATAAAAAATCTCCGGTGGAAGTGGCAATGGAATTATATAAAAACAGGGAAGCAATAGATAGTTATCTAAGCCTGATCCAGCTGCATGGAGACCAGTGAATCTGATATAACATCTATGGATTTGTACAGATCCCTGATATCTATTACTTCATTCTGTGTATGTGATAGCTGTGTATCTCCAGGGCCATAGGTAATTGCGGGGATTTTCCACACATGCCCCAGATTATTCATATCACCTGAACCACTTTTAAAAATGAGGCGGGGGGCCATTCCATTCCTGGATATTCCTGATTTAAATGACTTTACGAGGGAGCTTTTCATGTCAGATATATAGGGATACGTCCTGCTCTCTATAGTATATGAATAATTTTTAACTAGCAACTCTTCCATATAGGACTTCAGTTCACCTGTAAGCTCATCTTCTGAAACTGATTTGGGATATCTTATGTCTATATACATGGATGCATGTTCAGGTGTCATATTATCATATTCACCGCCGTTGAATCTGGTTATGCCTGCACTAACAGAGTTAAAATCTTTATTGTTGCCATACTGTTCCCTGATTTTTACCCACAATCCCATTAACAGGTCTATTGCATTTGACTCCATCCAGGATGAACTGGCATGGTGGGTTGCAGTTTTTACGTCTACCTTCATTAATAATCTTCCCTTGTAACCCGCAGTGATATTCATTGATCCACCGGGCTCACCGAAAATTGCATAATCGTACCCGTGGTAGTTTTCCATAATATTATTTATTCCCTTGCTGTCACTTTCCTCGCCCGAAGCAGCTGATACAAGCAGTTTCCCTTTAAAGCCGTTGTCCATGGCTTTTCTGGCCCCAAGGATTAATGCCAGCAGGGATGATTTTGCATCCACTGCGCCCCTGCCATACACCATGTTTCCATCTGATTTTACTTCAAGAATTCCCGGCACAGTATCTTCATGGCCACAGAGGAATACTGCAGGGCTGCCTTTCCCATTTACCGATATGACATTTAGCTGGTCATCTATTACCGGCTCCTCAAAATCCAGATTTACCATATATTCCCTAAGAAGCTTTGCTATCTCTCCTTCCTTTCCACTGGGGGAATATATGTTGAGCATTTCTATGAGCATATCCTTTGCATTCATTTCCTTGCCTCTGAAATAAGGTAATCAGCGATATAATCCGGTATATTGATGCCGGTAACCGGTACAGTATTTTTAAATTCAGTATTTCCATTTACCTCATTCACGAAATAGCCATCCTTTGATTCCAGTATATCCATGCCATAGATTCCAGGGCCAAGTGCAGCCGAAACTTTCTGTGCTATTTCTTCCACTTCGCCGGTAATTTTAAGTGGTTCAGCACGGCCCCCAAGTGCAGTATTGGTTCTCCAGTCTTCTCCGGATTTATACCTGTATATGCCTGCAATTACCTGGTCATTTACAATGAATACCCTGAGATCACGCCCGAAATCATTTACATATTCCTGGGTGTAGTTTATCTGGTATAAGGGATACATGTAATCCTTATATTCCGATACATCCATCGCTGCGTAATAATCATTAAGCAGTGAAATCATCCTGCCCCAGCTTCCGGTAACCGGCTTGGTTACAGCTCTGCCATTAAAATCTTCTTTAAACGATTTCAGAAATCTTTCATTTGAAAAGGATACAAATGTTTTTGGAATCCTGATGCGCTTCTGTGAAAGCAGAAGTGAGGTAAACATCTTATTTCCTGTGACAATCGTTGAATTGAAATCGTTGATAATACGGTTCCCGGTAAATTCAACATATGCTGTTGAATGGAGGTTTCTGTAATATCCAGTGCTTCTCTGCAGTGAAATATCGCCGAAGTCGTAGTTTGGATCCTGTAGGTCAAGGTTCATTTCTTTTACGTTATACAGCTGTACTTCCACATTTTTATCCTGGAGAGCTTTCAATATTGCCCTTTCCTCCCAGCGCATTATATCGAATAGCATAGAAATTTTCATGGCGCTACCTCTTTATTATAGGATTTTATCCCTTCAGACATGATTTTTGCAGCTTCGGTTATCTCCGCATCAGATATCACATATGGCGGCAGCATTCTCAATATATTGATTCCTGAATATAGTGGAAGAACTCCCCTGTTTATGATATCCATAAATACTGGCAAAAATTTTACCCTTAACTCTATAGCATCCATGAGCCCTAAACCCCTTATTTCTTTTACAATCCTCGAGTCTGCCAGGTATTCTTTCAGGGTATTCCTGAATAGTTCCCCTTTCACTGCAACTTCATTTATTAAATCATCTGTAAGCTGTTCTATGACTGCACTTCCGGAAGCCATGGCTATGGGATTTCCTCCGGTTGTTGAAGACTGTTCTCCCTTTGCAAGGTTATCCATAAATTCCGGTTTTCCCGCTGTAACTGATAATGGAATTCCACCCCCGATGCCCTTGCCTATTGTTATAATGTCCGGTTTAATGCCAAAATGTTCATGTGCCCACATTTTCCCGGTCCTGCCAAGCCCGGACTGTATTTCATCTGCAACAAGTATTATGCCCTTTTCCTCTGTAATTTGCCTCAGTTCCCTTACATAATCCCTGTCAGGTATGTTTATTCCACCTTCGCCCTGGACAGGTTCAAAAAATACTGCTGATATATCATTATCTTTTCTGATTTTGTCCAGGTCTTCCATATTGTTGTACCTTATAAACTCAACATTCTTTATCAGCAAATCTCCGAAGGATTGCCTGTATTTTTCAGAATAGGTGATCGACAATGCGCCGGCAGTTTTTCCATGGTAAGAATTTGTCATGGCTATAATTTTATGATTTTTAGAGGATTTAATTACCACTTTTATTGCAGCTTCTATGGCCTCCGCACCTGTGTTTCCAAGGTAAAATTTATCCAGCCCGGCAGGAACTATCCCGGTAAGGTTTTTGATGAATTCCTCCCTTGCTGCAGTGTATTCAGATGCATGTGCAATGGGTATTGTATCGAATTGCCTGCATACCGCTTCCTTTATTTTTTTATTTCCGTATCCGAGTATGGCTACTCCGTATCCACCCATCATGTCAATATATCTTTTTCCATTTATGTCATGCAGTATAGCCCCGTTTCCATTAAGGACGTTTACCGGGAGCCTCTGATACGTATTTGCTATGTGTTCGTTCTCATAATTCATTATAAATCACCGTTCCGGTCGATATTCCATTGAAGGGGTTTGAAATAGTGACCTGTCTAACCCCCATTTCAAGGGCTTCAATTGAAGCCATTAGCTTTTTATCCATGCCTGTTCCAATCTCATTCAAAATACTTTTAATATATGCAACGTCTGCTTTTTCTATAACACGGTCCTTATAGTAAAGCCCGCTAACATTTGTAAGAAACACCAGGGAATCTGATCCCATGGATCCTGCAACATATGCTGCGGCCCTATCAGCATCAACATTCAAATAGTTTCCATTCCCGTATGCCACAGGAGAAATTACAGGGATATACCCTTCATCTATTACAGCCCGTATGGGAATAGAGTCGGCACTTTCTACCCTGCCTGTATAACCGCCATCGATTATCATTTTTCTGTTCTTTTCATTCATTATTATCAGTTTTTCCTTTCTCCTTGCGTTTATTATTCCATTTAGCGTTACAGCTTTTATCCCGTGTTCCTTTAAATTCAATACCAGTTTCTGGTTAATTAGATTCATCACCATTGTGAAAATTTCCAGTGTGTTTTTATCAGTATACCTGCTTCTTATTCCCTCCGGGGATGTAACAAATTTTTTAGTGTAGTTAAAGCTATCAGCATGGGTATCCAGATAATTGCCACCGCCATGAACTATTGCAAGGGGGCAATCAAACTGCTGTATTATGGAGTACAGATTGTCATTTTCCAGAAAATTATCCAGTACGCTTCCACCTATTTTCAAAACTTTCATATTTTACACCGGAAAAAGGGATGGCATCATAAGGCCCTCATACTCATTAAATCCATTCATTATATTCATAGACTGGACTGCATTGCCTGCAGCTCCTTTAATCAGGTTGTCAATAGCACCAAATGATACTACCCTCTTCACATATTTATCAATGGCAAATCCAATATCCGCGAAATTTGAGCCTATAACGGTTTTCGGGTCCGGGTACTTGTAATTGCTTTTCCTGTCCATTATTAGCCTTATAAATTTCTCATTGCCATAGAACTTCCTGAGCAGTGACCACAAAGTTATTTCATCGCCTTCACTGTAGATGCTGGATGTGGTAAGTATGCCCCTCACCATATTTACAGAGTGTGCGGAAAGTGCTATTTTTACCTTTTTCCCGGAAGCGTATTCCAGCTCCTGCTCAATCTCAGGTGTATGCCTGTGATTAACCGGTTTATATGCCCTGATGGAATCAAACCTCTCTGAGAATACCTTTGATTCGTCCAGCCCGGATCCTGATCCGGAGGAACCAACCTTTGCATCCACATTTATTATATCACTGGAAAGCTCCAGGGAAAGAAATGGGGCTATGCTGTATATTGATGAGGAAGCTATGCATCCTGGCGTTGCTATATAAGTAGCATTTTTTATCTGTTCCCTGTGAAGTTCAGGCATGCCATATACAAATTTCTTTATGAGGTCAGGATATCCGTGTTCGTACCCATACCATGGCTTGTACAGTTCAGGATTTTTAAGCCTGAAATCTGCACTCATGTCTATAATTTTCACACCGGTTTCAACCAGGCCAGGCACATATTTAATTGAAGTCCCGTGTGGGAGTGCTAGGAATATTAAATCAACTTTCCCTGCCATATCCAGCGGTGTGATATCTTCAAATTTTAAATCCGTAAGTCCGTAAAGGTCCGGATGTATTCTCGAAACTTTTTCTCCACTATGCCTGGTGGATGATACCGATGTAATCTCGATTTCAGGATGCCTGACAAGCAGGCGCATGAGTTCACCACCCACATATCCTGAGGCCCCGACAATGCCTACTTTCATCACTTTATTCTCCCCAGTCTTCACCTACATTTTCAGCGGGTTTTATTTCCACTCCATCTGCTTTGATAGAGGCTATTTCGTAACTCATGCCACATGAGCCACACTCTATAAGTTCTCCTGCCATTGAGTCGTCCGGTACGTTAATTTTCTCTCCGCATATTTTACACTTTGTTTCCATTTTTTACACCTTTTTAATGTTTTACTAGTAAATATCAATAAACAATTATTAATAAATATTTGTATATGATATTACTATTTTTAACATTTAAAGTTCATTTCTAAACTTAAATGTCCTTATAACATAATTATATCATCCTATTTAAAATATACGAATACTGTATTTTTAGTATGAAATTCGTAATAATATTTTACACGCGAGATGAAAAGGTTATTTTGTCAAATATCGGTTATATAATTCTGGACGTGTAATTTATAACTATATTACTGGCACGATGTAATTGATATGAAAGCAAAACAGTCTTGATACCTTTTGATTCTTTAGCCTCCTTTTTACTATTCTGCAACCTGGAAACGTTAATTTTTAATGACGCACTTCCCAAAACCTGGACAGTATAACTGTGCAATTAATAATAATGAAAAAAACTAATCTGACAGCTCCAAATATATTAGGATGTTAAAAATAGTTTAAATAAATTAATAAATAGGGTTATAGAGGTACTAATTTTAGGATATCAGTGATTAACAGATTCATTTTCTCAGGTAGGAATCTGTTCCACTTATCCAGTCTTCCCTTCTGGGACTGAATATATCAATATCCAGGGTATCCTCAAGTGCAATTGCCTCGTGTTTTGTATTCGATGGTATAATCAGCACTTCACCTGCCCCAACATCCATTTCTTTTCCACCTATTTTAAAATGTAATTTTCCTTTCATTATCCAGGTAATCTGCTCATTTTCATGGCTATGCTCCGGCACTATGCTTCCTTTCCTTATATCAAGCTGTGCAACCATTACTTTATCGCCGTATACCATTTGCCGGTAGAAGGTTTCTGACAATTTTTCCTTTTTTACATTATCCCATCTGTATTTAACAATTTCTGCCATGATATGATAAAACATGGTCAGATATAAATATTATGAGATTGCCTAAATTGATTTTATTACTCCACCGTCAATGGGTATGTTTATACCGGTAATATAGGAAGACATGCCAGAACATAAAAATGCGACAAGATTCCCAACTTCTTCCGGTTTGCCAAACCTTCCAAGCGGTATTTCTTTCATCAGCTGGGATTCAACTTCTTCAACTGGCTTTCCACTGGAAACAGAATTCTTTTTTATTATGTTTTCCAGCCTCCGTGTGTAGAAATACCCCTGTGAGATTGAATTTACATTTATGTTGTATTTTCCCAGTTCTATAGAGAGTGTTTTTCCAAGAGCTACTACACCAGACCTCAGGGAATTTGAAATTGCAAAATTTTCAAGGGGGTTTTTCGTGGTCATGGATGTAATAAATATTATACGCCCGGAATTCGATTTTATCATATCAGTTGCACACATATCAACCATCCTTATTGTAGATTTAAAGATCATATCAATGTTATAATCCCAATCAGATTCATTAAGCTGCATGAATGGGTCAACCCGTGGGTCTCCATAGTTCATGACAAGGAAATCAATTTTACCGTACTGCTCATGTGCGGAATCCACAACCCGCATTAGATCGTCTTTTTTGGAAAGGTCTGCACACATTGCATTTACTGTGACACCTGTTTCCTTCCTGATTTCCTCTTTAAGGCTTTCTACGTTTTCTTTTGTTCGCGAAAATGTGGTTATATTGGCACCGTATTTTGCCAGCACGGAAATAACTCCTTTTCCTATCCCGGTACTGCCGGCACAAACTATTGCATTTTTGTTTTTAAGGTCATGCATAGAGAATAAAATAGTTTTATGCTTATAAATTTAACCATACATAACCTGTTTGCATGCTTTTTGCGTGATGGTAAGTATATCTTGTATAATGATTTTACCCATAACTCCATTATGGCAATGATCAGGGAATACTGAGTAGATCTTGTGGTTTAATCCACCTGGAATAGTATGTATTTCCCTTTTCATATTCAAGTATAAAAATAATGTATATTGTGCAAATGCACCGATAATAAGCAAGACTGTTGGAATATGGGAAGGAATAGTATGAACTGGTCTGGAGGTTATATGATATATGTTGGAATAGATATGGCCAAGAAGAAGTTTGATTACTGTATTATAGATAGTGAACTGAGTGTAATAAAAAGGGGAATACTGATAAACAACATTTATGGCTTCAGTGAATTTCTAAGAATAATAAAGAAATATAAAAATATAAAACTGGGAATAGAATCCACAGGTATATACCATGTTAACCTGTATACATATTTAATAAACAACAATTGCAATATAATTTTATTGAATCCTATGGAAACAAAGCTGTTGAAGAGTTCAAGGATAAGGAAGAATAAGACAGATAAAATAGATGCGGAAGCAATAGCAAAATATATTATAATACGTAAAAACAATATAATTACTATGGAGAAAGATACTGAAAATACTTACACAAATCTCAGGGAATACGTATACACATATGTAAGAATAAACAGGAAAATAGCAATGGCAAAGAACCAGTTAATCAGGGATTTAGATTTACTATACCCTGGATTAACTGAAATAGTAAATACGGATTCTAAATACTTTATTGAGATAATAAATAATATAGAAAAAATCATTGAAAATAATTATAAAATAAAATATATCAGTGAGAGTAAATACAGCGAGATAAGAAATATTTTAATAAACAGCAATACTAATAATAATGCAGTAAAATACGACATAGATATAAACATAGAAACATTAGAACTATTGAATAAGCAGTTAATGAAAACAAAAAGTATCATAGAAGATGAGTATAATAGTATAGATTCCAAAATAAAGACAATTCCTGGAATAGGGACTATAACAGGCTCTATAATATTATCATCAATAGGAGACATAAATAAATTTGATTCTGTTCTAAAGCTAAGGGCCTATTCAGGTATGGATCCAGTGGTTAAACAATCTGGAGATTATAATATTACATCAAAAATATCGAAAAGGGGAAACCCGTTAATAAGGTATGCACTGTATCTATCAACTATACCTGCAATAAAGTTTAATCCAGTAATTAAAAGATATTACACAAGGAAAAAGAATGATGGAATGAAAGGTAATAAGCTATTAATTGCCTGTTCCAATAAATTGTTGAATATCATATACTCCGTATTGAAGAATAATAAGGATTTTGAAGAGCCTTTGGATAATATAAATTAAAAAATCATTAAAAAGAATACGTAATTTTGAATATCATTAGCGTAAGCTATGGAAATTATGAATATTTATGTGTAAAAGTTAAATTAATATAGTATACTATTCCAAATATTGTGGAATGGAAATTCTGATCCAGTGTGTCCTGTTTAATAGGCAAAATAGTCTCATACCTGCCTGCTAGCGTATTGCCCCATAGTATGTACTGAATAATTTTCCGGTAATTTAAAATATAAAGGGATATTTGCTATGTAATGACCCATATAATCAGCATTATCAATTTGAAAGGGGGAGTTGGAAAAACCCAAACATCCATTGCTGTGTCTGAGTTTCTGGCCACCAATTATGCTAAAAAGGTATTAATTATTGATCTTGACCCGCAGACAAATGCAACAGTTTCATTAATGGATGAAAACCTATGGCTTGAACATGATAAAAAGGGAAATACCATATTCCAGCTTTTCAGCGATAAAGTATACAATACAGAATTATTTAACGTTGAGAGTTCCATAGTTAAAAACGTCTCTAACATAGGTTCTGGCATAAAAAACCTTGATCTCCTGCCTTCGAGCCTGAGATTGATAGATATTCAGGATAAATTGCCCCTTGTCTCGAATTCAGGATATTTTGTTAGGACGCCAATAACTATCCTGAAAGAAGCTGTATCAAGCATCATCAAAAACTATGACTATGTAATTATTGATTGCCCTCCAAATCTCGGGTTAATTACACTATCAGGCATTTTTATATCTGATTACTACCTGATACCTACAATTCCAGATATTTTATCCACATATGGGATACCACAGATACTTACAAGAATTAATGCCTTTAAGGAGGATGCTGGCATAAATATAAAGCCTCTCGGTATTTTGATCTCAATGTTCAGAGCCAATAACCGCCTCCATAAGTCTATAATAGATTCTTTAAAATACAGGGAACGGAGAGGAGATTACCCGAGAATTTTTGACACGTATATACCTCTAAGCATAAAAATTTCCGAGGCTGCTGAGTTCCAGTCCTCTGTTAAAACACTGGGGCAAAAGTATGGATATGACCTGTATAACAGTTATAACAGGCTTGTTGAGGAGGTAATAAAATATGTCGAATAAATCTAAGGCTGTTGCTTTGTCCGATATATTAAGGTATATGGCAGATAAAATCGAGGAAACCCCTGACATTGCTGAAAACCTGAAAATAGATGTTAAGTTAAAGCAGGACAAACCAGTGGCAATGAAAATAGACCTTTCCGGTTATGATACAGAAGAGAAACTCTATAACGCTCTTAAAAAGAAGAATATTAAAGAGTTAAAATCAATAATAAAGGAAAATAAGCTGGGCAAGGATTCTTCCACTTCTAAATTAACAACCAGAAGTGATTTAATAAAATTTATAATTAAACGGGTGAATGACAGGTATCATAAAGGTGATTCTTTCAGCAGATCTATGCCAGAAAAAGAATGAGTACCCCCGGGAGCTTAATTATCCCCGGCTAATTTTAGAAGAGGATTGAAGCGGCATATGGTTTATGCTAATGCCAGATTACAAAAAATTTTGTAATCCAGCCTGTTTCACCCTTTAAAAATTATTCTCCGGTAACTGGAATGTTCTAAAAATTAAAATATAAAGTAAAAATTTATGCCTATGGGATTAGAAATAGATAAGAAAAGCACAGCGCTTGTAGTAATTGACCTGCAAAAGGGAATAGCATCCATGGGGAGAAATTTAGTTCCATACGATGCAAACACGGTAATTAAAAATGCATCGGAACTTGCAGAATCATTTAGAAAGAATGACATGCCGGTATTCCTTGTACATGTGGTTCCTGATAAGAGAGCTATGCTAAACGTGCTGGCAGATGATTCAGCGTGGTCCGGGCCAGCCGAAATGCCACCTGATTTTTCTGATATAGTTCCAGAATTAGGGCCCCGGGATAATGATGTTGTAATATCCAAGAAACAGTGGGGTGCTTTTTATGGCACTGACCTTGAGTTGAGATTAAGAAGGGGCGGAATAAAAACAATTGTCCTTTGCGGAATTTCCACCACGCATGGAGTTGAGAGCACTGCCCGTTTTGCATATGAGATGGGATTTCAGCAGATATTCGCAGAAGATGCAATGACAGCAATGACAAAGGAGATGCATGAATCTACCATAAATAATGTGTTTAAAAAGATGGGGCGCGTAAGGAAAACTTCAGAAATTGTGGAATCGCTGTAAACTCTGGAAAGCAACATCAGAGTTATCATAAAAATAATTTTTATAATTTATAATGCCTGAATACTACATTTTTTATTGTATCCATAAACACCATCCATATGAACGTTAATCCTATGCTGATCAGGATAAATTTTAATGGAATTGCAGTTACCAGGATGCCATAATATGATATGAAAGATATAATTATTATATCGACAATGCTGGAAAGCAACAGAATTTTAGAAGGCATAGAATTGGAAAATCTTTTCCTTTCCCGTACCATGTAAACTGTGAACTGGCCGGAGAATACCAGCATATCAAATATAAAAGTATGAATCTGGCTGATTCTTAACCCTGCATAGAGCCCGATATAGAGGAATATAAAGCTTTCAACAACAAGGAATGCCGCAAGGATAACTGATGATGAGATTAATGAATTCACGTTCCACCTTTCAGGTTTTATAGAGTATCCAACATTATCTGTTGCAATTGCCATTGTTACAAAATCATTGGCAAAAATAAGGAGAATTACATCAAATGCTGTTGTAACAAAAAACCCTACCACAAAAAATGAAAGTGTAAGGAAGAAAACAATCTGGATTACCTTTATTATTTTGTTTAATGTGTAGGTAAGCATTCTCTGGTAAATTCTCCTGCCGGATTTTATCCCGTCCACTATATCTGTAAGTCCGGAATGGGTCAGAACAACACTGGCAGATGCCTTTGCCACATCTGTAGCTGATGCGACAGCCACACCGAATTCTGCCTGTTTCAATGCAGGGGAATCATTTACACCATCACCGGTCATGCCAACAATATGCCCGGATTTCTGTAAAGCCTTCACGATATAATATTTATCTTCAGGAAAAACCTCGGCAAAAACTGAACAATCTGATGCACCAGCATAGTTACCCTTTATATTTTCTGCATTGCATAATTTCTTTTCCAGCCCTATCTCGCCTGCAACTTCTTCTGCGATGAGGCTGTTGTCGCCTGTAATCATGACAGGGGATACACTGAGCTGCTTCAATTCAGTAATTAAATCCCTTGAATCCTTCCTTGGCGGATCGTATAGGGGTATAACCCCCAGAATTTCGAGTTTATCTGTTCCTGCAGCCACTGAAATAATTCTGAATCCCTGGGATGAGAAGTATTTTATATCATTTTCATATGTTTCCGGTACATTGCCTGTAAGCTCTGATATAACCTGTGGTGCACCCTTGACTATTTTAACAGATTTCCCCGCTTCGTTTATTATTGCTTCCGTACGCTTAATTGAAGGGTCGAATGGCGTAAACTTGCTTCTATTTGCATAGTCAATTTTTACAGATTTTAAATCGGCATAGTCCAGTATGGCATCATCTATTGGGTCCTCACTTTTTCTCTGCGATGCATATGATGCATATTTAATCAGGGACAATTCATCTCCTGTATAGACCTTTGGAGTTTTTATAGTCAATTTATTTTCTGTAATAGTACCTGTTTTATCCATGCATAATGTGTCCATGGAAGCCGCATCCTCTATAGCGGATAGCCTCGTGACTATTTCACCACGTTTTGACATATGAAGGGCGCCAAGGGACATTGCAATTGTGAATGTTGCCGGGAGAGCTACGGGTATTGATGCAATTAATATTACCAGTGCAAAGGGGATAACTTCGGTAATGTCCACGCCACGGTAGATAGAAAATAATATAAGTGCTATAACAAGAATAGTATCTATGGCTATCAGGTCTTTTATTATTTTCATAATAAGTTCTTCTATGTGTGACTTTGTCTTTGCTATTTCAACCAGTTCTGTTGTTTTTCCGAAATAGGTCTTGCTGCCTGTTTCTGTTACCAGACCATTGCATTCACCTCTTTTTACCACAGAGCTGGAATATATTGTATCTCCCTTTTTTCTTGTTACTGACAGTGATTCTCCAGTAAGGGCGGACTGGTCGATTTCCAGCTCATCGTCTATTATTTTAATATCTGCAGGAACCACATCACCCAATCTTAGATGGACAATATCCCCGGGCACGAGAAACTTTGTTTCTATAACATTCCACTTACCATCTCTCAGGACTCTGGCCTGGGCTGAAAGTTTTTTCTTTAATAGTTCTACTGCATTATCAGCCTTTGATTCCTGGGTAAAGGATATTACACCATTAAATATTAGCAGGAAAAGTATTATCAGAGAATCGTCATATTTTCCAAGTATAAATGTTATGATTATTGTAAGCTCCAGCATCCAGGAAATTGGTGTCCAGAATTTCTTTAAAAACTTTAGTATGGAACTCTCTTTCTTCTCCGAAACCTCATTATAACCATAGGTGTGAAGTCTTGAACTTGCTTCGTTGCCTGAAAGCCCTGCTTTTGAAGTATTTAGTTTCTTAAATAAATCTTCGAGTGAGTCGCTGGATTTTATCATTAAAATCCAGTAATAATATTGTTAATAGATTTAACTGTATTGAAAAATATAAAAATGTTCAAAATAATTTAATTCACAGGTCATTTTTCTTCCCGGAAATTGCATTGGGCGGCACCTTCTTAAGATTTGAAATAAATATGGTGGTATTAGAACCATATATCTTGAAGAGGGCAACGGCAGACAATATTACAGGTGCTATAAGTATAAGGAACGAATATTCGTATCCTATGAACTTAACAATATAACCGAATGCCAGCGGGATGACCATGAACAGGATATTATTATACGCCATGAAATAGGAGTTTGCAGCACTTCTCTGTTCTACACTGGTTCCTCTTGCAATCATAATAGTCGACATGGGAAATATTGAGCCATGTGGTATGCCCAGCAACATCATCAACAGCAGGAACGATGTAAATGTAGTAAGGAATGGAAACATTATCAGTGCAAAACCCGTAATCATTATAGAAAATAAAAGTGGAAGTTTTATGTGTTTTAACGGGTGTATTGTTAGCAGTATCCTTGTCAGGAATGAAATGGAGAAGAAATATATATAGGGGGAATAAGCAACTGCACCTGAAACGTGAAAGCGTGCTATAGCGTACAGTGTAAGGAAAATGCTAAGGGCTGCAAATGGTATGTTATAGGTCGTTATAGTTAGTAAGCTGGCCCTCAAACCATCATTTTTCATCACATTTGCCCTGGTTTCATTTTTTGTGTGCGGGAATTTTATCATGGTTGAGACTATAACTCCTGCAATAACTATTGGTATGAATAAAAGAAATACATCCCTGTAGCTCACAAATGTCAATATGTAATCTTCTATAGTCGGCCCGAGTATAAGGCTAAGGCTCAATCCCACTGAATATAAGGAGATAAGCCTCTCGCGCTCTTTCTGATCCTTTAACAGGGTTGAGGAGGTAATGAGATTCGGCATCATAATTCCGTACGCGAGCCCGGCAAGTGCTGATATTCCCCATATAGCTATGCCATTTGTGAAATAATATGCTATGAGCGAAAACAGTATTGCAAAGTTTGCCCCTATGAACAACTGCCTTCTGAGTCTAGCGTTGATACGCGGGTTAACGTAAAATGTCACTGTAAATGTAAACAGGTAGATAACTGCTGATATTATACCAACAAAGAAGCTGGAGAATCCAAGATCAATCTTCGCAAGTAATGGCACTGTTGTAATGATCATATTATTTGTTGCCCTCATGGAGAAGGTCATGATCATAAGCGTAATAGCCAGATAAATAAAACTAACGTTCTTTTTTTCCATATTAGTTTCAAGATATTACAGAATAATATATAAATATTTACCTGATAATTATATATTACAAAAATATTTATTTATAAAGTATATTCACACTTATATGCTTTGATGACATTTATAGTAATATGTCAAAAATTCTTATTCTGGATGGGGACGAAAGTTTTGGCTTTAGATTTGCCAAAGACTACGGAGACGCCAACAAAATTCAGTCATTATTCCCATTGAAAGGCATTGAAAAATTTGCTGAATCCTTAATGGAACTGCATGATGATTATGATTTTATTATCAATAATTTTGATATACCATTTTATTCAAAAAATAAAAATTATATTGAAATGAACTACGGGATCCAGGGGCTCATAAATGAAAAATTTCAAAATGGCAAGAAAATACTCCTGTCAAATCAGCTTGTGTATTCCTCATCAAGTGCCATAAAAAATGAAGAGAGTGCAACCATTCCAGAAACAGAATATGGCAAGGCAAAATTGAAGGCGGAAGAATTGGCAAAGGGCAACGAACATTATCTTATAATAAGGAGAGGCATGACATATGGAAAATGTACCTACAACATTTATACCGATATACTGGCTGCAATAAGGAGTAAAATGCCCATAAAACTTAATAATGACATAATTATAAATCCTGTGCTCAATTCTGATCTTTCTATTGGCGTTTATAAAGCCATGAGAGATATGGACAGGGGTATTATTAATATAGCAGGAGAAGAAACAATGACACTTTATGAATTTGGGAGGAAATTATACTATTCAATACGCGACGAACCTTGCCCATTCATAAAATCTTACCTGGGGCAAAACCTTGATTACAGTATTGACTCGTCCAGGGCTGAAAAACTGTATGGGCTCAATTTTACAGGGTTGGAAGTGGTAGACTTCATGGATTTTCAGACATATAAGGGCAACTGAAACTGTTTATTTTTATATGCATATCACAACTATAAAATTTTTAACAACTCCCATAATAATGGCCTAACGCGTTCATAGGGAATAGCAAATCTGGCATGTGTATCTCCATCTCCAATCTTTATGGTTATTGCATCCTGATTGGCAATAAAAGAATCTTCATCTGTCCTGTCATCACCTATTATTATTGCAGGCCGGTTAAGGTTCCTTATCTGCTTAATTGCGGTACCCTTATTAATGTGTGGAATTCTCAATTCTATTATGTCTATTCCTGTGTATAATTCAATATTGTAACGGAATGCAAGGAAATTAATAATTTTATGTACAGTTTCACGGGAACGCTGATTTTTAATATTGCCCATATGAAAAAGGATGCTACCTGTTTTATTGTATATCCTCAATCCATGAAACTTTTCCTGAATATATACCGTATTCTGATATATTTGATTGAATAGTTCTACATATGGAGCGAATTCTGGAATATTTATCGTCTGGCCATCTATATGAAATATTGAACCATGAAGGCCTATAATATTATATTCCCCGAGAAAACGGATTATGTCACTAACCTCCCTTCCTGTAACTATATACATTTCAAAACGGGAATCTAAATGCGAGATTAGTTTAAGCAGGTCATAATCTGCCTGGTTAATTTCTGGATTCTTGATAATCGGGACCAGTGTTCCGTCATAATCAAGAAATAACTGTGGTTCCATGGAAATTATTTTTTCTATTCTATGTATAATTTTATTCTCCTGATACATGCCATTGCCTTTCTGCTGTTGTTAATATCCTCTTATACCACCAGTTACTGTTCTTTACATATACATCCTTTTTCATCCTTTTGAGCCGTGACATTTTTTCCTCTCCATCCATTTCCATTGCCCTTACTATGGCACTTGCCAGTTCATTTATATTATTAGGGTTTACTATCAACGCTCCGTCCATATATTCCGCAGCCCCGGCGAATTTTGATAGTATAAGCACACCCTTATCCGTAGTTGCTACAAACTCTTTGGAAACAAGGTTTAAACCATCCATTAATGGGGTAATCAATGCTATGTCACTTCGTGCATATAATGAAACCAGATATTTCTGTGATATTTTCCTGTATATGTAAATTATAGGCACCCATGAAGTTGTACTGTAAAGACCGTTTACCCTTCCCACTTCCATCTCCAGTTGCTCTTTAATTTCATCATATTCTGGAATGCCTGTACGGCTTGGTGTAACGTTCATTAAATATACTAATTTCCCTATAAGGTCCTTTCTGTAACTGAGAATCTTCTCAATAGCCTTTACCCTCTGTAGAAGCCCTTTTGTATAATCAAGGCGGTCTATTGAAAATATAATTGATGCTTTTTCTTTTTTTGGTTTAATTGCCATGGTTTTAGACAGGTGAAAAAAATTTTTATCGATCCCCAGGGGAATTGCAAGAGTTTTTAATCTATTTTTAACTTTTATTTCATGGTACTCCAGAGTATTGAAAAAATTCTTCTCATACAGCCTGGTATGAAATGTTACCAGATTAGATTTTGAAATGCTCTGTGCGAGAAATTTTGCTTCGGGGAGTATGCTGAAAAATTCAGGAGATATCCATGGGATGTGCCATGAGAATATTATATAATTGGATATGTCCATAGTTCTCAATATTGACGGGATCATCATAAGCTGGTAGTCATGCACCCATATTATTGTATCCGGCGTTATATTTTCCTTTATTTTTTTTGCAAATTTTTCATTTGCAATATAATAATACTTAAAAGCTGTGGAGTCAAAATGTATATTGTTTCTAAAATAGTGGAATAATGGCCATAAAACCCTGTTGGAATAGCTATTGTAAAACCCGAATTTTTCAGTTTTGTTTAGGAATACCCTTGCTATCTTATACCCATCTGTAGTTTCCTCCTGGTGTGCCATGTCATTCTTTCCATCGCCCCAGCATACCCAAGTGCCTCCGGTTCCCTTAAGCATTGTGCTGAGGGCTGTGGCAACTCCACCTACATTATATATCCTGACATCACCTCCCGGAGCATACCGGTATGAAAATGGTGCACGGCTGGTAACCACAAGTATCTTCTTCATACTCTTATAATACATTACCTGATTAAAACATTATTAAATATATCTATTTGCCCCTTAATGCTTCATCAAGTTTTATTGCTGCCCTTATAACCCCAAGATGGGTAATTGCCTGCGGGAAATTGCCAAGCATCTCCCTGCAATCATTAAAATTAATTTCCTCAGAAAAAAGCATCAGGTGGTTAGAGTGGTCAAGTATATTTTCAAATGTTTCCTTTGCTTCCATAATACGCCCTGATAATATCAAATCCTCAACATACCAGAAAGACAGTAAAAGAAATGCATTGTCATGGCCTTTCAGTCCATCATCGCTGTGATATCTAATAAACATTCCACATGGATTTTTCAGTTCCGCTTCAACCCTGGCAAGAGTGGAGACAAAACGCGGATCTTTGGCACTAATAATGCCTGTCAATGGCATTCTCAATACCGATGCATCCATCTGGTCACTCCCGTAATACTGGGTAAATGCTTTTACATCCGGGTTATACCCCTTTTCCATTATTTCATTCTTTATCTCTTCCCTTATTTTATGCCATGTTCTATATGGGGCACTATAGCCCAGTTCCCTGCCCATTTTTATTGCCCGGTTAAATGCACTCCATGATATTAATTTTGAATACAGGTAATGCTTTGGTTCTGACCTGAATTCCCAGATGCTGGAATCAGGCAGCTTCCAGATATCTTTCAGTGTATCCAGTATTTCGATGAGAAAATCCCACAGGTAAGTGGTAACAAGCCCACCTGCCTCATGGAACCTGAATACAGCATTCACTATGGAGCCGTACTGGTCTATCTGCAACTGCTCCGATGCTTCGTTTCCTATCCTTACAGGAATTGAATCCATATACCCGGATAAATTTACCTTTTTCTCCTCCAGTTTTGAATCCCCATTTACCGGATATATAGTTTTGACCTTCTTATCCTTTTGAACTATGGACATGATATCATAGAGAAATTTTGTAGCTACGTCATTTAACCCTATAAGTGAAAGTGCCTCTACAACATATGCAGTATCCCTTATCCAGGTATACCTGTAGTCCCAGTTTCGTTCTCCACCAATAATTTCAGGGAGGCTTGTTGTTGGTGCTGCAACCATCATTCCTGTAGGGTCATAAAATAGCCCTCTCAATGTAAGTGCAGATCGTATTACATGATCGTAATATAATCCACTATAGTTTATTTTTCCTGCCCATGCACTCCAGTAATTTCTTGTTTCTTCCAGCCGTGTATATGATTCATATTGCCTTACATTGCCAATTTGCCTTACTCCGCTTAATACAACAATCCATTCATGTGAACCTTTTTCCACTTTTATCCTGCTGTATACATTTCCATTTCCCTTTTTCAATTTAAGATTTGTGGAAATTCCAAGTGTGTCATCTGTACATGAGAAAATATAACCATTTCTATCCCTGGTTATGTTTGTTTTCCCTGAGCCAAAGTTAAAATGCGATTTTATATCTATTGATACTTCAACATCAGAATATGGGGCCTCAATTAGCCGGTGTATCTCCGGAAACGTTATTGTGCTATATGATGATGTTGGAAGAAAATCTGTGAGCCTTAAAATTACCTGATTGTTATTTACAAACTCTGTTATAAGTATATTGGTTGATTCTTCGTAATACTGGTTGACATTGCTTTCCATTACAGGGCTGGTCTTGAAATAACCACCATTTCTGGCATCAAGAATAGAATCAAAGACAGGATTTGAATTAAAGTTGGGCAAACATGCCCAGTCAATAGTTCCATCTATACCAACAAGTGCTGCAGTGCGGTTATTTGCAATAAAACCGTGATTTGCAATCTTTAAATAATCAGATCTGTATGCATCATGCAGATCGTAAAGCCCTCTGTATGTACCCATGGTAAAATTGATAATAATAATATATAAAGAGTTTATCAGAAGCCAGAAATAATGCTAAATGGTAAAACTGGAAAATAGGAATAGATTTATAACCAGACGTATTATATTTTTATGAAAATAACTTACCACAAGCTAAAAATGCCACTGATAAGCCCATTCACAACCAGCTTCGGAACAGATGTAAACAAGGATGTTTATGTTTTCAAGCTTGAACATAATGGAATAACTGCTTATTCTGAAAGTGTTACCGACGAAAATCCTTTTTATGGCTCAGAAGATAATTATACAGTATTCCATATTGTAAAACAGTATCTTGCACCAGTAGTAAAAGGCCTTCCAGAGCCGGATGAATTCAATGAACAGGTAAAATTTATAAAAGGCAATAATATGGCAAAAGCTTCCATGGAAATGCTTCTCTATGATTATTATGCAAAAGCAAATAAAAAATCCCTGGTAGATTACATAGGGCACAGCAGGGGATATGCAAACGTTGGAATATCACTTGGAATGGATGATATAAACGTTACATTAAAGAAGATACAGGAAGCCCTTGACCGTGGATATAAAAGAATTAAAGTCAAAATAATGAAGGGAAAGGAAATAGGTATACTAAGTGCTGTAAGGGACAATTTTCCGGATATAGTTTTAAGTGCAGACGCCAACAGCGATTATACCGAGAAGGATTTTGATTTGATTAAAAAAATAGACAGATACAATCTTGTATATCTGGAGCAGCCCCTGTACCATGATGATATAATATACCATTCAAGGCTTGCAAAGGGATTATCCACGCCATTATGCCTGGATGAATCTATTACTTCACCGGAGAAGGCACAGAAAGCATTTGAAATGGGTGCGTGTAAGGTTATAAACATAAAAGAGGGAAGGCTAGGCGGAATCGGAAATTCCTTAAAAGTTATGGGAATAGTGAAGGAATTCAAGGGCCATGTATGGATTGGAGGAATGTTAGAAACTGGAATCGGAAGGTCCTTTAATGTTTCCATGGCATCTCTTTCTGATATTAATTATCCTGGAGACACATCGCCCAATGACAAATACTTTAAAAATGACATAGTTAAGAATCCATTCACAATGGAAAATGGCACAATTAAGCCTAATAAGGGTACAGGCATCGGTGTTGAAATCAGTGAAGAGTATCTAAAAAAATATACCGTTGAAGAGGGGATAATAGCATGAATAATGTATTCCAGTATTTCAAAAGCCAGCAGGATTCAATGCTATCAGATTTAAAATCATTAGTAGAGATGGAAACTCCTTCAACAGACAAAGTGCTTCTGGATAAATTTGCAGGGTATATGGCAGGTTATCTGAAAGAGAATCTGGGAATTGCCCCGGAAATTATTAAATCAGAGAGTGCGGGAAATGATTTGCGCCTGGCCATAAAGGGTAAATCAGATAACCGGATACTTCTACTATGCCATTATGACACTGTTTTTCCTGAAGGTACTATTAAATCAAGGCCATTTAAAGTTGAGAATGGAAAGGGCTATGGGCCGGGGAGATTTGATATGAAAACAGGGCTGGTACAGACGGTGTATGCCCTTAAAGCACTTGTGAAAAATAAGGAGTTAAAATACAGCATTGTTCTTCTAATCACCTCAGATGAAGAAATAGAATCAGGCTCCTCTAAGGACCTTATTATCAGTGAGGCAAAAAAATCAATTTTCACCTTTGTAATGGAACCATCCCTTGATGGAGCCCTGAAGACAGAGAGAAGTGGAGTTGGTACAATAACCCTAAAGATTTATGGAAAAGCATCACATGCCGGCCTTGAACCGGAAAAAGGCATAAATGCAATATATGAGATGGCTTATATGATACCGGTTATAGAGAAATTAAACGATAAACAGAAAGGCACTTCCATAAATTTAGATGTTATAAATGGAGGTACCAGATCCAATGTGATACCGGATTACTGTGAAGGGATAATGGATATAAGATACAAACTGCCGGAAGAATCAGAAAGGATTATAGAAGCATTGGAAAATACTCCTCTCAGATTCCACGGTTCCAGAAAGGAACTGGAATACAAATTGAGGCCTCCTCTTGTAAAAAGTGAAGATTCAAAAGAGCTTTTCCTGAAGGTCAGGGAAATTGGTGAAAACCTCGGGCTAGATCTGGATGAAGCTTCTGTTGCCGGAGGAAGTGATGGAAATTTCTGTTCATATTACTGCCCGGTTATAGATGGGCTTGGAGCTGTAGGTGCTGGAGCCCACTCTGAAAATGAGTACATAGTTGTTGATAAAATTCCAGAGAGGACGGCCCTGTTATATCTGGCTTTGAAAGATATTAATTGGCCTTAACTCTATAATAATTTATAATATTTTTTCCATAATTTCGGTGTCAATCCATTTATTATTTAAAATGCCCTGTTCATGCATGATTCCAACTGTGCTGAAACCTCTGGAAATATAAAGTTTCCTGGCAATTTCATTGTCACGGAGCATGGTTAAAACCAGTTTATGGAATCCGTTTATTTTTGCTTCTATTATGCCGTGGTCAAGAAGGCCAGAACCGATTCCCCTACCATGATAGCTGTTTTCTACATAAATAGAAATATCGGCAACAAATCTATATGCCTCCCTGCTGGAAAATGGGTTCAGGGAAAGCCAGCCGAGAATGTTATTCCTGTTACCGGCAACCAGCACCACATACCTCGGGTCACGTTTGACAAGCCAGTCAGATGTCCACACCGGGTCTCTTTTCTTTATTTCAAAGGTCGCATTCCCTGAATCTATTCCCTGATTCCAGATATCTGCTATATAAGGTACGTCATCTAAACTGGCTTTTCTATAAATGATGCCTGTATCCATGTCCAGGTAACTATATTTGATATTTATCCTTATCTGGAGTGTTTAGTTCGAACAGATAGAAGTTTTATAAAATTTATTGATTTAAAAATGCATAAAAGACAGCTCTGCTAAGTTAGCAGCTGGAAAATTAATTATCACTGACCTGTATTATTTCCATAATGCTTTTATTAACTTTGTTCCACAGGTAACTCCTTTTTTCCATATAATTAAGCTCGGTAGAGCTGATGTGTAGTTTTGGAATAGTTACAGGAATGAAATAATTTTCAAAATCCTTCAAAATCAACGATTCCATTATGCCTTCCATAACTATTATACGATTATTTTCCTTGAATTTGTAAGGTTTCGTTCTTGATAATTTGCTCAACAGCAAGGATATGAACGATACATAAAATGGCTCGATATGGAATATTTTTATATCTTTCAAACCAAAATTGCATGAGATTATGGCGTCGCGGAAATTTAAGAATCTATCTATAAACGATTCTTTATCTGGAACCCTGTACAATAAAGAATCATACCGCTCTGCCGGGAATGCCACAATACCACCTTCTGCTGCAATTCTGGCTAGAAGGTCTATATCCTCATACTCCCGTAGATCTCTCCATCCCCCGGTTTTATCCAGTAGATCACGTGAAATTACGATTAAATTATATATTAACGCCCTTTTTTCCCTTTTTTCAAGAAAACTGTGAACAACGTCCGATGTTTCAGGGCTGTATATATTATATGGGTTAAATATTATCAGGTAGTTTCCATTGCTATGAATATATGCCAGCTGTTTCCCGGCACCCGGTGTGGTAAATGCTTCATTGATAAATTTAATTTTATCTGATTTAACATCTACAGGAATGTGGGTAGTTATCACAAGTTCATAAGGGTATCCTATCTCCTCAGCCACATTTATTATGCTTTCAAGTGATTTTTTCATCTGGTCTGAAATTTCATCCGCTACTGCACAGAATGATAATTTTATTTCCCTGCTATAGGAGATTGGCATTTCCTTTACTTCATATGATTCCATGATATATTTAACGTAATTGATTGGGGAATTAAAGCTTATCGGTTATTACTCAGATTGTACTTCACCTATTGATAACTACCTGATAATATAAAACAATACACAAATAAAGTTAAATAATGTGATATTATTATATTTAAGGAGAATTATGAGCCTTATCGTGCGGACATTAATCCGGTTATCGGATCATGAAATGGAAAATGAACTTGCTTCGAAAGTTTACATTAATGTCCCTAAAAAGGTTCTTGAAATGTATACAATTAAGGTGGGCTGTTTACTGAATGGAACCATTGAACAGATTAAGAAATTTATTGATGAGAATGAGAGCCTGAACCCCCAGATACGTACAGGGCCAAAGGATTACACCCAGATTATTGGAAGTCGGGTAAAGATGATATTTTATAGTGGACAGGGTGAAGAAGCCAAGGATTACCTTTTTTTCCCAAAACAGATAGCCATAAAGTTGACTTCTTATGCCATATTTCCCAATGATTACATTGTTAAGTTAAAGCTTGATTTTATTTCATGCGGGTGGAAACATACAAAACTATACAGCCAGACATCGGTAAATGTTGATGACACGGAGCAGTACTATGACTGAAACAAAAATTGACCATGTAAGCCTTCTGATTAGAAAAGCAATTGAGGAGGAATCCTCAGGGAATAAAAATGAAGCAGCCAGAACTTATAAGGCAGCATATAAGGAGGTTCTGGAAATAGCTTCCAGGTCAACGGGAAAAATAAAACAGAAAAGGCTGGAGCAGGCAGCCAACCTTAAAAAAATATATGAATCCATAGGTGGAGAAGCTGTTGAGGAGGACAGGATTTCTGAGGGGAAAAAGATACTTGGGACATTGAATATAGAGCCACCTGAGATTCCAAAAGTTACATTTCAGGATGTTGCTGGATTAGAAAATGTAAAAACAGAGATTATGTCAAAGATAATATACCCTATGCGGTATAAAGAGCTATCACAGGAATATAATATTGAATTCAGCGGCGGCATGCTTCTTTATGGCCCACCAGGCACCGGAAAAACCTTCATCGTTAAGGCTATTGCGAATGAAGTAAAAGCCAATTTTATAAATGTAAATCCATCAACACTTTACAGCCAGTGGTTCGGCCAGTTTGAGAAAAATATTTCCCTCCTTTTCCGTGCTGCCTATCTATTATCACCATCCATATTATTTTTTGATGAGATCGATACGCTGGTGCCAAAGAGGTCAGGCTCAGAATCTGATGCTGCCAGGAGAGGTGTTTCACAGCTTCTCACCGAAGTTGGCGGGTTAACATCCCAGAAAGACAGAAACGTATTTATCATAGCCGCAACGAATAATCCCTGGGGAATCGATGAGGCAATTATGAGGCCAGGAAGATTTGATGTAAAGATATATATTCCACCACCGGACTATGAATCAAGAAAGAAAATTTTCCAGTTGAAGCTTTCAGAGGTTAAGCACATAGACCATATTGATTATGATGAACTTGCAAATAAAACAGAGAGGTATTCTGGAGCTGATATAGAATTTATATGCAAGAAAGCTGTACAGAATGTATTTATGGAAGTAATAAAAACAGGCAATAAAATTGATGTGTCCACAGATGATTTGCTGGAAGTCATTTCACAGATACGGCCATCCATAGATGCAGGGCTTCTTAGAAAATACCAGGATTATATCTTAAATCTGTAAAGTACATAAAAAATTATAAAATTATAAAAAAATTAATTTAAAGTTCAATGGTTTTTCAGATTGTTCAGCCTTGTTTTATATTCCTCCTCTGATATCTCGCCCTTTGCATATCTTTCTCTCAATATTGCTTCAGAGTTGTCATATATCATATCCCTGCGGCATGAGCTTCCACCGGCCATTCTCATAATAAACCTTACAAAAAGTATAAGGATTAATATAGATATAATTGCCATCACGGGCATGATTATAAATGCGAACCTGCCGGGAAATCCAGTTGCTGATGGATAGACTCCTGAATAACGAGTCGCTATGTCCGGCCTCCCGTACAGGAAGAAAGACACCATACTCAGTGCCACTACAAATATTGCCAGCCCTATTATTAGCCAGATTATTTTTTTTGTTTCCATGCATATGTATCCTGAAAAAGCTTTTAACTGTTATCTGAAATGCATTTCACTGAAATATATTTCACCTTTCTTTAAGAGATATTTCATTTGTCATGCCATGCCTTCTACGATCTATTACACCCTTTTCTTCTAAAGTGGTTAAAATTCTCGATATTGTTGGAGCTGAATAGCCTGTTTTGCCTGTTAATGAGTTCTGCATTATTCTGCCATTATTCTTCTCAAGTATGGATACAATTGCGCTTTCAGAATCTGTTAACTCTATAGCTTTTCTTTCAACACCGGGTCTGGGTGCATTTGCTACCGGTTCATTGATAATTTTGAGCATTTTAGTGTATCTTTCCATTATGATCTCTATCGCATAATAAAGAATGGCGATATCTGTTGCCATAATTATAGCATATGAAATTATATAGAGTAGCAGAATTTTAAGCCCGAGTAGTTCAATGACTATCATTACTGAGCTGGCAATGATTGAAGATATCGTGGCATATATTGCAATAATTATTATTATCTTAAAATTATTATTTTTAACAGACATATTTTACTACAACATATTTATTCGGAATATAATATTTGCCTGTATTAATAATTACATATTTAATATATTAATAAAATAATATTATTATAAACAGATGGTGGCAGCTTCCTGCTGGGTTCCTGAATATTATATTATATATAGATAAAATATCCATATGAAAATTATACGGAACAGAAGATATGAGGCAGTATGGTTAAACCGAAATATTTATTATCACGTAAATACTATAAATATTATGTCTATTTTGCCAAAGAAAAAACCCAAGCTCTCAAAGGACGAAGAGCTGGAAGAAACTAAAGTCAAAATTAAGGATTTACAGATGAATTTAAAAAGGGCAATAAGGGCCCTTTTAAAAAGGGCGCAGTCCCTGGAAGAGAGCAGAAAGGCTGCTCAGGAAAGGAATTATAACGATATTGAACGTGGCCTTGAAAAGCAGATAGAAGACGTAAGGGCATTTACTACATATTTCGATCGTACCAACATACTCTTAGATTCCATATCATCACAGCTGGATATGTATAACGATGCTGGAAAAGCTATGGACCTTATTGGAAAAAGTGAGGTTGTATTCCAGGCACTTAAAATTACACCGGACCAGCAGGCAAGTTATCTCAGATCACTTGCAAGCATCAAGGATATCGCTGACAATAACCTTAACTCTATAAACGATCAGGTGGAGCGCATAAATGAAAACCTTGGTTTCAGTGAAAATTCAGATTCACCAATCTCCGAGGATGAATTGCTGACCAATTTCCTGACAAAGAGATCAGCAAAAAGCAATAAGCCAGCAGAGAAAGATGATGAAATCGATGCCGAACTTGAAAAACGCAATGCAGAACACGAGTAATATCTATATATTATTTTTAAATAGGAAAATGTCTGTGGGCAATAAAATATACTGAAGAGTTGCATTATTATGATATCAAAAAAACATGAAAAACATGATTTATTCTTTGATATTTCTGTATTCAGGCAGGAACGGAACAGGTCTGAGTTTAATATGATGCTGAATAGAATTAAAAAGCATTGAATTATATATTTTTTCTCATCCTGTAAGCATTTCTTGAACCATTGAACGGCATACTGTAATACCCATTAATTAACTCAAATGTTTCATACCCGTGGGCTTTATAGAATTTAATTGCATGATCGTTTTTCTCCCTCACTTCGAGTATAATAATAGAATATCCTCTCGCTCTGGCTTCTGCTTCTATTGCAGTAATCAGCATACTTCCGTATCCCATATCCTGGTCTTCCGGAAGAACCCCTATACTTTCTATATCTATTGCCTGTTCATTTAAGGGTCCCATTGTTGCGTACCCATGGAGTTTTGAACCGTCATCAAGGACATATGTAAAACCATTAATGCTATTTAAAATGCCTTTAAGCATAAAATTGGAATATGCCTCGTCTCCAAATGCCATTTTCTCTATAATTGATACACCATGGAAATCAGACTTCCTGTATGGCCTTACCTGCATGAAATGAAATAACAAACGTTCATATATAGTTTAATCATAATTTTCTCTGTAACTGGAAATATCGTCGAACATAGATACTGGAGGCACATCAATGCTGGTATCAGATTCAAGAACATTTTTTATAGAGTTTTTTAGCCTGCTGTCAAGTATAAGGACTTCCCCGGGTTTTATTATATTTATTACAGGCAATATATAACTTTTAAAAAGTGTATTTATTATATAATCAAATGTAATTATCCCGTTAAATTCCGTTCTATCAAATAAAGCCAGAAACGTTTCCTTTCTATTTGTCCTCAGGGGTATTATATTTATAAGTGAGACATTATCGTTCTTCTCCAGTATATCAGAATATTTCTCCATGTAAAAGTCAACATCATCAAAATTCTCCGGGTCATCCCCATGTATGCCGTTAAAATTGATAATCAATTTATCCACATGGTTTTTATCACCCTTTAAATTTAGCACTGTGAAATCGTCAATGGTAAAGAGCATATTTTTATCCTGGTAATCCAGATCTTCATATTCCAGGGTTCCCTGCTCAAAATCATCCCTGTTTACATAGGTGCAATCCCTTATTATATCAACGTTTAATAACAGTTCAATAGCTTTGTTTCTTAATTCATCCAGTTCGTCCACAATATCACCTTGCTGGCGCATAATTGTTGAAACGCCACGGGGGTGATTCGAACACCCGATCCACAAGGGAACCAGCTCTCAAGGCTGGCGCCGTACCACTGGGCCACCGTGGCTTTAAAAATTATTTCCTCAGTCTTCCATTTGCCCGTATAGAAGGTCTGCTCTTGTCACTTCCCAGTCTCCCATGTCCCAGCCCTCTGTTCTTATAAGCTGCTGATGTGAGGCCACGGTAAGCACGGCCCTTATTCTGTGGCTCAACTATCCATGAAATTTTGCTATCATTGTATATTGCCGGTGTGGCTTTATCTACAAGTATAACTTCATAGTATTTGTAAAGTCCATCCTCGCCCACATAATATGAATTAAGCACTTCGGTATTAGGGTACTTATCAGCTACACGCTCCTCGGCAATTACCTGTATGTTTTTCTTTAATGTCATCTTGGTATATGCAAGTCTCCTTGGCCTCCTGCCTCCCATTATCTTGGGCTTGTGCTGTCCGCCTCTCCTTACTCTTGCCCTTACCACTATATAGCCTTCCTTTGCCTTATATCCGACGTTTCTAGCCTTATCCAGCCTTGTAGGGCGATCCACTCTCTCAATGGAATTTCCCCTTCTCCAGGATATCATTCTTTCTTTCTGTAAGCCGTATATACTTGATTTTTTTAAATGCTTCCATTCATTTCTAATTAAGCTGTATGAAGTTTCCATATTATTCACTTTTAGTTGCTACTTCATTTATAAATGATATTTATAGATTTTTATTTCGCCTATGGCAATTATGCCCCATTGGATAAATAACATCAACTGATCAGATTACCTTTACAATTGAAATTCAGTCATAAAATCAAATATTTGTATACAATTATTACATAGAAAATAAACTTAGCCGGGATAAGGCATTTTAGAGGATTGATTATAGTAGGGATATTTATTTTTCTAACTGAATGCGGTTTTCCATAGTATTTTACTGCAAGAGGATCAGAATATTGCTTAATGCCTAACCTGATTATGATAAACTCAAAATAGTAAGGAACCATTAACTATTCATTGAAAGGGTCATTAATAAGGAAAAGGTATGTGCTTGTATTCTGGGAGTCAGAACCCGAAAGAATGGACAGATACCTGTATAACTATTATGAAGTTAAGAGGAAATATAGAACTGAAAATTTCAGTATTTATATGTGCAATCAGTTGAATAAACCGACCATATGCAGCATAATACGTGAAAAGGGCGGTAATATAATAACTGTCAGCGGCACAATAAAAAAATGCAAGAAAGCCCTCTCGCACCGGATTGAAAACAATCCGCATTTATAGACTATTATTTAGCGCTGTGTGTTTGTTTTTCAGTTATTCCAAGCAGTGTGGATAAAAATGAATATAATTTTCTATCCTTCTGTTTCATTATATGGTAAAACCACATATTGCCAGATATTGTAGCCGTTGATGTATGGGAAATTGCCCCCATCCTTCCTGCAAAATTAATTGTATTGTAAAGTTCAAAATTCTTTTTCCTCATAGCCATTTTCTTGATAAATGATGGAAAATTGTATTTCACATAATGGTCATTCCTGTTTTTTGCTTTCACTGATATGCCGGCTGTAATTTCCATGCCGTAACTGGCAAGTGAGAAATTTTTGAACCTGTTCCCATAATAGATATCTGCTATTGAAATCAGGTCATATGTATTCTTCAGGTCTACCGGGTCTGTATACTCATATGGAATGTTTTCATCAATCCACTTCATATAAAAATCAGTATCTTCATCCATTTTATACAGAGCTGATATAATCGTATCGTAATCATTTCCCCTGAATGTATCTGATGTGAGGTAATAGATTGATTCTGATTTGTCCCTGCTATTCTCCCCGTAATCGTTTTCACGTGAACTGTAGAGGTAAAGGTCGTTTATCATGGCTCTAATATCGGGCTCATTTGACCTTATAATCCCATCAATCTCATGGTCATTTATATGTATATTTTCCTTTATAGCTATATTTTTCAGGACACTGTGCACGCCTGAAGTGAATATTTTATAGTTTACCTCATTTTTTCTTTTATATGGGGTCATTTCTATTTCTACCGATCTGGAAACTATTTCCCTTGCATTATTTTTAGATTTAAAAGAATAGTAATCGTTCATTGTAATTATAACCGGATTTTTTGTGTTTTTTATGATTTCAAGAAGCTCTGACATGCCTCCTGTATCACCACCCGAGGACCTGCTTCTGGATTCAAATATGTTGTCTGCTTCATCTATGAGTATGAGTTTATCGGGCATTCTGGCGTCATCATCAAAAAGATTCCTGTATTGTGATGCCATTAATGCAATCTTTTTCATGCTTTCCTTATTCCTCTGTTCAGATGCGTTCATTTCAACCACAGGAAGCCCGGCGTAACTGGCAAGTGCATATGCTGCACTGGTTTTTCCTATTCCCTGCTGGCCCCACAGTATCAGTGAGTTTTTGACTTCTGAATGGTTCATCCAGGAATCGATCCATGAAATCATGGCTTGCCTTGCTTCATTGCTTAACAGCAGGCTATTTAAATCGGATGGGCGGTAATCATCGGCAAGTGACATTAATGTACCTTCGTGCCAGGAGAAACTTCCCGATCTGGCTTTAACAGGGAGACACCATTTTCATCCTCTACAGCAAGAAGCATGCCCTGGCTTTCCAGGCCCATGAATTTAGCAGGGGCTAAATTATTTATAACAACAAGCTGCTTTCCCATCATATCCTCTGGAGAATAGCAATTTGAAATGCTTGATATGATCTGTTTTTGCTGGTCTCCAAGGTCAACTATAATTTTCAATAGATTTCTTGATTTTTCGACCTTTGTGCACTCTATTACCTTTCCAACTCTGATATCTATCTTATGGAATTCATCTATGCTTATCTCTTCCATACCCTGTATTTTAGCTATATAATATAAACTTATTCATTATGTAGCTGCTTTCCAAATGAAAATGGGTTTAAAGCCCTTATAAATTCCAGTATCTGGTTAAGAGTTATTTGCCTTGACAGTACGGCGACTCCCAAAAATACAATAACTGATGCTACTGAAACGGGGATAAACAGGAGGATACTGTATATTTTTATGTAACTGGTTATACCGAAAAGGAACATGGATTGTGCCAGGATGGGCAATAACTGGTAAAATATCCTCAAATCAGGTTTCATCTTTTCTGCCCTTATTACAGTAACCCGGTAAGCCACGGTCTCAAACAGCATGGCAACAAAAGTGCTTACAGCACCGCCCAGGACTCCAAGTGAGAAGATACGTATTTCAAACACATCTGGAGGTATAAGTAGCAGATCCAGGGAGATGTTGATTATGAGCGCGATTACCGTAATTTTTCCTATTTTATTAGTGAGTCCCCTGGCCACGAGGCTTGAAGAATAAGCAGAATTTATTGCAACAAGGTAGGCTGCAAGTGTGAGAAATATCAGTATGTCGGCATAGGGTATCAGGGCAGCAGACCATAGATTCGCCACATATACCCTCAAAACAACGAAGATAATTACCAGTGGCAATATGAATATAGATATTATCCTTTCAAATAATGAAATATCTGTTTTGAAGTTTTTATCGCTGGACCCCTGGCTTTTCATGAGCAGTGGAATAAAAAATATGCTTATTGTCCCTGAGAAGGTTGTAATTGGGCTGGCTATACGCTGCAGGCTTGCAAATGCCCCTGTTGCAACAGCATGCCAGTAAAATTCAATTAAAACCTTATCTATGTTTCCACTTACAGACCCGATAATCGATGCCAGTGCCAGGGGATATGCAAGTTTTGTGTATTTCTTGAAGAGTTCCATTGATGGCCTGTTAACTTTCCACGGTCTTCCTAGAAATACAGACAACAGGAAATAGATAAAATAGGAAATACTGTAAATAATAGCCAGTAAAATGGCTGCAGATACTGTATTATAACCAGGTATTCTGAGAATATATACTGCGCCGAGGATTATAAACAGTGAATTCCTTACCACTGCTTCTGTAATCTGGGGGATTGACATACGGGCAGATTTCAGTTTAGAATTGTAATATATGATGGGAACATCCTTCAACCGTGCAAAGAAAAAATATGGAAGAAGAAGTATTATAGCGTATATTTCTACATTGCTCTGGAACCCCCTGTGCAAAACATTTATCCAGATAAACAGTGACCCCAGGACAATTGATATTGTAATTAAAGTCTGTACTGTCCTTATTGTCAAAAATGTACCGGTACACACACCCTCTTCATATTCTCCGGATGAGAGGTATTTCAGATGTGCAGTTCCATATCCCAGATCCCCGATAATGCTCAATACACCTATAAATGCCAGGGAAAAGCTGAGGTATCCCCATGATTGCAGCCCTACAAATCTAATAATAAAAAATAAGCCAATATATCCAAATAGTGAATTTGTAACCTGGCCGAAAACCAGCATCGGAGATTTTTTAGCAATCAATAGGATTGCATATAAAATTTAACGAATAAACTTTATGAATTTATAATTTATCCAGCATGCCCATCAACGTGGTTTCATATTTTTCTGCCACCTTCCCATCTGTATCAAGGTACTCTTTGGAAAGAACAGATGGCTTAGGCATCAGTATTTTTGTGGTATTCCCATGTTGAATAAGTACAACCTTGCACGGAATAAAAGCGCCGATGTCTTCATTATCCTTCACAAGTTCGGCTGCAGCCGGTGGAAAACATACATCAAGTATATAGTACGGTTCTATTTCTTTCTGCATTTTGGAAAATATTTCCTTCAGATCAATGTATGAAATAATTAGCCAGTTTGCTTCCTTCAGAAGCTTGTGGAGCCCCCCAAATACTTCTTCAGCACTTTTGTTTAAAGTTTTTTCGTATGAATACATATTGTTGTATTGCAGGCAAATATTTAAAGTTCGTTTAGCATGTTTAATTAATATAACAAATGCAGTGGATATTACTCACTTTTCAATGAAATTTAACTGCATAATTTCCATATGCCAGATTATTGCTTAACTGATTGGGAGAATTCTAAATTTACAGGATAAAATTATCAGGCAATGAAAATATGTAGATGGCAAAAGCAGTTAAGGCAGAAAACTGTGCTTATCTGGAATGTGAAGATGATGGTTCAGATTCCTCCATTACCATATACTGAAGTTTCTTCCCCTGCTTTATGTATTTATATACCGTATTTCCTGTATCACTATTTATCCTGAGTTTTATCATTCCCTTGGCTGAACTGCGGGCTGAAAGCATTGCAATGCCATCAACATATAATTTTACCGGCCTGTTCCTTGAGCCCACGTCAATGAATATTGTTTTGTTCTTTATTTCAATTAAAGCATCCTGCATTACATTTACATCATCTGATAGTGTATCCACATCTATCTTAAGCCCGTAGGATTTTTCCAGTGCAGTAACTGTTTCGCCTTTTCTTCCAATTAATCTCGGTATCTTTGCATCGGGAACTTTTATTATAACCCTTCCCTCTGAAACGATCTGCACATCCACATGATCTGTTTCAAGAAGTTTCATCATATCTTCCCTTATTTTTGCTGCGGCAATGGCAAATAATGGATTTGCACCGTTTTTCTCGTCACCTACAGGAATTACAACTACCTGGTCGCCGAATGTATATATTTCACTTACAGGCTTGTTTTTTAGAAAATCACGTATAACTATTACCGGCCTTGCAAGGTCTTCCTGATTAAGCCCATATGGTATTTTAATCTGGTAATCTGTTGTAAGTACCTGCGATACTTTCCCTCCGTCTATAAACAGGACAGTGTCCACCACCTGGGGGATTAATCCGAGTTCTATTCTGCCTACAAATCTCTGGATAGCGTCCACAGCTCTGGTAGAATGCACAACACCAACCATGCCAACACCGGCAAGCCTGAGGTCTGAATAAACCTTGAAATCTGAAGTGACACGCATTTCATCAAATACGGTATAGTCCTCCCTGACAAGAAGAAGTATATCTCCGGTTTTTTCCATATCGCCTTCCAGCGTTGTATACTGTGTTATGCTATCATTTACCTGCAAATCCCTTGGTTTTTCCATGGTTTTGACAATTTTGTTCTGGGAGGCATAATATTCTGCCAGTGCTGTAACAAATGTACTTTTCCCGGCTCCTGGTGAACCTGCAACCAGTATTCCATATGCCTTGTTTTGAAGCCTGTCCATCACTCTTTTATCAAGTTTATAATCCTCTATGGAGGTTTTTACAACAGGCCTTACTGCTGTAATCTCCATTATATCTGAGAACGGTGGCCTTGTTATGACAATACGGAGATTCTTCAGCTGGATAACTGTTGCTCCGAACATATCCATTTCTATAAAGGACTGGTCTTCAAATTTGCCTCTCTGGACAATGTTATATGCTATTCTTTCAAGCTCATCGTTTGATACTACATAGTCCAGTTCTTTTAATACCACTTCTCCAGGCTTGCCTGTTTTTATAAGTGGCTTCATCCCGGCTTTTAAATGGACCGATGATGTGTATTCATCAAAAAATTCCTGGATGTCCCTTGCATCTTTCTCCTCGCCTTTAATATAAATAACATTTATTCCCTTTATAGATGCTATAATGCTCTGTATGTGGTCTCCAGTTACAAGTGTAGCTGCATTGTCCAGTGCTATATTTCTAATTATATTGTCAATTTCGCCACTATGGGCATTTTTTATCTGCCATTCCATGGGGCGGTTTCCCATGATATCTATGTAAATTTTGCCTGAATCTGATAATTCCCTTAATTTCTTAAGCTCTTCAAGGGCTGTGAAGCCTATTGACCTCCCCTCATTTGCCTGGTGCTCTATTTCAGCTATCATAGCCTCTGCAAGTATAACCCTTACATCGTTCTTTCCTGCTACATATTCCCTGAATTTTCCGCTTACTATTACTGATGTATCCGGTACGTAATCCACATTAGATAATGTTATATTATTATTTAAATAATTTCAAATTGACTGAAAATACGAAATACACGGGATTTTTTACCGGATTATACGCTTTGTTCCGGAAATAGCCATGTTCAAAAATTATTTAATCCACCTAACTATTTAAGACGTAATGGAAAAGAATGAGATAAGCCCGAATGAATATAAAGTTTTGAATTTCATAAAAAACCGCAGTGATGTGCCTGAAGAGGATATAGATGTTGATACTGACAGGCGCATTGTTTCAAGTTCTATCTCATATCTGGAATTTAAAAATTTAATCAATGTAAACAAAGTGACAGAGGAATCTGTTTCTATCACAGAGGAGGGAAAAAAATACATTGAGAATGGATTCCCTGAAGAGAAATTGTACAATTTCCTGGCTAAGCATGAAAAGTGCTCCATGAAAGAGGTAATAGATTACATGGGCAGTGACTATAAAATTGCCATTGCAAACATTGCAAAACTCGGAATAAAACCGGCAAATGGCGAGATGGCATTGCACGGTGAAAAACTTGATGATATTTTCAGGAATAAAAGAATGGAATTGTCTGGCATCAGCAATGGGAAAATTCCGGATAAAGTCACCCTGGATGAGTTTTTACACAGAGGGCTTGCAGGAAAACGGAAATACACAAAGAGGATAATTAATATAAATGAAAGTGGGAAAGAAGCGCTGGAAAGCTATGGAAAAGATGATTATTTTGAAATGCTTACACCCTCATTGATTGCCTCTGGAAAATGGAGAGATGCAAAATTCCGCCCATATGACCTGAATTCCAGGGTAGAACCTTTAAATGGAGCCGGCCTGCATCCACTTACGTATTTAATTGAGAAGGTAAGGAAAATTTTTCTGGAGATGGGGTTCACAGAAATGCACGGCCATTTCATCGAATACACTGGATGGAATATGGATATGTTATTTATACCGCAGGACCATCCAGCAAGGGACCTTCAGGACACATATTATGTAGAATCAAAAAACCCGGTGGAATTTGAAAATCCAGAAATTCTTGATAAGGTTAAGAGGGTGCACGAACACGGATATGGGAAATATAGCGGATGGAATTATAAATGGTCTGAGGATGAAGCAAAGAAGTTAATTCTGAGGACACACACAACTGTCAATACAATAAGATACCTGTATAACCACAGGGATAAGCCACAGTATATATTCTCAATAGAAAAGGTATTCAGGCATGAGAGTGTGGACTGGAAACACCTTTCCGAGCTTTACCAGATTGAGGGAGCAGTATATGGCAGCGACGTAAACCTTTCAACCTTGAAGTGGCTTCTCACGGAATTTTATTCAAGATTAGGATTCAAAAATATAAGGCTTATACCATCTTATTATCCCTACACAGAGCCAAGCATGGATGTAGCAGTTGACATAAATGGAAAGGAAGTGGAACTGGGCGGCTCCGGAATATTCAGGCCTGAGGTTACAAAACCTATGGGGCTCAAGGAACCGGTTCTGGCATTCGGGCTTGGTCTTGAGAGGCTTGCCATGCTGTATTATAATTTTAACGATATAAGGGAAATATACAATAGCGATCTTGACTGGTTAAAAAATTATAAAATTAAATTTTAAACTGGCATTACAATTAAAGTTAGCCTTTAAAGGCTAATAAATTTATAAAATTAAATTTTTAAATACCTGATGCCAGTTCTTCCTGCTTCTTTTTTGATGGTAGCAAGGGAAGCATAATTATAGAAATCACCGAGAATATTAGCATTACAACCAGCGATGTGTAAAGTGCCACATGGACATATAGCAGTATTGTTACTATTGCAATGCCTATAGCTCCCCCAACTATATTGCCGAAACTCCATACAAGTGCGTTGGATCTGGTGGAAAATTTCTGGGGTATTGTCTGTGCAACATATCCCAGCAATACGGGAAAACTGGTGAATGCAAATGTTGCGTAAAGCAGGTAAATAACAGTTACAAGGTATACATTATCGGTTAAAAGCATTAAGCCGAAGAATACTGTTGAAGCAATTGTTGTAACTGCAATAGTGAACTTTCCACCGTGGTCTTTCACAACCCTTCCGAAATAGGGCTGCCCGACCACAGCGCCCAGGAAACTTATGGTTAATAAATCTCCCATAATAACCTTTGAATGGAATATATTATCAAAATAATCCGGTGTAAACGTTACGGTGCCCATAAGGAAGAATGACCTTATAAATACAATTGCTGTGAGTATATACAGAAATTTGCCGTATTTCTTATATTCGCTCTCCGATGCTTTGCTTTCTTCTGTGTTTTTTGCATGCTTTTTGGTATCGATTTTAATATATTTGCTCCTCTTGAAGAATGAGAGCCCCCCAAGAATTATAACAGCCGCTATGGTTGTATATGCAGCTACAGCTACCAAACCATAGAATTTTCCGAAGAATACTATTGCGTATACAAGCACCGAAGGTATCAGGGCACGCCCCAGGCTGCCGAATGAACCATTAATTCCCATAGCAGTTGATGAATCCTTTTTTCCATATGTGAATGCCAGTATAGAAGCGCCGATAGGATGGTAGAAAGCCTGGCCTATTCCCAGGATTACAGCTGCTACAAGTATTATATAATTGACATATGCCGTAAATACAAATGCCAGCCCGAAGAAGATAGCGGATATTGCTTCAAGCAAAATACCCAGAAATATAAGTGCCCCATCCCTGTCAATTCTGTCCGCAAGTTTTCCTATGGATGGCCCGAGAAGCCCGGAAAGCAGATTGTATATAATTGCCATGACTCCAAGAAATGCAATGCTTACATGCGGGATAACTTTGTAATATGCTATTAAAGTGGGAAATAAAAGGAAGTTTCCATCGTTTGCAAAATGTCCCAATGATGTAAAAATGAGGGATTTCCCCTGGTCTTTCATTTTTATATAAGTGCAAAAAGCTATTTATATTTTTACTAAATTGTTTATTAATAAATTATTTGAAAAAATCTTCTATATCTCTCTTTTTAGGTTTTTCTTCAAATGCGTCGGTAATTTTACTCTGGGGATTTTTGAAAACAGCTATTTCCTTGTCCAGGCTTTCCAGAACCCTGTTAAGGGTTTCCTGCAGCCTTTTTGAATAATATACATAATCAGGCGTATGCGTGAACTTTCTGCCATCTATAAATGGCTCCACAGCCTGTGGAGTTTTTCCAGCATCAGTAACTATCCATGAAACTTTCATTCCAGGAATAAACGTTTCCCCTGCATCTATAAGCTTTTTGGCCGCATTTACATTTGCCATTGAACCTGCATTTTTATAGGTTGAAAAATTTTTCACGCTTCTTGATATGACAAGTTTGGATGTGTCTATTTTTCCCGTGGCAACTTCTTTAACCAGGTCTTCAGCGTATTGTTTAGCACCCTCAACATCCCTTGACAGGATAAGGTCAAACACCGTGGAGAGTGCTTCGCTCTGCAGGTCGAATGAGTCGGTTCTCCGGGTTTCATAGCCTCTCACCAGGATTTCACCCGCTGATGATGGAGGATAAACTATTTTCCCGGCGTACCGTTTCTTGGCTCCATGTGAAAATAATGGATCCATTATCTTTTCAAATTCCAGTACAAGATTCTCCTTTCTGGATATGTCTGAACTTAGCCTATTTCCGTATTCTATAGCTTCATCAAGTGTTTTCTTGCCTGATTCGATGAATATGGAATCGGTATCTCCATAGATTACCTTATTCCCTGATTTATCGAGATCTGCAATTATAGATGTAATAGTATTTCTTGCATAGGCTGTAATGGCACTGCTGATTTCCCGGTTAGTGAACCTGTAAAATGATGTTCCCAGGACACCGTAGAAGGTATTCATCAGAACTTTGATGGCTGCCTGCAATCCATCGAGGTAATCGTGATTTGATTTATCCTCTTTCATCTGCTTCTTAACTTCATCACGGTTTTTCATAAGCTGCTCGAGCAGATCGGGTATAATGCCCTTTTTTACTCCCGGATCAAGAAATCTCGCACCGTTGGGAGCTACAATAGTGCCTTCCGGGCTAAGTGTTGTAAAGCATATATTATATTTTATAATCATAGATGGGTACATGCTTTTGAAATCAAGTACAACTATCATATCATACAATCCAGGGTCCATGGTATGCACGTATCCTCCTGCATAGGTATCATTTGAGAATTTGCTCGAACTCATGGGAACGCCGATATTTTCCCTGTCAGCCCGTCTGATCAGCAAAGAATCCACATATGTGCTCGTTCCGCCATTTGTAACATCGTCCAGGGGAAGCATGGATACTGTGGAAAGATAGAGATTTCTATCCAGTATCCTTATTTTCCGGTATATTAAAAGGGCAAGCCTCGCATCCTTTATGCAGTACTTAATTACATCATCCCTCCTGTTCTTCCACTCGTTCTCTATATCCAGCCTGTTAACATCTTCCTTTCCCTCATTGAGAAGCATGTTTGAGACGTAATTCAGGGTTTCATGCTTTGGATGCAATACTTTTCTGACTTCCCACCATGTATCATCTATAACCCTTCCATGAAGCCTCCAGTACTGGTCCATAATCCTTCTGGGGGAGATGTAATCCCGGCCTATGCTGAACCGGACCTTATTAAACTTCATCCGTTCCTCCAGCAGTGGCATGTCATAGCCATCTATATTATAGCCGGTAATTATATCAGGGTCTTCCCTCTGTACCAGTTTATTAAAATCTTCAAGCATCTCCGGTTCAGTACCGGTGAGTGCCCCCTCTGTAATTTCTCCATTGAAAAATACAGAGTATCCAATAACAAAGATTTCCCTGGTGGATATGGAATTTTCAATATCAAATGAAAATATCTTAAGTTGAGGGTTGAAATCATCTGTTTTCTTAACAGTGTTGATTTTTATAACCAGATCTGTAGTATAATTACCCTTTTCACCTTCTGCAGGTTCACCTTCTATTTCAACAGTAGAACCTAAATCAAAATCGTATATGAATCTGTGATGGAAAGGTATATCTGCTGCAAGGGCCTGGCACTGGCATATTTTTCTCAGTTCAGGCACCTTCCAGGGAGACTTTATATAAATCCTCTTAACATTTACATCTTTCCCCTCAAGAAACAATTTTTTATCTTCCATTTTGATAAATTCTGGATTATTTTTAATTTCAGTTATGCATTTTTCATCCGGCTCAACATAGTCAAAATATGGTTTAAAGCCATAATAAAGGGCTGTAATGGATTTATTATCCTCTGTACGCCCGTACAATTCTACCGTTACGTCGCTCTGCCTGTATGAGGCGGCAACGATTCTCATTTTAACATTCATCTATGTGTAGTATTTTAAATCAATATATATTTTTGTCCTATAATGAAGTATCATAACAACAGTGCCATGGATAAAAACAGGCCTGTTGATTATATCGGGTCTTCGTCTGTTTTTGACAGATCACTGATCCTGTTTATGCCATCCAGGTCCTTCATTATATTATAAACTGTGTCAGGAACATCTGATCTCCAGTCTTCTCCCTTGAGTATTTTTTGCCTTATTCTTGTTCCAGACCATGAATTGCGGTTTATCATGGGTAGTGAAAGGACTTCATATTGTTTTTCATAGAATAATCTCCTTACAAGGGGATTGTTGGTGTACACACGGTGAAATGGCGGTGTAAGGGATTCTACATGGGCAACCCACATTGGATTTGAGTTGACATCCTCGATAGGCACTATATAATAATTTGATATTCCATTATTTTCCAGTGTGTTCAGAATCATGAGATAACGTTCTCCAGCCGTAAAGGGATTCATGATTGTGTGGGATAACTGTGCACTCCCGATACCTATAACTACATATTCATTGTGCTCCAGTATATGTTTTATTATAGCCAGATGACCGTTATGGAAAGGTTGGAACCTTCCTATTATAAAGGCTTTCATTTAACCTGAATATGCATATTGTAAATAAATTTTTATAAGAAGGGAAAATTATAGATTCTTTATAGAAAGATACTGGGACAAATATAAATTTTAGTCTTCCGGTGATTTAACATTAATTCCTTCGCTGTTCTGATAGGTGCCTGACCTTCCTGGATAATTTTTCTCCGGAGTTTTTATTTCATAGAATACTATTTGAACAAATTTCATGCCCCTTTTAATCCGGAATTCTTCACCGAAATTGTAAAATGCCATTGTAAGGTTGCCGATAAATCCAGCATCAACAAATCCGAATGATGCAAACACACCTCTCCTTGCATATTTCGATTTTATGTGCAATGAAGCCACAATGTTATCAGGTATGTTGAATTTTTCAAGGCTTGAAATGAAAAACAATGAGTTGGTTTTTATAATATCTAATTCATGGTCTCCAATACGGATGTCATAGCCGTTTGGTGTAAGTGAATCTCTGCTGTAATTTTCAGAGATTATTTTTCCTGCAGCTACATTGTATTCTATCTCCCGATCATTTAACATGTGACTGGATATTATTTCGATTAATTACCTTTGTTATAACCGGATACAGTACAAGTGCCAGCAGGAATGACACATAATAACTTATATCAACACCACCAAGGTAAAGTTTGGAAATTGGCCCTTCAAATATTATTCCGGGGTCCATAAAGGGAACGGAAGCGATGAGGGCTATAAAATATGCTGAAATGCCGGAAATATTCAATCCTGGAATGGTTTTAATATTGAATTTTTCATTCCTGTTTACTATAAAAAAGTCTGCAAGCATAATTCCCAGCCATGGAGTTATCCAGTAATCAAGGAGGAAGAGAAAATCTTCATAGAACGAATAAAATTTTGTATACAGGGCCACTGCCAATGCTATGGCTATAACAATGCCAAAAATAACAGAGTATATGCGCCTTATTTTTAATCCAGTACTTTTAAGAGATATTGAATTGGAATAGAGATTCAATGCATCCGCTGCTATTCCTCCAAGGAAGATTGCTATCAAGCCTATGATTCCATAGGGTCCAAGAACGTGGTTAAGGTCACTGGCAGGATTTCCTGATGGGTCAAGTGACATTATGGCAACAAATACGCCTGCTATTTCCGCCCAGAATGTAGCAATCAAACCACCTGAAAAAGTGTAAATAAACGCATTCTTTGTTTTATTATAGCGGGAATAATCTGCCGCATAGGGCCCCCATGACATAAGATAGGAGAATGATGTTGCAAGAGTTATTCCAAACGCTACGCCAAAACCAAAGGAGGATGGTTTATAGGCATAAATATCATTGATATGCAATCCTGCATTAAGTATAATAATTGTAAAAAGTATTCCAAGAATAACTGACATTGCCTTCTCAAAATATGATATGGATTTTCTTCCAGAATTTGATATGAGAAATATGATTATACCCATCAATATTATGGAAATTTCATAGTATGGCACATGAAATGCAAGGGAAAATGCGAATGAAGCAAGTATGAGGTTTACTGTTAGCCAGCCCAGTGTGTTAATCCACTGAAGGACTGTCATAAATATTCCGAAATTTTTACCGAAGGCCCTCCTCCCGAGGACCATCTGTGGCAATCCTGTAAGAGTACCTGTCCTGGACATGAATGCTACAAGTATAGACCCCATAACACTTCCGAGAAGCATGGAAAATAAAGACATACCCAGACTTAAACCGAGGAGCACGGGTATAAATCCTATAGCAAAATCTCCAATTGTCATGTTGGATGCAAACCAGAGAGTGAATAGCTCGGATGAGTTGTTTTTCCTCATCTCCTCCGGTACGGGTTCAAATTCGTTATAAACAAATTCAGAATTATGGCCCCCGGATTTTTCTATATCCATATAGGTAAATAAGATAGAATATATTTATTTTTTTAATATAAATTATAAGTACAGTGATCCTGCCTGCTTAATTTTTAACAGTTATTCAGTGCAATACATGGAATTACATTTAACTTTCTTATATTCTGGTTAATATTCTGCAATAAAGTTATATTATACTTTTGAGATATGAGTATAATGAATGAAATTTCCAGGAGGATTGAAGCAATACTGTTTTCATCTAAAGAACCGGTGAAGGCATCAGAGATAGCTGAATATCTAAATATAACAAATGCAGAGTTCATCAAAGCAATTAAAGAAATATCCAGGAATTATGAAAATATAGAGAGCTCATTAATCGTGGGGCAGTTCGGGAACAGTTACAAGATTAAACTGAGCGAAGAATTTGTACCGGTTGTGGATCCTTTTATTGAGAAAGAATTCACTGAAAAGCAGCTTGCCATGCTTTCTTATATTTATAAGATGAATGGGGAGGCTATATCCGGTAACCTCAGGGACAATTTTGGCTATGCTTACAAAGAGGATCTTGAAAAATTAAAAAAAGGTGGAATGGTATCATCAAGAAAATATAGGAATACACATAAGTATAAGGTTACAACAGAGTTTCACCGTAAATTTAATATTAATAAGAGGACATTACGGGCAGAGGAACAATGAACGTCTTGCTAGTAGGCAGTGGTGGTAGAGAAGATGCAATTGCAAGGAAGATAAGGGAAACAGATAACCTTTATTCAGTCGTCAGCAATGAAAATCCATCTATACTTGGATTATCGCGCAATGTAATAAAATATAATAAGAATACACAGGAAATTGTAAATTTTGCTAAAAAAAATAGGGTAGATATTGCATTTATCGGCCCGGACGACATATTAAATACGGATCTTGTGGACAGCCTTATAGAAAATCATATTCCTGTGGCTTCGCCTGGACAAAAGGCTGCAATGATTGAAACTTCAAAGGAATACATGCGCAATCTGATGGAGAGGCACCACATAAAGGGAAATATTGAAAATAAGCTCATATCAGATAAAGAAGTGCTCAAAACATTTTTTGAAAACAACGATACTGAATACGCTGTAAAGCCAATAGGGCTTACTGGAGGAAAAGGCGTAAAAGTTATGGGGCTTCAGCTTAGCAACGTGGCTGAAGCTATAGCATATGCATCTGAGATTATTGATCGTGATGGCAAGGTGCTTCTGGAGAAAAGGGAAATAGGCGAAGAGTTCTCAATCCAGGCATTTACAGATAGCAAAAATGTGGTATTTATGCCAGTTGTCCAGGACTATAAAAGGTTGTATGAAGATGACCTCGGGCCGAATACCGGCGGGATGGGGTCAATATCAGACAAGAATTTTATTTTGCCATTTTTATCTATAGATGTAGTTAATGAAGCAAGGGGTATACTTAATGACATTGTCACAGCAATGAGAGAGGAGAACAATCCTTTCAAGGGTGTAATTTACGGGCAGTTTATGAGCACAGCACAGGGTGTAAGGGTTATTGAAATCAATTCAAGATTTGCAGACCCTGAAGGAATAAATGTACTAACACTGTTGCAGTCAAATATTGTTGATATTTTCCTGGACATATACAGCGGGACATTAAAAAACAATATAAAATTTAAGAGCAAAGCTACTGTGCTTAAATATATTGTACCTCCCGGTTATGGAATAAAACCTGTGGAAACAGAGCTAACAATTAAGGATAGAATTGAAACTGATAATTTCAAAGTTTACTATTCATCGGTTTCTGGCACCCTGAATCATGTAACCACAACAAAATCCAGGTCTTTAGCATTGATAGGAATAGGCGATAGCATATACGAGGCCTCAGATATCGTTGAAGACAATTTGAAATATATAACAGGAGATTATTATATCAGGCATGACATAGGCACGGAAGCCATGATAAAAGGAAAAATTAAAGATTGATGGTACCGAAAATTCTGGGTACCATATTATTATTTGAAAGAACCATTGTCTTCTTTACCACAGGAATTTTTTTATCTAAAATTATATGGTCGTTCTCAAATTTGCCCCTCTGGAATCTCATAATATCCGACACAAATATTTCAAAATTGTCACCGAGGTCTAATTTCAGGCTTGTTTGTGGCACAACCTTCCCGGGTATGGTTTCAGCATATTCAAAGGGCTTATCTGATAGAAACATCCCCCTTTCCATATCGGTAGGCTCTATGTTTTTCAATGCAAGCCCTACTCTGGATCCTGCGCCGGCACTGTCCACATCCTCATCATTCATCTGTATTGACCTGACCTCTACCTCACGATCCAGGTCAGAAAGTACCAGTTTCTGGTGTTTTGAAATGCTTCCGGATAAAACAAAGCCAAGGGCAACTGTGCCTACTCCCTTAACCTTAAAAAAGTGGTCTATTACAGTTAAATTCTGATCGCCATTTCTGGGTATTTCCATTGCCTTTATTTCATCTATGAGTTCCATTGGCTTTCCGGTAAAGAATTTATAATCCTTTAATGAGGTATTTCCTATAATTTTTTTAATAACAGGCTGTTTCTCTTCATCAGCTATTATAAATCCCCTTGTTTTGCCCATAAGGTCAAGAGCTATTATTACTTCACCCAGGTCCTTATTGATGGAGCTGACTTTAATTATTGCTATATCTGAAGGATATATTGAATCTGTAAGTGATGACACCTTCTCCGGGTATTTTATCGGCTCTATAAATGTCATTATTATATTTTCATCCTTCCGGTGGTAAAGCTGTATGTCACTATTTGTCCCTACCTTTGCGATTTCCTTTATATAATCAGAGGCGTTGTAACAGAAAATGCTGTATGATCCCATAGTCAGTTATGCATTAAAGCTTAAAAAGATTTAAGGTGGAGTTATATTTCTGTTTAATAACTCTGGCCTCTGCTAATAATAGTTTTCCTTATCTCCCTCTACTCCCATTATTGCGTTTTTTAGAAGTATGGCCATGCCATCCGAATCTGATGGTGTTCTGGCACGTGCGTATTTTATGCCCCGGGATTCAAGAAACTCTTTATACTTTACATCAAGATCGTATAGTATTTCCAGATGTTCATATAAAAAGCCAATTGGAGATACAAGTAAATTGTTAATTTTATCTTCTTTAAACAGGTCAATCTTAGAATATATAGATGGTTCAATCCATTTTCCATGTGGCCCCTGGCTGTAAAATGCAGTATAATACTTTTCAATGCCAAGCATATCTGAAATTTTCCCTGCATTTCTTTCCAGTGATGCCTGATAATCAGATTCGTCATCTATCAGGGGAAGGCTATGTGCAGTGAACAGGAAATTGTCAAAATCATATACGTATTTGCTGATCTCTGAAACCCACATAGAAGCCAGTATGCTGTAATCAAGGCCATTTATGAACCTCAGTTTCATATTTTTTCCTTCCATGGCTTTTTTCACCGGTATTTCGTATGATTTTCTAATATTGTTTGACTTAAAAGCAAACAGTGGCAATGCAATTATTTCCTCATAATCTGCATCCAGTGATGATACTGTTTCTTCTATTCCGGGATGCCAGTGCTTGTAGGCATCTATGATCTCAAAATCACCATATCTTGCCAGCAATTTCCCAAGTTTATTTTTTAAATTTTTAATTATCTGGTTTGAGGGAGATATGCCATTGACCATTTCATATTTTTTAATATTTTCTTCCATGATCTTTTCCGGTACGGGTTTCCCATTAAATATGCCTGATAGATATTCCGGAACATCATCAATCCTTTCAGGGCTTCCGTAACTTAATAATATAACTTTCTTCATAAATGGTTTATTTTAAGCGCGCATTTATTTCTTTCTACATTTTATTTATATGGAAAAAACACTGGCTGCCGGATATTCAACCGGGAGCTTAGATATAGGTTGGATAGAGATGGTATAATAAAAATAACATGGACCAACACTGGATTTACACAACAGACTCTCCGCATGTCTTACCATATAATTTAATTTCTTTGTAAATCCTTGTAGTTTTATGTGTTACAGGGCAAATTATATGTACGACAAATTTAAAATTGGAGGGAATAATTTTGAATTATGAACAACAAAACAATCCCTCCAAAATTAAATGCCAATAAGGTTAAAAAATTTTACTCTTCTCAGATGTACAATATTTTCTCAAATAATATACATGTACAGTCAAGGTATAATTCAGGGGATATTGTAAATACAGTAAGGGATGCTATAGCACATAAAATGTATGTTGAAACATATGTAAGGAATTACCATAGAATACATACACCATCAGGGGATACAGTGTTTAAAAGAATATATGAAGCTGCTGTTAACCATGGAATAGATCTATTAACAATGCTTATTGATAATACTGTTAAAATGGCTATGGAATTGAATGCATTCAATAGTTATGTAAATGTTGCAATAGATGAGCATGATGAGCCATATACTGGAAAAGACAACCCATATTTAATAGATGCACCATTCCATAGGTTCAGGGGCACAGACATGGCATACAGGTTTGCTACATTGGATTGTGTAGACAATAATAGATTTACTTTAGCAGCTATGGTTAAGCATCCACTGGATGTAATTAATAATGCTAAGGAAGTTAGAATGGTTATAGAACATGCATTGTCACTGGGAATAAAGTAAATACAGTATTAATGGACAGGGGATACTTAGATTCCAGTGTAATGGATGCAGTGGACTCAATGAAATTGAAATATATTATACCTGCAAAGGACAATCATAAAGTTATAAAATTCAAGAAAATGGATCTGAAATACTGCAAGGATGTATATGGAAATGAATTCCCATTTATGGTTTTAAGGGATAATATAGGATCATCAAAGAGAGTTAATGCCAATTTTGTCCATATAGTGTACTATTCCCATAAAAAGCATGATTTCTCATTCTATACCAATATTAATGTTAATGAAAACAATGTAATTGAACTTGCAGAGCTGTACAGGAAAAGATGGGGAATAGAGAATGGATACCAGGAAAGGAAAATAGACATAAGGGAAAAGACACACTCAAGCCATATGGCTATAAGGCAATTCCTGTACTTCTTTTCCATACTGGTATACAATATATGGGTCCTTATCAACCTTATAAGGAGAATATATGGTTTATCACATATCATACTCATGGACTTTTTAATATCCATGGGGAATAGGAAATGGAAAACAATAATAAATAACAATGGATAAATAAATAATAATTGCAGGGAAATATCCCGGTAATTATTGTATCATTAGCTTAAGCTATGGATATTGTATTTTTAATATTCTTATAATACTGTAAAATTCATAATTTTTGTATCTTATAAAGCAACATTGGTGTATAATTCTGGTTGAATAGAAAATAAAATTATGCTTTATATTCATAAATTAATGATATTCTGCATCACTATCATAGACATGCGGAGAGTCTGCACAATTAGAAATTCAATAAGCCAATAGCTGGATAAATTAAGATTTTATCTATAAGAATGAACGGTGTCTGTTATGCTTTTGAGCGTGTCAGGATCTGTTTCCGGCAATACGCCGTGTCCAAGATTGAATATATAATTATCATCCTTTCCTGCTTCACCGAGGATTCTACCAGTTTCTTCCAGTGCTGCTTCCCTGCTGTACTGAACAAGATACGGGTCTAAATTGCCCTGCATTCCTATGCTACCATTTAATATTGTTCTGGCATGGGATAATTTTATTCTCCAGTCAACACTCAGTATATCCGGCTTAATATCATTAAATTGTTCTATCATGCCTGAACTGCCTGTTGAAAAGTATATAACAGGAACCTTGCTTTTTATTGATTCTACCAGTTCAATAATGTCGTTTTTCAGGTATTTCTCAAAGGTGTATGGCGATAAGGCGCCAAGCCATGAATCAAATATCTGTATGGCATCCACGCCGGCTTTGACCTGCATTGTTACATAGTCAAGTATCATGTTTTTAATCATTTTTTTCATTATTCCAAATGAAGGGTCATTTAACATAACCTTCTTTGTGTATACAAGATTATTATCAGAAACTCCAGCAATAATATATGACATAACTGTTATGATTCCCCCGGAAAAGCCAATAAGGGGGGTTTCAGGGTGATTCTGCTTGAAGAGCCGGATTGCGTCATATGTTCTGTATTTTAAATCTCCTGTATTGAACTCATGTATTCCTTCCATACTTTTATTGTGCCTGTATCCATTCCCTATATCAGGCCCTGAACTGTTAAAATCTATTTTATACCCCATGGCTTCCAGAGGCAATATTATGTCAGCGAATATTATTGCTGCATCCACTCCGAGCAATTTTACAGGGGCATATGTAATTTTTTCAGTAATTTCAGGATCCATGCACATTTGCCTGATATTATATAATTTCCGGAGTTCCTTATATTCATCCATATATCTGCCCGCCTGGCGCATAAACCATACAGGGATATGGTCATGCGGTTCCTGTTTCAATGCTGGAATAAAATTGTTCATGGTTTCACACGCCTTATGGTTCTGGGGTATGGAATTGTCTCCCTTACATTGGATAATCCACAAATCCACATTACAAGCCTATCAAGCCCCAGGCCAAATCCACTGTGTGGAATGCTCCCATATTTCCTTAAATCAACATACCAGTAATAATCTTCAGGATTCAGGTTATTTTCCTTTATCCTGTCAAGAAGTTGCTGGAGATCGTATATTCTTTCTCCCCCGCCTAAAACTTCCCCATACCCCTCAGGTGCCAGCAGATCATGGCATAGTATCTCTCCGGGATTGTCGGGGTCCGGCCTGTGGTAAAATGTTTTTAAAGATTCTGGATAATCGGTAACAAATATAGGATTATCAAAATGCACCATTATCCCGTATTCTTCGTCTGCCCCGAGGTCATCCCCATATTTGAGGTTCATGCCAAATTCCTTTGATTTTTCAATTAAATCCTTATATTTTATCCTTTCAAAAGGAATTTTTATATTTTTTATTTTATTGATATCTCTTTTAATGATTTCCAGATCTTCCAGATTATTTTTCAGTACTTCGTCTATAATGTATTTTATCATTTTTTCTTCATCGGCCATCATGTCTTCATTGCTATACCATGCTGCTTCACCCTCTGCGTGCCAGTACTCAGTAAGATGCCTTCTTGTACGTGATTTTTCAGCACGGAAGCTTGGTGCTATAGTGAATACTTTTTCAAGGCTATATATGAGTGTTTCAAGATAAAACTGTGAGCTCTGGGTTAAATTTACCTTTTCCCCGAAATAATCTACATTGAATAAAGATGAGCCGCCTTCTGTGGCAGTAGAAACAAACATTGGAGCCTGAACCTGGTAATAATCCTCTTTATAAAAATAATCGGCAAATGCCTTAAAAACTGTAGACCTGATTTTTAATACTGCTGTAAACTCCCTGCTGCGCAACCAGAGATGGCGGTTGTCCAGGAGAAATTCTTCCCCGAGGTCTTTAGCAATTGGGAAATTTTCATTCCTTTCATATATTTTATAAGATTGCAGGGAGATTTCATATCCGGTTACTGCACGGGGCTCTTTCCTGAGTTTCCCTGAAAGTTCAATGCTGCTTTCTATAGTAAGGGATGAAATTTCTTTCATCTGTTCATCGTTCAGGTTTTCCGAGGATGCTATGCATTGTATTATGCCTGTAGAGTCTCTCATAACTATAAACGTTATTTTGCCAGAACTCCTTATACGGTATACCCACCCCCGGATACTGACAATTTTTCCAAGTAAATCATCTGATAATGCTTCCTTTATTTTTTCCATTAAAAGTGAATATTGATTACACATATATTTTTTAGGTTTATACAATACTATGGCAATTATATTACATTGAACAAATAAAATCAATTGTTCCGGTTATCCCCACAACTGTTATTTCTTAATAACTGCATATATCTGTTTACAATTACTCTATGGCAGGTGGATTTCTCCATAAGCAAGCACTTTAGGGTAGCAAAAGCATAGAATACAATTATTTCTCTAACCGGATATAATTAACAGGCACAATACATAAATATTTATAACATTATTAAATTCTTTAACAATATTTTAAAGGAGAATAAATATGTACATATTGCTTGAGGATGAATACGTGATTAGGGTTCCGCCTGAACTGTTGAATGATAATTATTCTGATGCCGTTGCGGAAGCCTCAAAATCAACTTTAGAAGGTAAGCTAGTGGATATCCAGGAAGGCCAGAAAAATATTGGAAAATCATACATAGTTTCTGTAAATAGCATCGAAATGAAGGGCGAAGGTACCATAGTGCATGGTGACGGTGGTGTGTACCAGTCCATAAAATACAGTGCCCTGGCATATTTTCCAAAGATGCATGAAGTTGTGGATGGAATAGTTGTGGCTGTGCAGAAATTCGGTGCATTTATAAAATTCGGGCCATTTGAAGGGCTTTTGCATATCAGCCAGATTATGGATGATGCTATAAATATTGATATGGAAAACCAGAGAATAGTGGGAAAGGATAGCAAAATGGAATTGAAAGTAGGAGATAAGATCCGTGTAAGGATTGTTGCCCTGAATCTATCCTCAGCATCCCTGTCTGATAGCAAAATAGGATTTACTGCTAAACAGCCCGGGCTTGGAAAATTGGAATGGATGAAAAAGGAGAACGTTAATAATTGAGGTGTTAAATGAAAAAAGCGTATAAGGCCTGCAAAATTTGCAAGAGGCTCACAACTGAAGATGTATGCCCGGTACACGGGGAAGAACGTACAAAGGTAGACTGGTTTGGATTCCTGATAATAAACGATATAAATTCCCAGATTGCACAAAAAGCTGGAATAACCGAAAAAGGTATATATGCCATTAAAGTTAGATCGTAATATTGTAATAGGAAGCAGGGAAAGGAAATATATACAGGATTTCAAATATTCCCTGTGCTCCGTTGATGATATAAGAGAACTGGCTTTAAAAAATAAAATTATTTCCGTGGGAGATGTAACAACTGAGAATTTGAAAAATGCGGGCATTAAACTCAATCTCCAGATAGTAGACCTGGTAACTAAAAGGGATGGAAAAAGATTTATGCATGAAGAGGGGTCAATAACTGTTTCTAATCCGCCTGGAATCATATCTATTGATTTAATGAATAAAATTTATGAATTTATCAGCACTGGAGTCCATGGGAGAATAGAAGTGGATGGCGAAGAGGACCTGGCAGTTATACCAATAATTTTTTATGCAGATAAGAATACAGTAATAGTTTATGGCGTGCCTGACGTGGGTATGGCGTACATAAAAGTCAATGATGAAATAAAAGAAAGAATAAAAGAAATGATAATGGAGATGTACAGAAATGAGCAATGAAAAAATGATTAAGAACTTCAGCGTTGATTCCGAAAGGGATAACAAATTGCTGTTCAGAAAAGAGATAAAATATACAATAGATTTTAGATCTGGAAAAACTGTAAGCAGGAATGAAATAAAAAAACTGCTTATGGATTATTATAAAGCCAAAGAGGAAGTCATAATAGTTGACCATAATATTCAGGAAACAGGAAAGGATTCCCTGAAAGGATATGTGAAAATATATGACACAAAAGAGCATGCAATGCTCTATGAGCCGGATTATGAGCTATTAAGAAATGGATTAAAGGAAAAGGAGAGTAAATAATGGAAAAAAGAGAATTATATGCAGTAGAAGCAGATAAAATAGTCAGAAAGCGTAGAACATGCCCCAGATGTGGCGCGGGTGTATTTATGGCAGAGCACTCTGATCGCTATACCTGTGGAAAATGCAAATATACTGAATTCAAAAAGAAAAAATAAATTTTAAAAAATTATAAATTATAAATAAGCCCGGTAGTTTCACCGGCCTGCTTTTCTATTGCTGTTATCCTGCGTTTTATGAATTCCGATGTTGGTTTATCATCAGATTTTAATCCCAATAGTTCAACAAGGTAGGTTAATTCATAATCAAGGACCATGCTGAGGTTTCTGAGATATTCCTGTTTTTCTTCTGGAACCTTTTTCCTCTGTGTGGCTACAAAGCAATCCAGATGTACAGGCCCTTCCTTTGTGAAGGTAAATTTCTCCCCTGTTTTTATTATTTTATTACATGTATAACATCCATATTCCATACACCATAATAATTTATAAGATGTTAAATTTATCGTCGCTTCCTGGAATTACAATAAATATAACACGTATTAGCTCTTCAGAAAGATTTAAAATTTTCTATTAGCTACATGGTAATTATAATAGTATTATAATTTCTCAAGAGTCAGTAATTTTCATTAGAAGGGTGCACATTAAATCCTGCTTTATAGCCTGCAATGGCATGTAGTTCCAGTATTCCGGGTCTAAAAAATAAGAATTTATATAACATTATTTTTTGATTTTTTTAACCATAAGTTTTAAGCCAATCCTGCCAGTAACAACAACTTTATCATATTTTTCAATGGGCTCATCGCCATTATTAATAACTTCCCATGATACGCCATCGATTTTTATAAACCCGCCGGCATTTTTATCTATATTGTTGCTGGCAATTCCGATTATATTTGTCATTGATTCTGATCCGGTATATTTTCTTCCACGTTGTGATGAAATGATTTTATACAGATAATATACTGTCACGGTAATAATAACTACAAGTACTATTATTACAAGGATAACTGCGAATACAAGGGACCCGGGCACGGCTGTTGTATAATCAACTGGAATTATCTCAGTAAACATATTTACCACGAATTAATATATCTTACCTGCTAAAAAGTATTTCTATTAAATCTTCAACTAGCAACCATGGCATATTGTTAAATATAAAAAATTCAATGTTATGGAAAAATATAGATTTGCCAGAAATTTATATTACTCGTACATATTTTTTGGAGCCGAATCCGCAGAAAGAACCTCGGATATGAGCTTGTTGGCATCGTTCTCATTCAATCCCAGTGATGAAACAAGATAGTCTTTTATTTCTTCCTTTGTTTTTCCAGCACTGGCCATTTCCTTTATCATCATAGCTGTCCTTTCTATAACGCCAGAATTGAATTCATCCTCCATATTCAGTGCCTTAACCATCAGGTAGAAAGCTGCCAGTATTGTGTTAAGTCCGGTATTAAGAACGTCCTTTGTCAACACGGATAGATCAAAATCTTCCCTTGCTACAACTTCCTCATTGATCCCGTCAAGCATAAACTTTACCATTTCAACTTTTTGATTTAAAAGCAACAGCGTTCTGTATATTGTAAGGCGTGGCTGGTTCTCTACGGTAGCTGTTTCAATTCCTGTTCTGACTATAAGGCTGCAGGATTTCTTTTGATCGTCTGCATAAAGCAGGATATCAAAGGGTATTTTGTTGTTTTCAAGAGCTATATAATTTCCCACTTTCTTTATATTCCATTTTAAATCAATCAGGGAGCTTGCATTATCTGTTCCGGAACTGAGCCATTTTAATATATCATCAAGGGTTACCATAATATTATATCTGTACAAAGTATTTTAAATGTTTTATTAAAATTAAAGGGGTTTATACCTTTTTAGGGAGACTTCATAAATTTCACCACGGGAACCAAGAGAGTTAAGTATTTCATCCACCTTTTCCCTTGAGATGCCTGCGTTTGAGCATGAAATTATAATGTCATCATATTTGCAGCCTGGCCCACTGTCATTATTTTTTATGTATGCCAGTACAAATTCTTCTATGTTAAAAGTCTGTGGAGCCCCTGTATTTTGCTGGTTGGATGAATTGCCCTCTGTTTCAAAACTTTCCGGATTTTCAATATCCATCTCCCGGTGTGCCACAGTCATTACCGGGGAATCAAAATTGATTGAAGATATTGCATCCATATAGGAGTTAAAGTCATAGTCAGCGTAATATTCTTTCGCCCTTATTGCGTCCTCTGCTTCATCCTGCGAGTATCCGAGCTTGAGAAGTGTATCAACTGTTGCCACATCGTCTTTTATGGCTTCGGTAATTGCGAGAATCTTCCTTTTTGCAACATAAGAAGCACGTACCCCCCAGAAATACCGTTCCGTTTCCCCGATACTTTTAATTAGCTCTGGATTTACAGAAAAGTAGAATATTCCATCATCTGTTTTAAATGAGCTTACTTTTCCCATAACCATTACTATGTCGTTCACATTAAATTTATCCAGTTCCTCAGCCATTTCACTGCTGAAGCCAGTTTTAAATGCTGTGAGGTAAAACGACCCGATATAATCAGCAACCGTTACTTTTACCATCCGGTCATCGGAATTTTTATATGTTATCGCTCCGGCAAACAGTATACGTTTTACCTTTGTACCCAGGGGAGTTATAACATAAGGCCGCTTCTCCTCACCCTCAAGTTTTGTTGAATCCTTCAGTTCTCTCGAAAATAACCAGTATGAGTTTTCCCTTTTTGTATACGCCATCATTTCACCTGTTGATTTGCTTCTATCTCCCTGCTTATATCTTCTCTTTCTATATTTGTTATGGAATTAACCCTGAGAGATAGATCTTCTTCATTTTTAATAAAATCTGCGTTGATTTTAACTGCATGGCCGTATAGCTTTTCTTCCAGCATTCTGTAAATTTCCCCTGCGTAATGTGGGAGTTCTTCCTCTTTTATTCCAATAAAAGGCATAATTGCATTCTTTCCTGCTATGCACTGGATATATTTTGTCCCATCGTCCAGTGTGAAATATGAAAATATGTCCAGTTTTGTTGGTTTCTCAGGATGATCCGGGCATACACCATTGCTCAGGGGCTTATTGCATTCACTGCAGCGTTTTATAATGCCACTTTTTGTCCCCAGTGTAATTATGAATCCCATTATAGTAATTCCACCTGCAGGGTTATCGACCTCAAATAATTTATAGTATCTCTGAAAGTCCATATCCTCATTCTCAATAAATACCTCTGTTTTATCGCCTATTGAAATTTCCAGCTGTTTGTTGAATTCAGATACCCTGGCGCCCACAATTCTGTATACCTTTCCGTTTTCCAGAGGTTTCCCGAAGGATGATATCCTTACACGTGATGTATCGTCTTCTATGAAGCCATTGTATATTGTAAATGTTTTTCCGGCTTTGTTATATTCCTTGCCGGACATATTGCTTATTTTCCCGGTTACAGCCACAAAGGGGTTCTTTGTGGTTAGATCCATAAGTTTCACATCTTTATATGTATTTTTTACTTCCATTTCTTCGCCGGGTTTTAGCATAATCTCTGTTTTGGAGTCGAAGTAAAGTCTCATTCGATCGTTGTAAACCTTTGTTTTCGCATATTTTATCTGTACAACATCACCGGGTTTTATAGGCGCAGGGAATTCCCATGCAGTGTATGGCAACACGCCGGTTTCGTCACCTGCAAGGCCATAATAATATACAGTATCGCCCCTGGATGTTGTTATTTCCCGTTTGTCAACAGAAAGTATTTTGACCTTCCCCTCAACATTATTCAGGTTACCCTGCATTTCATTAATTTTCATTATTTCATATCCCTTATGCTTATTTAATGGTTTTCCGTTGGGGCCGGCCATTTTAATATAAGATTCCTGGCTGCACCTATTTCATCTATCCTGTGAACAGATGTGTTTACAGGCGATTGCTTTAACTCTTCTTCAGGAACTGAAAGTGCTTTTTCCATTACATCTATATAATAATCCATATCCTTCTTCGTTACCGATTCTGTGGGTTCAATCATCATTGCTTCCTTCACAATCAACGGAAAATATGTGGTAGGGGAGTGGATTCCATAATCCAGTATGAATTTGGATATGTCCAGCGCCTTCCTGCCCGTATTCTCTGTTGAAAGTACAAATTCGTGCTTTTTCAGTTGTTTATAGGGTATCTTATAATATTTCGATAATTTTTTTGCCATATAGTTTGAATTCATTACTGCTCTCTTTGCATTTGCACTGAGATTATTTCCATTCTTCAATACGTATGAGAATGCCCTTAGTACCACACCAAATGAACCGTTATATGAGGATACTTTGCCTATAGAATTCTTTAGTCCATAGAACAGGGAATATGTGCCTTTGTCATTAACCACTATGGGAACAGGCAGGAAATCCATGAGGAAGGATTTAACAGCCACAGGACCGGCACCCGGGCCTCCGCCGCCATGCGGGGTTGCAAATGTTTTATGCAGGTTAAAGTGCACTATGTCAAACCCCATCTTGCCGGGAGTTGTAATGCCCAGTATAGCATTGAAATTTGCGCCATCATAATAGAGCAACGATCCATTGTTGTGTATTATTGTAGCTATTTCAGATATCTGGTCATCGAATATGCCCAGTGTGTTTGGATTTGTTATCATAAAAGCTGCGGTATTTTCATTTACTGCCGCTTTTAATGCCTCAAGGTCTACCAGCCCATTTTCATTCGATGGAACCTCAACTACTTTGAAACCGGCCATAACGGCCGATGCAGGATTGGTGCCGTGTGCTGAATCAGGAATTATGATTTCATTGCGTTTATCAATTTCTCCACGGGTTTCGAAATATTTTCTTACTATAAGAATTCCTGTTAACTCCCCATGTGCCCCAGCAGACGGCTGAAGTGTTGCATAATCCATGCCTGAAATTTTAACAAGAAACTGCTGCATGTTGTACATTACCTCGAGTGTGCCCTGTGTTTTTAACTGGCTTTCCATAGGATGAATATCCCGGAAATCCGGCAAAGATGCAGCATAATTTGCATATTTTGGATTAAATTTCATGGTGCAGGAACCCAGCGGGTACATACCAAGATCCACCGAATAATTCATTTCCGAAAGTCTTGTGAAATGCCGTGATACATCAACGCTACGCACATCCGGTAGTTTAAGGGACTTTCTCCTTATTGACTCTGGATAGCTATCTTCAACATCATCCATATAGAAATCATTTCCTGTATTAAACTGATTCAGGAAATCCTCATCATAATAAGCTTGCCTGTACATTTTAATCACCCAGTATTTTTGCCAGTTTCTCTATATTTTCGTCGCCTGTCTTTTCTGTAACTGAAAAAAACGATGCATTTCCGTATCCATTATATTCTGATATGGAAGATAGCCTTATTCCACCTGATATGTTGTTGCTTTCAAGAATCTCCAGCCGGTCAAAATAAAACAGGTTATCTGAAAAATTTATCCCGTCAAATACAGGCTTAATCCCTGCAGATTTCATATTATTTTTAAGTTTCCTGCTCTTATTCATTGTTATCAACGCTATTTTTCTTAGCCCTTCGGAACCCATGATGGACAGGTATGCAAGTGATGCTACAGCCAGAAGGGCCTGGTTTGAGCATATATTGCTCATAGCCCTTGAACGCCTTATATGCTGCTCCCTGGCCTGGAGAGTCATAACAAATGCTTTCTTTCCCTCAGAGTCTTTTGACAGTCCAATTAACCTTCCAGGAGACCTGTGCACATATTCTTTTTTAAATGAAAACAGCCCGAGTAGAGGCCCTCCATAATTCATATGGATTCCCAGCTGTTGCCCCTCAGCCACAGCTATATCTGTACCGTATTCTCCAGGAGGTATAATAAATCCGAGTGATACAGGATCATAGTATGTTATCAGGATAGAATCTTTCTTGATTTCACTGACATGAAACGCATTTTCATCTATAAGCCCGAAAACATTCGGGTTCTCTACAATGATTGCAGAAGTATCAGATGTTACTTTTGACTTCAGGTCCTCAAGATCCAGCAGCCCATCTGTTCCGAATCCATATGTTATAATTTTTAAATTAAGCCCTTCCGTGTAGTTCTTTATTATGCTCAATTGTGATTTATATATATTTTCTGGGATTAAAACTTCGCTTTTTCCATTGATACGGTATGCCATTCTCACGGCCTCTGCCAGGGATGTAAAACCGTCATACATGGAAGAATTTGTTATATCCATCTCTGTAAGGTCTGATATTATGCTCTGGTATTCAAATAGAGAATGAAGAATTCCCTGTGATATTTCAGGTTGGTATGGAGTATATGATGTTAAAAATTCATTTCTGCCTATTATCTCATCAACAAGTGGTGGCACAAATCTATCATATATGCCATTGCCCAGGAAATTCATATTTCCTGCTTTATTCTTTCTCCCCGTATCTTCTATGGCTCTTATTGTAGAAAACTCATCCATAGGTTTTCCCAGATCCAGGGATACCTTTAATCTGTCCGGGATATCACTGAATAAGCCATCAACGGATTTAACATTAAGATAGTCCAGTATTTCATCAGTTTCGCTCATTTAGGCAACTATTAATAAAGAATATTTAAACATTATAGTGGGTGGAGAAATATGGCTACTTAGAAATTAGTCAGATAATTTCACGTTTTAATTTCTTATAATTGTTGCCGTACGGGTTCCTAATTTTTATCGGAATACAGCAGGATATTTAACAGGTATGCCCGGAATAAAAACAGGTTAATGTGGAATACTTAAATACATGAAAACATAACATAACCTTATGGTATAAATGGAAATATCTATATGAAGTTTAATTCTAATACATATTTTTACTTTATATTACTACGTAATATATATTAATATTAAAGCTAAAACAAAAATTATAGCTAATAGTAGAAATACTTTTATTAAATAACATTATATTGATATCGAGGTAATAATAATGGTAAAAACAGGTTTGATGCGTGGATCAGTAGGTTTCTGGCCCCTTGTCGGGCAAACAATTGCATTTACAGCACCCCTTGCTTCAGTTGTAACTTCCCTTACAGGAGCTGCATTATACGCTAAAGGTGCACTGCCACTGGCTATACTTATAGCAGTGATAAGCGGGCTTATCTGGGTAAATACCCCCTACCAGTATTCCACTAAAATTGCCAGTGCAGGCGGGTTCTATACTTTTACTAGAAAAGCTATAGGCCCAAAATATGGACTTTTTGATGGGCTCATATATTTAATGTTTGAGTATGCGATCCTTGCTAACACTACTCTATTCTTTTCGGGAGTTTTAATTCCTGCTATTTTTTCAGACTTTTTTGGTATCACAGTATCGAAATATCTCTGGATTCCAATTTTAATTGTATTTGTATTGATTTTTACTGTATTGCCTTATATAGGAATTAAACCGTCAGTGAAGTATGCCCTATTTGGTTCATTGCTGGAGATAGCAATACTTATAATTTTAAGTGCAGCAATCATAATAATTTCAGGGCCGAAAAACACTGGTGCCGTTTTTCTTCCAGAATTGTCCGGAGGGATATCACCTCTTTTTGAGGGAGTAGTCCTCGGAACGTTTCTAATGACAGGTGCTTCCGGGGCCGTTTACATAGGGGAAGAGGCAAAGATGCCAAGAACAAATATTAAGAAGGCCATGGCAGTGAGTTTTGTTATAACAGGAGCACTGTTTTTACTTGTTGCATATGCATTTACCATAGGATGGGGACCTACAAAAATGGGGAACTTCGCTACTGAATTAATTCCCGGGCTAATACTATCGGATAAGTTTCTTGGATTTCCATTTTTAGTAGTGATTGTTATCCTGCTATTCAACAGTGTTTTTGTATCCATGGTATCTCCACTGAATGTCCTTGGCAGGATATCTTACTCATTTTCCAGGGATGGCGTAATGCCGCCATGGTTTGTCAAAATTCATCCAAAGTACAAAACTCCTTCAAACGCAATTGCTTTTATGGGAATATCCAGTATAGTTGTAAGTGTTATTGTAGGGCTGGTCTATGGGCCTTTTTATGGTTACATAATACTGATCACAATTGCAAGCCTGGCACTTTTTGCCGGTCATATAATGAGCGATTTCGCTTTGCCATTTCTATATCATAAACTACATGAATTAAATATTGGTTTACATATAATATTGCCTATCACATCTCTGATAGTGCTGGTATTCGGGGTGTATTTCAGTGTTATACCTCCTGTATTTCCATACAGCCTGGCTACAACAGCCACAGTTATTCTTATTGCCTTAATAGGAATATTCGTGGCACACTTTGCTAAAAAAAGAGGGAAGAGCATAGAAGATATAGGAACCATAGAAGCCCCTCTTCCAGGAAGCAACAATGAAAAGATAAATAAATAAAAATATTCCGTTAGAATTAGAAAGATATGAAAACGTATCCGAAAGTTGCTGTTGGCGGAGTAATAACACTTGGAAATAAGATACTGCTGGGGAAAAGGAGGGACGAACCTGATAGATACAAATGGGCGATACCGGGTGGGAAGCTGGAGTTAAATGAAACCATTGAAGAGGGGCTAAAAAGGGAAATGCTTGAAGAAACCGGATTAACTGTTGAAGTAGAAAACCTTCTGGGCATCTCGGAGATAATTAGAAAGGATTTTCATTATATTATCCTGGATTATAAATGCAGGCCCGTAAAAGGGATAGAACACGCTGGATCGGATGCTTTGAGGCTCAAATATTTTGATATGGAATCACTGGACAATAGTATCAATGAAAGCACAATGGAATTTATAAAAGAGATGAAAAAATCAACAAACTTTATCCATATTATAAAAAAAGATATTGATTAATAAAAAATGCTTAAAAAGCATTTCTTGTTCTTTTCAAAGTTTCAGCTATGCCTTTTTCCTGCTCGGAGAATGCACATAACATTGCTTCAATGTCATCATGCCCTTCAGCCTTTGCAGCGTTGGCAACGTTTGTATATTCTGATACATGCTGTTCAGTTTCTTCCTTTGCCATGTCGTTTACCAGACCTTTGAGCCCTTCATATTTTACAAGTGTAGCGAATATTGCATTGAAATGCCCCAGTTCTACATTGGCTTTGTCTTTCAATTCTCTGGCTGTTTCCAGATCACCTATTTTTTCAAAGTAGTTCGATGCGGCATTCAGTCTCATATGATCCTCTGCGTTGGCTGTTAAAAGTTCTTTTAACCCGGCCTCTGTATTTTTTCCTAACACTGACATATTTATCAATTATAACAATAATTAAATGTATAAATACTTATCTTTCATCCATATGAATAATTTTTAATGATAAAAGATACAGAATTTCCATAAATGCAGCAGGGAATTTTATTCCATACTTCCCCTTTTTATTGAGGTATACCCCCATTAACCGGTGTTTCGGTAAATCTAGAACGTAGAGCAATTGTGTTATATAATTGCCAGTAGAATCAGGGTACATTCTATACCTGTAGCCTTTTATAAGGGACTTTAGAAAACATCTACTGTAATGTGTTGTATTTACTTTCTAAACTTTCTGAATTGCAATATCTTTTTTCCACTGCTGTATACCGTATCTTGAATGTAATTGTTGCCCGGTATTCATCTAACCCGTATAGATAAATTTTCAGCTACCTATTATTTACATATGGCCAATTTAAATTAGTTTTAAATGCAACCATGAAATACATATAACTATGATAATAATTTCTACTCTAGGCAAAATGCACGAAAATACCATTGGATATGGATATGAAGACCTGATCACATATCTGGGTGAACTGAAAGTAAAAAATCTAATAATTACATACACATCCCGGCATAATTATAATATGAAACAGGATGAATTCAGGGAAATAAAATTGCTTGAAAATTCATTCAATGTTTTTTTCCCGGAAATTGATTATGATAAATATAATGAATTATTAACCAGGTATTCCTTAGAGACCCATAATGCGGAAGAGGTTACAAAGAAAAACATTGTAGACATAATAGAAACGGTCATTAATTCTTATTTGAAAGGGTACTGGAAGAGCCCTGAAACCGTTAATTCAGAAGTTACCGATAGTATATATAGGGTGAAAAATAAATTTATCCAGTCAGTAAATCCGGAATATATTGAAAAATACTGGTTGCCGCTCCATATGGATGTGTATAATTATATTGAAACAAACAAAAATAAGTATGATGCAGTAATTTCAGATGTGGAAAGTGCATTTTTTTATAAAGAGGAAAAATTATAGGGTAGGAAACAAAAAAATTATTGTACTATCTTATCTATAAAATTGCCCTTCAGGAGAATCTTGGCTTTGCTGAGCCCCTTGGGAATTGTAACGGTTTTTACCATTATAATAGCATTGACGTATTTATCAAATGTTTCGTTGTCAATATCTTTGAAGGTAAGGCTTTCTATGTTCTTGAATATAATTTTTCTTCCTATTTCTTTAAGGTCATTTCCTGTGATTTCAAGTTCTTTTATGTTCTCTATAAACTGGGATGATCCTTCTTTCATTCCTTTCATAAAGCCATCTGATAGATGCTTTGCATTTTCAACAGTGCCCATAAACGATTTATATGCGTCATCGGTTACCTGCCCTATTGTTTTTCCCGTATCATTGGATATTTTCTGGATTCTTCTGTACAGGTCTGCACTAACGCCCTTAATTGATATGGTTTTTCTTACAACATTCTCATCTTCAGTTGTTTCATTTTCTTTATTTTCTTCTGTCATAATTATATATTGTAATCTAGTATATAAGGATTACCAGTTTACCGGATTTCTATAATTTCTGAACAATATCCATAATGCTATCACCCGGCTTTATTCCCAGTTCCTTTGCCTTATCAGTGCATGCATTTACGGAGGTATTTAAAACGTCATTTATGTCGTTTACACCTGATACACGGACAGCAACATCTCCCAGAGAATTGGCTGCATCTATGTTAAGATACCCGCACATTATGTATCCGTTTTCACCCTTTACAATTATAAGCGGTGCCTTTTTGCCGATCTTTTCATTGATATACTGGTATTTCCTGCCTTTTATTTCAATCTCCTGATTTATCATAATGTTAAATGCCTATTCTGTATAATTAATTTATCAAAAATAATATATTATCCGGTAATACATGAATATGGCTTCAAATATTAGAATAACTTTTCTCGGTACTGGGGGGTCAATGCCAAAACCGGGGAGAAGTTTGCCGGCAGTTGCTATTCAGGTTGATGATATCCTGAATCTGTTCGACTGTGGAGAGGGCACACAGAAACAATTTATGAAGAGCGGAGTTTCCTTCATGTCCCTTTCAAACATATTTATATCTCATTTTCACGCCGACCATTTTCTTGGATTGCCCGGGCTTCTGAATTCTCTCTCATTCATGGGCAGGACAGAAGACATAAACATATTTGGGCCGGTAGGTGCGGTCAACTTTATACGCAATGCTATAACCCTTGGCTATGGAAGAATTAGCTATAATATAAATGTGTATGAGGTTATTCCTGGCACTTCCTATAATCTCGGCAAATTTACTATCAGGACACTGGCTAATAACCATACAGTCCCCTCTATTTCATATTCACTGGAAGAAAAAGACCTGACAAAAATCGATAGAAAAAAAGTTGATGAAATTGGATTTCCAGTATACAGGCTTGAGGAGTTGAGAAAAAACGGAAAGGTTGAATTAAATGGAAAAGAGTACCTGCTAAATGATGTGGCAATGGGGATAAAGAAGGGCAGGAAGGTTGTATATACCGGAGATACCAGGCCAGTTCCAGAAATGCCAGAATTTGCTAAAAATGCAGATGTACTCATACACGACACCACCATGGATTCTTCCATGGAGCCCATGGTGAATGAATACGGCCATTCATCTGCAAGGCAGGCGGCAGAGATTGCCCTGAAAGGCGGTGTTAAAAAATTATTTCTCTTTCACTACAGTTCCAGGTACAACGACCTTGATATACTTTTAAAAGATGCAAGGAAAGCCTTTCCGGAATCCTATCTAAGCCATGAACTGGGACAGTATGATATAGAGAAAAATGACAGGTTAATTAGCATTTCCTAAAAATCCTATGCACCATACTTTTCTGACCTGTCCGAATATGACATTATTATAGGCATTATATCTTCACTGGTTATTTTGTAATAGCCATCTGAAACACTTAGCTCATCAAAGGATCTTACGTTGTCATTTATAATTCCATCAGTGGCAAACATTATAGGTACAGGGTCGCCGGTATGGTCGCCGAAGGAACATGGAGTGGAATGGTCTCCGGTCACAACGATCAGTGTATCCTGCAACAGTTTAAGCAAAGGAGCTATCACAGAATCAACGCTTTCTATCACCTGCTTCTTGAGCCGTGGTTTCCTGTCATGTCCGGCTATGTCTGTTCCCTTGAAGTTAATAAGTATAAAATCGTATTTTTCCAGAGATTTAATAGCAGAAGAAATGATATTTTCATAGTTTGTGTCGACCCTCCCGTTCATTCCCTCAACACTTAATACATCAAAACCTGCAAGCCCCGCAATTCCCCTGATCAATGGAGTCCCGGAGATGCATGCAGCTTTCATGCCATATTTTTCGTGGAATGATGGTATAGCCGGCATTTTTCCTACTCCCCTGAGCATAATTTCATTTGCAGGCAGTTTGCCTTCGGATATTAATTTCCGGTTTAATGGATGGCTAGCAAGTATTTTTCTTGACCTTTCCAGAAATTTATTTATTACTGCCGATGTAAAATTAGCTTCCGGTGCGAGCGGTTCTGTATCCATTGGTGAAGAATCTACTGAATGGGGATCGGTTTCTGAAACTTTATCGGAGAGGTTCGGGCCCCTCATAACTACTGCTGCCCTGTGCTCAACCCCGGATTTTACGATGAATTTTACCCCATCTATTTCTGTTTCAAGTGCGCTGGAAAGTTCTGCAGTGTTCTGGATTCTTCCTGCACGCCTGTCAACAATTTTTCCATCTATAATTGATGCATAATTTGCCCTGAATGCTATATCTCCCGGTTTCAATTCCAATCCAACACCAAGGGCTTCAAATGGCCCACGGCCAGTGTAATATTTATTGGGGTCATATCCCAGAATTGAGAGGTGGGAAGTATCCGAACCGGCTCTGATGCCTGATGCTACAGGAGACATCAACCCGGTAGTTCCATGTGAAGATAAATAATTTAAATTCGGCCTGTTAGCCGCCTGAAGTGCTGTCAGGCCATCCAGTTCCTTATTGGGTCGGTCTCCTAACCCATCCATTATTATGAGAATAATTTTTTTCATAGGTTGTTATTGTAAATTCCTTTTAAATTTTGTGGAAATCAATGTGCTCAAAATGCCACCGGGAATATTCTGATGAACGCTTTCCAAGAATCAAATAGGTGGATAAAAATTTACAGTCAATTTTTAAGTTTTCACAGAATTTTACTATTTCATTAAGATTATTTTCGTTTACATTTTTTCTGATAAGTGTAATGTGGGGAATGAATTTCCCGGCTTCTGTGGTATTATCCCCCAGTGCTTTTATAAGTCCTTCATGGAATTCGTACATTTCCGGGGATGGTATTACATTTAAAAAAACAATATAGGAAATTTTTCCCTTCCTGACCTTTTCGAAATAACCAACTTCCCCCATCTCATATGTAAATGGTGCTGTTTTTCCACAAAGTGTTATTATGGGGTTTACATCAAGAAATCTGGAGTTTCTTAGATATGCCATTGTTATATGTACACCCTTGTTGCTCAGTGACCCTGTATAGCCATATAATTTCTCCAGGCGCTTTTTCTTTGCGGTAATTTTACGCCTCGCACTCAAAGATGGCTTAAGTATAAGTGTATACTGCATCTTATTCAAATGTAGTTTCCAGTTTCCCCAATCCAGTAATCTGAACTTCCACCTTATCGCCCTTTCCAAGCCATTTTTGGTTAGATTCAGGCATTCCCATTATTACTCCGGCCGGTGTTCCCGTAGAAATGCAGTCTCCTGGTCTCAGGGTCATAAATTGTGAAATATAGCTTATCAGCTTATTTACAGGGAATATCATAAGCCCTGTATTTGAATCCTGCCTCAACTCACCGTTTACTCTTGTTTGAATTGTTAAGTTCTGCGGGTCGTTTATTTCTCCTATTGAAATATATGGCCCATTGGGATAAAAATTATCAAAGCTCTTGCCAAGGAAGAACTGCGTTGTTTTGTACTGCATTAGCCGTGAACTGACATCGTTGCCTATGAAATAACCCAGCACATAGTTAAGGGCATTTGCTTCGCCAACATTCCTGGCTGTTTTTCCGATCATTACGCAGAGTTCTCCCTCATAATCCATATGCATTCCATTCCCTGTTTGAACAATAGAATGATTTCCGGTAAATGCATTATTTGCTTTTGAGAATACCACTGGCGTTTCAGGTATTTTCCCTCCAGCGTGCTCCGATACATGGCTTTTATAGTTAAGGCCAATGCATAACAGACTTGATTTCTGATCAATAATAGAATTATATGAAAATGTATAATCTTGAAACCTGTTTATATCTTTTAATTTTGCAAAATCATCATGTGAAAGTTCGGCAACTGATGTTGCCTTTATGCCATAATCATCCAGAAGTGCTAACTTTCCTTCTCTGTACAGTGCAAGATGGTTTTTATTATCTATAGTTACGGACGCTATTTTCATGGCTATTGATAAGTAAATTATATAAAAATTTATGTACCTTCCTGATAGCTATCCAGGTATTTTAGCTGCTCCTCTGTGTATGTATCTATTTTAAAATTAAGTGATTCCAGTGCTATTTTTGCAACCTCTGTATCTATTTCCGCCGGCACAGGATAAACTTTGTTTGATAGTTTTCCCTTATTTTTCACAATATATTCAGCTGTCAGAGCCTGAAGTGCAAAGCTTAAATCCATAATTTCAACTGGATGCCCCTGCCCTGCTGCAAGGTTAAGCAATCTTCCATCAGATATTAAATTCACTGTATTGCCATTTTCAAGTTTATATTCTGTAACAAGATTTCTCACAGGTGTTTTTCCTATATTTTTCTTTTCAAGTGAGGAGTAATCTATTTCATTGTTAAAATGCCCTACATTTCCCATTATTATGCCTTTCTTTGCAACCAGCATATCATCATAGCTCACCACATTTTTCATGCCCGTAGCTGTGAATATGAGATCACAGTATCTTATAGCGCTGTTCATTGTATCTACTGTAAATCCATCCATAACAGCTTCAATTGCTTTCACAGGGTCCACTTCTGTTACAGTAACCCTCGCACCCATGCCCTTTAACCTCATGGCTACTCCCTTGCCTACATACCCATATCCGGCTACAAGTGCATTTTTTCCTGCTATGAGGATATTTGTTGCATTCATAAATCCATCCAGTGCACTTTGCCCTGAACCGTATCTGTTGTCGAAAAAGTGTTTCATCTGCGCATCATTGACGTCAAACATTGGGAATTTTAAAGCTCCTGCTTTTTCCATAGCCTTAAGCCTTACCACACCGGTAGTTGTCTCTTCATTGCCACCAATCACTTTTTTTACCAGTTCCGGTTTTGAGGCAACAAGGTTTGTAAGGTCTCCACCATCATCTATGATAATATCAGGTGCAGCTTCAATAGTTTTATTAATATTTTCATAGTATTCTTTTTCAGATTCTCCCTTTTTAGCATAAACCATATAATTATAATCTTTGCTTAATGATTGGACAACACTGTCATCTGAACTGAGGGGATTGCATGAGGCTAAACGGACTTCAGCACCACCTTCTGTAAGCAAAAGTGCAAATATCCCTGTTTTCGCTTCCACATGCAGTGCCATCGCAATTTTTATTCCCTTGAATGGTTTTTCCTTAAGAAATCTTTCACGTATATTAGCACAAACTGGCATATGGTCTCTTGCCCACTTTAACCTTAAAAATCCATTATTATCTGTCATTATAATGTGTATATAGTATTTAGCCTTAAAAAAATTCCTATGCTGAAATGGATAACGATGCATTCAACGGGCTTTATTTAATATTATGATTCAGAATATTATTATTCTTTTCTAACTGCCCGGAAATTATTGATATTTGTGCGTTTCATGGGTCATAGATTGCAGAAGGTCTTTCCCATTAAGATTTGCTGCGGCTTCAATGAAACTTAATGTTTTAATTTGTAAAAATAACAATACCGGATAATTATCCTGATGTTATTCCAGAAAGTTCGAAAATCAGGATATGAAAATATTTATTTCATCATGACAATTAAAAAAAATTAAATGCTTTTGTTTAATTACCTATGAAATGGGCACGTGGCCTAGCATGGATAGGGCAACAGCCTCCTAAGCTGTAAATCAGGGGTCCAAATCCCCTCGTGCCCGCTTTATGATTCCATTCTTGGGGCAAGCAAAAATCTTCCTTTTATTCTGTCCGCCGATTCTGAACCTAGATTGAATTCAATTGTAAGTGGATAATCACTTTTGAAGGAAAGTTTTACTTCCTCATTTGGAGATATTGATCTCATAAACTTCAGGAGGTATTCCAGGGGATACGATGATTTTATAGACTCGTGGCACTGTATTTCTTTCAGCTTGTCACCGGGCAATATCATTTCACTCTCATCTGCATCTGACATTGATTTGGCGGAAAAGCTATCAGGGTTCATTGTAAACCTTATGGCATCCGATACATCTTCAGCAGCCTTTAACCCCTTTTCAAGGTCTCCTTTGTTTATTACAATATAATCCTCTGCAACAATTTGCGGAACTCTTGGTGTACTTATCTGGCTATTGTCAAGAAGTGATATGCTTTTAATTATATTGCCTATCTCAAATCTTAATTTTTCCTTATCTTTTGTTATTATGAAGGAATCATTGCCCGATGCAAGTTTTAAAATACCTTTTACCTTTTCAAGGTCAAGTGATAATTCCTCCTCACTTTCCACATCATATTCCAGGAGAATGCCCTTCGGAATTTCCAGTGAAACCATGGCTACATGTGCAGGGTCCACAGCATTTACAGATATGCCCTGCTGGCCTATTTTAAATTTAGCTTCAGTTACAACGGTACCGAGCATATCTACTACGTCCCTGAGATTCTTTACAGAAATGTTCATTCTAGTCATATAATCATGACATTGATTAGTATGTTATAAATATTCTTTTTGAAAAAACAAAAATAAAAAATTAGTTTAAGAGTCCTCTGGCTTTCATAGCGTCGAGTACTCTCTGTATGGCTATTATATATGCAGCTGTCCTGGGGTCAGTCTGGTATTTTTCATGGGTTGCCAGTACATCTTTTGTTGCAAATGTCATCTTCTCATCCAGCTTGCTGTATACAACATCCTCTGTCCAGTAGTCTCCGGTTATATTCTGAACCCATTCGAAATATGATACTGTGACACCACCTGCATTGGATAGGAAATCAGGTAACAGCAACACATTGTTTTTGTAGAATATTTCATCAGCTTCCGGTGTTGATGGCCCATTTGCAAGTTCCAGCACGATTTTTGCCTTTACTTTCGATGCATTCGCGCCGGTTAGCTGGTCTTCTATTGCTGAGGGTATCAATACATCAACATCAGATTCTAATAATTCTTCATTTGATATGTTCTTTGACCCGGGGAAGTTTTCTACTGATCCGTGTTTTTCTTTATGTGCAAGAAGTTCTGCATAGTCTATGCCACTTTCCTTGTAAATTCCGCCACTTGAGTCAGAAACTGCAACAACCTTTGCGCCAAACATTTCCTTTACGAATTTAACAGCAAACTGGCCTGCATTTCCGAAACCCTGCACGGCAAATTTTGCCTTTGTAAGGTCTATGCCCTTGTATTTTGCACCTTCTCTTAATACATACATTCCACCTTTGGCTGTGGCATCTCCTCTTCCAAGAGACCCGCCTATTGTCAATGGTTTTCCTGTGATAACTCCTGGAGCTGAATGCCTGACTATTTTTTCGTACTCATCCATCATCCAGCCCATTATCTGGGGTGTTGTATAAACATCTGGAGCCGGAACATCTATTTCAGGGCCGATGAAGTTTGCTATGGCATCGATATACCCTCTGCTCAATCTTTCCAGTTCCATCTTGCTCATTTTCTTCGGGTCGCATATTATACCACCCTTTGCACCACCGAATGGAAGCCCGAGAAGTGCTGTTTTCCATGTCATCCATGCTGATAGAGCCTTTACTTCAGAAAGGTTTTCTTTAATATAATATCTGATTCCTCCTTTCATAGGCCCCCTGGCATTATTATAATGTACCCTGAACCCGGTAAAAACTTCAGTTGTTCCATTATCCATCTTCACAGGTATGCTCACCTGAAGGATCTCCCTGGGAGAACTCAAAACATCGATGCTTGCCTTATCAAGCTTCATAACTTTAGCAGCCTTGTTAAGCTGTTCCAGCGCAATATCAAACGGATCTAAATTTTCCATATAAACACCAGATTGAAATCACTAGGATGTAGTTTAATGTTTGCTTCGATACCTATACAATGAGTATTGATAACACGTATCCTGTAACGATTTAATTTTTATATTATGATAACATTATAAAAAATATATGGAGGATGCAGAGATTAAGAAAAAACTGGCAATGGACCATCAGATGCTTATGGTTCTGGAGCATTTCCAGCTGGCAAAACTTGATTATGCAAAAAATGTAAAGATTTATACCAGCATACCACAGGAAAATGTTGAGATATATATAGAAAGGCTTTATTCTATGGAATTGCTGGAAAAGTATAGCGGTTCATCGGTAAAGAGAACTCAGGCTAAACTGAAGAAAACAAATGAAGTGCATAAACACCATACCTATTATGAATTAACAAATAAAGGGCATTACATCCTCAAGGATATGACAGAAAAGGAATATATAAAATATTTGCAGGTAGAATGCCTGAAACTCCTGGTATTAAAACGGCTAAGAAAAGAAAACCGTGAAAAATGCGCAAAGTTATACGACATGGGGTTAATGGACAAAAACTATGAGCCAACTTCTATGGGGCTTGCTGTGGTAGACCTGGCTAGAAGAAGGCAGATTAAAATATTATAAATTTATATATTGTTAAACAATACACACTGGAGCGATTGTGGTGTAGCCTGGTATCACAGTGGCTTCCCAAGCCACTAACCCGGGTCCAAATCCCGGCAATCGCATTCCTGCAAAGGTTTACTTAACTTAAAAAACAGAAAATTATCTCCATATTTGAATACTTCAGATCCGCTTTTTGCAATATAAGGATGAAATGATACAGTTAATATAAAATATAGGTATTCCTATTCATAGTCCATCTTCTACGTTGCCCGTGAAATTTATCTGTTATAATAGCACCAGAAAAGCTTATTTTAATTTACAGGTACCTGTAAATAAACTACCACTAAAACATTTCATTGAGTGTTTTTACCATGTTTTGTTCCGTTTTTTAATACTAATTCTTGATTAAAAAGTTATGTAGGGATTAGCAAAAGATATCGTCTCCAATGTAATGCCTAACCATTTTAATTGAGTGTTTTTATGGGCAATACACCCCGTTATTTAAGCTAACTGTATAAAAAACCAGCCTATTGCATTTATATAGATGTATATATTATAGTAATATGTATAAAAAACATACAATAAAAATAACTCTGGTTATTCTTATATCAATTATACTAATTTTGTCATCAAGTATGCTATTCCTGGGTCAGTCACAAAATTCTGGCAATTCAGGCGTTTCTGCAGCACCTTTTTTATCCGGTTCATACAATGTTTCATTCAATGAAACAGGATTGACATCAGGAACACAATGGAACGTAGTATTGAATGGCACATCAAGAACATCGACATCAAGCTCAATCGTTTTCTCAGAAGTAAATAACATATATTCCTACACAATCGGGAACGTATCAGGATTTAGTGTGAAATCAGTGTCGCCTGCAAGCCCGGTAACTGTCAACGGAGCAGCAATTACAGTTAACGTATCATTTACAAAACTGGCCCCTGTATCTATATCTCCAGTGAACCTCGGGACAGCAGGCAATTACGCAATTCTGGCAAAAACTGGAATATCTAACACAGGAACAACTTCTATTGTAGGTAACATAGGTGTTAGCCCCGCGAGTAGCACTTACATAACAGGTTTATCATTAACAATGAATTCATCAGGGCAGTTTTCCACGTCCTCAATGGTTACCGGAAATGTATACGCAGCCACATATGCATCGCCTACTCCTTCAACACTAACAACTGCTGTGGGCGATATGCAGACAGCGTATACTAATGCAGCTGGAAGAACCAATCCAAATTATGTAAACCTCGGAGCAGGGGATTTAAACGGTATGACACTTGTACCTGGATTATATAAATGGGGAACTGGAGTATCCATATCAACAAGTATAACACTCACCGGGAACTCAAGCTCAGTCTGGATTTTCCAGATATCAGGCGGACTTACATTCGGTAACGGAGCACATATTATTCTAAGTGGTGGAGCACAGCCCCAGAACATATTCTGGCAGGTTGCAAGCGGAGCGACAATAGGAACAGGTGCAACATTTTATGGAACAATACTTTCACAGACAGCAATTACAATTGCTACCGGTTCCAGCATGACCGGACTCGCACTGGCTCAAACCGCCGTTACCCTTCAGTCTGATACAATAACTGCACCTCTCGAGCCACAGTCCATAACTGCTGCGATGTATGGAGTTACATTTACAGAAGCAGGGCTGCCATCTGGAACACAATGGAATGTCACACTGAATGGCGTATTACTATCATCTACCGTTCCTACTATCTCGTTCTCTGAACCAAATGGCACCTATGCCTTCTCAGTTGCTTCCAGCACTGCTGACAAGATATTTCCATCAACCGGAAGTATAATAGTTAACGGGGAAATTGCATACCAGGGAATTACATTTGCAGCACCAAATCAGGCTACCTACACCGTGGCATTCAATGAATCAGGGCTTGCATCTGGAACACAATGGGGTGTTACACTGGATGGGATAACCACAACAACCATCTCATCATCTGTCAATTTTACTATGACAAATGCATCGTATCCATTCTCTATAATAGTTCCAGCTGACTACAGTGCCACTCCATCTACGGGAACTGAAACAGTTAATGGAAATAACATAACCGTGTTGGTTACAGCCGTGCTCATAGTGTATCCGGTAACATTCAAGGAAACGGGATTGCCATCTGGAACAACCTGGTATCTGAACATAACCTCCATGGCTTCATCAGGGCCATTGACAGGAACAACCTACACGGTGAGCCTGTTGAATGGATCTTACGCGTACACTGCTAGCTCAACGGACAGTGCATATCATGCAGTCAAGGGAACTTTCACTGTAAGTGGGCATTCAACTTCTGAGACTGCTAAATTCTCAAAAGTTTCAACATCCATTTCAAACACAGACATATACATAATAGTCGGTATTGTTGTGGCACTGGCAGTTATTGGTACAGCAGTAGCAATAATGTTGAGAAAGGGAGGGTCCAAATAATCCTCCAGATATTTTTTAATCCAATTGAATAATATTTTTTTAACTACAAATTTTTAATTTAACTAAAATAGCAGATTAACACATTTTTCTCCCGTATAATGATTACAGCTAGTTCCCTATGAATATCTGCACAGAAGTGCTATAAAACCACGAAAATTTTATGTATTATTGACACCAAGGCCGAATAAAACAGAAAATGAATTTCTTGAAAGGATAATAACCGGATACAATAAACAATTAAATCGCAAAACTATGGTAATTTAACAATGCATCTGGATTTTAAAAGTACAAATATATTATTCAAACTATTTCATGTCCAGAAATTTTTTAATGTTATTATAGAAAACGAATTCAATTTTTATTAACATGCCGGGGTCGGGGATTGAACCCGAGGCCTTCGGATATCTCAGTTTTTCACTTATGAGTCCGACGCTCTACCAACTGAGCCACCCCGGCTTATGAAAATATCAATTTGGAACAGCTTCTACAGGTTCCTGTTCCTTATCCGGTACTTCATCGCGCTTTCCAATCTCGGTTTTCCTTACTTCTATTTTTTTAATAGGATAAACATCCTTCAATGAATTGACAAAATCACCGTAGACAGCATCTCCTATGACATAATTTGCAAATGTCCCTAGATCCATTTCCTTAGCCTTGTTAAGTATATAATCTACTGCTGTAGACCTGATTTCAGACCTCTTTGTACCTGTAAGTTTCTGGTCAGCAACAAGAACCAGCTTAACTGCCACGTTGTAAAGATCACTGGTTTTTACATCTGTGACTATGTCAAGCCTTTCTCTCCTTCTCCTTACCATTCTTCTTATCGTATCATCGCTGACTTCGTGCCCTATGAATTTAGTAGTGCATCTTTTGCCTTCACAGTTGTCTATCTGGAATAAAACCATAGAGCTAGCTTTCTTAAAATTTCCGGTAAAAGTTGATACAGGAACCGCTATAGTCCTATTTATCATATACTTAGGGTCAGCACTGGGGCTTAACCCGATTTCCTTTTCTCCAAAATATGATGGAGCGACGATTGTGTACCACGATTTCTCCTTCCATTTATCCTTTGTAGTTGACCTTCTTCTATCTGCCATTAAATCCCTCTTATTAATTGAGCTTAATCTACTAGTGAAATACTTTATTGCTTATAAATTTATAATGTTTTCTAAATATGGGATAAACATTATTGCAGGAATAGATACATTTCCCGGAATTGAAGCCATAAAATTATAAATTAAAATTATGTTCTATCAATTGCTGAGGTCATGCAATGGGCTCCGCCATAGCCGCCTGTTATTTCACTTAGGTCTATTTTTATCACATCTATCCCGCTTTTTGCCATTGCATCGCTGTCCGGGAACATTTTTCCACTTTTCAATTCCATATCTTTTATTATTTTCTGGCGTGTATCAGTGTCAAAAACATTCTCTGCAAGGAGCTTTTTTATTACTTTTGAAGAGTCAATTGCCACTATTTTCCTATCAGACAGCGTCAAAAAATTGGAAGAGTATGAAAGCTGCTCACTTATACCAAGATTAATAAATTCATAGCCTTCCCCTTTCAGGAAATCATAAAGCGTTGTTTCTGTTTCCTGTGCATAATGCCCTTCCCTATCCCTTGTATATATCTTTGCCCGGGCTACCCTGGCAAGCTCAACGGATGTGATAGCCATTCCCTTTGCAGGTATATTGAAATAAGTATCCAGATGCATATTGACCATTACATCATGCCCGTCCATAAAATCGTATAAAGGATTGGTGATAATTGCTACCGTGGGAAAATTGAAAATTCCTGAATTGATTGCTTCCATTGCACCTGTTTCATCTGTCCTGTTTCCCGTACCTATTAGGCAAAAATCCCCACAGGGTATGAAATCCCCACCTTCAAAATACCCCTCTGTAATTTTTTTGGTTTTCGCCCCAAGGATTTCACTGAATACGAATGATGTGATATCAGTTTCTTTTCTCCTCTGCTGCATTTTCATTTTTCCTAAAAGTACTCCGGATGATACAGCCTGCTGGTCACGCATGAAATAAAGATTGGCAAGTGGGAGGTTGGAATAAACCCTTGGATACTGTATTCCGGGAACGTACTCTTTAAGGTCTATTGATGGCTCCATTATCAATGCCTGGAACAGGGAAAGCGGGTCAACATATTTTATATTCTTTTCCATGTCTTTTTTTGCCTCCTCTACTGATTCCATTGTACCGTAAAAATTTACCAGCGCCATTATTTTTTCTTCCAGTTTTTGGCGGAATGACGCTTTTTTTTCTGCTTCGTCAACGATTAAATTTTCAAGAAGGTCAACTTTTACACCATTTTCCCTCAGAGTATCTTCAAGATTCTGGTGTTCTTTATTTGCAATGGAATAGTTAAACGGTCGCTCAAATAAAAATGGTTTAGGTGCCAGCATTGCATATGTTATTTCTGTTCCTGGCCTGTGCATTATAACCCTGTTTAAGTGCCCCCATTCTGATTTTATTTCCATGGAAGCGTATCGCAAGAGCTTTAAAATGTTTTTCACAGGGGATAGAATACGCCTTCGTATTTGTAGAGGTTTACTTCTTTCTGCTTAAAAGGGCTGCGGAATGTAATAATTTCAAATGTTCTGGAATTCATAAGCTGTGATTCATTATCTGTACTCGATAAAACTATAAATTTAGTTGCTTCCGGTTCTTTCATTACTATTCTGTATGTAGCCCGGAAGAATTCCTTTGAACTTACTGTTAAAGTACTGCCATTGTGTATATCCAGAAGCTCTATTGTATTTGGCTTGATATTCTTGACCATATAATATGCTTTATTATATACCACAGAACCTTTCTGAAGGTCCAGTATACGTACAAGATGAGTGTACCGGAATAGGTCTTTGCTATCCTTTCGCCCGGCAAGTGATTTTGTTATTTTCATATTGCAAAAATAATCAAGTTCCATCAGCTTGTCAATCTTTACAGCATCCTCTTTTTTACCGAGGTATATATCAAGACCTTCTTTTAATGTGTCAATTCTGGAGATAAAGGAGTTTGGATCGTGTTTGTTGAGGTTTTTCATAAATTTAACTATCGTATCCTTTGCCTCTTCAAGTATCTTCCCGTATGCAGTTGTATAAGTCCTTAACTGTATCACAGATTCGTAATAGGATCCTGTAACCTTGTTGCAAACCGGGCAGCTTTCCTTATAAGTTTTAAGGTTTATAGATATTTCCTTCTCCACGTCACCGAGATTCCTGTCTTCCACTACTAACTCCATGGATATCTCATTTTCACCTATATTGTATGATGTTACACTGGATATCTTATCTTCCTTATCCATAATTACATGTGAAGTGGCACTTTTAATTATGTATTTATCAGCATTGTCGTAATGCCATTTTTTATTAAGCCTCACTGCACCACATTTAGGGCACACAGTAAGGTCCATATTATCTGATTTAAGGTGGATTTTATCGGAAAGGCAACTCCTGCATAGTCCAAGTTTATACGCCTCATTTTCACCGCATAGGATACATTTCATAATATTTCATATTACTACAGGCTATTTAACACTTGATTAGCTTTTTCAGTTCATCCATATTCTTAACGATATAACATTTATTGGTATCGCATACGGAGATTTCATTACTGCCGTCTTTCAGGAAGAAGTAGTTATAGGGATAGTGCTGTTGCAGGTATTCCATAACTTCTGGAGATGAAGTAGAAACCTTATAGAAATCAACCATATTAAAGAAATTCGAAATTGTATATGTAAAGAACATGGGTTGCATTTCTATGTCCTTTGATACGGCATTGATTGATTTCTCCAGTTCCACCCTATATTTATCATCAATATAGTTAAAAACAATCATGTTGCCGATCTCAAAGGAAAAACCGGATGGTATGGCATTGTCATAGGATTCCTTAAGCCTTACAAGCAGGTTTCCCATGCCGTTATAGAAACCACCAGAGGTTTTATCATAAAATGTATCCATAATTGTTTTCTGGAGATCGCGGGCATAGTCAAGATATATGTCATTTAAGGATGCTTCGTATAATGATAGGAGGCCAGAAACCATAAATGAATAGTCATCAAGCATGCCATTAATAGATGATTTTCCATTCCGGTAGGAGTGCATCAGCTTTTTATCTGTATACATATCGTTCATGATAAAATCGGCTGACCCTTCAGCAGTGTTGAGCATGTCTTTATCATTAAAAATCATGGAAGCTATGGAAAGTGCTTTTATCACAAGGCCGTTTATATCGGTTAGAATTTTATCATCTGTTAATGGTTTTATCCTTTTTTCCCTGCTTTTCTTCAATGCTTCAAGCTCGTTTTTATAGAGTGTTGTTGGATCACCCTGTATATCCCTGCCCATATACAGTATATTTCGCCCTGTCTGGCGGGAATTTGCATCGTAGAAATTGCCTTCTGGCAGTATATTGAAGTCATAAACAAATTTCTTTCCTGCATTTTCTACCAGCTCTTCATATGTCCATGTATAATACTTTCCTTCCTGGCCTTCAGAATCCGCATCCATAGCTGTATAAAATCCCCTTGAAAACATTTCCTGTTTCAGGAATTTATATATTTCATAGACAACATTTTTGTAGAAAGTATCACCGGTAACATCATATGCATATGAATATGCAATTATTGCCATTGCCTGGTCATATGTCATCTTTTCGAAGTGCGGGATTCGGAAGAATGGATCGGTTGAATATCTATGGAATCCACCTCCAACATGGTCATACATGCCCCCTATATACATCATGCGCAGTGAATGTTTCACCATTTCCAGGGCTTCCTCTTTTCCATGTGCTTTATAATAGTTCAGCAGGAAAATAATATTATGGAATGAAGGAAACTTCGGTGCGTTCCCGAATCCTCCGTATTCACTGTCATAATTTCTTTTAAGTGACTCATAGGTAGCTTCTATGGCTTTTTTATAATCCACAGGAGAATTGTTTTCTTCTTTCCTCTCCATGTTCCTTAACCTTGATATGGCTTCATCGCCATTTTTTTCCATTTCGCCCCTCTTATTCTTCCACAGATAGTCAATATTTTCTGCTAATTCCATTATGCCTATCATGTTATTTCTGGAAACCCTCGGTATATAGGTAAATGCAAAAATTGGTTTTCTATCAGGAGTGAGTATCACATTCAGTGGCCATCCGCCTGTCCCTGTCATTACCTGGCTAAATGTCATATAGAGGCTATCCACATCGGGCATTTCCTCCCGGTCGACCTTTATGCATACAAATGTACTGTTCATCCTTTTAGCGACTTCAGGGTCAGTGAAGCTCTCCTGCTCCATAACATGGCACCAGTGGCAGCTGGAATAACCTATACTGAGAAATACAGGCTTATCCTCTTTTTTAGCCAGGTTAAAGGCTTCATCAGACCATGGATTCCAGTCAACAGGATTATTTGAATGTTCCAGCAGGTATGGGCTATTTTCATTTGCAAGTTTATTCATAATCTGTCATGGCATTTTTATAAATCAATCTATCGATTTTAAAATTACAATATTTTATGAATATGTAGCTCCAGAAGATAAAAACTTATTCATTAATTTATGTTTCTATATGCGCCTACGGCTATTTAGGTTCTAATACTGAATATTATATGTAAGCCTGGCAAACATTAAAATCGGAGTTATGGGAATTCAATACCATGTATTGTCTCTCAGTTTGGAACTGATAGCCCGCCATATTTTAGTTTCCAGTAGTTTTAATTTGATAGCAAAAAGGATTTTTCAGGCCATCATTATACATATATGAACCGGATTATATATCAAAATTTCAATAGAATTATAAACCATTTAATAATATATTGGCTATGAAGTATGTTATACTTATAAGGCACGGGGAAAGCTATACAAATAGAAACGGGATACTTTCCAGTGAGCTTAATAGGTATAGATTAACAGAAGAAGGGATTGAACAGGCCAGATTTACTGGAGAGCAGCTTAATGGGCTAAAGTTTGATGGAATAATATCAAGCCCTATTTTGCGTGCGGTAGAAACAGCCAATATAATTAATCAATACCTGAATCTTGAAATTAAGACCGATAACAGGGCCATTGAATCAGATTTTGGGGAGTATAATGGCAAAAGGATAGTGGACATACCTGACAAATCCCGCGATGAACTTGGTATGGAATCCTTCGAATCCCAGACCAGCAGAATGATTGACCTTATAAATTCGTATACTGGAAACTACATAGTGGTAAGCCATTCTTTTCCTATAAGATGCGTGCTGGCAAACTACCTGAAACTGGGTGAAATAGAAAGCTTTGGGCTGGATATAAGGCACGCGTCCATGTCTGTCATCAATGTAGAGAAAGAAAAAATTCTCGCTATAGGGTCTCTTCTTTTATCACCTGAAATCAGGAAGATCTTTAAATGATCAGTTAGATTTTACCGGTTTCCCGTGGGGGCACGTCTGTGGGTTTCCAAGACTTGTGAAAAGCTTCTGTATTGATGTGTCATCCATGAGGTAATCTATTTTTTCTATCTGTTCACATGCCCTGTCGGAATTTACGCCACTTTTGGTAAGCATTACTTCCAGTGTCCTGTGTGCCATAATTATTTCACTGTAAATTGTGTTGCCATATGGTGTTAGATAGATAACCCCGTTTTTTCTCTCTATAATTTCCTTTGATTCTAACCGCTTAATCAGTTCGTATGCTGTAGGAGGTTTGATATTTAATATTTCAGCTATATTGAATAACCTTAATGGAAAGCCAGAACTGTCGTGGATGGCTACTATACAATCCCTTTCTTTCCTGGTAATATTATATTCCATGATTATTAGTATAATACTAAAATATTTAAACTTAACTTTAAGCACTCACAGCCACATATTACTGTCATTTATGTTATCTATGAATTCCCTGCTTATGCCTTTCTGTACCAGGTAATATTTATTGGGTATTATTTCCAGTTCAATTGCATTGTTGATTATTTCAGCTAAAGGCACATACCTTATGCCCCTGTATGAAAAATTGCCGAATATCCATGGAGGTATATCGAAATAATTCGGTATTCTGTGTGGAATTGCCTTTTCAAGGGTTTTGTCAAGTATGGATGCTATTCTCTCATTGTAATACCATTTTTTAAAGAAAAGATTGTTGCTGGCTCTGGGCTCGTACACATCCCATTCTATTCCATGCCTTATTTCTTTCCCTATGAAAACTGCATTTCCACCAAAATCGTCTATTTTAGTCCTTGGCGGATCCTCTTCTATGCCTGTAACTGCGTTTATAACCTTTATATGCGGATTGGCTTTCATTTTTATATAGTTCCCAATCAGTGACTCCAGCTCTGTAATCTGGCTTACAGATAATTCATAATCATTTTCCAGCTGGGCAGATAGATCTACGTAATATTCTACCACAGAATTATCAGGCGGGTTGTTTATGAGTTTAAGATAATAAAAATAACGCTCCCCATTCATGCCAATCACGATATAATAAATCAAAGGGAATATTTAATATTATCGTTATACCGGATGGTTTTTAAATGAAAAAAAGTGTAGCCAGCAATTTAAATATTGGAAATGTATTATCAAGAAATGAAGATAGGCGTTATTGATAATGGTGGCCAGTGGACCCATAGAGAGTGGAGAGTTATCAGGTCATTTGGCGTGGATTCCGAAATATACCCTAACACAGTTGATAACACAAGCCTGGACGGGCTTGATGGGCTGGTGCTTTCAGGAGGGCCTGCAAGTATCGATTCCGAAGTGGGGAAACTTGGATATATAAAACAATATATAGAAACCCATAGTTATCCCATCCTTGGCATATGTGTTGGAGCACAATTTATCGCCCTTAATTCCGGTGCAACTGTAAGCAAAGCAATTCATCCTGAGTATGGAAAAAAGAAGGTTACATTTATTAAAAGTGAATCAATATTTACCGGCATACCTGAAACCATTAACGCCTGGGAAAGCCATAACGACGAAATTAAGAATTTATCCGATGAATATGTTCTCTGTGCCTCATCTGATACATGCAAGGTGCAGGCTTTCTACCACAAAACCAAAGATATTTTTGCAGTCCAGTTCCATCCTGAGGTAAATAATACTGAGCATGGAACTGAAATTTTCAAGAATTTTATTGAGGTTTGCAGGAAATAAGTGATAATAAATGTTAATATTAAAATCAGAGGAAATATCCGGGATTCTGGATGAAAAGAACCTTATAGCCTTTTTTGGAAAAGATCGGATAAACCTTCCAAAGAATTCATTTATCGAACCTGGAGACATTGTAAGGTTAAAAAACAGAGAATTTATAGCATTGAAGCCAGACTCTCAATTTTTTAATGAAATTTCCGGAAGAAATACCCAGGCAGTATTGCCACTGGATACATCTTACATAATACATGCTGCGGGAATACTCCCCGGTACATGCATCCTTGAAGCTGGCGCTGGAACAGGGTCTTTAAGCTACTCAATCCTGAAAGCAATAGGAAGTAAAGGCAAACTGGTTACAATGGATATAAACAAAAGCACTATAGATATTGCAAGGGGCAACGTGGAGAGATTTATGCTACCGGATAACTGGGAGACCATTCATGGAGATATCAGGTCAGATAATTTGCCTGGCAAATATGATGCTGCTATACTTGATATACCTGATCCATGGGATGCGGTAGAAAATATGAAGAAACATATCGTGCCGGGAGGATACCTTGTTACTTACTCTCCCAATTTTAATCAGGCAGAAAAGAATGTTATAGCCATGAAGAAGCTAAATTTTTATGTGCTGGAAACAGTGGAACTGATAAAACGCAACATTATTGTTCGGGAAAATGCAACCAGGCCCGATAACAATATAATAGACCATACAGCTTTTATATCCATAGGAGTCCGGACTTCCTCTATATAAAACAATAAAGTTTAATTTGATACGTCAGGATTTTAATCTACATCATCTATTCCGAGCTTTTTGCTAATTTCCTTGTAACGGTTTCTGATGGTTACCTCGGTAACTCCGGACACACGGGCAACATCCTTCTGCGTACGCTGTTTACCGTTTTTCATGGCTGCGATGTATATGGCTGCAGCAGCTATGCCAGTTGGCCCCTTTCCAGTAGATAGACCTGATTCTCCGGCAAGCCTGATTATATGCTCGCTGTCCATTATAACCTGCTTGTCCAGGTCCAGTTTATTGCAAAACTGTGATACATATGAATATGGAGTTGTTGGCTGTAGATTAAGTGCCAGTTCCTTGGCAAGATGGCGGTAAGCTTTTCCAATTTTTTTCTTATTGACCTCGGAAACCTTTGAAATTTCATCAAGTGTTCTGGGTATATTGATCATCCTGCAGGATGCGTAAATGGATGCGCATACAATGCTTTCTATGCTCCTTCCCCTGATAAGGTTTTTTTCAACAGCCTTTCTATAAATCAGTGCAGCACTTTCTTTGATATCTTTCGGAATTCCAAGTTTTGCCCCGTCCTCATTTAAAACCTGGAGCGCCAGTGCCAGGTTTCTTTCGGCAGCATTGCTAACCCTTATCCTCTGATGCCATTTCCTTACACGGTATATCTGCGACCTGTTTTTATGCGGAATCCGCTTTCCATAATAGTCCTTATTTGACCATGATATTTCTGTAGCAAGCCCCTTGTCGTGGCTTAAAAAACTCATAGGTGACCCGGTCCTTGACCTCTTCCCATCCTGTTCAGAATCAAATGCACGCCATTCAGGCCCCTGATCTATCAGGGAATCTTCTATAACAATCCCACAATCATAGCATGTCAATTCACCCCTGTCATAATCCTTAACCAAATGAATTGACCCGCATTCAGGACAATTCTTAACTTCATCTGTTTTCATAGACACACCCAAATATTAAAATAGATATTACATTAAGTATTAAAGTTTTATTATATTTTGGAGCTAAAATTGGCTATAAAAATTTACTGATAAACTGTATAACAATTAAGTAAATGCCGTAATATACATGTTTATACACGAATATTTTAATATCATAACAGGTAGTTTTAATAATATTACGTAATGCTTATATACTCAATTTGCATATAGAGGTGTATATGAAAACTGAGTGCACAATAGTACATAAATTCAATAATGAGGTATTATTGAGGGTGAATGACTGTATCGGACTCCATAACAAACTGGTTAATGAATATGATGCCGTTATAGGAAAAGTAACAAAAATATTAGGCCCTGTATCAGGTCCATATGCACTCGCATATATAGCCAGCAAGGATGATAATATCCAGAAGGTATATATTAAATGTTAAGGTGATAAAATGGCAACAGAAAAGAAAAAAAATATTTATGAGATAGACAAGTGTCCTGAGTGCGGTTCTTCACAGTTAGTAAGAGATTATGAACGTGGTGAATTAGTTTGCTCCAACTGTGGCCTTGTCATAGATGACAGTTATATTGATGAAGGGCCGGAATGGAGGGCTTTCGACTCAGAACAAAGTGAAAGCAGGGCCAGGACAGGTTCTCCAATGACATACACGATCCATGACAAGGGATTATCCACAGATATTTCATGGAAAAACAAAGATTCATATGGGAAATCAATACCAACAAGAAACAGGGCACAGCTGTACAGGCTCAGAAAGTGGCAGAAGAGAATAAAGGTATCAAATGCAGCAGAGCGGAATCTTTCACAGGCATTGCAGGAACTGGAAAGAATGGCTTCAAACCTGAGCATACCCAATGATGTCCGTGAAACATCTGCAGTTATCTACAGAAAAGCAGTTAAGCAGAATATGATCAGGGGCAGGTCCATAGAGGGAGTCGTAGCCGGATCAATTTATGCAGCATGCAGAATTACAAATGTTCCAAGGACACTGGATGAAATTGCATCTGTTACAAGGGTAAAGAAGAAAGAAATAGGCAGGACATACAGAATTATGGCCAGATACCTGAAACTGAATATACTCCCATCAAAACCCGATGACTACGTGAACAGATTCTGTTCCAAGCTTAGATTATCAATGGAAGCCAGGAAGAGGGCTGAGGAAATATTAAAAATGGCAATAGACAATGACCTGACATCTGGAAAAGGGCCTACAGGAGTTGCAGCAGCTGCAATATATATAGCATCTCTCATCACTGGGGAAAGAAGAACCCAGAGGGCAATTGCTGAAGTAGCCGGTGTTACTGAGGTAACTATTAGAAACAGATATAAGGAACTGACAGAAAAACTCAATTTAACAATTGAGGAGTGAATTTTATAATTCACCGACTTTTTTATATGTCTCATAGTCCCTTATAATATCATCTACAAGATTGTAGATGGAACTTAATTTTACATTTATTATTTTTATTATAAGTTTATTGTTAGTGCATTCCATTTCTATATCCTGATTATTGTCCTGAATTAATGAATTATACAGTGCATTACAGTTATCTTCATCTATTGAAATGCATAGCTCCATAAACAGTAATAATAACATTCATTATAAAATTTATAATATATGATGCAATATCAGTGCAAGCGGAGGTTACCGAGTCAGGCTAAAGGTGATAGACTCAAAATCTATTCCCAAAGGGGTTCGCCGGTTCAAATCCGACCCTCCGCATCAATATAAAAGTCTAATGCCCTTACAAAAATACACATTATATTCTTTCTTATAATAATTTAGATTTGTTTTTTCCATTACAAATACAGATCATGCTTTTAAACCCATGCCTTAAAATTATAAGACATCCATAGTCTAAAACCGGTTAAAGATAATATGATTATATACGGTCATACGCTTCCATAATGCCCTTATTTTAATCGAAATATGCTTCATGGTAGAATTATACCTTGCCTACTGAAAAAAAACCTTACTGGGCATATAGCAGAAAAGATATTATGAGAACAATAACTGCGAATGGAAGTTTACCTGGAAATAACAGAATTATAAGTTATGGTTGTTCAACCTTGCTATGAAGTCCTCAACACCTATGTTTTCAACTAAATCCCCATGTTTCAATATATTTCTATGTTCCTGGCTGAAAAGATACTCCTTTGCATTTTGCGAGAAGCCATTGCCGCCTATTACCACATAGGCTTTTTTAAAATTATCATTCTCTATTATTTTTATTAGTGAAGCTATCTCATATATTACCTTCTGCTCTGCAGTCCCTGCCACCTGCTGCCATTTCAGGCTTACAATAATGGAATTATCTACTACAAAATCTGCCTTATACCTGTTGTTGAACAATTGCTTTCCAATAAATACCTGCTTTTTATAATCATAGTGGTTAAACTCCAGCAGGCTTTCAATCATTAACTCCTGTCCGGTGCCTGTCCTGGTTCCAGACCCCCCAGGCATTATTGAACACCGTAATTTGTTATTATTAATTCACTGATTATCCCACGTTTAGTCCCTATGGAATTAATGCTCCGTCTGGCAGTTACTTCTATTAAATTGAAATCCTTGTATAGATTTTTTATAAAATCTGTATCAGAATTGCTTTCCATTACATACACTCCCTTGCTGGAAAGCCTTTTAAAAACCTTGTAAAGCCTTTCCTGATCTTTCTCATAGAAGCCATTTGATGTATAACCTGTAAAATTTGATGTTTTATTCACCGGCATATATGGCGGGTCAAAATAAACAAAATCGCCTTTTGACGCAGTCTTAACAGCTTCTTCAAAATCCTCATTCAATATTGTGCATTTCTGGAATAGGTTTGAAAGCCCAAGTATATCAGATTCTATAGGCATTCCTGGATTTGCATATTTTCCGTATGGTACGTTAAATTTATTCTGTGAGTTTACACGGTATAAGCCATTGTAGCAGTGCTTGTTTAAATATATCAACAATGCGGACCTACTTACAAGATTACCTGTTGAATTGAATAATTCCCTTGCTTTGTAATAGTCTTTAGAGTTATTCTTAAATTCAATGTCTTTTAATTCGTTTATCAATGCATACGGATTGGATTTTATGGTAACGTATAGATTGTATAAATCAGTGTTAAGATCAGATATTACTGCATTGCTTATTTTGTCCATGGAATATAGTTTAATTAAAAATGAACCACCGCCTATAAAAGGTTCATAGTATTCATTAAAATTATTTGGTATATATTTAATTAAATCATTTAATAATTGCCTCTTGCCGCCTGCCCATTTCAGCACAGGCTTATAGTTTATATCCAGTAATGATTCCACGTTGTAATATATGTAAATGATATATAAATTATTAGTTGTTTTAGCGTTAGATAAAGGCATTTCTTACTTTACTGGATGTTAATGGCATCCTTTTACGTTAAATATGGCAGCAAAGTTGTTTGTTTTTAAGATACGATTGCTTTCCTATAATTATCTTTTTTTCATCATCAGGCATCTTTAACATGATAATATTTCTAACAACCTATTGAGTTTTTGGTTATTAGTAAGTGTTCAGTATTTTTGGAGTAACCATGATTTAATACAAATTTTTATAGAGCTATTGATCCTTAAATTGTTGATAGTAAAATTAATAGAGAAGCCTATCTTATTGTTTTATGGATGAAAACGAATATATAACAAAAAAGGAAATAATAAAGGAGTTGCTGTATAAGGATAGGAATTTCTTCTCAAGCATCAATCCAGAATTTAGCATTTTCAAGTATACTTCATTTTTTGCTGTCGTGACATTTACTTTTCAATTCATCATAGTTATGATAAATAGTTTTACTGGTTTTGGTTATCTTACATACTTCCAGTCTCCCGCATCTGGATTGAGCGTTATCTTTATTTTTAGCTTAATAGGGCTTTATATTGGACTCACTCGTGCTATCAGAAAGTCTTATCACAACAGAAAAGGTGTTTATCTGAGATTATATAAATGTAGGAATTGTGATTTTACATCTTTTTCTGAGTTCTATTCAAACCTTCACATAGTATCGCACCCAAACCACATATTGAACGATAACCAGATTTTGATTAAATATGACAAAAATAGCTTTATACCTTGGTTTTTTGGACTTTTAGCAATTAGTAAACGTAAAAAGCTGAAGAAAAACTATGACCGGGATTTTATCATTCTAACTGACTCTAGCCAGAGGATCAGATATGAAATAAAAGGTAATAAATGGTATTGGGCTAGCCTCATAGTTCTTATACTGTTTATAGCTATTACGCCAGTTTATCTGTATTATACATACTATATATATAGGTCGCTGGAACTCCTTATAATACAACTAATCGTTTTCTTCACTGCTTTTATTATTTGTGCTTATGTAACTATAGCACTTAAGACCGAAGACGTCAACAATGTATATATATTCATGTTAAAACTGGAATATCAGGAAGAACAATGGAATCCGTATACAAAATTAAAATACGTCAAGTTGCCTTATGGGTACTGGGCATGGGTTGAAAAGAAGTCAGAAATGGAACCAATTGAGGTGCAGGATGGAAAGCTATATATTGTCAACAAGATTGTCCTAAACAAATTCAAAGAGGTTATTGGAGTAATTCCTGAAAAATCATCAAATAAATAACACTTCTATCATTTTCTTTTTAGTACCAACCTTCTACATACGGCTTCATCCTTAACCTATCAACATCATCAAAAGGTATATTGAGATAATGATTCAATGAAATCATTTCAGTATGCCCCTGGCTTAAAAATATTTCCGCTTTCATTCCAGGATAGGAAGACACCATCCACGATTCCCATGTCTTTCTAAAGGTTTTCACAGAAATATCAGTATCATTCATTGGTGCATTCCATGCCCACCTCTTTAAATTAATATCCATGGATTGCCTGGATGGGAGAACCTTCCCCTGCAGGAATATGGGCAGTATGATTTTTCCCATAGTGCTTAAGTGTATGGTCCGCTCCCTCTGCCTTGCATATTTTTTAGTTTTGTTGCCATTCCCCTTTGGCATGTCTATATAGCCGCCTTTAAACCATGAAGGATATTGCTGCAATCTCCTCAGCTCCTCATATCTCATTCCGGTAAGGAGCATAGCATCTAGCCATATCTGGTTTGATAATTTCTTAGAACCTTCCCTCAGTGCATGGTATCCATCAGGTCTTAAGATTCTGATCTCATTGCGTGTTATAATTTCCATACTTGACATATTTAGAAATACGTCAATGTTTATTAAACTTTCACATTGATATTGGCATACAATCCATAATATTTATGGCAAAAACATTGACATTTTATATACAGAACGTCAATGTAAATTTCTTTAACCTATTAACATCATTTTGAAATTAAAAACCTATTCAGAAAATGGCAAAATCCATATTTATTTTTATAAGATAGGCTTATTTTAATTATTTCAATGCAATGGATACATAATTAACCATTAAGGCAAAATAACTGCCTTAAACTGCGAATTTAAGGCTATGGAAGGCATTGTGGCATTTTTAACCGCTTAAAGCCGTGTTTTTAATAGAAATATTTGCATTGCCTGGCATAACCTATCACACTGTTAATGATTGTAAGGTCATATAGAGTTAATTTATAAAAGTCTTATATGGAATTATAAATCGGTAGTCCATGTATGTTTTAACAGTATGTATTTAACACCCATGAGATTGATTAATTAATTCATAGTAAGTTTTTAAATTATACTAACGGTGTAAGTTAATAGTCGGGACTTACTATGTGTTTTAACGGTATGTATTTAACACCCACGAGCGATTAGATGATAATTAACATCTACATCCCAGAATTGGTATCAATCCATGAACATAATCCATATGGCATAATTTTGTGATACTTTTATGATATTCTCATGAAAATGCAGTATAACACGAATTTTATTTTTATTCAAACGCTTTATATTAAATTATATTGCGTTTTTTGTGGGTGGGGATAGATAATAGACCAGTGCCTTAAAAGATTTGCAGGTTTTTCTTATAGTATCCTATACTTATTTTGCAACTGATCTTTAAAAAAACAAATATGGGACGGGCGAAATGCCCATTTTTGAACGCTTCCACGCACGCCTAATTTAATTAAATATTAATAGACATTCCAATGGGACACAATCCCAAATGGGAATAAATCATTGATTTTAAAGGTTTTGCAAGTGTCCCACGCATATTTCGGGTTATTAAGATGAAATAATTCACAGAAATAGAGTTTTAAAGGTTTTGTCATATATATGAAGTTATAATGCCATGGGACACTTTAATACAGGATAAATCATAAATCATCATCACTGTTAATCTCTGATATTACACGCTGGACGGTGCTTCTTGGCACGCCGGTTGATTTTGCTATGTCCCGCACAGAAAGCCCCTTCATCTTCAACTTTATAATTTTTATTATGTCATTATTCGTTTCCTTTTTATTGTCACCTTTACCTGTCCCATTTTTCTTATTCAATTTTTCCTTTTTCTCTCTTTGTGCTTCCTGGATTTCATGTAAAAATTCCTTATTAACACGATTCATATAAGTTTGTTTTGCATTTTCATAAGCCTCTAACAAATCTCTGGATGCGAGATTAAAGTGCAACTTACTTATCGTAATCGGGATGTTCCCAATCCATAATTTTGGATATTTAAAACCGAGAGTGTCTGCCCCCCTGAACACTCTAAATGGATGAAAGACCTTGGCATCCCCCTGGATTTTTGTAGATTCGAAATATAGATTTATGAGCTCTCTTGACTGCTTCTCGATATAGTTGAGGGAAGGAACAGTGTAGATATTTATCAAATTTAAATAACGGGAGTTCTGGCTAAACTTTCCAATTATCCGACCACTTAAGGAATTCCACTCCTTATTGCTCGCGCCGACGCCCGCATCATCGAAGATTATTACACTTCCTTTCGGAAGATTGCTTGTAGACAATTTTAAAAAATCCTCTACATTGAACACAATCCTGTCCACGTTAAATCCAGGGTCTAATTTCTCTGCCAATGCTATTGCAGAGTAAGATTTTCCCGAGCCAGTTTCCCCGCTGAACAACATACTACAATTTCTGTTTTCTTTTATTCGTTGTTTCGTCCACCGGACTATTACATCCACGTTATCGCCCAAGTCATCTAAATCCGTATCCGGTTGATTATTATCAAAGAGATAAAAATCCCGATCCAGTGCCTCATATAATTCCTGAATATCCAAGAATTCACCATCCATGGCTTCGGGAAAATCCTCTAGCAATAACTGTGCCCGCTTATCCTTTAAATCTAATTTGTATCTCTTTTTGATAAACAGGCTTTCAGAATAACCAAAATAATACAAAAAGACATCAAGGTTAAACTGTATGCCATTGAAAGATTCCGGAAAATCTTCCTTAAATTTTTGTTGCCGCTCGTTGTTCAAATCCATTAAAAATGTATGCATTTTAAATCACCTGCTTTTTGACAAATTCAGGGGGATGAGTATGTTCGGGTCCCATTGATTAAGCCATTGAATCATAATCTCAAAATACTGGCGCAGTGCCTTTACATATAAAAATTCACGGTCCTCACTGTAACCTGGCTCATTTGCGATTTTTACCAGCTGATCCTTAATCAATCGGTAATCTGTTGAATATGCCTTCTCGCCAAAGCCTATTAACAGGGCATTTAAGCCGTCCAAATGGCATTCCCACAAAAATATAGAGCTGTTGTTGTCAATCCTGTTATTCTGTACAAAATCAAAGCATTTGTTAATCATGTCGTGGATTATCGCCTTCCCCTGCTCGGAATTCATTAAGCCGTTTGCATGGAAAATTCCGGCTAACCCCTCCAAAAATTCGAATAATATATCATAGCCTTTTAGAATAAAATATTGAAAATCAGATGGTCCACGGTAGCTTTTTAACAGTGCTTCGAATTTTTCCATGGTATTTTGATTTTCATCCAATAATTGCGTATTGGCAAAATTTTTCATTAGAGAGTAAAAAGTGCTTAAGTCCTCATACCATTTAAGCAGTGTGGCAGGTGATTGTGAATTGCTTCCTGGAAATTGTGCAAGATAAAGAAGTTTATCGTATATCTTTTTTAAATCGTTTAAGCCTTCATCACTCATATTCTTCCTTCACCCTCTTTGTAAGCCAGAACCTTCTAAGGCAACTCTCATCCATCATTTCCACAAGGCTTAATTTTGTGAATTCCTGTGATTTTTTGCGATTCGATACATGTGAATTTTCACGATACGGGATAGCACTTCTCCAGGGGCTTGCTACGGAAGGGTCTTCTGCTTCCTGGAAATTCTGATACATATATCGTAGCCACTCATTTCGTTCCATGATTCCAGGGAGTTCAAAAATTATGTCACGATATACGTTTTCTGTCTTCCAATCAACAATCTTCCTTGGCATTCTAATCAACATCCATTGTGGTGCCGTTCCCAAAAATCGCATTGATATCAAAAATGCTGATAAACCTAACATCTTCTGTATTTACGATTATACCGCCCATGCGCCTGGATTTTGGGTCGGGTGCGACAATCGAAATGCCCCACATATCTAATATATCTCCATAATATTCAATCGCACCATATGCCAAATGTTTGTTCTCCCTATCGAAGAGCTCGACCGTCATACCCTTTTTCGTGGAGACTAGGAGCGCATCCAGCTGTTCAATGTTCATTATTTTGAATTTCTGAATATTGCCGGATACTTTAGATCTGAAATCAGACCCCTTCAAAACGACCCTTTTGACATCATTCATATCAACATAATATGGGACATCGCCGAGGAATCTGGGGCAAAGTAGCTTACAGCTTTTTTCTGCAGTATCAATAACAGGACTGAAAAATCCTTCAATGCACTCGCCATAGGTATTGTAAACCACGACTTCCGGACCGACATTCTTCTCTATGAATTCTTTTAATTCATTCAGTTTCATTTATTTCACCTTCTCATTATTTTTCTTTTTTTCCACAAATTCGGATAAACTCAAAATCCCGATTTCTTTTTCACCCACAAAAACTTTTAATTTCTGGGTTTTGACATCAAAATCCACCTTATCGACGATTATATAGTCACCGCCGCCCGTGTCAATCTGGCACACTTCGTTGCTTCCACCCCAGAATCTCTCAAACTCTTCCTTGTTCATTTTCCTATGTCCAATAGTTTTGACTTTTCTTTTTATCAAACTCATTTTAACACCTCTCGTATTTCACTTTCCTCGCCGTCATCGGAATCGGGCGATATATCGTCTGGCAAATAATCCGGTATGAATGGTTCCGGATTCGGACTCAATGGCGGGATAATTGGTTCTGGCTTCGAATTATCCGGCTTTTCAGGGGGATAATCATCCGGACCCACCGGTTCAATTTCTAAAAATTCTTTAATCATCTTATTGCCTCCTTTTGTTTAATTTTTGAATATATTCTATATGCTCTGGAAAATCCTACAAAACTCATATTCCGTAATCTTTGATTGCCATGCTGTAGTTCGTATGTGAACTCAAACAATGACTGGCAATCAGGTTTTTTTTCGAAGCCATACTTCGATTGAAACTTGGAAATCAATGCTTCAAATTGATTGTAAATCGGGGGCATTCTTTTAAAGTCATCGAGACTTTTCTGCTCCGGAATACATAGAGATTTTAACATTTATTTCACCTCTTTGTTTTTCAAGAAATAGCAGAATCCCCGCCCTTCACGAATTATTTTAAGCTGCTCCATTGACTGAAGTATCTCATTGAGTTTTTGCTCTGAAATCCCAAGTTTTAGTAATTCCTGGAATGTTTTCGGGCTTTCTTTCAACGATTTTAAAACAAATTGCCAGGGTTCTGGAAAATTAAGAATTGATGTCATTTCTGCACCTCTACCGCAATTAAAAAGCCAGATGGAAGGTATACCAGTCCCTGGGAAGTAGATAAAAGTATAGATTCACCATCGGTATCGATTAACGTGCCAGAGTAGTAATTTGCTGAATCTGCTACCATTATGGTTGCTTTGACCGATTTGCCTTTTAATCGGAGCAATGGAGAATTTAAATCTTTAATTTTCTGGCTCATTTTGCACCTCGATTTTAACTATTCCAGACTTCATGAGTATAACATTCTTTCCACCTGATTCCAGAAGAATATCATATTGCCCAAATCCACGAAGTACTCCGCTTAAAATCTCACCGTTAAGCAGTGTTATATTCATGGTTTTACCAATCAAATTTTTTCCGAATATATCAGCAAAGCCTGGATTCCAAGGATTAAAGAATCTTCCCGCATCTATGGATGACCCTTTCTCGTGCTTTTTTATATTTTGAGCATGGCTATCAGTATTTTGTGGCTTTTCCTGAATTGTATCTTTTTGTGGTTCTTGTTTCATACCCACAGATTCATGAGTTGTCCGGAACAAAATCTTGATTGTGCCATCCGGTTGCAGAACTTTTACCGCTTCGCGCTTATCATTCATTTTAAGCACCTGTAGATTTTTTCCTTTCTCTCTTGCCGGCAATCCTCTTTATTATGTTTTTTAATTTTTCAAACACTTTCTCACCTTCTATATAGCCCTGAAAACCGGTAAAATTCAGGCTTTTCAATTTTTTAAAAAATACGGAATTAACCATTTAATCCACCTCTATGAAATCTGGAAGTGAATTCAACAACTCTTTAACTGATAAATTCAGATTCACAATGTCCTTGATATCGTACATATTTACGAATTCTGGGCTTATTTTCGAAATGGTGTGTTCCGTGAAATCGACGTAATAATAATTGCCACGGGCATTTATGAGGCAATGCGATTTATTTAACGGTAGTTGAATACTAAAATTATTCACGGGGCATCACCTGACTGCCTTTTGCATTTTTTAGTGCCGTAAATGTAGCTTCAAGAATCGAATCTGCTGTTGTTACCCACGAAATCCATTCCTTTGAACCATCGTTTATTTCAAGTGTGCTTATCTTATAATAAAAATAATCCCCACGTTTAAAAGCATCCATGACAGTATTATTATACTCTTTTTTTGTCTTATAGAATAGGATTTTCTCTACCTTTTCTGTATTTTTGCATTCATTGTGAGTATTATTGTTTAAGACTTTTTCTTGAGATTCCGTAGAATTTAAGTGTTTTTCATGGGATTTTAATTTCTCATTCTGCAAATCTTCATGGCGTTCGATGAATTCCTGCTTGACAGGTCCCTCTGGCAAGTTCTCAATTTTGTATTCCGGTTTTAGAGAAGGTGTACTGATATTGCCATCATCAGGACCGGAATCTGTGTCTTTTATGTTGTTTTCGATTTCACCGTTTCCCTTATGGAAAGAACAACCCGTAAAAACGTATATACGTTCTTTATTTTCTCCCCGAATTCTTTTTTTGATATAATTCTTACCAAAATATTTTGTGAAAGTTTGTTGCGCCATCAGTGGAATACCTTTTGCTTTTGACCATCTTTTAAAGGAGTCGTAAACTGTATTGACGGGAATTTCCATCTCCGGCACATCGTCAATCTCATCATCGGTGTAAAACTCGACAATATCAGAAAGCAGATTCCATAATTCAACGGTTTCGTCGGTAGTCATTTCATTGGTGAAATTCCAATTATTTGCGGATAATTCCATTAGATGATGAACAAGTAAGGTTGCTATGGTATCCCGTTCTTCGGATAAAATTACGTCTTCGATATTTGCAATTCTTTCCCCCTGTTCTATCTTATGATCCTTTGTTTTTACCAATATAACTCTGGCTAGAAAAGGCTCGTCAGTGACTTTCGGCAAAGGTAAATTGCCCAAAAATATACCTTTTGCTTTGGAAATATAATCTGTCGGTGTTACGCCTTTTTTTTCCAGGTCGATGACGTCTCCGCCAAAAAGTTTATTTATATTCCTATAGTCGATTGTTTGACCTCTTCGGTGATATCGCATAATTTCAGTATCTACCAATAAATTCTTTCCTTCTATTCCCTGAAATGCAAATCGATTATCATTCATTATTAACTTTTCAAATGAAATTGACCCATATCCATATGGATTCATTTTTTTCAGGATTCTAACTAGGGAACCTTTGCCTACCCTCTCCCGCCCGGTCATGAATAATACCATCTGGCGCGGAAAATCTGGATACATGGTGTAACCAAAATATTGCAATATTAGGGGTATATCACGATCTTCAAACGTTTCATTGATAAATTTAGAGAATTTTGGGGAATCCTGCAAGCGAACTACATCCAGCTTATCCGCATTCAAATTGGCTTCAATTCTCCATAGGTATATCAAATCGGGGTTGTGGGGTTCCAATTTCCACGTTTTTGTATTCAGGTATCCATTTAAAAACGGTATGTGCGAATCGGGATTGAACTTATCAGGGTTAGTATACGTGGCAAGCCTTAGCTGAGCTAGCGTTTCGTTTATTTGGCTTCTCGTTGGTCCCCTTTCTATTACTTTTTTCATCGATTCTCTGATTTCGAAAATTGCTTTTGTAGTATCAGGGCTTAATTCGTCAGTTTTAGGGGCGAGTTTATTTGCTAATTCTAAAGCTTTATTCCACGCATCTGTATAAATTCTTGCCGATTCAATTTTTAGTTCTTCTTCACCACGTGCATAGAAACCATCGTGATATAGATAAATCTCTTCCAGGTCGGTGGTATTATCGGATTTTGTGACCACATGTTCTGTTTCTAAAATTATAGACACGACTTTGGCAGGTCCTACTCGTGCGAGATTTAACATTCGTTCTGCTATATCGTATAGATTTTCTGGAAAAAGAATTTCCAGATTTTTAATTATCTCGTCATAATTGTTCCAGAATTCTTTATGCTCTGCCAACAGTTTTTTAAGCCATGGCAACCCGCGGATTTTATGTTGATTTCCGTTTTTATCTTTGGTACCGAATTTTTTGTACGTGTCCTTAACAATGGGAATCCAATCAGTTTTTTCGTAGCCGTTGATGTTGGCTACCTTTTTCAATACTGCTAAGGCGTGGGGTTCTTCGAAGTTGTGAAATGCGAGAGTTCCTGTTATATACATAGTCATCTCAGCTCCGATTCCGGTATTCGATCGCTTTGTTATGTCGGCAATGGTCGAAATTAATAAAGGGGTTTTCTCATTATCAAATTTAAAATTGCTTGGATGGTATTCTCCGCCATATTCAATTAAGTCGGCGTCATTTTCTGATTTTTTTTCTGTTCCGGCAAAGAAGTTGTAAAATTCTAAGGGCATTTCTGGAATTTCGTCAAATGGGACATCTGTAATAAATTTGTACTTTCCAAACTTGCCTTCTGTCGGTGGCAACACAACATACGCGCCCTCCGCCTGAATGTCAACTTTATCTATGCCATTGTTTTCATTCCCCTGCATTTTTTTAAGTGGCGGCTTTCCCTTCGGGTTCCTAAACCAAAAATGGTCTCCGCCGCTTTGCGTTTCCGTCACGAGTGTTTGGAGTTTTGAATCTTCCAAACCAAGCAAATTGAACTGTTTGCACAGATTATCAAGCCCGATACGTATAACTTTTCCATCTTTTTTAATTGGTTTTTTATTTTCATCCTTGGCGACATCTGGGTCGATGATAATATAAGTTGACGCGCCTGTGGGCATCGCGATACCATCTCCAGGTCTATGCATCTGCATGAATTTGTTAAAATCATTTGTGGCATCCTTAAAACCGTGAACGGTGTCTGGCTCTTTTGAACCCGGTTTCGTTGGAAATATTGGCAGACCCGCTTTGGTGTATTTTTTGGCTGCCGCTATTATCTCCGCGTCGTATTTTTCATTTATCATATTAAACCGCCGTAGTTTCCAGTGTTTTTCTTCTCAAAAACATTGAAAAAATCAATAAAATCAACACTCTCCACCACGATACCAAAATATTTAAGTATTCTAATGGTATACATACTTGGAGATGGAATAGCTAAACTTGGCGGTTGGGCTATTAAGATATTTTTTTTCATTTCTCAATAACCTCCATATCTGCTGCATCTGTTCCATTTGCCAACACTTTGCTCCATAATTCCAACCATCTGGGCTTTTCAACATCTTCTTGATTCGCCGTTTTTATCACCTTATCACACAATTTGGCTCGTAATCCAGCGCTGCCATTACCATTAACCGTGACACAGAAACGCCCATTTTTCCTGCCTTTCGCATTATTTTTATTTTATCATCAAGCCTGATCGAGATGTCGATCCTTTTCTCATTCCTTGCCGCTTTTCCTTCACTCATTACTGTCACTACGCACTTTATACGCAACAAAGTATTTAAATGCATTGTTACTTTCCAAGCATTTATTATAATATATTGGTACGGTATTCCTACCAAAAAATTTAATAATATATTCATATTATCTCTCTCATGAGTGAACGCATTTCCCAAAAACGTGTATCCGTTTCTTTCTCGAAGGATGATTATGAATTCTTGTATTCTGTATATGAAAGTTGCCTCTTTTCTGGAAAATCAAGAGTGCCATCTTGGCAACTTAATGATGTTTTAAAAGCTATTGCCTTGAGTGCATCTATTGATTTAATGATGGCAGATATAGAGTTGGCTAATTTAAGGCTCACGCCTTTTTTTATCAATCATGGAACCGATATATCAAAATTACCTAAAAATATAAACGATATAATTTCTAAATTGAAAAATTATTACCACAATAACCTATGGACAGAGAGATCGTTTCACCCAAGCCAAATTCCGTGGAATGAAAAAATAAACATTGAATCGGATTTAAAGGGTGGTGAGGAGTTTCCACACGGAGAAAATCCCCACGTACCAGAAAAAACAATAAATTTTACCGTGTCGCTAACAGAAAAAGAGTTTGAATGGTTCGACAGTGTAAGAATTCTAATTGAATCTTTTGTTTCCGATGATGTTTCATTACCAGAAATCATACGAACATTCTTCAGGTCAGTATTAAATCCATCCCCTTTGAACGACCTATCGAAGGCTGCACGTACCAGGGTACTTTCTTCCTTATATATTGGCTCACTGTATGATTTTTCCCCTCTTGATTCTATCTTAATTTTTTCCAGATTGGATAATGTAGATAATATAACCATTAGCAAAGAATCTCTCGATGCACTAAAATGGATTGGCAATGATGAGATATATTTTAACCTTTATAAAGAAGAGATGGAAAAAGAGTTAGACGAACAGAAAAGTTTGTTGAAATCAAGGAAACAGAGTTACATTATTCCTGGATTTGAATTAGAGCATCTGGGAAAAAATAAGGAAAGGGATGATAAATTTAGGGCTCCATTCCCTATTTTTGGATTTCATTCAGCGTTTATAGGGTTCTTCTTCGTTATAGCCGAATGGGAGTTTGACCAGCATAAAATTCCACTTCTTGCCCCATATCTTACCGGAAGGGTGTATGTCAACAGGAATAAAAAAAATGAGACATATATGGAAATGGGTCATTATTTTAGTACAGTGGTTTTTTCTGATATTTTCGTTCCGTATATGCATGTGTTATATAAATATTCCCGCTTTTACAGAGCGCATGGAAAATTAAGGTTGGATAAAGAATAATAACGTAAAACTGTTATGTAATTATTTTATTATTGTAAGCAGTATATGTGACTTAACCAGTATAGCTTCAAGCAGTATTAAAAAATAGAATTTTTATTTGACTTTCTTTTATGTTAATCATAAATTTATGAGTGCAAAAACAAGTTGGGACAGATTTATTTTAATCGGAAACGTTGAATTTCACGGTTTTTCACCAATAATAATATGTGTCCCAACCTATGTACTATTTATTTCTGTACTTTTTCAATTTCATCTATATATATATAGACAACTTTTTTTTATGCGATGGTATAGTACACAAGTTGGGACAGGTTGTTATACACTCTGGAAACCGTGAAATTAAGGTTTTTAGCTCGTAAAAAAGTTGTCCCAACTTAATTTTAGAATATTTAAAAATGTAATTTTGTTTCATGATTCACCATGTTGCTTTAACAAAAACCCCTTTATTATCAACATTATTCCAGATTTTCACCCTCCATCCCATTCTTTATCTCATTCCTTAGTTTGCTTAGCATCTCCGGATTTTTTAAAATCTGTTCAAGGATGTTCTCGATTAATTTGCCCTTAAACTCATCCGGTGCCTTTTCAAGTATGCTCTTTGCCATTCCTGGAACGACGGAAGACCTTTCCAGTGTGCCAACTATCTCCTTTTCCTTGCCTTCATATTCCAGTGCCAGCTTCTCATCAAATGGCATAAAGCAATTCGTGCAGTATAAAGCAGTGGAAGCGTTCAAATGTTCACATCTGGGGCATTTCTTGGGCTTTTCCTCTGTTATATTGTCCTCTTCACTGACTTTAACCCCGTATGCCTTTAAAATCGCATTGTCCTGATCCCTCATTGATAGATGGACATAAACACCCGTCATCTTTGACCCATGAATCCACCCCATCTGGTTCTCGAGCGGTGCTTCCGGCACTTTAGAAGCCAGCATGGAAGCCCTTGTATGCCTGAATAAATGTGCGTAAATCTTCTTTTCTATGCCTGCCCTGGCTTTCAAGCTAAGCAAAATCTTCCTGGCACTGGTATACTGCATTTGTTTATGCATTGTATCCGCTTTCATTCCGGTGAACAGGAATTCATCCTTGTCATCCTTGGATTTTAAATATTCTCGCAAATAAGCTATGGAATTCCCTATTATCCTTACGCTCCTGTTTCCTGTCTTTCCATGGACATTTAGAATTGCCCCGTATTCATCATATCTTACGTCAGATATTCTCAATGAAAGTATTTCCCCTATCCTGCACCCTGAATCGTATAGGATTGAAACAAACGCCTTATCCCTTGAATTGGTGCAACTATCAACCATCTTATCGATATCGCCCCTGGTTATCAAATCTATTTTCCTGTCATGGCTTGCCTTATGACCGAATTTTAGATTTGCTATGTAATCCGGCACGGTGCCAAGTTTCCATTTATAAAAACGTTTGATTACCTGCTCATAATCCTGAAAGGTTGCATCGCTATACCTCTCCTTGAACTTTAAAAGCATTTCTATTATTGATTTTTTGTCTGGATTTAAAAATTTATCCTGCATCTCGCTATATATAATCCTTAATCTCACAAGATAGAAGTATTCCCTGTATTTTGTTATTCCTGTAATTTTTATTTCATCTACAAAATCCTTTATCGTGTCCCTTGCTTTTCCCTCTAACTTATCTAATCTTGCATATTCTGCTGCCAGATCCCGATCTATCAAATATATGCCCATGCCACATTTATTGTGTGAAGGGATTTAACCTTTTAGTGTAAATCCGACCCTCCGCACTATTGTTTTAATTCTGTGTGGTTATTTATAAGAAATTACAAAATGGTATAGTTTCACAGCTGAATTGGCAATCTTCTCTGCTTCCCACCTATATAGCGCATAGCCATCAAAAATTTCTCATCGTGGTGGCTGGAAAATATATGGGCAAGCTCATGAATCAGAATTTCCCTTATATCAACCCTTGATAATTTAATGGTATCTTCCCTTACCAGAATGGTTGAACCCTTTAGCATTGATATTATGGATTTATCCCGGAAATTTCTGACAATCTCAAAGTTTATTTCACCCACTAGGAAGAATTTGCCGCTGCTGGACAGTTTAGAAAATTCTGACTTTATGATACGCCTCAACCTCATTCTCAAATATTCTTTGAGTGCATGTTCATCAAAGGAAACGGGAATGTAAAGTATGTTTCCAGATTGTTTAGGCCTTTTCCTTTCGCTTTTTATGACCGTAAGTTTTTTGCCCATTATAGTTATTTCAGAATCCAAATGTATCCCTCAGGTTTTTGTATATAACGCCTACAGATGTCTTTTCCTTCTCTAAATCACCGGCACCGAACACTTTTATGTATGCATACCTTATCGATTTTTGGATTTTAGCCCTATCTACCTTCCGTACAATTTTTTCACCGTTCAGGAGTGACTTTATTCCGGGCCGAACAGCCAGGTTGTCACAGAATGGGTTCAGTATATCAGCATTAACATCGCCCAGGGAAATCTTTATCGCTTCCCTGAAGGCTGCTTTTGTTTCACCTTCAGTTGATTCTGATTCAGCAATTGAATCCATTGTGTCCTTTATTGATTTTATCTGTTGAAGTATTTCATCATTCACTGCTTTGGCATTTAACAGTTTCTGGTATGCGTCTACTATCCTGTCTAGAAGGCCTGGGTATCCAAATCTTCTATTAGAAATTTCTGTGTGCCATGTATTCAATGCCCTCAATGCAGATCCATAATCCCTTGTTTTTCCAAGCGTGTTCAGGTAATCCCTGTCTATGGTGAAATTGCCACGATTTTCCACGTCCAGGAAGAAATTTTCGCTGATTATCTTCTTTACCCTTTCATATGCCTCCTGCACCTTTTCACCATTAACAGCACCAAGCTTCAGGTTATTGACATATATGCCATATGCCTTAGCAAGTTGGCGGTATTTATCTATATGTAATGTGAGGTACGCTTTTGCCCGGGGAAGGTTAAGCATTGCCGTTAATTTTCTAAAATTCTTCTCAAATCTATCTGATATTTCTGGATTAGAAAGAATCTTTATCAGTTTGTTAAGATTATCATGGCTATTGTCCGAGAAATCAAAATTCCCGAAGATGGCATAGGTTTCATCCAGCAACTTAATGAAATCTTTTTCAATTTCCTCCCTTGATATGACTATGCCCTGAATGCCGGGCTTCGATGGTCCTCCCTCATATTTGTTCAGTGTCTTGTTCAGTGTCCCCAGGAGGTACACATAATCTATAACATAGCCATAATCCTTATCCCTAAATGGTCTGTCAGTACGCCCTATTGCCTGGAGCAGGCGTTCTTCAAAGAGTGGCTTGGCAAGATACATAACCCATAGCTTCGGAGAATCAAAACCGGTAAGCAGCATATCGGTAACTATGAGTATTTTCGGATTCCCAGAGATATTGAAACTTTCCGTGAATTCCTTGCATGCCTGCTTCGCATCTTTGCCGGTTCTCTTCTGGAGTTCGTCCCTGTATTCGCTTATGATGTCAGAGGATTCATTATGCCCGAAGGTCATCACGATCTCTGATGTTTCCGGTGCAAGCAATTTATCCAGCTTTCTCTTGTACATTACACATGCTTCCCTGTCCACTGCAACAAGCATAGCCTTTAATCCGGAATTTGTGTTTTCCACTTCATTTTTAAAATGGTTTGCAACGTCCCTTGCTATTGTGTCAACATTGGCATCTGTTTTATATAATTCCTTGATAACCCTTATCTTTCTGTTAAGAAGATCCTTCTCATTTTCTGTAAGGCCTTCTGCTTCCTCATCAAGTTCAAGTGCTTCATTAATGATATGATCCTTAACTGCGGGAATAGCTGCATTGTACTCATAGGCAATTGGAACGGTAAAACCGTCTTCCTGAGCATCCTTCATGGTATACCTGTCAAGGTAAACCTCACCGGGCGGGCAGAATTCCTCAAAGGTGTTTCTTATATTTCCACCGGATTTCTTCCTTATTGGGGTCCCTGTGAACCCGAAGACAAATGCATCAGGAAATGCATTTCTGAAAGTTCCAGCCATTAATCCGTACTGTGTTCTGTGGCTCTCATCAACCAGGCATATCACATTGTTATTCAGAGTAGAATCCTTAACGATGGATTTGAAATTTTCAGGGCTGAATTTCTGGATAGTTACAATAAATATTCCTGGCATAGCATTGCCATTGTTGTAGGCAATAAGATCTCCTAACTCTGTTGTATTTTTAATGTCCTTTGTAAGCTCCAGGCCCTGTATATCCGAGAAGCTTGACAATGCCTGGTTGTCCAGGTCCTTTCTATCCACAACTATTAGTATAGTTGCATCGGGCAAAGTTTTTCTTAACTGGTATGCTGTATATGCCATAATTAAAGTCTTGCCGGAACCCTGCCAGTGCCATATCAATCCTGTTTTCTTTGGCTCCTTTAAATTTTTATCCATATTATTATGGATTCTATTAAGTATTTTCTCAGTGGCCCTGAACTGCATATACCTGGCTAGTATCTTCTCGTTTCTGTCGCCTTTTTTCCTGATATGTGTATAGTTTAACAGGAGCTTTACAAAGTTATCTATATTGAAAACTCCATTTAGCAGCGTTTCAAACTCACTTCCCTGTTTGCTTTCCATCGGATATGATGTTTTCCACTTTGCCCTGGTATCTTTGCCCTTTTCATTGAAGAATAATGGGAAAAGTTCGCCATTTATGCCATTGTTAATTACAGCTATTTGCAGGTATGTAAACAAACCCTCTATACTTTCCTCATATCCCTTTATCTGGTTATATGCTTCATCTATGCTACCTGCATTGTATGGATTTTTGTTTTCCATTATTACAACAGGAATACCATTAACAAACAGCAAAATATCAGGGCGTTTATTAGATTTTCCATGTATGCTGAGCTGGTTTGTTACAATAAAGCTATTATTATATTTATTTGATTGAGCAATCAACCTGACTGTATGGATCTGCCTGTGTTCATCAATAACATTTATCCCATTCTTCAGGAAGTTTAGGAATTTAGAATTTCCATCCTTAGATGGTGTAAGCTCTTCAAGTTTTGAAACTGCATCTGAGATAAGTGAATCGGGGATCGAGTTCATCTTCCTCAGGCTATTTAGAAGTGTTTCCCTGAGAAAATACTTATTATCTTCCATATCTTCTAATTCTTCAGGAGTATTATATGTCCACCCCAATTCCTGCAGTTTTTCTATAATCCACTTTTCGCTTGAAGCTTCATCAAAACTCATACTTTCACCCTTACTTTGCCTGTGAAGAGATCATTCATCAATCCCTTTTTCAATACGTTAAGTTTTTCTCTTTTGTTTCCTAGCAGTTCCAGTTTGTTATCTACAGTGGAGAGTATTTCTCCTATTTTCTGCTGCTCTGGAAGCGGTGGCAATGGTACTACTACATCATCCAGACCTTCTTTCGATAATTCCTTGAAGGTACTGCCGGTACTAAGCGAATTCAAAAACGTAGTCTTAGATTTAAGGTAATATGCATAAAAAAAAGGGAAAGATACATCTCTATTAAGAGGCACGAGCCCCTTGCATCCTTGATTAAAGGTAATTTTTGTATTATTGATTCCAACATATCCTACCGGGGCTCTCGTAGAAATTAATATTGAATTTTCTGGAAGAATATTTAGATTATTCTCTTTCAATGCCTTTTCTGTTACTTTTCTCTCACTTGGAGGTAGGGTGATGGTATTATTTAATTTATTTAGGTCCTTTGGGGTTAACCATTCTATAGTTCCACCATGCCAATAATCTTTAACTTTAGTGGATGGAGTTGTACCGGTAATAGTTTTGAAAATTTCCCCCAATCCAAACGTATCCCATTCTTCAGGTATCTCCCCAATCTCAGTCGTTTTGAACCTTGTATGTCCAATACCCCTGGTAAGAAGTTTCTGCATCAGTCCTTTCTTTAGCTGTTCGGCCAGAGCTATCTGTTCATCCATTTTCTGTATTTCATCGTCTGCTGTGGAGAGTATTTCTGCTATTTTCTGCTGCTCTGGAAGTGGTGGCAATGGAATTTTAATTCTTTTTAGCTCTGTCTGATTAATTGATGCTTGATTTACTGCCCTCTTAGCCATACTTTTAAAAAGCTCTTTAGCTCTGTAAAATTTAAGTGAGTAAACCAGATAAGAGGGTTCTATTTTTGATTTATCAGATCTTAGAAGTAAGAGGTTCATACCATGTAGCAATAATTCCGGTTCACCTTCATATATTGCTGTTTTCCCTATATGTTCCAGACTGTTTATATGACTGAATAAGATATCCCCTTCAATTAACCTATAATCATTAATATTTTCAGTTTTAATATTATCGATATATCCAACTTTAGCTGTGTCAATTTTCTCTTCAGAAATTGTCTCAATTCTAGTAACCGGATATCCACTATCTTTTTTGTTTTGTTTATATGTTACTCCATTTTTAATAAGTGATAAAACATCACCAAGTTTGACAAAACCCCATTCTTGTGGTATCTCTCCAATCTCAGTCATCTTATATCCTACTTTAGTCAATATAACCCAGCTCCTTTAGATAACCATTAAGTTTTTCCTCGACTTCAGTTAAATCAGTATTAATCCCATTCAATTCCTCAATAGTCCCCGTAATGTCTATCGAACTCTCGTTGTTAATAGGGATCACAAAAGTGGTGACGTTTAAATTATAATCCTTTTCTTTTATCTCATCCACACTGACAACTTTTGAAAATCCATCAATTGATTCGAATTTCTTATATGCTGAAACTATGCGGTCAATATTATCATTTGTAATAATATTCAATTTCCTCATATCTGGATGTTTTCCATATTCCCTGGAAGCGTCTATGAATAATACCTTATCCCTGTATTCTTCCTGTTTTTCCTTATTAAATATAAGTATAGCTCCTGCCGCACCTGTATTGTAAAAAATCTTTTCAGGCAAAAGAGTAACTGAATCGAGAAGTTTTTCATCAACAATTTTTTGCCTGATAATCTTCTCTGAATTACTTCTAAAAAGTGCCCCCTGATCCATAATTACTGCTACTTTAGATTTTGAAGTATAAAGCATGTGTTCAATCCATGCCCAGTCTCCGTATCTCTGTGGAACGAAACCATAAGCATATCTATCCTTGAATTCTGCCTGCTTCAACGTGTCCTCGCCATAACCTTTCTGTGACCATGGGGGATTGGCAAGAACAAAATCGAAATGGCGCAAACCTGAAGCTGTTTTAAATTTTGGATACAGGAGGCTATCCCCGACTTCCAGGTGTGATTCTGATATGTCGTGAAGGATTGTGTTCATTTTAGCCAGAGCATATGTAGTTGGGCTTCTCTCCTCCCCATAAAGACCTACCCTATTTGCCTTATCCACGCCCATTCTTGATTTAACATGTTCATAGGCCTCTATGAGCATCCCGCCGGATCCGCATGCTGGATCGTAAACGCTCATTCCTGGTTGTGGGTCCAGTATATCAACCATAAGCCTTACCACTTCCCTGGGCGTGTAAACTTCACCCTCCTTGGCTTTTTCAGGTGCGAATCTCATAAGGATATGCTCATAGGCATCTCCCATGGCATCGCCCTCTATGCATTTATTTGAAAAGTTGTATTTATCGAATAGGGCAAATAGCTGCTCAAGTAGTATTCTGTTTTCCCTGGTTTTAGTAAAATCTATGAAATCTATTCTGTTTACTACCCCATCAAGTTCTTTGTTTTGCTTTGCTATTTCATTTATCGCCCTTGACATGTTTTCTGTGAGTTTATCTCTATCTTTCCTTATATTATTCCAGAGAACGTTCTCTGGAACCATAAAGCTATGGAACTCATTGCTAACTGCACGTTTGGCTGCCTCTGATTCATCTATGCCTGTTTCCTCCATGATTTCTGACATAGCATCCTCAATTTCCTCTTTCCATCTGTCGCTTAATCTTTTGATAAATAAAAGAACAAGAATATACTTATAATCCACAGATGTCCGTATCAGGTCTGCAGCATTATCCACCAGTTTAACCAGGTCATTTTTTGTAATTTTGCTAAAACAATCAACTGCCATATAACTCAAAAAGAAGAGAAGAAAAAAGTATTAAAGCATTGCTAAAAATCTCACAATATTGTCTACTCTTTAGGGGAGCAACGGTAACCGGTTAATACTCACAATAAATCCATCATAATAGGTTTCAGTCAACTATTTATTAATTTATTAAATACCATAACATGTCAGATATTAAAGAATTGGAAGGCATAGCTTCTGAATTTATAGATAAAAGAGACTGGAGGAAGTTCCACACAATAAAAGACCTTGCAATGAATTGCTCTGTAGAATCCAATGAACTTTTGGAAATTTTATTATGGAGGGATAAGGAATTTGAAAATAACATATTGAATGGCAAGGACAATAAATCACTGGAAATGATAAAAAATGAAGTCTCGGATATATTGTTTTCATGCTTTGCCATTGCAGATCACCTGCATTTTAACCTTGAGGAAGCCTACAGGCAGAAAATGACAGAACTTGACAAACGCTATGACCCGGATAAAGTAAAGGGAAAGCTGGTAAAAATACCCTCCCCGGAGCATAAAGAGGTGGATTAAATCAGTAATTTATTTTTTATGTAAAGATCATAGAATCTCGTCCCTTCACCCATTAACATGTCAGGTTCGCCCTCTTCCAGCGTTTTGCCCCTGTCTATGTAATATATATAATCAGAATGTATTATAGTCTGGAGATGGTGTGCTATGATAATTATAGTTTTTCCCTCCATAAATTTGAATATTGCACTCTGAATTATAGATTCATTTTTCATATCCAGCTGTGATGTGGCCTCATCCATTATTATGATCTGCGGGTTATTAACAGCTGCCCTTAATATTGAAACTGCCTGCCTTTGCCCTTCGGAAAGATTGGACCCACGTTCACCTACATTAGCATATAACCCCAGAGGCCCGATAATGCTGTCAAGCCCGAGGCTGGAGATTTTTTCTTTTATTTCCTCTTCCGGAATGGAATAATCTGCAAATCTTATATTTTCAAGTATAGTTCCATCGAATAGGAACGGATCCTGCAAAATTACCCCAAAAAGCTTTCTGTATTCCATGGTATTAAAGTTATTTATATCCACCCCATCCATGGTTATTGTTCCGGTGTCAGGTTTGTAAAAATTCAATATAAGATTTGATATGGTGGTTTTTCCTGCGCCTGTTTTTCCTATTATTGCTATCCTCTTGCCTTTTTCAATAACCATGGAAAGATTGTCTATTATCCTCTCTTTCCCATAGGAAAATGTGACATTGTTGAATTTGAGCTTGTCCGTGAATGCAGGTATGTTAGAACCGTTGGTTGTATAATCATTTTCTTCATCTATTATGCGGTAAATTCTCTCTATTGCTATGGAGGAAGACTGGTATGAATTATAGAACTGGGACAGTTGGACAATAGGGTTGAAAAAGCTCTGGACATAGACAATAAAGGATACAAGGATTCCAATACTTATAACCCTGCCAAAAACCTCTGCACCACCTTCATAGAGTACTATCATTATCCCTAACCCCTCTATAATCTGGACTATGCTTGAAAACAGTGAGGTAAGCCGCACTGCGCGTATATTGGCTTCATAATTATTTGAGTTGACAGTTTCAAAATTATCATTGAAAACATCTTCTGTTCCGGAGCTTTTTATTGCTTTTACCCCGTTAATAGATTCTCCTACATTGCCTGTAAGCTCTGCTATCCTTCTCCTCACATTCATGTAATTGAATTTAATTCTTTTATTCATAAGAAATACAGTTGCAAGCAGCATCGGGATAATAATAACAGCGTATACTGTAAGTAGTGGGTCAAGGTAGATCATAATAAATATGGAAGCTATAATTCCAGCTATGCCTGCAACTACCTGTGGAAGCTGGAATGTAAGAAAATCTGAAAGTGTTTCAGCATCATTGGTTATCCTGCTTATAATCTGCCCGGCATTCTTGCCTGCATAGTATTTTAATGGTACGTACTGAAGATTCCTGAATGCCCTGTCTCTGAGCCCCTTTATTACGGCCTGGGATGTATTCATCATGTATTTAGTCCGCCTGTTTTCTGCTATATAATTTATTATATAAATGCCAAGATATAGTACCGCCAGAATTATAAGTATTTTAAATTTCAGGGCTATAATAGAATCTGTAGCTATACCTATTATGTAAGGCCCGATCATTGCTATTACAGATGACGCCAGTATGGCGGAAATAATTATTGTGGAATTCCTTTTATATGCAAGTATCTCTTTTAAAAGCCTGATAAAATAATTATTCAATCGCATCACCCCTGAACTTACCGGCAAATATATCGGAGAAAGAGCCATTGCTCTTTATCAAGTCCTTAATATAGCCATATTCAGTAACCCTTCCCTTTTCAATAACATATGCCCTTTCAGCCAGCATTACAGATGAGATTTTATGGCTTATTATTATGGTGGTTTTTCCTGCGATGAATCCTTGAATTGTATTCAAAAACCTTGTCTCTGTGTCCGCATCCAGATTTGATGTGGAATCGTCAAATATAATAATCTGTGGATTCCTGATTATTATCCTGGCAATAGCCATCCTCTGTTTTTGCCCTCCGGAGAGTGTTATTCCCCTCTCACCAACCGGCGTATCATAACCTGACGGAAGGCTGTCAATGAAATCATCAAGCATGGAAAGTTTTGCTGCATTCCTTACCTGGTCATCAGTATAATCCTTTCCCATTGTTATATTATACCTGATAGTCCCTGAAAACAGTATTGCATCCTGTGATACTATGCCAATTTTTTCCCTTATCAGCTTATCATCTATTTCCTTTAACTCTGTTCCGTCCAGGTATGCGTGGCCTGTATAGTTCTTGTATAACCCCGAAATAATATTTACCAGTGTGGTTTTTCCAGCACCGGTCTCTCCAACAATGGCTACCCTTTCGCCTGGAGCTATATCCATATTAATGCCGGTTAAAATAGTTGAATTATTGCTCTTATAGCCGAGATTTTCCAGGCTTATTCTTCCATGCACCTCCGGGATCAATGTACCTTTATAGTCAGAGTTATCATTGTTTATTGCGTTAATTCTATCGAGGCTTGCCATGCCATTTTCATAGAATGAGATATAACGCCCATAAAACCTCACAGGGCGGAGAACCAGTGTAAATATATTTACCGCTGCAATGACACTCCCAACTGAGATGATGGAATCAATGCTTTCTATTCCGCCATATATTAAAACAAATCCTATTGCAAGGCTTAAAAAGAGTGCAAGAAGTGGGTTATACAGAGACCTTACGCCTGCTATTCCCTTATAATCATCGAAATATGAATCAGTGGAGTTATTAAATCTTTTAATTTCCTCCTCTTCCGCAGTGAAGCTTCTGACAACCCTGTTTCCGATAATATTCTGGTTGATCAGGTTGTTCATTGTCCCGTATTTGTCCCTCAGGGCACGCCAGTACTTTCTTTGCTTCCTCTGCATAACCAGGGTAAAATAAATTATTGGTGCTATAACCACGAAAAATATTACTGTAAATCCGTAATATAACCTGGTAAGGTCAATGCCTGCTATTATAATAAGGAATGTTACACTGAAAAGGTTAGAAAGTGACATATTTACCAGCCTCCTCAGTGTTTCTATATCCATGGTAAATTTTGAAAGTATATTGCCTGTAGAATTGCTATTAAAATATTCATAATTTTTTGCCAGCAAATGTGAAAATTCATTTTTTCTGAGATTGTAAACAAATTTCTGGCTTGCCTTATTTGCATAGTAATCAATGGCAAAATCAAATATAGATGATGCCACCGTTACACCAAAAATAAGAAGGGCAAAATGGAGGATAATAATATAGTTTTTTCCAACCAGGTTGTTGACAGCATCTCCAATATATAGTGGAACAAGCAGCCGGAGATAGGCATATGCAAGTGATGCTCCTATTACAACAATGATAAGATACCATACACTTTTGATGTTTTTAAATATAATTGAATATCTGTTCACAGTAAAATATAATTACGTCTGTTTATTTTTATTTTTTGTATATCCATGGAATTATAATATTCCTGCTTCTGTAGATGATAAACGGTTAATGATTGGTTGAGCCGTATAATACATAAATAAACTTATATAATTACAATAAATAAGGGATGATATGACAATTTATCAGGGTAAAAGTACAAAGAAGTTTACAGGAGGAAAGTTAAGGAGGGAGCATTCAAAGAGAAGGTATGAACTCGGCAGGGAACCCTCATTCACCAGAATCGGTGAGACAGAACGCAGGAGCCTCAGGACAATGGGTGGCAACAGGAAATTGCTATTGCTGAAAGAGCAGTTTGCAAACATATACAACCCGGAAGACAAAACCACAAAGAAGCTGAAAATATTAACTGTAAAAGAAAACAATGCTGATCCCCATTATGTACAGAGAAATATAATGAATAAAGGCACGATAATATCTACAGAAGAAGGAAATGCCAGAATTACATCAAGGCCCGGGCAGAGTGGAATTATCAATGCAGTATTAGTAAAATGATAACACTTTATTCACAGTATTTTAACCCCGCCATATCAAGAAAATACGGGCGGAGGATCAGCAGGGAAAGGGCAAAAAATTATTCCGATGATAAGCTGGAGCAGATATTAAGAACTATGAATCTCAAATATGAAGTGAGAGATGCCCATTATTCAAGAATTCCATATGAGGATTCAAAAATGTTTGTAATTGATGCTGATATTAAAAAATCAACAATAATAAAAATTATCAATGAGAAATTGTAGATTATTTTTTTCTATAGTTTCCTGAACTTTTCTTTTTGGCTTCATAATACTGCATGGGATGCTTTATTCTTGCACACAATGGATCATCACCCATGTAGCAGAGATGGTTAGACCTCAGGGTGGAACACTTGGGCGGCGAATACTCTGTACCTGATATTACACCTGTAATATGGTTAACCTGGTATGTTGCGAGATCCTCCTTATAATCAGGGGCAAATTTAAATAAATTTAACATATTTTCATTGCTCATCCCCGCGCTGTGGAGGAAGCTGGCAAGTGTAAACCTGGCAAGATGGGCAAGGTTTTCTCCGTCCCGCATCTGCGTAATATATGTTTTTATGCATGGAGGGAACATTGTAAAATCAACTTCTCCCAGTGATATTGTGTTTTTAGACTTTATTTCCAGGAAATCCTTCTTTATTTTCTCAAGGTCCCCTATAAACTTCCGGAAGATATTCTGGGAATCACCCGGGCCCATCCTGCTATAAACATCCATCAGTTTCTGTACAAAATCTTCCCTTAGAAGGTGTATAAACTGATTTTTGCTTAAATAGATAGTCCCCCTGCTTAGCTTCTGATATACTAACCTGTATTTATATCCTGAAATTTTTTTGTTGTTTTTAATAAAGAAATCGAATGGGATATGAAATGTATTTCCATCCACCGTTGCTTCTATCCCTGCACTGTCACAGTAAAATATAATATTTTCATTGTCTTCCTTTGAAATCCTGTTGAGTTCCCTTTCAAATACATCCCTCTGGGTAATGGCGAATCTTGATGTCATTCCAGGTTCATTTATGTAACGGAGCATCCACATTGCAATGGCAAATGCATTCTTCCCCATTGTAATATTATAGCCCTCATTATCCGCGTATTTCCGTACGACCCCATTCAGGTACTCAAATGCTTCCCTTACCGAACTGCGGTTCTCAGGAACGAGGGAGTTTACTATGCCATCTATTGCATCAACATTTTCGATGAGTTTAAAATCAACAAAAAAATTTGATGTTATCATTTTATAATTCCAGCAGTTCCCTGGGTGCAGTTGTTATTTCCTCATGGCCGCCATCCTTTATTATCAGGTCATCTTCAATCCTTACGCCGCCGAATCCCGGTATATAAATTCCAGGCTCGTCTGTAATAACCATATTTGCTTTCAGTATGAAATCGGATGATGGGGATAGTGCAGGGTGGTCGTGGACATCCATGCCTACACCGTGCCCGAGGCCATGTATAAATCTGCCAGGATATTTTTCGTCTATTATTTTTCTTGCAATCATGTCTATATCCTTTCCATTTACTCCTGCCTTCAATGCATTTTTGCTCTCCTGCTGGGCTCTTTTTACCGTTTCGTAAATATCCTTCTGCTTTTCATCAGCCCTTCCAAAAACCACTGTCCTTGTTGTATCCGAGCAATATCTGTGGTACAATGCCCCGTAATCGGTTAAAACAAAATCATTTTTCTTTAATTTTGCATTGCCTGGCATATAGTGAGGTATAGCGGAATTTTTCCCGAAAGCCACAATAGTGCTAAATGATTCCCCTGAGGCACCGTTTTTCATCATTGCATAAACTATATTCGCTGCAAGCTCAGACTCTGTCATGCCTTCCTTCAGTGTCTTTGTAAAGTCTTCAAATGAATCACTGGCTATTTTTGCTGCCTCCCTGAGATCCTTTAATTCTGATTCGTCCTTAATTTTTCTTGACTCAGCAATGGATTGTGAAACATCTATAAATTCCTTGTCTGGTATAATTTTCATTAATTGCTTATAGAGGTCTAAGGTAAGTGCAGAATAATTAAGCCCCACATTGACATCATTTTTAAATGCATTTTTGATTATTTCATTTTTTTCTGCTGTTGTATTATAGATAAGCACTTCAAATCCGGTCTCCTTTGCGGCTTCTTCCTCAAGGGCTGATGTTATTATCGTAACTTTTTCTGGCTTTACGTGAAGTAATGAACCTTCGAATATCCCTGATTTGGCTCCCGTAAGGTAAAAAAATGTTTTATCGACCTGATTTTCTCCGCCATTCATTATGAGTACAGAATCAACGTTCCTCACATAATCAAATATCTTTCTTTCTTTCATTGTTGCCCATTTTATTTATTAATATAACAATTTCGATTAAAATGGCAATCTATTTTAATTTGCCAATTATACCTTCCTATGTATGATAATGTATTTTCCGGCAAATTTTTTTTCCAGGGTTCCTTTCAGGAACTGGACATTGGTGTTGAGAGTGGAATAATAACAGATATTAAAAAACATATAAACCATGAAAGAAAGATTCTGAAGAATGCTATTATTCCTGCCGGAACAGATACGCATGTACATTTCAGAGACCCCGGGGAAACAGAAAAGGAAGACTTTTCGACCGGAAGCATTTCAGCTTTATTTGGTGGGACAACCACTATTTTTGATATGCCAAACAACAGAAGGAAAATAGATAATTATGCAGCTTATAGTGACAAGCTTGCCATAGTAAGAAGAAAGGCCTTCTGCGACTTTGGATTGTATTCCATGTTTACGGGCACCAATGCAGATATTATAAGCAGTGAATCTTCAGGGATAAAAATCTACATGGGCGAAACAACAAATGCCCCCGGTACTGTTGATTTTACGGAGAAAGGAATACAGAAGATAAATAATATGAATATTCCAGTGCTGTTTCATGCTGAAGATGGAAAATGCCTGGAAAAACATTCCGGGATAGCAAAGAACCTGAAAGAATATTCAGCCACAAGGCCCCCAGAATGTGAAGACCTTGCAATAGACAAAGCAGGGAACATGAAATTTTCTAAGGGCGTTATTACACATCTGACCCATGATTTCACCACAGCTTATGTTAAGGAAGTAACACCACACCACCTTCTTCTCAATTATGATATGCCTCTAGGGGCATATGGGAAGGTAAATCCGCCGCTGAGATCAAGGGAAACACAGAAAGAACTCCTGAATGGCTTAATCTCTGGAAAATTTAACATTGTTTCCTCAGACCATGCACCGCACATACAGAATGACAAGGTTGATTTTGAATATTCTAAAGCCGGGATAATCGGTGTTGAAACCAGGATTCCGCTTATGCTAGCCCTTGTACAGAAAAAGATACTGCCATTCGATATATTTTATAAAACATGCATATTGAATCCGGCCCTGCTGTTTAATCTCAAAAAGGGAGAAATAAAAAAGGGCAATTATGCTGATTTCATGTCAATTGATTTTTCTAGCATGGAAAGGATAAATGATTACAGGCTCCACTCAAAAACTCCGGGGTCGCCATTTAATGGATTTAATGGCATTTTCCCGTCAATTGTAGTTATGCGTGGTGAAACAGTTATAGATAATGGTGAACTGGTAGCGGATAGGATGGGAAAATATTTAAAACCTGCCGTGGACAAATCCTAAGGCTGGATTTATATAAATATTTCCTGTCTGGTTGAATGCAGCATAGATAATGGGTTAAACGCCTTTTATTCCATATCAGATAATATTGAATTTTGCCATTACATCGCCTATTTCATACCCATATGATTCGGGGGATACATAATCGCTAATAGATTTTAAAGAATCTGTTGCATTATCCGGGCATGCCTTTTTAACAGGAAGGGTGAACATGGCATTATCATTATCAGAATCACCGACAACCAGAATTTCATCCCAGTTAGCGTTAAACATTTTCTTTAAAATTTCCACTGCATACCCTTTGTTCTGACCGGGATTCATTATATGCCAGGTAAACTTGCTATTTACAATTTCCAGATTCCATTTTTCTGCTTCTTTAGATACAATGGCTTCATTTCCCGGGTCCATTGAAAATGCAGCAGATGTTTCCCGCCACTGGTTTGTGAAATATGGAGTGGCTAATGACCTGCTGGATATGTATTCAAGGAATTCTAATGGCTTTGTTTTGTCAAAAAATTTCTCTATTGAACCATTATAATACATTATGCCGCCATTTTCACCGAATACCGGGGCGTTGATGCCAAGAAATGTTTTCAATCCGTACATTACCGGTATAACATTGCCACTGATCAGTGATATTTGCAATCCGCTTTCTATGCCCTTCTTTATGCTGGTTATCGCTTCCGGGCATATAATGCGGTTCTGGTCCGTTATAGTCCCATCCACATCAAGCGCCATAATTTTAATCATAAACGGCAATATTTATAAGATTAATAAATATTTATAGAAATGAAAGACCGGGTACTTATAAACATATCAAAGGAACGGATGCAGACACTTTTCAATGAAGCAGAGAATACAGAAAACATTGCACTGGCAAGAAGATATATAAGATTAATGGAGAAAATAGGGATGAGAATGAATATTTCGGTAAATACTTCCATAAAACATTCTTACTGCAAGCATTGCAAAACGCCATATAAGAACCCTGGAATCAAACTGAAAAATAAAATGGTACAGGTCCGCTGCCCCTACTGTGGTGAAATAAGGAGGATCCCGTTTAAGAAATAGAAAGATGCAGAATTTTTAATCCAGAGTTTCGATTTCAAAGTAAACGTTAAAGCCCTGCAGTGTTGCCTGTATTTTGTCCGCAAACCATATTGCATCGTCGGCTGTTGCTGAATCAGGCCACTCGTAAACCATATCCTGTTCACCTTTTATAAGCGAGAAACCAAGAGACCTTAATCTACCTACTATTTCACTGGGCTTTGTACCCTCACTGTTGAATATCACCTTAAGGAATGTCTTCATATCACCTTAGTGCCGCAACGTATAATTATTTTTCCTTAGGCAGGTCCTTTCCGATCCTTGATGGCCACCAGTTATATTTATCCATTACTGTCATAATCGCAGGGACAAAAAACATCCAGCTTACGAAGGTATCTATCAGAACACCCAGGGCAAGCCCGACTCCTATTTCTTCTATTATGCCCAATCCACTGAAATATAATGCACCGAATGTTGCAAATAACAGTAAGCCCAGTGTAATTATGACACCGCCATTTTCCACTATGGAATCCTTAACAGCCTCTGCTGTGTTCATTCCCTTTGAAATGTTTTCCTGGACTTTGGTAATCATGAAAATATCATAATCGAGCCCTACGGCTAACAGGGTGATGAATACGAATAATGGAAGGAATATAATAACAGGCAGGTGAAGCAGGTAATAGAAGATAATGTATGTAAGCGACAGTGCCAGCATAACAGCAGCCATAACCATAAGGATGAGCCTTACAGGTGTTAATGCAGATGCAAGCTGTATCAATAGGATGATAAATATTGTAATTCCAAGCAAAGGAACCATATTATTGAAAGAGTGGGATGTGAAAGAATATGCATTGTTCAGATATTCTGTAGTTCCGCCAACATAAGCAGTATAGTTGCCTGAACCGTTGACTATTGAGGGCATTTTATTTACATAGTTCGTTGAAGGATTGCTCCAGGCCACGTTTGAAAGGTACACTACAATTTCAACAGATTTGTGGTTATGCCCTATATATGTGGCAGTTTGATTTAGATACTGACTGCTATAAACTAGTGAAGATACAAGATCCGTGTAATTGACCTTCTTTTCATATGGATATCCGGGCCCTGAAATGCTGTGGACATAAGGCGAAGCCGCAAGTTTATCCTCCATTGCAAGGGTTTGATTATACTCTGTACTATTAAAAGTAATAGCCCCGGTTGTATTATTTACAGTCATAATTGGTGATGTGAAATTTACCATTACGTATGCAGGGTCAAACAGGTCATATCCCAGGGAACTGTTAATTACGCTTGTTGCCTGGACACCACTGCTTGCAGGAATCAGTTCAAAAACATCCATGTTTGTTGGTGTTGTGGAATACAGGAACAGTGCTCCAAGTGCCACTATAACAAATATTACTATGATTTTTTTCCTGTTATTTAAAGCAACATGTGCAACTTTTTCCATTGATTTTTCAAATGGAAGTTTCTGGTTTTCTTTAATTTTTGCAGGCCAGTAAGTTTTCTTTCCCCACTGTGCAAGTATTGCAATTAACAGTGTGTTTGCAATAATTATCGTAACCACCGCAGCTATGGCATTGGTAAGCCCGGCATCACTGAATATCGGTATATTTGATATCCATAATATAATATATGAAAGTGCAACAGTTGTACCTGATGTGAATACCGCATGCCCTGCCCATTTTGAAGATTCAGGTATTGCATCTTTGTTTTTTGCCCTCAATTCTGATCTGAATCTTGATAGAATATACACAGAATAATCTGAAGCTATACCTAGAATTAATATTAAAAGCAAAGTGGGTGTTATAAAAGATATGGTTGTGTGGAAAATATATTTATATAGCAACCCGTTAATTCCAGCGGATATTACAGCCGAAAAAACAAATATAAGGAACGGAAGGAAGGCGGTAACAGGAGACCTGAAAAACAATCCTACAATTATTATTGAAACAATTATTCCTATTATCAAAGCCACAATCATGCCATGTATTGATTCACTGGCCAGCTGGTTATTGGCTACTGTAGACCCTGCGAGATAAAATGAACTCGATGATATTTTGGAGCTATATGTCTTTTCGATTGAATCTATGTGTGACTGCTGTGCAGCTGTAATATTGGTCTTATAGGAAAATATCATTATCAGTGTTGAATTTTTCTGATTCATTAAGGATGATGAGCCATAGCTGGACGGCAATACCGGAAATTTGTTGTATGTTGTATTGTTGATGATATTGCTAACAAATGCACTGTAATTCTTACCTGAATTGTTATATAATGAGTATAAATAATTACTGTAATAGGGTGAGTTGATCTGTATAAGCGGGTTAGCTAAAGGTTTTGCGTTGTTTATTAAATATATCTGGGAACTATTTACAAGGCTTACAACATAACTTTCCATGTAGGAGGGGTGACTTTCAAAGGATGTCATATTATTATAAATGTTATCCACAAACCCGTAGATTTCATTAGGAGTTGTGAAATTTAATTCAAAAAGTAAGTCTTTAAAGGTTGAATTGTAGGGAGAGGTTTGCGTAATATTATCAACAGCCATGGTTACGTTATGGTTCTTAGATAGATTTGTTAATGTATATCCTATCAAGAAGTTTGTACCAGTTTCCAGCTTATACGTACTATTTGAATAACCCATTAGTGTCTTATTTTCAACTGTAAAAATACTTGTAGTACTATTATACCCCACATTTATGCTTTTTAAATATGAATCCATAGAATGCTGGAACGCCATCATATCCCTGCTTATTGTAAGGTTATCTATGGGAGTATTATTTGAAACAATAATTATGGATGGATCGGACGAACTACCATTAAATTGTGCGCTCAGTATATCATTTGCCTTACTTGACTGGGAATTTTTTGTGACCAGGGAATTTGTAAGGTTATATGAAGTATCACTAAATATAAGGGTTGCCGGATATGCCATAAGCAGGAACAATATTATCCAGAATACCAGTACTTTTTTCTTATTTTTCTTGACATATCTGCCAACCTTGTAAAAGAATGACTCGAACATTGGAGGTGTATTAAATGATAAAATTTAAAGTTTATGAGTAAATGATTCATAAAATGAATAAAATTATTCTGAATAATAATATATGGTAATTGCGTATAGTTTTTGATGAATTATACACATATTAACCTCTATGATTATTTCTATGGCCTTGTTAAGCAGATACCTGAAGGTTATATAACGACCTATGGGGAACTTGCAAAAGCTCTTGGAGATATCAGGGCGGCAAGGGCAGTTGGATATATGCTGTCAATAAATGAAGATCCCGATGGGATACCATGCTACAAGGTTGTACACACCGATAGAAGGATGGGAAAATATGCTTTGGGGGTAGAAGAAAAAGCCAGGCGTTTGAGAAAGGATGGAATTATAATTTCCAATGGAATGGTTGAAAATTTTAATGAACGGTTTTTTTCAGATTTTAAAACAGATTACCCGCTGGCAAAATTACAGGAGGAGCAGGAAAAAATAGCTTCAATGGCCGATTTTGCCGGAGATCGGGATGAAGAAAATTATGCTGCTATAGACGTATCATATGAAGGGCGTACAGGTTACGGTGCACTTGTATACTATGATTCCGGTGAATACATGGTAAAAAATCTGGAAATGAAGGTTAATTTCCCATACATACCCGGTTATCTGGGATACAGAGAAAGCCCGTTTATTGAAAAGCTTTCCGTGAATGTTGATGCATTGCTGTTGATTGATGCCAATGGATTGCTACACCCCAGAAAGTGTGGATTGGCAACATTTGCCGGTGTTGTGCTTGGCAGGGCTACAATTGGGGTAGCAAAATCGCTTCTGATGGGAAAAATTGATGATACGGGATATGTAGTTTACAATAATGAAAAACTCGGGTATGCAATAAATAAGCATACCATAGTAAGCCCGGGTAATATGATAAGCCTCGAATCAAGCATAAAAAAGATAAAGTTATTAGGAAAAAATAAATATCCAGCTATCCTGAAAATGGTCCATAATGAAACTGTGGCTATGAGGAAGCGGAGATTGCCGAGCTAGGACAAAGGCGATGGATTCAGGGTCCATTTCCGCAGGGATTCGTGGGTTCAAATCCCACTCTCCGCATTATATTCTGATTTAGTGCTCCTGTTAAAAATCACAAAAACTTTTTGTTGTATATCTCTTATGTTTATAAATGGGTCTGTCCGTATTCCATTATTAACATAATCAAGTCCTTTATTTTAACATGAAATAGTATTTAAAGAAAATTGCCCTTTCTATGAACTCATTAATAGTCAACATCTGCACGGATGGGGATTTCTGTATTATTCTTCCTACCAGCTTCTCTTTATCGGTTACTGGCCCCGGGAGGGAAGAATAATGAATTATTCGTCACGTTTTCTGTCTTCAATCCGTTCCATTTCATTCCGTGCGGAAGAATTGACAAATTCTGAAACAGACCTGAAGCCTAATTCTGAATACTTTTCTATAAAATTCTTAATGTTAAAAAACAGTTCTTCTGGAATTTTCACATCTTTATACGTTTTCGCCATGAATGTCTCATATTATAAGAGTATAAAAAAGATATTAGACATATATGGCGAAATATTTATAATCAAAAAAGTATTTAGACATATATGTCTAACAAGAGGTGCAGAATATGAAAGTCTGGAAAGACATTAAAATTCCCGCGTCATTATTCGATGAGATCCAGAAATTTGTAGCAAAGAATGAGGCATATAATTCTGTCTCGGACTTTGCACGGATTGCATCCATGAAAGAGCTGGAAAAGTTGGAAGGCGATAAAAAATGAAATCACCGATATTAGCAGGTATCACAATAGAGCTGGGGGAGTCCAAATGACCCAAGTGTCCATTGTACAATTGAAGTACAAAGCCCTCAAACTCCCAGAACCTGTAAAATCGCTGATTCTGTCAAAACCCGACACTATGGATAGTACTGAGTTAATATCTAAGCTGGGGACATGGGACAAACTCTTAGCAATGGAGGTCACTCAGAAATGAAAAATTTTACTGCTAGTTATAAAGGCAGTTCCATTATTACTAATAAGAATAATGAGAACGAGGGTAAAAACATTTCTACCTCTGAAAGGATTGAAATTGCCAGAGAGGCAATAAACTTTTTAACGGCTTATCCAAGAATAAGGGCCATACTTGTATCGCCACATGATAAAATTCCATTTGAACACGCCTGGCAGAGTTCCTGTAATTATCCGGCGTCATCCGAAAAGATACATAACTATCTTCTAAAAGGAGGCAACTGGGGGTTGATGCACCCGGCAGGCATGTCTATTGGAATTGACGAGGACAATGAAAAAATAAGAAATGCGGCACTATCTCTGGGGGACACTGCAAGATTTAATACTGGAACACCAGGGCATTTTTGTGATCTATTTTTAATCAAGGATGAACCGGTAGGCAATATTCCGTTAATAGATGGGGCTTATATAAGGGGGAAAGGTGGCCAGAATCTTGGGCCGGGTTCTATACACCCGAATGGCAACATATACGGAAGTATATATTTACATTTAGTCCCCCCTGTCGTTGTAACCAAATCTGAATTGTTAGAGGTATTCAAACCTTATATCAAAGGCAAAGAAAAGCTGTCAAAAAACGATTCAAAACCGGAATATAAACAGCCGTTAAACCCCTATTCCCTTACAATGAAAGACCTGATTAATGTTTCCGGTTTTAAGCAAAGTGGATCAAAATATCAGGGGCCACATCCAATACATGGAAGCGCAACTGGAAATAATTTTGTTGTTGATTTCGAGTTAAACGAATGGTATTGTTTCCGGCATGGCACAGGCGGAGGGCCTCTTCAGTGGATAGCCGTTTCCACGGGGGTTTTTGGATGCGAGGAATCGGTTCCTGGAAAGATAAAGGGAGATTTGTTTTGGCAAGTGATAGCTGCAGCCCATAACAGATACGCGTTAAGCTATGAAAAACTTGCAAAAGCCTTAGGGACTGCATAAAATGGCAAGCAAAGATAACAAAGATACAGCAGAGGATGCCAAAAGGAAATTCAAAGAAGGTGAAATGAGGGAAAATCCTATTGCGAGGGGCTTAAAGCTTCTTGCGGGCATGGATACGGATCACGCTTTCGAGGAAAACGGAAAGGGCTTCAACAAAATCGACACGGAACTGGGGCATGCACTAGCCAACAAAGAGACCTTGACCTATGAAGAATTGAAAACCGCGAAAACTATTCTAAGGAAATACAAGGCACAACTGGGTGCGAACCTCTATCTTGAGGTTATCAACTTCACACCAAGCAAGAAAAGTGATAAGGAAAAACAGGAAAACATGAGTGCCATTTATAAAACACGCTTTAACCTTGACGGTTTCCATTATGCCGAGTTTTCAGACGATGGGCAGTTCAGGTTCCTGAAGTATAGATATAGTTCCTTCGAGGTTGTGGATAGTGTTGAGGTTCCGGATCCTGAAGATCCTGAAAAGGAGTACACTGTAGTGCCGGCTCCGCAGATAGCTCAAACAAAAAAGGATAGAATACTTCAGGAAGAGGAAACAGAACCAGTCAAATTTCCAGGAAAACCCCAAAGATACGATTCGGAATACGGGCTCTTCAATGAGATAAGAGGGTTCATTCACACTTACGTAGAACTAAGGCCAGATGACGAGATTGTTCTCTCCCTTTACACGCTCAAAGCTATCCTTTTTGATGCTCTCAAGGATTCCTCCTTCCCGTTCGTGCACATGATTGCCCCATACGGCAAAGGGAAATCCCGCCTGCTGACTGTCCTGTGTGAGTTAACCCCATACGGCTTTTATGCCATAGATATTAAGTCAGCGCCTTTGAAGCGTGTTTCCGAACTCTACAAAGTAATATTGTTTGTTGATGAGAAGGGACAGATGGACCAGGAAACTTCAGCAATAATCAACGCGAAATACAACAGAAATTCTATAGTGCTCAACGCAAGCACCGAGATACAGTCGGGGTTCAGCTCCATCATTGGTTACTCTATCTACGGCCCTATGTTACTTGCAGGAAGAGAGCCATTCAAGGACGATGCAATAGAATCAAAAAGCTTGCAGATCAACATGGATTATCCATTGAACCGTGAGGACATACCACGCAAAATCAAAGGGAAAATATACGAGGCATACATAGCAAAGGCCCGGGAACTCAGAAGCAAGTTGCTGCAATTCCGTATAAACTGGCACGATAAAATAAATAATGTGCAGCCAAGTGAATTCCTTAAGAAATATGAAGACAAGACAGAGCCCCGGCTTTTCGAAGTTATATCATTTTTCGAAGATCTAATCGAGATAATTCCGGAAATCAAACCCGAAATCACGAAGGTTCTGGAAGATCAGATCATAAGAAATGTTGAGGTTGCGAGGGGGACTCCCAACGGCATTATAGCTGAAACAGTCCTCAGCAAGATTGATTCAGGCGAGGATCAGTGCGAATATACAATAAATGGGAAAGCACATACGGGGATATATCTTACTTCAATCTATGAGGATATTGGAGAGAACTATAAACAGAGAGCAGGGAGAATCCTGTCAGCACTGGGCATCAAGACAGACAGGCCAAGGGTAGAATTCACACGCAAAACACAGGACCGGATGGAAACGTACAAGAAGAAAATATCCGTTGTTAGGATTCCAGATGACAAAAAGCTCAATGAATTGAAATCCAGATATGACCCAGAATACATGAAAGCAATTTTATCCAGTATTTTTAAGGCTCAGCAAGCAATCGTGGACGAACAGGACGAACAGGACGAACAACGGGGAACTCCACATAAAAAAAAATGAAGAGAAAGAAAATAATGAAAAAAAAGAGGGCACCTTCCATAATAATCGTCCTAATAGTCCTAATCGTCCAGCATTGGATGGTAAAACCGCGATTTCCGATGTCCAGAGTGATTTTTCTACTAGCAAGGAAATGAGAGGAGACGCAGAACCCGTTAATGTTCTTCCAGAAAAATTCAATGCTGAGATAACTAAAGAACTTATCGATGCAATAAGGAGGAAATTATCTACTGAGAAATTTATACTGGATGGCAATACTGGCTCCTCATTTGACAAGAAATATTTCCAGCTATATATCCACCCAACTAAACTTTCACTGGAGCGCTTTATCCATTTAAAAGAGATAATGAAAGGTTTCGGCTTTGACTATTCTTCTATCCAGGAACCATACGGAATAAGATTTATTCGTAAAATAGGGGGTGTGAGCAATGATTAATACCGTATTTTTAAAAAATTAAAATACCAGAATTTTAATGGTTTTCAGGGCTTAGATTGGTATATGTGTATGCAAGAATGGTTTAAAAAAATAGGGATAGGCGGCAATACGGAAAATCAAGGTGCTATGAATGACACTGAATCAATTGGAAAAATTTAAAATTAAGAGGAAAGATGACTCATACCTATCGTATTATACATTGATAAGGGTTAGAGGATCTAAACCGGTGCCATGTTTTGCAGTGCCATCCCACCTTTACAAATATTCAGAACATGAACTGGGATTATACCTGAAATACCATAAGAATTACTGGGGAAAACTGGGCAAATTCATGAATACAAAAGATAACCAGTATATGGAAATATTAGACCGTGAAATGGAAGAACAGAAACGGAATATCTGGGAAGAACTCAAAAAAACCATAGTTTCAGATATATCAGAAATTCGGTATGAAATACTGACCGGTTTTGATTTTAGCCACCTGGGAAAACAGAAGATTAAGAATACCTTTTAAAATCGCTGTTTTAAATTGAGTTCCCAAGAGGCAAGAATAACATTCCCTGAAGATGATGGGGATGAAGGACCGGGTGAACTTTAACGATAAATATTTTCCAAACCACGTGTTATATTACCTTTAAGACATTTTAACTCACTTATTTCTTTTATATAAAGCCGTATTATAAAATTAAATCCCTGTAAAATTGCCTTATTTCGCATTTTCCTTATAATTTTTAATTGGTCTTACCCCGGTATAATAAACCATAACCATGCGTCAAAACTATGTTGTGATTACCTCGGAGATAGAGAGAGAAGCTTTGCGTGGTGTGCTGTTATAGACTTTTATTAAAGATGGGAATTCAAAGGCATTTAAGTCTCAAAAAAGCTAGCGTAGAGAGACCTTATGATTATTCATGACTTACTTCAATAATCTCTGCGAATTTATTTAGGACAATCTTGTCGACAATATATAATTCTCCATCTTGCACCTCAATAGGTTCCATTTCTGACTTCTTTTCAACCCATTCCCAGTACGAAGGAGCCATTTTGACGTATTTGAATATTATATAAGGATTTCCTTTTTCTTCCTGATCTACTAGTTCTACCTTGAATAAATATACATTTTTGATATCTTCATTCATAAGTGCAATCTGTATGTAAGACCGAATCATTAAACCAGTACCAAAAATGATTAGGGATACTATAACGATTTCTGGCGACCTATATAGAGAGTATACCCAATATAGATAAACTGGTATAATAGATATCAACAGTATAACGCCTATGAGGCGAACCAAATCCCATTTGCTACCTTTTATTTCTTCGCTGTTCCTCAAGTCAGATTCACCTTGAACGGCAAACTCACGATCAGAGTTTTTATCAATCCTATTACGCCTACTAATAACTGAAATTCTCAAAAACCATGGTCTATAGTTAAAATTTTCGTATTTAATCAAAATCTGGTTATCCTTCAATGTGTGGTCTGGGTGCGAGACTATGTGAAGGTTTGAATAGAATTCAGAATAAGATGTAAAATCACAGCTCATACACTTATATAACCTCAGATAAACACCCTTTCCGTTGTGATAAGACTTTCTCATAGCATGAGTGAGCCCATAATAAAGCTCTATTAGGGCAATAATAAAGATAATGCTCAATTCAAACACAAGGGAGTGGGAATATGCCAGATAACCAAAACCGCGAAAACTATTTATTATAACGATGATGAATTGAAAGGTAAATGTCAGGACAGCAAAAAATGCAGTATACTTGAAAATGTTAAATTCCGGATTATTGCTTGAGAAGAAATTCCGATCTTTATACAGTAACTCCTCTATTATTTCTTTTTTTGTTATATATCCGTTTTCACTCACAAAATAATAAGATAGCCATTACTATTAATTTTTACTATCAACAATTTAAGGCTCAAAAGAAATCTTTCATAATAGACTTCGTTGTTTATATCAAAGATCTAGGATCACAAATCATTTTTGTGTAATTCCGGTAGCTGATACAGCTACAATTAGAGAAATGTTCCAAGTGGTGTGTCCTTTGTAAGTACACAAGATACTATGAGCATATAGTCGAGTCATTGAAAGACAACAGAACGTATAAAGAGTAGATGAAAAGTGGTATGTAAAGAATTATGTCAAATACAAGAAACACTATGTCAGAATGTATGAATTCGTAATTTCTTTAACTATAAAAATCAAGAAAAGGAATAATATAAACAAAGTTGCAAATGACGGCCTTTTTCTCACGTTGGTGAAAATCAAGGTCAATAAAGCAAAGTATCAAAATTAGCCATAACCTGAAAGTAATAATAGGTTTTATAGCGAATGTGCATATTTTCTCATTAACCAACTAAAGCTTTAATCAAATCTTTCAAATTATCGAAATGGTACTTGTTAAAGTCTTCTTCATTAATTCTTACATATTTCCAGGATTTGCCCGTAATATTGGAAGCATCTCTACACCATGCAACTATTCTCTTATCTTTGAATTTGACATCCACATCTTCCCTTCCTTTTGTTTCTAGCACAAAATTTGTATCTTTGGTGATAGCTATAAAGTCTGGATTGTAAACTCTAAGATCGCCAGCTGAATCTCTGTATTCAACAAAAAAATGTATTTGTCGAACAATTTTACAGAAAGAAATTACATCATTGGCAGAGTGTAAAAATTTTGAAAAATTCACCTCTAAATCATTATCGCATGTAACATAGTTAAAAATACACTTAGATGAAGAATACACCTGCTTTGTCCAAGTAAATGGTTGTGTGCTGGATATCTTTATGTAATCATAAATATTAGGCTCTCTTTCAGTAAATGATAAGTCTTTCAAGCTGCTTACAAACAAATCTACAAGTTTTTGCTGTATTTCGGGAGTGCTTAATTGATATAATACACGGGGATCGTTTAAATCGACTTGCTGGTCAAAGAGTTTTGTCTCAACATATGATTTTATAAATGGATAGAAGTCTGAGAACATATTTGGTAGTTTAAGTTGTTTCAGTATTATATCAGTATAGTAAGCAATAACGCTCTTAGTATCTTTAGGGACTGGAAGGTCCCACACTCTTTCTACCGCCACTACATTTGTAATCATATCATAAGCTTTGTATGTTGTCTTAAGTACCTTGTTTTCTAGGGGTAGTGATAGTGCCTTAATTTTGTCAATAACGGCTTCATCAATTTGAAATTCCCTTATTATAATTCTGTTAGTCAAGACGGGTATTTCTATATCTTGGGATATTTTGTCCATGTCAACATAAATTGTAGTTATGTTTAGCGGAGTATCAACGTTAACCTTTCCAAAGTTGATGTTTTCCTCTTTTTCAAGTTCCTCTATTATCTGCATCAATCCGGGTGGGCCAATAACCTCTAGAACGTCAAGTGATTGGTTTACATCCGCATTCTGATCCGGAAACATCTTTCTGAGTCCTCTTCCAATAACCTGTTCAGGAAGTACATTCCGTTCGGAAGTATAGGATCTCAATCCTACAATAACGTTGACGTTCCTGACGTCCCATCCTTCATTTAACATCATAGTGCTAACAATCACTTCGAATGGATTTGCATTACTATCTATATTCTGAGCAGATTTTCTTGCATTTTCTATATCCGATTTAACAACCTCTCCTGTACTGTCTGTATGTATAAGGAGAATTTTATCCTTTAAACCGGGAAGCGAACTAAGGTAACCCTTTAACTCATCCGCTTCTTTATTGCTTGGGCATTGGAAAAATATTATGGGCTTCTTTGATAACTTAGATAAAGCATTCTTATACTCCTGCCATCTTCTTATTCCCGCTTCTATCCAGGCTTTGTATCTCTCTACTATATTTTCCGATGAGATTTCTGTTGCATTATCAACAATACCCTTTAGCGGTCTTTTAACGATATTCATATCTATGGCTTCTTTTAGTGTAAAATCAACAATTAACCATGGGAAAAGGGCACCATTTTCTGATTTTGGTGTGGCGGAAAAGTCTAATTCAGTTATTATTCCTTTTCCAAAGGTGGATTCTAAATGCCTATGGAGTTCAACTAAAATGTTCTTCCACTTTTTTTCATAGTTGTATATGTGATGTGCTTCATCCTTAAGTATCATTATATTCGGTATTTTTTCAAGGACTTCTAGTATTCTGTTTTCCTGCGATATATTTGTACGGTCAACTTCTTTCAGGTCTAATACATCGTCCACAAATTTCTCAGATTCTTTTTTTCTATTAGATTTTTCTTGAAGTTGCTGTATATTAGTCAGGAACAACACAGAATCAGGTACTGTGTAGAATGGGTCCTCCTTAAGTATAACTTTAAGATTGAAAGAATCATACAATTCAGGTGGAATTAAGGGGATTGCTGTGAATATTTTACCATCCTGATAATCTCTTTTCAGCCTATCATATATTATATTTTTTTCACCTGCTATAATAAGAAATTTAGAAGTGTAATTATTTCTGTCTTCTAACTGATAATTTAAATACTGCCATATTATTGTTAAAGCCATAACATAGGTTTTACCGGAGCCAGTAGCCATTTTAAAGCCATACAAGGGATACAGGTCTGTCTCAGGATCATAAAATCTTATGGGACCATCTCCAAATTCTCTAGCTAAATCTATGAAAGATTTCTTTTTCATAACTTCATAGATGTAGATTAAGGTCTCAATAGATTCCCTTTGCGCATACCAGAATTCAAATTTTTCGTTGTTGATAATATGATCTTCGTTGAACCAATAGTTTAGAAGCCTCTTAGTAGTATTTGTTGTGCCTGGATAACCCGTGGTTCTCCACTGGTGAATAGCCAGTCTTAATTTGTTAACCAAATAACACTTACTTTTATCCCTATCTTCAGGTATTAAAATATCTGCTGGATTCATATCTCCACCTTCAGCACCTTATTGGTATCGTTTCCAAAAACATCAACAACTTTTACCATTATTGTATATTCTCCATTATTTTCGTAATTATGTTTGGCTTCGTACTCTACTTTTAAATCTTTTTTAGTTCTATAGCTCTGCCATTGATTATGAAAAGTATCGCTTTTATAATCCCAATCGATAGCCCAATAATCAATTAACTGCCTTGAGTCCTTTATCGTTTCAATTATATCAGAAATGTCAGGCGTTTCTGAAATTTGAAAATCCTCAATTTTCAAAATTATTTCTTTCCCCTTTATTTTCTTAGAGACCTCGAGATATGCAAGCGGGTTAAATTTAACTGTTGGAATCAGATTTTTCTCTATCACTTGGTCTGGAATTTTTAACAATTTTAAATCTATTTTTGTATCTGCAAGTGCAGACTTTAGCTCATTTACGTTTGGTATTTGAATTAGGTTAAGTTCCACACCATCTCCTTCTGCAACCTTTTTTGCAAGTTCATTTACTTCGTAATTCCACTCCCATCCAAGAACATCTGCCTTGTTAAATCCACTGGAGATGCATTCAGATACAAAATTTCCAATCTCATCCATGGAAACGGGTGCGTTGATTGGACCTATGTGCACTGCTCTGTTACCAATTGATGCATGTATATATTTGTACCCATTTTCCCGTTTGGATTTATATAATTTAATCATAAATTCGATGTAGTCTGTTGGGTTTTCCTTCCAATACGCCATTTCGTAATTTCCTATATTATGTATTTCAAATGGTCTTGCAGGTTTTCCATATTTATTAACTTCTTCATTAGTTAAATTCTTGGAGTTATGGATATCTAGCAATCTCTTCCTACTAACTTGAATTGCATATTTGGACAAATCAGAACCGATCCATCTTCTACCTAATTTCTCTGCCACGGCCAATGTTGTACCGGAACCGCAGAAGAAGTCGGCAACAATGTCTCCTTTATTGCTTGATGCCTTTATTACGCGCTCAAGCAGTGCTTCAGGTTTCTGAGTGGGGTATCCTATAAATTGGCTTGATACGTTTAGCACGGCAGGGATATCCCACACATCATCAGGATGTGCCATGACGTATATTTTTCCATTCTCATCTGTTTGGTATCCCTCTGTGGAGTTAAAAAAGGGTTTTTCATAATATCGCTTCTCCTTAATTAGGTTAAATGTGAAGTCGGAATCCTTATTCTTTACATAAAACAGTATGGTATCATGTTTTCTTCCCCAATTTAGCTTGCTTACACCACCAGTATGATAATGCCATACTATATCAGCCATAAAGTTGATACCAAAAATTTCGTCACATATAATTTTTACATAATGGCTCACACGCCAATCCAAATGAATGTAAATCGAGCCATTATCGGCTAATAGATCTCTCATTATTGATAATCTCTCATACATATACTTAAGATATGAAGATATACCACCACTCCAAGTATCTCTATAGGCTCTCTGCTCTATTACTGATGGTTCCTTCTCTACTTCTGTATCGTCATTAACCTGTGTGGTATATGAAAAGTCGGCTCCGGTATAAAATGGAGGGTCAATGTATATTAGATTTATTTTCCCTGCCCAACCCTGTTTTAAAAGCGATGACATTACCAGTTTGTTATCGCCCCAAATAAGCTTATTCTTCCAATCAATTGGATATCTATCTGGCCATTTATCTTCCGGGAAAAGGGAATTGTTTAAACCGCCTTTGGGACGAGGCTTATTAACGGTCTCTATGACCTGAAACGGTAAGTTGGGATAATCAATAGGTAACCTATTACTTAAATTCATTTTTTTATATTTATCGTACCAAAGGAGTTCCACATATTTTTCATCTTTTTCCATAATAAAGCCTCTTTTTTTAATTTTCTATTTACAATATCAACATCAGATAATAATGTTTGTGCTTCTATCTATGCCGGATATTGAGTGTCTGTGTTGTATGTAGTATTTTTACTAATAATGAACATAATAAACTTCAAAATAATTAATCAAAAATTCCGGTTTTAAAAATGAAGCAAATGAGGGCAAATTTAAAAGAAAGTATGCTTACAGTAGAATAACCATTAACATACTTTAGAAGCGAATTAGGGGTATTTTAACCTATTTTTTAATCGCAAGATAAGAGGGTGTAAAAACAATTCTAAACTGAAAATAAATTAACCGTTATCTCAATGATTTTACAGTGTAAGAGGCATGGGTGGTGTAATTCTACCCTTAATATGATTTTACCTGTCCACATGCCTATTGGGGGAGCTTCACTATAGCCTTGCTTCCCGGAAAGTCCCTCACATATTCCCATCCCCGTTCAATGTATGTTTCCACGTCCTTGAAAGGTATCACTTTTTGAGAATTCCCATTGTTCAGGATGTCAGCCTTCTTGGTTTTGAATATTTCCCCAAGCCTTTTCTGATATTCAGCACTGTCAAGATTCCGGAGCTCCTCTTTCTGGTCTTCATCCAGGGTAACGCCTAATGCACCGGTAAGTGTATCGATGGCAGCATCCCTTAGTATTTTTTGATAGTCCTCTTCTTTTATGCCCTTCTCCTCAGTCTCAAAGAACTTGGAACACTTCAGGTATGCGGATCTCATTTCTTCAATCATATCCGGCGGAAGCCTCTTATTGGTAGAATAACGGGCCTCAATATCACCGGTATGACCCATTAGAAACATTCTCCAGGGATGGGAAATAATTCCCTTATTTTCAGCATTATCGAGAGCGGTGGCAAAATAAGCCCTCAAAACGTAAGGTCTCCATGAAAAACCGGATTCGGTGATAGCTTTTCTGATATCCCTTGTTGCGAGTAGCGTTCTTATGTATTCATGGCTAATACGTCCCTGTGAGTCTAATTTGAATAGAGGAGTGTCTGCTTTCAGGTTATCTCCTTCCCTTATCCTTACTTCAAGGTATTCTTTCAGGTATTTCGTTCCTTCTTGCCCCAGAAATGAAAAATAGGTATGCCTTGCCTTGCTCAGTGTGTATCTCACATTAACCATAGTGGGAATTTTTTCAAATTCCACTTTGCCATTTTCTATCTTCATTTCCGGGAAGTCTGATAGTTTCAAACCATCTTTGCCTTCTGCATTTCCAAGGGTTTCGGGCCTCAAACCACTGAATGCTAACAATGAAATTGCCACTTTTGCCCTTCCTGAACCTTTCCTCAGCATTTTTGCAAGTTCAGACTTTTCCGGTATCCTCTCCCCTTCCACTCTCGGAGATCTGTTCTCATAGGCAATGTTGACATTAAGCTTGAAGTCCAGTCCGTTGAATCCTAACCAAGAACGTAAAACCTTTTTGTATCGGGAAATATATGAACCTGCCTTTCCTTCACTTTCCATTTTCCTGACAAAATCCATAAAGTCATTTCTCAATTTCCCGGACTTCGCATCCTGAATAATAGTATCTGGAGTAGCCCCTGTAAGCTCACAATAATAGCCAAGCCCTCTGAGGTAAACAGTTGCCGTAAGATATGATTTAGCATTGAGGTTCCCAAACCACCGGCTTATTTCCTCATTCTCTAACAAATGCTTGTATTTCGCTACGAAAGTCATAAACGAATATACACTAGAAATATATAAGGTATTCGATTATGAACATCTATGGGTCTGTCCGGATTTGGACCGGAGTCTCCAACTCCCGAAGCTGGAAGGATGCCAGGCTACCCCACAAACCCTGATGTCATAATAGATTAACCGTATAAAAAGTTATTTTCCTGCTTCCCTTCTTATATAGCTGGCTATTAAGCGTGCGTCTTCGTCTCCAACTTTGTCCAGATTAATCGCAACGTTCTCCATATCTTCCTGGTGGTTCTGGGTAAGTTTAAATTTAGCAGTTATTTTATTAACCTTAATGGTAAATGCAACAATTTGCTTAACCATTTTCGCATAATACTCCTTTTTATCGTATCCTTTATTTGCCCATTCTGGATCATAAGATTTAGAGAGATCAACCAGGAAATTTTTAGTTTCTATATCATCCATAGTTTCCAGCATGCCATCAAAACGTACTGTCATATAATCCCATGTTGGAACTGAATCTTTTTCTTTATACCATTCTGGCGATATATAATGGTGTGGCCCTGTAAAAAGAACTGCAACCTTATTGTTTTTTGAATGATACCATTGCATGTTTGCACGGGCCATATGCCCCTTCAATACTATATTATTGCCTGAAGCATCAAGCATCAGAGGGATTTGAGTATTATATATCTCTCCATTGTATATGCTTAGAACTATGCCAAAGCCATAATTTTTAACAAAATCTACAATTTTTTCCATATCATCAATTTTGAATTCACGGGGAACATACATATAATAATATATACAGGCATTATTAAAATATTCGCACATAGAATAATATGTTGCCCTGAATTTAAAACCGGCATACCATATCTTTCAATGGTGGATTAAAAAATAATCATATACAACTTACATATTATGAACTATGGATAGGTCCCCGTTTTACACTATGGACGATTTTGATTTCAATGGCAAGAGAGTGTATCTTAGAATAGATATAAATTCCCCAATTAACCCTATAACCGGAGAAGTAGTGGATGATACAAGATTCATTCATTATTTGAGGACAATTAACGAACTTAAAAACTCAAAGGTTGTTATTATTGCCCACCAGGGAAGGCCGGGCGACAGTGATTTTGTAAGTTTGCGGCAACATGCAGGGCATCTTGGCAGGCTGTTAGGCAGAGATGTTTTATTCGTTGATTCATTGATAGGGTCTGCAGTGGAAACAGCTATAAGGAACATGAAAAATGGAGATATTATCATGCTGGAGAACTCCAGATTCTATAGCGAAGAAATACTTATAAAAGATGATGGGGCTGCCCAGAAAAACACATTTATTGTCAGGAATTTATCAAAATTATTTGATTACTTTATAATCGATGCTTTTCCTGCGATACACAGGGACCAGACAACACTTACCGGATTCAAGGATATAAAACCCAATATAGCTGGCAGGCTTATGGAAACTGAAATTAATAGCATAGACAGGTTCATGAATTCTAAATCACATCCGAAACTGGCTATAATGGGTGGAGCCAAAATAAGGGATGCTATAAAGGTAACAGGCCCATTCCTGGAGAAAGGGATAGTGGACAATATAATTTTTGGTGGTGTGGCAGCAAACATATTCCTGTGGGCTTCCGGGATAGACATAGGGAAAAGGAACATGGAATTCATCGAAAAACAGGATAAAAATTATAAGAAATTGCTGGAGGAATGCAAATCGTTGTTATCCCGATTCTCCGATCGCATATACCTCCCTGAAGATTTCATGCTTAATCCCTTACAGACAGAAATAAAAACAGGTGAGAAGGTTCCAGATGGGCAGTTGCTGGCGGATATTGGATTTGAGTCCATTAAAACTTTTAGCAGTATTATAGAAAAAGCAAAAAATATATTTCTCAATGGCCCGATGGGAATGTATGAAATAAATGAATACTCACTTGGAACCAGGGAAATATTTAATGCAGTTTCCCAGAGCCCTGCATCAAAAATAGTCGGGGGAGGGCACACAATAAATGCAATTAATGAATTCGGGCTTTCAGATTCCATGGGATATATATCAACCGGGGGTGGCGCCCTGATAAATTATTTATCCGGTGAGCCTATACCTGTAATAGACTCACTTGTTTATAACAGGAAAAAATTTGGAGGTAATTAAATGGCAGGAGAAAATGAACTGGTAGAACAGATTGAATATTTAAAAAACTTACTGGAAACTATAGATTCAAGAATGAATTTATTATTGAAGACACTTGAAGAATCGAATGATACACTTGCTTTGTTAAAGGATACAGATTATGAGAAATCAAAGGATGTAAAAATATCCATCGGATCCGGCCTATTTTCCAAGGCTGCACTGGATACATCAAAAATTATTGTGCCGGTAGGCTCCGGTGTTTTTATAGAGGAGGAAAAAGAAAAAACTATAAAAAGGATGGAAGAAAATATACAGAGCCTGCAGGATACATACAACAACCTGTTAAAGCAGAAACAGTCAGCTCAGAATAATTACGATGCCCTCATGTATTCTGTCCAGAGGGCCCAGGAAGGAAACAGGTAATGTTCGACAAATTAAAAAAGAAATTTTCCGATATATTTTCCGGAAATAAGGAAAATGGGCCAAAAGATTCGTTAACAGCAACCCGGGATTCTGTAGCTCCACAGAAAGAAAAAACAATAAGGCGGGATGAACTTGAAAGCACCATAGAGGAAACTCTCCTTGAGGCAGATGTAAGCTATGATGCCACAGAAGAAATTATTGAAAAATTAAAGGCGAATCTGGGCAAATTAAAGAGAAAAATCGATTATCCTGCAGTTGAAGAAGAATTAAAGAGTGTGGTTCGTGATGTTATCCAGCACAATAATAAGGATGCTGTTAACCTCCTCACCGTTGAGAAAAAACCATTTGTAATACTATTTCTTGGCATAAACGGAACCGGAAAAACAACAACCATAGGGAAACTGGCGTACTATCTTAAGAGCAATAATAAAAGTGTAGTATTATCTGCGTCCGATACTTTCAGGGCTGGAGCTATTGACCAGCTAAACATTCTTGCTGGCAATGTTGGGGTGGAAATCATTAAACATGATTTCAGGAGCGATCCTGCGTCCGTTGCATTTGACGCCATAGAACATGCTAAAGCAAGAAAAATGGACTATGTTTTAATAGATTCAGCAGGAAGGATGCAGACAAACAAAAATCTCCTGGATGAAATGAAAAAAATTAAGCGTGTTGCAAAACCGGACATGACAATCCTCGTACTGGATGCCATGATAGGCCAGGATGTAATAAACCAGGCCCTGACATTTTCAAGTGAAATAAACTATGACAGTGTGATAGTAACAAAGCTTGACACGGATGCAAAAGGCGGATCAATAATAAGTATTTCAGCTGGAATCAAGAAACCTATTCTCTTTGTAGGGATAGGGCAGGAAATGGATGATATTATCCCATTTGATGTGGAATGGTATCTGAAAAAGATATTTTCATCTTAAGCTGTTCATAACAGCTGATATGGATTTATGGTCCATATCTGTCTTTATCAGTGGTATATTTTCAATTTCAGAAAGTTTTATTGCAAGTTCATCCACATTGTCGGGCTTTACATAAACCACAGCTGCAGGCTTCAATGGATGTGCCCTTATTGCTATCATCGGGCTCCTTCCAATTGAAACGTCTGTAATGAATATTATCCTCTGGCTGGACCATCCATAAAGCTTTGTATATTCTGCGTAGGAAAATTTCAGTACTGCCTTAATTCCATCTATCATGGTATAACCACGTATGTTGCGTTTCAAATTTGCAGTTGAACAGGGTGTCCCGTGGATTTTTGTTAAAATATACCGCAATTCTATGTCATGGTCATAATCCTTTATGTCGAGCAGTGCATCCGAAGGTATCCCACTGTTATACCTGCGAACAAGATGCCCTCCCCGGGACTCGTCTATTTTTACCAGCGCATCAACAATTTTTTTTATAGAATTTGCACCGGGAGATTTTCTTCTTCCCGATTCATAATCGCTTATTACTGATGGTGAAACATCCATAAACTTTGACAATTCCATCTGTGATATGCCAAACTCTTCCCGCCATTTTTTAATTGTTACACCGGGTATATCGGATATTGTTATTTCCCCTGCTATCTTTTCGCTTATATCCATGCGACACCATAGCAATATTAAATAAAAATATATCTATTCGATTATAATAGAAGTAGACTTCACAAATTTATGATGATTTCCTTTGCCTTGGTATAAAATACCCAAGAAAAATTCCCCATACGGCGCCGTAAAATATGTGCATTGAATAATAAAAAGCTGTGGATGGGAGATAATATTTTTCGTATACGTAAAGATGCAGCAATAATATATTTACCGGGAGGCTAAATACCAGCAGAACTAGGAATCCTGCCAGAATTCCTATAAAAAGCCCTGATTTAACTGTTTTTATTCTCAAAGCAATCACATAATAAGAGATTAACGCGGCCACCATGCCTACAACTGTACCCACCACGAAATGCAGCAACATTCCGTATAAAGTTCCATAAAATCCGGATATGTGCAGAAGCCGGGAACCTATTGCCGTGAACTGGTATCCAGGAGGAAGCGATGCAGCTATATCAAATAGGTAGAACATGATAGCTTCGAATATTGCGGAAATAAAGCCTGCAACCGGGCCATAATAAAGATATTTACCGGATTCCATGCATATATAATTGCCAATAAATACATAAATCATTGTGGTTCTCTTTTATTCGCATAAAATATGGAAAATAAAACATCAAATTTATATAATAACCTGATAATATACGGCTATGAATTGCGAAACAATAGACTGGCTCAACAAACACAGCGGAAAATACGAACTTAGCCATAGTGGCATGTCAGGGGTTTTTGATTTAAAGGAGTATTTTAATAAATCTACGCCGGGGCATGAAACAGACCTTAAAGAGCAGATAGGCGATCTTCATGGCGTGGATGCAAAGAACGTTGTTTTAACACATGGCGCCACAGAAGCTTTTTCAATGGTACTTTACCACCTGCGTGCGAAATATAACACATTCATTGTAAATAAGCCAGAATATGAGATGATATACAAAACACCTGAAATATTTGGTTATAAAAAAGGAAATGAATTGTTTGTTGCAAGCAATCCCAATAACCCTACAGGAACCTTGATTAAATTCCCTGATACATATTCTTCATGCTTAATAGATGAAACATTTATGGAATTTGTTGAAAAACTTGATAAATACAGGTATAGCAATGGATATATAGTCAACACATTTACAAAGGTATATGGCGGTGGAGACCTGAGGCTTGGATATATTATAGCGCCGGACAAGGATGAAGCTGCGAAACTTGAAGGCTTCAAAGGGCTCATTACTGAAGATGTGTCCTGGATAAACGTTTCTGCTGGATATGAAATCCTGAAAAAACACGATGAGCTGCTTGCAAATGTGAAGGAAATTATAAACAGCAACCATAAAGTCCTGACCCGTGAAAAGGGAAAACTGAAATTTTATGGTGGCAAAGACCCGCTTGCAATGCCCGTATCCTTTGTTGATTATTCAGAGTATATTGCAGAGGGATCAGAAAGTATAAGCGAAAAGCTTGCAAAGAAAGGGATTATAGCACTTCCTGCAAAGTATTTTGGAATTTCAGGGCCATATTTAAGAGTCTGTATTACCGGAAAAGATTTCCCTGAGGCATATAGAGCCCTTTTGAATGCACTGGAAGGTATGGAATAATAAAAATTATTCCCTGCTGAAAAGAGCGTAAAATTCGGCTTCCGGGCTCAATTTATCCAGAATTTCATATGCGTGTTCTGCATCAATTTTCTTTCTGCTTACTGCTTCATCGGTCCTGTATATTTTAATGAAATATCTGTGGTCTCCATCGCCTCTTGGAGGGCATGGGCCACCATATCCTAGCTCCCCAAAATCATTCAATCCCTGATAATATCCCTCTTCTGTAATTTCTTTATTCCCGATATTTTCTTCAAGTGTTACTATTCCCGCCGGAATATTGTATATGATCCAGTGCGTGAATAAACCTGAAGGCGCATCCGGGTCATTCATAACTATAAAATAATATCCTGTTTCATTGCGGTCATGTATCTCAATCTTCGGGGAGTGGTTTTTCCCGCTGCAGGTAAATTTGTCAGGAATCCTGCGCCCTTCAGACATCCCTATAACTCTCAATTCCATATACAACAATACATAAAATACTTATAAATTTAACTGAATTACATGGAAGCCATGGCAATTTTCCGCTCCATATGTTTTCTCAATTGCATGGAATTCAGTACTACAGTTGTCGAACTTAATCCCATAGCCAGAGCAGCAAATATGGGCAATACATAATATATTCCTAAACCGAGAAGCGGAGTCAAAATTCCTGCAGCTACAGGTATAAGTGCAGAGTTGTACCCTATTGCCCATCCCACATTTTGTTTAATCTTTTTTATTGTGTATTTTCCTATTATAAGTGTACTGAGTATATTTTTCAAATCGTTGTTGAGTAAAATTATATCCCCGGTTGCAGTTGCAATATCTGATCCTGAAGCCATGGCGACCCCTACATCTGCGGTTTGCATGGCAACTGTGTCATTTATTCCATCACCAACAAACATTACATATTTTCCCGTTTTCTGCTCTTCTTTAACTATTTCGGCCTTTCCTTCGGGCTTTATTGAATAATAATATTTGTCTACATGTAGATATTCGGCTACGTCTCTGGTATTTTCCAGGGAATCCCCTGTCACTATCAATACCCGGATATGATTTTTCTGGAGATTCTTAATATCGTTCTCTATTCCACTGCGAAGCTTGTGTTTCAGATTGATTGAAGCCAGTTCTATCCCATCCATAGTAAGGGATGTATGGTCTCCAGCACGGCTTGCCTCTACATTCTTGCCGTCATATTTGCCATAAACGCCTGAACCTGGAATCTCCCGGAATTCAGAAATATCAAGTTTTTCAGGGTTCATATCTTTTAAGTAGTTGACAATTGCATGTGCTACGGGATGGTTGGAACCTGATTCAATAGAATACAGGAGAGAAACAGCCAGATGCTTATCACCGGTAGTCGTAAACGCTGTAATCTCTGGTTCATTATCTGTAATTGTACCTGTTTTATCAAATATAACAGTATCTATTTTTGATAACCTATCCATTGAGCTTGAATTTTTAATTAATATGCCGTTTCTTGATGATTCATTGGAAGAAATTAAGAGCGTAATAGGTGCTGCGAGACCTATGGCGCATGGGCAGGCTATTACCACAACAGAGACAAATACCAGTACTGCAATTATAGAGTATAATGGATTTGATACAGACCTCAGGTAAAAGTACCAGAATAGTGCTGAGGAAAAAGCTGCAGCCAGGACAATTGGCACGAAATATGATGAAAATATATCAGATATTTTCTGTATCTTTGCCCTACCCATTGATGCCATCTGTATCATTGAATATAGCTTATTTACAGTAGAATTTTTCCCGGTGGCTGTAACTTTGACCGATAACACACCATTGAGGTTTAATGTACCGGAGGTTATAGGTGACCCGGGGGCTTTCAGCACTGATTCGGCTTCCCCGGTGAGCATTGATTCGTCTATCTCTGATGTTCCATCCACCACAGTTCCATCGGCAGGAATGTTTTCACCGGGCTTTATCTGTATAATATCCCCGGGCACAAGGTTTTCCATGGGAATATCTTTTGCAATCCCGTCTTTCAAAATATGTACCCTATCAGGAATCAGCGATAGGAGAGCATTGGCAGAAGAATTTGCACGTTTTTTTGTCAAATCTTCTATGTAGCCTCCGGTCATCAACAACGTTATAATAAAAGCGGATGCGTCAAAATAGGTATATTTTACCGGGAATAATCCAGGTACAAGCGTTATTATTAAAGAAAAGAAAAATGCGGTAAGCGTTCCAAGGCTTATAAGCAGGTCCATATTGCCCATTTTGTTTTTTATTGCAGCATATGCTCCCTTGTAAAAATCGAGCCCCACATAAAACTGCACCGGAAGGACCAGCAAAAGCAACACATAATTTTTCAAAGGAAAACTAAAAAGGTAATTGATAGCCATGATGGCAATTGAAAATGGCCATGCAACCATTAATTTTAATTTCAGGCTTTTGCTTTCAGAATCTGGTTTGTCAAACTTATCTTTGCAACCCTGAGAACAGAAGTAATATCTGGTTCCATCACGATCAGAGTATATTTTTGAATCTTCGGATACATACATTCCGCAAACAGGGTCTACTGCCATAAATTTACCTGATATATTTTAAAGGGTTTGCGTCAAATTCTTTTTTGCAATTATCATTACAGAAATAATATTTCTTTCCATCATACTCGCTCTCTATCTCTTTTTTTCCTTTCATTCCACATACTGGATCTGTTGCCATATTTGTATTATTAATAAGGGGTATTTATATATTCACCGTTCACTATGCATGTATTCATGGCTATATTGTAGCATTATGATTCTGAATGTATTCTGATTTACAGGTTTCACAGCAAAAATACAGTTTATTGTGGTTAGCGTCGAGAATATGCGGTTTTCCACTGATGATGCTATCACAATAATCGCAATACAGGTCAACTTTTTCCATATCATTGTTTAATACCCTTTTATATGCGATATTCAGATTTTTATATTGTAAATTATCGGAAATAGCATCCTTATTCATTACTACGAGATAATTACCATTGGCCATCTTATAATATTCTATTATATCATCATCCAACCCATCAATATTTTCCATTTCTGCTATTATATACAGGCTATTTTCACGTTCCTTGAGTGTAACCGTATACCGTTCAATGTATTCCCTATTAAGCTTAGTTATAATTTTTGAAACCGTATTCCTGTTAAGAAGCAGCCTGTCAGATATTTCAGATATTGGCATTTTTGAATTTTCAAAGAGAAGCTTTAATACTCTCGATTCGTTCCTATTCATATTGCTATGCATAATATCTAATTATTCTGTATATTATAAGCATTTTGCATATATACAAAAGAAAAACTGATATACAATTTATAGTAATGCTTTAATAATAATAGCATATTATCTTCATATGGATATTCAAATAGGAAAGGGAAGTATAGATATTGGGGATAAGGCCGTTAAATTAATAGGGAACAGGGTTTTATCAATATCTATTTTAACCACACAGGGTGCCTGCACTGATGAAATGTGCCCGCTTATAAAAACGGCTGTATGTGAGATAAAAGATAATTTTAGCACAGGCACATTGTATAAAATTCAGAATCCTGTTAAAATAGAAATGCCACAGGAAGTGTATAACTCCATTGACAGGGAGAGGCAACACATAAAACTAAAAATTTCTTTGAAGGGAAAACCAGAAATTAAAGGGTTTTCACTGGTCAGCGCTGTTTGAGTATGCCTGATCTTCTTCAAATTTTTTCTCTGCGTTTATTGCAAAGTGTATTCCAGCAAAATAAAGTGCTATCATAGGTATAGCGATAACAACCATTGTAAAGCCAGTTACGCCAGGTGAAAATATCATGCCGTATACAAGTGAGCCTATAACTGCGTATCTCCAGTTCTTTTTCCAGGTATCCGCTGTAACAATCCCAAATCTGCTCAGGCCAACCATAAAAACTGGAATTTCAAATGAGAGCCCGAATGCAATTGTATACATAAACATAAAGGATACAAAACTGGATATTCCCATTGTAACATCAGCACCTACGCCAATGTCAAAACTGGCAAAAATTTTGAATAGGATCGGCGCTATGAAGTAAATGCCAACAAATGCACCGGCAAAAAACAGAAGTGAAGCTGGCAATATTATTGATCTTAACATTTCTTTTTCGCTGGTTTTCAGTGCGGGATCTATGAATTTAGAAACCTCATATATAATAACAGGCATTGAGATTATCAGTGCAATTGCCATACAGGTGTAAAAATCTGCCATTACTCCATCAACAGGCTTGAGAACCAGAAGAGTCGTATCGCTGGTCAATGTGTGGGCTTTAAGCAGAAAGAGTACCTGGGCACCTATATTGTCATATGGGTCCGGATAAAGGAACATGAATCTATAACCGAAAAGAGATATATATTGAAGCCTGAAAATAACGAAAATACCGAAAAGAATTCCAAAAACTTCCAGTATCTTTATTAATCTTACCCTGATTTCATCCGAATATTTTACCAGGTAATTAAGAAGCTGGTTTTCCATATTAATTTTGCTTTGCTTCTATAGTTGCTTCACTTGATTCTTTAGCAGGCACTCTTCCAAGTTTCTGGTTTATTTCGCCTACAATCTGGTCTATGGTCTTGTCCTTTGTCTCGATATTAAGGTCTTCAGCTATTTTCATATAGTTAATCTGGTCCTTATTTACACTGGATGCTGTATTGCCTCCATTTCTCAACTCATTTTCTATTTCCATCTGACCTCTCTTGAATTCCCCTGTAGCTTTTCCAAGATTTCTGGCCATTTCAGGAATCTTTTTAGTGCCGCCGAAGATAATCAGGGCAACTACTGCTATAATCAATATGTCCATATATGAATCAAACATTATACATCACTGATTCATAATTATAATATTGTTAAAAATACATTGCCTTTTTATTGAATATATTCACAAAATTAAATAAACATTTAGACTAAAAAAATATGCCGTTTTATGGCGAACGATAAAAATTATATTCCAGAGCCAGAAAAGAGAGCATTCCTGAAAGGAGCCGGACTCTCTATTGCTGCTCTTTTAATCGGTGGAATATCTGTTGAAAGGTATGTTGTGCCTAAGGACCGGGGTGTGCCGGTAATGGATAATTTTCCACTGGCTGTTCTCGAGGACCCGAGTGGAAGCAGAATAACTATTAAAGATGTTATTGAATATGCTGCTGCTAGCAAATCAAGCACATCTACTCCGATGCTGGTATTCGATTACCCGCTTCAGGATGAACCAAATTTCCTCCTGGTTCTTAAAGATGTACAAGTAACAACACCGGACAAGAGCATTGTTCCAACTTCAGGGTATTCTCCTATATCACCATCAAACAAGCGCCTATGGATGGAATAATATACATAAGTTATGGTGGTCACAATTATTCAATACGCCATGATAGGTCTTGTATATTTCCATATGATGAGACAGTGGTTCGTAGGTTCTTATAGGGGAAAGTGGAGATGGCTCCAGTGGATACTTGGAGTTGTACTGTTTTTGCTTACAATATTCACAGCAATACTCGGATACATGCTTGCAAATACCGCAATAGCAATGGCTGCTGTTCATATAGGCATATTATTCATGCAGAGGAGCGTACTTGGAAGGATACTTCCAGGTGCATTAATTAACTGGCTGGAAGCTATACTGGTGGGAAATTATACAACTCCTGCGCTATTCTCTCACCTGCTTGCCCTGCATGTGGCGGTATTTTCAACATTAATGCTTGCAATATTTGCGATACATTTCATGCTGTTTGAAAGATCAGGACTGGCAAGCGAGAAACCCAAAAAGGGCGAAATGATACCATGGTTCCCCACTAACTTACTCTACGCTGTATTTTCAGGCATAGTTATGGTTGGTGTAATACTCATAATATCAGCAGCATTTCCGCAGCAGTTGACACTGGCTTATGGGTCTCTTGCTTACGGAACTTTTCCGGTGCCTGACTGGTACATTACTCCCGTTTATAAGTTGATGGATGTAGCAGGTTATGGATTAAGTACTGGAGGTGTGCCATTAATCATAGGTATGCTGGTATTCATACTGTTACTGCCCTTCATTGACAGGTATCATAATAAAGGTGTCCTGGAAAGGCCATGGATTACTGCTTTTGGCATATTCATGCTTATAGGGCTTGCGGTCATGACTGTCTGGGGATATTCACAACCAGGATTAACACAGACAAGGCTGATGACCATGTATCTATGGTGGAGTATAACATTCATATCGTTCATAACAGTATACGCTATGAGATTTGCAAAAAGGGATGGTGAGTTAAGTGAAAACAACTAATATAATTTATTTAATAGGCATAATTCAGCTTGTTGTGGTTGATCCTATAATGTGGTACTTTACCCAGGTTCATCCATTCAGGTATGAGAGCCTATGGGCGATAACGCTTGTTATAAATCTGTTTCTGTTTGCTGCGATAATATTTCTCATGCTACAGAGAACAATAAAAGCGAGGGTTTAAAATGGATAAAAAATCTATATATCTATACTATTATTCCATGATAATTTACCTGTTCGGCAGTGTACCGTTTATTTTATATGCGGTACTGATAAAACCAATCGGTGCCATGTACCATGAACACCCGTTCCAGATGGTTTCACCGGTATTCGGGAACTTTGGCGTTTACGAAGAGGGATTACTGGTTATTACACTTGTGATGGTAATACTGTCAATAATTCTCTATGCCATATCATTGATGCACAATAGGGGGAGGCATGGCAAGATATCGTCGAGAACGATAATAGCTCCAATATTGCTGTATATATTTACTTTCGCTGTAATAGGGGTGGCTGTGATATGATAAGTCAAACATGGGAAAAAATGAAAAAAAGCTCTAGGTATATGATTGTAACAGGAATAGTATTTCTGATAATTTCACTTCCAACTTTCCTGGATTATAATATGTTCCCAACAATCAATTCGAATATAGGCCCACATCAGCTATCTAGCTGGATATCATTTTTCTTTTCTTTCGTAGGATTTGTACTCCTCGTTGTAGGTTTTGGAGAGGAAGATATATAATTATTTTACTATCTTTTTATTTTTCAAATTATCAATTTCATCGTTTTTATAATCATTATTTTTTAAAATTTTATCTGTATTTTCCCCATGCCCGGGTGCATGCTCACTATTCAGCCCTGAAATTATTTCTTCTTTTGCCCTGACAGCCGAGACCGGAAAATTATATTTTCTGCCAAGTTCAAGTATTTCCATGGAATTGTATTGCAGAAAGATATTCTCAATTTCTTTATTAATATTCAGATTTAACCGGGAATTTTCCAGATCCTTTCTCTGTATTGCTTCTGTAAAATTTGCCCAGAATTTCTGTTCCAGGCACCCCAGAGCAACTTTGCCATCAGAAACCTGATAAATTCTGTAACAGGGGAATTTTCCGTTCAGTACGTTGTTTTCTGTAAACAGGTTATATGCATTAAAATATAGTGGAATATCTGACATGTTCACAGTAACTTTTGAATAATCTCTGTTCTTTAAATGATTAATTATCTCCATAGCAGCATAGATACCGGAACCGGCATCGGCGATCTGCACAGGTAGTGTGATATCTATTCCAGAGAATGCCGTAAAATTTATATCGTGGGCAGGCAGCTCTGGATTTTCCCTGTATCCCTTGATGGAGCAGTATACCAGCTGTGGATTAAGCCTGTGCAATGTTAAATAATCTATACCCAACCTTTCAGTCACCCCTTCACTGAAATTCTCAATAAAAACTGAAGCATTTTTAATTAATCTGTAGAATATCTTCTTGCCCTCGCTGGTTTTCAGGTCAACACATATGCTCTTCTTTCCATGGTTAAGGAAATCATTGGCTCCGGGGGAGAGTTCATCCATGTAATCCCCTTTGCCGGTATCCTCAAATTTTATGACATTGTAGCCCCTGTCAGATAAAATTCTTGTTGTTATAGCACCGGGGATTAACCTTGTGGCATCAATCACTGTTTCCATCAAAAAAGTATACCTTTGAAATATATAATATATTCATCAGGGAATTAATCCCTGGAATTTTTGCTTATTTCCTTTGCTCTCCTGTATGAACCTAAAACTGCATTCGCTATTGCTGTCCTGGCATTTGCCTTTTCCATTTCATATATGCCGGCTACTGTGGTGCCTCCTGGAGTCATAACTTCATCCCTCAGATCGGATGCCGAAAACCCTTTCTCTCTCATAAGGGACATAGTATTGATGAAAGTATCAATGACCAGCTCACGTGCCTGGATTTTTGGTATTCCGGCCAGTATTCCTGCATTAATCATTGAATCTGCCATTATAGCAACGAATGCGGGTCCGCTGCCACTTAATCCTGTTACAGCATCCATATATGATTCATCTATATGCACAGCAGAACCAAAGCCTTTCAAAACTTTCTCCAGTACATCCTTATGTTCCTTATCCAGATTTTTGTAACTATATGCTGTGACTGATTTCTGGACAAGCATGGGTATGCTGGGCATTCCACGGGCGACCATTGAATCTTTTAACATCTCCTGCATGTGTGATAATGTAATCCCTGCCATAAAGGATATTACAAGTTTGCCCTTTGCTGCACTTCTTATTTCCTCCATAACGGAATCTGATATTCCGGGTTTGATTGCTAGAAGTATTACATCCCCGTATTTCGCATTTTCAACGTTGTTATCGAAAATCTTGAACTCCCCCTTACTCCATTTTTCCAGCTTTTCAAATGAACCGGAACTGAATGAAACTTCAAAATCATTTTTTATGCCTTCACCTATTGACCTTCCTACTGTACCTGCTCCTATAATAGCTGCTTTCATAATTTATAATCGAAGTATATTATATTACTTTGTTGATTTAGATACCATAGGTTTAATAGGATATGTTATATATAATACTATGATAATATTATTCGATTTAATTGCATTGTTAATTGCAATAGTTATACTCTCTATTCCTATGTATGTTGCATCAAAAATTGTAGTTTCCGGTAGAAATTCCAGCTTTGGTAAGGCAATAGCAGCAACAATTTTAACAGTGATCATACTGGTATTTTTTTCCCTGGGCCTGCATGTTCTCTTTGCACCACTTGCAGTTGCAGGAAGTATTATAGCTTTTCTGATTACACTGTTTATTTTACTCTACACATATAGCGCTATATATGATATTAGCCTGGGACGGAGCTTTATCCTGGCAGTAATGGAAATTATCATGTGGTTCTTATTCTTCCTGTTCACAGGCATACTGGGTGCTTTCTTTGCCTTAATTTGAACAATACTGATACCCGGGTTCTGATTAATGCATGTTGTTATATTTTGCTTCAATAGGGGTTCACTTTTTCCTGTTATTTCCTGGAAAAAAGAATAAATAAATATATAATTCAGGCTAATAAAAGAATATCATTTACAACCTGTGCAGCAGTTTCCAGTGGCCCATCATGCTTTTCAAATACCATGAGGTCGTCATTATTATCTGTTTTCTCAAGGTATCCCATTGATAGTGAATCCATAGCGGCCATAGAATCACCTGGCTTTATGCTGAATATTTTAGATTCAATGATAGGATTTGTTCCCGCAGTGATATGTGAAAGAACACGGTATACTTCACCAGAATTCCTCATGTATTCAATATTATCAAGATTTTCTATGCCATCATATTCCACATCCTTTAATGTGTAATCAAGCCCTAGAAGTGCATTGGCTATAATAACAGTCTTTCTGGCTCCATCCAGCCCATTGGTATCGTCATGGTAATCAGTTTCAGCTATGCCCATGCTCTGGGCAGTTTTTATTGCTTCATGGAAATCCACATTTCCCATCAGGTGGTTCAGAACAAAATTAATTGTTGAACTTACCTGCCCCTTGAATTCCAAAAGTTTTGATGATTTTAGTGAATACCTGTTAAGATTGAATAAGGGAACACCGCCTCCAACAGCTGATTCATAGAGTATATTCTTTTTCTGCTTTCTGGATGATTCCATGATCTCCTTCCAGTGCAGAGCCAGCGGAGCCTTATTGCAGGTTACTACCTGTTTCCCACTATCGAAAGCATTTTTATACATACGCATGCCTGCAAGCCCGTCCTTTGTTGCCGGCGACATATCTACTATTACATCTGAATTAAGGGAATAGATATCTTCCATTTTCATTACATCTGCAACTTCATCCAGTTCGCCCCTTTCCTTGTACATGAGAACCTTGTCAAGATTCAATCCATTTTTATCATAAACTGTTGTTTTTGAATCTGATACAGAAATGACATGGATATCGGAACCAAATCTGGTTTTAAAATACTCATGATTTTCATTCAAAATACCCACTACAGCCTTTCCTATATGGCCCAACCCCACAAGAGAAACATCCATAATTGCTTATTATAACTTATTTTATAAAACTTCTTATGTTGATTTTTATTTGTAGAATATTTCAAAACCCTATAGATATACTAATTACGCGATATTTATATTTCTATTGTGAATGCTATATGAGAAATAACCTATACTAAAAATCAATCTGGAGTTATCCAGATGTGTATAGGGAGGGGGAGTATATAAATACTGTACTTACGTACTGTTCTGTGAATCTCCCCTGATTCATCATTGCTGATAGGCATTCTCTTTCCAATGGGAAAGTAATAGGTGTCTGCTTAATGAATCTTTAATCCCTGTATATGTATGGGTGGAAGAAATATAAATGTTATCCGTAGGAATTGATACGCATGAAAGAATACATTATGCAGAAATACAGGATGAAAAAGAAAATAAACTATGGCATGGAAAGATCAGGAATATAAAAGAAGATTTTGAATCTTTGATTGATAAAATAAAGAAAATAGAGAATAGCAATAATGATAAGGTTGAATTTATATTTATGAATCCTACAGGGAATTACCATATTCCATTGAAATATTTCCTGGAAAATAATAATTTTACTGTATACATGGTAGATGCAAGGAAGACATTGAATTTAAGAAAGATGATAAACCTTAATACTATTAAATCAGACAGTGAAGATGCACATATCTTAGCAGCTACACCATGGCATGATCCTAAATACAGGGAATATACAGGCCATAATAGGTCTTCATTGTCCAGTATTTCAAGGGAAAGGAGTATTGTTGTTAAAAGTATTACTGCAATAAAGAATTATATACATAGTGACCTTGCAGCTGTATTCCCTGAATTTACAGATTTGTACAGCATTAATTCTGCTGCAGGAATGGCAATACTCTATGAATATGCAACACCGTACAGTATTCTAAATGCAGGTATTGATAATATTATAAAATCGATAAAAAAGGCAAGCAAGGGGCATTATAGAATAGAAGATATAAACAGGCTAATGGAAACTGCTGAAAACAGCATAGGAATCCCTGATAAAGATGATGCATATAAATTCAAAATAAGGATGAATATATCCAGGCTAAGGGATGAGATGAATAATTTAAAGAATATTGAAAAAGAGATTATAAGTAGAAGCAGCAATAATGGGGATGTTAATAACCTCACCAATCTCAGGGGCCTTGGGATTATAAATTCTGCAATAATAGTATCTGAGATAGGAAATATAGAACAGTTCGAATCAGCATTGAAATTGCAGTCATATGCAGGAAAATGTCCTGATATAGAGGGTTCAGGAGGTAAAACACATTCTAAGGGAATAACACATGTAAGGAATAAATTTCTTAGCAATGCTGTATATGAGAGTGCAATTTCACTTGTAATGAATAAAAATAAGGAATTCTATGATATATTCAACAGGGAAATAGGAAAAAAGAAATCCAATGTACAGGCATATATAGCAGTTTCAAAAAGATTATTATTCCATATATACAGCATTATGAAGAATCATAAACCATATAAGGAGAAAATGGTAGGGAATTATAAGAGGTATGCATAATGGTCATTAAATTGTAAATAAAATATTACATGCGATAATCTAATATAGGTGTATTTATATTTTTACAGAGATTATGTACACAACCTTTCCCTCGAAGTAACTTTAAATCCCTAAGTATATAAAATAATACTGGATATTTTTCAGGTTTAATAACTTTTTATATTTCATTCTATCTCAATTTTTAAATTAAAAGTATACAGTGTCATGTCATTACATAACATAGTATTATATATTTCCTAATTATTTAACTCATATGGTTGATATTGAAACTCAGAATAATGTTGTTAAAAGTAAATACAAAAAGGATCTGGGACTCTGGAGTGTTATTATGCTGGCACTTGGTGGAATTTTAGGGCCTGCCGTCGCCTATGCACCTGTGTACACACTTGCCTATGCTGGACCTATAGGCATACTGGCGTGGCCAATAGCCATGGTTATGATAATTCCCATAGGACTGGTATACGCTGAACTGGGTACAACATGGCCAAAGGCAGGTGGTGTTGCATATTATCCTTCTAAAAGCAATGGGCCTATAGTAGGAGCGATAAATGGTTGGTCATCCATGGTTGGATATCTATTTGTAGGACCGGTCATAGTATTTGCAGTTGTGGAATATTTGAGTTTTTATTTTCCATCACTCTATGCAAACGGGACATTAACATATCTTGGAATAATTGTGGCGGAAATAGTACTCATACTTGTATTTCTTGTTAATATACTGAGGATAAAGCATATGGGTGCTATAAACCTCATTCTCACAGCAATTACACTTTTGCTTATTGGTGTTGTGATCATTGCCCTTGCTTTCTATTTTAAACTATCCAATATTACTTCCACCGCAGGAGGAGTTATACCATACGGCTTCACCGGGTTTTTCGGAGCAATAACCCTGACCGTATTCGGTTACGGAGGATTCAGGCAACCTATAGATTATTCAGAGGAAGTCAAAAATCCAGGCAAAAGCATACCAATAGCAATTATAGTAGCACTGCTTGTTTCTGGTCTTGTATTTTCTCTTGAATCACTTGTATTCGCAGGTGCTATCAATTTCTCTAAACTTGGAATAAGTACGGGTAATTGGTCTGCGTTGTTTGCCTACAGTTCTCCGTATGCTACACTATCGAAAGTACTTGTATTGCCCGCCATAGTAATAATTGCAATAATTGTTGCACTTATAGCCACGTTTAAGGATGGTGTTATATATTATGGTGGCACTGCTAGAGTGGGAGAAGTTCTGGCAAGGGAAGATAAATTTCTTCCAAAGCTATTTGACAGGATGAATGTAAGAGGAATACCGGTATATTCTATCGTTCTTGTATTAATAATCACAATAGTTTTAGTAGCACTGGGGAGGTCACTGGCAACAATTATAGGCATTATGGTTGATGGCTTTTTATTATCATACGCCCCTGGAGCCATTAGCTTAATGGTATTCAGAAAAACAGATATGGTTACAAAGAGGCCATTTAAGCTTCCATTTGCTAAAATACTTGCACCCATAGCATTTATTGTTGCCAATCTTCTGGTATACTGGTCAGGATGGGCAGCAGTTGAGATTATCATTCCATTGGATTTCGCCGGTATACTGCTTGTACTTGTTTACAGCCACTACACAAAAATTGACATGAAGTATGCAATGTATGGAATATGGATGCCAGTATACCTTATATTTATACTTATAATGTCCCGTATAGGAAGTAGCCTGTTCCACGGATTAAATTATATCGCGTTTCCATATGATACAATAGTTTTTATTATTGTTACAATGGTGTTCTATTTTGTAGGTGTAAATCTAGGAGTAAAAAGTGTAAATTATATAACTAATAAAAAAGCGGGCAACCCGGAATGAATTAATTTTTTTATTTCAAACATTTTTTACATTTTTTATGTGATATAGCTACAGTATACGTTACAGGATTATCTGAATGTATCGATTTAGCATACTTACTAATTATTTTAGATATATTTAAATACAGATAAGATTTAATGTTTTATGGCAGATATAATAGATAATATAAATATGGTTGAACTGGAAAAAACTGAAAATAAAATTAAATCTAGTGGTGGGCATTTATTTGTAGAAAAACACATAAATGGAGAATTTAATTTAAGTGGCAGCCCAATGTTTACCGCAGAACTTGGTTCTGAGAAGGCAAAATTTATATTAGGGGCAGATGAGCCGGGAATTCTCGGTGGGCAGGGAGTACATGCGACCCCACTTAACTACCTGATGATGGGAGTTATGTCATGCTTTGCATCCACAGTTGCAATTCAGGCTGCAAAGAGGGGCATCGTATTAAAAAAATTAAAATTTAAAGGGCATCTATATTATGACATAGGCCCTGTTGTGGTTGAATCCGACTTTCCCATAATCAAATCTTTAAAGATAGAGGTTGAAGCAGATCAGGATATAAAAGTCGTGCTGGAGCATTCAAGAAAAGCATGCCCTGCCTTATATGCAATAATGAATCCTATACCCACTGAAATATCACAGGTATAAGAATTAGAATATATCATTAATTTGATAAAATAAAATTTTGTAATGGTATGTATAATTGAAAATCCAATCAGGAGATTTTTGAATAAAATGTTTAAATTATATTAGGTTAATTATATATATTACTAAATCATTATTCATATATGGATACTAAAAAATACTTTGATTTGTCCGTGGAATTGAAACCAAATATGCCCTGCTGGCCAACAAATCCAATAGTAAGGATAGATCCGATAGGCGTTCTTTCAAGAGATGGCTACAGTGTTGAAAAGTTTGAAACGGTAACTCATACTGGAACACATATAGATGCTCCTTATCACATGATCGATAACGGTATGACTGTGGACAAAATACCACTTAGCCAGATTATTGGCCCGGGATATTGCATAAGGCCAGAAGTAGATGGCACTGAAATTAAGCTTAATGCATTGAAAAAAATATGGAAACCTGAATATGACAATAAGATTATTTTAATAAACACGAATTGGGATAAAAAACGTGGGTTTACAAAAGAATTTCAATACGATTTTCCAGGGTTGGCCGACGATACTGTTGATTTTTTGATAGAACACCATCCGAAAGTTATAGGCATAGATACGTTAGGCATAGACCCATATAGCCACGGTGATTTCAGAGTCCACAAGGCTTTGCTTTCAAAAAATATGGTCTTTATAGAGGATTTAGCGAATCTCGATAAGCTTGAAACTGGAAGGGAATACACTGTTATTGCACTCCCACTAAAGATTTATGGAGGCAGTGGGGCTATGGCAAGGGTAGTCGCTGTTGAATAGGCGTATACTATAATCTTATTTCATTTTCAATTGAATATAAAAAATTTTAAATTAAAAACTTAAATTTATGGTATTTAATCAATATGTATTCAAAGTACCGAGGCGGCAACAACAAGATCGTCATCGTCTACATTTATAAGTTTTACACCTGAGGTAACCCTTGACTGTATTTTGATTTCATCAGAATTCAATCTGATAGTTTTATTGTTTCTGGTAACTATCAGGACTTCCTGGGAATCGCCAACAGGTAATGCAGTAACCAGTGAACCGGTCCTTTCACTTTCCTTAAAGATGAGATTTCCAGAAGACCCTCTATGGTGTATGGAAAAATCAGTTATCTTTGTTCTTTTTCCCAACCCATTTTCCGTTATGCTCATTACAGTATCGTTGTCATCCACTAAAAATGAGTTGATTACTTCAGCACCGTTTAGCCTCATGGATTTAACTCCCCTTGAAGCTCTGCCGGTTGAAGATACCTCATCGGAAAGGAATACTGCCGCTTTGTTATTGCTGGCTGCGACAAATATCTTTGATGGTTTTTCAAGATCCATTACAGAAACTACCTCATCCTGATCGTCGAGTTTAATAATCTTCAGGCCAGATTCCCTCATATCCAGTATTTCCTTTACAGGAGTTCTCTTTATAAAGCCTTTCTTTGTAATTATTATCAGGAAGTTTTTAGGGCTTGCGGGCGATTTCATTATCTGTTTTATCTTTTCATTTTCATTCATTTTAAGGAAAGTTCCGCCGACACTACCAAGTGATGTCCTTGATTTTTTCTCTATTGTATATGCTTTAGTTCTCAATACTCTCCCGGTATTCGTGAAGAAATAAATCATATCATGGGACATGCAGGATAAAATGCTTCTAACTGTATCTTCTTTCCTGGTTGCTGTGATAGTTCCCTTTCCGCCCCTTTTCTGAACATTGTATTCCTCAGAAGAAACCCTTTTAAGAAGCCCATTTTCACTGAGTATCATTATGGATTCCTCATTAGGTATGATGTCCTCATCGTTTCTTGCGTTGATATCCCTGTTGAGAACCTTTGTGCGCCTCACATCGCCGAACTGCTTCTTTATTTCGAGGGTTTCCTGCTTAAGTACGTCCCTCCGTTTGGATTCATTATTTATTATCTCATTTAACCTTTCAATGTTTTCCTTTATGCTTATAAGCTCATCATTAATTTTTTTGATTTCCAATCCAGTTAAGCGCTGAAGCCTCATATCCAGTATGGCTAGAGCCTGCTTCTCGGAAAGTGATAATTGATCCATCAGGGATGTTTTAGCCATATCAGCATTGTCGGAAGACCTGATAATTTTTATCACGCGATCTATGTTCTCCAGTGCAATAACAAGCCCTGATAGTATATGCTCCCGGTCCATCAATTTATTTACTTCAAAAACTGAACGCTTCCTTATTATTTCAAGCCTGAAATCTATGAAGCCCAGAATCATTTCATCAAGTGTCATGACCTTTGGTTCGTTGTTCAGCAAAACCAGATTATTCACACCTATGGTGGTTTCCAGTGGGGTGTGTTCATATAACTGGTTAATTGTAAGTCCCTTGCTGTCATCATTTTTAATCTTGATAACTACCCGTATGCCGTTTCTGTCGCTTTCATCCCTTATATCAGATATGTTGCTTATAATTCCGTTTTTTACCTGTTCGGCAACGTTCTGGATATAAAGAGCTTTATTAACCCCATATGGCAGTGTTTTAATGATGATTTTTTTCTTTTCTTCATCATCTATTTCTCCCTGGCAGAATACCTTGCCATGGCCTGTCCTGTAAATATTCAGAAGGTCCGAATTTCTATAAATCATTCCGCCACCGGGAAAATCCGGGCCCTGAACAAATTTCAGTAAATCTTCAACACTGCAGTCTGGATGGTCTATTCCGTACATTATTGCATCTGAAATTTCTGAAAGGTTATGTGGTACCATATTGGTTGCCATTCCAACAGCTATTCCAGATGTTCCATTTATTAATAACTGGGGTATTCTTGACGGGAAATACACCGGCTCGTCAAGTGAACCATCAAAATTCGGGCTAAATGGAACTGTTTCCTTTTCTATGTCCCTTACCATTTCCTCTGCCATTTTGCCTAATCTGGCTTCTGTATACCTCATAGCAGCAGGGGCATCCCCGTCTATAGAACCAAAATTTCCCTGCCCGTCAATCAGTGTATACCGCAACGAAAAATCCTGGGCCATTCTTGCCAGTGCTTCGTATATTGACGAATCGCCATGTGGATGGTATTTACCCATGGTTTCTCCTATTATACGTGCAGACTTTTTATAGGGCTTGTCATGGGTAACACCCAGTTCGTACATGGAGTATATTATTCTCCTCTGTACCGGTTTTAATCCATCCCTGAAATCAGGTATTGCCCTGCTCACTATTACACTCATCGCATAGTCAAGATACGATGTTTTAATTTCCTCTTCAATTGGCCTTAATAACATTTATCCCACCTATATATCCAGATTCTGGACGTATTTTGCATTATCCTCTATGAATTTTCTCCTTGGCTCTACTTTCTCTCCCATAAGTATGTTAAACAGCTGGTCGGCATATAAGGCATCCTCTATGCTTACCTGCACCAGTTTTCTTGATTCAGGATTCATTGTGGTTTCCCAGAGCTGTTCCGGGTTCATCTCCCCGAGACCCTTAAATCTCTGTATTACCACATTTTTACCCATCTTTGCCACTTCACGGTCTTTTTCATCCTCGCTGAATACATATACTATATCGTTGCCCTTCTGTACCCTGAACAATGGTGGCTGGGCAAAGTAAATGTGCCCGCCCTGGATAAGTTCATTCATGAACCTGTAGAAAAATGTCAGGAGAAGTGTTCTTATATGGGCTCCATCAACATCGGCATCTGTCATTATTATTATCTTGCCATAACGGAGATTTTTTATTTCAAATTTATCCTTGATATTTGTACCAATTGCGGTAATAAGGTTTTTAATTTCCTCGTTCTCCAGAGCCTTGTTATCGTTTGATTTTTCCACATTGAGTATTTTTCCCCTCAGTGGAAGTATTGCCTGGTATTCCCTGTTCCTCGCCTGTTTTGCTGATCCACCTGCAGAGTCTCCCTCTACGATGTATACTTCGGTCTGATCTGAATCACTGGATGAGCAATCTGCAAGCTTTCCCGGCAATGTTCCGCTTTCCAGTGCAGTTTTCCTCCTTACCAGATCCTTTGCCTTCCTGGAAGCTTCCCTTGCTATGGCAGCTGCCAGTACTCTCTTAATTATTGCATCTGCTATAGGAGGATATGATTCAAAATAATCTTTGAGATATTTTTCAGTAATTGAAGATACTATGCTTTTCACCACTGAATTTCCTAATTTTTCCTTTGTTTGCCCTTCAAACTGTGGATTAAACATCTTTACATGCAACACGGCGGTTAAGCCCTCTCTGGTATCATCGCCTATAAGCCCGCTTACACCCTTTACCAGGTTTTTAGCCTTTGCATATTCAAGAACAGCACGTGAAAGCCCCGTATGGAAACCGGTTATATGGGTTCCGCCTTCAGGGGTCTTTATATTATTTACAAAGCTTTCCTCTGTGCCGGTTACATTGTCTATATACTGCAATGCGAATTCTACCACGTACTCTTTGTATTCCTCACGGCAGTAAATTGGCTCCTTATTAACAATATCCTTTCCCTGGTCGAGGAACTGGACGTATTCTACAAGCCCGCCATCAAAATGGAATTTTTCGTGCTTGCCTGACCTTAAATCACTCAATTCTATTGTTATATTTGGATTTAAAAAAGCAAGGTCCATGATTCTCTGTGAAATAACCGGGTATGAGAAATCTATAGTATCAAAAATTGTTGCATCAGGGTAGAACTTTATAATTGTCCCGTGTTCCGGATATTTCATTTCTATATCGCCAATTTCCGGATCAGCTGATTTATTTTTAGCATCAAGAACCTGTAGCCCGGATACCGGAACTCCCTGTTGAAATTTTTCATAATAAATTTTAGTTCCCTTTTTTACTACGGCAACCAAATAATCAGAAAGTGCATTTACTACATGCACACCAACGCCATGCAACCCTCCTGTAACCTTATACACTTTTTTATCGAATTTAGCACCACTGTGGAGCTCGGTCATTACTATTTCAAGTCCTGGACGCTTATATTTAGGGTGTATATCTACCGGAATACCTCTTCCATCATCCTCTACAGATATTGAACCGTCTTTATATATTACTATATTTATATCAGAACCGAAACCGGCCATGGCTTCGTCTATACAGTTATCAACAACTTCATAAACCATATGGTGTAGGCCATCAGGCCCCGTTGAGCCTATATACATGCCTGGTACTTTTCTTACTGCCTTCAATCCCTCAAGAATTTGTATCTGAGATGCATCATAATTATCCATAGCTTTATCCATACTATTACTGTAATACAATATAACGTAATAAGTTTTATTGAGTTTGGCGGAATTGTTATTTCCGGCATCGTGGTTATTGTTTGATAACATCGTTATATGAAGGCGAGAAGCAATAACTGCCGGGTGCAACAATTGTTAATGTTTAATTAATCATATAAAATCTACCTTCATGGAATATGTTAAAGCTAATGGGTGGCAGGTTTATGTGGATTTTTTCAGGAACACACAGTTAGATGAGTTCGTAAATAAAATAAATTCAACCAATGCTGTTAAAGTCGAGAATAATTTTTCAATAAAAAATAAGAAATTCAGGCATGTGTTCCATGGAATAAAATCACTGCCTTTATTTTATGATCCATTGAACAGGGTTAATTACCTCACACTTGGATTTGTGTATGATAGTTACGGCCATCTGGGATTTTACAGGATTGAAGTCAGGAATAATAAAGAGTATATATTTATTGCAGACAAAAACTATTTTAAAGGAAAAAATGGTAACATACCTGTAAAAATATTTAATACATGTTCCGTGAAATATATAATTGCCTCATCATTTCACATGGATGATAAGAAAAAATTTATTCTTAACTATGATAATAATAATTCATTTTGCCAGGGCATAATACCTGTAAATACAAATTTCATAATTGATGCGGAAATAATGAGGGATAAGGAAACATTCCAGGAAAGAATTTCATTTGGTGAGGAAATAATAAATGCCAAACTGGATTATAACCGTTTAAAAATACACAGGATAAGCTTTGATGAGAAGAAATGTTCCGGCATTTTACAGGGGGGGAACGACCATTTATTCCTCTATAAATTGGGCAATGCACTGGGGAAAATCCAGGGAAAAATATAATTTATTTTTTTATTATAAGTGTTTTAGTATCCTCTGTACCACTGTAATTTAGAAGTGTTAGCTTTGCAGCTTTTACCATCTCACTGAACTTTTCATTGTTAAATGGAAATTTTTCAGATGAAAATATGACTTTTATTTCCTGGCCATCATCCAGGTCAAAATATAGCCCTTTAAGATAGGCTTTCAGATAATTATCGGGGTCTCCGCCACATATAACCTCTCTCTGGTCATCTACATTCATAAGCACAACATTACAATTAAGGACTTATTATTTATGCCTGTTAAAAACATTATAAATTTATGTATTCCAGCACATAAAATATGTGTAATATTCTGATGCTTTTTATCTTTGACCATCATTTTCTATCGATTCCTAAATTCTGTAGTCTATTACAGGTTTATTTATAAGGAACTCACATCTTATGAAGCGTAATAAATATTATTATTTATCTTCACAGTTATATGCAAAACCATAAAGGGGCTGAAATTAATTTAATATGTTTGTGCCACACAAACATGAATTTTACGATATAAAGCTATAACAATCATTTATGGAGGAAATAACCATTTTTGCCATCCAGGTTGACATATCCGTAACGTTCCAGCTGTACAACTCCCCGTTTCTCTGTTGCTAAAGGTTCCAGTTTTCCCTTGTCTATGTTCCCGTCCGGATAAAATATCTGGAGGTCTCCGGAATTTTCAGGTGCCCACTGGATTATCTTCACCCTGCCTTCCGGTTCAATATTGCTATAAACAAGTTTATTGCCCTTTTTTACCGCCACACAGAGGTCTTTTAACCTTATTACTTCCCCTTCATTTATTTTATCAATTTCATCGCCAGGGAAATAAACAGATGCCTGTGCCGGAATGCTATATTCCCTGAAACCGGAATCTGGGCGCTGTGGATGTAGCAGGGCATGGCTTTTTAAGGGTTCTGCATTCTGAAGGCTAATGAGTTCCGGATGTGGTACAAAGGAATACCTTTCTGTATTATAATCTATTATTTCCCTATCCATGGAATCAAATATTTCCCATGAAAAGGTTGCATTGCTTTTATTCATTCCTGAACGGACCCAGTACTTCCTGAATGTTTCAGGATTATATCCTCTCTTCTTCAATGCCTTTAAAGTTCCAAGCCTGATATCGTCCCATCCACTGTACTTTCCGGATTTTATGCCTTCCTTGATTATTGTTGTTTTAAGAATTGTATCGGGAATTGTTATGAAACCATAATGGAAATATTCAGGTATTTTCCAGTTATTGTACATAAAAACATATTTCTGCTTCTCGGTATTGACAAGATGGTCAATTCCCCTTATAACATGTGTAAGCCCCAGATAATGGTCGTCAACAGACACTGAAAAATTCATAGTAGGATATACTGAATATTTTGATCCGGTTAGCGGGTGCTCGGTGGTATTTATCCTGAATGCAATCCAGTCCCTTATCGAGGGATTCGGGTGATTTATGTCCGTTTTCATTACCAGTGCTGCTTCACCCTCGGAGTAATGGCCTGAAATCATCTTATCGAATTTTTCAAGGTTAACTGAAGGGTCGGCATCCCTTTCTTTTACAGGTACTTTCTTCAATTTGAGATCATGGAATTCCTGCTGATTTTCTTCAATAACGTACATATACCCTTCAGAAATCATGCGCTTTGCTTCAGAATAATAGAACTCCATCCGGGATGATTGGATTACAGTTTCTGTAACATCAACGCCCAGCCATTTTAGATCCTCCGGAATCATTGTATATGCATCCGGATCAATGTTGCCCGGATTTGTGTCTTCTATTCTAAGTATCAGTTTCCCGCCATAACGCTTTACATACTCATCGTTGAGGATAGCCATTCTCGAATGGCCTATGTGCAGGGGTCCTGAGGGGGACGGAGCCATCCTCATAACAACACTCCCATTTACCCCGGGAAGATCAGGCAGTTCATGCCTTTCTTCTTTCTTTTCCTTTATAAGTATATCCGGGTACTCGGTGTTAACGATCTCCTCCAGCTGGTCAGCACCCATTGCATTTACCTCGTCAACATATTTCCTTATTGTTCCCATAAGGGTTTTCATATCCTTTTTTGCATCCGGGTTAATGGAAATCAACTTTCCAACAACTGAGGAAATATCCGCTTTCCCACCATGCATATATGCGTTTTTAATAACCTGTTTCCTGATTTCTTGCTGCATAAAAATTTTCCACCTCGGCAATTACCACATCATCAAGCTCCTTAAGCCCGGGAGAAGTTACAGATGATATGCATATGTTTTCCTTTCTTTCACTTATATCAATTTTTGTCTGGATTCTTATTATTTTATTGGGAAAGCTTCCAGAAATTTCATTGAATAAATTATTCTGCTGATCCTCCGTATAACTGGAAGTCCCGGAGTAATCAAAGAGGAATAGTATAGTACCTTCTATTTTTGATAAGGCTATTATTGCCCTCCTTTCTATATCATTTCTGTCATCCATGGGGCGATCCAGAATTCCAGGGGTATCTATGAACTGAACCCTCCTGGTGCCTATATTCTTATAGCCTATAAGTATCTCCTTTGTTGTAAAGGGGTAACTGGCAATGTCTGGTGTTGTTCCTGTAAGCTTCTGTATCAGTGAGCTTTTTCCGGAGTTAGGAATACCGGCGATTATGAACGTTGGTATATCTGTTATAATACCTGGAAGCCTGCGCAGATAATTTCTGCATTCTCCAAGGTAAAGCAGGTCTTTGTTTATGTTTTTTATAAGTGATGAGAATCTTCCGTAGTACTGCTTCATTATATTATTCATTTCATTTATTGTTTTTACTCCTTTGAGTTTTTTGATATAAACTGTGCTGAAGTCCTTAATTTTATCCGTTGTCCACTGGACATTTCCAAGGCTCAGCTTATATTTGTCAACGTCGAACATTAAATCAATTAGGTCAAAGTAGAAGGGATGTAGTGTTTCAATGGTAGGGAATTTTCTAATTATTTTATCCAGGTGGCCCGTTGAAATACTTTCAATTGTGGATATTCTGTCAGTAACCTCCTTCCTGATTTTCATTTCTTTTTTCGGGAAGTAAGGTTCAACGATATTTGAAGCCTTATGAAATGATTTATCTATGATTTCCTGTGATCTTAATACTGTAGGAATATAATCAAACATACAACCCAATTTCAAGCTGGTTAATATCCTTTTCATTATCAATTGATAAATTATTTTAACAATTTGTATATACATGATAAAATGGTTAACACCGCAGAAATAGTTAGAAAGTACATCGATGGGAATCCAGACCTAAAAGATTACCTGAATAGAGGTATTATCAATATTTCAGCCCTTTCCCGGGAAATTATGGCAAATACAGGAATAGAAGATTTTGATGCTACGATGGCTGCCCTGAAACGGTATAGAAGCAATGGGCAGGCTGTATATAATTCTGAAATTTTAGACAGGTCAAACCTTGAAATGTCATCCAATATTTCCCTTATAGTTATTAAAAAAAGCTATGAAAGCCTTAAAATTATAACAGGAATTATAGGGAATCTAAAAAAATTGAATTCCATAAACCTTGTTGAGACAAAAAATTCCTTTTCCCTTATTGGGGACAATGAAACAATTAAAGGGTTTTCAAATTTCTTTTCAGACGAACAGATAATAGAGCATAAGAAGGATCTGGGGCAACTATCCATCATAAGCCCGGAAGAGATAGAAAAAACAAAGGGATATATTAATTTTATAACCATGCTGCTGTACAGGGCTGGCATTAATATTCTGCAGATTATCTCATTTTATAGTGATACAATAATTATTCTTGAGGAGAAAGACCTGACAGATGCGTTTAAGATAATTTCAGCTAAAATGATAGAAAGATAATGGAAGCAATTGTTTATAATGGCATTGATTGCAAAAATCCCTGGATAGAATAACATAATAATCATACCGAAAAATGTAGTGTGTTGCATAATTCATTCTAATTTAATAATTATTCCATAATAAATTTAAAACTTAAAAGGTAAACCCCTATATAGTGAAATATAGGGGCGATTTGCTTTGACACCACAAATCAATAATAAAATAAATAGAAGTATAAAAAGATACTGGATTGGTTCCAACAGAAGATGGGAAAAGTATAATGAATCACTTGTAGACAGGGTGGAATACCTTACAGATCTGTCATTTATAAAGGATTATGATACTCTATTAGAGGAAAAGAATAGTGGAAAAATAGGCCATCCATACAAAGTACCCGATGCATTGATAATGTATTTAGCGAGATTAAGATCTATATTTAATGTACCGTTCAGGTCACTTGAAGGGATATTGAGATCCTTAGCGATTATAACAGGAATAAAATCAATATCATACAGTGAAATATTCAGGAGGATAAGGAGAATTAAGCCTGAATTGAATAATATTAACAATAAACTGGATTGCATTATAGATTCTACTGGATATAAAATAACAATAAGGGGAGATTACTTAGGCCATAAATGGCATAAGAAAAGGAAGGGGTGGCTCAAATTACATGTAATAATATCATTGAAGGATGTTAATGTATTATCATTCACTATAACAGATGAGCATACACATGATTCTAAAGCTGCTAGAAAACTATTGAGTAAAATGAAAAATAATATTCTAAGAATATTTGGGGATAGGGGATATGATTCAAAATATATCTACAATATGTTCGGATATAATGCAGTAATACCCCCCAGGAAAAATGCCTCTACTAAATCCAGAGGTTCATCCACAAGGGCCAAGATTGTAAGATTTATAAAAAAGAATTCCATGGAACAGTGGAAGGAGAATAATAGCTATGGTAAAAGGTGGATTGTAGAAATATATTTTTCAGGATTAAAAAGAGTAATGACAGAGGTTATTAAAGCTAAGAAAATAGAGTATATTATACAGGAATTAGCTCTTAAGGTTGTTAATTACAATATTATGAGGGGGATGACACATGCCTATTAATTATGCAACACACTACGAAAAATGAGAATATTCAAATATTATATAATTATCTATTAGGAATGAGATACGAGAGGATTAAAGAATTCAGGGAGAAATATATCCCTTACAATAAAATTGTTGAAAAAATGGACCTTAAACCCGATGATGTAATAATTGATATGGGGGCTGGGGATGGATTTTACAGTAAATTATTTGCCGATAAACTCAAAAATGGGAAGGTGTATGCAATTGAACGCAATCCAGATGTTTTGCCCCATCTACAGAGGAATTTAATGGAAATGAAGAATTTTGAAGTTGTCAATGAAAATATGTGCCATGTAGACATTAAAGGGTTTAACAAAATATTCTTTTCAACTGTTTTCCACGATATAGAATGCAGAGAGGATATAATCGATTTTATGATCCGGAACTCTAAGAAGCCATTGAACGTTTACCTGATAGAATTTAACAAAAAAAGTGCCATGGGCCCTCCACTGGATATAAGGATCTGCCATGATGAGCTAAATAAAATATTCACTGAATCGGGATTCCAGCCCGCCCTGCATATGGATTTTGAATACAATTATTTTGATTCGTATTATCTGGAAAAATAATAGGAGGTGGAATATATGAGTGAGGATAATAATGGAAACAGGAATTCAATAAAGCCTGTGAGGAGCAAGATTGCGCTTAAAAATGTTAAGGAGACATTGCCTGATAAGGGGAAGGAGAGTAAAATTAAAGGCCAGAAAGAGAATACAATTTCTGAGACAAACACACGTATAGACCCATTCGGGATAAATAGACAGAAGAAAGTTATAAAAAAGGATAACGAAAAAAAGGATTCAACAAATTATTTCGGGCATTAAAGGAAGTGATGTTTCTTTTCTCCCCGGTCATCCTGAACGGGCTGTGGTTCATAGAGTTCAACCTTCCCGCAGGTATTGCATTTGTACAATGTGAATGTCTGTGTGGTTTCGGTAAGGTCATTCCATCCACCCAGAAACATTCCACCTATTCCGGTATATCCACCAACTCTAAAATTCATATTGCCTGCAGGTTCCATTTCGCCTGCACAGTCAGGTGTTGAGCATTTCATATTATTTACATTGCCTTTATCTATTTAAAAATATGCCAGCATAGTTTTTACCGGTATAAAGAATAAATTACAGTTGTTTTCCAGCATTTTCGCATACGTTATCAAGTGCGTACATATAATAAATGAAGGCAAGGTATGGCGACCGGTATGGATTAAAATATTCGTGCACTGTAAAATCTTCCGGCTCTCCCATGGACATATAGTATATAAGATCTGAAGTCTGGAGGTATCTCCACAGTTTTTTATCCGGGCAATCTTCACAGTGCTTTAGCCGGCTAAATGCTTCATTCTGCATTTTATTCCCGAGCCAGGCAGAGAGGTCTCTCCTTGTATCCGCCCAGGAAATTGTTTTGTCAATGCTGACTGTATCCTTCACGCTAAATTTTGCCTGTATTTCATCAATCTTCAGGGTTTCCATGCCATATTGCTCGATATATTTTCCCAGGTAGTGGACGAAATCGAATATGCCCGTTTCCTTTCTCTGGTGTTCGCCGAAAGTCTCATAGTCCATGTAAAGGTTCATTATATCTCCCGGGCTATTTTGAATCCATTGAATGTATTTGTCTGCTGTCAGTGGATACCCGCTCCAGGCAGTGTTGGAAAATCTGAACGAAATATTATCACTCATAGGATAATTTCTAAGGTAGAGGTTTACACCGGATGGGGATAAATACCTGAAATTAGGGCTATAACGCCTTGAGATTTCTTCTGTGCCCTCCGCCAGGATATTCCGGAAGCCCATATCCCTGGCCATCTCTGCAATCCTGTTATTGTATATGAGTTCCGTATTCCTGAATGACACAGGGGAATAATTAAAGATGCTTTTTATTGAATGCATCTGTTCATTTACCTGGTATTTAAATTCATCTTCATTCCAGATTGAAGCAAGGGAATGGAAATATGTTTCTCCCATCAGTTCACACAATCCTGATTTTACATAGTCATCTATAACATCTATAGTTTCAGGGCTGTATTTCAATGCCTGTTCAATAAACGTCCCTGACAGGGAAAATGTTGATTTAATCCCGCTTTCCATTAAAAGTTTTGTTGCTGGGATGTAAGAAATTTCTGATATTCTCTTAAAAATATCCCTGTTCTGTTCTTCCCAGAATATGCCCATCTTATCAGGCCTGTCCTGTATTTTTAATGGGCGAAGCCTTAAGGGCTGGTGCAGTTCAAAGTAAAAGGCTATATTTTCCATATTGACCTGTACACCTCCATTGTCTTAATTGCAGATTTTTCCCAGGTAAATGACATGCCCTCATACTTTCCATAGAGTGAAAGGGTTTCCCGGAGGCTCTTATGGTTCAGTATAGAAATAGCATAGGAAGACATGACATCAGTGTCCCAGTAATCCACCTTCAATACGTTGTTAAGCGCTTCACCAACACCGGTAGTTTTGCTCATTATTACCGGCGATCCGGAAACCATGGATTCAAGGACAGTGATGCCAAATGGCTCAGAGACTGCAGGTATAACAAATACTCCGGACCTTTTATAATACTCAATGGCCTTGTGGAAATCCACAAATCCGGGAAAGAATACTTTTTCCCTGAATCCATGGTTTACTGCATAGCTCTCCATCTCACCTATCATATCCCCTGTTCCTGCCATAACAAATTTAACATTTTTCTCATACTGGTTGACCTTATCCGCCATTTCCATGAAAAATTTAGGCCCTTTCTGGCTTGTTACCCTACCAAAATAAAGGAGCATCCTCTCTCTTTTATAACTCACACCCTGTGTGTAAGCTGAGGATTTAACTCCATTATAAACGGTTGTTATCTTGTCAGCATCTATTCCATACTTTTCTACCAGAACCCCTTTTGTAGAGTTTGAAACTGTTATTATTGCATCGGCTTTTTCAGCACCTTCTTTTTCAATTTTCATTATATTGCCCTGGGGGTTAAAGTATGCTGACCTATCGTACTCGGTGCTGTGGAATGTTACAACAAGTGGAATGCCAAATTTTTCCTTTATATCTATTCCAGCCCTGAATGTTATCCAGTCGTGGCAATGTATTACCGACACACCATCTGGCCTGAAATTTTCAATAACATTCCGGTTATAATCCTCTACAGCATCGATAAAGTTGGTTACCTGTGAATAGGAACCACCGGCAACACCTTTCGTTATTTTCACTGTTATTATACTGAATGGGTAATATGGAAAAGAATAGCCCATATCAGGGAGATAAATCTCTGTCGGAACTATTTTTCCTATTATTGAAAAAATATTGGATGTGTGTATTCCCAGCCCGCCGGAAAATGCCGGGGGAAGTTCCCATCCTACAACTGCAACCTTCATTTCACTCCCCTCTTTACAGTGGTACCCGGGGAGTATTTTCTAATATCTTCATAATATGCCCTTATGAGCTCACCATAGCTCCATGCCTGCATAATACATCCACGTGGTTCTCCTGGAGATAATCCGTCAAAGATTTCAGGAACCATTTCCATAGAGTATAAGTCAGAAAAGAATCTGTACAGGTTTCCGGCATCATATCCATTCCGAACACATGCTGTTATATAGGGCCCTGCAAGCCATGGCCACACAGTGCCATTATGGTATGCCCTATCCCTTTCCATGACCGGACCGGAGTATGTACCTGCAAATTTATTGCTGCGGGGAGAGAGGCTTCTCAATCCGTATGGGGTTACAAGTTCTAATCGTGCTTTCTCGAGGAATTGCTTCTGGTTTAGGAGGGGAAAAGGGAGTGAGTATGCAAATAGAAAATTGGGCCTGAAAGATGTGTCCACAGGGTCTATAGTATCAGCTATTTCCCCGTTAATAATGAATTTGCCTGTGAATTCATCCTCAAACTCGGAAAGTATATCATTTACCGTTTTTTCCGGTTGTTCCCCTGAAATGTTGCAAAAATAAGTATATATTTTCAGGGAATTATACCAGAGTGCATTGATTTCAACAGGTTTGCCGATTCTCGGAGTGAAACTGGTGTTGCCGTTTTTAGCATCCATCCATGTCATAGGTGCATTGCTGACCTTTATGAATTTACCATCGAGGGAAAAATCTTCATTCCCGGAGATATACGAATTTATTATATCTCTGACATTCTTTAATAATGATCTGACAAATGAACTGTCATTTGAATAAGCATAGTATTTGTAAAGAGCGTATATAAACCACAATGGTGCATCCGCAGACCTTTCAAAAGATTGGCTATAAAGATTGTTAGGTACTAGGTTTTCCTTCATTTTGCCAGCATAATTTAAGAAAATTTCCCTTGCCATATCAAAATTCTTTTCTATTAATAAGAGTCCTGGCATTGATATAAAGGTATCCCTTGCCCATGGGCCAAACCAGTGGAATCCGGCAATTAAATCATTTTTTAACCTCAAATTATATGAGTTTCTTCTCAATGCGTTAATTGCAGGGTCCTCCTCATTATTTTCCCCCCTGGTTGTTAATCTTTGCTGGATGTCCTGAAAATTCCCTGAGAAATTGTCATCCGTTGTTATTGCTATATCCAGCGGGCTTTTGATATTGCTTATGCTTATTACCCCGGGCATGTATAAATCTTCCATACTATTTGTTCCTCTCTCCTGCTCTTCAGGGTAAATAAAATTATAATACCATAATCCCTTATTAATAAATTTCCCAATCTTTGAAATTTTAAGGGAATAAATTCCATCTGTGAAACTATAAGAGCCTTTATCTTCGTCTGCAACAAATTCCTTTTGCCCGGATTTTATTACATTATGAAAGCTCCTGAATGCCAGCAGCGGATAAAGGTTCATCGTATCAGGAGTTTTTTCAGGAAATTCATATCTTATAACAACTGTATCTGCATCCGGATCCAGAATTAATGATTTTTTGCATATATTGCCCTCCAGATTAAATGTTAACGAAGGATATGGTGTGGTGGAGTAATCCTGTATGTACCTGAATCCTTCAGGCCACATTGTTCCCGGGTAATAATTTGTATCTATTGCATACTGTTTCCCCTGAAATGCAAGTTCCTCATAAAGTTTCGATAATATAACATATCTATTATAATTATTCTGTTCGGATTTGACCAGAATCCCGTGATATGTCCTGGTATTTGCAAATGAGATTGTTGAAGAAGAATAGGAACCCTTTGAATTAGCAATAAGCCATTCTTCTTTAAAATTCATAAATATTTAAGGTTAATGTGTTAATAAACCTTTTCAATATTTCATGGATATGATTGATTTCCAGAAACTTTCATCTCTAAATTCAGGCAATACAGCAGATGGTATAAAAGGCAAATAGCAATTCCAGATAAGGCCTTAATACCTCCATATACAAAAACGTTTTAAACTGCATATCATATCTCTATGTTATGGTAAGATATATTCCATTGGGAAATGGAAAGATGTTATTAACCTTTGATGAAGATTATAGAATTGTTGATTTTTATTTTTCTGAAACCGCATCCGGGAATCATGCGGCTGGCCACCCCTTTATGTATGGTGTTTCCGTAGATGATAATTTTAAATGGATTGATAGGAACCAGATAGACTCCATGGATTATTATGACCACACAATGGTGGGGACCGTAAATTATTCTTCTGACGGCATCAATTTCGAAAATAAGGATTTTGTAGATATTTACAGAAATGTATATGTAAGATTCATTACCATTTCAAATAACAGTGGTGTCAAGAAGAATGTAAAATTATTTTTCCACCAGAATTTTTACATTTACGGGAATGATATAGGAGACACAGCAGCCTTTTATCCAGAATTTAACGGAATTTTACATTATAAGGAAAAACGGTACTTTATGGCGTCAACAATAGACCAGAACGGAAAATCCATAGACCAGTATGCTACCGGTGTCAAGGATGTAGGCAACCTTAAGGGCACATGGAAAGATGCTGAGGATAATGAGCTTTCAATGAATCCGGTCTCCATAGGATCTGTGGATTCTGTTTTACGGCATTCCTTTGATATAGAAGCAGAAAGTAAATTTTACCTCTATTATTATATTATAGCTGGGGAAAACTATGAAGATATAGAAGAAATCAGCATGGATATAAATCTTGAGTATATGGAAAAACTTAACAGGAGAACCACAAATTACTGGGAGCTATGGTCATCCAAAGTGTTGCCCGGCCTGGATTCTGAGACAAATGCCATTTTCCGTAGATCGCTCTTTATAGTGAAAAGCCATTCCAATTCCATTGGAGCAATAGCTGCTTCATGTGATAGTGATATCCTAAAGATAAGCCACGACGGCTATTATTATATGTGGCCGAGGGATGCGTCCATAGCAGCTTATGCACTCAGTATAGCCGGACATACTGAATCGGGAAGGAAATTCTTTTCAATGTCAACATCATTGATGTCCGGAAAAGGCTATATGTACCATAAGTACAATATGGATGGGAGCCCTGCCAGTAGCTGGCTTCCCCATATAATGAATGGCAAAGAGATATATCCGATCCAGGAGGATGAAACCGCACTACTTATATATGTCCTGTGGGAATATTTCAAAAAATATAATGATATAGGGTTTACTGCGCCTTTTTACGAAAGTATTGTGATTAGGGCCGCTGAATTTATGACAGGGTTTGTAGACGCTGACGGCCTGCCCAGGGAATCGTTTGACCTCTGGGAAGAAAGATACGGGATACATGCATATACTGTATCTACCACCTTTGCTGCACTTAAAGCCGCATCCAATTTCGCGGGGGTTTTTGGCGACCAGGCACTTTCGAGAAAGTATTCAGATGCTGCAGATAGAATGGTAAATGCCTTTGATCAGAAATTTTATTCGGATGAATATAGAAGGTATGCCCGTGCCATTATCAATGGAAAACTGGATTTCACGGTGGATAGCGCATTATCATCAATTGCCATATTCGGAATGAAAAACCCAACGGATTCGAGGGTGCTTTCAACAATGGAAGCGATTATGGAAAAATTGTGGGTAAATGGAAGCGGAGGCATAGCGAGATATGAAAATGACAATTATATGCGGATAAGGGAAGATAGCAACATAACTGGAAATCCCTGGATAATTACAACACTCTGGATGGCTCGTTACTATATTAGAATAGGAAATTTAGAAAAATCATGGTCCCTTATAGAATGGGTAAAATCCCACAGGCAAAAATCTGGAATTTTTTCAGAACAGATCAACCCCTACACAGGAGAACCACATTCTGTTTCCCCGCTAGTATGGAGCAATGCCGAATTTATAATAGCCATTCTTGAATATTCATCTGCTTACCGGAATCAGAAAGACTGAATATATTTTAGAGTCGCATAGTGTTGTCAGGCAACCCCATTTATTGTTATTATTGGTAATTCTTATGTTTATTTAAAATATGTAGCATTCAAAGCGTTTTAAAAATTAAATAATAATTTTATATTTGTGTTTTATGGTTCTCAACATAGATGCTGATGAAGTATCGGAAATGGCAGAAAAGAATGAATGCGTGATTATAGATGTAAGGGAACAATTTGAATATGAATCCGGCCATATAGAAAATTCTGTGCCAATTCCTATGTACGATATTTTTAATAATATATCTCTGGTAGAAAAGTACAGAGATAAAAAAATAGTGCTGGTATGCAGCTCCGGTCATAGAAGTTACTATACAGGAAAGTTTCTTGAGGAAAATGGCATAACAAATGTATATAATCTATACAATGGATTGTATGGATGGGAAATAGAGGACAAGCCACTGGTATAGTTTGCATTTCATATGCAGCCACCTTTCAGCAATACTGATGGGACTACATCAGATTTTAGCTGGATAGCTTCATAATGCTTTTTATTAATGCAAATTTATATAATAATGCCAATTAAGTACATAAACATACCGTTTTTTTGTTATAAAATAGGGATAGTTTATATGGCTTAATCAGCAATTTACTTTTCATAATCTGGATCAGCTTTGACCGTAATATCCTTGCTTTTACTATTGCTGTATGAAATAATGAGGTAAACAGATACAACGGCTATGGCTATTGATAAAAATTCAAACTTAACAGGGGTAACATAGTGAATTGTGAGAAAGAACAGATAACCGATTGCAAGCCCGATAACTATGGAAAAGTATCCAAAAACATTGTCCGTTTTACTGCTTTGTATAGAATATAACCACAGTATTGTTCCTATTACAGATACCATAAATCCTATTGCAATCGGAAATGCCATGGGAAGCGCGAGTTTGTACAGTGGAAGGTAGGTCTGGTATCCGTGAAGGAATAGTGAGAGAATAGATTTGTATTCTAATACAGATACACTGTAAAGGCTAGTCATGTAGGAATTATAATTAATGGTTATTCCACCAGCATGCATATATGCAAGTGTTGCCATTTGCATGAGCATGGTACCGGTTACAATAATATATGATGAAATTAGATGCCAGAATTTTCTGGAGAATAATCCTTCTACCATTATGCCAATAATAAATATAACCACAAGGGTATAAACCAACCTGGTGGTTACAGGCATATTGGGCAGATAATAAAAATACCTTCCTACAATATGTGTATAATAATAAAGTGTTTTGATATACAACAATAACACAGCCATGAGGGTAAAAAGGAAGATCAGGAAACCATAGAGTTTAATAAATTTTGAAAGTATAATTTCAACTGTGAATAAAATAACAAAGTAGAAAACCGTTGAATTATAAATCACATTTCCCAGTGCGTAAAACATTATAAAGTCAGGAATAAATATAATAGCTGCCAGTACAGGAATTAAATATTTATTTATGTTATCACGCACCTGCATTCATGCTCCTCCTGTAATTATATTCTACCATAATTTTTGAAAGCATATTTTTCCTGTTCACATATGTGCATCTAATGCCATAATCCCTGATCTCCTTAACGTTTCGTGACAGGTTTTCCAGATCTTTTTTCCGCATATTCTGTATGAGAAGCCCGTCGAATTTCCCGGTTGGCGAATATTCATAGTATGATTCACTGTCTATAAGGAATATGCTTGTTGAGCTATAATTTAAAAATTTTCGCGGTATGTATGATCTGGATGCGGTTATAATAAATGTTAGAAAATGCTTTTTTTGCTTTAGCTGTAGTTCTTTTAGGGCATCCCCAATTCTAAATTCCCCATCTGGAAGAATACTGGAAACTGATTTTTCCAATCTGCTTATACTCTCGCCACTCTTGCCAGGCGGGATATATACATTAATTTTGCTTGAATATAGTAAAAATCCTACATTGTCACGGTTTTTTGCCATAAAATGGGCTGAATTAATAATATCTACTATAGAACTGTCGTAAACCCTGTCTATATCGCCGTAATTCATGGCTATGCTGTAGTCTATGATAAAAATTGTTGTAATTTCACGCTCTTCCTCCATTTCTTTTACCATTATGCTATCCTCATTGCCTTCACTGTATCTGCTCCATACAATAAACCGGGGATCGTCTTCAAATGTATAGGGCCTTACACCGTATAGATTGTACCCCTGGCCAACATGGTGGGAATAATGGTTGCCCTGGGTATAAATAAAACTGCTTATCATTTCACTCCGGATAGATTTTATGTCACGTGTAGAAGGTGATATGCGAATCGCCATATCCATGGCTATTGTCTTATTAACTGAAGCAATATGAAACAGGTCTGAGATACTGATTGTTATATTTCCCAGTTTATATTTTCCTATATAACGCGGAATTGTTGAATAAGATGTTTCGTATGACCCATTTTCAGGAATGGTTATATTTCCACCTGTTTTTCCGGAAATCTCCAGCACATCTATGGCTTCATCAAAAAAATGCACTGAGACTGGAAATGGATTTTTATTTTCAAAAAGCAGGGTTATCTGAAATTTCCTGTTTTTTCTGAATTTAATTGTATCATACCTTCTTGTAACCGAAATATGATTTATCGCCTTCGAACCTGATATATTAAAATATACAACATCAAATGCAACCATGAAGAATGTAAGAATCGTAAATATAATGTAATATTTATATCCTAACAGAACTGATTCAAGTATTCCGTATGTCAATACAGCCAGTATAGCATAACCTGCCTTCCGGATCATTGGGGTGCCTCTACAGAATTTATTATTGAATCTATGACATTGTATATAATTTTTCTGTAATCTGCCTCTGAATCTATGAGTGACTCAGGGCGCATAATAAGGCGATGGTTTAGGATTTCCCGGGCAATAAAGATTACGTCCTCAGGAATAACGTATTTCCTCCCGCTTAGCATAGCATTTGCCCTTGCAGCATTAAGGTATTTCACTGCAGTACGTGTACTGGCACCCAGGTATACCATATCTGATTCCCTGCTCTTCCTGATTATATTTATAATGTATTCTATTATTTCTTCATTAACATAAACTTCGTTTACTAAATTCCGGTAATGCAGTATAGTGGCTGAATCCAGGGTATTATATTTTTTAGCTGCGTTTCTGTAAATAGATTTTAAAATTTTTATCTCGTCTTCCCTATCAGGGTAATCAATATAGTACCTGAACAGGAATCTGTCCATCAAGGCTTCTGCAAGGGGAAATGTGCCTTCCTGCTCTATGGGGTTCTGGGTTGCAATTACAAGAAATGGTGATGGTAGTTTTGTTGTGAGCCCGTATACTGATACCTGCTTTTCTTCCATGGCTTCAAGCAGGGCAGATTGGACCTTTGGTGGTGTCCTGTTTATTTCATCTGCCAGGACAATGTTTGAAAATACAGGGCCTTCCCTGAATTCCATTTTCCTTGTTTCTGGGTTAAAAACCATATTCCCTGTTACGTCTGAGGGGAGCATATCGGGGGTAAACTGTATTCTCTTGAATTGCAAGCCAAGATGCTTGGAAAATTCTGATGCAAGCATTGTTTTGGCAAGCCCCGGAACACTTTCCATAAGTATGTGGTTATTTGTAAATAGAGAAATAAGCATAAAACGGACTATTCTCGAAGAACCTATTACCGTATTTCCTATGGATGTTTCCATATCAATTATTGTATCCCTTATATTTTCTGTTTCTTCCATTCATCGTACACCTCCGTATTTATCATATTCATTTTTATTTTCTTAATCGATTCATAGTCATCTAAAATATATTGAAGATATGCATCTTTCATTTTTGCAGCATGTTTTCTCATAATCCTCGAAGAGTTTTTGCTTTTCGCGTTATATTTATGATATTTCCTGACCATAAGTTTATAGTGCTTTAATAGAAGGGTTACTTGAGACATATCATTATCTATTTCCATGAGGTAGGATGAGAAATCCCCTGATTTTATGAGTTTAAGTTCTTTCAGGAAATGTGTATCTTCAATTTTCAGGTTTGCATCACGGATAATTTCGTCCATTTCCTTATTTTTATATTTCCTGGAATGAAATGTCACAACCAGGGTAAGGAAAAGTAGAACAACCACAGGATAGAAAAATTTGAAGCTGGTACGGTAATCAAGAAAAAGACCAATTATATTAATCCCCATGAGGTTCACCACCGTAAAACAATTTCATTATATCCATATAATTATATGCGTCTTTGACAGGGTCTATTATCTCCTTTTCATCCAACGCATCCCAGTTATAATCACCAAAACGGGCAATTTCATAGTAGTTAAAATAAAACAATGCTATTTTTTTTATTGCAAAAAAACGGGTAGTCTTTTCCACGCTATCCGCTTTACCAGCATTATCTGGAGTAGCATCTGTTTCCTCTTTATTGTATATTGAATTTTCTATTAAATTTTTGATGGTAAAATTATCCGTACTGAATTCAGTACGATCCGGAACTATATCAAAATGGCTTATTTCTGAGAGGATAAAATCCCGGTTTGATGAATATTTCTGGCAACCGTAAAATCTGGTATAATCATTTTTCAGGTTTGTGTACCCGTATATTATTGCTTCCTTTCGTTCCCCATTCCCTATCTTCTTCCTCATTTCCTTTATTACAGGTATATCGTCAACTGTTTTTATTTTCAACACAGTTTTAGTCTTCTCTTCAATTTTCTCTGTTTTCTGTACATTCTTTTTGAATAGCAATAAAAATCACTCCGTAATATAATTTCCTAGTGTGGATATATTATAACCATATACCTCTACAGTCATACGCCCATCTGTGCTTACCTTAGAATCATTATCATAAACGAGTTTTATTGTGAGGTTGCCCGCTGATGTTGGAAGGGATTGTGACATATTGTATGTATATAATCCACTGTCTAGGGGGTAGCTTCCACTCGCAGCACCGGAAATAATTATCATTCCGTTAGTGGCAGATGTGCTAAAGTTTTCAAATTCGAGGGATGCAATATAAAAGTTAGAAGTTACATTGCCTGAATATACAATGGAAAGATTTGTCGAATCCGTTTCAATGCCGTTAAATGTAAGATTTTTGTTGCTAATAGTAAGGTTAAGCTGGTAGTATGGATTTGCACTGGTTAGGAGTATTGTATTGTCGTATACTATTTTACCGTCATGGAACACTAATAGGGTGGTTATGCCTGAAGTAGCCATGTGTATGCCATTACCACTATAAAATGTGCTACCAAGTGTATAATTAAATGTATTCCCGGTATTATTCCTTATATTTATGGATATTAAATAAGGGTCAATTGTTTTATTTACTGTACTGTTTCCTGTTACATCAACGCCAAAATTTTTTGAAACGTAATGGGCATTACTGTAAGCAAAATTATAGAAACCAGCGGGTACCTCATATTTATAGTAAGTCCCTGTTAAATTACTGTTAACGGATAAGGAAGGTACAGAGAAAACTCCCCCTTTGACTGTGAGTGTTGAGTTTGCAACTGATGAATTATCATGTAATGGGACTGCACTTTGAAGAATAACAGAGGAAATGAATGTTATACGCTCTGTCATATTGAATCTGGCAGTATCATTATTTGCAGTATTGTAATGAATTACACTAGAATTATAATACAGTGTATATGCGGACATTGTATAATTTCCGGAATATTTAAGGAATAATTTCGCCATCCCGCTTCCGTTTGTCACCCAATTATAGCTATATACTGCACCGTCTAACTTCATCAATACAACAAATTGTGTATTGTTTAATTTCTTGCCCAGATCTATTGTGATATTTTTATCAAATGTTCCGGTTATATTGTCAGTATTAAGCCCTCCGGACATAATACTATTATTGAGATATGGAACCAGTGTTGACACATTGGTAGAACCTGGAACCTGATTAATTCCATTTCCTATGGTAGTAGCAGGAGGCGTTGATATATTCTGCGTTTTATTGCTATCCAGATTGATTGTGGATGAATAATTTTGAAATCCAGGTATTGAAGACGATATACTATAATTCCCTTGCGGGAGAGTGATATTATAGCTTCCATTGCTGCTGGTATTAAATGTTCTGGACATTGTGGAATTGCTTACTGTTATAGTTCCGGAAAGTGGCAAATTATTATTAGAATTAGATACGTTTCCAGATAAAGTAAAATTCTTGGGTACCTCTGATACATTGGAAATAGGGTGTTTTCCAGATATGAGATGATCGGTTGGATTGTAACCCGGATATGGAATATTTGCACCTGCAAAGACCATTGCAATAAGAATTGCACTAACTGCAACGGCAATTATAACTTTATGATTCAATATATATAATGAGTTAATTTACCAATATAAATGTTTTGAAATAGTGAAAGTATGTAATGTATTATATATTATTTCTATGTGATAATAATTAAGCAATATAAAATAAATTGCTGTGGGAAATATAGATGCCGGCTCCAGTTGATAGGAAATATTCCTTTTCCCGGTCAAATTTGTTAAATATTTAATTACAATCGCTAGCTATGAAATTTTTGGCTTTCTTTGGCCACTTAAATATAGATGTAACCCTATCCGTGCCATCTCTACCGTCTCCAGGCCAGGCTACTGGTGTAAAGGCCCTTAGAGAGAAATTTGCAGGCACTGCAGGGAATTTTGCATACGTTGCAAATGCGCTGGGACTGAAATTTGATCTGTATTCCGCTGTTGGTGAAATATCCCATGAAAAATACCTTGCAAATCTAAAAAAAGTAGGAATTAATACAGAACATGTTGACATTATGAAAGAAGAAAATGGGCCTATTTGTTACCTACCCTCTGATGGAAGGGAACAGATTGCATATATGTTTCAGGGCCCGATGAATAATTGGGAAGCTTCAAAACATTTTGAATATGGAAATTATACATTCTTAAATATCGGTACAGGACCGGTGAAAGAGTATATGAAAATTCTGGATAGGGAGAAGAAAGCTAAAGTAGTATTTGACCCGGGACAGGAAATATGGTATACGTACAATAAGGAAAGTGCAGAGTATATGGTTAATCACAGCAATATGATTATTATGAACAGAAAGGAGTTTTACCACCTCCTTGAATTGCTGAATACAGATAGTGCAGCCGTATATAAAACAGTAAATAATATAATTATAACGGAAGGTGAAAAAGGTGCAACTTTGATTGAAAATGGAGAATCTACTCTGATGCCTGGAATAAAACCGGATCGCATTGCAGACACTATTGGTGCGGGTGATTCGTTCAGGGCCGGCCTATTTACAGCACTTTCAAATGGGTATACATTAAAAGATTCTGTAAGTATTGGAAATATAACGGCCTCAAAAGCTATTGAAAATAATATAAATGAATTTAACCTTAATTTCCAGGATATATTGAAACTATTTAAAACCATTAAATCATAGTTTCAAGCCGGGCCATGCTGGAAAAAACCTCGAAATCCTTTCTGGGGAGGTCGTATGGAATGAATCTTTCTGTTAATTTTATATATCCTCCTTCTATTAAAAAATCCAGGTCTTCCCTGTTTGAGTAAACAACAACACCGGATTGCGTATCTGGATTAATGCCGCACCTGTTTATGGCAACATTGATCTGATTTGTATGTGCAAGATACATTAAAAGGACAGTACCTGGAAAATGGATCTTTCCATTGTGTTCCAGATAACGATCTGTTTTCCTGATTGCTTCACTTAATTCCAACTCTGAAGATATTGAATTGCCATCAATAAGTTGAATAAGGCTGGTTCTGGTTTTCAAATAATCAAAAATTTTATTGTTATAATATTTTAAAATAAAATACTGTAAATCATGCAACATGTGTGCCCCTTCTCTGGGCGGGTTTTTTGATATCTGTGGCAGGGTTTACGATATCCTTTATTTTCTGGAGGAACTTATCTTTTTCCGGACCCATTATCAGTGCGTTTTCCAGTACTTCTTCTATTCTGGATGCACCTATTATCTGTATTTTACCCTTATGTGCCTCATCCAGTATAATGTCATTAAAATTGCTTGCAGGAACTATAACCTTGGCTAGCCCTGTGTCAATTGCAGCCTCAACCTTTGCAGTAACTCCACCTACGGGGAGTACATCACCGCGAACACTGAGAGAACCCGTCATAGCAACTGTCTGGTCTATGGGAATGGATTCAAGTGATGATATAACCGCTGTTGCTATTGACACACTTGCTGAATCCCCTTCTACACCTTCATAGGTTCCTATAAACTGTATATGTATATCAACATCAGATACATTTTTGCCACTCAATTTTTTAATTACTGCAGAAACATTTTGAACTGCTTCCTTGGCAATTTCACCCAGTTTGCCTGTTGCGTATACTCCTCCATTATGAGGATGCTGTGCCTGTGTAACTTCTGCAACAATTGGCATCACAACTCCGGTGAAATCGGACATATCAGAAGAACCCATAACAGCAAGCCCGTTTACTTTCCCTATGGCGCTTCCATTTCCTGTGAACATTTTATAGAGTTTCTTGACTTCTATGGCCCTATCTGCTATCTGCTGTTCAACTGGTTTGCTAAGGTTTCTAGCCTGATTCACATCATCTGCTGTGACAATTGGCTGCTTGTTTGTTACAGCTATATCTCCTGCTACCCTCACAAGCCCGCCAAGTTCCCTTAATCTTAATGTGAGCCTTCCTTTTCTTCCGCCACGTTTCTGTGCTTCCTTTAATATTTCGATAATTGCGCCATCATCGAAGGGCGGAATTTTCTTATCCTTTGCGATTTCCTGTGCTATGAATTGAACTATTTTCTTTCTGTTATCATCGCTGTCTTCCATGGTATCGTTCATATAAACTTCATATCCATACCCTCTTATCCTGGATCTCAGTGCAGGATGCATATTTCTTATTGCATCAAGATTACCCGCAGCTACAAGGACAAAGTCGCATGGAACCGGTTCTGTTTGAACCATTGCTCCTGCACTCCTCTCGCTCTGCCCTGATATGGAAAAGTGCTTTTCCTGCATTGCAGTAAGCAATGCCTGCTGGTCTTCTGGCCTTAACAGGTTAATTTCATCAATGAAAAGGACACCTTTGTCAGCTTTTTGCATGTTGCCCGCTTCAACTCTTTCATGAGCAGGGGTTTCAAGTCCGCCGGATTGGAACGGATCATGCCTGACATCACCTAAAAGTGCCCCGGAATGTGCTCCAGTAGAGTCTATAAATGGTGGTTTATCATTAGGGTTATGACCTACCAGCAGCTTTGGAACCATTGCCCGTTCCATCCTCGCCGCAGGATTCATGGCCATTATTATGTAAAGGAATGCTGCACCTATAACAGCAAGAAACATTACTTCTATTGCAACGGCAGTATTGCCACTCACCCAGAGATAAATAGCAAGTATTGCACCTAAAAGTATGATTGATAAAACTATGAAAAGAAGGCTTTTTGATCTATCCTTTTTCTCCCTTTCTGCTTTTATCTGGTATTGCCTGAGTATTTCTTTTCCCTTGCCTGCAGGGAAAGTTTTAATCTTGGGCTTATTGGAATCTTCTGGATTTGGAAAACATAATACATCCTCTAAATCCTCTTTGGGGAGGAAATCTACCATAGACTGGGCTAACATAGATTTTCCTGTGCCCGGTTCACCGATAAGAAGGACATGCCTTTTTTGCATGGCTGCTTTTTGTATGACTTCCCCGGCATGCTCCTGTCCAATCACCTGATTAAACAGAAGCTTGGGCACCTCAATCTCCTTGGTAGTTTTGATGCCCTGTTTAGATATCCATTCTTCAACGTCATCATTATTAGAGTCCACGTAATCATTATCTAATCTTAATAATTAAACTTTCTTATGCTGGTTTAACTAACTAATTTATATAACAAAATAAAAAAATTATTTTAAAAAAAGTATTTATCTTCTGGCTAATTTTGCGGACAGTTCCAGAAGGGAGATCGAATGCAACCATACTTTGCCCGGACCACGCATATTGGCGAAGAAAAATCCCTCACCCTCCATGCCGCCTAGAACCATAGTTTTAATACCGCCAATTCTGGAGACGTTATAGGAAACAGATGACTCAAATGCCAGTACATGGCTGAGTTCTGCCTGTATTTCTTCACCGTCTTTTAATTCATATTCTATTACCTGCCCATGCCCATGAAGCATTACAGAGCCTGTGCCTGAGAATTCTTCCAGGAATATGCCCTCGCCGCCAAATATTGCCTGCCAGAATCCGGCAAATTTTGTTGAATACTTAATTGTGGAATCCATACATAGAAAAGCATTGAATTCAGCGAAAATTGAATTGTTATTCAGCTTTATTTCAAAAACTTTACCGGGTAGAAAGCCTGCGGACCCAAAATTGCCAGGGCCATCAACCTTTAAAAGGAAAACAGCTGAACCTGCAAGCATGTGGGAAAATGCCCCCCTTAAGCCACCGGTACCGGTATCCAGCCGGGCACCGGGAGTTTTATATATCAAATGTCCCGGTTCGATATATGCAGATTCTCCAGCTTCAAGCGTTGCATGAAGATACTGTACATCTCCGCCCCTTATTTCATATTTAACCATATGTGGTGAACGGAATTATAAATTTAATATTTTGCATGAATCCAGTAAAAACCCTTGTTCTAACTCCATGCAATAAAAGATGCTATTTAATGGGGGACTCTGAGCATTATTAGTTTAACACAGGTCAATATTTTATTTATAACCAATAAATATTTATTTTCTATATGGTTATACATATATGGTAGAGAGTATAGAAATAACAGATTCAAGAATCACAAAAATATTTGATTCAAGGGGAAACCCGGCTATTGAGGCAACAATTATTTTAAATTATGCAACCGGCACAAGTTCAGCACCTGCAGGTGCGAGCACGGGAAAAACAGAAGTAATTGCGTATCCCAAAAATAATATTGACAACAGTGTGGATTTCTATAATAAGCACGTAAGAAATGCATTAAAAGGTTTCAATGCACTGAATCAGAGTGGATTTGACACATTATTGCACGAACTGGATGGAACGGATAACTTCTCTGAAATGGGAGGAAATCTTGCTACTGCCCTTTCGATAGCAAATGCAAAGGCAGTATCAAACTATCTTGAGATACCTTTATACAGATATGTTGGAGGCCTGCATCCACAGATACCGCGTCCTATGGGAAATATAATAGGTGGCGGAAAACACTCAAAGAATGGAACTACAATACAGGAATTTCTTGTCTCTTCGCAGGGAAAAACATTTTATGATTCCGTATATTATAATATTCTGGTACACAGGAGAGTTGGTGAGAAATTATCAGAGAAGCTAAAGGGCCAGAGCGTTGGTCTCGGCGATGAGAAAGCATGGACAGCGGATGTTTCTGATGAGGAAGCAATAGAAATAATGAAAGAAGCTGCAGGCGAAATATCATCTGAAAACAAAGTTAAAATTTATCTCGGAGTAGATTTTGCCGCAGATTCATTCTATAATAATGGCAAATATGATTATAAAACATCAAAGAAAACACAGGATGAGCAGATCGATTATGCAGTCTCATTAAATAAAGAACATGGATTTTACTTTATAGAAGATCCATTATACGATAATGATTTTGAAGGTTTTGCAGAAATTACAAAGAAAATTGGAGAAGATAGTTTGATAGTAGGAGATGACCTTTACACAACAAATTCCGCCAGAATACAGAAAGGCATAGATATGAAATCTACCAATGCAGTACTTATAAAAGTAAACCAGATAGGAACACTTTCCGACACTGTAAAATCTGTTAAGCTCGCGACTAAAAATTCAATGGATACCGTTGTTTCACATAGAAGTGGAGAAACTACCGATGATTTCATAGCACACCTGGCAGTGGCTTTTAATTCAAAATTTATAAAGACAGGAACAATAGGTGGTGAAAGATTAGCGAAACTCAATGAAGTTATACGCCTGGAAGAGGATTTGATTTAAAAATGCTTAATATTATGGGCCTGGGATTACGGGGAACAAAAAGCCTTACACTGGAAGAAGCAGATGCCTTGAAGGAATCAGATCTCGTATATTTCGAAATATATACATCAATATCCCCCGGCAATACAGTTGATTCCCTGTCATCATTAACCGGAGGAATGATAAGGCTGGCAGACAGAAATCTGATTGAAACAGACAGCGAAATAATCAATGAAGCAAAAAATAAAATTGTTACCCTCCTTGTCACAGGAGACGCATTATCAGCTACCACCCACAATGAGCTGAGGATGGAGGCGCAGAAGGCAGGTGTTGAGGTAAGAATATTTGAAAATGCATCCATAATTACAGCATTTATTTCTAAAACCGGGCTTTTTAATTACAAATTCGGAAACATTGTATCCATGCCCTTTATTTACGAAAATTTTTTCCCTGTGAGCGTTTATGATAGAATATATATTAATTACTCAAATAATATGCATACATTGCTATTGCTGGATTTAAAGGATGGAAAAACCATGGGTATACAGGATGCACTGGGAATTCTTAAAAGAATGGAAGATAGGCAGAAAAAAGGACTGATAGAACCGGAAAGGACAGTAATAGCAGGCATCGGTATAGGGTCAGAAAATGAGAGCATAATTTATGGCGAGCTGGAAAAGGTAATGGAATACAATCCACCCGGCTCTCCGGCTTCAATAATAATACCGGCAATAATAAATGATAATGAAAGGGAATTTTTAGAGGCGTTTGCAAGAAAAATTAATTAATTATAGCATAAAAAACATATACTATATTTATATCAATTATGAAAGGTTAAATTATGATAGATATAAAACTTCTAAGGTCAGATAAGGAAAGATTTTACAATTCATGCAGGGCCAGGGGCTTTGATCTGAATATACTGGATGAATTTTTCTCACTTGATTTAAAATGGAGGGAGAACCTTAAGATATTAAATACTTATAAGCATGACAAGAATATTATCACCGCTGATATTTCTTCACTTGTTAAAAAAGGGGAAAATATTGACAACCTAAAATTAGAAGTTGAGAAGATAAACAAAAAAATTAGCCTCCTGGAAGAGGAGCAGAATGATATAGAATCAAAGAGAAATGAATTAGCAAGGTTAATACCCAACCTGCTTGCGGAAGATGTTCCAATATGCAAGGGAGATGAAAATAGCAAGCTTGTCAGATATGTCGGAAATGCAAGGGTTTTTAAAGATGATATCGAAAATTTCAGGGAAGGCAGCGGCAATTCAAAGGATTATACGGTAATTGATAAAAAGCCGGTTGACCATCAAACATTAATGGAAAAATATAATCTGGCAGATATCGAAAGGGCAGGCAAAATTGCCGGCTCCAGATTTTATTTTCTAAAAAATAGATTGTTTAAGCTTGAACTGGCACTCATAAATTATGGAGTAGATTTCCTGTCACAGAGAAATTTTACCGTTATGGAGCCACCTTTTATGATTAATTACGCATCCATGTCCGGGGCCACAGACATAGAAACATTTAAGGAGTCCCTGTATAAAATAGAAGGCGATGACCTTTACCTTATAGCCACTGCTGAACACCCTCTTGCTTCCATGCTATCAGGAGAGATACTGGAAGAATCAGAGTTGCCACTGAGGGTAAGCGGCGTTTCTCCATGCTTCAGAAGGGAGGCAGGAGCCCATGGGCGTGACACAAAGGGAATATTCAGGGTACACCAGTTCAACAAGATAGAACAGTTTATCTATTGCCGCCCGGAAGAGTCATGGGACTTTTTTGATGAGCTTGTAAAGAATTCTGAAGATATATACAAAAGTCTTGGCTTGCCATATAGGATAGTAAACATATGCTCCGGCGACCTCGGGAGTTTGGCTGCAAAAAAGTATGACATAGAGGTATGGTACCCTTCACAGGGAAAATTCAGGGAGGTGGTATCGGCTTCAAATGACACGGATTACCAGGCGAGGTCTTTAAATATCCGTTACAGGGCAAAGGACGGAAATAAATTTGCCCATACATTAAATAGCACAGCAATAGCAACTGAAAGGGTACTTGTGGCAATAATGGAAAATTTCCAGGAAGATGATTATATTAAGGTTCCGGATGTACTTGTACCCTATACAGGATTCAGCAGAATAGGTATGGATGATATATAATGGCAATAGACAAACATAAACTAGGTAAAATGCGGAATGAGGTACTGAAAATAGTTGTGGAAGTAATAATAGGAATAGTACTTGCCCTTCTCGCAGGTTTTGCTATTGATATAGTAATTAACAAATTTCTGCCACAGTATAAAAGTTATCAACCATTTATCGTTGAAGCTGTACATGCAGTTATAATACTTATAATAGGGTTCTTGGTAGTAGGATCTTTCCTGAAATACCTGAAAGAAGCTTTGATAAAGACAAACAGGTCATTATACGGGGTCTCATTGATTATAAGAATAGTATTTTATATTATTATACTGGCACTTGTAATGAGTGCTTTTCATATAAGTGTAACAGGCATACTGGCCGGTAGTGCTATTGGCGGTGTTGTCCTTGGGCTTGCGGTACAGACGGTTGCTTCCAATCTATTATCAAGCATATTCGCCACATCTACAAACACGATAAAATACGGTGAAGTTATATCTGTAAATTCATGGGTATGGAGCATAGAAACCACCGGAAAAATAATTGATGTTAAAACACTGTTTTCACAGATGCTTACAAAGGATAATAATATAATTTACCTGCCCAATTCAGAGATACTTGGCAACAGTGTAATCACAGAATTCCGCACGAAAAATGGAAGCTATACCTATCCATTGAATATAACAGTACAGGCTGATGTTCCAGCAGATCAAATACTCAGCCAGATAAAAGAAAACAATGATTTTAGCGATATCAAATTCTTCCTTTCAACGAAAAATGGTGTGAGCAATACGTTTGAAGCTTTAATTGTATTTAATGAGGTTACAGAACTCAATGAAAAAATAGCAAGGGCAAACAATGCACTGGATTCAGCATACTGGAATATAAAATCAAAATTCAATGTCCTCGGTCCGAATGCAATGTGGGAAAGCCCTGAAAATGTATATCCACTAACTGTTACACTGAACTCTGATGTGCCTTCTGAAAAATTAATAGATGAAGCAATTAAACAGATACCGAATTCTGAAGTTATATTGTTAACACGTGGAGCTTCGACAAATGTATACCTTGCAAAGGTAAAAATTGCTGGAAAGGAAGTGGATAAGGTTATAAATGACACTAACCTTTCATTTGAAAGGATATATAATAAGTTGAAGGCAGATAATGATAATACCCACAAGGATGACACTAAAAAACAATAATACTGAAATGCTAGGAAAACTTTATAAAACATCGTTTTAATTTGTTATAGCCATGAAAAATATCAACAAAATCTTTGAAGTTAAAAATTATCTTACAGATACATTCGTGGGGAGGGAGGATGTGATAAACGGTGTACTTGCGGGGCTTATATCCGGTGAACCAACCCTCCTTGTTGGACCACCCGGTACGGCAAAAACTTCTATAATTGACACAATGAGCAAACTGATCAATGCCCGTTACTTTTATTATTTATTGACAAAGTTTACGGAACCTGAGGAGTTGCTTGGGCCTATAGACATAACGGCATTGAAAAATGGTGAATACAGGAACATAACAAAGGGAAAGCTGCCGGATGCAAATATAGTATTTCTGGATGAAATATTCAAATCAAGTTCGGCAATAAGAAATACACTTCTTGATATAATGCTCAATCGCAGGTTGCCCAATGGTGGCACCATGATTAACCTTGACCTCCTTGGCATCTATTCTGCGAGCAATGAAATATCGGATGACGAGGAGGATATGGCACTTTACGACAGGTATCCGATAAAGATCTTTCATAGGTATGTCGAACGCACTATACTCAAAGACCTTCTGGACAAAGGTATAAGCATGGAATCCGGAAAAACAATGGAAAAGCCTTTGCTGGACACGGGCGAGGTTGTAATGCTTCAATCCGAAGCAGTTAGAAGGATGGACACGCTGAGGAGCACTGATAATGATGTAATAGACCGCTACATGGAAGCCATATTCCAGCTGGAAGAAAACGATGTGATACTCAGTGACAGGAGAAAGATAAAACTCCTAAAAATAGCTGCAGCATTCAGTATCCTTATGGATTCGAAAACGATTACTGGAAACGATGTTGCAATGGCCATGCGTTACAGTGCAGATTCAGAGGATTACATCCCGAAAATTGAGGCAGCCATTATTGATTCCAAACTGGAAAACAAATCCGATATTGTACAGAAGGCTGAAACCACTATGGAGGAAACAAAATCACTTATCCAGTCCACTGAAAATGCCATAAACAGAAACTCGCCATACAATGTTGTACTTGACCAGCTAAGCCTCCTTGAGATATACATCAAAAAACTTGAAAGAATGAAATTTGAACTTGGAAGTGACCATTCACCTTACCACAAGGATATAGTTAATAGAATTAACACATCCCTGGAATTTGCGGGTTCAAGATATGAAAAACTCAAAGGGAGGTGATTTGTATGCCGGAGAATTCCAGGAGCAATATAGATGGGATACCACAATCCAGCACTGTCTATAAGATAACAAAGGAAAGGTTGGTAAGGCGTGTTAATATCGACCTTGATAAAAACTCTGCAGACAATATAAAAACTGCTGCATCTGACCTGTATTTCCTTTTTTATTCTGGCCTGGCTACGGTCAGGAGTGAAAAAAATAAGAATGAGTTTATGGAAAGTGTCAGGCTCAGAATGGAGTATATTACTGAAACAAAGGACTTTAAGCAGGAAAGGGCATACACACAGTTGAATGACAGGCTTTCCATGCTATACAGCATAAACTTCATGAAGGCACTGAATGAAAATGCCAAAAAAAATCAGCCAAGAAATGGAAATTCAAGCAATGCACCGGATCAGAAAACTATTGAAAAATCAATGGAAGGTGCATCAAAGAAAGTGGAAATGGCACACGAAATAGAGAAAATAGTTAAGGACAAAAACCCTGGAGGGAATATAGGCAAGAAGGAAGGCATGTCGGTTGAAAGCCTGATTGACCTCACGGATAAGGCAATGAAGGTGGATAATGCAGATAAGATACTCACACTGGCAAATAAGCTTATAGATATTATGCCCCGCTATACTAAGAAAATGAGGTCTTTTTCCAATACCGGCGAACTGGCAGGGTATTATAAGACAAGGCACATTTCCAATGTACTTTCCAGGGAACTTGCTATGCCTGATGAAATTTTTTACTCCAAACTTATAAACGGGTTTACTGGAAAGGAAAAACGCTTAATGAGCCCTGGATCATATTACGTACTACTTGACAAGAGTGGAAGCATGTATGAGGGCGATAAAACCCTGTGGTCAAGGTCAGTAGCCCTTGCACTGTTCAGGATAGCCAGAAGCAGGGGTAGAAAGTATTATTTCAGATTCTTTGACAACAAACCCCATGACCTGCTAAATAGTCCATTCGACGTTGTGGAAAATATTCTTACCGTGGAAGCAAACAAAGGAACATGCATAGAATGCGCACTTAAGACTGCTCTTAGAGATTTGCAGGATACAAAAATTAGAAGTGAAACAAATACAATAATAATAATCACCGATGGGGAAGACAAGGTAAACATGCAGGATTATTTCAGAAAAGAAAATGAAACAAAATTGATAACGGTTATGATAAATGGATATAATGAAGGGCTAAAGAAGATAAGCACAGAGTATATGAATGCAAAACTTGATGAGTCTGGAGCCCTTGAATTGCTTGATGTTGCCCGTTCAGTCTAACTTTTGCAGTACACTTCCAAGCACCTTCAAACCATTCATCACTGCATTAATGCCGGATGATACCTCCGGGTCTTTTAACATGGCCAGAAGTTTGAGTGCTGATAGTGTCTGTGGCTTTGAAGCACCCTCTTCCATGTATTCTGCGATTCCCTGTGAATTGAATGCTATTGCCTTTACAACATCCGCCATTTTGCGATTTGACAGCATGAACAGAAGGGCAAACAGTGTGTTCCCTGACCTTGCAAAGGTTTCCATTGAATCTTTTGAAGTAAAGGCTTTAGCGAAGAAATCAAGATTGTCCGGTATTACATTTTCATTTATGGAGTTAAGGGCATCCACGATGCCAGCACCCTTTAACTTTTCAAGCAGTTTCATAAATGCCATTACAACATCGGCGTTTTCTTTTATAGCGTTCTCAATATCTGCTATATCCACATTGCTGCTTTCATTCTTTTCTATCCCTGCCATTTATATCATCCCCCTTATTATTGATGAAAAATATGTATCTCCTGATATATATTTCAAAAAATAATCCGGCGCTGAAGCGAAATTCACTGATGGTTTTGAATTGTAATCAAATGAGAGGGTAAAACCACGCTGTTCCGCATATATGCTGGAACATCCCATGAAGCCATCGAATTTAGTGTCCGAGATGACACCATCTGATTCTGATGCTATCCTTTCCGCTACATATGCGGCTTCTGAATGGCCAAGTGCCCCAACTTTCATGGGGAAATTGGCTGCATCGCCAACGGCGAAAACATTATCATAATCGGAATATTCCAGTGTAAATTTATCCACATCGACATATCCAGAATCTCCGGCCATGCCCGAATCTGAGAGGAATTTCTGCCCCCTGTGCGGTGGTATGAGCACCAGTTTATCGTATTGAAGCGATTCTCCACTTGAAGAAACAATAGAATTTTTCTCAGGTTCAATATATTCTGTTTTGAAATCAGGTATAAAATTAATATTATATTCTTCAAAGCCTTTCCTTACAAAGTCTGATACAGATTTAAATGGCAGTACATCTTTCATGGGCACAATAAGTGACAATTCACTATTTTCCCTTATGCCCTTATTTCTCAGGAGAAGGTGAAGCCCGAACATAAATTCACCTGGTGCTACCGGACATTGGAAGGGCGTGCTTGCAGGCCCAACAACAATTTTTCCTCCCTTGAATCCCCTTAACATTTTCTTTAATCTAAGGACGTTTTCAATATCATAAAAATGGTATACATCAGGGTTGTAGCCTGGAACATCTTCCGGGACAAGTCGATCTCCTGTAGCTATTACAAGATAATCATATGTAAGTTTCTGCCCGTTATCCAGCACGACAGACCGGTTTGCCGGATCTATCCTGGTTGCCATGGCTTTTATTCTTTTAATGCCATAATTTATAAGAAAATCTGTAGGCTTGATTGAATCCCTGTAATCTATTCCGTTGAAAGGTATAAGTACACCTTCAGGTTTAAAATATGTTTTTTCTGAATTGCCTATAATGGTTATATTTACATCTTTGCCTGTATGCATTCTCAACTTGTTTGCCGTTATTATTCCGGCATTGGCGTCACCAATAATAAGTACATTAGTAGTGTCCATACATCAATAGTATACATCTATATTTAACTTTTAACCCTCGCTAATGCATATATTTTATGCACTATATATGCCAGGTTTCCCAATAACTATTCATTTCTTGCCCGGTATCTTTGTAGAGTATCATAAAACTCAAAAATTATGTATATGTTTATATAATTCTAAATAGTTATATATCCTCAGATTATGTATAATTATTGGATGATGATATTATGGTAAAATTAGATACTAATCTGCTGAATAATTCCGGGAATGAGATACTTTTTTTATTGAGTAATGAGGCTATAGCCAGAGGAGCTGTAGAAGCTGGAGTTAGAATAGCAACAACATATCCGGGCACTCCGTCCAGTGAGGTGGGAGACACACTGTCACATATAGCAGACAAATCTGGAATGAAATTTCAATTTTCTATTAATGAGAAGGTTGCTATAGAGACTGCATTTGCAGCATCTATTTCCGGGCAAAGGTCAATGGTATTTATGAAACATGTTGGTTTAAACGTAGCATCTGACCCTTTCATGAGCATTGCATACACGGGCGTCAGGGCAGGCATGGTAGTAATGTCAGCAGATGACCCTTCTATGTATTCCTCCCAGAGCGAACAGGATAACAGGCATTACGCAGACCTTGCACATGTGCCTATGATTGAACCTTCAAATCCCCAGGAAGCAAAGGATTTTCTTGTACTTGCTTTCGACCTGTCTGAAAAGTTTAAGTTGCCTGTACTGTTCAGAACTACTACGAGAGTAAGCCATATGCGTGGGGCTGTGACACCGGGTAAAATCAGGGAAGGCCAGCCGGATACAGGCGTATTTATCAGGGACATTCATGAATTTGTTTGCCTTCCCTCAAATTCATACACACTCAAAGAGAAGCTTATTGAAAAAGAGCATGAATTGAAAAAAGAATCAGATATATCACCTATGAATAGAATTATAAGGAAAGGTACCGGAGAATATGGAATAATTGCATCCGGAGCTGCGTATAATTCTGTAATGGATGTTATTTCAGAATATGACCTTGATATAAGCGTCCTGAAACTAGGATTCACCAACCCGTTGCCGGAGAGTGCTATTGTTAAATTTATATCAGATAATAAAAAAGTAATAATCATCGAGGAACTTGACCCGTATCTTGAATATAAAATCAGGACTATTGCCCAGATGAATAAACTCGATTCCACAATATTCGGAAAACTTGATGGATATTTCAGTGAAAGCCATGAATTTACACCCGATACAGTGGCGCATTCACTTTCCAGGATTATGGGTTTTGCTGTGCAGGATGTGCCTGAGAATAAACTGGTGCTCCCTGCAAGGCCACCCGTGCTCTGCCCTGGATGCCCACACAGGGCAACATATTATGCCGTCAAGAGGGCAGTTAAGATGATGAACAAAACTGATACAATATATGCGTCAGATATAGGATGTTACTCACTCGGGCTCTATGACCCCTATGAAGAAGCTGATACAATGATCTCCATGGGTTCCTCCATAGGAATGGCTAACGGGTTTGCAATGTCTACTAAACAGAAAGTTATTGCATTTATAGGGGATTCAACATTTTTCCATTCAGGAATACCGCCATTGATAAACGCTGTACACAATAAGCTTAATATGCTTGTGATGGTACTTGATAATGGAACTACTGCAATGACAGGCCAGCAACCTAATGCCGGGGAAAATTTCAGCCCGGCAGGTGATGAATTGCCACCAGTATCCATTGAAAATATTGCCAGAAGCATAGGCGTTGCTGATGTCCAGATAGTTGACCCCTATGATATAAAGGAAACATTAAAGGCAGTAACAAAGGCATTGAGGGAAAATACGCTTTCTGTGATTGTGGCACGCAGGGAGTGTGCAATCCTTAGGGACAAAGCAATGCAGAAAACTCACAGAGTTATCACATATACTGTTAACCAGGACAAATGCGGCAAATGCATGAATTGCGTGGAAAATTTTGCATGCCCTGCCATATCGATAGAAGGTGGAAATATTAAAATAGATTCCAATATATGCGATGGTTGTGGTGTATGTGCTGAACCTTATGTTTGCCCGTTTAAAGCTATAGAGGTGGCACAATGAAGACGTTTAATATTATTATTACAGGCGTGGGTGGGCAGGGGATTATCACTGCCGGCACACTGATATCGGAGGCTGCAATTAAAATGGGGCTTAATGTGGTAATGTCTGAAATACATGGTCTCTCGCAACGTGGTGGGTCAGTTAATGTAGAAGTAAGGATTGGTGATGCCTACGGCCCTATTTCCCCCAGAAGAAAATTTGATCTGGTGCTTGGATTTGAACCGATTGAGACTATGAGAATTTTAAGCACAATTAACAGTGATGCCAGGGTAATTATGAATAAGGAAAAAATAACGCCAATATCTGTTAGCCTGAAAGATGCAGAATATCCTGATGTCAACGGCATGGCATTGCTTATCCCCGGCATAAAAAAGATCTATGAAATTGATGCTGGCGATATTGGCAACCAGGCAGGCTCATTCAGATCAGCCAATACAGTTATGATAGGTGCAGTGCTTTCTCTTGGGATACTTCCAGTCGATGAAAAAAGCATAATTGAGGCATTGAATGATAGGTTCAGCGGGAAGATGCTCGATATAAACCTCAAGGCTATGAAGCTTGGGATGGAAGCAATGAAAAAGATGGATGCATCTCTCTAACATCTAGAACGATGGAATGTGGCAGGAATAAGGGATTAGAATATTCATATATATTGCTATGCAGACTGTGCCCGGCGGAAAAATATAAGTAAAAACATATATTAGAATAAAATATCTGATAGATGGGAAAAGCGTATATAGTAGGGTGTGGCCCGGGAAACAAAGATTTGCTTACAATTAAGGCAATTAAAATTATTAAAAATGCTGATGCCATAATATATGACCACCTTGTAAATCCTGAAATACTTGATTATGCCACTCCTGGCACCAGAAAAATCTATGTGGGTAAAAAACCATACGTTAAGCGGATATCCCAGGAAGAAATAAATAAAATTATTGTAAATGAAGCATTAAAATACCGGACCGTGGCCAGGCTAAAGGGAGGCGATCCATTTGTTTTCGGGCGCGGGGGAGAAGAAATAGAGGAATTGATTAGAAATAATATAGAATATGAGATTATACCGGGCATTTCATCCCTGACAGGGGTTCCGGAATCTGCGGGAATTCCACTGACCCATAGAAATGTAAATCATGGAGTACTTGTAACAACGGGCAACAGTGTGGAAAATTTAAATATACCTGATTGCCGCACCTTTAACTGCAGAATGTATACACTTGTTATATTCATGGGTGCCCACAATCTGAGAGATATAGTGTCAAGGCTCCTGTCATCGGGCTATGACCCTGCCCTGCCTATAGCCCTGATAGAAAATGGAACATACAATTACCAGAAGACATATACAGGAAAACTTGGAGACATAGACTATTCATATGATGATTCACCCTCGCTCATAGTTATAGGTGATGTTGTACAATACCATAAAGAGTTCTCCAGATCAGAGCATAGAATTTATTCAGGGAAAATTGTAACACTCTTCTATGATCTGTATGCCCCGGATACAGATGATCTGGAAAATGAAGGGATTACTGTATTCAAGATACGCTGCGCAGATGTATTTCCGGGCAATATGCAAACTGCGCAGCTTTATAGGAAAAATATTGCATTTTATGGCTGTTACACGGATATGTTAATGGATATACTCCGCTCCAGTGGATTTGATTTGAGATGGCTGGGAAAAATTGCAACAGATTCAACCGGGAAAGCATTGCTTCAAAGTTACGGAATATTTGATACCACTGATATTTCAGAATCTGGAAATGATTATACGTGGATAGGTTCCGGGAAAGAAAAGGAATTGCAGGCTGTGAAGGTAAAGCCTCTGGAAATGGGAAGCTATATAGATGATTATGTTAAAAAATCTGATCTTGTAATAATAGGTGGGCAATCAGATACTTTGCCGGAAGGAATAGAGGTAAAGGATGGAGCTGGAGTAATAAGGATTGAATATCCATATGAAGGGTTGTACAGCAAAGTTATGTCGTATTTTGGTGACGGGGATGAAAAGAATTAATATAGTCGGTGTTTTTCCTGGAATGCCAATAAATCCAGAGGCGGAGAAGTGCATTATGGAAAGCCAGGTAATATTTTCAGGCAGGCGCAATCTGGAATTAATCCCACAAACTCCAGCACAGATTTTTAATATAGGTTCTATGAAACAGTTTACAGGAGATCTGGCAAATACACTGGCAGACAATAAGACAGTTACAGTTGTAGCATCCGGAGACCCTTTATTTTTTGGCATCGGGAAGTATATAACGGAACATTATGATTCCGGTGATATCTATATCGTCCCGGAAGTAAGCTCACTGCAGGTGGCCCTTTCCAGGCTGGGGATGGATGCAAGCCATATGGTGGCAATAAGTTTGCACGGGCGGGAAATAAAAGGTCTCGCACAGAAAATAAGGAATAAAAGGAAAATTGCAATATTCACTGATGGAAATAACACACCATCAAGGATAGCTGAATACATGACCAGTTTCGGGCTGGTGGATTACTCGTCATATGTTCTGGAAAGGCTTGGATATAAAGATGAGTCTATTTCTAAATATAAAATTAAAGAATTAATAGGCAAAGAATTCAATGATTTGAATATTATGATTTTAATTAAAGATGGCAATGGCAAAATTTCACTGCTAGATGATGGAGTGCTTTTAAGAAAAAACAATAATATTACAAAAAAAGAGATACGTGAAATCTCTATTTCTGAACTTGATTTAAATAACGGAGACACAATGTGGGATGTGGGCTCCGGATCAGGATCTGTTGCCATATATGCATCCCTGATAAACCCCGATGGAAATATTTTTGCAATAGAAAAAGATAAGGCTCTCTGCAATTTCATAGATGAAAATATGAGGAAATTTTCTACTGATATTAACATAATAAATGGAGAGGCACCGGAAGCACTGGATGGAATTCCAGACCCGGAAGCTGTATTTATCGGTGGTTCCTCAGGAAATATTAAAAATATTGTTAAGTATTGTTATGTCCGGCTTAAAGATGGAGGCAGAATGGTTGCGAATATAACCACAATGGAAAATTTCTATGCCATGATGAATTATATAAAAGAAAATAACTTGCAATTTGATGTGAAACAGGTAAATATCTCCAGGCTCAAGCCAGTATCAGTGTACACAAGGTTTGAGCCTCTTGATCAAATTTACATTGTAAAGGTGGTGAAAAAATGAGTTTGTTTAAGGTTGTAGGGCTCGGGCCAGGTGACCCTGAACTTATAACCATGAAGGGCTATAAAGCCATAATGGACGCAGATATTGTATTTTATCCGAAAACATCGTTAAACTCTGCAGAGAATATCCTGAAGTCCCTGGGCGTCAATAGTAATCGCATGAGGGAATTAGAATTTCCAATTGGAAGCGAAAAAATATCCGCATTGAGCAGGGAATACGCAGGTATGATAATGAAAGCAAGCAGGGATAATCTTAAATCTGTATACGCTGTTGAGGGAGAACCGATGCTTTATAGCACATTCCTTGACATAATGCCATATATTGATATTGAATTTGATGTCATTCCAGGAATCAGCTCCATGAATGGCATATCAGCTGCAATGAAGATTATTTTAGCTACCAAGGATGAACCGCTCCTGGTGCTCCCGGCAGTAAAGGATTATAGCTATATGGAAGAAAAAATTATGTCCTATGGAAATGTAGTAATATTTAAGGCAATAAGGGCAAGAGAAATTATAAAGGAAATCATTAAAAAAAATCAGCTCACCAATTATTATATTATGAGCTATGTTTCAACTGAAAAGGAAATAATTTATAATAACATTGATGATATAAAGGATTATATGACAATAGTGGTGATAAAACGATACACATAGTTGGTGCAGGGCCCGGAGACCCCGAGCTTTTAACGGTAAAGGCAAAGAAAATTATAGATTCGACCGATGTAATAATTTATGCTGACTCCCTTGTAAGCCCTGAAACTTTCAGTGAGAGCAGGGCAAAGGAAATTGTAAAGACGTCTACGCTCAACATAGAACAGATAAACATGCTTGTTAAAAAATATTACGACGAGGGCCTTGATATAACAAGGTTACACAGCGGGGATCCTTCAATATACGGTGCGATTAATGATGAGATCCAGTTTTTTAACAGCAATGGAATGGAATATGAAATTATTCCGGGCATAAGTTCTGTATTCGCGGCTGCGGCAAGCATGGGCATGGAATTAACATCCCCGGGTACCACCCAGTCGGTAATTTTAACAAGGGTGCCCAGGAGAACAGAACATTTTGAAAATGAGGAACTTGATATTCTTGCTTCACACAAAACTGCACTGGCAATTTTTCTCAGTGCATCCAATGCCAGGGCAGTAACGGAGAAGCTAATTAAGGGAGGCTACAAAGGTGATGATAGGGCAGTAATAGCATACAGGGTATCATGGCCTGACCAGAAGATAATAGAAACAACAATTAACGGGCTTGAACATTCATTGTTTGAAAACAGGATAAACAGGCAGGCGCTTATAATGGTAGGCGGGAATATATCATATAACTCCGACAAAAAATCATATCTTTACAACCCTGATTTTACACACTTATTTAGAAAATCATCCAAAAAGAGTTGATAATATATAATCTTCATCTTTCCCTATTATGTGTATCCTGTGCCTTATAAGTTCCTTTGAAATGCTATCGGGATTTTCACAGTTTTCACAGTTTTCGGGCAATTCCCTTACCAGTGATTTAATGTAATCTGATTTAATTATTCTAAAAAATACTTTTTCAAATGACATGGTGGTAAGTATTTCTTCCCCATCAATCTTCAGGGATACAAGATGCCTATCTTTCCCAGTTAATCCGGTAATTTCATTTGCGAGCTTGCCAAGTGCATCATCCATGATCTTTACATCCATATGGGACATAAAATCAGGGTTATCCGTTATTTTAACCTTCTCGCCATTGTTGGCAAAAACAATTTCTATATCGGGGCCACTGATTTTGTATTTGAAGTCGATAAAATTCCCTGAGGTTTCATTATAAAAACTGCAGTCAAGAATATTCTCGGATAATTTTGCACCTGAAAGTTTATAGCTATCCAGGTTTTCATAATTTACACTGCCATCGCCAGCAATTAATACTGGAATTTTGATTCCTGTATAGAGTGATGAAAAATATGGGTTTTTCATAAACTGGCTGAGTGCCGGTTCCAGGCTAAATATATAGCTTATCCCATAACTGGACTGTATAGATTGCCTTATATCAAATGCATCTTTGCCTGCCGATATTTCTATGGATGAGTTCAGTATAGTCAGTGGATTCAGTGAAAAAAACTGGTTCATTGCCTTTACGCCATTTTCAATGTAATTCTCAGTTTCATGCTGTAATTGTGAAATTGTTGAAAGTATGTCCTGGGAATGTTTTGTATAATACTGATCAGTGACTGAACTGATATAATCCATAATTTTTTCTTCATTTACTTTAAAATCATTGTAGATTACAACAAATTCATCCATGTTTTCTCTCATGCCTTTCTTCATTTTATCTATAGCTTTTTTGTCATTCTCAAGCATTCTGGTCATATTTTCTATTTCGCCTGATTTTTTATCCCTTTCAACCTCATATGAAAACGAATCCACAAGGTAAGAAAAAATGTATTTAAGTTCGTTTAAATCGTTTTCATCCATATTCACTAATCATTTTCTAATATTTAAAAATCATCTATGATTCATTAGCACGGTCTGTCTTTATAGTGTTCATTGCCTCTGGTTATTTTGCCAGAACCCCGTAATGACCCGGTAACAGAATAATATGAGATGCAATAAAATGGAATTAAATAATGTACGGTATCATAATATTTACCCTGTTCTGAATTCTGGCATGTATCTCTGAAATTGCATCTAAAATTCAATTCCGTTCTAACTGCAAAAATTAATAATATTATTGGAGATAACATACTGGAATTCATGGCTGGCAAAATTATTGTTATAGGCGGCGGTATTGCAGGCATTTCTGCGAAGTTGAGAAACAGAAAATCAAAACTTATGGATGAGAATCCTTTTATGATCATGGCTCCGAGAATCATAGATACGCTGCGCGGAAAAAGCGTGGATTTTCCAAGAATAAAGAGAAATCTAGATTATACTGGAAAAGCCACAGGGATAGACCTGGAAGAAAAGACTGTTAATATAAATGGAAAAAATATAGCCTATGAAAAACTTGTCATAGCTACTGGCCATTCCCAGAAATATGATTTCATAAATGGGAGCAAGTATATCCATGGATTTTCCGGTCTTGAGGATGCACTTTACCTGCGCAATCAACTGGTAAATAGAAAGAAAATAGTAATAATCGGAGGAGGATACCTGGGAGTAGAGGTCGCTGGAGCAATGCAGAACGCCAGTATAACCATACTGGAAGCTGGGAACCGAATACTCGCTGGTTTGCCACTAAAGTTTTCAGATTATGCCACACAATTGCTCGAGAAGAATGGGGTAAATATAGAACTTGGAAACCCTGTTGACGAGGTTAAGAAGGATTGTGTGGTATCCGGCACAAAAAAGTTTAATTCAGATATCACATTATTCGCCGGAGGATTTACAGGGAATCTCCCGGAAATGAAACAGGAATTAAAGACAAAGAACTCCAGGATTGTTGTAAATTCATTTTTGCAATCTGTGGATTATCCCGATGTATATGCCGCAGGTGATTCAATGCTGGTGGATAATGGCGGATTTATTCCTATGTCGGCTATAATTGCCAGGTCATCCGGAATTACAGCAATGGAAAACGCAATGGGAGGGACAAAACCCTTTGTACCGAATAATTTTGCAAATATTATCAGGGTGGGGGACCAGTATTTCGGGACTATTGGCAATATTTTTGTTCACGGAAGCATAGCGCACATAATAAAAGAAGCGGCGGTTGCACTTTCCATAAACCATGCGCGGGAAGTATAGAAATTATCATGAGTTTACATTATAGTATTTAAATATTCTTACATAACTGTCAGTTTCTACTAGCAATCCGGACACATTGTTAAAAACTATATGGAAACATAGAAATAAGATAAATTCGTACAGAAATTTAACATAAAATTTAATAGTTATTATTGATATAGAAATGTATGAAAACAACAATTTCACATATTAAGGCAGATATTGGAAGCCTGCCCGGGCATACTGTTGTATACCAGCCAGTAGTTGACGAAGTAGAAAATTATGTAAAAAACAATTCAGAGGGATTGATTTCAGATTTCCATATATCACACATAGGTGATGACATACAGATTACCATGGTGCACACAAGAGGTGCTGACAATCCGGAAATACACAAGCTTGCTTGGGACGCATTTAAAGCAGGCACTGAAGTTGCAAAAAAAATAGGGTTATATGGTGCCGGGCAGGATTTATTAAAGGATGCATTTTCAGGGAATATAAAGGGTATGGGGCCAGGAGTTGCTGAACTTGAAATAACTCCACGGAAGGCTGAACCATTCATTGTATACATGATGGACAAAACCGAGCCAGGGGCATTTAATTATCCGATATATAAAATGTTCGGAGACCCGTTCAACACACCAGGTCTTGTAATTGACCCGAATATGCATATGGGATTCAAATTTGAGGTATGGGATATATACAACGGAAAAAAGATTTATCTATCACTGCCTGAAGATACATATGATTTGCTCGCATTTATCGGTTCAAAGTCCAAATACGTAATTAAGAGGGTATACACAAAGAATACTCACACAAAACTACCGGATGAAAATGTTGCAGTAATAACTACGGATAAATTATCATTCATAGCCGGAGAATATGTAGGCAAAGATGACCCTGCAGGCATAGTTAGAATACAATCAGGATTGCCTGCCTCAGGTGAAGCACTGGAGCCATTTGCCAATTCTTATCTTGTATCAGGCTGGATGAGAGGATCGTTTAATGGGCCTATGATGCCGGTTGGAATGGATAATGCACAGATGACCAGATTTGATGGCCCACCAAGAGTTATGGCTCTTGGCTTTGTCATGAAAGAGGGAAAACTGGCAGGTCCTGTTGATATGTTCAGGGATGTAGCCTTTGATTATGCAAGAAATGAGGCACTGAATATGGCCAACTACATGAGAAGAATGGGTGTATTTGAGCCACACAGGCTTCCTGATGAAGATATGGAATACACTGCACTCCCGAAAATCCTCGAAAAACGTGCACAGGACTTTAAGAAAATAGAAGATAAGGGCGCTAATTCTGAGATGAAGGGCGGGCAATAATATTTAATATTTTTATTTAATTATAATTTTTACCATTTTACAGGGTGTGGGACACTATTATTCGTCCTGGTTATTACAATGTAAACCCTTTTGCCGAGAAATTCCTTAGGGCAATCCACCTTTGCACCCGATCCGAACTTTGTTACTTTCCTCTCTATGAATCCATATATTCCTTTTATAGAGACCTCTGTTGTCTCATGTATTTCCACTTTTCCCATAGTAATGTATATATACATTGTATATATATCTATCTATGGGTCTTGTCAGGAGTGAGGACATACAGTATAAACTTGAGGAGATAAACAATATACTGGGGAAGAAGTATGTACAGGAACATCCGGAAAAGGGGAGAAACTGGAGAACATACGAATCCGAGTTTTCACGGAGAATTAAAACTGCAATGAAGGAACTTGATCCCCTTATTGAAAAAGCCGTATCCATTATGCATATTGCTAAAAGGCCAGGGCATCCACATTCATTATTACTTGCCCAGAGGGTGAAATTAATACTTATAAAACAGCTTGTTGGCGAATCAAACAGGATGTTTGTTAATATGCTCGATATATTTTCTATGCTTTCAGGCATAGATGTATCATATAAAACAATAGAAAGGCTATATTCAGACAATGAAGTTGTAATGGCCATATTCAATCTCCATGTATTGTTACTGAAGAATAAGAATATTGCAAATTCAGATGCAACAGGCGATGGCACGGGCTATTCATTAACAGTAAAGAAGAACTACGAATCCTATGCACAGAGGTTGAAAGACCTTGCAAAGGAGAATAAAGAAATTGGAAAGGAAGAACATAAGGATAAAAAATCAAAAGGGCATAGAAAAAGATTGTTTGCATATTCCTTTTCCATTATGGATTTAAGGACAAGGATGTATATAGCCTCCGGAACAAGCATGAAATCTGAAAGAAATGCATATGACAATGCAATGAGGATTGTCAACAAAATAGGTATTAATATAGATTCTATAAGGCTTGACAGGTATTATTCATCACCTTCATATGTAGATAAATTAGGGGATACAAAGGTATACATTATACCTAAGAAGAATTCTACATTGCACGGTTCACATAAATGGAAATCTATAATAAGGGAATTTCTCAATGACACTATGAATTACCTTGAAAAGTACCATAAAAGAAGCAATTCAGAATCAGGATTTGCAGCAGACAAGAAGATGCTGGGATGGAATATGGCACAGAGAAGGGATGACAGGATAGGCAATGCACTGTTATGCACCAATGTCTGGCACAATTTATTCAATATGGGGAGGTATTAGAATAGTGTCCCACACCCCATTTTACAACAAAGTTAAAATATTCTTAAAAGATAAGGAGTGAGTGATTTTATGCCGTTCGCAGAAGCAATAGAAAGAAGATTGACACGCAAAATATGTATGAAATGTTATGCAAGAAATTCAATAAACGCAACAAAATGCAGAAAATGCGGTTATACTGGATTAAGAGTCAAATCAAAGGAGAGAAAGAGTGCAAAGTAATGAATTAAAGGCTGGAATTTTAAGAATGGAAGGCACCAATAATGAAGAAGAGGCTTTCCTTTCCCTTAGAAGATCCGGTTTTGAATCTGAATATGTACATGTATCGGAAATAGGAAAGAAGAAGTTTGAAGATTATGATTTATTGTTTATACCAGGAGGCTTTTCAGCCGGCGATTATGTAAGGGCAGGAGCAATATTTGCTTCCCGTTTAGCACCGCACATAAATGAGCTTAATAAATTTGTAGATTCAGGAAAAATACTGATAGGTGTATGCAACGGCTTCCAGGTTCTGAGCGAACTGGGCATGATTCCAGATACAGGTACAGAAAGAAAAAGAACCATGGTTCTGGGAACAAATGATTCTGATAGGTTTGAATGCAGGTATACATACATAAAGTATACATCAAAAAACAAAATTTTTAGGCGGCATTTTGAGGGCAAGATATTACAGGTTCCTGTTGCCCACATGGAAGGGAAAGTAATATTTGACAGCAAGAAAACACTGGATTCTGTTATAGAAAATGATCAGATGATCTTTCAATATACAGATATTAACGGCACCGATTCTTCATACCCATGGAATCCCAATGGGTCTGTTATGGACATAGCTGGATTGACAAACAGGGAAGGAAATGTAATAGGTCTTATGCCACATCCTGAAAGGGTTTATTACGGCTTTCAGATGATGAATGATGGCAACAAGCATAAGAATGGAACAGGAGAGGTCTTCTTTAATTCCCTTTATGAGTATACAAAAAAATTAGGCGCCTGATTTTATATTTATCTCAGGATGCCTTGAAATAATATGGTTAAGTAGAATTTTTACATTTTTATGGTATTCATCCAGGCTTGAGTCGTTTACTATCATGTAATCTGCGAGTGATATTACTTTTCCGATACCCCATGAAAGTTCACGATTATCGCGCTGGTGCATGCCATTATAATTATGTGAATCGTCTTCCCTATCCCTTGCAAGTATTCTTTCAAGGCGGTCATTTTCATTTGCAAATACTGCTATTACTATAATATTCTGGAAATTGCCCTTAAAATAATCAAGCTCTTCCTCATTTCTTAAACCATCCACTATAGTTATATCAGGTTCAGTAATCAATTCTGCGGTTCTCTTTGCCCAGATATCCATACCGTATTTCTTGCGCTCTTCAGTTGCATATGCACCTATACTTCCATCATCTAAGGGAATTTTCTTTTCCAAGGCATTTTTCTTTACTGTGTTCCCCATATGGGCATCTATAAAGCCCATAGATTTTGCAACCTTTACAAATTCATCTTTGCCAGAACCCGGCATGCCTGTTATGATAAGCATATTCATCCAAAAATAAAGCCCAGCCCATTCTGGGAGTTGTTTTCCTCATCTTTGATCTTTTTGTATATATCTTCCTGTTTTGATTTGCCCAGCGGTTCAAGTTTTCCTGATGCAATAGTTTCAACGTTTTTAAAAATATCTTCAGGACCTTCTATAAGAACAATATATGATGAATCATAGCCATAATTGACTCCATCTTTATAGGTAATTGTCTGCCTCCCGACAACATCATCGGCAAGGAGGGCGTCTATAATTCCCCTATCTTCCTTTGGCAGTTTGTATAATTTAAACATATTCCATTATTGTAAAAACCTTATTAAATTTTTGTGACAGGCATATGCGCAACACTGGAAACTTTCACTCCGGTGATTGTAAAACTCATTTATTGTCAAAATCGCCGTTTTTATAAGTTTCCACATACGCATCAAAATTGGTTCTTAATTTGGACTGGCGGACTATTTTTGAACCCTGAAAATTTACGAATGCAGGATCTTCAAGGGTGTATCCCTTTACGTTCTGTATAGAACCCATTACCCTGATAAATTTCATTCTTCCATATCTTCCCAGTGATCTTGTATTTGTGGTAAGCAGGCCTGTATCTTCCAGATCAGACAGCAGATCTGATATCCGCCTCATTGTAAGAGGCTGGAATCCCAGCTCGGTGCATATGTTCCCATAATTTTCATATATTTCACCGGTCACTGAAAGATCTGCGTCTGTTTCCTGTGTGAGGCATGCGCTAAGCAGCACCATCTTCGAATGGATGGGAAGCGTCCTTATTGACTCCTTCAGAACGTTCATCTCAAACCTGTCACGGGCAAGGTATACATCATCTATAGTAACACAATCTTTACCGTCCTTCAGGGCAGAATCTATGGCTATTCTCAGGAGGTCTATAGACTTCCTCGCATCACCGTGTTCCTGGGCACCCAAAGCAGCGCAGAGGTTTATGGATGCTTCTGTGATAAATCCATCTTTAATTATTCCTGAAACCCTGAAATTCAGTATATCCCTGAGTTCCATAGCATTGTATGGGGGAAATATGATGCTTTCCTGGTTCAACCTGCTCTGCACACGGGCATCCAGTGCATTTACAAATGATGCATCATTTGTTATTCCTATCAATGATGTGTTGCTATCCGCCATTATCTTTAAAAGCACGTAAAGAGCGTCACTGCCGCTCTTCTGAATCAACTTATCTATCTCATCCAGTATTATTACTGTATAACGCCCTGATTTGTTTAATCTTTTAACCAGTTCAAAATATATTTTGTCCTGGGGAAGGCCAAGTATGGGAATGGGGGCATCTCCAGAATTTATGGCATTGGTAAGGTATACCAGGATGGAATACTGCGAATCATAAATTTCACAGTTAATGTAAATAATATTAATATTTCCTTTGAGTGTTTCCTTAAGCATGCCTGTAACATAAATAACTGAAGAGGTCTTGCCAGAGCCTGATTTGCCATAAAGCAGCAGATTTGATGACAGCCCGCCTGTAACGATGGAGCTCAGAACCCTTGCAATGCTATCTATCTGCTTTTCCCTGTGTGGGAAGTTATCGGGTATGTATGAACTGCTGAGTTTCTTCAGGTCGCCCACCACGTAATCGTTTGATTTGTTGTATTTGATAAAAGGATTGTCCATAGATACCAGTAATTACATCATATATATTCTACATACAAATAGGTTTTTTAACCTGGTTTGTTACCTACTATTTTACCGATAGATTAATCCATGTTAAACGGTCTGACAGACGAACCCAGATACTTTTTTAACATGCCTACAAGATACATTGAACCTGTTACCAGAACACAGCTATAATTCTGAATTGCAAAATTATACGCCTCAACTGGGTCCTTAATTATTCTGATAGAAGGAAACATATGTCCTATGCCAGCTGCCAGGGCATCCGGATCCAGTGAACGGGATGGTTCATCCGGTGTGGTTAAAATTACACTGTCTGAAAGTTTTCTTAATATTGACATATAGGAGAAATAATCCTTGTCATCAAGCATTCCTATCAACAGTACCGGCTTTTGCGTTACAAAGTTTGAGAAGGTCTCTACTAGTGCGTGTGCTGCGGGAGGGTTATGTGATGAGTCCATTATTACCAGTGGTTCCCTGCTTATTACCTCAAACCTGGATGGCCATCTACTTTCCCTTATACCTTTTTCTATGGATTTTTTACCGGGGGACCCTTCCGGCAGAAGTTCCATGCTTGCTACTGCTGTGCTGATATTGCCGAGCTGGAATAATCCGAGGTTTGATGTGGTGATATGATATTCCTCTACGGGTGTCTGGAGCTTAAAAGACATGCCGTCAAGATTGAATTTAAGATCCGTTATAGAGCAATAATCTGAAATTTTTACAAGCTTTGAATTCCTTACACTGGCAATTTTAGTAATCTCTGCCACAACTTCGGGTTTATTATCCAGCAGTACAACCGGTTTTCCATTTTTGATTATTCCACCCTTTTCGTGGGCTATTGAAGTTAGTGAACAGCCCAGCCTCTGATAATGTTCATACCCTATCTGTGCAATGACGCTTACTTCCGGGTTAATTATATTGGTAGAATCCAGCCTCCCACCTAGTCCGACTTCAATCGCCGCGTAGTCAGCATTATTGTCAGCAAAATATTTGAATGCCATTACTGTTGTGGTTTCAAAAAATGTGGGATTTCTATATATGGTTGCAAGATTTTCTATATAATCGCGGTTTGAGTTCATAAAATCAATAATATAACTATCGGGAATCATATTTAAATCAAGTATTATTCTTTCGTTGAAATCAAGCAAATGCGGGGATGTGTACATTCCTGTTTTATACTTTTGCCGGAGTATATTATACACATATGATGCTATAGAACCTTTTCCATTGGTTCCTGCTATGTGTATCGTCTTAAATTTAGACTGTGGATTGCCCACATGGCTGGCGAAATCCTGAGTTGCAGTCAGGTCCAGTTTAATGCCTTCCCGTTTGAGGTTATACAGGTAATCCAGTGCCCCGTTTATCATTAGATGTGAATGGTAAACCACTATTTATTTTATTTCGATATAGCATTCTTTCCAGTAATTTAATTCATACTCCAGGCCAAATTTGATAATCTGTTCCTGATATGTGCTTAAAGGTTCTTTTTGCAATATTTCAAGATATTTATCAGTTATTGACCTGTAATCTTTTGACCGGTAAAAATCAAACCAGAATAGATATTTTTCTGAGGGTGCTGCAGTTGCTTCCGCAATATAACCGTAAGACCACTGGCATGGGAACATGGATAGCATCCCGTTAATAGAAGAGTCTTTTGACCAGCGCAAAAGGTGATTTATGTAAGAATATGTTGTATAGTTTATTTCAGATTCTTTTATTCCGGCCTCATCTATTCCAAATTGCTTTAACATGTTCCTGTGAAATTCTGGCTCTTCACTGCCAATTTCATTGTAGAGTTCCCTGATATTATCATCACCGGTATTTTTCCCTATAACTTCTCCTGCTGCTTTATAATATTTCACGTATATATGATCCTGCTTTAAGTAATACCTGAATCGCTCATCCTCTATAGTCCCATCTTTCATAGCTTCTACAAAATCAGAATGCACTATATGATCTATTAATTCCATTACTTCGGGTGAATTTAAATAGCTTCGTAGATACATATAATAGTATATAGCTTTATTATATATTTTTAACCTTTATGCATTCTCTCTGGATTTCATTTAGCTAATAAGTTTTAAAATCTTCGTCCTCCACACCATGATCGTGGCATATTTTGCTATAAAATTCAGAGGCTTCCGTTTTCACGAATTCTCCATTATTGATTTTATAAAGCCCGAATTTGTCCTTATAACCCCTGGCCCATTCATAGTTATCCACTATAGACCAGTGGAAATATCCTTTTACAGGTATATAATCTTCCTTAATGGCCTTATGTAGCTCTATAAGATGTTTTTCTATGAATTCTTTGCGCAATGATCCTTCTGCATCCGCAACCCCATTTTCCAGTATCATAACAGGTTTTCTGTAATGGTTGAATACTGACCTCGAAACATTGCGTATGCCTTCAGGAAATATATCCCAGTAATTATCCGAGCACTTGCTGCAGGGCAAAAAGGCAAATCTATACCTCAGGTCAACATTGTCGTTGTCCACATATCTTACCCTTATCCTGCTGTAATAATCTATTCCTATAAAATCTGTACCTGCAAATTCAGAGGGGCGTGATTCATTAAAAATTCCAGATAGGGAATTGTCAAAGTTTCCGTACAGGGCAGAATTGAGGTACAGGTCATAAAAAATGTGTTTAACATAATTTACAATGAACCTGTTTTCCGGTGTATCCATTTCAGGCTGGAAATATGGGACAGCTACATTGATCCCGACCTGTGAGGAATGATCAAGTGCCTTGATAATTTTATATGCTATATTATGTGCGTAGGCGAGGTTCCTCATAACGGATACAGCTATTGAAAAGTTAGACAATCCAGGAGGAAATCCCTCCAGATTGCCATAAACATAGCCATTAATAGCTATTATGTTCGGTTCATTCAGTGTATTCCATATATCTACATATCTGTGAAATTTATTATAAATATAATAAATGTATTTGCCGAATTCCTCTACTGTGGCTTTGTCTCCCCATCCTTTTTCCCTGCAATTTGCAAAGTCCTGGTTACATTTTACAGGATCATGGAGCCATAGTGGCAAAGGCCAGTGGTATGCTGTTAAAATAAGCTTTAAATTTTTTGCCTTTATGTATTCCATTATTTCAACATAATGCTTTACAGCATCATTATCCGCAATGGAATCCATTCTCTGGATAACGTTATCAGGGAATGACATTGCATAAACATCACCCTTTTCGTTTTTGCTTGCAACTGCATCCACACTTTCAGTTGATGTTTTGAATATTCTGGCCCAATCTATGCCAATTCTTATGGAATTATTTCCCATATCAATAGAAGCATCGATGAATCTTTTATAATTATTCCAGAAATCCGGGCCATCGTCCGGGAAATCTCCGCTTACATAGGTTTTCTGTATTATATTACTATCATGTGACCATTTATACCAGTCGCTCTCTGAAGATATAGAATTATCTGATCTGCCCATTTCCACCTGAAATGGGCTTGTTGCGGTACCGAACATGAAATTATCCGGGAATTTCCTTAGCATTGACTCCACCACTATAGTTAGGATTTCTCACCCAGAATTGACAGGTATGCGGATTCCAGGTCAGAACCATACGAAGTATATGAAATAATTGGTGCAAGTTTTATTGCATTCTCCAGTATCTGTGCCCTTTCATCTTCCTTCCCTGAAAATTTAATTACGGCGTATTTCCCATCTGTCTTTAATACACCGCTTCCCAGTGACTGAATGTTTTTTATCATATTGTTATCTAAGGGTTTGAGGAATTCTATAGAGACGGCATTGGTGTTAAACTCCTGGGCTATCTCATCAATTTTACCCTGTTTCAGTATCTTGCCATGATTAATAAAAATCACATCGTCACAGGTTTCTGAAACCTCTGAAAGTATATGTGATGAAAAGAAGACCAGTTTGGTTTTTTTCAATTCCAGTATAAAATCCCGGAATATCTTTCTTTCAAATGGATCAAGCCCGCTGGTGGGTTCATCAAGTATAACTACATCTGGATCAGATATTAATACAGATGCAAACACTGCCCTTTGCCTCTGACCTTTGGATAGCTGGCCCATTTTCGATGTCAATGGTGGCAATTTCAATGCATCATAGAATTCATCTATCTTTGAATTGATTGTTTTTTTATCTATTCCTCTTAATTCACCAACAAATTGCATTGATTCTTTCACAGTAAGAAATGGATATGGAGTTGGCGTTTCTATCATAGAGCCAACATTTGCCAGTGCTTTCTTTGGATATTTATTTACGTCTATGCCATTTAATTCTGCATGCCCTTCCGACGGGCGGAGGAGATTTGTCATAACCTTAAGGGTTGTGGTCTTTCCAGCGCCGTTTGGCCCGAGATACCCAATAGCCCCATGGTCACGGTAATTGAATGAAACATCATCGAGTGCCATAAATTTATGGTATTTCTTTGTAACTTTATTGAATGTTATTTCCATATTTATCCCTCTATTTGCCTCCTTGAGTACAATATTATCGCAATTATCCCGCATATTATTATGTATGCAATCAGCACACCAAGTCCCTGCATCACTGTCGGGCTGAAGGTGTAAAATGCACCTGCACCAGCACCAGGGCCAAAACCACTGCCTGATGCCTTAACCGCAGGGTATGGTTTTTCAAAGATAAGGTACATGATTTCACCGGCAAAGTTAAGTGAAAATAGCGGGTCTATGCCACCGATACTGCCTACAAATTCATCTATTATAGGGAATCCTATGAAGAGCAATAATACTGAAACAATAATCCCGCTTGATTGCCCTTTAAATATACCTGAGAACAGTGATGCAAATGCAATTGCAGCTGCCAGGAATAATACGAGTATTCCAAGGCTTTCAAATATAACCGGTGTTACCTTTCCATAGAGGTAAAGGGAACTGCCAACGCCAACTACGAAGTAAACCAGCACTATTATAAATGAAGATATTAAGGCAGCAGTAAATCTACCTACAAATAATATGGATCTCCTTACAGGCTGCACAAGTGTGTAGTATGCGGCATTTGTGCCGGTATCTGTGGAAATAATATCCCCACCGAAGAATGCACCTATAATTACAACCAGATCAGCCGAAAATCCCGAAAGGTACTTATAAAAGTATAATAAAGGAGTTCCGGCTTTGAGCATTGAGTATTCATCATGAAGCATTAAAGCGGTAATACCTATAGATATTATTGTTGTAAATAAAATCAACCCCAGGAATCTTTTTGTCCGCAGGTATGATTTAAACTGATATTTCAGTGATATCATATACTGATTGGCATCGCTATCATTTTCCATGTCATACCATTGCAACAGGATATTTAATTCTTATCTAAAAATAGAATAGATATATAATTCTTACAGAATAACTTATTCTACTATGGGATTCTTTTCACGGACAAAATTATTGTTATTCAGGTCGCTTATAGCCTCACGTATCTGTTCATCTGTATTCATTACTATTGGCCCATACCACTTAATAGGTTCATTCAATGGTTTTCCGGATAGAAGGATAAAGCGGTATTTTGAATTTCCTGTATGAATTTTTATGAAATTACCATTTCTGGACATTATTGCGGCAGTATCAGGTTCAAGTTTCTGGCCGTTAGATATTCCTTCTCCTGTTATAGAAAATATCAGTGATGTGTATCCATCTTTAACCCTATAAACAAAATCTGAGTCCTCATCCATTGTAATATCGAGGTATAGCGGGTCGATGCCGTACTGTGAATTGTACATGCCAGATACTTTGTTATATTCTCCTGCTATAATTTTTAATGTTGCACCGTCAATTTCAATTTTAGGAACTTCACTGCCCTTGATGCTGCGGTAAGCGGGAGTAGACATTTTATACTTAGCAGGTAAATTAAGCCACAGCTGGAATCCTGAAACAAGAGTGGGCATTCCGTATGCCTTTATCAGTTCCTCAGGGTTTTTTTCATCAAGTGGTTTTGGCATTTCTTCATGGAATATGCCGCTACCTGCGGTCATCCACTGAAGTTCATCAGGGTATATTGTTCCACGGTGGTCTGTGCTGTCCCTGTGTTCTACTTTTCCAGAAAGCAGGTAAGTTATTGTCTCTATTCCCCTGTGTGGATGCCATGGAAATCCTGCAATATAATCTTCTATGCGATCTGACCCGAAGTGGTCAAGAAGCAGAAATGGGTCTGTCAATTGAACGGTATTCGGACCACCAAAAATACGTTTTAGCTTCACACCTGCACCGTCATGTGTTTCATTCCCCTTTATTATGTAATCAATAATTTTAAAATCATGTTCCATTTGTTTCACCATATAACTAATACACAGTGATTTAAATTCTTTTGCTATACTTTTATATACCCTGAAATTGCACAATTTTTTACTGTTTTTCAGATATTTGCCGGATTGAAAACATAGAAATGTATAACTTTAAAGAATGAATTCGAGTGTAATGGAGGAAAAGAAGCCAGTAGAAAGAATATACGACCCGGGAATTGTTGGTTATATTGAGGCCTTGAATTTCCAGAAAAAAATGCATGCACTGGTTAATGAAGGGATAAGCGGTGATGTTTTTATCTTCCTCCAGCACCCGGATGTGTACACTGCAGGGTCCCATTACAGTGGGGACCTCTCCAACGCGATAAAGGTTAACAGGGGAGGATATATGACATATCATGGCCCCGGACAGCTTGTGACATATTATATAGTTAACATGAAAAGAAGGAATATTAACGCCCTGGGTCTAATTAAAATGATACAGGACTCTGTTATAAGCCTGCTGGACGCTTATGGTATAGAGGGAAAACCCATGTTGAATGAAAAAACCGGTGTATGGGTAGGCGATAAAAAAATCTGTTCCATAGGCATTGGGATAGACAGGTTTACAACGATGCATGGAATGGGGCTGAATATATCTACTGACCTGAAAAAATTCAATGCAATAAACCCCTGCAATTTCTCCCCGGATATTATGACTTCAATGGATGATATTTCCGGAATAAAAAATGATTTCAACTCGGTAAAGAAAAAATTTATAGATATAACAAAAAAGAATTTTGGAATGGAAAATTGTGAACGCTATACATCTATAGAAGAGGCGGCTACAGACTAGAATAATCGTAGCATAATGAAATTTATATTTTATCATTTTGAGCAAAATATATATTGATCGCCTTCATAATAAATTATGATAGAATTTCCTAAATTTCAGTGCATGGTAAGCAGGAATGAAGAAGACTACGATTCAGGTATACAGATGTATTTTATGAAAGAATATGACCTTGCCGAGTTGCTGAACAGGCTAATGAAGGTTGATGAACCACGTATGGAAGAATATAAAAAAATGGTTGAATTTATAAAATCACTTGAAAATTATATAATAACAGGTGAAAAAGCAGCTGATTTCAGTTTTCTTGAAAAAATGGAAGGCGAAAGGGGATGGGCAAATGATTATAAGATATTGTCATCTGAAAACCGGGCAGCCCACGTTGCGTTCAGGGCATGCAGAAAAACAATAGAAGTAATGTATTATTACAGGCTTGTATCCAGAAAAGAGGGTTTTTCCGGGCGGTTTAATGCAGAAAATTTCCGTGCTTTCCTTTTGATGCGTGACATATTATATAAAAGGTCTTCAGATCTTTTAAAAAATTAATTTTTTGAGACTTTTATCACATAAAGATAATAAAATTCTGATAATACTATTATTATAAATGAAACAGCCATAATCAGTGAATATAAATTCGCTTCGTTGAACAGGAATAGTAAACCGGATATACCAGCTACTATTACAAATACTAAGGAAATTGCGCTGGATAAAACAAGTTTTGAATTCCTTATTTTAACACTTAACAGCAGGAGTATAAAGGCAACTATAAGTATAAGGAACCCGAACATCATATGTACCATTACCACTATATAATTGGATGGAAAGCTCTTTCCAGCGAGGTGCGCCACATTATTTAAAGGCGGGAATGAAACGTACAGGTTGACATACATTCCAAGTATAAACTGTATGAACAGTAAAGCCATGATGGCTGTTATGCCCAGATAGGCAAAGCTATATTTTTCATCCATTATTCAGTAATCAATTTTTATTATTTAGAATGTTCGGCTAAAAAAATTTATTAAACCTTAGCATATAAAGTAGTATGAGAGTTGTTAATTATAACATAAAACTGGATGTTGATTTTTCCGGAAAGAAGTATAGTGGTATTGAGAAAATAAAAATTACAGATGCAGAGAAAAAAATTACACTGGATTTAAATAAAATAGATATACATAAAATAAAAGTTAATGGCGCGGATGTTAAATTTGAAGCAGGAGAAGATGGAGTTACATTCCCCACCAATGGCGGAGATATAGTTGCAGAAGTGCAGTTTTCATCTGATAATGACAGAGGTTTGAAAGGATTTTATGTTGCAGGCACTGAAAAAGAGTATATACTGTCAACCCAGTTCGAAGAATCCGATGCCAGAAGGGCATTTCCATGCATAGACAATCCAAATTATAAGGCAACCTTTGATATCACAATGGCAATAGACAAAGACCTCCAGGCAATATCAAATATGCCGGTAAAGTTCGAAACACTTGAAAACAACAAAAAGGTTGTGCAGTTCGAACAAACACCGGTAATGGCTACATATCTCGTTTATCTGGGCGTGGGCCACTTCGATGAGATGGAGGATAAATACAGGGGAAAAAGATTGGCTTTAACAGCAATGAAAGGACATTTAACAGAGTCAAGGTATCCTATTGAGTGTGCCAAAAAGTCCCTTGAGTATCTTGAAAACTACACAGGAATAGATTACATGCTTCCAAAGTTGAACCTTATATCGGTACCGGAATTTGCCGCAGGTGCAATGGAAAACTGGGGAGCTATAACATTCAGGGAAATTCTATTAAACATAGATAAATCAACAACTAGCAGAAGCTACAAAAGGACTGCGGAAGTTATAACACATGAACTTGTGCATATGTGGTTCGGAGACCTTGTAACAATGAAGTGGTGGAACGACCTCTGGCTTAATGAGAGCTTTGCTACGTTCTTTGCTTTCAAGACTGTAGACAGCACAAATCCCGATTGGAAATTCTTCGGAGATTTTCTTCTGGACCAGACAGATGGGGCTTATACCATGGATGCGCTGAAAAATTCCCATCCAATAAATGCTGATGTTACCGATCCAAGGAGCATATCACAATTATCCTATGAAATAAGATATGGCAAAGGGTCAAATGTCCTGAGAATGATAGAAGCATATGTTGGCAAAGATGTGTTTATGAAAGCTATGAGAAACTATTTAAAAGAATTCTCATACAGCAATGCATCAGGATCTGACCTGTGGAATGCCATAGAAAAGGAATCAGGCATGGGCATATCAACCATTATGGAACAGTGGATTTCCCAGAAAGGGTATCCGTACCTTGAAACTGCAAAGGATGGGGATTCACTCAAAATATCCCAGAAACAATTCTATTTCCTTGAAGGCGATAAAAATTCAACATGGAAAATACCGTTATTTATAAACAGGTTCTCCAGCGAAGAAAAGTTATTGATGGAAGGAAATGAAATGAAGGTAGATGGCGATATATTATCCCTTAATTTCAACCATAATGGATTTTACAGGGTTTTATACGACGATTCCATGTTTGAAAACATATCGAGAAATCTTTCCCAGATTACAGCAGAGGAGAAATGGGGGCTTGCAAATGACCTTTATGCCTTTTTGCTTTCAGGAAAAATAAATATGACAACATATGTCAGAAGGCTGGAAAAGCTCTATGGAATCAATGAGAACATAGTAATAGATGAGATATCAAAGGAACTTTTCAACCTTTATACAATAACAGACAATAACTATTTCAAGGACCTGGCGAATTTCTATATAAAGGACAAAATGGAGTACGTAGAGGCAAACAGGAAGGATGATTTTAATTTCAAAATTACCCTTTCCGGGCTTTACACAAAGCTTGCCTATATAAATAATGATTTCTGCAAATCTTTATTAAAAAAATACAGCAGCTACGAAAATGTTGACCCTGATTTCAGGCTGGCATATCTGGTTGCTGAGGCAAAGATAAACCAGGATTTCAGCTACTTTGCGGATATTATAACAAACACGAAAAATGATGAGGACAAAACAAAAGCTATAACTGCATCTGGTGCACTTGAGGGCGATAAAAATCACAGTGCAATCATGGAATTCGTCAAATCCGGAAAAGCAAAGAAGCAGGATATGGATTCGTTCTTTGTTGCAATGGCTTCAAATACCCCATCCAGGCAGTTTATAATAGACAATCTCAAGGATATAGTAGACATGTTGTACAAATTTGAGCTTAGCCCCCTGAGAATCAACAGGTGCGTCCAGTCCATGATCGGAAATGCCGGTGTAAAAGAACCGGAAAAGATGAGGAAGAACGCGGAGAGCATAAAGAGGGACGAATTATTTGGTGGAATAAACAAAGGGCTTGAATTCCTTGAAGTCTATGAAAATTTAATCAAAAACACAAAATAAACTAATAATTTTTTATATCTTTTAAATTTATTGTTGCTAATGGTATAATCATTTCTTCCCTGCTTAGCCCTCCATGCATCCCACGATCTTTTATTATATCGTCTTCATAATATTTATACCATACAGTATTCCCGGAATATGGAAGCACTATAACATCACCTATTCTGGATGCATATTTTTCATCAACATTCCTGCTGCCCAGTATACCGGATGTCAGGAGTTCTTGTTTTGTTATCACATCTGCTTTTCCATCTAGCTGGTGTTCAAGAAATAATTTAAGTTTTTCCGGATTATCGCTATACATTGCCATATCCCGTGGGCTCCAAGTTTCCGGCATTCTTTTTCCATTCTTTATGGGCATTAAGTTTTCTACACCTGAAACATATATTTTATTATTGACCGGTGTAAATCCGTGGTCGGATGAAATTATTATTGAAATATCCTGCCCGGATAGGCTCTCAAACAGGGTATTAAATAAGCCGGCTATATAATGGAGTGATTCCAGATGCTCTGGACTTCCCGGACCGTATCTATGCTCCATTTTGTCAGGCTCTTCTATATAAAAGAATACATATGAGTTGTCTTTTATCTTTTCCAGCAATTTTTTCAATATGAGAAAGCCTTCAAAAAGAAAATCGTACCTTTTTTTCTCCTTCGCACCGGAATACATTATCCGGCTATAGCTGCTCTTTAATAATTCTGATCGTGAAACAACATATGGCTTTATACCGTTTTCTTTCAGTGTTTCATAAAATGTTTTTCCGTGGAAGAGAACAGATGGATCAGGGTTTGCTTCAATGAATTTCTCCCTGTCCTGCTTATACACAGGTATAAATGGCAGGCTTTTCATAACCATATCATACCGGTCAATATACAGGCGCCATTCAAATAAACCGTGTTCTGCAGGGGTAAGCCCGGTATTTATTGTGTTGCTCGCAGCAGCGGTGGTAGAAGGAAATAGGGAGGTAATTGGTGACACAATACCTGATTCATTTATTTCCTTGAATGCTCTGTATTTTCCCAGATAGTTGATCCAGCTATCATAACCCAGGCCATCGATGTAGATAAATACCACCTTTTTTGTACCGCATATATTGCTGTACAGCTTCTTATCAAGGTTTTTTCCTTCGTGCTTTATGTTGAATAATGATAATATTGTACTATTTATGTTTGAGAAATTATATCCATCATAATCCGGGTAAACAAAATGTGCATCAGATTTATACCGGTATTCCAGTTCATGATTTATCATGCGGATATATTGCAAAATTGCATTTATTATTTGCCGGCAAAAATTATTCAGGATTCCATATACCTGAATTTAATTTTTTCGATGACCTGCGGGATATTTATATCCATAGGGCATACTTCGTGGCAGCCTCCGGAATGCATGCATAACATAGATTTGTCATATTTTTTCATTGTTATTGCCGACCACATAATCCCTGTAGGCCCTGTATATGGGCTATCCCCGAAGTCCTTTCCATAAAGCTTGTATGAAGGACATGAAAAGTAGCACCTGCCACATCTTATGCACAGGAGTGATTCTCTTATATCAGAGTCTATAGCCTCCTTCCTCCCATTATCAAGGACGATTAAATGGAATTCTTTAGGCCCGGTCGCAGGCGATACGTGTTTCAGTTCTATATCACCGGTAGCACTGGGGCCGGAAGTAACGTTGATGTATGCCGGCGGATAAAACCCTGCATAGGATGCCTGTACTATCACTTCATTAAACGCATCCTTCAATGTTGGGACTATTTTATCAATTCCGGTTATAGCTATATGTACCTGTGGAAGCACAGTATCCATTCTAATGTTGCCTTCGTTCTCTATGAGCAGGACAGAACCGGTATCTGCGGCAATAGCATTGGCACCTGTAATCCCCACTTCAGCGCCGAGATATTTTTCCATCAGGAATTTTCTTACTATACTGACCATTTCCTCCGGAGATGTATTTTCATTTATTGCGCTGTCAAGATTTTCATGCAGCAATTTACCTATTTTATCCTTTGTAAGATGGATTGCAGGTGCCACAAGATGTGAAGGCATATCGTTGTTAATCTGGACAAGGTATTCACCCATGTCAGTTTCCCAGATATCCTTTCCTTCCTTTTCAAGTTCTTCCCTTAATTTTATCTCATAAAGTACATTGGATTTTGAAAGAACGATTTTTGATTTCTCTCCTAAAATTTCCCGGACAATGTCCATGGCCTGCTCGCCATCCTTTGCATAATGGAAATGCCCGCCTGTGCGTTTCACACTTTCCTCTGTTTTTGATATATATGTTTCGATATTATCGAGAACAGTGTTTTTTGTTTTCCTTAATTCTGATGCAACATCCTTTATGTATGGATTATCATCGAGAATTTGCTGTACTCTTGGTGCATTATTTACAATTGCCTTATTTACTGCAACATCCCATTCATAATTCATGAGACCACCTCTGCAATGTCTTTTATATTATTTACATAGGGAGATAGATTCTGGTAACATAGCGGGCACATAACAAGAACGTTTTCATTGACAGATAATAATTTCTCAGCACGTGATTTTGATATATCCTCGCTGTCTTTAGTTGAGACAAGGGCAAGTGGGCCGCCGCAACAGCTTCCCATGTCCTTTCCCGTTATGAGATAGTTTTCGCTTGCAGATATTCCAGAATCCTTAATTTTTGCCCTTATATTATCATACATTCCCATAGCACGTGAATAGAGGCAGGAATCGTGTATTACATAATTCCCGGATCCTTTAAAATTAACCAGCTCCAGGTAGTTTTTTATATCAATGTCAAAGTCTATGAAATCTTTATAGCGTTTTAAGGCATTTGTTGTATGCGGGTCAACAGTTATAATCTGCTTTACTCCTCTTTCCTTGAAGAAATTATATAGTTTCTTTCCATACTCTTTATATTCGTTAATGAATCCAGATTCCAGCAACAGGGCTCCGGAATATGGCTCTTCATCGTATAGGTATCCGAAATTTAAGCCATGTGCCGTTAGCATTGAGGTTATATTTTTCAGTATATTGAAAGACCTGTCAAGTTCATCCCTGTTTGGCTTTATCAAAAACTTTGATGCGGTCATTAATCGTTTAGGCAGATTTAAACGGTAAATTTTTGGAAACAGTTCTTCATAACGTTTAAGTATGCCTGAAATCTGGTACATGTATGACGTATATATTATGGTTTCACCATCATGTGGGAGTCCTGAAGCCCATGAAGAGTAAAGTTTTGTATCCAGTGGAAAGGGCAGGAGGCTTTCCATTAAATTCTGTGAAATTAAATCTCTCATTTTTTGTATTCTTCGCTTATTAATTTCCATAAAAGTAAAATCCACAGTTCTTTATAAAGCTATTTGTAAACATGTTTATTTTTTGATTTGAACTGTGATGCATGATAGATAAAACATTTTATTAACACCCTATAACAAACATCACCATAGCTTAGAATTGATTGAAATGCACCTGATATGGTTGTTTTATTCTTGCTATAATAAATATATGCAGGCAACAATCATCCATTACCAGTACTGGCGATTTTTTGCAAAATCTGTTTCGGCATTGAGAAGCCGCCTTATAAGGTCATCTTCGTTAAGATATGAAACTTCAAGTATCCTGGAAGCGATCTCCGGGCCAACACCACGGGCAGCCATCACCATAACAGCAGTAATCCCGTGTTCTCTCACCAGATGGGCATTTTTTATCATCCTTTTTCTGGTTTTTTCATCTATTTTTTTTGAAATTGACTCCTCATCAAATTTTGAGATTGAAGCTACAAGTCGTGAATGGCAGACAGGACATCTTATTTCCGTAATATCTTTTATTTTCCTGGTTCTTTTATTACCGCAGGATGTGCAGTAAAGTATAACTTCCTCATTCATAAGCCGCTTGCGAATTGATTCAAGTATTGTTTTTGTAGGCTTGAGTGGCATGACCCTTTCAGAATAATGAGACAGGAATATATTTGAAGAATCTGAGATTTTGTTTTTGAGTATAAAATTTGAATCATCAAGGTTTTCAAGGTAATCATGCAGAACGTTAATATCCATGTAATCAAATATGAGCTTTCTTATGGAATCTTCGTATACAACTGTATTATAGTATGAGTCCACTATTTTTTCAAAACGGATCCTGGTTATGTCCGCTTCATTCGTTATGATGCCAAATTTTCTGGCTTCATATAAAAATACATTGTTGAAGAACCTTGATCTCCGGGCAGATGATTTGACATAGCCATCAAGGTTGTTTATATCTATATTCATAATTAAATTCTTTACATCTTCTGCTGAAATGTTCCTTGAAACCCTCATATATATGTGATATGGTGAATAATCCATTTCCACGCTTTCTCCTGTGATTGATGTTAGCAGCCCGGATAGTATCTGTGCCAGGGTAAAGTTGCCCAGGCTTCCCAGAAGGATCTGTATAATAATTTCTGAGTTATGGGCTTCTATTATGATTTTATCCAGTGTAGCCATGTCATTTTTATACCATTCTTCAAGGGCTTTCCTGCCACGATCGTTCAGGAATTCCGGAATATATTTTTCTTTCCTGTCCTGTGATACCCTGGATGCGGCTTCATAGAGAACCGGTATCTCTTCACCTGTCCAGTGTGGTGCAATGGCTGCCGTGCTGAAGGGCTCAACATATATTTTATCATCGTCAATCCTTATTGTCCTCCATGTTGAACCTTTAATGACAAAATACGAACCTGGAGAGATTTCATTCACAACATATTTTTCATCCAGGGTTCCTATAAATTTTTTATTAATTACGTCAATTACCCTGTAATTTTTTTCACCGGCTATCATGGATATATTTTCTATAAAGTATTTAAGAACTGGATACCGCTTTATAATAAAATTGCCATCTATAATTATTTTCCTTGTTCTTGAAAGAAGTCCCAGTACTGCATAGTATTCCTCAAATTTCAGTGTCTTGAATGGATATGCCCCGGTAATTATCCTGTACATGTAATTATAATCTACTTTTTTTGAGTAATTAAGCTCGAGCATTATCTGGTTTGCGACAGTTGAAAGGGAATTCTTCTTTATCATTACATTTTCCAGTTCCCCTAATTTAATATTGCCAACTATAGCCTTTGCCTCTTCAAGTTCTATAACATCATTGCATATTACGATCCCACGGGAAACTTTCTGCAAAGAATGGCCTGCCCTGCCAATCCTCTGTACCATTTTATTTATCTGCCTGGGAGAATTGAACTGGACTACCATGTCCGCTGAACCCACATCTATTCCAAGCTCCAGGGATGATGTGCAGATCAATGCCTTTACCCGGTTTTCCTTAAAATCCATCTCGGCTGTTTCCCTGGTTTCACGTGACAGTGATCCATGGTGCACTTCAATATCCGGGTCTTTTAACCATAATCTTAGCCTGAATGATATATCTTCAGCAACGTATCTTCTATTGACAAATACAATAGTGCCCTTATTTTCCTCCACTATGGAATGTATTTTCTCTATAGACCCTGCATACTGGTTATCACATGCCATAATGTTAGCGATATCATCATTACTGGGGGGAGGCAAAATAACCTTTATATCCATTTTCTTGTCTATCACAGGTTTTAATATTCTACACTGAGACGAGGGGGAAATAAAAAGTGAAAGTTCATCTTCATTCTTTGCAGTGGCAGAGAGTCCGATAACCTGAAAATTTCCAGCAAGCACCTTTAACCGCTCCATGGCTATAGCAAACTGTGATCCCCTTTCATTCTGAGCCATTTCGTGGACTTCGTCAACTATTACATACTTTATGTTTTTTATGTGTTCACGGAGCCTCTTGCCCATCATGAGCAACTGCAATGATTCCGGTGTTGTGATAAGTATCTGTGCCGGGTTTCTGGATATTTCATTTCTCTCTGCCTGGGATATATCACTATGCCTTACCTGCACCCGTATATCAAGGGTTCTGCAGTAATCAAATACCCTTGAAAGCATATCACGGTTCAATGCCCTCAGTGGAGTTATGTAAAGAAGGGCTATGGATTGTGGTTTTTCGAGATATATTTTATTTAGCAGTGGAACCAGCGCTGCCTCTGTTTTGCCGGATCCGGTAGGTGATATAAGAAGGGTATTCTCTCCTGACAATATCTCAGGAATTGCCATTTTCTGTGCTTCTGTTGGATTTAAAATACCGTTTCTTGCCAGGCTTTCCTTTAGTGCCGGATCAAGCATATCAAATACATTTTCCTGTTGCATGGACATTGTTCTTTATAAATAGCGGTATATTATATAAAATATTATAAACCTGTACCGGAGAGTTCCTGGCAATATTCAATAAATATTTTAAATAATTAATAATACACCCCTATGTTGCTTCCAAAGAAAATTTTTTTCACAAGGGGAATAGGGCGCGGAGAGACACAGCTTCAATCGTTTGAAAATGCATTGAGGGATGCGGATATTGCAGCTTACAATCTCGTAAGTGTCAGTTCCATACTTCCTCCATACGCAGAAATTGTAGATAAATCAGAGGGTATTAAGTTATTATCCTACGGGCAGATCTTATTTACAGTACTGGCAAGAAATTCGTCCAATGAACTGAACAGGATGATATCCTCTGCGATTGGCGTTGCGGTGCCGTCCGACAGGAGCAAATGGGGCTACCTGAGTGAACACCATACATTCGGGCAAACTGAAAATGATTCTGGCCATTTTGCTGAAAAACTTGCGGCAGAAATGCTGGCCAGCACAATGGGCCTGGATGACCACCTGAAGTGGGAAGACAAAAAAAATGAATATGTGCTTGATGATAAAATCCTGACTACAAAAAATATTGCAGCTACCACCGTTGTCCTCAAACCGGATGAATGGGCAACGGTCATAGCCGCAGCTGTACTAGTGGTGTAAATGGACCGTGAAATAGAAGAAAAGTGGCGTGATGAATGGGCGAAGAGCCATATATTTGAACCATCAATTGATGATACAAAACCGAAGTTTTTTGTAACTGTCCCCTGGCCCTACAGCAATGGGTCATTGCATGTTGGCCATGGAAGGACATACACACTAGGGGATATAATCGCCCGGTACAAAAGGCTTACAGGGTTTAATGTGCTTTTTCCTATGGGATTCCATGAAAGTGGAACACCCATCCTGGCTTTCTCGGAGAGGATCAGAAACGGTGACCCCGGTACCATAAAACTTTACAGAAATTACCTTATGGAATATGAAAACCCTTCCGATATTGATGGGATTATAGAATCATTCAAAAATCCCCAGAATATTGCAGATTACTTTTCAAGGGTGATAGTCAAAGATTTCATGGACCTTGGGTACTCAATTGACTGGACCAGAAAGTTTACTTCAGCAGACCCGTTTTATCAGGAAATCGTTAAATGGCAATTTATGCAGCTGGAATCAAAAGGGCTTATAAAAAAGGGCAAATACCCTATACTTTATAGCATAAATGATGAAAATGCTGTAGGGGAAGATGATATAAAGGATGGAGATACTGACAAGGTAACAATAGAAGAGTTTACAGGCGTCCTTTTTAAGGGGGATAAATATTATCTCATAGCTGCTTCCTTAAGGCCTGAAACACTATTCGGTGTGACAAATCTCTGGATAAATTCTGATGCCCAGTATGCTATGGTCCGCTACAATAACATGGATGTAGTTATGTCTGCGGATGGGTATACTAAATTTTCCCTCCAGCATGATGGAATTGAATACATTGGTTCAGTAAATCCTGAAGAAATTATAGGTGAAAAATTCAATGTTCCTTTCCAGGATACTCCTGTCGATGTGATAGGAGCTGATTTTGTTGATCCGGACAATGGTACTGGAGTTGTTTACTCTGTACCGGGCCATTCCATATTTGATTACTTATATTATGGCAGGAACAACATAAAAAATAGCATAAAGAAAGTTGTTGAAGTAAAAAGCAAAATGTCTGTTGAATCACTTGTTAAAAAATACGGGCTTGAACACAATGAAAGCAAGCTAAAGGAAGCTACACAGGAGCTCTATAAGGATGAGTTTTATAATGGAGTACTCATAAATTCTGGCCCATACAGCGGAATGAATGTTGCAGCTGGCAGGGAAGCAATTAAAAATGACCTGATATCAAAAAATATGGCTGTAATTTTTTATGAAACAACAAGGAAAGCTGTTACAAGGTCTGGCTCCAGGGTTATAGTGGCAGTATTAAAAGACCAGTGGTTCATTGATTATTCACCGGAGTGGCTCAAGAATAAAGCCCATGAAGTCATAAATTCCATGCGTTTCTATCCTGAACTTTACCGGAAATTGATGATGGATGCTATTGATTGGCTTAAAGAGCGCCCATGTGCCAGAAAGAGGGGGATAGGTACCAGGCTTCCATTTGATGAAAACTGGGTTATAGAATCACTATCAGACTCTACAATATACATGCTTGCCTATACCAATAAAAAGGAACTTAAAGATATTTATGACAGGCTCCACAGCATACCCGGCGATATACTGGATTATGTCCTGCTTGGAAAGGAGACCCGTAACAGGTATGATGATTATATAATGGAAAATGCCAGATCAGCAAAGAAAGAATTTGATTACTGGTATGGCAACGACCTTAGAATTACTGCACCGCCACACATTTCAAATCACCTGGCATTTTTTATTATGAACCATGCAGCAATATTTTCCGGCAATAAACTTCCGGGAGGCCTCATGATATCCGGTCTTGTTATATCAAATGGTGCAAAAATTTCAAAGAGTAAGGGCAATGTTATTTCCCTTCTGGAAATTATCAACAGGTATTCAGCAGATATATACAGATTATTTATGGCTGCAGGAGCAGATATTTCATCGCTCCTTGACTGGAATGAAAAAGATATATCATCTGTAATCAAACGTTATTCCTATTTTATAGGGCTTTTAGAGGGATATTCAGGTGATACGCCTGGAGAGGGCTACATATATGACTGGTTCAGGTCTTCGTTCTATAAAAACCTGAAAAATTATCTCGGGTATATGGAATCTATGAATATTCGAGATGCGTGTATTTCTATTTTCTATAATGTGATGAATGATTTAAAAAACGTGGAAAACCATGGTGGTGATATAAACAGTGCACTGAAACCTATCCTGGCTGACTGGCTCAAAGCACTTTCCCCGGTAATACCATTTTCCTGCGAGGAATACTGGCACCGCCATATAGACAATAAAACATTTGTCAGCGTACAGCCTATAGATACCAATATTGAAAGTAGAATAGACTCTGGAATTATTAAATCAGAAACTTACCTTAACAGGGTTATATCTGATATCAGGGAAATAATAAAAATTATACGCATTAAGCCGGAGAAGGCAGTTATTACCGTTTATGGAACAAAGCAGGAGGATTTTATTAAAGGTTATATGGCAGACAGCCTGGAAAGGGAGTATAAGTCAATGATACCTGATTACATGAAAAACAAAAACAGGATAGACCCTGAACCCGTGGATGAATATAGCATAATATCAAAAAACAAAGAATACATAGAATCCCTATTAAAGATAGAAATTGCAGTGGTGAAGTCCGGTGAAATACTGAAGAAAAACCCCTGGCCAGGGAGGCCTTTAATAGAAATTCAATAATCAAACATCGAGGACGAGGATAGCAAACCCTTCCTCAGGACTTATTTTAAGATTATAATATGTTACCGCCTTTATTGCATTGCTGTAACAGGGGTTATCAGGCAGTTTTGTTCCGAATAGTATTCCATTAAGCCTGTTGCCTGAAATATTTATCTCTGCCCTCTGGAACAATACATTTTCAGTTTCAAGGTAAAATATTACGTCATTTAGAAGCTGGACAAGCATATCATCAACCGATTGTTTTGTAATTTCTACTTTTCTCTTAATGGCATTCTCCATACTTTTAGAACCTGTGATTAAATCAGATATGGCAGCAACAGAGTTTTCAAAGATTGAGTTTAAAGAATTGCCGTATACTTTTATTTTAAGGTCGGCTGTATGGTCAAGAATATCATATTTCATATAATATGGTAATGTGTTTGAATATAAATATGTTGATCGAATTTTTATATTATTGTGTTTAGCGTACACATATAAAATTAACTTTAAAATCTGAACATTTAGATTGAATACAAAATGAACTTAAATTTAATTAAAAAATCTGTTATTAAAATAACAAAAAAATTATTGGTCAGGGTTTACAGATGAAATCATTGGTATTTCATCCTTGTCCAGATCAAGTCCTATTTCCTTTGAAGTGAGGTTTCTTCCAAGGCTTCTTTCATAGAAGCTTATGATCCTCTTCTTCTCTTCAACTGTGTATTTTCTGAAGTATTTGTCCTTCTTCAGGTCAAATCCAGTCTTCTGTTCATACACATTTGCAGGTATAGAGTACTTTCTCTGTGTTGAATCCCTGTACAGCTCAGGTATAACATTGAATGCACAGAAAGGTATAACTCTTCCATCAGGCATTGCATAATGGATATCACATCTTTCCACACGGTCAACATCATATGTGTATGGGTCCTGGAAGTGCATAAACCCTACGAATAGTGATTTATAATGGAAAGCTTTCAGACCATGGTAATCACCTTCTGTAAAGGCGTTATATACCATATCTTTCAGCTTGAATCCTTCCGGGGCTTTGCTGTAATCAACGAATTTCTTCAGGTGAAGCAATAATTTGGTTACAGATTCCACTTTCTTTGGTGCCTGCCATTTTGCATATTTTATGTCATCTCCTAATTCTGATAGGTATTCAAACATTCCCTTAACATCAACAAACCTTGTTACAGGTATTATCTTGTCGTTGTCAATGAACAGGTATGTTCCCATTCCACATGCAAAGTGTATGGACAGTTTGTATGTTGGATGTCCTTTCAGAGCTGCAACAAAGTTAGATACATCAGTTGTTGCCGGAACTGTGAAGAAGTCTTCCCTTCCAACTGCTCCATCAAGCTGCTGCTCGATTTTCTTTATTGCACCGGGTATTGTTATCCTCTGTCTTGCTCTGGCACGATCTGACATTCTTCCAACAAGACTTACTGGCTGGAAGTTAACTCCTCTTACAACGTCCATGTTTGACTTTGCGAACTTGATCATATCTCCAAGATACTGGTCATTTATTCCACCAATAACTGTAGGTACAAGAACTACACCCATGGGTGCCTGTTTGTAGTGTTCCAGTGCCATAGGGATTTCCCAGAAATTCTTCGGGTTTGATCTCGGGGTTGGACCGTCAAAACTTGTGTAAACAACGTTTGAACCTGCGTCCCTGGCTCTTTTAACAAAGTCTGGATCGTATGCGGCCCTGACACTGTTTGTGTTCATCTGCACATGTTCATATCCTTCTTCCCTGGCTATTCTGATTACATCTATTATATCGTCCCTTAATGTTGGCTCTCCGCCAGTTATCTGAACTGCATTTGCCCCAACAGGTTTCTCGTTTCTCATTCTTCTGAGCATTAACCTGATCTGGTCAAGTGATGGCTCGTATATTGGCTCATTTTCTTTTGCGTAGAAGAAACAGTACCAGCATGATAAATCACAGCGGTTTGTTATAACTACGTTTCCCAATCCTGTATGGGATTTATGCTTTACACAGAGTCCACAGTGTGTGGGGCATATAATTTTATCGGCATATATTGCTACGTTGGGGTTAAGTATTTTTGTTCCCTCTTTGTCCTGGTATTTCTTTGCTTCCTCATACATATCGTAGTCTTCCCAGTATTTTTCTTTTGTTATTCCGTGTTCCGCGCATTCCTTTATAAGGTCTACTTCTCCGCCTTCTTCATATACTATTGCGGGGATTCTCATCTGATCGAATTTCTCTTCATCTGCACACAGGGGGCATAAGCTTTCTGTTACTCTTAAAACAAGCATATCGTCTGTAATTAAATGGCCCATGCCTTTCAAAAACTCATCTACAGTTTTGAATGGTGCATTTCTACTTATTTCAAAGTCATTAGCCAATCTGACTTCCGACTTATTTCTTTCTTCTGTCAATACCATTTTAATTCACCTAATTAACTAATTATGTTAAGCAAATAGAATAATATATATGTTTTGTCTTTATTCATGCTAATTGCTTAAAGGACTAATTAGTCATGATAATTACAAATTATACCTTTATATATAAAGAAAAATGGTAGATGTTTGCAATTTCTTGTTAAAGGCTAATTAAACCGCAAATTTGGGGAATTATAATATGCAGATTATAATGGTTAATATTATACCATATTATTTAATCCTCCGTCCAGTAATGTCAATACTTTTAGGTATAATTCTTTAAGAAATATTTCCAATTAGAAAATGAAATTATATGTAATTTAATACATACCCAAAAAATGTAGATTAAAACATTCTAATAGACAATACATATATAAATTAATATTTTTTATTTTGAATACGGAGTTGCTTTAAAAGCTGCTCATACATATAATCTATATTTTTAGAGTTCTGTACCTTTATGCCTTTATCAGATAAGTAATTTTTAAGCTGTTCACGTGTTATAATTCCATTTTCATTGCCATTTGTTTCTGTTATAACTGCAGGTATTAATTTTAATAATTTCCCTCTTTCCTCAGATTTTTTATTGTTTTCTATCTTCCTGCGGGCTTCGTGGTTTACCTTGTCAATTTTTAATTTTAAATCGTTTTCCACGGGGAAATCAAAATTTATTCCCTTGTATAGCCAGAAAGTCCTCATATTTTCTTCCATGTCATAATTTGAGCTGTCCGGAAATTCATTGTTGAAATATTGAATCATATCCTGCACGAGTGAATCAATGGATTTCTCATTAACTTCCCTGGTAAGCGGCAGTACCTTCTTTTCTTCATTCTCTTCCAGCAGGTCGTCAATGTTGAATGTGTTAAGTTCTGAGAACCAGTCAGCTTCATCATGATATTTATAGCCAACATCGTTAAATATGTACATAATATCAATTTCAGCTATTTTGTTCCTGTATTTATTGCAATCTATGGTGGAGCAATCCATATCCTCATCCTCAAAGCGTTTAATAGAGAGCACAAGAGATTTTATCCCACTATCCTTCGCATTTTTCAGGAATTTAGATGCGCCGCCCATATGTTTGTCCCATTCAAAGCTTATAACTATATCCACATCAGTGGAGTAATATAGAGAAAAGCCATTTTTCTTAGAATAATTAACAATGCTATTCCAGAGCAATTCCATTTTGTCTTTCATATTAGACCACGATACATTAGATTAAGCCTAAACTAATATAAAAATATTTTTACTGAAAAACTATACAGGTGATTTTGCACGGTCAGCTGTGGTATAATCATATCTGGCATAATATTCATTGAAAGTCCCTGATTCTATTGTGTGAAAAACCTCTATTGCAGCGGGACTGGCATTTTCCAGGAGAAGCCATGAAAATTTTTCCTTTACAACATCCGGAAAATAATGCCGGAATTTCCAGTGGATCGCTTCACTTTTTAACATTATTCCATAGTCAACATCTCCATTTATGAGTTTTTTTGGAATCTCCCTGTTAGGAACGTCACAGATTGCTGTATTTTCCTTCAGTTCCCCATAATAACCACACTTTTCCTCATAATAATTTTTAAATGCAATTCCGGTAGAACTGGTTCTGGGATTCGGAATAGCAAATCGTAGATTTTTAAGTTCAGATATGCTCACCTGCTTCTTCTTGCCCGTATAGGCGACACAGAGGGTATCCTCAAATGCCTCCTTTCTCTCCATTGCTTTCATGTCATGTATCAGCCTGTTGCTCTGGCATATAATTTCAGGCTTATCCTCAATTATGAGATTACCTATAGATATAGGAGCACCATTAGCCCGTTTTCTTATAAATACTTCAGGCAATGTTTCAAAATAAGTTTTAACTCCCCGTGAATTAAGATATGATATAATAGCAGGAATAATGAACCACTGGCTTCCAGGAACAGTTAATTTAACCCCGCTGATAGAACCATAAAAATCTGAAACAACATCAAATCCGGGTACTGCAAATTTCATTATGAGTAATTTAATAGAATTATATAAGATGTGTTATTTAAAATTTGCAACACTTTTAATTGTTTATTTTGATTTGTTTATATCTAAAAAATATAAATATCTAAAATTTATAGTTTATTCATTTGGAAATAGAATTTTTGCCCGATGCCGGTATCCTGTAGCTATGTATGCTGTATCACAAAATATTATGTTGGCCATTTAATATCTATTATGCTTTTCTACCGTTTATTGAATTATATTGATGAATATTATTCTCAAATATCCTGAGGAAATAGGACTAAATCGAAGTGTGAATTAAAAGTTCATCTTTTATATATTTAATGTTACTTTTCGATTTAAAAATATAGATACTAATAGTTTCATGTTATAATATTGAATATAAATGTTAAAATAATGAAATCAGACAAAATATATATGTTTTCGTTTTTTTTTGATTAATTTTCACATAATAATAACGTATTTATACGTTATACGTATGATGGAAATGTAGGGTGAAAGTATGGGACAGAATCAATTAGAAACTGTGATATCAGTTGAAAATGGAAAAGAAAAGAGAGTTTTGGTCAGGACATACATGGGTCGGCCTTCAAAATTACATGAAAACCAGATGATAGCCTTGAAGAATTGTGTAGAAAATAAAAAGGTATGCACAGTCCATGAAATTCAAGAATATATAGAAGAGGAGTTTAATGTAACGTATTCATCCAAGGAAGTACGTGAAATTCTTAGAAAATTTAATCTTACTTACTATCCATTGCTCAGAAAATATACATATCCAAGTTATTATAACGAAAAAATAATTAAAAAGTTCGATTTCTAAATTTTATTTTTATAACTTTACATTGGAAATTATTTTAAGCTGGGGTTATATTACACGCCATGAATATAAGAGATTACATTAAATCAAATTTTGTGGTTGTGGGCCATAGAGGTTTGCCTTCCGAATATGTTGAGAATACCATAGAATCATTTGAAAACGCTTTCAAATATACAAATATTGTGGAACTTGACGTCCACCTTAGCAGGGACAATGAGGTATATGTTATTCATGATTTTAACCTTAACAGGCTTGCCTCAATTGATAAGGATATAGAAAACATTGAATCCGCTGAAATTGATAAAATTATGGTAAGAGGGCACAATATACCAAAACTGCGTGATCTGTTTAAATTGTTCAGGGACAAATATTTTCTCGTTGAGCTTAAAACTGTGCATGATGATGGCTACCTTGTAAAAAATGAATTAACTAAGTATACGCTGCAGGTTGTTGAATCCATGGGCATGGAAGACCATGTGTGCATTATATCATTCGATCCTTATGCCTTGAGGAGGGCAGGTGAGCTCAGCAGGACTATCATGCTGGGTTTTGATTATGATCAGCATTCTGAAAAATACATTGGAAAAATAGATTGCAAGGATTTGAGATCAATGGGCGTTTCATTATTCTTGCCGGAATATAAAAAAGAATATATGAAAAAATTTAAAGAAATACAGGAGGATGGATATTTTGTAGTTCCATGGACCGTTGACAGAGAAGAGGATAGTATGTTTATCACTGATTCGGGCTTAAATGGGTATATAACAAATATGGTAGATAAAATGTCAGAACATTTCCTGTAATTATCCAGCAAAATATTTAAAATGGCAGGGATAAATCCCATAAGAAAAATATTAATGCTTTTAGCCATTAAGCTATTATGGAAAATTTCTGGGACCTCAAAATTAAAGAAATAAAAGGATCTTTTAAGGAAGATAAAAACTATGAAGAGTGGAAAAAGACTATACTGGAACCATGGAATAAAAAAACGGGGTATAAGGATAAAAGCAGGACAAATTCATCATCAATGCCGGTAAAGGAGCTATATACACGTGGCGACCTCCCGGACAATATTGACAGTATCCTTGGAAACCCCGGCGAATATCCCTTTACAAGAGGCGTATATCCCAATATGTACCGTGGAAGGAACTGGACAATGAGAATGTTTTCAGGCTTCGGAACACCGGACGATACAAACAAACGATTGAAATACCTTATAGAAAATGGAGAAACAGGGCTCAGCATTGCCTTTGATATGCCAACGCTTTATGGATTTGATTGTGATAATAAGAGAGCTGAAGGTGAGGTGGGAAAATGCGGTGTAAATGTATCTTCACTGCATGACATGGAACGAATTTTTGACGGCATAGACCTCAGCAAGGTCAGCACATCAATGACCATCAATGCCCCTGCAGCTATACTTACTGCCATGTACTTCGTCCTTGCAGAGGAAAAAGGCATTCCGCTGGAGAAGATAGCCGGAACTGTACAGGCAGATATATTGAAGGAGTACATAGCCCAGAAAGAGTGGATGTATCCACCGGAAGCCCATTTAAGGCTCATAAGGGATATGCTTACATATTCAACAGAGCATGTACCTAAATGGAATTACATCAGTGTCTCCGGATACCATATACGGGAAGCAGGGTCCAGTGCTGTCCAGGAACTTGCGTTCACCCTAGCCGATGGATTTTATTACATAGAGATGGGAATGAATGCTGGACTGAACGTCGATGATTTTGCACCGAGAATGTCATTTTTCTTTAATTCATCGATAAATTTCTTTGAGGAAATAGCAAAATTCAGGGCAGCAAGAAGAATCTGGGCAACAGTATTGAAAGAAAAATACCATGCAAAAAATCCCAGAAGCATGGAATTGAAATTCCATACACAGACATCCGGCTATACACTTACCTGGCAACAACCGCTTAACAATATAGTGAGGACAACAATAGAGGCAATGGCTGCAGTACTTGGTGGAACACAGAGTCTGCATACAAATTCCTATGACGAGGCATGGGCTTTGCCTACAGACAATGCTGTAAAAGTTGCCCTGAGAACACAGCAAATAATTGCAGAGGAAACGGGAATAGCAGATGTAATTGACCCGCTTGGTGGTTCATATTATCTTGAAAGGCTAACCTGTGAGATGGAGATAGAAGCATACAAATATTTCTCCGAGATAGAAAAAATGGGCGGCATACTCGATGCTGTCAAATCGGGATACATACAGAAGGAAATAGCAGACACGTCATATAAAAAACAGTTGAAAATTGAAAATGAAGATGACATAATAGTTGGCGTGAACAGGTACGTTGATAAGGATGAAAAGCCAATAAACACATTAAAAATTACAGATATAGCTGAAAACGGGCAGATCAATAGCCTTAAGAATATAAAATCAAAAAGGGATGAATCAAAGGTTGCAGAATCCCTTGAAAAACTGAAAAATGCCATGGAAGATGAAAGCGTAAATCTAATGCCATATATCATGGATTGCGTACGGAACTACTGCACACTTGAAGAAATATCAAATATCGGGAGGGATATATTTGGAGAATGGAAAGAACCGAAAATATACTGAAGCGCCAATAAAGATTCTGCTGGCTAAACCTGCTATAGATGGGCATGATAGGGGTATATTTGTCCTTGCCAAAGCATTCAGGGATGCAGGGATGGATGTCATATATGCTGGATTATTGCCAACGCCGGAAGAGGTAGTTGATACCGCAATTAATGAAGATGTAGATGTAATTGCATTGAGCCTGTTAAATGGTGCCCACATGACAGCCTTCAGGAATGTTATGGAGAGCTTGAAAAAGCGTGGTGTAAATGATATAGCGGTGGTTGGGGGCGGAATAATCCCTGATGAGGACAAGCCAGCCCTTGAAAAAATGGGCATAACCGGAAATTTCGGTCCTGGGACACCACTTAGCGAGATCATCAGCCACATAAAAAAACGTGCAAGGGAAATCAGGAAATTGAGGGAAAATGAATATTGAAAGGCTAACTGATGGCATACTCCATGGAGATTACAGGATATTCCGGCTATATTGTTATCGCTGGTTCCTGCAGGATTGTTTGCAGATGATATTGTACTTATTAAATTTGCTGTTGTACTTGCAGCACTTATTGCAGTAGCAGCATATCCTGCAACCGGTATAAGCGATATGCCATCAAGTATTAATGAACATACATCCTGATCTATTTCAGTTCCCTTATTATTTGTATTTGTTGCAATATTAAAACCATTATTGTATGAAGTTTGTATATTGTTTTGAATTCCAGATGCTATATCAGATGGTGCATTTGTATTTATATCAATATATTCATCCCGCAAACCGGAATACTCTCCATTAGGAGGCATATAATAATTTCCCTCGCTTAGTGATGTAAGATTAAGATTAATCTGTAAATAAGAACCGTCACATGAATCACCGTATGATGTTATTGCCTCTATAATGCTATCATTTGATGAGCATAAATCCGATGATTTTGTATACGTATCATTTGTTCTCCCAACGATTTTCATATTATAAATTTTATAGAAACTGCCAGAGCCCGTGCTTAAATATATTGTATTATTCCCATCATAGCCTGTTACATCTAAATATTTCTTTACGTGTATAGTGGAATCGCCGAATGTTGAATATGCATTCCTGAAGAATACCATTGGCCTTAAATGTGAATGTGCAGGGTAATATTCCTCGAATTCAGAACCTGAAAGGTACTTTGCATGGAAATTTATATTTCCATAGTTTAATCCAACATTCCAGTTGTATGTATATACTCCTGTGCCCGATACATCAACAGTATGGGCATTATTTCCATTAATAACAAAATACATTATTGTAGGGCCTGCACCTGATGATTCTGAAAAGGATGTAACATCAATTTTTAATGTAACTGTACTCCCTATACTTGCTTTGGGCGGTGCACATACTTTTCCAGACAAAGACCATTTATTTACAACCTCCCCGTACAATGGCAATATATCGGGTGTGCTAATATCATTATTCTGGGAATTTTGCTGTGATGTTATTCCTGAAAATGCCATTATTATAAACATAATAACCACTATGAAAGATATGAATACTATATATTCATGTTTCATTATAAATTAAACGTATGAATATATATAAATATTTGTGTGATGCTTTATAGAACTATTCAAAAACATTATTTCTTAAAATTATATAGATAACATTAATTGAATGAATTTGGCTAACATAAACTTTTAGTACTCTTAATTTATATTTGAAATATGTACAGACCGTTAAAATATTACTCAGATGAGTTTATGAAGAATATAAACAACAGGGCCAAGGAAATAATGACATTTATGTATCCGCCAGTAACCATGTATGAAGATAACGGATATATAGGAATAGAGGCGGACCTTCCTGGTTTCGCTAGAGACGATATAAAGGTAACACTGGAAAAGAATGCTATAGTCATCAGGGCAGACAGGGAAATAAAGCCTGAAGGCACAGTATTTGAGAACCAGAGGCCGGAAAAAGTATTCAAAAGGATGTCTCTTCCAATGGAAGTAGATACTGAACAGGACTTTTCAGCAAAATACAACGATGGCGTTTTATCATTAAAAATACCTGTAAAAAATGTCAAAACCGTTAAAATAGAATAATTATTTTTTTATAATATATGCAAAAAGAATAATATCTATTATTATAACAATATATGATATTACGGGATGAATCCTTGAAAATAATACCATGGCAATAAGAATTGCAGAAAGAAATACAGTTGATGGAAGTTTTTTGTTTTCATTTGTTTCGCCATTTCTCTCCTCAAGCGCCCGTTTGAGCAGTGGCAGTACATCAAGCCCCTTTTCTATTGATATTATTGACTTCTGGGCGAATTCGTTCATTTCTTTAAGATATAATTCCTGAAGCATTCCTTCATTGTAAAGTATATCACGCAATACAAGCACAAACTTGAAATTCGGGTCAAGTGTTTTGCATATTCCCTCCAGAAGTGATGACATCCGCATATAGAGTACAAGTTCCCTTGGAAGGTGGAACGGAAATTCGAATATAACATTGTTTGCAATTTCAAGCAATTCCCTGATATCCATTTCATTAACATTTGCACCTGACAGGTTAGCTATTGAGAGTTCTATCCCTTTCCTTATTATGCCCCTGTTTGCAGCGGGAGATAGTGCGTTTAATTGCAAAAGTGAGTCCATTATGGTATCCGGATCCTTATTTATGAGGCCATCGTATAGTTTTAAAAGCTTGAACCTTGTATCATCATCCAGCTTTCCAACCATGCCGAAATCATAGAGTATTATTTTTCCCTCATCAGAAATGGCTATATTTCCTGGATGGGGGTCGGCATGGAAAATATCATTTCTCAATAACATCCGGATAAATGTGAGGTCAAGATTATGGGCCAGTTTTGGCAGGTCTATTCCCTTCTCCTTCAGTTTTTTTGTGTCAGTAACTTTGATGCCACCAATATATGTAAGTATTATAACCTGCCGGGACGCAAATAGAACTTCAGGAATTATAATATCATATTTCTTTATATTATTCCCTATACGCTTTATATTCTCTGCCTCTACAAGGTAATTTGTTTCATCGTATATTCTGGCAGAAAAATCTGAGAGCACGTTAGATATGCTTATGTAAAGGTAATTATCAATGAAACGCTTGAACATATTAAGCAGTTTCTTTATTATAATAAGATCCCTTTTTAAGACATTGTCTATATTGTGCCTGTTAACTTTTACAGCTGCATCCCTTCCCTTATATTTTGCACGGTATACCTGCCCCAGTGATGCCCCGGATATGGCATTTTCATCGAAACTTTCAAAAACAGTTTCCATTTTCCCAACATTTTCCTCTATAATCTGTTTAGCATAAACAAAATTGTCCGGAGGAACCTTATCCTGGAGGTCTGAAAATGCTTTTAAGTATTCCTTAGGCAAAAGATCCGGCCTTGCAGAGAGTACCTGCCCCAGTTTTATAAATGTAGGGCCAAGTTCTATAAATGCATTTACTGCAGCACGGCCATGGTTTTCTATTTTATAATCATATTCTTCCTGCTTTTTAGATTTCTTACGATCTGAGCTGAATCTTAAAAATACGGGAAGCAGCTTTGCAAGGTAACGCATTTCAATCCTGTTCATGCCTTTAAGCCCGGTATTCACCAGAGCCTATTTTAACCATCCTTTTAATATTTACGACATTATAACGGAAAATCTACAATTTTGAGTGATAAAATGAATGGGCGATACTATATCCGCCGGAAGAGAAGCAATAAACATGATATTAACCTATAAATCCAATACAGAATAGATTTTCCGGAACAATTAAAAAGCACTGGATCAGTAGCAGAGTTTGGAAGAATAACCAGATCCATTACATCTAAAGATACCGGACAATTTGCATGGCTTACCAGTATGACAATTGAATATAACCACTTCAAAAATTAATAAGTTCTGAACACCCTGCCCACAACACAGGTTGGTAGATTTCCTGTTTAAAAATAGTAGCAGGTGGCAGAATAAAAAAGAATAAATCATACCATATAATTCTATGTTGTGAATAACATGGAAATTTCTCCATCAATAATATCCAGTAACCTTCTGGAACTTGGAACCCAGATTAAGGAATGCCAGGATGCTGGTGCAGGGTCTTTTCATCTTGACATTATGGATGGCCATTTTGTAGATAATATAACTATGGGGCCTGACCTTGTTGCTGCAATAAGAAAGGGCACGAATCTCAGGCTTGATTGCCATCTTATGATAGAACGCCCGGACCGCTATTATAAATCGTTCATAAATGCTGGAGCGGATGTTCTTTTAATACATTATGAAACGCCTATTGAGGTCATTAATTTAATAAAAAAGTTTCAGGACGAGAATATAAGGTACGGCATTGTCATAAACCCCGACACAGATGTAAAAAAAATTTATAAGTTAATCCCGGGTAGTGAAATTGTTCTGGTAATGTCTGTGTTTCCAGGATTTTCAGGCCAGAAATTTATAGAAAAATCACTTGAGAAGGTTAAAGCACTGAGAGAGTTTATTGATGAAAATAATTACAGTACCAGAATAGAAATAGATGGTGGAATAAATAATGAAACGGGAAAACTGGCCGTAGAGGCTGGAGCAGATATACTGGTATCCGCTTCATACATATTTAAAAATGGCATTAATGAAAGTATAAAAAAGTTAAAATCTTTATAAATTAAAAACTATTCTCCCATTTACCCTATCCTTAAATGCATGCAGTGCGTCTTTTATATCCCATAAACTGTATTCCTTATATACGGGCAGGCGAAAATTGCTTTTTTCCAGTATCTGCAGAAGTTCTGTTAAATCTTTTCTTGTCCCGCCGGTTGACCCTATTATTTCCAGTTCATTGGTGTAAACGTTTGCTATGTCAAGGTCTGCGTTTCTTCCGGTTAAAACCCCGTAAGTTACTATTTTCCCTCTTCTCTTCAAATGCTTTATTGAATCTCCGAAAAGTTTTCCTCCAAGCGGGTTAACAATAATATCAGCTTTGAAGTCGTCAGGGACAGAATCCAGCACCTTAATGCCAAGGCTTTCAAGTTCCCTGTTTCTGGAGTATACATAAACATCCATACCCATCTGGCGTGCTATCTGCACAGTAAATATGCCTGTATTTCCCGCACCATATACCAGTATCTTATCGTTTATCCCTGCCCTGGCACGTTTCAGCGATCTGTAGGATGTCAATGCCCCGATGCCGATGCTGACAGCCGTGTTGTCATCAATAGACTCTGGAACCCTGAAAAGATTTTGCTCACCTATTTTTATATAATCAGCATAGCCACCGTTGGTAATAACACCCCATATCCCACCATTGTAGCATAAATGTTCATTTCCAGAGTAGCACATATCACAGCCATTGTCAAAAATCCGGTTATATACTATTACACGATCCCCTTTGCGTATACGTTTTCCATCTTCCATGGCAATTCCCATTACCTCTGAACCCGGAATATGGGGCATAGGGTTTACATTATATACAATGTTTCCAGCTATAAGATTGTAATCCAGTGGATTTAACCCTGCCTTTACTATTTTTACCTTTATGCCTTCTCCTGAGAGATCTTTATCCACGATCTTTACGTTTTCTATGCCTGGTTTTGCGAACTCATTGCCTTCATATATTAATATGGGCATCGCATTATTAAATTTATTTAATGGAAAATACCTAAAATAATTTTATATAAAATTTTTATTTTCCTTCTTCATAAAGAAATTATTACATTTTCTCAATTCTGGATTTTAATTCCTTCAAAGAAAGGTTTTCTGGAGAGTTTTTTAACGCATTGTCCACTGCCTGTAGCGCCTTTGCTTTGTCTCCCATTTTAATGTATATATTTGCCTCATCCTTGTAATATTCAGGATTCCTTGCCAGTTTAATGCAATCCTCCAGGTCCCCAAGCGCGTCTTCGTATTTCTCCATTTCCGTGTATATCTGGGACCTTTTATACAGAAACACCGGGTCTGCGCTGTTTAAATAAACAGCCTTGTTATAATCCTCAAGTGCCAGGTCTTTATCCCCCTTTCTCCAGTAAACATTGCCCCTGTTATAATAGTAATCAGGCACATCATCTTCTATTTTTATTGCAGCATCAAATTCTCCCAGTGCATCATCGAACCTGTTCATATCATCATAAATAGACCCGAGGGTGTTGTGGTAATCTCCCCTGTCAGCACTAAGTGCTATTGCACTCTTGCAATCTTTTATAGCTTCATTATACATGTGCATGGAATAGTAAGCAAGTGCCCTGTTTATATAATAATCAGGATCGGTTTTAATCAGGTTAATTGCCTTTGTAAATTCCTTAACTGCATCGGGATACTGCGTAACATTAAAGTACGATATTCCCCGCTCATTATAGTCATCAGCTTCATCATCTTTATTATATACATAATTTCCAGCCATAGTATATGGTATTTATATTTTATATATTAACATTAAGTCCAGAGAATCATGAAAAAAGTTAATAATAATTTAACCTATTACCTTCTAAAGTGAGTAATATAGAAGATAATTATAAAAAAACCCTCGATGGGCTTAAGGATAAAATCAATGCGCAGCTTGAGGCATATTTTAATTTTAAATTAAATGAGTGTGATGATACCAGAATAAAAGATATAATAATCAAATTGCGCGATTTCACATTGAATGGCGGGAAGCGTTTGAGGCCAATATTAATGATCATGGGATATAATATGTTCTCCGGGCAGGATGAAAGAATAATCAAGGCTTCAATTTCCATAGAACTGGCCCAATCCTTCCTTCTTATACATGATGACATAATGGATCAGAGCGATATGCGCAGGGGAAAGCCAAGCTTCCATAAGGCAGTAGAAGGAAGCCTGGATGGAAATGATGCTACAAGAATTGCGGAAAACCTTGCTATCAGCGCCGGCGACCTTATTGACACATTTTCCCATGAAGCACTTTTACGTTCCGGTTTCGAACTTGAAAATTTGCTGGATGCCGATTTTGAATTTTCCAGGATAATAGAGGATACTGGAAAGGGGCAGATACTGGATATATATTCTTCAATAGAGAATTTATATAGCGAGGAGAGGCTTACAAAGTTGCATTTCCTTAAAACTGCACGGTATACGGTGCAGGGGCCACTGCTAATGGGTGCTTATCTTTCAGGGAATAAAAAATATATCCAGGAAATAAAGGATTTTGGAAAATATGCGGGAATAGCCTTCCAGCTTTACGATGATATGCTGGGCATATTTGGGGTAGAAGAGAAAACAGGAAAGCCGGTTAAAGGTGATGTTAACGAAGGCAAAAAAACCCTGTTAATTATAAAAGCTTATGAGAACTCAGGGAAAGAGGACAGAGAGTTCATAGAAAGCTGCCTTAAATGCGGGGATGTAAGCGATTCTGATTTTAACAGGCTCCGGGAACTCATAAAATCAACAGGTTCATATGATTACACAAAACAGAAAATAGATGAATACAATAATATAGCAAGATCTGCACTTGAAAAAATTGATGGGGATAAGGAAGTAATAAAAATGCTTGATTTCCTTCTGGAATACCTTATAAAAAGAGAAAATTAATATTTTGGCATATGCCTGGAATACATTTCTTTTAATGTATTATCATCTATATGGGTATAAATCTGCGTGGTTGCAAGGCTTGAATGCCCCAGTATTTGCTGGATAAATCTTATATCGCCGCCATTGCGCAATATGGAAGTTGCAAATGTGTGCCTTAATACATGGGGTGTAACATTCTTTGTTATCCCTGCGTTCTTTGCCACCCTTTTCACCATTCTTTCAACTGTACTTGTATCAAATTTTGTTTTTTTATTTGATATAAACAGGTAATTGTTGCTGGATTTTATCCTGATGCGTTCTTTCATATACGATTTTATATGCTCACGGCAAATGTCCGGCATAACTACAATTCTGTCTTTATCGCCCTTTCCTGCATGAATATAAATGATATTCTCATCAAAATCTACATCGCCTATCTGCAAATTTGTTAATTCGCTTACCCTGATACCCGTATACAGGAATACTGATATTACGGCTATATCCCGGATGGATTTGGCTCCGTTTATGAGCACCCCCGCATCTTTCTGATTCAGGTAAACAGGCATTTTTTGCGATCGCCTGGGAGGGATAAGATTTGGGGGTGTATTTTTATTTTTAAATTTATAATACAATCTCAACGCTTTCATTGCTAAATACTGTGAAGCTTTTGAATATTGCTTCTCGGTTACAATAAAATTCTTGTAATTTTCTACATCGTCAAAATCAATTGAAGAAAGGTCTTTATTGCAATATGAGAGGAAACCGGATATAAGGAATTTATATTCCTTTATTGTATAGTAGCTTTTTCTTTCGGTAATCATGAACCGTTCAAATGATTTCAATTCACGGTTAATATCCATTATTGTGTATATATTATCACCTATTATTTTTATCTTTTTTTCTACTCCACCCTATGCCAGTAGATTATCACTGCCAGGTGAATCTGCAGAAATATAATATGATATAATCAAAGTGAAAAATAGGAGTATAACACCTTCAACAATCAGGTATCCCGCTTTAAGCCCATTATCCTGGCTTCCGTCCAGGGGAGATACATGAAGCACCAGGGCAAATAAAACTCCTGCAACTATGAAAATTGCCGCTGCTGTCACAAGATAATCTTTATGTTTATTGAAATTTCTGAGAGGGAATAGAAGTCCGGCAACAACAAATACATCACCGAATATTAAAAATATAGGAAATATTCTTGGTATTATGCCGTAATAGTATCCGGATTGAAAATATTTTGAAAGGCTATTGCCAGGAAGAAGGAAAATAAACAGGTATGTCAGCACCACTATAGCAAGGCCAGCAGAAAAAAATGTATTGTACCTGTTCATATTAATATTAATTGTCTGACATATTTAAACATTACGAATTGCATGATAATATATAAACATATAATAAAAATAGTTTCATACAATTTATACTTCCAAAATTTCTTATTTCCGGTATATTGAATAAAAAAATTCAATGTTTTATAAAAACCGGTGAAAGTATATTGAAAAACTTCAAAAAAGCCGGTAATACGTAAATTTATATTCTAATTGAATATCATAAGTCAATGGAATTCAATAAAACAAAGGCTATGCATTTCCCGAATGATGTTTACATAGGCCACAACGCCATAGATAGCATGCGCATAGTGGCTGAGAAAAATTTGAAATCCGGAACAATTTTGGTAATTACAGGGCAAAAAACATACAGGATAGCCGGTGAGGCTGTGGTGAATAAACTGGAAGGACTTAAGCACTATGTTTTATTTTCTGGCAACGCAACTATGGATGCAATAAAAAGTGCCAGAGAAGAAATAGCTGATATTAAAGTAGGCCTCGTTATTGGTGTTGGGGGTGGATCTAAAATAGACATGGGGAAAAAGATTGCCTTTGATTTAAATGTTCCTTTTATAAGTTTTCCTACTGCTCCGAGCCATGATGGGATCGCTTCTCCCAGGGCTTCAATATATGATGGGAAATCGTTCCTATCAATCGAAGCTGCAATGCCAACTGCAATTGTGGCAGATACAGAAATCATGGCAAAGGCACCATATCGTTTTGCTGCTGCAGGTGCTTCCGACGTAATAGCCAATATTACCGCAGTAATGGACTGGAAAATGGCCAACCGTATAAAGGGCGAAATATTCAGTACTACTGCCGCAGTTATATCTGAATATTCATCCAGAGAGCTTATAGAAAATGCAAATATGATCCAGCCAGGGCTTGAAGCCAGTATATGGATGATAACAAAACAGATACTCGCATCGGGTACAGCAATGGCAATAGCCGGTTCTTCCAGACCCGCCAGTGGCAGCGAGCATTTATTTGCACATGCACTTGAAATTCTTGGAAGCGGAAATGCGATGCATGGTGAACAGGTTGCAATGGGGTCTCTTGTGTCAATGTATCTCCACGGGGGAGACTGGAAAATGCTTTACGATACATACAAAAAAATAGGTGTATCAACAAAGGCAAAGGATTATGGGATACCGGACGAAATCGCCATTAAGGCATTATCTATTGCCCACCGGCTGAGGCCCCAGAGATATACCATACTTGGGGAAACAGACCTGAATGAGGAAGTTTCCAGAAATGCATTAAAGCTGACTGGAGTAATATAAGTTTTATATTTTAGTAGTAGCTCCACATATTTGCTGGCAACTTTGAACCAGCTATTAAATGCATATAGGGATTTCATACAAATTATAACGGTGAGATTTACTGCTGCAAAAAAACTGTTCGTTCTGTGGCATCTCTCTAAACCGGGGTTTTCTGCTATGAGACAGTAGATTTCTTATTGTTCACCGGCACTTAAACTGGCATCAAGGGAAAACGTAAAGTAATACAGCACATAACTTCAATTTCTGTATAATTATGTGCCCTATACCATTTAACATCAACAATAAGGCATAAGAAAAACCGGGAATCCCGGAAGTTGCCTGTACAGTTATTGAAGTTTATCGTTCAAACAGAAAGATATATTGTCCCGTAAATATTTCCTATATATACCCTCTAAAAATATAATAAAAGAATATAAGCCCAGAATGAAGTTAAATGAGAAAAAAATAAAATATATAATAAGGGAGAAAAATAAGAGAAGATCATCTACAGAAATAGCTAAGGAAATGAAAATAACAACAAGGTATGTAAATTACATATACAAAAAATACAGGGATAATGGAGAATATACAATAGGTAAAAGGAAACATAGGGAATTAAACAGCAAGGATATAGAAATAGTTAAAAAAATAAGATATGAATACCCTATGTCAGGACCTGAAAGAATAAGGAAATACCTTAAAAGAAAGGGGATAATAATAGCTAAAAACAATATATACAGAATACTGTTATTATTAAATATGGTTGATAACAGCAATAATAAGAAGAAACAGAGAAAATATATAAAATATGAGAGGAAACATAGCAACTCACTATGGCATATGGACTGGACTAAATACAGTGACAGTGAGAAGTTAATAATAATAGAAGATGATGCTTCAAGGTTCATAGTAGGAATGGGAATATACGGTGAGGAAACAATAGATAATACAATAGAAGCACTGGAAATAGCAATAAACACTTACGGTAAGCCTGAAGAGATATTAACAGACCATGGAACACAGTTCTTTTCAAATGGTAAGAATGGAATACCTGGAGATCACAATAAGTTCCAGGAATACTTAGATAACAGTAATATAAAACACATACTTGGAAGGGTAAAACACCCTGAAACAAATGGAAAACTGGAGAGATTAAACTATACCATAAAACGTTTAAGGCCATATTTCAGTACCTGGGAAGAGGTAGTATACCATTACAACTATGAAAGGATGCATGACTCACTGTCAGATGGTGATAATATAGTTACACCAGCAATGGCATATAAAAATAAAATGGTGGTAAAATGAAAAAATATAAATTCATACAGTATATAAAGGAAATAATAATGGGACAGTACAGTTCAAACAGAAAGATTTAAACTCCGGGTATTATATCATAACTTTAATAAACCATATAATTTTATGGAATATGATCAAATTGAATAAAATAAGTTTAATTGGTGTAAACCTGGCTAAAAAAGATTTAGTGTTCACATTCAGAGGGCCTTTAGCTGGAAAATGCGATGAGTGCAAAATTAGAAACGTTTGCTTCAACCTGGAACCTGGAAAATCTTATAGAATTAAAGAAGTAAAGGAACAGATTAATCCCTGCTTTATTTATGACACAAATAAAGTTTCCACAATTGATGTAGAGGAAGTTGAGAACACATACAATGTACAGAACGGAAAACGTCTGATGGAAGGCTCTTCAATGGAATTGCGAAGTATGAAATGTGATTATTTAACATGCCCCAATATAGAAAAATGCAACCTTCTGAACCTGAAAGGCAATAAGAAAATTGTTGTTAAAAAGATAATAGGGAAAATAAGCTGCCCGAAGGGATATGATATGCGGGAAGTTGAATCTTAATGTTAAAGATTGGATTAATCGGGAAGCCAAATGCTGGCAAATCAACTTTATTTTCGGCTATTACATCAATAGATGTAGATATAGCAAATTATCCATTCACCACCATTAAGCCTAATGTTGGTATTTCCTTTGTCAAGGACAAATGCCCTGAAAATGAGATAAATGCAAAATGCAATCCAAGAGAAGGCAAATGCCTGGATGGAATAAGATACATCCCGGTAGAAATAATAGATGTCCCGGGGCTAATAGAGGGTGCCAGTGAAGGAAAGGGCATGGGCAATGAGTTTCTTGACAATATACGTGATGCAGATTTAATAATCAATCTTTTTGATGCGTCCGGCATGACTGATATGGAGGGAAACCCTTCAGAGAGCGGCCATGACCCCCTGGATGATATCAAGTTTGTAAACAATGAGATAATAAGCTGGATGAATGGAAAAATTTCTAAGGATTGGCAAAAATTTGCAAGGAAGGAAGATAATAGCCCGGAACGCCTGGATGTCAAAATTCTCCAGAAAGCAGCAACATTCGGTTTAAGTGAAAAGGATGTTAGTTTTATAATGACTAAGGAATCGTTCCCGGACAAGCTTATACACTGGACAGATAATGACATTAACAGGTTCTCTGAGGCCATCCTTAAATATGTTAAACCCGTGTTCAGCATAGGAAATAAATTAGACCTGTTAACGGATGACTCAATAAAGGCACTTAAAGAAAGAGAAAATAAAATGTATCTGATTTCAGCAGAATACGAGCTTTTAATAGAAAAGGCATATAATAACGGCTATATAAGTTCTGATGCAATTGATTTTACCTTTACGGATAAATCTGGAGAAGCCCAGAAAACCGTTCTTAACAGGATAAAGGAAAAGTACAGGAATGGAGAGATCATGCGATTTTATGATGTTCTCACTTCAATAATAAAATCACTGGGGTATATTGTAGTATATCCAGTTCTGGATGAAACAAAATGGGAGGATAAAAATGGCAATGTGCTTCCTGATGCTTACCTGATGAAGGATGGCGATACAGCACTGGATATGGCATATAAAATACACACGGATATAGGAAAGAACTTTATAAGGGCAGTGAACGGAAGAACCAAGAGAGTAATTGGAAAAGATTATAAATTATTAAATAATGACGTTATCAAGATAATTTCAAATTCAAGGTGATATAGTGCCCAATGGTATGAATGCAGGAAAAAAATTGATGAAAGCAAGGAAACATTATGCGTGGTCGGATCGTGATTATAAGAGGAGAATGCTTGATCTTAGAAGGAAAAGCGATCCCCTTGAAGGGTCCCCACAGGCCAAGGGCATAGTTATAGAGAAGGTAGGAATAGAGGCTAAGCAGCCCAACTCCGGAATTAGAAAATGTGTCAAAATACAGTTAATAAAAAATGGAAGGCAGTTATCCGCCTTTGCCCCCGGAGATGGAGCAATTAACTATATAGATGAACATGACGAAGTTATGGTGGAAGGCATAGGCGGAAGAATGGGCAGAAGTAAAGGAGATATACCCGGAGTAAGGTTCAAAGTCATTAAAGTTAATGGCATATCACTTAACGAGCTTGTGCGTGGAAGAAAGGAGAAAACAGTAAGGTGATTTCATGGAACAATTAATAATGAATAAATATGACGTTTCGGGCATACAGATAAAGGATCAGGGGCTTGCAACGTATATAAATTTAACATCATATCTTAATTTAGATACTGGCGGAAGGTTTTCCAATTATCTGTCAGGAAAAAGAAATGTCAATACAATTGAAAGGCTGCTTAATAACCTGATGAGAACCGAGAAGTGGACAGGAAAAAAGTATTCAGCATATAAAGTAATGAGCCAGGCATTTGATATCATAGCTACAAAAACCAAGCAGAACCCAGTTCAGATACTTGTATCTGCAATAGAGAATTCCGCACCCAGGGAAGAAGTAACAAGGTTAAAGTATGGTGGAATTGCCGTACCAAAATCAGTTGATGTTTCTCCATCCAGAAGGCTTGATGAGGCTCTCAGGAATATAGCCAGGGGAGCTACGAAGGCATCATTCAAACATAAAATCCATATCCAGGATTGTCTTGCCAATGAGATTCTACTTGCTGCCAGAAATGACGCAAACTCATTTGCAATAAGCAAAAAGGAAGAAATTGAAAGAGTTGCAGCTTCTGCAAGGTAATCTTTCAAATTTTTGTTTTTTTATTTATTCAGATATAAAAAAATTTTAGACATACTGCAAAGTAGATATTTAGAAGTTAAATTGTAATATCAGTGGTAAACAGTTATAGATACCATCAATAAAACTATGATGATTAATAATACCATGGTTATCATAGAATATATATGTGTCACTTTTCTTATTTTCTTAACCTCTTCCAGTTTACCCTGCTCGTTTAACCGGACGATGAGTTTCCCGTGGTAAATATTATTTCCGTACATAATAATAACCATGGCTATTATCAATATTTCTGCAGAGAAAAGCAATTCACCGCCAGTGCTTTGAAAGTATAGAGAAGGATTTAGCACATACCGGTAGGTCATCAATAACCCTGTCAGGATAAGCAGGCCCAGGGTTAAATTAGTCCAGAATGCAAATCTGTGCCCCACAAAACCCAGAAGCCGGGTCCTCAACTTATCATCGTTCATTTTGTATGATGCAGGCCACAGTATCAACCATATAAATATGGATCCTCCTACAAATGTTATAGCTGAAAGAACGTGTATGGAGAGAAGAATCAAAAATAGTATGTTATGTTCTGACTGTGAAATAACTAAATCTAAATACATCAGAGATAATTATTTCAATGTATATTAAGGTTATAAACGTAGCACTACTGGTCCAATGCAATATAATGCGAGTTAAAATTAAATAATTGTTAAATTTCTGTCTTAACGCCGGATATTTAACCATTCACATATTATTCATTTTTTTCAAGGAGTTTAATATTGAGAACTTTCTCAAGTTTCCTTGCGGTTGCTATATCTGGTAATAATTCCCCTCTTTCTATATTGGATAATACATTCTTCCGCTCGAATATCTTCTTTGCAAGTTCATCCTGGGTCATGTTCATTTCTTCCCTTTTGGCCTTTATCAGATCAGCATAATCTTCAACAACATCCAGTTCCTCCACATTTTCCCTGTGTACCGGTTTTTTTGTTGTTACAGGCTTTTTGAATGGTTTCTTGTATGTAACCACATTTATCTTCTTTTCAGGGAATTTTATTGTAACGTTTTCACTTATTTTGTTCAATTTCTTTTCTTCAACAGGTTCTCCAAACTTCGCACATTGCGGGCATACATTCAATATGGCACCTGATATCTTTACCTTAATTAATTTATCACTGGATACCCCACACATTTCACAGTTCATAGATATATATGCCCTACTAAAATATAGTTTTTCCCATTTCAGGGATAATAACGAATAGGATCTGATACATATTAATTGTTAAAATTTCATGGGGAACAATGGAAGTTCAACCTTATCTACTTCTGTTATTATTGTTGATTTGAATAGTTTGCAGGTGGAAGGTAGATACAGTAAGAAAAATTTCAATTATTGATAGAACTTCTGCATTCAAAAATTAGGGAAATTATTTATTTTCAATAGATATAAAGACATATGAAAAAGCATGCCCAGCCATTACAGATAAATAACAGGCGAATAGTTAATGACAGAGGTAAAATATTCACTGTAAGCGGTTTTAACCAGTCAATTTATGGAGAAAAAATTAAAAAATCTGGCGGTTTTTATTTAAGGGAATGGGATCCAAGAAGGAGCAAACTAGGTGCAGCATTGCTTAAAGGGTTTAAGTCCATGCCATTAAAGGACGACTCATCCGTACTCTATCTCGGTGCGTCAACCGGTACAACCGTAAGCCATGTATCGGATATTTGTTTCAGGGGAATGGTATTTGCTGTTGAGTTTTCTTACGATTCATTTGTTAAATTATACACTCTGGCAGAAAAAAGAAACAACATATACCCTATCCTGGAAGATGCGAACCTGCCGGAAAAGTATGAATTTTTAATTGACGGGCCCGACGTTATATACCAGGATATTGCACAGAGGAACCAGATTCAAATATTCAATGAAAATTCAAAGAAATTTAAAAACGCTGAAAAAGCCATGTTAATAATAAAGGCAAGGGCTATATCCTCTAACAGGCCGGAAAAGAGCATTGTTAATTCTGCAATAAGGGAAATAAAGGATTTTAAGGTTAAAGAAATAATAGACCTTAAACCATATGATATTGGCAATTACTTTGTATATTTAGAGAGATAATGTCATGCACACACTTTCAAATAATTATAATAACTGAAGTTAAATAATTAATTTATAATCCAAATTTCATACCTGAATGAGAATTATACAGGAGAATTATTACATAAATTCGTTTTTATTTTCATTTTTGAAATAAATAATTTTTTGTGTTTACATATATATTTAATTTGACATGAAAGTATATTAGAAAAGGTTATATAGTTCTCTTTTTTATGTAATATTAAGGTAAGAGACTTGAAAATAGAAATAGGAGAAAAATGTGATTTCGAAATAGAAAGGTCTGACATAGAGAACGTAAAGGAGGGTTCGGTAATAGCTACATATTATAGCCTGGGAAACCCAATATATGTCGAGTTAATTATCAACAGAAGCCTATCAAAGGAAATCAACAAATTCTTTGCAAACACAGACAAAAAATCCGCAATAATATCAATAGAAAGAATATCAAAATCAAAATACAGGATAACTCCAACTATAGTTATATTAAACAGGCAGCGAGGTGCATTACAAAAATAGGCAATTTTTTATGGTTCTCTGGATATGATATTTTTTGTTTTTTAAATTAATTTTTATATCGGTATTAAACTGATAAAAGCACCAGAACTTATTTTTGTTTCCTGTAAAGTAAATAATATTTCATATGAAACTGTTTCATAAAATTAGTAGATAAAAGCAAAAAATGTAAAACCAGTATCCATTAGCCCGGGTAATGGTAAACTGCATATGCCGTGGTTCTATTACCAAAAATTTATATACTATTATTACAATATATTAATTGGTCTTCCTAATGTCATTATATAGAAAGAAAGGAAAGGACGAATTAGATGAAGTAGCCAGCTATGAAGATTTAGAAAAAGATATATGGAGAGAGGAAAAAAATAATTCAGGGAGAAAGGCGGGTTCTGTCCCTAGGAAATAATGTAGATTCCCTAACGTTGTTTAAATGGAGGAGATTCATCACCAGCCGTTCAAGGCCGAGTCCCCATCCGGCATGTGGTGGCATCCCAAATTTGAATGCTTTTTCGTAAAATTCGAAATCATTTTTGTTTAATCCCTTTTTCATGAAGTTATCTTCAAGCATTTTGTAATTATGGATCCTCTGGGCTCCGGACGTTACCTCTATATCATTTAACTGCAGGTCAAATGATTTTGTCAAAGCCGGATTTGTATCCGGATGTGTATAGAAAGGCCTCATATCGGAGGGCCAGCCAGTAATAAAGTAAAACCCGTTGAACTTCTCCGCAAGTATTTTATTAGCTTCGGGCGAAAAGTCATCACCGAAATTCAGTTTTAACCCGTGATCATTCAGGTATTCAATGCCATCTTCATAGCTTATCCTCGGGAAAGGCGTTTCGATTTTCTCCAGATGGTAGCCATATTCCTCAAGCTTTGTATGCATCAGGTCAATGTTTCTATTCACTGCATAGGAAATTGCATTTTCAAGGTATTCCATTGCCTTTTTGTCATCGATAAATGCGGCTTCCATATCTATTGATGTAAATTCGTTCAGATGCCTTACTGTATTTTCCTTTTCTGCCCTGAATGCAGGCCCTACTTCGAATACCTTATCAAAGCCGGAAGCTATAAGTATTTCCTTATAAAGTTGCGGGGACTGGTTAAGAAAAGCATTTTTCTCAAAGTACTCGACCCTGAAGAGGTCCGCTCCGCCTTCAGTTGCAGCTGCAACTATCTTTGGTGTATGTACCTCGATAAAATTTTCTTTATTCATAAACTCCCTTATTCCAAACAGGAGCTGGCTTTCGAACTGGAATATCAGGAGATGTTCCGGCTTTCTTAAATCAAGAAATCTATTGTTAAGGCGCGTATCAAAATCAGCGGAAACACGGTCAATAACACCAAGTGGAAGCGGTGTGTCGGCTATAGAAAGTATCTCTATTTCAATTCCCTGGATTTCCATACCTGATTTGCTGATACTTTTTTTATTCAAAGTTCCATACACAGAAATTACGGATTCTCTTGTTATGTCATAGAGCTGGTCATAATTCTTCATACTATCCTTTTTTGCTGTTACCTGAATGCTCCCGGTATTGTCCCTCATAATTATAAACATGAGGTTTTTAATTTTTCTTGTTTCCTGTACCCAGCCTTTTATCGTTACATCCGATCCATCATCAAGTGTTTTTATATCGGCTATATAAGTTCTCATCTTTATGGTATATTCATCTATTATTAAATTTTTTAACTTTTTGGAATTTTAACATGTCCTGTTATTATATTCAGGATATTACAAAGATTAATATTTAATTAATTATACGTATATTTATGAACAACAATGGCTTTAATTCTAGATGTGTCCATTCCGGAGACATGGAAATAGAAGGTGTTGGAAACGTTGTAACGCCTATTTTTGAAAATTCAACCTTCGAGTTCCCTGAGAGTGGCGTAGCCGGCAAATATATCTATTCAAGATGGGGCAACCCTACAGTTGAATCCTTTGAAAAAAAGTATGCAGACCTTGAGAAAACAGAACATGCTTTTGCCTTTTCAACGGGCATGGCAGCTATAACCTCAAGCATCATGCCATACCTGAAGAGTGGCGACTCTGTACTTGCGCTCAATGAACTCTACGGGCAAACATTTGGTTTTTTCTCAAAAGTTCTGCCACAGTATAAAATCAATGTTGATTTTACATCTGTCAATGACCTGAATAGACTGGATTTTAAAAATAAAAATTATAAACTGCTTTATCTGGAATCAATTACTAACCCACTGCTGGAAGTACCTGATATTGTAAACCTCTCCAGAATCTGTAAGGAGGAGGGAATAAAACTCATGGTGGATGCAACCTTTGCCACCCCATACAACCAGAATCCTGTTTCACTGGGGGCGGATATGGCGTTGCATAGCGGGACAAAGTACATATCAGGGCATTCGGACCTTTTGATAGGGCTTGCGGGCTTCAATGATAACTATGATAACCTTGATTTTTACAGAAAAACTTTTGGGGGAACGCCTGATGCATTTCAGGCTTTTCTTGCATACAGGGGATTGAAAACCCTGGGATTAAGGATGGAAAGGCATAATAAAAATGCAATGGAACTTGCAAAAGTATTAAACGAGTCTAGTAGAATAGAGGAGGTTTATTACCCGGGTCTCAAAAATAGTGAATATTTCGATGTTGCTGAGAAAAACCTGAAGGGTTATGGTGGAATGGTGTCATTTAAGGTAAAGGGTGGAATAGAAAATTCACATAAATTGATAAAAAATCTTAATATTCCGAAATATGCAGTAAGCCTCGGGGGCGTAGAAAGCCTGATATCCATTCCTGTTGAAGGGACACATAAAGCACTATCACCTGAAGAAAGGAAAGCATCAGGAATCACGGACAACCTTGTAAGGCTTTCAGTTGGAATAGAGGATTCAGAAGATTTATTGCAGGATTTTGAAAATGCCCTTGAAAAAATTTAAACTGCCGCTTTATTTTTATAATTATTCTATTGAAAGTAAAATATAATAGTTTAAATCTATTATACATTTAATGACAAAGCCAAAGGGGCTTATAATAGTCCTTATAATTTTTATTTTCCTTCTAATGGTAGCTTCATCGGCCGGGCATTCTACAGGGCAAACAGAAAATTCGTATAAGGCTGGCAATGGCAAAGTAGTACTTTTTATAAACCTGACGGGAACAGTGAGTGCAGGTACAACAAATATGTTCAGGTCAGAACTTTCAAATATAGATAATTCCAGTGTGAAAGCTGTAATTATAAGCGTTGATGCCGGTGGAGGAATGCTTCAGCAGGCACTGGATATTGATAAATACATAAATTCAACCGAGAATAAAGGAATTAATGTATACGCATATGTCCTGCCCGGTGGATCTGCCACATATACAGCAACCTATGTAACAATGGATGCAACCGGGCTTTACATGGCACCAGGGACTATGATCGGGCTCTCGCAGCCTGACCTTGTCGGCGGTACATCCACCCAGGAACAGAATGATATTATCCAGATGGGGCATGTTATGGAATCAATGGCACTGGCACATAATAGAAATGGGACTGCTGCCAGCAGTATGGTGTTAAATGATTCCGAGTATTCTTCTGCCCAGGCATCAAACATAAAATTATCAGATGGAAATTTTGCTTCGATGAATGCGATGCTGGCAGGGTTGAACCTGAGCGCATATGGAAAAGAATATGTTCACCAGAGTGTCTATGATAATTTTCTGGGCTTTATAGCCAATCCGCTGATCGCCGGAATCTTCATACTTATAGGAATTGTGGCAGTATTTCTTGACCTTTATCATGGAACAATAGTTCTGTCTGTAATAGGGGTGGTTATGATAGGGCTTGGCTTGCTTGGAGCGGATATAATAAATGCTTCAATATTCGGCCTGATTTTACTTCTCCTTGCAGGAATTTTAATATTTCTGGAATTTAAAACTAACCATGGAATAGCCCTTTTATCAGGATTAATTACGGGCATTGCGGGAATCTATTTTCTTGCGTCTTCATATGGAACCTCAAGCCCGGGATATTCGCCTGCACCGTTTGGAGAAAGTTTTTACATGTTCTCCATTGCAATAATTCTTATAGGAATACTTCTGATCATTTATATTAGCAAGATATTAAAATCACAGAGGAGAGAAATATACACAGGTGCCGAATCCTTAAAAGGACACAGTGCTGATGTTGTAACACCCATGAAGCGAAATGAGAAAGGATTTGTAATGATTGATGGAGTCCAATGGGAAGCCATCAATATAGGAGTTGATGTCAACAGAAGCGAAAAAGTTGTTATAATAGAAAGAAAGGGGCTTACCTTAATTGTCAAGAAAATTTGATATTCACAGTATATAATGGTGTGGGATTTAGAAATATACGTTTATAGTTTTCTTTAACCATGTTAACATCCACATTAGAGACTATTATTTCTTTGATCTTTAAACCTGATAGTATAAACCTGTAATTTCTGTTACCCTGGCAAAAACTTCAGAGGATACTTTTTTTATGATACTATAAGTGGCTTATTGATTATATTTATATGTAATCTAAAAATATACACATAATGTACATACTTGGCTACGATGTTGGTGGCACAAAAATTTCTGCTGTTATAGGTGATGGGACCGGCCGGATAATGAAAAAAATAACAAGGAGGACTATGAAAGACTACGGAAAATCGGGCATAACTGACCAGTTAATATCCATGGGCGATGAATTAATTAAAAAAGCTGGCATTGAAAAGGTATCGAAGATAGGAATTATATTTGCAGGGCCGGTTGATTCGAAAACAGGCACCATTATTTCATCACCAAATATTATTGGATTAAAAAATTATAACATAACAGACAGTATACGTAAACACTTTAATGTAGATGTATACCTTCAAAACGACGCTTCTGCATCCACCATAGCCGAAAAGTTATATGGCGCTGCAAAGAATTTCTCTAATTTTGTATATATTACATTGAGTACCGGAATCGGAGGGGGAATATTCATAGACAACAAACTCTATAAGGGAAGCCATGGAATGGCCGGTGAGCTCGGTCATATGGTTATACTTCCCAACGGGCCTATTTGCGGATGTGGCAGAAGAGGATGCCTGGAAGCTATTGCAAGCGGGAAAGGCATGGCAAGGAGAGTGATAGAGAATATAAGTGAAGTTAAAAATTCCACAATATTTTCTGATATGAATCCTGCAGATATAGATGCAAAAAAGATTTTTGCCGCCAGGAGAGCGGGTGATATGTTTGCACAGTTAATAGTCGAGGAAACTATATATTATCTCGCCGTGGGCATAGTGAATATCATAAATATCTTCGACCCGCAGGCCATTATTATAGGCGGAGGCTTATCGCTTGAGGGAGAAGACCTGTTCCACCCCCTGAGGTTAGCTGTGAGGGAAGAGATGAAATCTATGAAAAGGCCGGTCAGGATTTTAAAGGCCTTAAAAAATGGGGCTGATCTGGGAACCATAGCAATTACCCAGTATAACGAATAATATTATTCTGGTTTATCCCCGTTAATCTCAAAATCCTGCGGCAACATAGCAAAGATATTTCATTGAATAATTGCAAATACAGGAGATAACCTTTGATGGCCAATGCCTGCAGGAGCCATTAAAATTGGATAAACTTTAATTGTTTGAAGGGTTGTCCGATTTAATTCCAGCACAAATATAATGTTCAGGTAAAAATATTAACCTATTAAGGATTAGGAATTATGGATATAGATTCTATTATTATACAGCATAAAAATTCTATTCTGTCCATATCTGATATGATTTATAATTTCGCTGAACTTGGAAGCAGGGAATATAAATCGTCCACACTTATGATGGATGAATTGAAGAAGGAAGGATTTACAATTGTAAATCCCTATATGGGCATGGATACAGCTTTCAGGGCAGAATATGGGGTAGGTTCTCCGGTTGTTGGGATTCTTATGGAGTACGATGCCCTTCCAAATGGGCACTCGTGCGGGCATAATTTAATATCTGCATGGGCCTATGGTACTGCTATAGTTCTTAAAAACTTTATTTCTAGTGGAAAAATTGTTGTCTTCGGAACACCATCTGAAGAGGGCATAGGGCCCTATGCTGGAAGCAAGGCCATAATGGCAAAATCAGGAGCATTCAACAATATAGATTTCGTTATCGGCATGCATCCTGACGACAGATGGGCAGTAGGCTCAAAAGCCCTTGCAGACTCTGAAATGGAATTTATTTTCCATGGGAGGTCTGCACATATGGCTGCCTCCCCGTGTTATGGAATCAATGCCCTTGATGCACTGGTCACAACATATTCAGCCATTAACAATATGAGGGACCGGGCAAAGGGTGACAAAAATATTGTTGTTGGCATGGTAATAAGGGATGGCGGAAAAGCTTCAAACGTGGTACCGGACAGAGCAGCAATGGAGGTTGACCTGAGGTCCAGCGATTCCTCATTTCTGGTTGAATTCATAGAGAAAATTAAAAAACTAGCAAAGGGGATTTCAGATGGCTATGGCACCACACTTGAGATAAAGGATTTGATGCCAATGTACACAGAGTATAAGGCAAACCGTGTTATAGATGGTGTACTTTATGATGAACTGGAGAAAATTGGCATTGATGCATTCAATATAGATGATAGTGATGAGGCTGCTAGTGGAAGCACCGATGAAGCAAATGTCAGCCTTGCGGTTCCTACAGGGCATATTGACCTGAAAATTGGAACAGGTCTCCCCGGGCATTCAGACCAGTTCAGGGAAGCTGCCAATCCAGCCAGGGCAGGAGAAAATCTTATGATTGCAATACGTGCTGCTTCCTCCGCTATACTGAAGATCATGCAGGATAAACAGCGCTTAAACAAAATAAAGGAGGAGTTTGATAATGGAAAATAGGGTAAAGCCACCAAAATTGCAGCCTGGGGATGAAATAAGGGTTATTGCACCGGCAAGTGCACCGGATATGATAAAATTATCAAGGGGGATATCAAAACTTAAAAAGCTTGGATATAAGGTAACAGTGGGCAAAAATATAAAGAAGCTCAACCAGAGAAACGATCTTGCAGCACCTGCCAAGGACCGGGCAGAGGAATTAATGTCAGCCTTCCGTGATGACAATGTAAAAGCCATATTCTGTGCAAGGGGCGGTTACGGGAGCATACATATACTATCATTGCTGGATTATGAAGCCATAAGGGAAAACCCGAAGATATTCATGGGATACAGCGATATTACAGCACTCCATCTGGCTATAAACAGGAATTCAAATTTAATCACATTCCATGGGCCAATGGTTGCATCCGATGTTGATGATATATCAAAACCTTCATTTAAGGAATTCCTTGGAATTCTTTCAGGAAAATCCGATGAGATAAATATATACCGGGATCGCTTAATAAAATACATCATTCCTGGAAAAACAGAAGGATATTCCATGGGCACAAATATTTCACTGGTAGCATCACTGCTGGGCACCAATTATATCCCGGAAACAACAAACAGGATATTTTTCATTGAAGACACGGACGTAACTTCAGGAGATATTGACCGCTATTTCTTCAGCATGAAACTTGCACATATTATCGAACAGTTTAACGGGTTTGTATTCGGGGATTTCAAAGCCATATTTGACAAGGAAGAGCCAATGCCATCCATAGAAGATGTGGTACAGAAATTTATGAATGAGATAAATAAACCGTCCCTGTATGGTGCACCATTTGGACATGGGGAAGAACAGATGGTACTTCCACTGAATGCCAGGATAGGCATAAGCGATGAGGAGCCTTACATGGAATTAAAAGAAAATGTTGTTGATTAAAACATTATAATAACATTTAATGGTATTACTGAAAATCATATATTTGACAAAAATGTTTTATTAACATCGGACTATAAACCACCATGCAGATAGATAAATTAGTTTATGGTATTTACCCGAAAACCAATGAATTAAGATTGCACATTGGCAGATGGGAGAAAGGAAAGATTCCTGATGCTACATTAAACGAGAATATAGAATCTGAGAAAGCAATGTTTTATGATTTATTGAAGGGGGGCAGCATTGAGCATACAGATCCACTGTTCAACTGGTATGATATACTCAGGCCAGTATCGCTAATAGTTGATGGCATAGACCTCGGGCCACTTACAAGATTTAAAGAGACAAATAGCTTCTATAGAATGCCGGTAATTAATAATATATCAGGTATTTCAATAGACCCGGAAGATTTTTCTCCTTTGAATGAGAACCCGCCACTCCCATTATATGTTAACAATGGAAATGGATTTAATGCTTTTCTTCCATCGCCCCTTTCATTCTATAAAATGTCAAGGAGCAGTATACCGTATGGCATATTCCAGGAAAAAATAGAAGGCGTTTATGCTAACATACTTAAGGAATTTGGCTTAAAAGACCTTGTACTTTACGATCCACTTCCATATGAAAAATCAGATATCCTTGATCTTTCTTTACTGGGCGATTTTAAAATAAAGTTAGTGACAACCGGAAAGCTGTACAAAAACAATATAAAGGGAAACCTGTACTCTATAATTGCTGATTACAGTCCGGAGAATTTCAAAATTTCAAAGGAAAATTCAAAGGTTCCTGGTGTCAAGCTCATTGATGGCTCCAATACCAGATTGGAAAATGTTAATGAAATAAACAGAACGGTAGAGTCACTTGATGCTGACAGGATAATAGTTAGCCACAGGGAATATTTTGATTTCCTGCCAAGACTCATTGCAGATAGAAAACTTGACCTTATGTCAAAAATAGGTGAATAAAATGGGGAAATATTTAATATCTCAGGAAATAGGAAGTTTCAGGAAGCCAAAATACCTCAGTACCGTATTTCACAAAATATATGGAACTGAGGAATATTATAAATTATCAGAAAAAGCTACAGAGGAAACAATAGACCTTTTCAGGCATGCAGGGTTAGATAATATAGGCGTGGGCGGAGAGATGTTCCGCTGGGAAATGTATGAACATCAGGCAAATAGAGTTGACGGAATAAAATTCTATGGGCCTGTGAGGTCATTTGACAACAGGTATTATAAAAAAGGCAGCATAGTGGAGGATATTTCAATTAAAGAATCTTTCCACTCTGATGAACTGGAATATCTTCTCTCAAAGGGGTATGATAATATAAAAATACCTGTGACAGGGCCATATACCATGATGGACTGGTCATTTAATGAACATTACAGTGACAGATACGAAACAGCAATGGCATTTGCATCACTTCTCAACAGTGAAATGAAAAACCTGAAAAAACTCTGGGATTCAAAATATCCTGGAAGAAAGCTGGAAATACAGCTTGACGAACCTGCTACAACCACCCATCCTGATGAGATGAATATAGTGGTAGATTCGCTTAATAAATCTGTAGAAGGGATAGATAACTGTGAGTTTACCATTCATGTGTGCTATAGTACCGATTACAGGCTCCTATATGATGTTATGAATGATATAAAAATAGATGGGCTTAACCTTGAGTTCGCGAACAGGGATAAACTGGAACCGGGGACATCCGATGCTGCAAGGCCAGGCTATGAAGAATTGAAGTATTTCCAGCAGTTGAACACAAAGAAAAAATTCATAGGGCTTGGAGTAACAGATGTACATATTGACTACATAGAACCTGTCAGGCTAATTAAAGATAGAATAAATTATACTTTAAACATAATGCCTCCTGAACTGGTAAGGGTAAATCCGGATTGCGGGCTAAGAACAAGGTCTATTGAAACAGGATATGAAAAATTAAAAAATATGGATACAGCAAGAAATGAAATACTGAAAGAAATAGAATAATTTTTTAATATTGGAAGTAATCGTATTCCTCTTCATTCATCTTTTTTCTCTTTTTTCTCCGTATAAAGAATAGTATTATAAAAACGATATATGCCAGTATGCCCGCAAAGATCAACAGGGTTATCAGATATGATATGATTGTATAGTGTACTGCAACTTCATTGGATGAAACGAATGATCCACTGGGAGTATATGCATCTACAATCACATAGTATGTTTTTCCGGGCGTTAAACCTGGAATGAAACCGAAGTCAGTGCCCCTTGAGGATATTACTTCTGTGTGGGGATTTAACATTAATGAGTTGTTGGAATAGGCAACAACGTATTCTGCAAAGTTGGTGGATGGATATTTATCCCAGGATACGAAGGCATAATAAAATCCAAGTGGAAGCGAATATGTGATTTTGAAATTAATAACCAGAACAGATACACTTGCCGGGCTCATGTAAACAACAGGAGAAGAACCGGGAGATATGGATGTAGTATTATTAACATACAGATATTCATGGAATGTTGCATTTGTTGTTCCGTTTAAAAATAATACAAACTGGCCGGAACTATTTGTATACCCTATTGTCTTTCCATCTGATGTAATATTAACATTGCTGAGCCCGTATCCATATTGAACGTTCTCAACAGTGCCTTGAACTGCTTTGAAGCTTGAGTTTTTGGGGGATAAAACAAGGGAAATGTGGATATTCTGTCCGGGTGTTAAGTTCATGCTCTGGTTTTGGGATGTATATCCTGTATCTGTTGCATTAATATATGTAGTGTCCGGAGTAACGTATAGAAAATGATAGCCCCCTATGCTGTTAGTTTTAACCCCGTTCAGTGTTACAGTAGCATTCCCGTTTGAGACAAAAACGTCCACCAGTACTTTCTCTGGCTTAAGTGTTAAAAAGCCTATGGTACTGGCACTGGCATTTGCTGTGAAGTAGCCGGTAGAATTAATGGTCGCGTTATTGTTGCCGGAAAGTTCGTAAACATCTATAGTTTTTGAACTGGATGTGTATCCAAAGTAATGATCCACAAGTAGTGTATACTGTGGAGAATAATAGGATGGGCTTGAGCTTATGGTTACGCTAACAACCCTTATGGTGGGAACGTGTATTTCTCTATAAAAAGTAACGCCACTGGATTCAGTTGCTGATATATTGTAATATCCCCCTGATAGAGAAACGGGATTGAATTTGGTGCTTCCATTTACCGCATAAGTTGCAGAATTCCCATTGCTCAGGCTGAATTTTAGTGTGGAGTTTTTCCCAAAAGTTATGCTATACAGGATGTGTACAGCGCCTGCTGTTCCATATATTTGTTTATTTACTTCCTTTCCCATGTATGCGGTGAGTGATTTCGCTGAAGAGTTGTATGAAAATGTTATATTGCTATAATCAGTCCCCATATTGCTATAGCCTGATGTGTATATTCCAGTATAGTTTATCCTGCCTGTAGCATTGGTAATGTCTATGTTGCTGTATGTTGCCTTAGAAATATTCACAAAATTGATTTTTGCATTATCCTGCTGTGCACCTGCAACAGCATGGTAATCACCTGAAAACGATACTGGAACATTTAATTCTTTCACAGTTGAATTGTTAACTGTAAAGTAAATTTCTGCCCCGGAAATTTTTATTCCAATGTAGGCAGATGGAGCCCCGGGTAGGATTCCCCGGGTTTCTGTTCCATTATCATAAATACTGTACTTATAATAATAACCTGTAGAATTTGTTGAAATTCCGAATTTTATATAATTAGTTTGATTTTCGTAGAATCCAAGGTAATAATAGGTGCTTCCATTGAATTGCTCCACATTATTTCCTGGAACGTTAATACTGGCAGATATATCGGTGGCATATGAAGTGTTATTGAAAACAGCCACAGTTCCGTATCCATTCATAATTTTGCCAGTATCGTTTATAAGGTTGCTTACCTTTGGTGTTCCCAGCCCTGTGACTGGATTCCATCCCGGTCCTGCGCTGTATCCTGCATTACTTCCAGATGTTATCGGGGTAAATGCATTTTTATAATACTTTGTTTCAGAAAGCTTATAAAACAGGGGATTAACTAGCCCAAGAGATTTCCCGTAGTACTGGTCCATTATTGCAATTATCCCTGCCCACATAGGAGTAGAAATACTGGTTCCACCAAGAACGGATGTTGCGCCATCAACAACCACCAGTACACCTGTGTTTGGATTGGCATCGAGAGCAACATCAGGTACTCCTCTGTAGGACTCCGTATAATTTGGGGCTACCTGGTAATATGGAGTGGTGAAATAGGAGGAAAAACCTCCTCCACTTCCCTCTTCTTTTCCGTTAACTATGTCACCCCAGGCAGTCTGTGTATACTGACCACTTGAGATTTGATTTAACGTTGTTCCCCCTACTCCAAGGACATATGGATCCGATGCCGGGAAATTTACTGCAAGATGGGAAGTACCATCATTTGCACCTTGATCGCCTGATGCAGCCACCACAGTAATGTTATTCGCGGCTGCCTGTTCATAAATATTGTTAAGGCTCGTTAGAGTATGAGGTGAGAGATCACTTTCTGCCTCTCCCCAGCTGATAGAAATTATATTTCCTAATTTGTGGGTAACGGCATAAGCCACAGAATCAAGAAGCCTTGATCCTGAACCCGGTGATAGTACCAGGTCTATTTTGGCACCAGGTGCTATAGCATGTGCCCACTCTACATCAATAGCTGTTTCAGAAGCCCACTGGGAATTTGTAGATGTTATTGCGCCTTCAGGGGTTGTTACTGTAAGATTTATTGGAGGCAACCCGGTTTTATTGTCGAAAACACTAACATCATAGTTAAGTGTCGGGTCTCCGTAGGCGTCAACAATAACTATTGTAGTATTATTTCCATAATAACCCTCATTATGTGTATAATTTATATCATATGCATTGTAGATATTTGATGGTAAATATGGCCTGGCCTGATAGGATGGATTTTGAATATACGGAATGAAATCATTAGAATTATTGAATGTAAAATATGTTATACCTAGTGTGCGGTTAAGCTCACTGAAAACATAGGATATTGTGCCCTTCTGCGTTGAATCGTTGACATTCAGGAGATTCCCATAATAACTGTATGGAATGCCTGTTGAATTTAGCTGGTTTCCTACGTATGATTTGAGGCCAGTAGGTACGTAAGCCATTATAGTTTGAGATGTGGAATTTTTATTATCAGAATTGTTTACAGGACTAATTACAGGATTCTGGGCTGTATCCAGAATTGCAAGTGATGAAATAACGAGTATAAAAATTAATGTGACTGTAAGTAATTTCTTTATAGGATATTCCATATACTTCTTGAAATTAATCCTCGTTTAAAAACTTAATGACATTATTTTCATAAAAAATTAAAATTTAACTGCATGCTAAAGAAAAAGATTTTAAACCTAAATTAATATACAGGATAAATGAAAAAGTATCTTCCAGCTATCATAGTTATAATTTCACTTGTTATGGTTATGGCTCCATTTGCCTCCTCAGCATCCCCTGTAACATTGCCAGCTGCCCCCACATCTCTGCCGTCAATCAGTTATAATTATAATGGTACAAATGAATCTATATCAGATTCAAACTGGACGGCTTTCTTTTCATCTGTAATAGACAACACGCACTATGTGAAATACAGTTTCAATACATCAACCCAGTGTTTAATAGTTTATGATCTAAGCTATACAGGGATGAATCCCTACGGGCTTCAGTTTATAAATGCATTATCAGGCATAGGAACACCTACATTAAAAAATATGACCCTGGCTTTCAATGAAACGAAAAACATGTCTTCGCAGGTTAAGGGATATACAGACATCGAGGCATTAAATGCAGGTGCTTATCCAGGATTTTCATTCTCTAAACCAGTAGTTAAGCCCTTATCTACTCAATATCTGTATGTTGGAATATTTGTTGCAATAATTGCAGGCATGATAGCTCTGTATTATGTGTTTAACAGGAAAAAGTAATATCCAACTAAACCATATTTATAAGCTATGAAAAAGATTGTGGTGGGAATAACTGGAGCATCCGGAACTGCCCTGGGAGTAAAATTTCTTGAAAACATAAAAGATATGGAAATTCACCTGGTAATGTCAGAAAGTGCAAAGAAGGTTATGAAACTTGAATCAGACTATTCTATAGATTATATTAAAAGCCTTGCAGATTATTATTATCACGATTCAGATATAGCTGCTAGAATTAGCTCAGGGAGCTTTCTCTTTGATACATTTGTAGTGATCCCCTGTTCTTCATCTACCCTGGCTAAAATTTCAGCAGGCATATCAGATACACTTATAACGAGAGTGGCTACAGTAGCTATGAAAGAAAGACGTAGATTTATAGTGGTGCCAAGAGAAATGCCATTCAGCACGATAATGCTTGAGAACATGCTGAAACTGTCAATGAATAATGTGATAGTAGCACCGGCTGTTCCCGGATACTACAATAAGCCATCAAGCGTGGAAGACCTTTTGAATTTTGTAGTGGCAAGGGTGCTTGACCTTGCAGGGATAAAAAATGATATATCGCCACGGTGGAGAGATGAATAAATTTATGGCTGACCATATGCTTGGCAGGACATGCAAATGGATGAGGATAATGGGATATGATACAGGTTATCCGCAGTGCCATTCCGATAATGATATACTTAAAAAATGCAAGGAGGAAAACCTTATACTGCTCACAAGGGATTACGAGTTTTATAAAAGGTATAGCAATTCCATATTCCTTGACAGCCCTGATTTTAAGGAGCAATTAAAGCAGGTAGTAACTATGTTTCCACCTGATCGTGAACTGTTTTTCTCAAGATGCCCAGAATGCAATACTATACTTCAGACTGTTAAAACTGAAACAATGGGGCCCGGCTATGATCTTGTAAAATCCAGATATGACACTGTTAAATTTTGTCCTGGATGCGGAAAATATTACTGGGAAGGTTCCCATTATTCCAGAATATTGTCACAGCTCAACAGTATAATAAAAGGTTAAATTTTTTAATCAAATATGAAATTAGGTGTTATTGAAAATAATAGAAGATAACCCTAAAGAATCAAAATTGGTTCTTATGATAAATACTATAGATGATTTATGGTATTTAAAGAATATACTTGACAGGGGCGATCAGATTATTACATCGGTTTTCAGGCGCCAGGAACAGAATGCCGATTTAAATAGATCAAAAGCCACAGAAAGGAAGAAAATAAATATAAAGTTAAACGTTGAAAAAATAGATTTTCTTCCCTATACGGATAATCTCAAAATTCTCGGTGAAATACTGGAAGGTGAAAATTCCGGCAGCCATCAATCCGTAATGATAGGCGTAGATGATGAAATAACTATTATAAAGACCCTGGATTCTGGAGAAAGGGGATTCCTCAATGAAGCTGTAGAGAATTATTATAAAAACAGTATAGTGTTTGTTTCACTGGATGATGAATCATGCATCATAGCGTTGATGAAATCATATGGCATCCAGGAAATAGCAGATATATCTTCTAAAAAATCAGGTAAGGATTATGGTTCAAATGGTGAAGATCCTGGATACTATAAAGAAATAATTGCATCTATAAAAAATATAAAAAATCCTGCGTCAATAATCATACTTGGCCCGGGATTTGAACACACAAAGTTATACAAAAAAATAATGGATGACCCGTTTTTCAATGGAATAGCACTTCACGATTTTCCGGAAACGGATAATGGAAAACGTGGCATATATGAATTTATGGCTGATAAAAAATCAGGCGATATTTTAAAAGGTGCCAGGCTGGCTGCAGATGAAAAGCTTATAGAGAATTTTCTCATTAATTTAAATAAAACAGGGTTAAGCATATATGGATATGATGAACTTGTTAAGTATTCCAGAATGAATATGGTCGAGGATATTCTTATATCTGAATCAAAATTCAAAGACCCTGAAACCAGGAAACTTCTCAATGAGGCAACAGGAATCAATATACATGTTATTAGCGATTACACAGAATCCGGTGATATAATAAAACAATTTGGTGGTTATTGCGGAATATTGCGATATAAATATTAAATGATATTAAGTTTTAACGGGTCTCCATTCCTCGTATATGCTGAAAAGTTATTCATATTATATGGATAACCCACTATTATATGGACAGGGCCGGTGTTGGAGAACATATGCAGGTCAGCGTCTGATGGGTGTGTATTGCCTGATGGATGGGAATGTACAGAGCCTACATATGAAAAATCAAGTGGCATGGTATATGTTCTGAATATTACATGTACAGGGCCATTGATAGAGCCCGGAACCAGCGCTATTTCATATATTATCTGGTGTTCTGCCCTTAGAAGGGCTCCAAATTCGTTCGGAAGTGCATCCCGGGATGCTTCCATAATCATCTTCAACGTTCTTTCCCTAATTGACCACATCTTTAATCAGTTTCTCCCTTAACCTGTCATAGAATGAATTTTTTAGCTCTATAAATGTCAGTCTTTCATCTGAAACCCTGATATCTATACGATCATTCCCGTTCACAACGGCTTCCCTCTGGCCATCTATTATTACCAGAGAGCTGAACCTGCCAATAATTTTTATTGTTATCTTGCTATCATCAGGGCACACAATGGGTCTGAGCCTTGAACCAAATGGTGCAATATAAGATATAACCATAGCCTTCAATGAAGGTATCAGTATAGGGCCACCTGCACTATATGAATATGATGTTGACCCTATAGGTGTTGCCACTATAACACCATCTGCACTTGTGTTTTCCATAAAGCGGTCGTTAATATAAACGCTGAATTTCCTTATCTTTGATATTCTTGCCGTATGTATGACAACATCATTTATGCCTTTCCCGAAAAGCTGGTCGTTTACATACACATTTAATTTCATTACTTCATATGTCTTGTAATTTCCCTTAATTAAATTGTATATTGATTCTTCAATATTGCCGATTTCAACTTCAGAGAGGAATCCCAATCCTCCAACATTAATCCCAAGTATTTTTCCTCTGGAAAGTTGTGCAGTCCTGAGAATTGTTCCGTCACCCCCTACAACAATTATTATATCGGCATCAATGTCTTTGAAATTAACACCTTTCCTGTTTAAGGCTTTTGCAAGTTTATCTTCAAGCACCAATTCCCATGATTCCGGAATCAACTCTATTATGCGCCTTGCAATTTTAATGCATGAATGGCAATTGATTCTAGCTATAATTCCTATTTTCATTTACACACCGGTACTTTCATCTATTATATAGCATTTAATTAATTTTATGTTTATTATTATAAAAATAGGCTGTGTTAATAAATTTATATACCTTTTGCTTCTGCCATGCTTAACCGGAACAAAGGAACGTTCCAAAACTGTTACACAGGCTCTGCCGGATCAATAATGCATTCAGTGTGCATGCATTAATAACTGTATTTCATGTGTATATAATTTGCACATTCATTTCATGGCCAAAGCCGGTGTACTTTCTGTTATTGGATTGCAAAATGAATATATGTGAATCACATAATAGCATATATATGAATATTTTCAATGGCAATGAATTTATACATGTATATAATGAAGATTTATGGCAAAAGTATCTGATTCGGTAAAAGTGATAGTATCAAACAATCTTATCTATTCAATGGCAATTTCAAGTGGTTTATGCAATTATACCAAAATAGCTGAAAATATAAAGGATAAAGTTGAAGCTATGACGGGAAAAAATGTAAAATTCAATACTATTGTGAAGGTCCTTGCAAATATGAAAACTGAGAAGCCCGAGTATACTGATGATCTTGAAATACTTAAGAGGTCTTCTCTCACAATAGAATATGAATACAGTATACTTTATTTTGATGATATAAAAAAAATCCCGGAAAACTCTATCCTGGTGATGAAAGAGTCAAACATATACATATGCATAGCCAATACAGGGAATCAGCAGAGCAAGATTGCCCTGATCAAAATAATACTCCCAAAACAATCATCGTTTACTCCCGGGCTTACCCTTCTGATAACCGATTATCTCATGACGTATGGAATTAAATTTACGAATATATACAGGCTGGATACTGAAATATGGATAATTATAGACAATTCCAATGCTGGAAAGGCATTATATCGGCTGAGCACACTCCTTCATGAAAATTAATAATTCACAAATATGGATTTATTTTATAATTTTACACTGACATGAATAATTACGTTGAATTATGAATATATATTTATAGTAATATGTAATAATGTCCTGATATAATGATAGACGTAACATTAATCCAGTATATCCTTGCAATTATATCCGGAATCGCAGTGGGATTTAGCCTGGGACTTATAGGTGGAGGTGGGTCAATCCTTGCTGTTCCTCTTTTCATATATTTTGTAGGTATAAATCACCCGCATCTGGCAATCGGAACAACGGCACTGGCTGTAGGAATTACAGCGTACATAAATTTTGCACAGCATCTTAGAAAGAAAAACGCAAATATTAAACTGGGAGGAGTATTTGCCCTGGTTGGAATCGTAGGGGTTTTGATTGGGTCAACCATAGGCCTCATTATAAAAGGTGGGGAGCTTTTATTCTTCTTTTCAATGCTTATGATCATTATCGGCATTTATATGTACATCAGCAAATGCAGGGCTGTACCCAATGAGGACTGCAAAGAACTGGCAAAACAAACAAAGTACGGCAAAGTATCCGGATATTCGTTGATAGTCGGATTTGCATCAGGATTTTTCGGCATAGGAGGTGGATTTTTAATAGTCCCTGGGCTCCTGGCATCATCAAAAATTAAAATAAACATGGCAATAGGAACATCTCTGCTCGCAGTGGGCACATTTGGCATTGTAACGGCAATTAGATACTCCATAGTAGCCCCCGGGCTTCAGTTTATTAGCAGTGGCATGATAGGCGATGTACTTTTCCTTGTTGCAATAGTATATGTAATAGGTGGAATATTCGGCGGGTATCTTGGAACAAAATTATCTGTAAACCTTGGAGGCAGAAAAGGAACATTAAGAAAAGTGTTCTCCATAATAATTATACTTGTAGGAATATACGTGGCCTATGAATCATATCCAGCACTGGTTCATATGTTATTTATATTATAATATAATTTTTAAAAAAAAATTTTAATCTGATAAGCTTTCCATAAGGGCTGTAAATCTATTTTCAAGTCTATGCAATGCATAGCTTAAAACGTCAGAAGCTTTTAATGAGCCGTCTGTTTCAAATTTAAAAATAAATTTAGTACTGTCTTCCTCTACAACTACGCCATCCCTCTCCATTAACTGTGAAAGATAACTGCATGGTATATCATCTGTAAATAATATTGTAGTATCGTTTTCACTTAAAACAGACTTCGGGCATGTGTCCTTATAAAATTGCCAGTTATCCAGTGCAGCCTTATTGACGTGGAAATTCCTGTGATATTTGTAGGAAACACCGGATGTTGCCTGCCACTTTGCATGTTCTTTTCCTCTGCCAAGTATAGCTTCACATGTTACAAGCATGGCCTGGTTCTTTTTAAGTTCTACAATGGGTATTAATGGGTCTGTTACAGTTAGTTCCGGATTGTTGACAGGCATAATATCGGATGAGTAAACCATTCCAGGCCCCAGTTTGTTAATTGAGTATGTTACAGTGCAGAGGTCACAACCCTTGCCGCCACATGAGCACTCATCCCTGAAATTCATTGAAAGGTCGGTCTTTAATGGAATAAGGCCAATCCTCGATGCCAGTATTTCATCAAATAATGGAAGTGAGGAATCATATACGTTTCCGTCTGCGTCCCTTATCTCTCCATGATGGTAGATAACGTTTTCAATAGCTAATTTCGGGATGTCATTTATTAATGTACGGCGTATAGAATTGGCAATTGCAGGTGTAATCCCATCAATGGAAAAACGTATAAAATTATCCTTTAGTTCCAGAATTTTCATCATGCTTAAACTCTCCTTCCTCTCTTACCGCCTTTCTTCTTGGTTCCATCGTGTGGTGTGGGCGTTACTTCCTCAATTCTCAAAATCTTGAATCCTGCCCTGGAAAGTGTCCTTATAGCTGATTGTGCGCCTGGACCCGGTATTCTTGATCTGCTTCCACCAGGAGCCCTGACCCTTATAATCAAATCTGTAATTTCCTTTTCCCTGAGTTTCTCTGTAATGATATCTGATGCTTTCATTGCCGCATATGGGCTTGATTCTTCTCTATCGTTCTTTACCACCATGCCTCCGGTGGATTTTGCTATTGTTTCTGATCCGGTCTGATCCGTTATCAGTATTATAGTATTATTCTGGGATGCGTATATATGTGCAATTCCAATTTTATTCATTGAGCTTCACCTTTGCTTGCTTTTTCCGGTTCTTCCTTGTCTTCCCTTTCCTGTATTCCAGCCAGTATAAGCCTTATGGGATGCTTATCGTCTGAAAAGGGTGATTTTTCACTGTATGTAATACTGTCTTCCTGACCTTTCAAAACTGCAATGCTGGGTATTGTTACAATATGGTCTCCCACCTTAATATGCCCGTGGGTAATAAGTTGCCTGGCCTGCTTCATGGTTGTAGCCATGTTTAACTGGTATACCAGTGTTTGAAGCCTTCTATCCAGAATATTTTCTATGTTTAACGCAAGTATATCATCAAGCGTTGCGCCCTCACTTAAAAGGCTTAACTTATCCAGCTTTTTCAGTAAAAGCTGGAACTGCTTCTCAGCAATAGGATCGTTATACCTGACCTTTGCCTGAAGAGTTCTTGCCTGTGCCCTGTAGGAAGATAATATAGCTTCAGCCTTCCATAATTCTCTTTTATTTTTTAATCCATATTTTGCTACAACCTGCCTTTCACTGTCTATTCTCTCTTTTTCCCAGGGATGCCTTGGGGTTGAATATCTTTTTCTCTGAAATTTTTGATCTCCCATTATATCACCTTATTTTTTCTGTTCCTGCCTTTTTCTGATAACACCCATTGATAATCCATGCCTGCCATTCGAACGTGTCCTCTGGCCCCTTACCTTGTGCCCCTGCTCGTGCCTGAGCCCGCGATATGACCTCATTTTTTTCATCAGGTTTATATCATCATTAATCTTAAGAATAAGATCGTTGGATAAAAGGTTAAAATTCTTCCCGGTTGCTACATCTTTCCTGTGATTTAAAAGCCATACAGGCATTCCTTCATATTCCTTGCTTTCAACATATTTCCGGATTTCGAGAACCTCATCCTCAGACAGGTCTCCTATCTGCCTGTTACGATCCAGATTAAGTTTCTTAATAAGAATATTTGCAAGCCTTTCGCCTACACCGTTAATATCGGCCAGACCAAGGTCCATCCTTCTCTCTCCTCTTATATCCTTATTCGCAATTCGAACAATATACTGAAAATTTTCATTATCTTTTTTGTTATCAGCCATATTACCATCCTGTTAAGTGTAAGTTATTCCCTATTATTTAACTATATATATCCTTTACCATTATATTCAGGAGCCCTGTGCACAATAGCATTACACAATTTTTGCAAGCTGTGCATGTGGAACCCCGGCAATTTTTATTATGTTATCCTTTTCAATATAATTTGCATCAATAGCTGCATTTACCACATGTTCACCTACAAGGTTTGCTATGGTGCATATATCAAGGGAGGAAAGAAATGTCTCCTCTGATACTTTCATTTCTCCATAAAACTCCGGCTTAATTTTCAGATGAAGCTTTCCCTCCCGTAGGTCTTTATTGATAAGCTCACTATCAGCGGCGGCCAGCATGACCTCCCCGTTTATATTGAGTATTTTCATATTTATATTATTCACTCAGATCACATCTACCCTTTTATTTGAAGGCTCATAGATAAACCCATCACTTTTTAGCCTTGCCAGGTCTGTTTCGGCCCGTTCCCTGCTGATTCCTTTTTGCTTTAACATCTCTATTACTGTTTCAATTTCCGGTGCCTTTTTCTGATCCCCACTGTTTTCTTTAGCTTCCTTAATCACGGACAGAATTACTTCAAGTTCGGTCCTCTGTTTTGTACTTATTCCTGTGTTAAGTATATCAATATCCACCTGACCGTTCATAGCCGATACTTCCTTAAGGTAGTAATCAACAACTCCCTTGGCAAGCAGTGCATCTTCAACGGTGATAATAGGTGAGAGCCTTGCCTTTGCCGCTGCCTCTGCAAGCCTTATTGTTGATTCAAGCTGCCTTGCGGTGATGGGCACAGAGTCTATGCCACTTGCACGGGTTTTTACATACTCTTCCTTCAATATGCTTATGGCTTCATCACTCAACCTTGGGAACACTCTATTTTTGGCATATGACACATATTTTCTTATCAGGTCTTTGTCCAGTTCTGCTATGAAATTCTCCTCATCAGGTATATCGATCTCAAGATTGTTGTTTTCCAGACTCCTGTATATCTCTCCGAGCCGGTTAGTTTTAAGTACATGTTCTGCCAGTTTGTCATCTATTTCCCTGTTAGGCGTATCGATTAATTTAAAAATTATATCAAACCTGGAAAGCAAGGGTGGTGGGAATTCTGTCTGTTCAGCTATGGTTTTCATGGGGTCATACCTGCCGAATCTAGGATTGGCAGCCGCAAGTATAGAGCATCTTGATTTAAGGGTGGCCATTATGCCTGCCTTTGATATGGTAACAGATTGCTGCTCCATAGCTTCATGCATGGATGCGGTATCGTTTTTATCCATTTTGTCAAGTTCGTCTATTGCCGCGAAACCGTTATCTGCAAGAACAAGGGCACCTGCCTCAAGCGTCCATCTGCCCTCACCAAAATCATCCCTTACTGCAGCTGCTGTTAATCCTGCAGCACTTGAACCTTTCCCGAAAGCAAATACACTCCTCGGTGAGATGAAAGTCATATACCTTAAAAGCTGTGATTTGGCGGTACCCGGGTCTCCTATCATGAGTATATGTATATCCCCCCTTATATGAGTTCCATCTTTCATTACCTTCCTGACGCCACCAAAAAGCTGTAATACAAGTGATTTTTTAATAACGTCTAAACCGTATATTGATGGTGCTATAGATTTTGCCAGCCGGTCTATGATGTTTGGCTCCCTTGCCAGTTCCTTTATCTTTTTTTCATCCTCGTCGTTTATTTTAATTTCTTCGAAATCTCTGGTTTCCTTCTTGAAATTATTTACATTTAAATATATATTATATTCAGTCAGCATTGTATTTCCAATATGTTTTTCATCTGCCTTCAGTATTCCATATACGGTTACCCTGTCACCGGGGTATATCTTTCCAGTAATGTCATCCTCTATTATCAGTGTAATCCTCTGTGGCTGTGAAGTGCTATCTATTGTATCCGGATTTTCCTGTATCTCAAGTTTCTGTGTATCAACAAATTCTGATTCCTCAGGGATTAGTTTTAGCTTTCCCTTGTTCCATCCGCATGCCTGGCACGCTGTAGGCTCAAAAAGTTTCTGTATGTCTTCCGGGACTATGGTAAGTTCGCCACATGCGGGGCATTTGAATGCTGCATTCTGGAGCCTTGGCAATACCTCTGTATTTTTCCTTATTATTCCGTTGATTGAGATATATGAATTTACATTGCTGCTCCTTACATTGCGTATATCATATTTTATACCAATAATTTCAGGGACATTTACCAATCTGATATTTATCCTCCTGACCTTATTGTATGTAATTCCCAATGTTTCCTTTATATAAAATTCCCCAATTGTAAGATAATAATATGGGTCCTTCATCAGCCCTTCAATAAAATCGGTGCTATAGCCTGATAAATCGTTATATGAAATGTATAGTGATTTTATATCCGGATAGTCGCTTCTGAGTTTGTTAATCTGATCATTATAGTCATAACGGTCGAAGAAATCTATCCATTGGCGTTTAATATTGTCTGCTTCTATGTCCTGGCTAATCATGTATAATTATTATTGATAATAAGTATTTAACACTTTATTAAGCCTGCTGGGGGTAACAAAATGTGTTATCCATATACTTTTTTGCGAATTGTAAATGGCCTGGCATTTAGTGTGGCATATCATTCTGGGCGATATGTAATCATAACAGGCAAAAAGAAATATATATTTACGCAGGTAGCATAGATATGGAAAAGGATGCTGCAAATGGCAAACAACATTAATGAAAACTGCAAAACAACCGGATTGGTGATACCGTCAATAAACAGAAACAGTTGCGAAGCAAAGGGCGAATGTGTTTCTATTTGCCCATACAATGTTTTTGAATTAATACCTCTGAAGGATGAAGACAAAAAGAATATGTCACTGGTTGGAAAATTGAAAGCCAGGGCACATGGTGGCAAACAGGCGTATGTTATTGACCCGGCACTATGCCATTCCTGCGGAGATTGTGTTAAAGCATGTCCTGAAAAAGCTATTACGCTCATATCGATAAAATAATGCACTTTATTTTCTAGCTTCTATTGCAGATTGATTAGCAATTAAAATTATTTATGGATAGCTTTCAACACAGTTTATTAATGGAATTGCATCTACGGCATGTTTGAGACCGGTGAAAACAATAAGATGGTACTAATACTTATCCGGTGAAATTCAAAAATAATTTATACATACTAAACATTAACCTTTAATGCCGTCGTAGCTCAGCCTGGTAGAGCGCGTGCTTGGTAAGCACGAGGTCGCGGGACCGAATCCCGTCGGCGGCTTACTGCTAAAAGGTTAAATCCCTCTGTATCAATAGCAAAGTAATGGCAATATATGGGGTAGAAAGGGATATAAAATCAGAGCATACAAGATTAGGGAAGATAAACGCAGAAGCCAGGAATGCAATATTAGATTTTGTTGATGAAGTCAAGATAACAGGCATAACAGGTTTCAGGGAATTATTCTATTTGACAAAGCTAAGGATTATTTACAACAATCTTCAGGATAAGTTCCTTAACCCGGACAAGAGGGCAATTATAACAATGCTCCTGGACTTCAAGAAAAAATACACGGACCAGACTTTAATTGATTATGAAAACGTGATGAAACGGTTCTACAGATGGAAATTTGGCACACTACCCGATTATATGGCAAATCTTAAAGTTAGCCGGAAGCCAAGCCATGACAAGAAGATGGATCTTATTACCAGGGCAGATATAGATGAAATGATTAACAACTGCAACAATGCCAGGGATAAGGCAATTATCTCCATTCCATACGATTCAGGGTGCAGGATAGGGGAAATACTGGACCTGAGGATAAAAGATGTTGTTTATGATGAATACGGTGCATTATTGCATGTGCATGGAAAGACGGGAAACCGCAGTGTAAGGATAATAGGAGATTCAATCGCTTACCTGAGGGATTACTTAAAAACCAAGGATGGCAGGGATGAATACCTTTTTACCGGCCTGCAGGGTACTACCATGCATAAGCAGCTGCAATATACTGCTATCAGAAGATTATTTATTAATGTGAGAAGGCGTGCAGGAATAGAGAAAAGGATATATCCGCATCTGTTCAGGCATACCAGGGCCTCAATGCTGGCTTCTAAAGTTCCGGAAGCACCACGTGAGAATCAAATGGGATGGGTGCATGGTAGCCAGATGACTGCAATATATGTGCATTTGTCTGGAAGGGGCCAGGATAATGCGATCCTAAAAGCCTATGGAATACATGTAGATGAGGATCGGATAATAGAGGAAAAGCCTAAGAAATGCCCGAGATGCGACCATTTAAACGCTTCAACTGCATTATACTGCACAAATTGCTTTATGCCATTCAATGAGAAGCTGGCCCTGGAATACAAGGATAAGGAAAACAATATTGTGTCCACACTGAAAAGCTCCTCTGTTATACCTGGAATGACCAAGAGCATCCTGGAAAAAGCCCCGGAAGGATTCAAAAATAAAATGATTGAGGAAATCCTGGAAGAAATTTTAAAGGATCCGGAGCTGCTGAAGAGATTCAAAGAAGAATCCAGGAATGGTGAGAAATAAAAATCAATAATATTTATATAATAAAAATCTAATATAAAACGATATTAATCTATAATTATTTTCATTCTATGCCTATATAGAAATATTATAATTACTAATGAAATAATTATTAAACTGGAACCATAATATAAAATCCCATTGAATAATCCTAACATATTATCTATAAGTCCTAGAATAATATCAGAAAATCCCATACAGAAATAAAGTATCATATAATAATTTGATAAAACATTACCCATTCTTAATGGAGGTGCAATTGTCCTGATTCCCCTGGTAGCTCCTGTAAAGGCAAATCCGCCCCCTATTCCAATCGTGATTGTTGCTGCACTAAAAATTAATATAGATTTAAACGGCAATGATACAATAATGAGGATAATGCCAATAATAATAGAAATTATCCCAATAGTTAAAGAATTAAATATATTAATTTTCATTGATAAAATCTGCATTATTGAAGATATTACTAACATCAAAAATACTAATAAACCTGTTATTGCTATATTTGAAATGTTCAATAACTCTATAATATAAAACGGTGACAAAGACAAATAAAATACGGTAATAGACCAGGCAATAGATGCTGTGGCTGCACTTAATATAAATAAATTCTTTGCTTCCATATCCAGTTTTGGAAAATGGAATTTAAAAACATTATGATTGTTATCTATTCTGAATCTATTTATTACAGGAATAATAAAAATAAAAGGAATTATAGTAATTATTAATGAGATAATATATACCAGTTTTAAAGGGAAAGGTAAATATTCAGCCATAAAACCGCCAAGTAATGGCCCCACCGCGATTCCTGATGATGTTGAAAAAGATGTTAGGATTGCACCTGTTTTTCCACGATAATGAAATAATAATGCACCTGCTGGACCAGATATTGCACCACTTGCTAAACCCTGCATAGCCCTTGCTAGAAATAGTTCTGGTGCATTACCTGCCAATAAAAAAGCTATGATACCAATAATCTCAAAAACAATTCCAATAATAACATACCAGTTTCCAGTATTTAACCATTATGTATGACCGTATCATATTTATTCTATGATTTAATTTAGGTTCTTCCCACTTTCATGTGGGTCCCCATCAATGGGATAACAAGGAAAGCCGGTTTTTTAAGGTCAGTGGGAGTTAGCGGATGCCCAGCGAGACCAGTCTTTTATGATGAGCGATAAAACCCAATAAATGAAGCCTCTCTGCGGTCTATCATTTTTATTTACCCATACGAAAGTGCGAAGAGCCTTAATTTATAATCATGTTCAAGCATGTCAATAAAATTCTTAAAAAACACTGCAATAAAATATCAAGGGAATCAAAGGTTGAAGGAATAGGCATAGACAGCTATTCTAAGAAGTTTAACCTGTCAGCACATCTATCCATATTAGCAAAAGGGATAATTAAAAAGAATGACCTTACAGATATAGCATATAACAATGGAATAAGCAAATCACAGCTGTCAAAGCTCAACAATAAAAGGCCATACACTATATCTGAGAAGGTATTCTACAGCCTTTTAAACACATTCATAAAGGCACACAGGTATGATATATACCATGATTATCTTGACAAACTATACAGTATTCTGGCAATAGATTCTACATTTATAGAAACAATGGTTAATGGTTCCGGCATATACCAGAGGGAGAAAAGGAGAAATGGGATAAAGATCCATATTGCAGCTAAAACAAATCACTATGCATTGCCATTGAAGGCAATAATAACACCTGCAAATGTAAATGATTCCAAAGTATTTGATGATCTGTTATGGCATATAAACGAATACATGTCTGGCAATACTGTTTTAACATTTGATTTAGGGTACTATAGCTATGACAGGCTTAAGGAATTAAAGGAGAATAATATTAACTTTGTTTCAAGGCTCAGGAAGAATGCCGATTATACTGTAATAAAAGAGGAAACGTTCAACTCTAAGATTGTAGGGTTCAGGAATGGATTGGAATTGAGGCTTGTATCACCGGATATTGATAATAAAAGGAGGGAGTATGATCTATTCCACTTAATTTAGGACGGTTATAATTGAGAATATATAAAAATATTATAATATCCCAAAAGTGTGCTATATTCGCGATTATTGGCAGATATACGAAGATAGGGATTAACCATTCCCAGAACATAATTTACCTAGTAACCCAGTAAAAATCACACGGATATACTGTAAAAATATGATGATAAGGTTCGCCTATGGAGATACAGCAAAATAAATGATTTTATTAATCTAACCATATCATCATAAGTGTCCAAATTTAGAGGGGACACACCAATAGAGAATAAGGATTATGTAAAGGCAGTATTTGGAAACAACAATATTGCTTCAGTACTGGCAAAGCACATTATGCCATACGGGAATAATGGAATGACACATAAAAAGATTATACAGCTTGTTGAAAAGGGCACTGATATGATAATAAACAGCAGAATAAAAGACAATCCATATACAGATAAACTGTTTCAATCAATAAAATCTGTTAAAACATAGAATTCTGACATGTTAATTACTGGTATAAATACTATATACAGCACAGACAGTCAATGTCCGGCATAGCATTTTAGCTATGGCAATTATATTCCGTTAGATGAATAGCAATGTTTTGTATCATTTCTTGCGTAAAATACGGCGTACCGAAACATTTATATTGTGGGATGTAATTACAGTCCACATGACAGTGAGACCTAAAAAAGTAACAAGAAAGGATGGAAATACCTATTACAGCCTTGTTGACGAAAAGCGTGTGAAAGGAAAGGTTGTGCAGAAGTATGTTGGATACCTTGGAAAGGACCTGCATTCGAAGAATGAGATCAAACTGGAGGACATACTGCCCTATATCAAAAGGCTCCTGGACAAGAAGATAAGCCAGGAGGATATAGATTCGATCCTGAAGAAGATCGGGATCGAGTATGATTCATGGCCAATAACAAAGATCATGATAGAGAACGATCTCAAGCTGAAGAAGACCTTCCTGAGGCTGAAATGATCTCGGAGATCATATTCCGGACGGATCGCACTGTCTGCCCTCAGTGCCATTCCCGTCTTGTGGAATACAAGACGGAGAGGAGGACGATCAGATCATGGGAGATGGGCGAGTTCACCGCAGTCCATAAAATCATGGGATGCAGAAGACATGGAACAATGTTCAGATCCGAAAGGCTGAAGTCCATCGTTAATCCACACTGCATATACGCCAATGACATCATGATTGAGGCCTCCATGGGCAGGTTCATCCATGGACTTAGCTGCTCGGAAATATCCGAACAGGGCGGGATGAGGGGAATAAGCGGGAGCCATGCAAGGAATGTGACGAACATGGCACTCCGCATATTATCCAGGATTCATGAGGAAAGCTGGAAAAAGCTGAAGGGTGCCATGCATAATTATGTGTTGCAGATAGACGGAACGACGGATTCGAAGTTTGACATGATCGTCGTTGTAAGGGATTCGATATCTAATTTCACTCTCCATGCGGAGAAATACGCCTCGGAATCATATGAGAACATCAAGGACATCCTGATGAAGGTGAAGGAAAGATTCGGATCGCCATCAGGATCCATATCCGATATGAGATCGGGCATACTCACCGCCCTTGCAGAGGTCTTCCATGGAATGCCCATAAGGATCTGCTTGATGCACTTTCTCAGAGACCTTGGAAAGGGTCTGATGGTGGACATGCATAACAATCTCGGTCTCAAGATAAACAGGAAGGGGATAAAATCGGCATTGAAATCCATTCTGAGATCAATGCCTGATTACGATCAGAATACACTGGAAGAGATAGAAAACGGGTTCTGTTCCGACCGGGGAAAGATGGAGATCATGGCCATAAGGAGAATAATTGAACCGGTTCTTTCGGTTAACGGTAGTTCAGGCTATGGATTCCCGTTCTCCCTGAACCACCTGAACTTCTTCACTTCACTGAAAGAAGCGGGAAAGCTCTTATCTGAGCTTTCAGAAAAGGCAGCAGGCGAAGAATCCATGGAACTGATCAGCAGTGCAAGGAAATACATAGGCCGCATAGTAACCGATCAGAGCATAGTGGAAACTGCAAAGAAACTCTCCGAGGTGAACATGCTCTTCCAGAAGCTTCGATTTGCCTTCCGGATCCCGGAAAAGGGCAATCTGTCGGATGACATTCCGGATGATGCATCCATTCACGATCAGTGCAACACGGTCATAGGGGAGATGGAAGTATACCTTCATGAGAACATAGCTCCTCACATAATCAGGGCTGCGAAACACATCATTGAAAGGTACCATGAGCGTGAAATCATGCTGTTTGCAAACAACGCAGATGGAACCATGCCAAGGACGAACAACGGCATGGAGAGGTTCTTCAGGAAGATCAGGAGGAATGTGAGGAAACGAAATGGCAATACAGCAACAGGGCATGTTCTGGCACAGAGCGGTGTCCAGCTTGCCCTGTTCCAGAACCTGGACAACCCGATCTACGTGAAAACTGTCTTTGGTTCGGATGGGATCTCCGCTGTATTTGCAAAGCGGAGAGAACATTTCAGGAAACCTGGTATGACAGTGAGCACTGTTAATAAACTCGTAGCTGATGGAACAAGAATGATACTTGAGGACAATCTGAGCGATACTCCATACAACGATCAGATGATGAATGCGGCTCAGGCGTCAAGAAATATTCAGGCCGCTTAGAGGAAATTATGAACTTTGAGGCAATGATCCAGAGAGGCATACAATTATTCACCTAACGGAATGTAATTGCCATAGCATTTTAGGAAAGCTTTAATAGTTCTCTCGGATATTGGAATATACAGGTAAAATCATGACGTCTAGAGGACACGTGTTTCAATTCAATGGGCAGGGCACTCACTTCTTGTCCATAGCCATAGTGGCTGAATTATCTCTTCTTGCAGTGCAGTTCATAATCGGAATGTGGATGAATCTCTTTGCAGTCTATCCTTCATATAACAATGCCTTTCCGATGTATGGAATGATGGATATTATGTTTTCAATTCCTGAACTTATGGTTCATATGATGATTGGCGTTCTTATTGGACTGTTGTCATTAATGATATTTATGATGACCCTGATGCTGGGGGACTATAAATCGATGGTCGTAAGTGCAATAGCATCAATCTCGATTTTACTTGCTGGATTAAGCGGTCTCGAATTCATATTTTCTAACTTCCAGAATAATACTTTCTCTTTCACTATGTCCATTGGGTTTATCATCGCAGTCATTTCGTTCGTTTTTCTGCTTTATTCAATTTCGATAGAATCCAAGGCTGCGCATTTGCATTCATGACAAGTCATATGTATTAAGCGGAATTAACTTTTGGCAGCGTCCCGATTTACATTTATTAAGATACCTCCTCGTTATTGCCTCTCATGGGCAAGCCATGTGAAGTCTAGTCTGTAACCTGCCTGAATGTGCGTTGCAGATACTACAATAAGGATAGGGGAAAAGATATCATCAAATGATGCAGCAACTCAGCCGGTCACCAACTGTACAGGTGTATGCCCTGCAAACACATGTCCGGCAAAGAGTTCTTTTTCGGACAACAAAAAATAGATCAGGGGGTATATAAATAACTCCTTAATTTTAATGTGTAGTGGTGCATACCCTTTATTATTTGGACAGTTACCAAGTGGAATATGAGGAAGTGATATAATGGAGAAATTTACATCAGATGAAAAGGTAGAATAGTAATAGAATCATTTACAACTAATAGTATAGCAGAGCTATGCAGGAGGCATGGGAGTATTAGGAGCCAACTTCTATAAATGGAGGGATAAATTTATAGAATCTGGGAAAACGGGATTCTATGGAGCCGGCAGATCTGGAGATAATGAATACCAGAAAGAATGAAAAATTGAAAAGGCTGGTAGGTGACCAAGCACTGGTTATCGATGAGTAAAAAAAATTATAGAGGAAAGAGATAATGGGAACAGTAAACAGCCTTAGAAATAAACGGAATTCAGGAACAGGTTTATGGATGGGATAAAGAAAAAAGAGGAAAGGAGATTGAGAAACAGGAAAATTAATATGAAGAGGATGAATAGAAGTGTCTCAACATTACACTAAAAAACTGTCCAAAATTAAGTGGAGCAGGTCGGAGAACAATGTTATCACTGCTTTATTATATTGGATTATTCTCGGTTTGTTCCTCTATTCTTACCTGGAGTCCGATAATCCACTATCCCTTTCCGTGGTATCCGACCGTCTGGTAGACGCCTTGTCGATATCAATGATTTTCCTGGTTAACCGAATTTCGAATAAACCTACGGATGAATTTCACTCATACGGTTTCCATAGAGTCGAGGCACTGCTGAATATCACGATTATCACACTGTTCATTGCAATCTCAGCATATTCTGCAATACTCACAACGGAATTGCTGATACACGGCATTCCAATCTCAAGTGGCAGCACCGCCTTATCGGCTATAATAGCCATTCCGTTGCTGATAGTGGCAGGAGTTACTATTGAACATGACGAAAAGTCCAACTTCAGGATTATGTTCATTCATACACTGCAGGACCTTGCAATAATGATTATAGTACTGGCATTCTCGCTACTGCCGTTCTACTTCTTCAGCCAGTATCTTGACTACCTGGGGAGCTACATTGTTCTCTTCATAATACTATACGGAAACCGCAATATGTTCAGGAGAAACGTTAACATACTGCTCGAAGGCTCTTCCGTCAGTGTCAAAGAGGTTGAAGAGATGATTAGGAAGGAGTTTCCAAGTGTACATCATCTGCACATCTGGGACATATGCCAGCACCAGAGAGTGGCCACCCTGCATATGAGTATACCTTCTCAGATGCAGATAGGTGAACTTGATTCCGTGAGGAAAGACATCGAAAGAATACTGTCAAAATACGGTGTCAATCATGTTACAGTACAATTTGAGTCCAACAATGGAGACAATATCTAAATCATATAAATTCTTAATGACACATACCACGTATAGTATACTCCAAATATAAGAGTGCACTGATACTTTAGAGTTCTATGGCAGTTGACTGTTTTCGCAAAATTACAAAAAATGATCTGGTTAAATTGATGGATAATGCTGCAGATCTAGTACGGACATCTGTGGATTACAAATATATTCTGATTCTCTTATTTATTAAAAGACTGAGTGACGGGTGGAAAGAGGAAGTTGAGGATGCCATGTCAAAAATCATGGAGGAAGCAGGCATTGACGAATCAGAGGCAGGCAAACGTGCAGTCAGCAATGAATTCCATAACTTTATGGTTCCTGAGAATGCTCTCTGTAACAATATAAGGAAAGATAGGGAAAAGCTCAAAGAAAACATGTCAAGGGGTATAAATGAAATAGCAAAGGAAAACAAAGAGCTTGATGAAATAGTAAATAGAATAGATTTCATAGATTTGAGATTACAGAGTATATTTTATTATATGATTTGATAGCATGATTTACCTTATACATTCAATCCCATTCTTAAGCTCAGGTAGGTCAATTTTAGTTCTCCCTGCTAAATTTTTTTGGATAATCTAACATAGAAAATGATAATCCCAACCAAGGTTGCTTTATTTTGAAAACCATGACTATAAGTTTAACTGAATATTTTATAGAAAGGTAGATAGAAAAATACCTCATACCTTAAATAACTGTATATAACCAAAATATTGTGGAGGGTTGGAATTATCTCCATGTCAATTATATACCATTGGGTGAAATCCAGGTTTATGCCGGTTTCTGTATGTATTTCTTAAGGGGAAGTTAATCTCTTTTATTTTCGCATTTTTTTGCATTTACGAAATTTTAAACATAATAATTTCAATGGATTTTGCTTATTTTTTGCATTTTCGCATTTGCTTGACGCAAGAGAGAGGGATATAGGGGATTGCTATATGGAGATTTTTTTCTCTGGATCCTTTATGAAATATCTAACATGGCGGCGGCTGCTTTCCTATTATTATATAATTGTGAATCAAGAGGTAAAGGTTAAGATTTCTGCATGAGTTGTTTTATGTATGTTAAAATTGGCAGATAACCTGGAAAAAAATAACAGGTTTCCTTTATGATTTTGGAGCATGACTTACTTTTAGGGTGTAGTTATACCAGTAAATGACTTTGCCTTGTAAAATTGCCTTGTAAAATGGCATTATAGGGTATGAAAATTAAGGCAAGATTAAAAGTTGCAATTATGGCCATATTTTTTATAACTCAAGGGTTAAATTTTAACCTGGCTTAAAACTATAAAATAATCATGCGATTATATAATTGTATTTTTATATTACAAAAACCGGATCGTGAGTATATAAAGAAAAAAAATAATTTAGGTATTTTTAGCTTATAGCTTTAACCTTTTAATGTTAATCCCGTCGGCGGCTTATAAATAGTTTAAAAATTTCTCTTTGACGCACTGAATTTTATGTAATCTATAGTGGCATCTATTATTCTGCTTTTTACCATTGCCGGCCTTGTCCATTTAAACAGGGAAGGTTCAAGGTAACATGATAATGCACATTTATTGCAGGTTCTGTAGGGTTCCCAGTCAAATGTGTTCCACATCTTTTTAATGTCTATGTTCCATACATAATCAGATCCTGAATATTCGTTGATGATATAGCATGGGGTCACAACCCTGCCCTCCGGGTCAATGTTTATGGTAAGCCATGGCCTGCATTCCCATTTATATCCGTAAAACCAGGAATCCCTTATTGCCTCAAAATACTGTACAGTATTCATTATAGGGCCATCGGCTTTCTTCCTATCAATAAGCATATTCAGAGCGCCAAGGAGTTTTTCCTTTTCGGGTGATATTTTCTCTGCTGTTGAATAGTCATATTCTATCTGAAAATTTATCGGGACTTCTAACTTATCACCTAGATCAAGTATATCTCCTATGCTATCTATGTTTTCTCTTGTAATTGTTGAACTCATGGCAACTGGTACCATATGTTTTGATGCATTGATTCCCCTTACTGCATGCTCAAATGAACCCTGCATTCCCCTCATGGTATCGTGCACCTCTTTGCTTCCATCAATAGAGACAAAAAGGAAATCTAAAGAAGTGTGTATTTCATTTATTTTCTTCTCAAGGCGCCATCCATTTGTTACCATGGATGTATGAAATCTCTTGTGGCTTTCTTTCAATATTTCCGGGGTATCATTTCTAAGAAGGGGCTCACCGCCCTCAAATCCAAGGTATGACACTCCACCCTCTTTCAGTTTTTCCATCATTGCTATTTCCTGTTCCATAGACAGAAGTTTGCTATCTGGCCTCCTCCAGAACGGACACATTTTGCATCTTAAGTTGCATTCATACAATAGCTTATGGCCTGCTATTGTAGGTAACTTTTTATTCTTAACTCTCGACATGTTTCTTTTTATTGATCTTAAAACAACTGCATTATAAACCGACATAAAACTACCCAACTAATAATAACCTATCAGCCTATATAAGCTTTTAGAATAATAGGGGTGTGGGACACTATTATTCGTCCCTGGTTATTACAATGTAAACCCTTTTGCCGAGAAATTCCTTAGGGCAATCCACCTTTGCACCCGATCCGAACTTTGTTACTTTCCTCTCTATGAATCCATATATTCCTTTTATAGAGACCTCTGTTGTCTCATGTATTTCCACTTTTCCCATAGTAATGTATATATACATTGTATATATATCTATCTATGGGTCTTGTCAGGAGTGAGGACATACAGTATAAACTTGAGGAGATAAACAATATACTGGGGAAGAAGTATGTACAGGAACATCCGGAAAAGGGGAGAAACTGGAGAACATACGAATCCGAGTTTTCACGGAGAATTAAAACTGCAATGAAGGAACTTGATCCCCTTATTGAAAAAGCCGTATCCATTATGCATATTGCTAAAAGGCCAGGGCATCCACATTCATTATTACTTGCCCAGAGGGTGAAATTAATACTTATAAAACAGCTTGTTGGCGAATCAAACAGGATGTTTGTTAATATGCTCGATATATTTTCTATGCTTTCAGGCATAGATGTATCATATAAAACAATAGAAAGGCTATATTCAGACAATGAAGTTGTAATGGCCATATTCAATCTCCATGTATTGTTACTGAAGAATAAGAATATTGCAAATTCAGATGCAACAGGCGATGGCACGGGCTATTCATTAACAGTAAAGAAGAACTACGAATCCTATGCACAGAGGTTGAAAGACCTTGCAAAGGAGAATAAAGAAATTGGAAAGGAAGAACATAAGGATAAAAAATCAAAAGGGCATAGAAAAAGATTGTTTGCATATTCCTTTTCCATTATGGATTTAAGGACAAGGATGTATATAGCCTCCGGAACAAGCATGAAATCTGAAAGAAATGCATATGACAATGCAATGAGGATTGTCAACAAAATAGGTATTAATATAGATTCTATAAGGCTTGACAGGTATTATTCATCACCTTCATATGTAGATAAATTAGGGGATACAAAGGTATACATTATACCTAAGAAGAATTCTACATTGCACGGTTCACATAAATGGAAATCTATAATAAGGGAATTTCTCAATGACACTATGAATTACCTTGAAAAGTACCATAAAAGAAGCAATTCAGAATCAGGATTTGCAGCAGACAAGAAGATGCTGGGATGGAATATGGCACAGAGAAGGGATGACAGGATAGGCAATGCACTGTTATGCACCAATGTCTGGCACAATTTATTCAATATGGGGAGGTATTAGAATAGTGTCCCACACCCGAATAATAGATAGAATTGCCCGGATAATTATTAAAAAGTGGATTAATTGATGATATATGTGATAATTCCGGAAAAATATTCATCAAGTAAAATTGTACTGAAACATAAGTTAAATATGGAAACAACGCAATTAAAGCTTAAAATATCTTAATCTGTGATTTTATCATTTCATTGGCAGCGTCCAGAAATTGTTTCTCCCTGCCCTTTGGAATTACTCCACCTGCTGCAATGTCATGCCCGCCACCGGAGCCTCCGGCAGCAGCGCATGCGGTTTTCATTACTTCAGAAAGGTTTAATCCCCTGCTGACTGAGTATCGTGATCCCCTGGATGATATTTTGACGTCGTCTGTGCCGCTGTTAAATCCAATTACAGGCTTATCTGGCTTTACTGTGTAGAGAGCTATTGCCCCGGCTATAGGACCGGCCATTTCAGATTCCGGTGCATAAAAATAGCGGAGGTATTTTTCCTCCTTCAAATCTGATTTTGCCCTGTATATGTAATCGATCAACTTTGTCTTGAATATTTTTACATTGGCCACCATATCATTTCCTGCGCTGTTATCTCCCAGAAAATACTGAACCGGCAGGGATTGCAAACCTATTCTTGCATTGCCATCTATAATTGAATTCAATTCTTTGGATGAGAATCCTAAATTGTCAAAATAAAGAACATCCCCCTCAAGATATTTTATTGCATCAGAACCAACGTTGTTTTCAAGTATTTTCAATGCAAGCCTGTTTCCAAGTGCTTTATTCTCATCTGTTGTCAGATCAATAATATTTTTATCCGGATCTATTCCATTGCTTTCAAGAAATTTTTTAACTTCATCTGGATGTCCGGTAAGGCCATCAAAGAAAGGGTCTATTGAATATGTAATTGCATCGGAAATTGTGCCCTCAAGATTGAGTGTGTGATGGGTTTTATATGAATTATATTCACTGTAAAGATCTTTATTCAGGCCAGAAAGCCCGCCTATATCCTGTTTGTCTGCCATTACGCCGGACATAAAAAATGGGAATAAGTCCCGGTTGTTTTCATCAAGTGCAAGTGCAAATATGTATGCCATTGTAGCCCCACAGGCATCCCTTGTGCCATTGATGCCAAAATCCCGGGCATTTATATTTATGCAGGATGTTTCCGTTTTATTGTAAAAATGGTGGTCCAGAATTATAAAATTTGAATGGTCTGCTATAGCTGGAATCTGGGAGGAACCGGCATCAACAATGATATTTAACGAGTCTGCTTCTTCCTCATACAGTGACCTAAAACCTTCATTGTCAAGGTTTTTTATATATGATAAATGGTACTTTATATCCAGGCGCTCCAGCGCTTTAAGAAGTATTATTGATGAACTGACACCATCACCGTCATAATGTGCGAGTACACGGACATACTTTTCTTCCTTAAGTTTTTCACCTGCCTGGTGTAAAATATTAAAGAGAGAGTCCCCTAAAATGTCATAAATCATAGGGCTCTTTTCAGGGACCAGTCTGCGGGCAATCTGCCTGTACGCTTGTAATATCTCATAAGGCGTAAAATTTTGGACATTATAAGCTGGCTTCCCCTTTTATTGCTTATATCTTTCTTATTCAGAGCCAGATGCTGTGAAACATTCTTGTATCTTTTCAGAAGAAAAGCCAGATCTTCAGGTATCTCATCCTTAATGCCGTTTTCTTCAAGTATTTTTCCCATTTTCTGATGAAGAACAGGCCTGACACCCGGTACAGCATACTGATCCCTGAGTTTAATGCCTATCATAGAATTTGATAAGCCATCCTTTCTGAATTTTAATATTTCTTCCTTTATTTCATCATCATTCTGCATCCATGAGGGCTTCTCAGCCAGTACGAGTCTCGTGGATCTTGATTTTCCTCTCTTTCTTGTGTGCATTCGTGCCATTGAAATCCATATGGTATTATTACTATAAATTTATTCTTTTTGTTTTTTCTATCTTTATATATTTTATTTTTTATCTTCTGTACCATTCCTTGATAATACCCTGCGTTTATATTTTTGTAAGGTGTATACAGGAAATGCTATGGCAGGAAGTTTATGCAGTAGATAAAATAAATACTGAACTGATCCAGATATTTCTCATTATACTATTACGGGTTTTAAATCAAAATAAAAATATGACAAATGTGGTTACATTTAAATAAAATCCAGAAAATTCTTGAATGAACTAAATTATCTTCTTACAGCTTCCTTAATTCTGTTATATTCATTTTCATCCAGATCAATATTCATGCATTCTACCAGTTCATTAATATGTGAAATACTGGATGCTTTAGGTATAGGTATAGATTTTTTCTTCAGGTATCCGAGGGTACACTGTATACTGGACATGCCAAGTGATTTTGCAACATGGTTTATTTTACTGCTTATGCGGCCCTGGTTCAGTGGGGAATAGCCTATTATTTTAATGTTATTTTTCTCGCAGAACGGGATTAAATCATCTTCTATATAATAATTCTCCAGATTATATTCTACCTCGTTTGCAATTATTTTTCCATGTTTGAGCTGGTCTATTGCTTCTGTTAGGTTGGCTATATCAAAATTGCTAACTCCAATATTTCTTATTAAATGACTGTCCAGCAATTCGCCCATAGCACCCAGTGTTTCCTTAACAGGAATCTTTGGGTTTGGCCAGTGTATAAGATAAAGATCAATATAATCTGTATCCAATCTTTTTAATGACTCTTTTGCAGAATTGATAACGTCCTTATAATGCAGATTAACAGGCCACACCTTTGATATTATAAATAAATCTTCCCTTTCAAAATCCTTTATTGCTTTTCCTACCAGTTCCTCAGAATGCCCATGTCCGTAATACTCTGCAGTGTCAATAAGATTCATCCCATTTGTTATTGCGTATTTTATAGCCTCTACTTCTTTAGCGTCATTTTTATAATCCGGTGAATTCTTGCCTCCCATCCCATATGTTCCCAGACCAATGCTAGAAACCTCCTTGTTTCCAAGTTTAACCATATTTATCCCCATTTAATTAATTCTATTACAGTAATAAGGGTTTTTAAGTAGACGTATTGTCAAACCAGGAATAACATTTCCTATGCCTGAACTCGAAGCGTGCAATATTCCATCTTAATAGAATAACATGAAATACTCCGGAATTATCCGAGCAACGAAGTAAACCGTTCATACTGGGATATTATTTCCATGCCAACAGACCATATGGTAAGTTCTTCACGGAATATTTTATATGAGGGGAAATTTCCATAGAGGTCTGATATGAAATCACCCTGGGAGAATCCACCTATTACAACATTTAAATCATTATCGTTGATTATTCCTGATAATGAAGATTCTTTGCCATCAGGTGAAAGTACGACTGTTTTGCCATCGAGGTTTTTTAGAAATGGTATGATCTTCCCCTCTTCCATAGAAAGCAATTCATTGCCATTATACTCGATAGAGCGTTTTTTGAAAAGGTCCTCCATCAAGCCCTGAAATCTATTGTATGATCGCGGCAATTTTGTTTGATTATTGATATGTATTATGAAATTATCCCTTGTATGGACGTAAACATCCAGCATATTATTTTTATTTAATATGGATTCCATAGCCATTTCCAGAAATATGTATATTATATCGGGCCTGCCTCTCCTGTTGGATTCGCCTGGATAAAATTTTTCTATTGTGGTATGCATATAATTTGAATCTAGAAGCATTTCAGCTGGGTTCTTATGGTTTTTTTCTGCAATGTTCCTTATTGATCTGTCCTTTGCCATTTTTTCCGGAACTGTCTGGAGTTCCGCATCCGCTATGATTAACCTGAGCATATATAATAAATGCTAATTCAGGATTTACTATTTTCTATGAGTTTGATTCTTTTTTCGGTGGAAGGGTGGTCCAGGCTCAAAGATCTCATTACATTTTCCGGGATTTTGTCTGTTTCTGCTATTCTTCTTAAGCCGTTAATGAGGTAATCCTTATTCACATATTTTACGGCGTTAAGGTCTGCTTCAGTTTCATTGTGCCGTTTTATGGCAGGAGAAACAAGAAAGATAAATAAAAATAATATAATGATAAATACAGGAGTTAAATAAAATAACAGTGCATTTGTGGAGGTAATTGCCAGTGAAATCAGGTTCAGCATTATGATGAATACAACAAAATTAACCATTGTTGTTTTACGGTTATGCCCCAGTTTTATGTGCGAAAGTTCATGGGCCAGGACCCCAACAATCTCGTCATGGTTTAGTATAGACATCAAATAACTGGTTATAAAAACATAGGATTCCCTTTTATTTATCTCAAAGGCATTGGCTATTCTCCCATTTGTATTGATTACGTAAATTTCCGGCTCTTTTATACCCATCTGGGTTGATAGATCCGCTGCTTCATTGTTTAAATAAATGTCCTGGAGTTTTTCTGATTTCCTGACAAGAATGTTTACCATAGGATTATTGGCAGAGATAGACCATATGAATATTATAAATGCATTCAATATAACGAGATATGAATAGGTATCTACGATTTTTATATATCCCTGTGCAATCAACATTGCAAGGAAAAATATGGAAAGATATGTTACATATCTCCAGCTCAGGTCATCTGTAATATACTGAAATATGTTTTCATCAGATTCCTGGTCGCGCATTGCATCCTTGAAATGCATGAATAGAAGGCTGTTTATGATAATTATGCTAACCATGACAAGTATGGTATATACTGTGAATGGAATTTCAGAGAGAATTATGTAAACAAAGAATATAATAATTAAGGATAAATTGGATAATATTGCTGATTTCTGGAGAATTTGCTTTTTATCCGCTGGCGTCATATCTATAATAATTCAAATCCTTTATTTAACATATTGTTAATTATTTCCAGATTCAATTGAAGCTGGATACCATAAACTTATTAATGCACTCGGGATTTTTAATAAATGATATACATAAAGAGGATTTATGATAAATACACTCCAGAGGAGGGTTTCAGGGTTCTGGTTGAAAGATTATGGCCCAGGGGAATTTCAAAGGAGAAAGCACATATAGATTTGTGGATGAAAGACATAGCCCCATCAACAGAACTGCGGAAATGGTTTAACCATGAGGATGAAAAATGGGAAGAATTTGTTAAGCGGTATACCATAGAACTGTCAGGCAATGAGGAAATTGGAAAACTAAAAGAGCTTGTTAAAGAACATACTAAGGTTACATTTGTATATTCTGCCAGGAATGTTGAACACAACAGCGCCGTTGCACTTAAAAATATAGTGGAATCAATAGATAGCCATATTTCATAAAAAATTAGTTTTTTGATATTGCTATTGCCTTTTTATTTCTAATTGATCCATTATCCTTTACATTAAATAATATTGATGTTAATAACAACATAATCATTGGAACGGTTGTGTATGTAATTATGTGTAAATATAAACTCTCCGGTTAATAATGAATTTAATTAATGTGCCTCATATTTCATAAGACATCGGACAAATGTCGAACATTATTAACAAAAAACAATAATGGGATATGCCCTCACAGCAAATCTCATTGATTATGGAAATCACAGATAATATTGTTTCGCCTGATGATAGGAAAAGAAAGTACACAGATAGATAGTTAAGGTTGTGATAGTTTTGGAGATTTTCAATATACCTTACAGATCAGCCAGAATATTCCTCACAATCATAAATAATATATCGTAATGTCTGGACTGAAAGAAGTGCCTAGTTTTAAAACTCTTTCAAGGAGAGTCGGGATAATTGATCTACATCCAATAAATAAAGAAATTACTTCTTTCTATTTAATTGAATCAATTGCTACAATAGGTTACTTTATGATCCGTATATGGAAGCACTCAACTGCTATGAGGAGAGAAGCATGAAATAACTATAAAGACCATGTGTCGGGTTGGTCAAAGACCACAAAGGGATGGTCCTATGACCGTAAGTGCCACATGGCAATTGATGTTGATTCTCTCCTTATAATGGAATGGCTTTTTACAAAGGGAAATATGCATGATCCCCATGTATCACGTGATATGGTTGATTCAGTTAAAGATTTCTCATATACTCTAGCATATTCCGCTTATGAGACATTGGATATTTATGACTATGTGTTTAAAAATACGCATGAAATTCCAGTAATTGATACAAATATAAGGAGGTGTATTATTCATGAGAAGTTACCGGCAAACAGAAAGATAGGCATTGATTTGAGAAAGGAATATGTTTCAAATGTACCAATTAAGATGGGGAAATAAAGTGTACCTTCAGCATACTTGAAGAGATACTGAAGTGTGAAAATATCTGATACAAAAGCAATAGAGATTATGATGCTGCAATTGGATTAAAGGTCATTGCATACAATTTAATGATAATATCAAACAGGGAACTGGGAGAAAAACCAAGGGAGGTAATGAAAATAGTCAATTCTTAAAATGTGAGACATCTTATAATAATAAATATTATTGCTCTTAATAGAGTATAGGGTAGGTTGGTACCTATACTTTATTGGGTTTAAGAATGTCAGGGTTATCTGTGATAGCAACCTACATTGCATAGTAGTAGACTTAAAATCAGCACTCGGCATAAAATTTCAAACCCTTATAGATAGACTAAACACCGGCAGCTCGGATTGTGTTTACAGTCCAGGATTTTATATTTCAAACCCTTATAGATAGACTAAACACCAAGGTCAAGAATCCTCAGGTAATCAGGCCTCAGAATTTCAAACCCTTATAGATAGACTAAACACTTAGAGGCATGGAATAATTTATTAGGACTTGGTGTTAATTTCAAACCCTTATAGATAGACTAAACACTAAAATGGAAACAAAGGAATTGATAGGATTTAGGACAAATTTCAAACCCTTATAGATAGACTAAACACTATATTCTACACGGTATTAATTACCCCCCCGTTTACGATTTCAAACCCTTATAGATAGACTAAACACATTTATCAAATTCGGAGGTGGCAAAAGATATGAAAAATTTCAAACCCTTATAGATAGACTAAACACATTTCCACAGCAACCCTCATTACCGTAAAAACCTATTTTATTTCAAACCCTTATAGATAGACTAAACACCCATCAATTATATTACCATTATATATTTATATTTTTATTCTATAAATTCGTGTTTTGAAGCTTCTATAAATTATACAGGTACGAAATATAATATTATAAATAATTTTACTAAATGCATTTTAATATTATTTAATAGTATACATTATAATTAAATTATATTAATTTTAAAGCCTTTATTTTACAATATTAATGATTAAAAAATACGAAATCGTCGACCTCCAGTATTTTTTGCATTATTGTTGGTCGACGAAATTAAAAGAACTTTTCATCTGTGTTTTTTATAATTCCTATATTCTCTTTGGATGTATATTTTAAATCCCTAATTATATAGAATAATATTGAATCTTCTTCCGGTTTAATGGTCTTTCTTATTTCAACTTTAAATTTTTCATAATTACCTTTCGATATTTCACCTTCTAAAACGGAATTTTGTATCCAGGTTATATATTTTCTCGCTATTTTTAAAACCTTAAAGACACGTTTCTCAGAAACATCATATACCAATATTATATACATTTTAATCACCAATTAGACTTATATGGCTTATAAGCCATATCTCCAAGTATGTGTTTTTCTAATTTATATATTTCAAGCCTTATTAATCTTTTATATGAAATTTTATGCATAATTCCCGGATAGGATATGGTTGTTGACAATTTATTGTCTAATTCTTGTATAATTTTTTTCTTTCCTGATTCGTTTATATTTACAATATTGCCAATATTTTTGAAATTACTGGCATCAATAATTTTTTCATTCAAGAGTTTGAATATAATTCTATCGCCTATAATAGGTTTAAATATTTCAGAAACATCTAAGTTTAAAGTAAATCTTCTAAAATTTGTTTCATGCAAATAGCCTATTCTAGGGTCCATATGCGTTTTATATATTTCTGATAAAACTGTAGTATATAACATTGAATTGATAAAACTTATTAATGAATTTACGTTATTTTGTGGTGGACGTTTCGTTCTATGTTCGAATCTAAAATTTTTATCTGCTATAATTTTATCAAAAGTAGAATAATAAATTTCTCTTATATTCGCCTCAATAAGCATCAATGAATTTATTGTTGTCTGTTCATCAAAGGTATCATTTAATCGGCTTATTTTCTCTATTTCTTCAGCGAGAGAACGCCCACGATTATAATAATATTTTAAATTAGCAATAATATTAATAGCAGAGCCGTGTTCTATTAATTTCGCTATTTGTAATCTTTTCTCCATATCAAGATAGTAACTAACTTGATTAAGTATAACAGCTCCAGAAGAAAGGTGTTGTCGAGGGAATATTGTACCAGAATAATAGCCATAATAGTTAAAATAATGAATAATAATACCTTTTTCACTTAAATAGGTCAATAATTTTGTGTTGAAAGTAACTTCTCCAAACATGTATATTTCAGATGTGTTTTCGATCGGTATAAATTTTTTATCATTATCATTAACTATAGATATTGTATTTTCATCCCTCCGTATAGTTCCATTTGAAAATATATAAATTGATTTTTTCATTTTAATCACGCCCAGCAAAATTCAGAATATGCACAATTTCTACAATGTGAGTTTTTTACCAGTTTAGGTATACTGCCATTTACTATATTTTTAATTCCTTCGATTGCATTTTCAAGTTCTTTAGTATTATCTTCATTAAGTTCAATTTTTATGATTTTCTTTTCTTTTGGGATCCTCAATTCACCGGTGATATTAACACCTTCTTGTTTAGCTTCGGGTGTGGGACACTATTCTAATACCTCCCCATATTGAATAAATTGTGCCAGACATTGGTGCATAACAGTGCATTGCCTATCCTGTCATCCCTTCTCTGTGCCATATTCCATCCCAGCATCTTCTTGTCTGCTGCAAATCCTGATTCTGAATTGCTTCTTTTATGGTACTTTTCAAGGTAATTCATAGTGTCATTGAGAAATTCCCTTATTATAGATTTCCATTTATGTGAACCGTGCAATGTAGAATTCTTCTTAGGTATAATGTATACCTTTGTATCCCCTAATTTATCTACATATGAAGGTGATGAATAATACCTGTCAAGCCTTATAGAATCTATATTAATACCTATTTTGTTGACAATCCTCATTGCATTGTCATATGCATTTCTTTCAGATTTCATGCTTGTTCCGGAGGCTATATACATCCTTGTCCTTAAATCCATAATGGAAAAGGAATATGCAAACAATCTTTTTCTATGCCCTTTTGATTTTTTATCCTTATGTTCTTCCTTTCCAATTTCTTTATTCTCCTTTGCAAGGTCTTTCAACCTCTGTGCATAGGATTCGTAGTTCTTCTTTACTGTTAATGAATAGCCCGTGCCATCGCCTGTTGCATCTGAATTTGCAATATTCTTATTCTTCAGTAACAATACATGGAGATTGAATATGGCCATTACAACTTCATTGTCTGAATATAGCCTTTCTATTGTTTTATATGATACATCTATGCCTGAAAGCATAGAAAATATATCGAGCATATTAACAAACATCCTGTTTGATTCGCCAACAAGCTGTTTTATAAGTATTAATTTCACCCTCTGGGCAAGTAATAATGAATGTGGATGCCCTGGCCTTTTAGCAATATGCATAATGGATACGGCTTTTTCAATAAGGGGATCAAGTTCCTTCATTGCAGTTTTAATTCTCCGTGAAAACTCGGATTCGTATGTTCTCCAGTTTCTCCCCTTTTCCGGATGTTCCTGTACATACTTCTTCCCCAGTATATTGTTTATCTCCTCAAGTTTATACTGTATGTCCTCACTCCTGACAAGACCCATAGATAGATATATATACAATGTATATATACATTACTATGGGAAAAGTGGAAATACATGAGACAACAGAGGTCTCTATAAAAGGAATATATGGATTCATAGAGAGGAAAGTAACAAAGTTCGGATCGGGTGCAAAGGTGGATTGCCCTAAGGAATTTCTCGGCAAAAGGGTTTACATTGTAATAACCAGGGACGAATAATAGTGTCCCACACCCTTTAGCTTCGTAAATATAATATAATAATTGCATTTTCGCAGCTTCTGCGGTTTTACTTGATTTTTTAATTTCAACTATTATTAAATTATCCCCCTTGTCCTTAACCATGTCTATTCTGGAACTATTGATAGCAATTTCTTTATCGTTCCTTTTATATGCCTCTTCATGCAATATTTTGCCAAGGAGTATATTGTCATCCTCCTGATCCGATTCTATTCCATGAGATATTAGCCATACTTCACGTTTGCATATGAAATAGTACCATATCATAGTTCCATTTATATTATTCATATTTATATCACAATACTCCCATCACTTGCTTTTTTCAATCCAGTATCATTACTGTATGAATTTTCTAAATAATTATTACGTATTATATAGAAATCACTATACAGTTTTTCACAGGTAATATTTTTTATATCTTCTATTCTTGCAGATATAATATAATTATACATCTCTCTTTTCAGCTGAATAATGTCAGCTCTCTCATAGGATTTTCTATTAATATACGTGTCAATAATCCTCATTGCATTGGAATCTAATTCAACGAAAATACTAATATATTTGTCCATATCATCTATCATGCTAAAATTAGAAACATAATAATGCTCATCACGGTTTTTACTATTAAAATCTAACTTGTTTAATGCATTTTGTAAATTTTCTGAACTTCCTATTAAATTCTGATTTATTTCATTGTAATAATGTTTTATCAATTTAAGATAATCTTTTTCTTCTACAATTTTGCGATCACTTAAAATTTTTATCGTAGTATCTGTATGTATTTTCCCATAAACTTGTCTACAATAATAGCCATCATAGCCATTTTTTTCAGGTACACAATTAACTATATACATGTTACCCCTAGTATTGAACGAATTCCTGTTAACCCTGCCTGATGATTGAATCAATGAGTCAATTGGTGCAATATCACGTATTACCATATCAAAACTTATATCAACACCAGCCTCAAAAATTTGTGTAGCCACAACTATAATTTTTTTATTGTTTTTTATATCTTTGTTAATATTATCTATAACATCCTTCTTTTTGATAGGTACTATATTTGAAGACAAATAATAAGTATTAACATCATTGCTTACATTTTCCTTAAGATAATTAAAGGCTTCAATAGATGTATTTATAGTATTAAAAACAAATAGTTTGGCAGTTTCAGAATGGTACATATATTTTTTTACGATTTCTTTTGGAGTTAATCTTTCAAGAATATTTATATGCATATTGACTCTATTCAATTCCTCAAATCTTTTTTGATAATCTCCACCCAATTCTATTGAATTATTTACCAACTCTGGTAAAGTTGCACTCATCAAAATAAAATATATATTAAATTTTTTTGCATAATAATTCATTAAATATCTTATTTGTGGCCATTTTGCTATATCAATGGCTTGTATCTCATCTAGTATGACTATGGAGTTTATTATTCTATAATATTTCTTCAAGTTTTTATTCTTATATCCAGCTAAAGCGGAAAATAACTGTACAAACGTTGTAAAAATTATTTCACTATCCCAATCTTCCGTTAGCATTAAAACTTCATCAGCTGATAATTCTTCATCGTCTATTTTACCGGATAATATGCTTAAATGATGATGTTTTATAATATATCTTTCATCATTATTTTTAAAACCGCTACAAGTTTCTAATATATTTCTTCCAGTATCATAATTTTGGTCTACAATTGTAGTAAATGGTAAGGTATAAATTATTCTGAAAATATTTCCTGTATTCTTAAATAGTTTATTCCTTATACTAAAAGCCGTATATAACCCAGATATAGTTTTACCCGTGCCTGTTGGTGATGTAATTGTAAAAAAATGATCATTTAAATCGATATTCTGAACATTTTTTTTCACAGATTCATAAAAATTATTTCGTATTTTATTTATTTCAGTTTTTCCACTTAAATTCTGATTTTTATATTTATCAATAATGTCGGGAGAAATATCTTTTCTATCATAATTCTTAATAGATGCTGCATTACGCTTGTCATTATCTATTAATAAAGAATATAGCAATAAAAATTCTGAAAAATCTATATTCATATTTGTATTGTTTAAACAGCGATTTTTATTTATTTTAACAAGCATATTAAATATATTGGTTAAATCTTCTTTAAAAAAATCATCAATAAAATTTAATAAAACTCCGTGGTTGCTTCCAAAGGTAAAAATATCTTCCATGTCTTTTTTAATCGGTTCATGTTTTAAGTCTTCCAGTTGCTTTTTTGCTATTTTTATATCTTCACTTATCTTTGGCCTCAGAAAGTCTTGCGTGCTTGTCCCTATATCTGAATCCAGATTGCACAAGTTCCCATGGTGGTGTTTTATAGACAGGTATACATAAAAAATGTATTCATTGGGCAGATTATTCTTTGATGCACAATATGCTGCGTATAATGCGGATATAAAAGCATGGGATTTATATTTACTATATCCATCAGATTTACTTTTACTATCTTTATCAGACATGAGATAATTTTGAAAGAATGAAGTATATTTACCAAAATCATGTAAACATGAGATTATAATAGATGACTTTAACAAAAGTTCAACATTGCCATTAAATTTTAATTCGTTCAATGAGTTATAAACGTTTTCTCCAACTTCGATTAAATGTGTTTTCAATAGTCTGCATTTGACATTCCCATTTTCATACCATTTATGGGAATAAAAATTCATTCGACGCAACCTCTGGAAATAGTATATTTTCTTCTATACCATCATATTCAACTTTGATTACCTGATTATCAGTCAATACATTAATTTTTTCACCCTTGCTATTAAATACATAAGTCATTGTTATAGGATACCTATTTAAATCAAAGGATACAGGAAACACATCTTTTTGTAAATATATATCATTATTTGCTGGTATTCCTTTTATATATTTCATCGGTGCTGGAGAATTTATTTTTATCGGATCGCCAGTTTTAATTTTAGATATTTTTCCCTTTGCGATGTAATTTATTGATGCTAGCATATTAGCATTTCCAAGACTTACTGGATATACCGGGTTATTTTTTATTATTTTTTCCTCTAACTTCGCCATCAAATCGTCATCTTTAGAAAAAAAATATATTCTATATATTATGTTTTTGGAGAAGTTTTCAGGCAATAGGAATTCAAATGGAATTTGTGTGTAATTATATCCATTATTATTAATAATATTTTTAATAAAATAATTATTGTCTACTATTTTAATGTAATTTAAATTAGTCATATAAGTCCTTATTATCGATTTTAGTGATGTTGCAATTAATGTATATTTAAAATTGAATTTCTCATAATAAGAATCAAAATCATAACCCATAATAGCGCCTATGATGCCTTCTAAGGTTGTTCTCGGTGGGAACATATACGTCATTGATGACGAATTAGTGTAAAGTTTCTTGAAGCTTGCAAATTTAGCCTTTATATCAAATATCAGCATATTTAATCATCATTTGATATATTTTTGATTCCATCCTTATTTTCACAATCTAGCTTTTCATGCACAAATGACTTTGCTATTTTTATATCTCTACTTTTTAATGTGCTTATTAAATCATTTATGTCCAATTTATAATCATTTATATTACGTATAGGATCGCTTTTAATACTAATTTTTACATAATCTCTCAAATCACCAATAAAACCATTTTCAGATTCCGTTCTCATATATAATAGTGGCATTTGATTTATTTTGCTTCTTGTTGCCTGGGACGGTATAGCTTTTATCATTGCATCGTCTAATTTCCTCATATCTTCCGAGGTAAGATTTGCTTTTTTGGCTCTACTGGAACTTATAACACCATAAAATCCTATAAGAGAATAATACACTCTATAATCTTTCCCTATTGAATTCATTTTGTTGCCTTCAGAGCTTGAAAAACCACTTGTTATTGAATATGAGTTTAATAATTGAACCTTATTTAGAGAATATCCCCATGAAAACTGTACCGGGCCAATTATTTTTATTGAATCTCCACTACCTGATTCGCCCGAGTTATTGCCTTTTTTAGGTATTGGAACCATAGCACCAAACATTCTTATATCAATAAATTTTTGTGTTATAGCATCACGAGCTTTTTTAATATCCTTGAATATATCATCGCTAACAATCTCCCTTAATCTGTCTTTTGCAGTTTGTACATCACCGTGATTTATAAATATATTATATTTATCTTCAGATAAATCATCCTGCAAATAATCTCTTATATATCTTTTAAGTCTGACGTCGGAAACAAGATTTGTAAATGTATCATAATCCATTCTAGGCCTGTTTTCATCATCAATATCTCCATTAGGGTTTGTCAGTTTAGCTTCATACAAAAATAAGATCTCTCCGTCCTTTACATTATTGTTTTCCATATTTATTCATCACCGTTATCTGTTTTTTTATTTTTCCCAAATATAAATTGGTTTTCTATACTATAGCCTGTCATAATAAGAAATACGTTTTCTGCATCGTTGATAGGCCATTTAGATGAGACCAGCGTATATTTAGATAAAACAAAGTGCGCCTTATATAAAACGTATGCTATCTCTTCGCCATATATATCATATTGTTTAACCTTTTCGTCAATCTGGTTCATTAATTTCTCTACTGCCCTAAAGTTCATGCCCTGATAATTGATTTTTTCCAGCAATGGATTATTATTTATTTTCTTTTTGAATAATATCATACCTATATATCTTATTGCATAGCCGATACAGAATAAACCTTCACTTTCCTCGGGCAAGTTCATATTTTTTATAAAATTTAAACCTGAATCAAGGGTTTTATTTCCTATTTCACTGTCCATATCATTATCACCTGTTATTTTTTTATTTTCTTTCGTTAAATCTATTTTTTCAAGAAATTCAATATATGCATATTTTTGTAATATATACATCGTTATATTATTAATGTTATTATTATAATAATCGGTTCTTATTCTATCTAAATATATTCTTATCAAGTAATTTCGGTCAATAGGTTTAGAGTTAAAAAGACTTGATAACATTCTTAACGACTCGTTAAAGTTACTGTTTCTAGTGTTTTTGATAGATAAATAGAACCCATTTATAGTTAAATAGTTGAAGTTATCAAATACGTTTTTGAATTTTAAAGATGTTTTGTACATATATTTACTTATTTTTATCATCCTGCTTTCTGGTATTTCTGGAATAAATTCTAAGATCTTAAAAGAATTATTATGTTTCCGGTAAAACATCAAATCTATTGTGTAAAACCCATCTAAGTTATCCTCAATATGTGCTATTTCATTGTTTTTTAATATTATATCCCGATTTACATTAAATATGTTCTCTATATACAGATCATCTCCATCCTTGAAAGGTAAAGATTCCGGTATCATCAATAAATTCATACCTGCAAACGATGCGCTTCTCTTAAATATATAATCTTCTCCACTAATTATATTATTATAACAATTGGAACACAATGAAAGATTTTTCTTAAAATAACTGCCATTCATATTAGATGCAAAAGAAGATTTGTCAGTGTTATAATATTTAAATTTCAATTCTTTTGTATTAGCAGTAACTTTTCCAATACTGCCACAAAGAGAGCATATTCCATCATAGTATTCATCTTCTTTTATTTCTCTGCTATCCAACATTTTTATATAATCCTTGTCCTCTGCAATACATTCGCCATCAACAAAAATGGTATACAGTACTGCTCTAGTAATATACTCATTATCTTTAGTATCCTCTAAAAATTTATTAATATAATTTTTATTAAACTCTTTGCTTTTAACATGGGCTTCATTATTGTTAGGAAGAAAGAAATAAACCTTACCCGAAGGTTGATCGATTATTTTGCTCTTTTTAATGTGTATTACTGGATTATCATCGTAATATAATTTAACTATATTATAAATTTTATCTTTCAATGTTTTAATCTCAGTTTTTTTATATAGGAAATATAAAGAATTTAGAGCATATAATAAATTATCACTGGTAACATGCCATTGTGGTATATTGCCTGTTAAATTTCCTACCCAGTGATATTTTTCTGCAATATTTTTATCATTCTCATTCTTTACTACTTTAATAGGTGAAATTGTTATGCAGCTTTCTTTAGAACTGAAATCCAATATACATAGGTAAAAATCTTTATTTTTAGTGTTTTTAAATTTTATATTATTAATTTTATTAGAAAGTGAATCCTCAGTTAAATTGGAGCCTAAACTACTAATTGCTGGCATCATATTTTATCACCTAATATATTAAAACACCCAAATCCTTCCGAGTTTTTAGATCCTATCCCGGTATAATATAACATCTTCATTACTTCTGAGTCTGTTTTTAATGTGAAGATACCATTATATCCCTTGATTAGTGTATCCTTAAAGTATATTACTTTTTCATCTTTATTGTTTTTTATATTGTTGGGCCTAATATTAAACAAAAAATTTCTATTATTGCTTATTGCACTGAATTTTGTACTTATATTATTGCTTATTGCATTTTCGAATTCTGGACTCCATGGAGAGAAGAAAGTCTTTCTATGATTATTTTGCGTGATATACACGGTAAGAGGTGAAATCATTTCAATCATGTAATATTTAATGTTTTTATATTTTTCATCGTCAAAAGAATGAGATTTTATATCAATAACATTAATCTTTGTACTGTTTAGAAAAATATTTTCATCTGCTAACAGATTATATGCTATTTCAGATGATATTTCATCATAATAAGATGCAAATATTAATTCTACTGGAGGTTTAAAAATTATATAATTTTTATCTATGTTATATAAGCCAAATATCTTAGAAAAAGTCATCAACTTAATTTTCTTTGCGCCTACCATGAAACCATAATCATGAATTCTATTTCTTTCATCTACATTTGAAATATGAGAATAAATTAGGCCTTGAATTAAATGATTATAATGTATAGGCAATTTCAATTCATCTTTAAAAGTGAATTTTATTTTATATCTCATCAACGGATTATAATGTGTATACTTATAAATTTTACGGAAAACTTCAATTGTTTGACTTCTCCTTATTTAATATATCTATGGTGTTTTACATTTTATGAGATATCAGGTAGTTGTCGAACATTATTAACAAAATAGTTTCACCTGATGATCGAAAAAGAAAAAATACTATACAGATAGACAGATATTGAAGATCCAGTGAAGATCCTTGTTGTACTGCAGATATTCAATATATCTTACAGATAGGCAAGAATGTTCCTTACAAATCATAAACAATATATCAGGATAGCTGGCCTCAGAGAAATGCCAAGCTTCCAGGCTATTTCAAGGAGGGTGAGGATAATTGATCTACATTCAAGTAACAAGGATTATTATACTGCAATTGGATTAAAGGCTATTACATACAATCTCACGGTGATACCAAACAGCGAACTTGGAGAAAAACTAATGGAGATAATGAAAATCGTAATTTGCTAAAATATGAGATACCTTATTCTACTTATCAAATTCCACTCTAATATTTCGCCTTTCTCCCGCGTGCATTATATCCGTATATTCCACGATGTGTATAGACATCCTGGGACTTACGTCTATATAGACCTTTTAAGATATAACGTCCATAAAGGTTAATGAAATTACAAAATAATATTTTCAGGTATGATATTATATTGCCTCGCGCGTTAAATCATATATTGCATATATACGTAAATAGGGTCTTAACTCACGGCAACCGACTTAATGTATTAAGGTATTAAATATAACTTAATATGAGTATGTAAATTAAAACACAATCTTATTTTCTTTAACAATCTACTATTATTATTTATTTCATGGACGTAATATTATATGTGCTATAATTGGTATAGTCCTCCCGCAAACTAATGACTATATAGTCCTTATATGATAAAAGGAGTGAAGATGCTCAATTAAATTACATAATTATTTTTATTTTAATTCTGGATAACTTATATTGCAGTTTTGTAATTGCCTTTTGTATAAAAACCATGAGGTGCTTTCGCATTAAATTTAAGCCGTTGTCGTGCATTATGTTCTAAGAATTTTGATATAAAGGTCAAAGGGCTCAAATGAATTATAATAATTACTTCGTTTCTTTATATAATAAATCTTTTAGCACTCAATAGAGTATAGGATAGGTTGGGATTTGGACCCAAGTAGATGAGATCTGCAGTCTCACGCATAGCTTCTCTGCCACCTATCCGTTAATGTGTATTGCAAATCCATATTTATTTTTTTACCGGAATTGCTTTAATATAGGATCTAGTTAAATTATAAAATAACATCTATCAAATAAAGTAATATACAATATTTCTGTTGGTATAATTTTATATTTCATATTTCTGGCAAAATATGGCTATAAAATCTATATATCATCATTTATTTGAATATATTCTACAAAATAAGACATTGTACGACATATATATTTAGTTATTATCAAAAAATTATCATATTTAGACAAATATTTAAATATATAATATATATCATATTCTATGAATTTTTTCAGAGGTGATAGAAATTGGTAATACTGGGAGTTGACTTAGGATATGGAGATACCAAATTAGTAACGGAGGGAAATAAAAAGGCTAAATTTCCATCCAGATGGACACCCGCTGAATCACGTAACTGGGGAATAGGAGGTAATATACCTGTAATATCCGTTAATGACGGTGAGTCATTTATCTTCGGCGAGGATGCTACGGGAACTAATTTAAGAGAGCCACAGGGAGACGGAAGGCTTACTGATCCGAATGCTATTCAGCTTTTAGCCGGAGCATTATGGACAAGTGGAATTGGGCATGAAGGAGAAAAAACGGATGTTACACTCTCCAGTGGGGTGCAGCTTGGTAGTTTCGATAGGGAAGTAGTGGAAGCTGCAAAACTCCTTGAGGGAAAAACTTTAAAGATAAAGTCTGCACAGGGAACTGAACAGGATTTTAAAATATCTAAACTGGTTATGCGTCCCCAGGGGGTAGGTGCGGCCATTTATGCGTTGAATCATGGAATATTAAAGACGCAATATGGAAATGGCGTAATTATAGACATAGGATTCAAAACAACCGATGTCCTGACAATTAATTTGAAAAATATGGAGCCGATCATAGAGGACTCTTTCAGTATACAGGCGGGAATTGGTGATGTTGTTTCAGGCATGAGCAAAGTTATAGGTAAGCAAACAGGTTTTGTGGTTCCCCCAGATGTAGCCAGGGATGCCATAGGGGAGAAAATAGTTTTTAAGCAAAATGAAATAGGCGGGCCAGATGTTTCAGGACCACTTCTGGATCAATTAGCCCTTAGAATCGTTAACGAGGTAGAGGAAACCTTGAGGGAAGACATGAACAGGATTACAGCACTGCTTCCAGTCGGAGGAGGATCGATACTTATCGGAAACAAATTAGACACTATAGCACCTGGACATATGATAAAAGTTCCACCGGAAGATATGCAATTTGCGAATGTACTGGGTTATAAAATAGCAGCATCTGAACAACCAAAATAAATACAATTTATTTTTTGTAAACAGATCTGAAAAATTTAAATAATAATATTTATTAGCAATGAAATACTTAATATTATAAATGACACGTGTAGGAATATATACTCACGATTTCAAGTTTTACCATGATATTATAAAAGAATTGAAGAGATGGAATCTGCCATTTTTTAGCATACCTGACCTTTATTCTATACCTGGCGACATAAATGTTATACTTAGTTCAGAACAGGATCCGTTTACATTGCCCGGCCAGATAAAAGCTGTCACAGCTACAGAAGGCATAAGGCGGAGTTTGCCCGTACTCCTTAATAAAAGCCAGTTTACCAGAGTTATAATTGGAATAGACCCGGGGCCAAGGCCAGGAATAGCCGTAATGTCAGATAATGTACTGATGGAAGCCTGGGAATGCCCCACTATATGCGGTGTAAAGGATGATGTTCTAGATGTGGTGAAAAACTATAGTTACAGGTACATTATGATAAAGATAGGGAACGGTGATCGCCCTAACAGAGATATAATAATAAAACAGTTAAAAAACATAGCACCCATGGTCATAGTAAATGAGGAAAACACAAGCACGCCTCATAAAATACATGACAATGCCCTTTCAGCGGCCAGGATATCATTGATAGATGATAGATATGATACATCGAGGACGCCGGTAAAATTTAGCAGAAAAAACATATATGATAAAGAGTTTATTACCCTTCACTCACTTATTTAAATTATTTGGCTTTTTCCAGTTTTTTTGATTTTCTGGACGATTTAGACCTTTTCCATTTCGGTACCTTCACGGTATTTCTTCTTCCACTGGCAACAATCAAAAACACAGAAAACGCAACAGCTACAGCAGCGATATAATACACCCAGTCGTAATTAGGTGACTGGCCGTAATAGAATGTTGTGGTACTTTTCCCTGCTATGGTGATAACAGGATTATTTGTAGTAACTGTAAGTGTGTCTTTTCCCTTATATACCAGAGATGCCGGAACTGTTATATTGTCCTTATATGTTGAATTGCTTTTTATTTCATTTATATGGCTTATCCCGGCAACCACAGAAGATGTGCCATGGGATATGGTATATGTAACAGTTATGTTTGTGATCGGAACCGGGTCTGTATTCTTGATGGTTGAATTGAATATTACAGGAGCACTTACATTTATAAGTGATATGCTAGAAACGCTGCTAACAGTGCTTCCTGTAGAATTAACTGCAGTAGCATTTATAAATCCGTGTATATTTTCTATTTCTGAGGGAGCAGTGACCGGTATGGAGAAATTTCCAGTTTTAGAGTGCCCATAATAGAAAAGGGGTGATAAACCTGTATCGTTTTCCGCGCCAAGATATGCTGATAGTGAGTAATTATGGTATCCTGAAGTGAATTCCGTTACATTCAGGTAGAAAGTTTCGTTCTCATATACATAGGTTGGAACGGAAATACCCGGAGAGAACGAACTGGATGATGTCTCAGGTGAGTTGCCATGGGTATTGCTGCCCGAGGCTGCAGTGCCTGATAAGGCTATTAAAGCGAATACAGCTAAAAATAGTATTAATAGTTTATATCTCATTGATTTTTACCTCTTTTTCCTGGATCTTATTGATGAACCGATGACGCCGGCAAGGAGTGCAGCCACTATGATTCCAATTCCAATATATATGGTAATTGCTGGATTCTTATTATAATTACTTATTATATGGTCGCCGGATGAGCCTGTTCCAACAGTAGCTGATGGGAGCACAGGTGTAATAGTTTCATTCTGGTATGTTAATTTACCGTTTATTGTGGCATTTGTTTCAAATTCTATAGGTACTGAATGCAGTGTTCTTCCATTTATGCCATATGCAAGTATGTAAATGGTTACTGATTGCCCGGTTGATAGGGTTACGTTTGTAACATTTTTTCCATTCTCGGTTGCATATGCCACAATATCGTAATCTGATAAGAGTTTCGATGAATTGATAACGCCTAGATTTATTGTTAAAGCTGTGTTATTTGTATTCTTTATTGTAACAGGTATCATATTTAATGTTCCATTGACTTCAGCATATTTAGAATATGAAACATTATAGCTCGAACCTTTTTCAACATCAACAGTTATATTACCTATATAGTGTGATGTGCCGTTTATTAATGCCATAACATCTACTGTGTTGTTGCCTGCCTTAGCTATAGGGATAGTAATATTAACTACCACAGTTTTGTTTGCACCCATAGGTACAGTAAGATTATACGGGCTGAAAGATAATGCCCATGTTGAATTGCCTGAATAAAGATGCAGTGTGTCATTTGTAGTTCCCTTATTGTATACCTTTACTGTTGTTGTAACGTTCTCGCCTATATATCCTGTAACTGAAGGGTCCATAAGTATATATCTTGAAACATAGTCTTTATGCAGCGTTAATTGTTTATTGTCTGTATTATTAAGGAATATTGTCTGCGAAGCCGAGTAATTAACAGTAATGCCACTCTGAACTGTTGTGTTTGTAATTGTGAAGTTATAGGTCTCATTTCCCGGCAATATGATCGAGTTTGATTCACCTGTGGATGTTATATACATAGATGGGGATATTGGAGATCCGCCGGTAACTGTGAGCTGCGTTGGAACACTGGAATTAGTATTATTTAAACCTCCCAGAGTTACTTTATATGCAGGCATCAGAGATATATTATAGGTAAGATTTTTGAATGGCTGCAGTGTAACATTCTGGAAATAGGCATATTCATTTCCTCCAGCAGTAGTGTAGTTAGCGTATAGTCCGTAGGTACCGGGAACCAACTTTGTTAAATTGAATCCAGTAGAAGATGATGTAGTGTTATCAATCTGCTTACCGTTTTTCGTCAGTATTACGTTAACACCCGATACATTAGTTCCTTTTAAATAGACATTACCTGATATTTTGTCGTATACCTCTTTAGGAGTTAGATTGACTTTGAAGTTATGGACTGCTGCTCCAGGTGTAACGTTATTTGCAGGTGTACTGGTATTAACATATGTATATGCGCCGGTAGAGTTAGTGAAGTTCCCGCTTGAAGTTATAGTGAAATTAATATCTGGAAGCATAATTGTCAGGTTTTTGCTTGAACTGGTTGTAATTTCCATTGAGCCATTTTTGATATGATATGCGGCCGATATACTCAGGTTGTTTGTTATGCTCAGATTATACCCTGTATGGTATACCGGTGATAGACTCGTGTTCTTGTCAAGGGTAATTGTAGTCATATTCACAAGGGTTGCGTTTACGGAATACAGTGTGTATGTCCCTGCAGGCAGATGGTTAAGGCCTACATTAACACCCGTTGAATTGAACAGTGTCGTTCCGGAGCCTGTTATTGTTGTATTTGAATTCTTAAATGTGAAATACAGGTTCGAATTCTTCACAAAGGACTGGGAAGCTGAACTATTAACAACTGTTCCTGTGAGATCCGGAACTATGTATGCGCTGTTATTTGATACCTGTGTGTAGTACACACCCATAGCAATTTCCTTGCTGGCAACACCCTTAGTCATATTCAAAGTGTATGTGTTATAAAGACCAGTTAGTGTAATAGTGCCGGTATAGTTTGTGAGTTTTGAATCATTATACACTGACATTGATACAGAAACCATATTCTGCTTCGCATAATATATGGAGCTATTTATCGGAATAGTACTGTTATAGTAGTAAGGTGATTGTATCCCAACCGTGCTGGTATTATATCCATATACTTTTCCAGTTCCACCCGAGATTTCTGTATAGTAGTACGGTGTTGAATTATTGTAAACCAGCATGATCCCCTGGCTTACATATCCTATAGTATTGTTAGTTGAAGTCAATATTGAATGGCTGTCTGAATCTGTTAGGTTGATGTTTACACTAGTTGCCGTCGTGGATATATTGAAACCGGCCATTGTTTTGCCATTGTATGTACCTGTTCCGGCAAATGAATATTTAGCGCTTGGCAGGTATATTGTATATGGTATACTCGAATTTGCATAGTTGTAATCCAGCAATGTATAGTGCTGGCCTGTAGAATTTGCCGCTAATATTTCATATGTACCGCTGTAGTACTTTGTCGTATTCATAGTCGAACTAATTTTATATTTTACTGCTGGAGAATATGAAATATTCTGGACAGCATTTCCTGTTACATTTATGGTTTTAGCAAATACGCCGCCTGATGTATTGGTGGAATATATAGTATAAATGCCATAGGGCATCGATATATTATAGGCACCGCTAGCATTTGCAGTTACATTCTTGTAATCTGATATCTGACCATCAAAGTAGAAGGATATCTTAGCATACGGTGTAGCATTACCTGAAACCTTTGCGGTTAACTCAGGTGTGAGCGATACAGACTTCGATTTGCCCCATCCAGAAACTGTTGCAACTGATTTGTCCTCTGTTCCGTTTGCTTTGATGGTAATATTATAAGTCCCGGGATACACCCCAAATGTGTATGTTCCGGAGGATGAAGTGACCCCGGTGAGCTGATAGTTACCCGAAGTACTGTTTAAGTACGCGGTATACCCGGAGAGACCTGAACCGCTAACAGATGCGGTTACCTTAATGCTATCCATTTTAACTGTAAGATTGCTTAATTGCTGTGATTTGCCTGTGACCTGTAAAGTTGTAAAGTTTGTGTATGTTTTTCCATTAGAGGTTATTGTTGCATTGTATCCATATGGTATAACATTGCTCAAGGAGTACATGCCATTTGTTATAGGCGCTGTTACATTTATTCCATATGTAGAATTCGTTAATGTTATGGTTCCGGAATTTATTGAAGCGTGCGACGTCCCATTATCAACTGTTACATAGCCATATACTGAGTTCCTTGCCATATGCATATTCTGTGTAATATTGTAATTTCCTATTCTGTTTCCCTGATTCTGTGAAACTGCAACAGATTGTGTGCCTATTACGTTTGTACCGTTAAGAGTATCTGAATTCACTGAACCAGTGGAATATACAAGTGTATCATTTCCAGGCAATCCTGTTATCGAGTAATATCCTGTGCTGTTTGTGGTAACAACTTCATGTGGAATTCCATACTGGTCTTCTATTGTAACATGAACTCCGGCTATTCCGATACCGTTCGCATTCGTTATCTGCCCGTGTATTACTGCACCGGGATAGTAATTTATAATAGGATCTTCATTTCCTATCAAACTGGCTGGAAGAAGTACCTCTGTCCCCTTTCCCTCCTGCTGGTATTTATACGCAGTCTGAAGTGGTATCAGGGTCCAGCCAGGAGTTGAATTATTTGCATCCTTAGCTGGATTATATTCTGATGCATAGTATACCAGTTCAAAATTGCTCATATTGAATGCAGGGTATACATGTGTTACATTGTTTATGTTGGATTCCGGGAATCCGTATATTGTTTTGTATATGGTGGTATTGTAAAATGCGGATGTGTAGTTAAGAAGATAATTACTTACGGTGACACCGGTAGGCAGATTATTTAATGTATACTGAGCTCCTGTGTTTGTAACAGCTACTACATTATAGTAATTTGTAGGAACAACTTCACCATCAGCGGTATAAGACGGTGTGTCGGTAAGATATGCAGGTGCATAGAATATTCCAGGGTTGGAACCTGAAAATGGATACAGTGAATGGTCTACCTGTATATACGATATTGAAGATCCTGTGACTTTCTCCAATGCGCTATAGGCATTTACCAGTGTTGATAAATTGTATTTGGTTGAAAGTTGGCCCATTATAAGTGCATGTCTGGCATTATATGATGATGTAACATTTATCTGGTGGCCTCCGTATGCTGTCTCTGATAGAAGCGGTGTGTAAGAAGAATTCAATGGATTGCCGTACATATTTGCTATGGTATTTGTCTCATTGACGCCAAAATATTTATGCATTGTAGCAGTTATGCTTGCATTGAAATGCCCGTTGGAATACCCGCCGGGAGTCTGCAATACCCTTGAAATGAACAGAGAGATTTCCTGTGTTTGATTCTGTGCCAGTAGCATTTGCCCAGCACTTGCTATACCCTGCTGGAAATCATCAGCAACTGTGGGGTGTTGCCCTTGCTGTAACTCCTGGAACCCATAATCCCACCATGAAACATATGCAGGGCGATTTTCTATTGATTGATTTGTATTCTGCGTTGCAAGCCAGTTAAAAGAAGCTGCTATAGGCTGTGTTTTATTGTCTATTGCCAGTCCATAGTTTCCGAATGGATTGTTCGGCCTTATGCCCTTTGGAACTGTTGAATTTAGTATATGATTGTATGATGCAGCGTTGTTTTCAGGTACTGCTGCAGAAAATGCACCCATGCCTGAAGGAATAATCAATATTAAAACCACTATAACAGCAAATCCAATTGTCACTCCGCTTATATTCTTGCGCAGGGATTTTCTTCCTGAAACATGCCTGGACTTTTTTGTTGATTCGTTATGCCTTATTTTGTCAACAAAGTACATTATAAGGCCTCCGCCAAGTATTGCATATGCTGGAGCTGCAGTTATATTGAATCTTGCGGCCTCAAAGCTCATGAATATTGAGAATATAGCAAATATTATAACCAGTAAGGTAGCTTCTTTCTTTTCTTTCAGGAAGCGATAAATTATGAATGGCACACCTGCTATTCCCAGAAGGAAAAGTCCAGGGCCAAAATCTGATATATACTGGCCAAGTGCAGGGGCTGCTGCTTCAGCTATGGTTGAATATACCCTCGATTTTACGAAGTACCCATCACCCGTTATCAGTTCCTTGAGTATTGCTGGATTGGTTTTGCTTATAACGAATAATCCCGCTATAGTAACAAGAACAAGTGCTGGTATGGTTATGATCCATGGACGCCTTGCCACTATATTAATTAATATGCCAAATCCAATAATCATCAACCCCATTGCAAGGGGAGGCAAAAACCATGCATGGATCATGAAAGTCACGTCGTAATAGTAAAAGCCTATTGGAAAAGATGCAGCCACATATATTGTAGATATATATGTGAGGTAGCCTGTTGGCTTCTTTGTGAATAGATTATAAAGAAGCTGGACAGCAACGTATATGAGCAGTATAACTTCTATATACGGGAATCCCTGCCAGAATACTATAAGCCCCCCAAGGGAAACTGCAGACATAAGTGCATATATTGTTGCTATCTTGTTCTCTTCATAGTAGTTCTTAATTGAACTGAAATATGACCTTGTGTCTGTAAGTTTATTTATTATTACCCTCTTCTTTGCAGTAATAACCGCCATTTCAAAGAAGTATATGGATAAAAATGCGAATATAAGCTCAGGTGTATGTGCCCTCCCATCTGTAAGTATTCCGGATGTAAGGTTTCCTGGCATTATGGTAAACAGTACAGCAGCGAATAAACCTGCTTTCTTGCCGAATATCTGTTTTGTGATAAGATATACAGGTATGATTAAAAGCGCTCCGTAAAACGCATCAGATTCCATAAAAGCGTAATAAGCGCCCATTTTGACCCCAACAAATGGAGATAGAATATATCCTGCAAACACAATGCTCCACTGATAGAAAGGCGGCCTTGCATTAAATGTGCCAACAGGGTAATTTAGTAAAATGGTGTGTGTTAATTGCGTATGGGTACTCAGTATATACTGAACAATATAATAATTGAAGTAGGGATCACTTCCCCCCGATACATTCAGGTAATTGTCCTGAAATGCCAGTGACCATACAAAAAAATTGGACAGGAACATGTAAAGGGCAAGCAGGGCAATCAGGACTGGTACCTCTGGATGCCTGGCTATATTTTGTTTAAATCGATCTGTAATTTCCATAGATTAATTTCGATAATGAAATCTTAATATAAAAATTTACCTTATTTATTTAAGAATTCAGTATTTTTAATATGCCAGAATTTAGTATAGATTCAATAGCATAGCTTTAATTTTCCCTTTATATATGAATCAGGTACACCGCAGAACACTGTAAAATATTTTGCATCTTTCTGTGATCATAAGTCCTCTTATACTTTCCTGTATGTCGCTATTGGCCTGCCTGCATTACTGTTTGTATTTATTTGGTAACTATTCATTGACAAACTTATACATTTCATCGATTTTACGCCTTAGCCTTTTGTTTATAATACTGCAACATTTATTTATCATGTTCTGGAAGTTCGTTAATCCTGGCGTAATATTCAAACCTGATAGCCATATAAAACCGTGGTATAATTTTTCTTACCAGTATTACGATAAATGCAGAAATCATTATGAATCCTATTAAAAAGTAATTAATCACAGCATAATAACCGGTATTTCCTGAAAATGAAAGGATAAAAGCTATGGTAAGAATTATAGATGACAGGACAGGCATAAAAAATTTTTTTCTCCTGAATATTTTTATCAATGATATGTTGGAAATTATATGTATTATAATATAAACGAAACTGATTATTCCGGCTATGATGACAAAGGAATTGAAAAATCCCCCATAATATCCACTGAATATAGCAATGCCAGCAGAAGTCACAGATAAAATTGCTATCAACTTATTCCGGTTAAATTCACCTTTCAAATTAAAATCATGATAAAACTTTGGCACCATGTGGACAAATGCATTAAGGTATGACACACTTAAATTGAATGCACTCATGATGCCAAAAAATGAGAATAATATCAGGAATGGCGTTCCAAGCCTTGCCTGTACCAGCTCGGTGATATAAAATGAGTTGCTTTCATATGCACGGAGGCCTGCAAATCCAGCGAACATTAGCAATGCAAATGCCGAAACTGCCATTATTATCCCGGATATTGTAAAGGATAGAAATAAAGACTTTGGAGTGTTTATATGTGAACTCGCAGTCTGTTCTGAAATAAATATACTCGATCCACCGCCTGAGAATGCCAGTATGCCAAATATGACGCCGAAGAAGAATGGATTAAAGGAAAAATTTATCCCGGAAAATGAAAAACCTGGAGAGCGGTAGATTATGAATATTATACTCATTAAAATAATAAAGGCAATTTCAAGAAAACCGGCAATTAGAGTATAGGTTATCGATACTTTTAACCCCCTTGATACAACATAGTAAACCGTCCCTATAAATATAAGAAGGAGCACATACTTTAAAACCGGAGCAGTGAAGCCAGCCAGCTCCAGAATTGAATATGAAAATCCTGAAATGAACAGTGATATATTGGGAACGGTGAGTACAGAATATATAATATATAGCAGGAGAACAAAAAACCCTGCCCCCCTGCCAAGTGCATTGCCCACATATGAATAGTAACCGCCATTTGTAACATATATCCTGGAAAGGGAATATATTGTATATAATGTGAAATAGGAAAGCAGAAATGAAAAAATAACGACGAATGGAAGCATTGAACCAGAATATGCAGAGATAATTGAAAACAACGCGATGAAATCCAGCATAGGTCCGATGGATGTAAATGATTGCATCACTGCACCGCGGAGATTAACTGATTTCATGGTACGGAATTGCAATATGGTTAAAATTCTTATTTATTCATCTTAATTTATACTGTATAATAAGTATGTGGATTTTGCCTTAACCCACGAAAGTTATTTTTCTATAATGTTTCTTAGTTTGTCAAGATTTATTTCCATAAAGGCTACCGGATTTTGAATCCCGAAATCAACCAGAATTGAGGGGTCCATTTCTCCTATTATTCCCAGTGTTGTGTTTTCATAAACAATATCTCCTCCTCTACCTGATATAATTTCATTATAATTGCCCTGCAACACCTTTGCACCGGCATTTATTGTTCTTGCCAGCAAATATTCAAGCACAGCATAAATGTCTGAATAAGCTGCCTTCGAATTGTTGTACAATACACAGAGATGGCTTTCCTGATTTCCGGAAACAACAACCTGCCCTATTTCAAAAATTTTTAAAGGCAGTTTTCTCCGCTTATTAATTGCAAGAAGGCTTATTATGCCTGGATATAATTTATCTCTAATTACTGAGTATTCTAAACTTTTAGGGTTGGTGATTATTACATCTCCTGAATATCCTGTTTTCCTGTAAAAATCTTCTGAATTCAGGATAAAGCTTCTGACTTCCTGGTAATTTATAGATGTTAATATTCCTTTAATTATATTCTCATCTTCGTTCGGCGTATATGGAACACCTGTACCGGAAGTTTTCAGCGGCTTGGCTGGAATGCGCCAGTAGCCGTATGCCTTTGCTATATCCTCTATAATGTCTACAGGCCCCATAACATCTATGCGGTTTCCGGGAACGTTTACCCTGTAACCACCCGATGTTACTTCACATCTGTATCCCATCTTCCTCAACAAAATTACAGTATTTTCAGGTTCCAATCCCATAAGTTTTGTAACTTCTTTATGTGTAATCTCTATCTTTCTCCAGTCATAGTTGATGGTATTCCTATCTGCATCAGGTATCAGTACTTCATAGCCAATATACGCCATTTCATAGGCAAAGAGGTAAAACGCAGAAAGCACTGCATTATAGTCTGTTCCGGTTATATCAAAGAAAAGCTTTGATGTATTATTTCCAATTTTAGATTTCAGCCCGTTTATTATGGGTGGCATTGACATTACATCTTCCTTGCTGTCCAGTATTACAGGCACCATTTCGTCAGACGAGATTAGTTGATGGTATTGTTTTCCCTTATCATGCTTCTCCAGTATTTCCCCGGCTGTTCCATGGAAATTGTCGTATGTTGTGAATTCTAAAGTTTTTTTATCCCGCATGGTAAACAGGAATGGAGGTGAGATATTATCCAGGTCGTGTATGCCTATAGCCATCTTTTTTCTTGATTTTCCAATAGTTTCGTGTAGTTTTTCCTGATAATCTATTATATGGCTATAATAATTTCCAAGTGGCTTTCCACGGGCGACAAAGGACATCACATAAGGCCTTTCGGATTCTACAATATTATCTACACGGATTAGTTTATCTGATTTTTCGAAGAGCGGCTTTATTCTATAATTGCCGTCATAAAATATTTTCATATTGGATTTTAATGCATAAAATGAGAAAAGATCTGGCCTGTCAGGATTAAATTCCAGCTTTACTTCATTATTTTCTTCTTCTATGGAATATCCTATAATCCCCGCAAAATCACTTAATTTTGAGTAATAATTTATACCGATTTCATGGATAAGGTCATCCTTGTTTTCCTTTATTACAACCATTGTAAACTGATACTAACAATTTATATAAATTTAGTTTTTTGTTTTTCCCTTTGCATATTCCCTCAATATGAATCGTATAAGGTCGTTCACAGATATGGCATTTCCATTGTTTACTTCCTCTTCAAGTTCTGTGTATATATTTCTTGGAAGTTTCAGGTCTACCTTGCTGGTAGCATTTTCCCTGTTTTTTGTTATAAATTCACTGATGGCTAAACGTATTGCCTCTGAAATACTGCTATATTGATTTTTTTCCACTATTTCCTGAAGTTGATTAATTAAATCTTCAGAAACTCTGATGGTAATTCTGTAAGGGACCGACATTTTAATGGATTAAATTAAAACCCGATATAAAGTTTTGCCATACTACTTTTAGAAACACCATAATGTACATTTTCCTATGTAACCGGTATTAATAAAAAGTATATGGTTCAGTAGGACAATAAAACATTAAAATTATACAACTCAACACACAAAGATTTATTAATATGCATTATATTCAAATTGTGGGCTTTGTGGCGTAGCCGCAAGAACAATTAACATGATAAAACCTTATTTGCATGTAAGGGTAAAGTGTAGAAAGCTGGAGACCTTCAGGGAACAGGCACAAAAATAATATAACTCCCAGAGAGGGTAATGTGCATGGGAAGCATTGCCTGATAGCAAAGCCTTATCAAAAATTAGAGATAAACAATGTATTATCTTATAAAATATGGATATGATGGAACATCATTTACGGGTTTTCAAAGGGGGAATGGTGAAAACAGTGTTGAGGATTCAATTATAAAAATACTGAAAAAATACGGTATTGGAAATAACATTGAAAGTGCAGCAAGAACTGATAGGTATGTATCGGCAAGGGGAAATGTTATGCTGGTTGACACAGATACAAATATAGGAAATGTCATGGGAATCCTGAACGCCAGAATTCCAGGAATGTTCTTTTATTCCTATTCGGCACTTGATAGATATTTAAACCCCAGGCACAACTCCATGAAGCAATATTCATATATTATAACTGAGAATATTGATATATCCAGGGTAATGGAAACGCTTGGAGAATTTGTGGGGCAGCATGATTTTGTAAATTTTTGTAAACTGGACAGTAGGAATACTGTAAGAACTATAAAATCAATAAATTATTCAACCCGCAATGGATTTTACATAATTAATATCCAGGGGCGTAGTTTTGTATGGCATCAGATACGGAGCATGATGGCTTTTGCACTTATGGGGAAAAAACACCCTTTCTCACTGGAAAACAAATTTACGTATCTGGCAAGCCCGGAGCCCCTGGTATTAATGGATATATCATATGATAATGTAACTTTCAAAAACTTCGATTTTAAACGCCATAATCATTATTTCATGGAAAAAGAAAAAATTACCAGGACGGGGTATATGCTTTATGATATTTTTGGGAATAATCGGGACAAACAGGAATAATATGCATATTATTCATGAAAAAATAAAAATAAAATTATATAGAAATAAGTTCTTATGTGCTTAATGATAACAGAACAGATATTCTTAAAGGACTCATACTTAAAGGAATGCGAGGGGAAAGTCCTTATGTGTGAATTTACAGATTTGACTGTGGACAAAACTATTTTTTTCCCTACTATGGATGGGCAGCAGAATGATAAGGGTGAAATAGTTATTGACGGAAAAACTTATGGAATAGTGGACGTGTGGACAGACGGGGACTATATTCACCTTATTTCTCTGGATACATATCCGGAGAATGTGGTTGGAAAAACAATTCAGCAGAAACTGGACTGGGATGTCAGGAGTATCCATATGAGATTCAGGACGGCCATGTTTATAATATCTGGATTGGCTTATAAGTTTTACAACGCCAAATCAAGAATAAGCCAGACATATGATGACAAAGCATGGGTTGATCTTTATATAGACAACATTACAGAAGACATAGTAAAAAATATCACTGAGGAAGCAAACAAAATAGTGAAGCAGAACATTCCCATAAAGATAGAATACATGAACAATAATGATTTTCCACGGGAAAAACAGAGAATGAGCTATTCCACGGGGACATTGCCAGATGATGAAGAACTGAGGGTCATAAACATTGCGGGGCTTCCATTGCAGTCTGATTATGGCCTCTATACGGCAACTACATCCGAAGTAGGCGAAATAGAAGTGGCCAGTTCAACCGTTAAAGGGAAAATAGATAAACGGCTTACAATAACTTTGAAATAAATTTATGCCTGCATAATTTATTTTTATAAATTCCCGGCGAGAATTTTTAATTAAGTCTGTAAAACCGATAGGTTGAATTATGATTATTTTATATGATTTTAAATGGATGAACTGAATTTAATAAATAGACTGAACAGGGGCATTTCGTATATTGGAATTGCTATAGCTGTTCTTGGATTCTTTTTTACAATCCCTTTTCTTATCAAAGACATAAACTCAATAATAGGTGTTTCAGGTTCCTATTTTTACCTTCATATTACCGTTACCAGCAATCTGGCATATATATTTCTAATATCAGGCATTATTATAGTTCTGGCATCTTTCACACCATTCATTTATAACAGCACTAAATTTGCAAGTTTTGATATAAAAAATAATGAGTATTATTTCTCTGCACTTGCTGTTTACATGGCTTTGCTCGTATTTTCCTCTGTAATTATAGAAGTTTTTGATCCGTCAATAGCAGTTAGCCCGGTATCAAAAATGCCATTAGGGGAACAGAATTTTATCTATCTCATGAGTTCTGTTTTTCAGGTTCTCATATTTGAGTTTATACCTATTACAATATTAATTGCCATAATTCTGCTGGCTACAAAAAAGTTCAAATTTTCTTCGTTCCTGAATCCCTACGGTCATGTTAAAGAGTATCTGATAGTTTTTATGATATTGCCCGCAGCAGTAGCTGTCCTAATTACAAATTATAATATTTATGATTCCATTCTAATTTACCTTTCAACACTGGCACTCAGCTTTATTTATATAAGATATGGATTATTAAGATCAGTCTTTGCCAGTTTCGTTTCCTCGTTCATTGAATTTGCACTTACTGCCTTTGCCGGCAATGTTATAGTATCATCGATCACTTCAGTTTTCATATTTATATGGGCATTTCTCGGGCTTTACACTGTGACTTTTTATATTGTAGATAGAAATAGAAAAGCCTCCCGGGAAAGAGGCACGGATGAACCGGCACAATCTGGAGAACCCAATACGGCAGCGAAAATTCAGCCAAGGATCAAAACACCACCTGATGAGCTCTGGATAAGAAGTGCATGCCCCAATTGTGGAAACGTGGAATACAGGATAGGGCCAGATATGTCCCTTGAATGCACAAAATGTGGCCAGAAACTGGATAAAGATTACACAGGGCCATATAATATAATTATTAACAATATTATAGGAAGGAGGCAACCATAAATAGGAAACAGGTATTATTTTATATCACAATATTGTTATATTTCTGTGCTACAATATATTTATAGATAACATTTTTATCGTTTTCCGTGGCAGATAATTTAAAAAGAAATATTCTTGGAACAAACAGGCTTGTATGGCAGGGCTGGGGAATGACTGCTCCCGCCGCTGATATAGCGTATCTCCTTGGAGGTATAGCACTGGTAGCTCTGGGCGCAACTCCACTATCAATACTGGTGGGTTTTCTTATATATTTAACTATATTGAATACTTCCTACAGGTTTTCCAGCAAGTATGTTTCCGCAGGGAGTGATTTTACCTATGTGGGAAAGAGTATAGGGGGATTCATGGCAACATTCGAAGGGTGGAATTTGCTTTTCGGAACAATATTTGCTTATGCGGGGTTTGGCATGCTTGGACTTGCTGGATTTTTTGGCATATTTGATAGTAAAATCTTGACCGGCGGATTATGGATTCCCATAGTACTTGCATTGAATGTTATAACCTTTATAATACTCTATAAGGGAATCCGGTTTTCCACAAATTACCAGATAATAACCGGGATCGCAGAATTCATCATTCTTATAGCCGGGGGAATAGGCCTTGTTATACTTGCAGGGAAGAATAATACGCTTGCGGTTTTTTCGCCGTTTATTGCCAGTGGCGGGATCATAGGATTCGCACATTCCCTTACCCTGTCCGTGGTAACATTTATAGGGTTATCTATAGCATTAACTGCAATTTCTGAAGAAGCACATATACCCAAAAAAACGGTTCCAAAATCATTATTAATTTCCTCAATTATAATAGGCGTTACTATAGTATTCCTATCATATGCTATGACAGTTGCATGGGGGCCATCGAGAATGCTATCCTTTGGAAATTCTGTGGATAATGGGTTAGTTCTTTTCAGAGAAGTGAGCCCAATAATGTTCGGGCTTCTCTTCATATTTACTGTCAATAGTTTCATGGGAAACAATATATCTATGGGAACTTCCATGACACGGATATTTTACGCATTTTCCAGGGATAATATAATTTTCCCCGGAATATTTTCCCGCACTGACAAAAATGGAACTCCTGTTTATACAACAATTTTCATTCTGGCTATATCCGTATTCCTGTGCATGGTATTCGGGATATATTTTGGCCCCATAGATGGAGGCTACGTGCTTTTGTTTGCCGATGCATTTTTCTCATTCCTGATCAGATCCATATCTTCTTCAAGTCTTATAATTTCAACATTTAAGGCAGGGAAAATTAACAAAAAAACCCTCACCGGATATTTGATTGCACCTGTAATTTCAATAGTTGCCCTTATAGCTGTACTGGCATCAAATTTCTTCCCCCTTCCTGCATATCCATATAACTTTGCATCAGTGCTGGGAATCGTAATAATAGTAGTTGTACTTGCAATTACATTAATTACATGGATAAAGAGACCTGACACTGTCAAAAATGCAGGTTCCACAACAGTAGAAGAAACGCCCGCAGATGCAGTGGATTAATAACTGCCACTGGATAAATTACTTTAGTTTAATAATCAAATAGCAATATTTTTTTGAATTCCTGGATGGAGCTATAAAATTTTTTACCGGATATTTTCGTAAATGTTTTTATACGCGCATGAATTCATGAATAGATTATTATGGTAACTAAACCAGCAAGAATGTATTCAAAGATTTCAGGCCCAGCATATACGAGAAAGGAGTTTATGGGCGGGGTTCCTTACCCCAAGATTACCACATTCGTACAGGGTAACCAGAAAAGGGAATTTGAAATTGAAATGCAATTAGTAGCAGAAGAAGCGTGCCAGATAAGGCATACAGCCCTGGAAGCTGCAAGAATTTCTATTAACAGGAAATTACTTGAAAACGTGGGAGCTGGAAATTATTTCCTTCATATACGCGTGTACCCGCACCAGGTAATCCGTGAACATAAAATGGCTACCGGAGCAGGTGCTGATAGGATATCCAGTGGTATGAGAATGGCTTTTGGAAAACCGGTAGGAACAGCCGCAAGAGTCCATATTGGAGAAATTATTATGGTTGGGAAGGTAGACAGAGCCAGCGCTAAAACCATGAAAGATGCTTTAAAGAAAGCTTCCATAAAATTGCCTACACCATGCAAGGTAATAATAACAAAGGGAAAAGAAATAACTTCAAAAATGGGATTATAAATTTATTTTTTTAGGGCCTTTTCACGGCTCGCTATAAAATCCTGAATTAATTTTGCAGCAAGCATTGATGTATTGCCATTATCGTATAGTGGCGTCATTTCATTTATATCAAAACCAATTATTCTATCTGATATTGATGTTAATATGCTGCGAACATCATATGATGTAAGCCCGTATGGCTCTGGAGTTCCAACGCCAGGTGCATATGCCGGGTCGAAACCATCCATATCAATGGAGAAATAAACCCTATCCGATGTTTTTTCCATAACTTCGCTTATAACTTCATCTATGCCTGATGCACGGACCTCATTTGCTGAGATGAATCTAACATTTTCATATTCTCCTGAAGCTATTTCCTCGTATGATGTTGACCTTGTCCCTATTGAGATTATTTTGTTTTTACCCAGGAGTTCAAGAGCCCTTCTTGTAACACATGCATGGTTATTCTTATTGCCCATATATGAATCCCTGAAATCAGAATGGGCGTCAATAATTACCATTGTAATATCTTTAAGGTTGCGCAGTGCACCTACTGTAAGGGAGTGCTCACCACCAAGCATTACCGGTATTTTCTTGTCGTGGAATATTGTAGCAGTGGCCGTTTCAATCTCACTGAGTATATAATCAACATCCTCATAAACCGGGAGGTCCCCAAGGTCACATATTTTTGCATCGAGAAGGTTTATACCATAATTTACCTCATATGATTCAAGATTATCATAGGCAGCCCGTATGGAATTGGGTGCCAGCCTGGAACCTCTCCTGTAACTGGACGTATTATCGAATGGGGCCCCGAATATCACATAATCTGCATCTTCATAGCTGGCCAGCGCGTCAGCAATTTTTAGATTGGAAAACTGCGACATTAATTCTGCAGCATTATTTTCCTTTTTCCCATAGCTTCCCAATATGGCACCTCCATTCCCGGTTTTAATTTATCCTGATCTTCTGGCTCTATTGGCAAAATAAATGTTTCAAAACTTTCAGAATCCATCATCTGTGCTTCATTATTTGCAATAGAAAGTATCTGTGCATTCTTTTTAACGATTATAGGAACCTTGATTTTATGTTTCACTGGGTAAACAACACTGTGCTTCTGCCCATCAAATACTCCTATGGCGACAATTCGCCCTTTTGCTTCACCGTGTTTACCTGGTTTTGACATTGTAATATCAACTATTTTACAGGGTGAATCATCTATTAACATGTATCTTCCTACTTTTAATTCCCTAACTTCAGCTTCTGTCCAGCTCATATCTTATCCTTTGGTTAATATTTTAAGCCTTTATATATTTTTATATCTATATGGCTATTTAGTACTTTTTATTGAATGCGTAATTCAAAATGGCATATTCCCAAAACCACCAGTTCCACCCTTACGCCTGATTGATGAATTTATCAGGTTTTCATCCAGTCCATCCGGCAGTCCTTTGCCGTTGATATAATCAAACAGAATTAATTTGAAAATATTAGTATATGTAAAGTTGAGTATCAATCCAAGAATTATCAAAAGCACGGCAATTATTATAATGGGAAGGATGACAGCAAAGGATATTCCTGCCCCTGCAAGAACTACTGAGAGTAACAGTAATATGAAACCGGAACCTGTGAAAATAAGTGTATAAATATCTATGTATATGACACCGCCGAATGTGTTTCCAAAATGGGATTTTATTGTTTCCACACTTTTCTCTATTGCTCTTATGGGCCCAAGTTTATAATCAAGTATAGATGGAACTACAAAAAAAGTAGCCACAGTTATTGCAAATGATCCCATTGAAGCAATAATTATGCCGCCTATTCCCCTGACCCGTGATTCTATTGCTCTCAGTATCATCAAAAGCACGCTATAGAGTATTGCCCATTCAAATGCCTTGCCTGAGTACTGCCTTGAAATGGATAGGGCTTGTCCCATGGAAACCGGATTTCCAGACCTGTAACCACGGTAAGATATCATCATGGCTATTATCAGCAAGGTTGCAACGAAGTACGTGAATACATATGCCAGAAAAATACCCAGAATATAATAATAATCAGAATAGGGTGTAACAGGTACCTCAAGAATGAGCAGAACAAAGGTGGCAATGAATATGATACCGCTGATCAGGCCAGTTATTACGGGATATAAATATAATTTTTTATTGCCTGAAATACTCTTTCTAACCTGTTTCGCGAGTTTCCAGCCGCTTTTTAGGCTTTCAAACATAGAAGTGTATTATTATGGGTTATAAATAATTTACTTCCGCAAATTTTGACTCTTCCGTGGTGTTAAAATTCTTTGAGCGGATAATTTTTCCATTTACCATAACCGATTCTACATTCTCAGGGTTGGCTGAAAACACTATATTATTGACTATATTAGAATCATTATATGGCATTGTATTGTATTTGTTCATGTCAAGTATAACCAGATCGGCAAGGTATCCCTCACGAATTATTCCTATGGGGGATTTTAATGCAATTCCCGCATTTCTGGTGGCCATATCCATGATCTGCTGTGATTTTACAGTGTCGGCTGACCAGCGGTCGTTGTTTATTGATATTGCGGAATATTTCATCTCCTCAAACATGTTCAGAGAGTTGTTGCTTCCTGAGCTGTCGGTTCCTAGAGAGACGTTCACATTATTGGATAACAGTTCTGGTACAGGTGCTATGCCACCGGATGAAAGCTTGGCATTGCTTATTGCATTCCATGAAACTGAAGTCTTATATTTTGAAAGAATCTTGATTTCATTCAACGTAATCCAGACGCAGTGGGCAGCAATAATTCTATCTGACAGGAAACCTATTGCGCCAAGATGTTCCACAGGCCGTTCGTTATGTGTTTTTACAAAATCATATACCTCTTTTCTGGTCTCAGAAAGATGTGTGTGCACCATAACGTTGTATTTTTCAGCCAGTTCTTTTACGCGGTAATAGTTCTCATCAGATGATACGTATATGCCCTGAATGCCGGCCATAGGAATTACAGTGCCCGGGTGTTCCTTTCTGATAAAGGCCTCTGCATTTTTTACAGGGTCGCCTCTCTGTGTAGTAAATTCCTGATCAAGGGTGGCCCATGCAAGGAAGCCTCTCATGCCGATTTTCTCCACAGCTTTCTCTACAATATCTTCTGAATAATAAAGGTCAACAAAGGATGTGGTTCCTGAGTTTATCATCTCGTTCATGCCAAGAAGGCTGGAATTATAAATGCCTTCATCTGTCCGCTGTGAATCAAGTTTTGACGTTTTGTCCAGAAATTCTGAAAGTACAATGTCATCGAGTAACCCCTTGAATCCACTCATGCCAACATGTGTATGTGTATTAATGAATCCTGGAATGATAACCCTGTTTTTAGCATTTATTTCCTCATCATGGTCTGGTTTCTCTTTTCCCACATATGCTATTTTATTTCCCTCTACCAGAATGTTGCCATGTATTATATCCCTGGTATCATTTTCTGTGATTACTGTTCCATCCTTGATCAGAATACTCATGGGAGGTAATCCCAATATTATTAATAATTCTTTATGGGATTCTGACTGTTAATGGACAATACTACATATTCTGATATTATGTTTTTATAGGATTTATGGAGAAGTTTCACACCTTAAGAGATGCCTGTGAGTTAAGGACACCTTTTAGGCATCTCAGTACTCTGCTGGGATTTGAAACGTGCACATTTGAAACGGCATTCTGCTTCCTGTAGTTAAGAACTTCTGTTCTGTATTGTTGAATTTTCCCGAATATTGGTTTTCATACGCCCAGACAGTGCAATTCCAAGTTCAAGTGCTTTCATGTTAATGCCGAGTTTTTTCTCGGGAAATGTGTCTTTTAAAACATAAACAACTTCATCGGCAGTCATGGGAAATAGATTTAAACCAAGTGCTACACCGATCATTACTATGTTAACCGCTTTTGATGATCCTGCTTCCATTGCTATCTCTCCTGCCTCAACAGGGTATATCCTTGTTCCCATGCCGTATTTTTCCATCAGGTCCTCCAAGCATGGATATTCCTTCTTATGCATGCTCAGGGATATTGGATTGATTTTCTCTGTGCTCATAAGTGCTGTTCCAACGTTTTCAAAGGATTCGATCGCACGAAATGTTTCTATTAATTCAAGCCCAATGACAAGATCGCAGGAACTCTGTGAAATAATGGGCCCATAACAGTCTCCAATCCTCACGTCGACTGTGACAGAACCGCCTCTTTGCGAGAGCCCATGAATCTCTGACATGATAACTTTTTGCCCTGACCTCATTGCAGCTTCTGAGATTATATTTCCTGCGGTTATTATCCCCTGCCCACCAACCCCAGCAAGTCTAATATTATAAGTCATTTCTTCACCTCTATTGCATTGAATGGGCAGACAAGTGGTTCAGCACATACCCCACAACCATCGCAAATCGAGGGGTTAATCTGTATCTCACCCTTTTCTATAAACAGTGCTGGACACGAGAAATTCTCCACGCAATTCATACATTTGCCGCACTTATCCTGGTTTACCGTATAAATCTCAATTTCACCATTCTTACGGAGTTTTCTATCACGAATTATGGCACATTCCCTTCTTGAGATGATAACTGAAACTCCGGTCTGGTGCAACGACCTGTTTATAGTTGCAAAAGACTCCTTGAGATTATAGGGATCCAGCAAAGATACATTACTTACACCAATTCCCCTCACAACATCCTCTATTGGAATTCCAGTAACGGGCTTTCCATTATAATCCAATTCATTCCCTGGATTTGGTTGCTGACCTGTCATTGCTGTTGTGCCATTATCCATTATAATAACAAGCATGTTCAGGTTGTTGTGCACGGCGTTTATTAATGGCGGAATGCCAGAATGGTAAAAGGTTGAATCTCCTATGAATGCTATGACCTTCTGATCGGTAACCATGGAAAAACCATTTGCTACACCAATAGACGACCCCATGGATATTAAGGTGTCTGCCTCATCAAATGGGTCATAAGTACCAAGTGAATAACAACCTATATCTGATGCATATATTGGATTTTTGATGTTTGACATTCTGACTGATCTTTTAACCACGTAATAAGTACCCCTGTGGGGACATCCTGGGCATAGAACAGGTGGCCTGGGTGGGAGATCCACTCCTGTTTTTGGTGATTTGCCCTGAATATATCCTGGCATATTTAAAATTCTGGCCAGGGATTGAAGCACAGCATCCGGATTCAGTTCATAAACTAGGGGAAAATAACCATCAAGTTTTCCATAGATCCTGGTTCTGATTCCATTTATCTGCGCAATTGCCCTGATCTTTTCTTCCATGTAGGGGTCCAGTTCTTCAACTATCACCACTTTATCATGTTTTCTCAGAAATTCGGCAATCATTCCTCGGGGTAAAGGGTTGGTGAAGCCGATCTTCAGGACGTCTATTTCAATAGAATGAGAAGCTACTGCATCCATAAGGGAATTGTATCCTGAACCTGATGTTATTGCACCAATTTCACTGACCATGTTAGATTGCGCCTTATTCATGAATGACATGTCAGATTCCACTGCAATTTCACCAAGTTTTTCCATGAGCATTTTTTTCAATCCAATTGCGTTGACTGGCAGGCTTACAAATCTTTCTGGATCTCTTTCAAAAACTCTTCTGGTTCCCTTTATTTTGGGTATTTCTCCAACATTGACCGGACCTCTCATATGGCTAACTCTTGTTGTTGTCCTGAACAGGACTGGAATATGGTACTTTTCGGAAAGTTCAAAGGCTGCTTTCACGAAGTCTTTGGCCTCCTGGGGATTTGAAGGTTCAATCATTGGAATGTGTGCAAGATCAGCGTAATGCCTGTTATCCTGTTCATTCTGTGAAGAGAACATTGAAGGATCATCGGCTGTCATGATTACCAGCCCACCCCTTGTCCCTGTATAGACAATACTGACGAAGGGATCGGACGCAACATTCAAACCCACATGCTTCATGAAAACCAGTGATCTCATTCCTGAAATGGAGGCGGCAAAGGCACTTTCAAGTGCCACTTTTTCGTTTACTGAATAGAGAAATTTGATCCCCAGTTTGTCTGCAACATGAGAAAGCGTCTCTCCTACTTCACTTGAAGGGGTACCCGGATAACTGGATGCAAATTCGATTCCAGCCTCGACTGCTCCACGTGCAATCGCTTCGTTGCCGAGAAGAAAAACTGGGTTCTTTTCAATTTTACTATCAATGAACTGGACAAGGTCTGCCATATATATCATATAATTATAATCAATCTCTAAATTAACAGATACCCTTATATGTAAAGTTAGACAATATTTGCCACGGTGAGCTGTCTCATGCTAAAGCAGTGAGTAATCCTGTTTCACCGATAGAACTTAAACTTACATAATGGTGTTGTGATTAAAATTATTATACGAGATGATGTATAAGCGAGCCTCAGATATCCAGCTTGAATACAAGAAGGACTTACCAGGTCTTTATTGAGCTATTTTATGAATTCGTGCATTCATACCTGATGACGCATAATCTGCCCGAACTGAAAAATCCTGTTAATCTAGATGTAAATTTATATGTCAAAATTAAGTATTGTAACCACAATTGTATATGGTTAAAACCATTATACCCGAGTATGCCCGAAATAGTTACAGGGGCATGCATACTATTAATCCACAGAAAACATTTTAACGGTATAATTCACTATTGCCTAGGGAATAGGAGCTTGCAGAATAATTAGAGTTGAACATGCAGGCATATATTGAATATGGATCTAATCAACCCTTAATGGGTATATAAATGGGTGATTCATACTTATTATGCTAGGCAGTGAATTATTGCCTAAAACACCGTCTCGTGAGAAATATTGTATGTACTAGAGGTGAAAGTTGATCTATACGTGAAAGAGTTGGTATATATATAGAAAAGATCTTGGAATGAAGAGACATTTCATCGATTTAATCAACACAACAATAGTTCCTGATCTGAACAAGGCACTTGCAGAATGGGCAAATAACCGGCCCAAGGCGGTGTTCTGGTAATCCCAGGATTTCAAGAATCCAGAATAATTAAGAGACAATGAAATTCTCTCTTGCCTGGGAATTCACCATACCAACATTTCTATGGGAGTGAAGAAATTGGATTGCTTATATACCCATCCAATGTTTAAGAGAGACTTGAATATTCATTATGGAAATATTTTACATTAATACTTTCACCATTGTTGTTGTATTCTGTATTATTATATGGGTAATAGTAGATGATCAGTGGCAGGAATAGTATTATCACAATTATAATCGAAATTATTATTTTATAATGGGATTTTAGGGTCATGGTATCACTCATAAATATAATATTCCTCAGAAATCATTCTTGATGGCATTTTTATTATAGTAATATTATTAGCACTATTGTCCTTGAACATACTCAGATTTTCGCCGTTTAAATAATATATCTTATACCAATCCCCTGGATTTGTAAAGAAATAAAATTGACCGTTTTGTATATTTACAATTTTGAATGAACTTGTGTTAATATTGTAAACAAACATTGTTGAATTGTATGAAACATTATAATTATGATTTCCATCTGAACATCCCGGTTTTAATCCCACTGTGCCGTATATTGCACTCTCCTTCTCAGTGTGGATATTGAATGTGTTATGCAGTTTGCCAGCTGATACAGTAAGGGTAAAATTATAATTACCATTATGCAGGTAGAAATTAGGGATAACAAAGTTTATACCCATGCTGTGGAGATTATCAAATGAACTATATTTGTTAATCCATTTATTCCCTTCTTGTTTACAGTTAATTGGGAGATGTGTGCCTGTTATCTGAACATATTGATTATTATTGTCGCCTGTAGTTGCTATATAGACATACCTTGCATCGATGTTTTTCATGCTTATATTTATATGGGATATTAAACATCCTTCAAGTTGATAGTATGCCGGGTTTGTTAATGTTGTATTCAGGTATGATTCACTATTGCCCAGGGAATAGGAGCTTGCAGAATAATTAGAGTTAAACATGCAGGCATATATTGAATATTCATTATGGAAATATTTTACATTGATACTTTCACCATTGTTGTTGTATTCTGTATTATTATATGGGTAATAGTAGATAATCAGTGGCAGGAATAGTATTATCACAATTATAATCGAAATTATTATTTTATAATGGGATTTTAGGTTCATGGTATCACTCATATAAATTTATTGAAGTGGATTGTCCAGGATTTTTAGAGTCTATATATGAAATAATTGAATTCGAATTATCTTTAAATTTTTCAAAATTAGATCCGCTCCTGTAAAATAATTCATATTTAGTATTGGGTTTAGCGAAGAATAAATAATTTCCATTTTTTATAGGAACTTTGTAAAAATTACCACTATTTACGCTTTTTATATAAACATTAGAGTTAAGTGATGTGTCATAATTATGATTTCCATCTGAACATCCCGGTTTTAATCCCACTGTGCCGTATATTGCCGAGGAAGTAACTGCATTTATGGTTTCTGACGCATTTGCGCTCTTGATTATCCCTGTAGGACCAACGCACTCATAATAATTTGTAGAAAACATATTTATTCTGAATGAATGTTTTAATTCGTTAAGTGGAATATCTATTTTTACAAGCTCTATGCCTCCAAATACATTTTTTCCATGGCCATCAGTACATGGATTGCCACCATTAATGGTATATGCCTCAAATACTGATCCGCTGCCAATTGCGTCAGGGATATGTTCCCCAATCCCGGACAGTGCATAGAGATCTTTGTATATGGAATACTGGCCAGTAACATATCCAGCCCATGGCAGCTGGGAAATTAGTTGAATGCCTATGTTTCTGTAGGCCTGTTTTGGAGTTATTCCCTTACAGCTTGGACCAGTTACGTTTAATCCTTGATTGTAAGATTTTTGTATATTAGTATTTGCACCTGGCGGAGCATTTATCATTGTCAACCCTATTCTCTGGTAGAACGCAGTATAAAATGTATCGGGATTATTAGGATTTGATGTTGGAAAAATAATATCATTCGATATTCCGCTTGATATTAACGGTATTGTTATGGAAAGATTTCCACTATTGTTAGTAATATCATAAATGGATTTTAGGATAACGCTATCATTCTGGTAATTTGAAGTGCTGCCACAATCATTTATGCTGTTTTTTGCAATTCCTAAATTTGTATATCCGTATACTGAATAGCTTCCTGAGTCTGGAGACGACAGGTATATGGTATTATTCCCGTCATAGCCCATCTCATTCATGTACTTCTCAACATGTATGTTTGAATTGCCGAATGTGGAATATGAATTGTGGAAGAATACTGATGGTTCTGGTGCCATAGAATGCATCGAATAGAATTCTGATCCTGAAAGGTATTCTGCATGGAAATTAATATTGCCAGGCATAGAGTTTACATCCCATGTATATGTATATACACCGGTACCGCCAATATAGACTGTATGTACATTTACTCCTGATACAATAAAGTACAGTGCTGTATCACCTGCACCACTTGATTCTGAGAATGATGTTACATCTATCTTAAGTGTAATTGCACTCTCTATGCTTGCTGATGATGGTGCACATGTTTTGCCTGATACATGCCATGAATTTACAACTTCACCTAAGAGCCCATTTGATAGAGATGGATTTATTTTATTTGGAGAATTTGAATCAATTGCAATAGAGGGAGAAGATAGTTGTGATAAGGGCATTATTGAGAACATTGCTACAACCAGCAGGGATATAAATGTAATATATCTACGGTGCATAATAATGTAAACGTCTGACTATATATAAATGTTTGTCTTACCATTTCACCTTTATCCGGTAATGTAATTGATAATGTATGAAAAACAGGAAAAGATTCGTGTGAAAAATATTTTAGGAAAATAGATTTGGTGTAGCATACACACATGCTGGCACAGTCATCCATATACCATGATAATATGACGGATCTGACGAAGGATAACAATGTGATGTGTCTCTTCCTAAAGCACAGAGGTTTCCTGTTTAACTGACAGAACTTGTTTAAACATAGACTTATATTATCCCCATGAGGCTTGAATTCTCTGTACTCCACTGGTACTTTTCTATAGGAGTTGAAGCCTTATTCAGGTACTTCTGTTATTCCTCTTATTCATTACATAAGAATAGTGTTTAAATGTTCTTTCCAGAAATTCATCTACATAATAAACTCAGAGGGTTTCATTCTAATGGATTTTTGTGTAAATTACAATAAAGAAAATTTCGGTATTCTTATTCTGGCTGACTGTTAATCCCATAATTTTGCATTAAGTCATTAAACGAACACCACATTTAACACAGTGAGCGAGAAGTCTTCCCACCAGTGATATGATAAAAGCGACAGAAAAAAGTTATCTATGGCATATTACCTGGATAAAGGTTCGCGCTCCGTTATTCGTTGTAATATCACTTTATCTAGCCGGTGAAATACCGGAAGAAAGTATTTACAAATGATGCCGTTGTGGATTTCCTTAAGATTAAAACCAGAGAGATTTCTGAAACCTTTGATGTGTATATACTGTATGTAGAATGAGGTAAGGATCACTTTCACATGCCTTTCAAGGTTACACTCCTCCTTAACATACCACAATTCATCAATGCGGTCAAACAATAACATCAAGGGAGATACAGCGCAAATTCCATGAAATAAAGAAAAAACTGTCAAAGGGAAAGTTCTGGTCTCCTTACTACTTTCTTGTAACATCCGATCAGGTCACATTAGATATCCTGAAATGGTATGTGGATTCACAGGAGGTTAATCAGGAGAATCTATAGATTCAGGCTCATGGAAATCAGAGTTCCTCCAGATAGGGGTGAACGTGGAATCTGTCACCGGAGATTGGATGAAGCACTGTAAATACGTTTTCTCAAGTCATTTCTGTAGAATGATTCCCTCACAATGCCACTTGAGACAAGTTCCTTCAAAGCGTTCTGAACGGTTTTTCTGTTCAAGCCTGTAAGATCCATTATTCCCGCCTGATCCAGTGGGCCATGGTCCGAAATAACATAATATATAAATTTATTTGATGGCGGGCCCTCAACAGAAGTGGAGGAAGAGGGAATCCCGAAGGTGTCCCCCCTTAGCCCGAGTCTCTGGGTCTCAAGCGCTGCGAGACTTGCAGGAGCGATGTTTCCAAGATTCACCGTGTTACCCATCCTGATCACAAGCTCTACCTGCTGTCTTTCTACAGGCGCTTCAAACATGAGTTTCTCAATCGGGAAGTTCTCAGCAAGCCGGGTTACCCAGTCCCATTTTATTAATCCTTCAATGTCGAATACTCCCACACCTTTTCCAGTTTCCCTTCCCTCTACTATGACAACATCAGGTTCGTATTCCAGATCGCGATTTACCCCTTCAATGGTTTCATCCAGGCTGAGCTGGTTTTTTTCACTCTTTTTTCCAACTTCCATGGTGAAAGGGATGTTATTTGATTTTGCAAAATCAACAATTTTTTTCTTTTGGGAGTCTGGGAGGTCTATAACTCCTTCACTGATTTCCAGGTGAGAAAATCCATATTGGAGAAGACTTGAAAGAGTTCGTTCCAGATGGCCTTTCGCATAGGCTATCTCAAGTGTTGTACCTCCTGGGCTTACATCAATTCCTAGATCTCTGTATCTTTTTATCCTGTTGATCAGTGTTTTTTCATCCAGTAACATTGAAGTCGTCCAACCTATCTTCATAACATAAATTCTTTCCCTAAGGCTGGAAATAACATCCATATCCACTGAAGAAAGTTTGTCCAGAAGCATATTTTTCCCCATTGAACTGTTCCAGGTTTTGTCATTGATAATATTTTCAGAAAGTCTGTTAATATTCACAGTACATAAAGGAGATGTTTGGTATATGGTTTTCGCATTGTCCCTATATTGCCCATAACGGTTCAAAACTTCCCATTCTGATAATTATTTCAATAAATTGAAAATTATAGAAGATGGAAGAATATTTGGATTTACAGGATCTGAATCCGGTTGAAATGCTGGGAAAAATTGGGAAATATTATGGAAAAGGTGCTGTGTTCACTTCAAGCCTGGGGCTGGAAGACATGGTCATCACAGATATGATTGCCAGAAATAATATTAATGTTGAAATTGCGACTATAGATACAGGAAGACTCCCTGATGAAACATACCAGCTTATGGAAACGGTAAGGTCGGAGATGGGTATTGATTTAAAAATATATTTCCCTGAAAGAGAAGATGTTGAGGACATGATCAATTCCAGAGGAATCAATCTTTTCTACCATTCGTTAGATAACCGCCATTTTTGCTGTAATGTGAGAAAGGTAAAACCACTTAAAAATATACTTCGCAAAAGGTCGGTTTGGATCACAGGAATAAGGGCAGAACAGACTGTTGCAAGAAAAAATGCCAGAAAAGTTGAATATGTAAGGGATCACAATGTCTGGAAAGTCAATCCACTTCTGGACTGGAGCAGGGATGAAATATGGTCATATGTGAGTATTCACAAAGTTCCATACAACATTCTGTTTGACCAGAACTATAAGAGCATAGGTTGCCAGCCATGTACAAAGGCAGTGGGAAAGGATGATGACGAAAGATCTGGAAGGTGGTGGTGGGAGAACGGCGTAAAGGAATGCGGCCTTCATTTGACAGGAGGCGTCAATACAGATCTTAATTTGGGAAAGAATTCTGGTGATATTGTTGATTAACTCTCCGGCAAATATGAATCTCTCAGCGCATGGTGGAAAACTTGTTAATATCCCTGATGTCAGTGATAGGGAAGCACACCATACAATTGAAGTTAGCTACGGTACTGCCATCAGGATAATGAATATGAAGATGGGAATCCTGAGTCCTTTGAAGGGATTCATGGGAGAAAGTGATTTCCATTCTGTGGTTGAGAACCAACGTCTGGAAAATGGTCTTCCATGGAGCATTCCATACACACTGGACATAGGAGAGAAAGAATTCAGATGTGTAAGAGCAGGTGATACTGTCAGGTTAAGCCAGAACTCAGGGGTAATTGCCATAATGGATGTAACAGATATTTACAGATATGACAGGATTGAATACTGCCGGAAAGTATTTGGAACTACCTCAACCGACCATCCGGGTGTCAGAAACATCAGGGAAAGTACGGGTATATGTATGGCCGGGGAAATCAAGTCAGCTAACCTTCCAGAAATTCCATTCCTGAAAGAAACACTTTTTCCGGTGGACACAAGGCAGATATTTCTGGAAAGAGGGTGGAAAACCGTTACTGGATTCCAGACAAGAAATGTTCCACACAGAGGGCATGAAGAGATGCAGAGAACTGCACTGCGTGTTACGGACGGCATTTTCATAAATCCTGTAATTGGTAAAAAGAAACCGGGTGATTACAGGGACGAGATTATTATGAAATCATACGATACCCTCATAAATAATTATTACCCTTCAAACAGAGTCCTCTTTTCACCCCTTCACTATGAAATGTCATATGGAGGGCCCAGAGAGGCCATGATACATGCAATCATGAGAAAGAATTTCGGGTGCACCCACTTTGTAGTGGGAAGGGATCACGCTGGTATCGGAAACTTTTATGGACCATATGACGCCCAGAAAAATCTCCAGGCCTTTGAACTTGGCATAGAAATCATGAATATGGATGAGGTCTTTTACTGCAAGAAGTGCGAACAGCTGGCAACTTCGCGGGATTGTTCCCATGTGGATGGAGATAGAGTTCATTTCAGTGGAACAATGGTGAGGGATACTTTGAAAAACGGATTATCTCCAGAAACTTATCTCTTTAGAAAAGACGTATATGAAACAATAAACAGGCATGATAATAAATTTGTAGAGCGAGTTTAGACAGGAATGCGAATGTAATTATGCAGTGAATAAGTAAAGAACAGGATGTGGAAAATATTAAGATGTGACTACCAGGCGAATGAAACGGAGGCACTATAACAATACATAAGGTTTGAGTGTAGTGGATATTAATTCCTAATTCCCGATCTTACCTTTACAGCCGCACCGTTATTCAGGTCTACCATGGCCCTTGATGGCATTAATGCTGTACCGGTCCCCCTTAATTCATTGTTGTATGTCATTATGACCTCATCAAAGGCTTTTATATCCGGTGTGGCATTCTGAATGCCCATGGCATATACAGTAGATGTGGGCCTGAAATCATCTATTGAAACATTGAATTTATCATTTTCAAGGAAAAATTTTCCCGATTCCGGAGTAATGGAAAAACGCCCTATGGATTCATTGTACACGAAAAGTATTCTGCTGCCCTCCACAATCATGTCCTGATGGAAACTGTTTATTAACTTTACATTGGAAATGTATGGAATTATCCAGTCACCAAATTGAAACCTCAATAAAGCACGGTAATCATCCAGTTTCTTGGCATATTGACTTTCTGCTGTCACGGTGTCCTTCAAAACAGTTGCAAGCCTTGCTATATTATTATCATCTGTAACTTTTCCCTCTATTATTTTTGCATTGTCTGGTATGGCATCACGAACAAAATCAAGGTCCTCCGGTATATATGCTATTACATCTTCATATCTATTTTTGTTAAAATATGCAGAAATGAGATTTTTCATCATGAGTTTTTCATCCTCATACCATGTGCCTATGACAGGTATATCATAAAAACGGGCGGGGTATCCCTTTTCCAGCTCCCGGGGAACTAGCCCAACGGGGGATGTAACAATCAATTCGTGGAGATATCTTCTGTACTGCCATATTCCTGAAAGTATTTTCTTATGGGTTTTTGAATCAGAATAGGGTTTTTTGGCGGAACATGGAAGCAGAAGTGCAATATTCCTGCGGTCTGGTTTTACATAGGATGATATTTTATTTCTGTAAGCAACAATATCAGGCCTGTTGAGTGACTCCAGGGAGTTGGCCTGGATATAGGGTGTCCTTGATGGAAATACACTGGAAAAATCTTCATAATATCTTGTGTCTGCTATTCTCAATATTTCCATTGCCTTTCCAGATATGGCAATTTTTTCTACTATTTCCCGTAATGTGTTATCCCGGGTTGAGACAAAAATTGATTCCAGTATAGATTCTGCAAATTGTATGTTCTCTTCAAAGGGTTCATAATCAACTCTTGATTTCCCGGCAACGTTGTATTTTATATGTTCCCTGCTTTCCTTTCTTATATACAGATCGTCAAAAATATTGACCCCAAGATAGGACAGTACCGGCATAAGATATGGATCTGAAATTCCCTGGAGATAAAACATTTTTGTGAAACCGTATTTTTTCCGTAATTCCATAAGAAACGAAACGAGGTGCACTGGCCTCTGTATTAATTCAAGGCCATTGTATATTATGATTATATCATTCCCTTCAATAATTTTTTCGCCGCTAAGGAAGGATGGATAGTATATTTTTTTTTGAAATTTTTCTCCCAATATTTCTATACTATCCTTCTCATTTTTATAGTCATCTGAAAATGTGTTTAATAAAATTGGGAATCTTTTTCCATTTCTGTATCCTGCCCATGTGAATCCCATCACGTATTGTTTGTCTTTTATCTTTTCAGGCATAGGATGCTATTAAAACAGATTATATATACTTTTAAAAATTATTTTGTGGTGATCCTTACCACATTGCTTCCACGTATGATGACTTTGCCGATTTTTCTCTGAACCTCTCCGTTCTCCTCTGCATCGTCCAGGGTCATGTTCATATACTCATCATACCCAACCAGTGTACCTACAAGCGACCTGTTGTCCTTTAATAATAACGTAACTTTTTTGTTTAAATTTTCCTCAAGCATTTTCATTGGTAATGTTGCCATTTTATTCACCTAATTATATTCATCCTCGTCGTTAAACTGATTGTCATGGTCCATCATGACTTTTATCAGGCCACCTAAAAGCTCCTTCATACTATCTATTTCCTTTCTCATATCCCTAACTTCTCTGGAAAGCTCCTGGACGTCCTTTATTTTATCAGCTTCTTTCATAATTAACACCTGATATATTTATATTGCCATAATCTGAGGCAATTTTTCTCTGTTCGACTCTCCCACAGTTCCTGCAGTATAGTTTTCCATTCTCTGCAACTAGGTCGCTCCTGCATATTGTACATTTGCTCTTCAGTATACCAAGATTGGGGTCAAATATTGTGGCATAAAGTGGTCGTGTACTTATAATTTTTGCCCTTACAAGGTCTCCAAGAGTAATAATATGAGAATACATAGTTTTGTTGGGAATTGGCAACTTAAGCCTGGCCTCTGTGTTGGCCGGTACAAGGGCATTTCCTTTTACAACCCCTGAAATCAATATTACTGCCTCCTTGTTTAATATTTTTATTATTTTGCCATATACAATGTCATATCTCTTTACTATTACTGGCTGCCTGGATGTATCAACCGATATGGTAAGAGATTTGTCATCCCTGCTGACTCTTCCGAAAGCAGTAGATATGACATCACCATCAATGTCCTGTGTATTCTTTCCTGAAAGGTATTCTTCCTCCTTGGCTATTATGTCACCTGGGAATACTATATCTTTAACTTGTTCCATTCAATTACCTCTATCACGCTATGCAATTATCAATTACTGGTTGATTCAACATATGTGCATAACATGCTTTTATATTAAGTAATTCATTTATTATTAATTTTTTGATTGGTACCCTCAGGCAGAATGAAGTAAATTTAATAGCCGCAACACGTTCAATATTATAATAAGGGTGAATACAAATGTGAGATACGGCGCAGTATACACAAACAGCCGGAAAGAGGTTTTTCTCCCTGGATTTTTTATGAAATTGTATGAGAATATTATTACAGGAATTGATAAAATTGCTACTGGTATAAGATAAACAAGATTGTAAAACCCCATAAAATAGGGTATTAAAGAGAATACTATCAGTAATACTGATGAAAATGATATGGCAATTGCTGTAGACCTGTCGGAATGAGTGACTGGAAACATTGGTACATTTGCCTTTTTATAATCTTCCCTGTATCTGTATGCAAGGCTCCATACATGAACGGGAATCCAGAACATGACAAGGAAAAATAATATCCATGGAAGCCATGAAAAGTCTGATGTTATAGTATACCATCCTATAAGGACGGGAAAAGCGCCGGAAAAGCCACCATAAATAATACTGTAGGGTGAAACCTTTTTAAGAAGATAACTGTAGATGAATACATTGTCAAATATCCCGATTGACATGAATATAGATGCTATGAATCTTCTGAATGCCAGCAGTATTATCACAGACAGTACTGCAAGGGAGTAGCCGAACATAAGAGCCTGTTTTTTGGTTATCTCGCCAGTTGGCAATGGCCTATTTTTGGTTCTTTCCATTGTAGAGTCCATTTCAAGGTCAATGTAATTTGTCAAACCCTCAGCGCCCATTGACCCCATTGTAACAGCTGCAATAGCCACAAGTATCATTATTATGTTATTAAAAGAAAAATTATTAACAGCCAGTATAGCCCCACCAAAAGCAATAAAAACTAGAAGCCACCAGACCTTTGGTTTTGAGTATTCTATATATATAGCTATTTTACTTGGCATTAAATCTTAATCTTTATGTTAATCTTAAATAAATATATTGGCTAATCCATGAAATTTATAGCTATTAAACTTACAGGATTAATGATCAAGACAATAAAAATGAAATGTTTATAAGGTTGTTATCAATGAAAGACTAATGTCAGACGGAAACAACATCAACAAAATAATGGAAAGGACAAGAAACGATAATAGCTTAAGGGATATCCCTGGAGTTCTCGTCCCAGTTTGGCAAATAAAAATACGTGAAAGATTTGGCATTAATGTTGACAGGGAAATAGCAGAATATATTGTTCTTGCGGTTCATGAAAATGGTACATGGAAAAAGCAGAGGGCTGTAAGAAAAATTGAAAAAATACTCATAGAGAGAGGCAATGAAATGCCGGTAGCCAAAAAACTCGCAAAAAACATATTGGAGATGGCAGTTGGAACCGCACAGGAATAAGATAAATAAGAAATCGCTGGAAATTTTTTTGTCCATGCTTGAAAAACCAGCTTCCTATAATATTGATCTGGAACAGTATCCCACTGATGCAAACTCTGCGTCAACCCTTTTGACTGAAGCATACATGGACGGAAATATTTTAGGAAAAACAGTAATAGATCTTGGAACGGGCACTGGAATATTCGCCATAGGGTCGTGCTACCTTGGGGCGAGCCATGCTACGGGAATAGACATAGACCCTGCTATGATTGAGATATCCAGAAGGAATGCAGAACCGTTTCCATGTGCTGAATTCATAAATTCTAGTATTTCAGAGGTTCATGGCAATTATGATACGGTCATAATGAATCCGCCATTTGGATCTGTTATAAAGCATGACGACATGCCATTCATAATAAAAGCCCTGGAAATAGGGACACACATATACAGCATACACAATATAAAGAGTTATGGATATATAAAAGAATTTTATTCAGAAAGAATGCGGTTAATAAGGCAGGAAAGGATTTTTATAAAGGTCCCCAGGATATATCCACACCACACTGAGGCATACCATGAAATAGAATCACTGCTTGTATATGGCATTAAGAATTAAAAAAATAATTATACATAGTTATAATATCCATTGGTTCAAATGGCCGGGGTGGGGTAATGGACATCCTTGGGGACTGTGGATCCCCGGACCCGGGTTCGATTCCCGGTCCCGGCCCTTGTTTCTTTTTCTGTAGCTATAGGAATACTATGATCAATTGTTATTCCTTTTGCCACTAAATAACATGTTTAAAGACCGCATAGGGAATGAAACCGATAGATTGAATTATAAAATTACTATCATGTCCCATGGAAATAAAAAGAGAGGATTTGTTAAAGAATCCTGTAAAGGACATGAAGATAAATAAAAACACTACTTTAATGCAATTAATGGAAATGTTTGGCACCAGCGGCGGTTTCACATCAAAAAAGATATACGAGGGTTATCAGATTTTAAAGGAGGAATTTACATCAGATGAAACCACATTTCTTTCATTCCCAGCAGATATAATATCCACTGGCACAAGAGGTATAATAAACCAGCTTGTAAAAAACAAACTTGTCGATGTTATTATCACCACCAACGGAACACTGGACCATGATATTGCACGTGTGTATACCGATTATTATGCAGGTACATTCAATTTTGGCGATGAAAAACTTAAGGACATGAATATAAACAGGTTGGGGAATGTATTTGTCCCTGATGAAAGCTATGGTGTCATAATAGAGGAAAAACTGATGCCCATGATAGAGGAGCTATACAGCAAAAAGAAAGAATGGGCACCTGTAGACCTGATTAGGGAGGTTGGGTTAAAGCTGAACAATGAGAACTCAATTCTATATAATGCCGCAAAGAATGGGATACCGGTATTTGTGCCCGGCATAACCGATGGCTCTTTTGGATCACAGTTATGGTCTTTCTATGAGATGCACCATGATTTCAGGATAAATTTGCTGGAAGATGAACACAGGCTTTCGGACATAGTTTTTGATGCAAAGAAAACAGGTGCACTGATGATAGGCGGTGGCATTTCTAAGCACCATACAATATGGTGGAATCAGTTCAGGGATGGCCTTAACGAGGCAGTTTACATAACCACAGCGCAGGAATACGATGGGTCATTGTCTGGTGCAAAGCTTGAGGAAGCCATCACGTGGAAGAAAGTAAGAAAGGATGCAAAATTTGTAAATATTTATGGGGATGCAACGGCCATTCTTCCCATTATGGTTGCACCGTTTCTTTAAACTTTTATCCATTTATTAGTTTTATAAATTCAGGTTAATGCCTTTCCTTTTGTTTCTGGGGCATATTTCAGAGTAAGGGCCAGTCCAATGAATTCGAATATGGCAAAGAATATAATTATTGCCTTTAATCCGTATAATGCATCTATTATTGGAAATGAGAAAACAGCAACTATAGACCCAATACGGGATACAGATGTAGCGAAGCCCATAGCAGTTCCCCGTATTCTTGTTGGAAATATTTCCACAGGATATGTATATGTAATCGGGCTTGGCCCAACGTTATGGAAAAAGTGGACAAAACCGAAAGCACTGAAAGTCATCAGTAGCCCTACAACCATGTACTGGTTAACAAAAAAGAATAATATCAGTACGGCAAATGACCCCAGGAATCCAATAATCAGGAGGAACCGGCGGCCAATACGGTCAACATAGTATATGGCAATTAGAAATCCTATTACTACTGGTATTGATTCTGCCATTCCGGTAAAGACCACATAGAGGTCGGCATAATATGATGTTATTTCAGTAGAGAATATAAGTGGTGAATATGTCCATATGCCATAACTCACAATATCATAGGAGAACCATGCTATGGAAATGAATATGATGTATGCTGCATATTTTCCCTTAAAAACATCCCTCAGCCTTGTCTTTCCCGGGCTTATTTCCGGAAGGTTTTCGATTGAATACCCTGTTGATGCTTCGAATTTGTCCTTTGCCTCTTCACCGGCCACTTTACCATATTTATGCTGTACCCAGTATGGGCTTTCTGGTATTTTTTTCCTTGAATATAGAACAAGAATAGGAAAAACAGCTCCTATCATGTACATATAACGCCATGCATTGACTCCTGTAAACAGAACAAGCGGCACGGCAAACCCCAGAAATATAAGAGAACCAATGGAAAATGAAAATATGTTAAAAAACATAAACTTTCCCCTGGACTTTGTTGGCGAGAATTCTGCCTGGATTGATGAACTTACAGGATAATCTGCACCTATTCCAATACCAACTATCAACTCAAGAATTGAAAAATTGATATAATTTGTTGCAAGGCCTGTAAGAAAGATAAATATTGAAACAAGAAAAAGGTCGTAAATATATATGAACCTCCTTCCGTAGATGTCGGCAATGTATCCGGAAATAAAACTGCCTATAAGAACTCCACCTATTGATGATATCCCCATAATTGAGATTTCATAGCTTTTCAGTGACATTACGTTTATCAGATAGAGCAATGCATAGGAAAAAACTGTGAGCGTGTAACCATCCATCATAACCCCCATGGAAGAAAGTACAGTAATTTTCCTTAGAAATGGCGAAGAGGGTGCATCTGATATTGTCTTATAGCTGTTCATTCCATGGATTATAGCAATGTAATATATAAATAATTAGTATTTACTTAAAATTAAGTATATAGGTAATATTATATGGCCCCTGTTAAAAAAAATATTTATATATCTGTTATTGATTAAGTGTTGACGACGGTCATAACATCGGGGAAATACCAGGTCTCATTCCGAACCCGACGGTTAAGTCCGATGTGTTGCATACTGTACTATCTTCCGCGAGGGGACGGGAACTATGTTTCGCTGTCGTTTTTCAATGTCCATTTTTTATTGGTTTTTAAGGAAAATTAATTAATATAATTTCCATTGGGTATTATGATTAATCCATGGAGTTCCTCACAGTATTTCGATTATGAGAAATTGATTAAGGAATTTGGCATTCAAAGGCCGGACAACTACTTTGACTATTTTATGTTCAGAAGACATCTGATATTCGGCCAGAGAGGATTGGATTATCTTGAATATTCCATTAAGAATAGGATTAAATTCAATGCCATGACCGGTTTAATGCCCTCTGGCCAGATGCATCTTGGAAATAAGCTTTCTATTGACCAGATAATATACTTCCAGTCACTGGGGGCGGATGTATACATTGCTGTTGCCGATCTTGAATCCTATGCAACAAGAGGTGTAGGGTTCAAAAAAGCCCGTGAAATCGCTATAAATGAATATATAGCCAATTATATTTCAATGGGACTGAAACCATGCAAGATATATTTCCAGTCTGAGAATTATGATACCCAAAGTTTATCCTTTGTACTTTCAAATGAGACAAACATGAATGAATTGAAGGCAATATATGGGCTTACGGATTCATCCTCAATTTTGCATGTAAATTCCCCTATCATACAGGCTGCTGATGTGTTGCACACACAGTTGAAACACCTGGGAGGACCAAGAGCCACAATTGTCCCTGTGGGAGTTGACCAGGACCCGCATATAAGGCTCATGCGCGATATAGCTAAAAGACTCAGGGTTTATAATGTGAAAGTGGAAAACAGCAAAATTTCCGTTTATATAAAGGGAAATGAGGATCCAAAAGATAAAATAGATCGTGCCATGGAAATTCTGGCGGAAAATGGATATGAAAGCAATGCAAATTATGAATACCGTGCCCTATACATAAAAAACTCATCGGTTGAGGATAGAATAAAAATAGATATGATTCTTGTACTGGAGGAAAGTGCCATAAATGATTTCGCCTTCATAGAACCATCCGCAACATTCCAGAAACTGGAAACGGGATTGAAAGGGGGTAAAATGTCATCATCGATTCCTGACTCCCTGATTAGCCTTAATGATAGTGGAGAAGAAGCTACTAGAAAGATAAAACATGCAGTTACTGGCGGCAAACAGACCATAGAAGAACAGAAAAAATATGGTGGCAACCCGGATATATGCCCTGTTTTTGAACTGTATAAATACCATAGCACGGATGATAAGTATGTCACTAGAGTTTATGATGAATGCAAAGGAGGTGTTAGAATGTGCGGAGCATGCAAATCAGAGGCAGCAGAAAATATATCAGGCATGTTAAAAATACTGGCTGAGAAAAAGGATGAATCACTTAAAAAATTGGATAATTACCTCATAAAGAGGTCTTCATGAATTAAACTATGCAGTTTTCTAAGCTCCTCCGGCCTGAATATGCCATATTCCGTTATGAATGCGGTTACATATTCATGGGGTGTGACATCAAATGCCGGATTTTTGGCGTGTCCTTCAGCCGGTCCCAGCCTTGAATTATTGACCATTAGTACCTCATTTTCATCCCTCTCCTCTATTGGTATTCCTTCTCCGGTTTTAAGTGAAAAATCAAAGGTGCTTCCCGGAGCCGCAACATAAAAAGGTATATTGTTCACCTTTGCCAGCACGGCTTTTTCATATGTCCCTATCTTGTTTGCAAAATCTCCATTAGCAGCTATTCTGTCGGCTCCCACAATTGCAAGGTTAATGTCCCCGTTTTTCATGAAATATCCCGCTGCATTGTCTGCTATTATGGAATAATCTATTCCCTCCTGCTGGAGTTCCCAGGCAGTAAGCTTTGCACCCTGCAGCCGGGGTCTTGTCTCGTCAACATATACAAATATTTTCTTGCCTGAATCATGTGCTATTCTCATGGGAGCAAGGGCTGTTCCCCAGTCGACAACTGCAAGGGCACCTGCATTGCAATGGGTCAAAATATGGTCATTGGCCTGTATAAGCGTGTTCCCGTATTCGCCTATCTTCCTTGACCTTTCAGTAATTTCCAGTGCATACCTCCTCGCTGCAGATTCAGAAAAATTATTTGCTTTCATGAAATCAATGGCTTTGAAAAGATCGTATGCAGTGGGCCTGGACGATGATATTGTTTTCACTGCTTTTTCCATGTCCTCCATATTTTTTGATGCCATGGCAAGCCCATATGCAGCAGTAACCCCTATTGCCGGTGCGCCACGAACAACCATATTCTTAATTGCATAATAAATATCATCACTGTTTTTTGCAGAGTATATTTCAATTGTTTCAGGAATTTTTCTCTGGTCTATAAGCTTAACCTGGTTTTCTTCAAACCACACTGCCAGAATTGCCTTTGATTCGCCGTTTATGTTAACTTTCATTATGGAATATGAGAGAAATAGATATTAAATTTTTCATGTAATTAAGCCTACACAAATCCAGAAAAAGTAAAACGTTAAAATACTATTTAGTAATGTCATAATACAAAAAAAGTTATATGTTTCAAATGTATATGGCTGACTACATATTGTGGGTCCGTAGCTCAGCTAGGTAGAGCGTCTGGCTTTTAACCAGGCGGTCAGGGGTTCAAACCCCCTCGGACCCGTTTAGGTGAAAATATGAGTAAATTCAATGTGCTTGAGCACGAAATAGTGCCAGAACACCATCTGGTTCCTGTGGAAGAAGAGGAAAGCGTTTTAACCAAGCTTAATGTGACAAAGGATGACCTGCCCAAAATTGGTATTAATGATCCCACTATTAAGGCGCTGGAGGAAATTCACGGAAAACTTGTACCGGGCAGGGTAGTTAAAATTATTCGCAAAAGCCCCACTGCAGGTTATTATGAGTATTATAGAGTTATTGTTAAGAGTGTGATATAAGATGAATCCTATTTTAGATGCGTTTTTCAAATCAGAGAGTGTAGTTAATTATCAGATTGATTCCATGAATTATTTTTATGCTTCAAAGAACAATCCGGATAATATAATGCAACAGATAGTGGACGAAACCAAGATATCCGATGATGCAACACCTGGAGTAATAGATCTTGACCCTTCAAAAACAAAGGGCAAGGACATAAAAATTTATTTTGGCAGGGAAAGGCAGAATGGCAAGGCTACGGGAGATCCAACGATATGGGTAGACAAACCTGAAATCAAGGAAGCTTCCGGTGCTACAAACCAGATAACACCACAGGAAGCCAGGCTCAGGGACCTTAACTATATGGCACCCATAATGTTGCGGCTGCGTATAGTGGAAGATGGGATAGAAAGAGATGCAAATACCATTAAAATAGGGGAAATACCGGTAATGGTAAGATCAAAAATATGTACATTGTCAGAACAGAATCTGGACCTTTACATTGAAAAAAACAATGGCCCTATAGATGAAACAAGGGAGAACAAACTGAGATATGTAGACGAGGATCCCACAGACCCTGGAGGATATTTTATCATTGGCGGATCAGAGAGGGTAATAGTTTCACTGGAAGACCTTGCGCCAAATAAGATACTTGTTGAGTATGAAGAAAAATATGATTCAAGGGTAGAAGTTGCAAAGATTTTCTCCCAGAAGAGCGGATTCAGGGCATTGATATCTATGGAAAAAGGAAGCGATGGTATAATTAACGTTTCTATACCCACTGTAGCTGGAACAATACCTCTTGTAATACTGATGAAGGCGCTGGGAATCGACAAGGATGTTGATATCCATGAAGCAATTTATACCGATCCGAGAATGGATCCATTAATCTATGCCAATATAGAGGATTCAAGAAATCTTAAAATTCTGCCACCCAATGGAATTAACAATAATGAAGATGCACTGTCTTACCTGGAAAAGAGGTTTGCTGCAGGGCAGGCCAAAGAGTTCAGGGATAAGAAGATCACACAGATGCTGGATCGTGCTTTGCTTCCACACCTTGGAGATGATGTTTCAGACAGGTTAAAGAAGGCTATTTACCTTGGAAGAATGGCAAGATCACTTCTTGAGCTTAATTTAGGAATGCGTCATGTTGACGATAAAGACCATTATGCAAATAAGAGAATCAAACTTTCCGGCGACCTTCTGGATGAACTTTTCAGAAATGCATTCCAGTCAGTTATGAAAGATCTGAAATACCAGCTGGAAAAAACTTACAATAAAAAAAGAGGTATCAGGCTGAGGCCTGCAGTCAGGCAGGATCTGCTCACACAGAAAGTACTGCATTCCATGGCAACAGGAAACTGGATAGGTGGAAGGACAGGCGTGTCCCAGCTGCTGGACAGGACATCCAATATGTCCACATTGAGCCATCTGAGAAGGATTATTTCTCCACTGACAAGATCGCAGCCGCATTTTGAGGCCAGAGATCTCCACCCGACACAGTGGGGGAGAATTTGCCCTAACGAGACCCCGGAAGGTCAGAACTGTGGCCTGGTTAAAAATGCATCACTTATAATTAATGTAACCCAGGGAATAGATCCTGATATTGTAATGGAAGAATTGCAAAACATGGACATACACGAAGTAACAAAGGAAGAAGCTTCCGGGCGTATTTACCTGAATGGGGATTTCATAGGGTACCATAATGACCCGGCAATACTCACCGACACAATAAGAAATTTAAGAAGGTCGGGAAAATTATCAAACGAGGTAAATGTTAAATACGATTCCAACACAAATGAGGTTATTATTAACTGCGACCGCGGAAGGCTAAGAAGGCCATTATTTGTCGTAAATGAAGGAAAAACAGTAATGAATGAGGAAATGCTCGAGAAATTGAGAATGGGCGAATATACAGTAAATGACCTTATTTCCAGTGGAGCCATAGAATGGCTTGATGCTGAAGAAGAGGAAAACGCATATATATCAGTATTTCCATTCGAATTTCCCGATAATTGCCCAGATTGTGGCAAAGTTCTTTACAGGGATAATGTCACATGGATAAATCCAGGAAATAGTGATGTTACTCTTGAGTGCGATGAATGCCATGCACACTTTAAGGGTACAAATAACCTATCCATGGATCACACACACTGTGAAATAGATGCTTCAATGATCCTTGGAGTTGTTGCTTCCCTTATTCCATATCCGGAACATAACTCCTCACCAAGAATAACAATAGCTTCTGCAATGATTAAGCAGTCCATAGGGTTGCCACAGGCAAATTACAGGATAAGGACAGATACCAGGGGGCATTTATTGCACTACCCGCAGATTCCACTTGTTACAACCAAGGTTATGGATTTCATTAAATACAGGAGGAAGCCTGCAGGCCAGAATTTTGTTGTAGCAATAGTATCCTACCATGGGTACAACATGCAGGATGCAATTATAATGAACAAAGCATCTATAGAAAGAGGGCTGGGCAGGAGTTCATTCTTCAGGACATATACAGCAGAGGAAAGAAGATATCCAGGAGGGCAGGAAGATAAATTTGAAATTCCAAGCCACGATGTGCTTGGGGCCAGAGCTGAAGAATATTATAAAAATCTTGATGAAAATGGAATAATATTCCCTGAATCCAAAGTAGAAGGTTCAGATGTGCTTGTTGGAAAAACATCACCACCGAGATTTCTGGAGGAAGAAAATGCCGACAAACTTGGCCCACTGAGAAGGAGGGAATCTTCTGTTACAGTAAGGCCTACTGAATCCGGATATGTTGACAATGTTTTCCTTACAGTTTCTGAAAGCAACAGCAGGATAATTAAGGTTAAGGTAAGAAGTGATAGGATACCCCAGCCAGGAGACAAATTTGCTTCAAGGCATGGGCAGAAAGGAGTTATAGGTTATGTAGCCGCCCAGGAAGACATGCCATTCACAGAGGATGGAATTATACCAGACCTGCTTTTCAATCCACATTCAGTTCCTTCGAGGATGACTCTGGGACATGTGCTTGAAATGATGGGTGCAAAGGTTTCTACAATGAGCGGTGAGAATATAGATTCCACAATATTTGATGGGGAACCTGAGAGAAGCCTTAGGGAACAGTTAAAGAAATATGGGTTCCGTGAATCCGGAAACGAAGTCATGTATGATGGAATTACCGGAAAGAAATTTGAAGTGGATATATTTATGGGCGTAATTTATTACCAGAAACTCCACCATATGGTAGCCAGCAAGTTCCATGCAAGGTCTAGAGGCCCTGTACAGATACTTACCAGGCAGCCAACAGAAGGCAGATCAAGGCAGGGAGGTCTGAGATTTGGTGAAATGGAAAGGGATACTCTGATAGCCCATGGTGCGTCTATGGTTATAAAAGACCGTTTGCTGGATCAGAGTGATGGTACAATACTCTATGTTTGTGGAAACCCTACCTGCGGGCATATAGCTATTTATGATTTCAGGAAAGGGACATTGCGGTGTCCTGCATGTGGCAATACAGGCAATATTTATCCCATAGAAACAAGTTATGCATTTAAATTGATGAGGGATGAATTAAGTTCAATGGGAATTGTAATGAGATTGGAGCTGGGTGATATGAAATGAATTTTAATAATGTTTCAAAGAGAATAGAAAAAATTAAATTTGCCCTTTTATCTCCTGATGAAATCAGGAAAATGTCACAGATCAGGGTTATAACGCCCGATACATATGACGATGATGGTTATCCCATAGAAAGGGGATTAATGGATCTTCATATGGGTGTAATAGAGCCTGGGCTTAAATGCGCTACCTGCGGTGGAAAAGTAGATGAATGCCCGGGGCATTTCGGGCACATAGAACTGGCAATGCCTGTTGTCCACATAGGTTTTATTAAGGAAATCAAAACCATGCTGGATGCCTCATGCAAGGAATGCGGCAGGATTAAATTAACAGATGATGAAATAAATAATTACCGTACACAGATAAGTTCTGTAGATTTTGAAACCACCGACCCTGAAATTATAGATATGACGCTAAAGAAAATTCTTGATGTGGCAATACAGAGAAACATATGCCCGCATTGCAGTTCAGAGAGCCCGAAGGTTATACTGGATAAGCCCACAACATTCCGTGAGGGTGGAATAAAAATAACGCCAAAGGAAATAAGGGAAAGGCTTGAAAGAATTCCCGACAACGACCTCTTATTTTTCGGGATCAACAGCACGGCAGCAAGGCCAGAATGGATGATACTTACTGTACTGCCTGTTCCTCCAATTGATGTCAGGCCTTCAATTACACTGGAAACTGGAGAGAGAAGCGAGGATGACCTTACACACAAACTTGTGGATATAATTAGAATATCACAGAGACTGAGGGAAAGCAGGGATAATGGTTCTCCACAGTTAATTATTGAAGATTTATGGGATTTATTACAGTACCATATTACTACATATTTTGATAACCAGACTGCAGGGATACCTCCAGCCAGGCACAGATCCGGGCGTGCTTTAAAGACACTTGTACAGAGGCTTAAGGGAAAAGAAGGCAGGTTCAGGGCAAACTTATCCGGTAAGAGGGTAAATTTCTCATCCAGAAGTGTTATCTCACCGGAACCATTCCTTTCCATGAATGAGGTAGGAATACCTGAAGTAGCAGCAAGGGAACTTACAGTTCCTGTCCTTATAAACTCCTTTAATATAGATAAAATGAAGGAATGGATAAAAAGAGGTACTGCACCCAGAACTCCTGATGGAAAATATTTAGCAGGCATAAATTACCTTATAAGGCCGGATGGCAGAAGAATAAAGCTTACAGACCAGAATGCTGAAATAAACAGTGACCGTATTGATATAGGATGGACAGTAGAGCGCCAGATGACAGAGGGAGATATTGTGCTGTTCAACAGGCAACCTTCACTTCATAGAATGTCCATGATGGCACATGCAGTAAGGGTTCTCCCGGGAATGACGTTCAGATTTAATTTATCAGATTGCACCCCATATAATGCTGATTTTGATGGGGATGAGATGAATCTGCACGTTATACAGAGTGAGGAATCAAGGGCAGAAGCCAGGATAATCATGAAAGTACAGGAACAGATCATGTCACCCAGGTTTGGTGGGCCTATTATAGGAGCCATACATGACCACATAACATCACTTTTCCTCCTTACGCACAATAATCCTCTGATCAGTGAGGATGATACACTGCATACAGTTTCATATATTGAGTTTGACAGGCTTCCGGAACCGGTTATAAAAGACGGCAAGAAGTATTACCATGGCAGGGATATTTTTTCGCTTATATTGCCTGAAGGATTAAATGTTAAATTCAAAAGCCATCTATGCGCAGGTGCCAAGGATAAATGTGAATATGAGGATGATCCTGCAGATACGTATGTTGTTATCACAGATGGAAAACTGGTTCATGGAACAATTGATGATGAAGCAGTTGGGCCATTTTCCGGTGTTATAGTTGATAAAATATTCAGAAATATAGGACCACAGGCAGCTGCAAAATTTATTGATAGTGTAACAAGGCTTGCTGTTGGGTTTTTGAGCCACAGGGGCTTCTCCACAGGTATCAAAGACTATGATATACCGAAGGATGCTATTTCCAGAATTCAGGAAATATCCAATGAAACACTTGAAAAAATAGAAAAACTGGTGGATGCTTTCAGGTCAGGACAGTTACAGCCGTTGCCCGGGAGATCCGTAGAGGATACCCTTGAAGTTGAAATACTTAGCAGCACGGGTGGTGTCAGGGATGAATCAGGTAAAATTGCATCACAGTATCTGGGGTTAAATGATCCGTCCGTTATCATGGCAAGATCCGGTGCAAGGGCAAAAATGCTTAATATAGCAGAAGTAGCCGGAATGGTAGGGCAACAATCAGTCAGGGGAGGCAGGCTCAACAGAGGATATGCGAACAGGACACTTTCACATTTCAAGGAGAATGATCTTGGAGCATATGCAAGGGGATTTATTAAATCCTCATACAGGGCAGGTTTAAATCCCACAGAATATTTCTTCCACAGTATTGGAGGCAGAGAAGGACTGGTGGATATAGCAGTAAGGACATCAAGGAGCGGTTACATGCAGAGAAGGCTTATCAACGCTTTCGAGGACCTCAAGGTAAATGAAACTAGAAGAGTTGAAGACACAATAGGTTCAGTTGTCCAGTTTAAATATGGAGAAGACGGCATAGACCCGACCAGAAGTGATGAGGGCCAGACGGTTGACGTAGATTATGCAGCATATGATGAATTTGGTGATGAACAATGATGTCACTGGTATGGAGAGATACAAAGAAGAATGTTGAACAGATCGCACAGAATGCACCGTGTGGCTATGCAATAGACTATATGCCTGAAGGAAAATTTGACACCGCTTATATTTCCACTGACAAAGTGAATGTTGATTATGAGGTAAAAATATCAGGTATTTCAAAATATGAACCTGCCGATGACCTTATTTTCAAAAGGAAAACAGGCCTTAAAGCTATACTGAAAATAGATAGCATAAGAAAAATTGACAGGGTACCTATCAGTGAATTTGATATGGAAAAAGGTTTTAAGGAACTTGCCTCATTTGCCATGGGGGAAAAATTCCAGGTGGATTACAAGGAAAAAGAGGCATTCCACCTTTCCACTGAAGCAACAAGTATTATGGAAGATGCAGAATCACGGGGATATAAAATTCCTGTTTCAATAGCAAATAAACTTGTAAAATACAGAAAAGCTTTTCCTGACAGCAAATATGAGAAACTTCTTGAAAGGGTTGACAGAGAATTAAGAAAAAGGGAAATAGACCCATTCGAGGCTGTTGGAATTATTGCTGCGCAGAGCATAGGTGAGCCCGGTACACAGATGACAATGAGAACGTTCCACTTTGCAGGAGTGGTAGAAATGAACGTTACCCTGGGGCTTCCAAGGCTTATTGAGATCGTGGATGCGAGGAGAATACCCAGTACTCCATCAATGACTATATACCTGACAGAAAAATACAGAAAGGATGAGAATAAAGTCAGGGAATTAATCAAGAATCTGGAAAATACCACTATAATAGACGTTGCCGAAATTGTAACTGATGTGGGCAATATGGAGCTAACGATCAGGATGGACAGCAATAAGAGCCGTGACAGGCTTGTGTCTATAGGTGATATACTCTCTGCCCTTGAGAAGAGAAAGGGAATAATTTTCGCTCAGGTTGATGATAGCAATATTTCCATTAAGCTTCAACAGGAATCGTTTAAGTCACTATACCAGGTCCAGGAACAGCTAAAGTCAACCCCCATAAAGGGAGTCAATAAAATAAGCAGGGCCATAGCAAGGATAGACCCGAAGGAAGATGCATGGGTAATTTATACACAGGGGTCAAACCTGCGGGAAGTACTGAATATTGAAGGTGTAGACTCAAACAGGACAACCACGAACGATATAATAGAAATAGAAAACGTCTTTGGTATTGAAGCTGCTAGAAATGCTATATATCGTGAGGCAGAGAACACACTTAGCGAGCAGGGGTTAAATGTTGATAAAAGGCATTTAATGCTTGTAGCTGATATGATGACTTTCTCAGGTGCGGTAAGAGCTGTGGGGAGGCAGGGGATTTCAGGACGGAAGAGCAGTGTCCTTGCAAGGGCAGCCTTCGAAATTACGTCAAAGCACCTTCTTAAAGCAGGGCTTCTCGGTGAAATAGATCCTCTGGCAGGCGTTGCTGAGAATATTATAGTGGGACAGCCTATAACACTGGGAACAGGTGCTATAGACCTTGTCTACAGGGGAAATAAAAAATAAAGGGATACCATGAATGAAATAACACTGGATAATCAGACAATAGGATTTATAAAATTATTTGAAAGCTATACTAGAACTAACGTATTTGAATGCCTTGAAAACGAAGAGATGGTCCTCTTTGTTGTAGGTGAGCACAAACTGGCAGATATTTTTAAAAAACATGAAAATATAATTGCAGATTTAAAAGCAAAGATCAACAAAAGGATAGTCATGGCAGAGTTTTCCCCTGACCTTCTAACATTTACAAAGAATTTATTTTACAGGTATGGGGTAAATGAGATTAATCTCATATGGAAGGACAATATAACAAACATTTTTGTAGGAATAGCGCCGGAAAATATAGGGAAAGCTATCGGCAAAGATAGCAGAAACATAAAATTAATGAGGGATGCTATTTCCAGGTACTTTAAAATAAAAAATGTAATAATAAAGCAGAGATAAATTTTTTAAAGTTTTAATTTATAATATCCTGAAATAAGTTTCTTAATTAATTTATATAAATTTTGAGTGCCGTTCAATGCCAGTATAAAATATCATAGAAATTTAAACGTAAAAAAAGTAAAATATATTAAATTGTAATTATTAAAAAAAAATTATTTTTGCCCTGCGGTAGTGGTAACATCCTCTTCCTGGATATACTGTGTTCCTGATTCTATTATATCGCTTATTTCCTCTGTCCTGTAGCCAGACCTTATGGATATCAGATAGAATATAATGGCTACTATTATTACCACAACAAAGTCATATGGGTATGGAAGAGTATTTGTTCCCCCATAGTCTCCTTCTCCAAGGTATGATAAAAGCGTTAAGACCAGTATAAATCCAGGTACCCACCATCCAGCTTTGATATTTTCTTTCGTGAATACGTTCTCCACTTTGTGTGTTGCCAGTATGATCAGGTAAACCACAATGCCCAGGAATATTCCTATTGCTAGGTACGGTATTGTAGGCCATCCTGACCAGTATACTATAAGTGTGGCACCGATGAAAGCTATAGGGGCAAGTATTTTGGCAAATGGGAGTTTAAATGGCCTTTTCAGTGCATCCGCTTCCCTTCTCAACACCATCAATGCTGATCCTCCCACTATGTATGTGAATGCCGTGGCTCCGGTTATTAATCCTACAAGGGCATACCAGCTCGGGAATGGAGCAAGGAATATAATACCGATGATCACAGATAGTATTATCGGCAGAACAGGAACATGGGTCTTTTTGCTTACAACTGAAAGCTGTTTCGGGAAATATCCGATTTCAGCTAACCCGAACAGGGTTCTTGTTGAAGTTCCGGCGTATACATTAAGTGTACCGGCTGGAGATACGTATGCGTCTGCGTATAATACATAAGTCAGGACAACAAGTGCAAATATTCCAGAGCTTTTTGCAAGGAATGCAAATGGCGCTGCTACAACACTGGCTGCATATGTGGTGGGGGTTGATGATACAAGCCCGAACCATCCTCCGGCTGCTGCAAGTTTAGTTGGGTCTATAGCCCCTATAAAAACAACCTGCAGCAGGACATATACAACAATACCTGTCAGCACAGAGAAAATTGTTGCCCGCGGAATGGATTTCTGCGGCGTTTTTGCCTCTCCGCCATAATCAAGCGCCTGCCTGAATCCCAGGAACGAAAATACTATCCCATCCGTTGAAACAGCTTCAAATATTGTTGCGCTGTTGTTTCCTGGAAGGAATCCACCGAGTGCTGGTGAGGTGAAGTTTGAGGTGTGAAAAACAAGGAATGCAAGCATTACTATAGTTATTGAAGGTATTATTAATTTCCACCATGTCATACCTGTATTTGTTTTCCCCATTATCCTTACACCAGCGTAGTTTAATGCAAAGAAAGCAACTATGAGTATAGCGGCAAGCAATATTCCAAGTCCGGTTAAAAGGGCCACAGTCGCTGATGGATTTATGGGATTCGGAGCGCTATATGATAGCCCTTTAATATATGAACTCGCATATGTAATTACAGCCTCAGCTTCTATAGCTGGCACTGATACAGCCGAGAGGAAATAGGTCCACCCGAAAAACAATCCAGCTACTCCACCGTGCGAATAGTGACCATACCTGCTAATTGCTCCGGTCCTGGGTATCATGCTTCCAAGCTCAGCATAAACAAGAGCGATAAACAATACTATGACACCGCCAATAATCCATGATAGAATAGCGGCAGGTCCAGTAGTTCCTGCAGATGCTGCAGCAGCGAAAAGCCATCCTGAGCCAATTATGCCACCAAGGCTTAGGAAGTAAAGGTCCCATGTGTTTAATGCCTTCTTTAACCTCTTATCCTGCAGTTTACTATTGGCGATAACAGTTTTTTCTGATATTGAATCAGCCATGTGAGAATATTTAGCAGTTATATATAAATATTTCTTAATAAATTTCGAACATATACATAGGATGACACGGAATTTAGCAAGCAAATTTCCGAAATATTCATGGAAGAATACATTGTTTCTTGCATATCCACCGGTAATTTTATATTTAATCTAGAGAATGCTAATATAAAAGCTTAGAAATTATTATGTGCTTTAAAATACCAGAATTTCAATGTAATAGAGGATATTGCCAAAATTAATCCCACGGCATGTGCGGCCTATTTGCCTATACTCCGGTAAGATAAAGTGCATGCAATTGGATTATATTTATATCCCTGCATATGATTATGTATTATATATATGGATCATAAAATAGAAGATAATGGAGAAAATATTACGAGGGTTATTACACCCAATAAAAGAAAGGGAGAAATATACGGAATAGTTGAAAAATTATCCGGTGCATCACGCCTTACCGTTATGTGTGAGGATGGCTCAACAAGAAATTGCAGAATACCTGGCAAAATGAAAAAAAGGATGTGGATAAGGGAAGGCGACCTTGTTATTGTGAAACCATGGGATTTCCAGGATGAAAAGGGAGATATAATTTACAGGTACACAAGGACCCAGGCATTATACCTTAGCCGTAACAGGATGTTGCCAGAGATTATAGATGTATTCAATGAACGATAAAAGTGCACTGAAGCAATTAATTGAATCGGATGAATTTTCCAACAGGCTCAATCTTGATAGGAAAACATACGGCCTTGTATTTGACAGGAGAACGTTAAATGCTATTTATGAAGTTATTAAAAAATATGATATAGATTACATTGATTTTCCAATTTCCAGCGGCAAGGAATCACTGATCTTCAATGTTAAGTTAAGAAATGGGATTACCAGGGCGCTTAAAATTTATAAAATGTCTACATTAAAATTTTCCAATACCATGGAATATATAAAAGGTGATTACCGGTTTGATAAGGAAAAAATTAACCGGTCAAATCTTGTATTTGTGTGGGCACAAAAGGAGTTTACAAATCTTCAAAGCCTCAGGGATTCTGGAGTCCATGCACCTAAGCCCTATGGATTCTATAAAAATATACTTCTAATGTCCTATCTTGGGAGTTCTAAAGGGCCAGCATTGCAAATTAAAGATCTCAATGGAGGTTTTGATGAAATTTATGTTAAATTGAGGGAGGCTATATGGAAGATGTATAATAAAGCCGGCATAGTCCATGCTGATCTCAGCGAATATAATATATTATATTACAGAAATAACCCATATATCATAGATGTTGGGCAATCGGTGTCCACAAAACATCCTATGGCACTGGAGTTCCTGAAAAGGGATATAAAAAATATATCAACATTTTTTATTAAAAAAGGGGTTAAATGTGACCCTATAGAACTCTATAGTTATGTTAAAGGTGATACACATGCTTGAAATAGGAAATATTAAAGTCCCCTTTGCCAGAATAGGGGTGCTTATAGGAAAGGAAGGGACAGTAAAAGCTAAAATAGAAGAAGAAGGCAAAGCCAAACTGGATATTGATTCAGAAAATGCAATAGTTACCGTATACCAGAAAAATGATCCATTGAAGGCCCTGATGGCATTAAACGTTGTTCAGGCTATAGCAAGGGGTTTCAATCCGGAAAAAGCCATGCTCTTATTTGATGACAGTGTTCAACTCATAGTAATATCCATTAAGGAATTTGTAAACAAAGATGCCAAAAGGATAAAAGAAATACGTGGGAGGTTAATAGGAAAAGAGGGGCATACGAGGGAGATAATTGAAGAATTAACAGGAACATATATTTCTATAAGTGGAAATACTGTTTCAATACTGGGTGATTTTATATCAATTCAATATGCAAGGGAAGCGGTAAACATGATTTTGCAGGGAAGAAAGCACAAAACCGTATACTCTTATCTTGAAAAAAATGTCGGAGAATTAAAGTTCAGGAAGATGGAAGAAAGCTTCGGCGGGAGTTGAAATCGTTAAAGTTTATATTCTTTCTTGCAATACATAATTACAGCGGGGTAGGGTAGTCAGGAGATCCCGACGGGCTCATAACCCGTAGATCAATGGTTCAAATCCATTCCCCGCTATTGCAGTTTTCCTTGTCTATTTTTTCTATCATGGCTTCGAAATCAGAATTTCCTGTTAATGATACCTTATATCCAAGTGATTCCAGTGTGGAAGTAGTTATTTTCCCAATTGAATAAATTTTTTTGCCACCGGTATAGGTTCCAATAGTTTCTCTAAATATCCTCGCCTCCATAGATGATGTAACTAATATTCCATTGCAACTGGATGAAAGAAATGAGTCCTTTAATCCTGTATTTTCCAGCTGTATTACATCGTATACATGATATTCATGGTATTTTACACCCCTTCTGGTTAAAGATTCCCTGATAATATTATTGGATTCATTGCTTCTGAATAAGGCAATATCTGTATTTTCATACCCTGAAAGCAGGTCCAGTACCCCGTATGAATCTTTTACTGTTGGAACCTTTACATTTCCGGCATATTTTCTTATTATGCCCGCAGTTTTTTCCCCTATTGCTACAAAATCCGGATTTACTGTAAATTTATAATAATTTTTAAAAAATTCCATGGCTCCAAATGAACTTGTAAGCACTATTACCCCTGGCTTTGCCTGAATTAATTCCTTACCTATATTTTCATCAAAATTGCGTGCCTGGATGGAAGTGAGAGGTATATTCAATATATCTATGCATTGAGTTTTTACAGGCTTGAATTTAATTCCAGGCCGTGTAGTAATTATGTATTTAGAAGTATCCATAGTCACTTATCCCCTCTTTTATATGTTCTACAACAGAATCCAGGTTTTCCGCACTGAACACCATATCCCTGTGTTCATCAGAATCCAGTGAATAGAACCTTGTTTTTATTTTTCCATCTTTTGAAAGTATTCCAACGGGCATGGAACACCCTAGATTTAATGATGTAGCGATAAACCGTTCGTTCTTCATGTCTCTATATGTTTCTCTGTCATTGATTTCTCCAGATATAATGGAGGCGGGGGAATTGCTTTTTCCAACTATAGCAATTATACCCTGGTTCGGCGCTGGCAGGAATTGTTCTTCAGAGAGGATAAAATGTTCAATATCCAGTTTCATCCGTTTATAAGCAGCCATGGCAATGATGATGCCAGTGTATTTTTTTTCCGTATACTTTGATATCCTGGTATCAATATTTCCCCTGATATCTGATACAGTTATTTCTGGATTCACTGTCATGGCTTGCCTGATCCGCCGCATGCTGGATGTGCCTATTACCGAACCTGCTGTCATTTCTTCCAATGGTGTCCGTGAGATTAAAACGTCCCTGAAATCATCTCTTCCCGTTACTGCTGTGATTTCAAGCCCTTTCTGTATATTTGATGGAATGTCTTTTGCGCTGTGCACTGCAAGGTCAATCTCACCTTTCAGTACCCGTTCATTCAATTCATCCACAAAAACACCGGTAGAACTCATGCGATACAATGGAATATTTTTATTTGAGTCACCTGCAGATGTGTAGCTCTTTATGTTAACTTCATAACCTCTGGATTCCAGGGCATCTTTCACACTGTTTGCCTGTATCAGTGCAAGTTTGCTATTTCTTGTGCCAATTGTTACAGGCATTTCAACACCGATGAAAAGGCATCCACGGTAGATTCCAGATCAGTTTCTGAGTGGGCAAAACTTACAAACTCGGTTTCAAACTGGCTTGGAGGGAAAAATATGCCCTTCTCCAGTAACGTATGGAACATTTTATTGAATTTTTCTGTATCTGATGCTGTTGCTCCCTTGTAATCGGTCACCTTATTCTTATTGAAAAATATCTGGAACATGGAGTGGCATCTATTGATAGTCGCATCAATATTGTACTCAGATATCAATGAGTTAAGTTTTTCTTCAAGCCTGGCTGCATAGTTAGTTATGGCTGAATAATCCTTGCTCTTTAACTGGTCAAGAGTTGCAATTCCTGCAGCCATGGTCAAAGGATTCCCCGAAAACGTTCCCGCTTCGTATACATCACCCTGAGGGGCTACATGCGCCATAATATCTTCACGCCCGCCAAACATGCCTACAGGAGCGCCTCCCCCGATAATTTTTCCCATAGTGGTAAGATCAGGTTTTATTCCTGCAATGTCCTGATATCCCTTAAATCCGAATCTAAAGCCGGTTATTACTTCATCAAATATGAGCAGGGATGAATATTTCTCAGTTATTTCCCGTAGAGAGTTCAAAAAATCATTCTCCGGATTTATAACACCGATATTTCCAAGAACCGGTTCTGTAATTACCGCAGCAATTTCATTCCTGTGTTCTTTGAACAGCTTTTCAATGCTTTCAGCGTCATTGTATCTCCCAACAAGCACTGTTCTGGAAACTTCCTCCGGTACACCTGCAGAAGATGGAACTCCGAATGTCATGGTGCCACTGCCGGATTTTATCAGGGCATAGTCATGTGCACCGTGGTATCCGCCTTCCATTTTTACAATGTACTTTTTCCCCGTGAATCCTCTTGCCAGCCTTATGGCATGCATTGTGGCTTCAGTCCCGGAATTTGTAAATCTTAGCCTTTCAATGGAACCCACAGCATTCTTTATGGTTTTGCCAAGTTTTATTTCATTCTCACTTATAGAGCCAAATAAGATTCCTTTATCAACCTGTGATTTTATGTGATTGGAAACATCAGGGTTTGCATGCCCAAGTATCATAGGGCCGAATCCCAGGGAATAGTCTATGTATTCTTTTCCATTTACATCTAAAATTTTCGAACCATGCCCCTGGGCAAACATTACAGGTTCAGGTGAATAATATCTAACAGGTGAATTTACGCCCAGAGGGAACAGTTCCAGCGCTTCCTTAAATAATTCCGATGATCTCATGTATCTACATTCTTATTAAGGATTTATTTTTTTACGCAGCCTGGCTGAAAAACCACAATGTTTAAATATCTATTATCGATATCTAATTTAGATATCTATAAAAGATATCTGGTGATATATATGTATGGAAAAAGATACAGTGAAAAAGATGAAAAGGATTGCAATGGAATGAATGGTGAGATGGGGCATCGTATGGGAAATATGGGACACCACAGAATGGGTTCAGGAGAAAACAGGCGTGGAATGCATGGATTTGGATTGAAATATCTCATACTTAATATGGCTTCCAGTGAGGAGATAACAGGTGTGGATGTAATAGACAGAGTAGACCGGAGAACAGAAGGAAGATGGGTGCCATCACCCGGAGTCATATATCCTGCACTGAGAAAATTGTATGAAGAAGGCTATCTTGAAATGAGGGAAGACAACAATAAAAAATACTACAAGGCAACAGAGAAGGGAAAAGAGGTAGTAAAAGATACAATATTTCCGTGGAACCAGCGCAAGGAGGAAATAAACAGCATAGATACCATTCTGGAAAGAATGGAAGATTATGCACAGTTCATTATTGACAACTCCAGCAAATTGAATGACACGGAAAAGGACAGGATTAAAAAAATAAACAGCCAGCTTGGTACGTTCAAATAATATTATTTTAAAATTTATTAATTTATTTTAATTTTATTTCTGCTTAAACGCTTGAAGTGTTACGGCACCCTTTGCAAGGGATATTAAAAATATTATTAATTTTAACTCAATTTTTCAACAAGAAACGGAAGTGATTCCTCATACCTTGGCGTGTTGTAAAAATGGCCGCCATCAAACTCATTATACCTGTGGCTTATATTGAAATTTTCCATCTTTCTATGCAGAGACCTCATCCCCATATACAGGTTATATTCATCCTTAATCCCGACATCAAGATAAATTGCGTCGAGTTTTTTCAGGTTCTCAATATTATTATCTACATTTCTGGCAGGGTCAAAGCTGGACCAGCGGCCCCATATATCGTCACGGAACATGCCGGTTTTTCTATCGAATGGGAGGTCGAATCCAGATTCAGAATTATTATATGAATAAAAGGCCGACATGCCAATTATATTAAGTGTCCTTATTTCATTGTCGTTGAGGTCTTCTTTAAGGGATTTTTCGTTAACGTATTCATTTATATCTTTATCTCCAAGTTCCCTGTATGTAACCGGGATATCCGGAATATACACATATTCGAATCCGCTATCACCGAAATGGTCTGCAAATCCATTGATAATTTCTGGATTTCTTGCAGCCAGTGTATAAGCCCCGAATCCCCCGGAAGATTTTCCAAAAAGGGCAGTTTTCCCGGTTTTATACCTTTCTGAAATAAAAGGAATAATCTCTTTAATTATAAAATCCTCATAGTTGCCTGCGGCTGGAGAGTTCGTATACTGGTTAACATGATATTTTGTAGAAAAATCCGGGTTAATTATCACTGCATTGCCCAGCATATTTTTTTTGTATAACTTATTCAGTACCTGTGAAAAACGGTTATTCAACTTTGGCGTTCCGTTCAGCCCGGCAAGCTCTATTAGCAATGGTGCTCCGGGAACAAGCTCTTCTGGATGGAAGACAAGGATTTTCCGTTCATCAGGGTCTCCAAGTGCATTGTTTCTCAAAACTTTGCTTTTAATATCAACGAGTTCTGACTGTAAAGGCATATATAGGTATTACTGAAAAATATTTATTTTTAATTAAATCTTGCCGCAATTTATAAATCTTAAATTGTATGATTTAATCTACCTGCAATGGAAAGAAGTTGCATCAGGTTCAGCAAAATTTCTGCAGATGATGCCATAAAAAAGTATAGGGCACTGGGATTGCTTGACACTACTTACCATATTGAACAGGATGAAAATTATGTATACATTCCTCTTATCAGGCATATTGACGGATCTATCACGCATGACTTCAAGCCGCGTGAAGATGCATTTACAGTAATAGGAAAAAAACCTGGACGTAAGGGATTGAAAAATACAGGAGCTTCATATATCAGGCTTGGCAATTCAATCATATTCAAATCCAGCATAAGCCAGAAGGTTGCACATGAATATGCATCACGGTTAAAAGTTGACAATGTATATGTGGAGACCGGCAAAATTCAGGGAATTAAGAGGGAACCATCGCTCAAATTAATTTACGGGAATGGTGGGGAAACAGTGGTAAGGGAGTCTGAAGTTTCCTATATTATGGATTTGCAAAAAGTCATGTTTTCGCCAGGAAATATAAATACCAGAAGCAAAATGAAATTTATAGATTTTACAGGCATGATTATCCTTGATATGTTCTGTGGGATAGGGTACTTCTCACTGCAAATTTTAAAAAATAGCAGGCCTGCCAGAATGGTAATGTGCGATATTAACCCAGATTCCATACATTATCTAAAAAAGAATTTACAGGTGAACAGGATTAAATCAAAGGTAGATATATACACAGGAGATTCACGGGCAGTATTGCCAGCCATGCAGGCAGATTACATAATTATGGGCAATTTTAATTCTATTAATTTTATGGTAGCTGCACTTCTGCGTTCAAGGATTGGAACGCAGATTTCAATGCATTACCTCACCCCAACTGAGAGTATGAATAGCACTCAGGATGTCATTATAGATATTGCAAGGAAATTGGGTTATGTTATTGAATGCATTGAAAATACAAAGGTGAAATCTGTAGGGCCACATTATCAACACATGAATACTATATTTAATGTGACCCGGATACTATAAATAAACATTAATATGCATATATCTTATACAAATAAATGGAAAAGCATTTCGATAAAAAATTCATAAACATTGTTTCACTATTATTAAGGTCTTTGCTGTTGATAGCATTCGTTGCAGTTATTCTCCATATGTTTATAGGAATTTATTATTCAGTGGTGGGGGCAGTAAATTCACCATCTTCCATTGAAACCTACATATATTCTTTTATTGATATTATAGTAGAGGACTCCCTTCTTGCAGTTGTAATATTTGAAATATATGAAAGTGTTGTGGAATTTTTCCATGGTGAAGGTGATACTATCCTTTACATTATAAATGGTGCCATATCGTTCACTGCCAGGGAAATAATAGTGACTGTCTTTACCGTACATATTTTTAGGATTGTAAATGTCTACGAAATCATAGGATTTTCAATACTTATATTTGCACTGGTAGCCTCCAGGTATCTGCTTGTAATCTCCGGAGCAGGGAAAAATGAATTATGAAATATTCAGGGTTATAAATCATAAAAGTTATTATATTATTTTCTAATCACCATTTAGGATAATGATACATCCATTAAATTGGTGATAATAAATGGTTAACAATAATAGGTCAGGATATGTTCCCAAACCAATGGAAACATTGAAAAACTCACTTGAAAAGAACATCATGATAGATGTTAAGGGCAACAGAATGTACTCGGGTATACTGGAAGGATACGATATATACATGAATCTTGTGCTGAAAAATGCTACAGAGACTATAAACAATGAAAACAAGGGAACTTTCAGCATGATGCTATTGCGCGGAGACAATATAATTTTCGTGTCTCCACCGGGAGGTGAATAAAATGAGCAATGGAACAGCATCAATGGGGAAGGCTAATACTAAAAAGATTCACATAAGATGCAGGAGATGCGGCCATAACAGCTACAATGTCAGGGAAAAAAGGTGTTCTTACTGTGGATTTCCATCCCCCAGAATTAGACATTACAACTGGGCAAAAGCCAAGTGAAGAATGTGCTGTTGTCGGATATATAGGCAACAATGCATATACCAATATAATTTTTGCACTGAGGGCACTGCAGCATAGGGGGCAGGAGAGTTCAGGCATAGCTACTTTTGATGGAAAAATACATATAAAAAAGGGTATGGGTTTTGTATCCGAAGTGTTCAGGGATGAATTTTTAGAGGGGAGAATAGGAATAGGCCATAACAGGTATTCAACTGCAGGATCCAAGGGTGTTGAGAATGCAGGGCCATTTGTAATATCTTCCTCCATGGGATATATAGGCATATCCCATAATGGTGAGGTTACCAATGCACATGACCTGCGGGAAAAACTAAAAGAAAAGGGTTACATATTTTATAGCTCCAGCGATACAGAGGTTATGCTCACAGAAATTGTGAGTGAGATCAATAAATACGGCATCAGGGATGGGATTAAAAAAGCCATGCTGAAAATTAAGGGTGCCTATGCGCTGGCTATTCTTATCAATGATACATTATATGCTCTGAGAGACCCTTTCGGATTCAGGCCACTCATACTTGGAAAGAATAATGATGGATATATAGTGGCTTCTGAGAGTGCAGCAATTGACACGGTTTCCGGGAAGGTTATCCGGGATGTGAAACCGGGAGAATTAATAGAGATCAGGGAAACAGGCTACAGGAGCATATTTACCATAGAACATGAGAAATCACACTGTATGTTTGAATATGTATATTTTGCCAGGCCGGATAGCATAATTGACGGAAAGGAAGTTTTTGATGTCAGGTATAACATAGGCGTAAGGCTTGCAACTGAAAACCCTGTAAACGCCGATGTGGTTGTTCCGGTGCCTGACTCCGGAAGGTCACAGGCACTTGGGTATTCTGTATATTCTAAAATACCTTACAGTGAAGGGTTAATCAAGAATAGATACTCTGACAGGACTTTTATACTTCCTGACCAGGAATCAAGGTATAATGCAATTAAAATCAAACTTAATACCATTAAATCCGTGATAAACGGAAAAAGGGTTGTTCTGGTAGATGACAGCATTGTGCGGGGCAACACAATGAGGCATATCATAGGAATTCTGAGAAAAGACGGAGCTACCGAAGTCCATGTCCGTGTGGGTTCACCACCGATAATAGCCCCATGTTATTTTGGTGTTGATATGAAAACCAAGGATGATTTCATTGCAAACAACAATTCAATAGAAGATATTAGAAAGGAAATAGGTGCTGACTCCCTCGCCTACATATCAATAGAAGGGTTAAAAGAGAGCATAGGGATGAATGAGTTATGCCTGGGATGCCTTACCGGAATATACCCTGATGACATACCGGAAGGAGCAAAGCCAAATTACACCTGAATATTCATTTTCTTTTTAATTTCATTTACCATTCCTTCAGTATCTCCATCTGTTTTAAAAAAATCCATTTTCAATGTTATTGCCATCTTATTTGCTATTGCCCTGGCAACCTTTCCACGCTGGTTTGGTGGCAATGCAGAAAGCCCGGGATAGTTAAAAATAATTCCATGTTTAGGTGGTGGTGTGCCCTTCCTCATATGGTTAAAAAAAGCTTTTTCTGCACCAAGTATTTGTAGGGTTCCAGCCGGGTATTTCACAAGATTTTCCAGGCTGCCAGATTTAAGAAGAAAGTCAAGTGCAAGTGTTTTCCCTATCAATGATACTGTATGTGGCATGTATTTTTCTATTTCATTGCCCAGATAATTGTCCAGATAAGACCTGAAGCTACACATATTGATTCCCATCTCAGCGGCCGCATTATCCACATCCTGCAATCCTGCATTTTTTAATTTTGAGAAATAAAGGCAGGGATCATTGTTATATTTTATATCAAGCAAAGTGTATATTGAAACAAGCTTCTCCAGATACAGGTTAATTATTTCCTCTAATTCCTTTTTAACAGAATAAACTTTTATGATGTACTGATCGTGGGAAAATTCAGAATTTATTCTTTCTTTTTCGAATTTTAGAAGGATTTCCCTTAAATCCGGGATTTTTTCTGAACATGTCTCTTCCGTTTCCGGGATTATCCCTTGCCTCAGGCTTTCTAATATGTTCATGTAATCTTTTTGCAGGTTTCTGTACAGGTATATTTTTTTGTCTATTATTTTTCCGTACCACATTATTTTCTCCATATTTATCACTCAATATTCCATCAAGGTCCACTGCCTTAAGGTCATTTAAACTGTCCACGAGCATTGTGCCAAAGGCAAGCAGCTCATTATCACCAGAGTATATAGCAACACGGCTTCCCTTGTGTATATCCCCTATCAGGGCTTTTATTCCGGAAGGGTATATATCCGAACCGTGCATAATATTTTTTATTGCCGTATTTTTCACGACAACCTTTGGAGAATCGGCGAAAACGAAATCCATAGGGATTACCATATTGTCAAACAATGATGTGTCTCCCTGTTTTTTTAAAACTACTGAATCGCTGAGTTCCTGCAGGGTGTGTATATGCGATTCATTAAACTGCCCTGTTGAAAGCCTTCTCAAATCCGCCATCTGGGCCCCTGTACCAATTACATAGCCCATATCCGTACATAATGTCCGTATATATGTCCCTGACTCACATTTAACCCTGAAAAGTATTAATTTTTCCTGAATTTCCAGTACATCCATATTATATATTGTCCTTTCCCTGACTTGCCTTGAAACTGCTGACCTCACAGGGGGCAACTGGTAAATCTTCCCGGTGAATTCTTTAAACACCTTCATTATATTATCTGTATCAGCAGTGGAGTAAAGCCTCATAACAGATATATATTCTTTTGGCCTTTCGTGTACTATATCTATCAGTTTTGTGGCCTTTCCAAGTGCCATTACAAGGACACCGGATACATTCGGGTCCAGTGTACCTATATGGCCCACTCTTTTTTCACCTGTGATTTCCCTGACCCATGCATCGATCTGGTGGCTGGTCGGGCCCTTCGGCTTGTCTATCACGATAAAACCGTTTATTTCTTCCGGGGTTGAATTTGAAGCATACATAGATTATAGTTTATTATAAACCTGATTTTAACCTTTGTTTTTATCAGGTTCGAATTTATTGTAAAAGTCTACTATATCGTTAACAATATTCTCAGGAGATATATGGTCTGTGTCTATTATATAGTCATAGTTTGTAAAAACCCGGTAATCTATTCCATAGAAAATCATATATCTTAAAAACTCTGACCTTGCCCGCGTCATTATTCCAGCCCTATCTACTCCTTTGTCTCTGCTGGCTAATCGATCAACTCTGGTGGCAATATCTGTGTTCAAATAAATTTTAATAGCATTTATATTATTCTTATATGCCATATATCCCGATAATCTTGATTCAAGTATAATATCGTCATTATGCTGCATGAATTCAACAATCATCCTATCTTCTTCTTTATCAATTTCAGGATGATGCTCCGCATAATTGCTAAAGTCAATTAGATCCATGTTATATTCTTCAGCTTTCTTCCTGAAAAAATAACCGCCAGAAAAAAATTTATAATTTAAACTGGAAGCCAGCAATTTGCCAACTGTAGTTTTGCCTGATCCTGATTCTCCGCTGATTGTTATTATCATAGTGAACGCGCTGAGTCATCATCCAATTTTCTTAGTTTGTATGTAAAGTCCACAAATTTCATAATACTGGTAACGAAGTATCCTACAGCAAGGTTTCCAAGTGTGTATAGTGCCATCCACAGTGGCATAATATATATTTTTGATGTAACTATGTTAAGATTTAAATCCCAGGGCATTGAAACATACTGGTAGTGTATTGTAAGCATAAAGACGTATAGCCATATAAATATCAGGAAAAAGAATATTTCTGTGACCATAAGTGGTTTCATTGTATTCATTGAAAGTGCAGCCTGGTCCATCTGCCTCTGCATTGACAATTTCTGTAATTTCTGCTGCCTTGCACGATCTCCAGACCTGTACGCTTCCCTCATAGCTTTCTGGTATGCCTTACTAATCATCTGTGTTTTTCCCATTTTCAGCCAATCAGTGAAGAAATACCTTGGTATTGAAGATATAAGACCCAGAACTATTCCGGTAAGCATTAAAGTCAAAATCGGCAGTTCGTAATTAAAACCTAATAATGGCATAAAAACATAATTAAGGTAGTGCCCCAGAGGATTTCTTATTGATGGATCACTGATAATGAATATTAACCCGAGACCTGCGAACATGAAAACAAACTCTATCATCATGAACTTAGTCATCTGCGGATTCTGTGCTGGCCTATTATTTCCCTGTTGCATATTATAAACCTCTCAAAATAGCCTCTGCTGCTATCTCTGGATGATTGTCTGGATTGTATATATACTTTATTGTGGCCCCAGAGTATACAGAATATGCTGCGGCATAATACCTGTTAACCTGCTGGTGTTCTTCTATGTCATTGATAGTATCTTCATCCCTGCTTCTTGTGGAATCATTGTCACGGCGCCGCTTAATTTCTGCAGGAGTTGATTCAATGAGAAAGTATGACGACACCATCAGTTCATTAAGAACCCATGCTGGCAACCCCGGAAGGTAACCTGCAGGAGATTTTATTGACATGTGTGTGTCGATAATGATATTATCCATCTTTCCCAGCTGGTTGGATGTTTTTTTCTGAAGATTTCTCTGAGTATCCACATCGAGCCTTCTTATATCATCTCTGGATTTGACCAGATCAAGGTCTCTGGCCATGTCAAACATAAGTGACCCGAAATTGATAATTTCGTACATAGACTTCTTTGAAACCATATCAAGTATTGTAGATTTTCCTACACCCGGTATTCCTGAAATAACTACTCTCATTTTTATCCACCATTGAAGAACTGTCTTATCAGAGGATGCATTTCCATAAGCTGTTCCCTTCCCATTGCTTCATAGAACTGGATTACTATTCCCACGGCCAGAAGCAAGCCGGTTCCACTGGTATCACCTACCGTCCCGATAAGGTCTGCAGCCCCCGCAAGGATACCAACTATAGCACCACTGAATATGGTTATGGCTGGTATATATTTGCTAAGCACCTTTGCCATTATACGGGGGTCTCTTCTGAAACCCGGTATCTGCATGCCACTGGACCGTATCTGTTTCGCAACTGCATCTGGACCCATGTTGGTTGTTTCAATCCAGAATTTTGCGAAGAGTATACTGAATCCGACCAGGAACACCATAAATACCACAATATGTATTAATTCCTCCACAGGCGTGTGACCCAATAACACGCTTTGAGATACAGATGGTTGCAATATGGGGAACAACCAGTCCGATAAGCCGTTAGGCGTATACAGATAATACGCGAGACCTCCGGTGGGAGTTGTGCTGGATATTCCCAACGCAGAGATCTGCGCAGCACTTGCATACGAACCTAAGAGATGGCTATGCCCCAGTATAGGAATTTTACTCAAGACCGGACTATCCCAGAACAGAAGTGTCCACATTGAGATATTTGCCAGCAGGGCAGTCGCAAGTATTACCGGTATGTTAGATGCATATAAAAGCTGCAAAGGATACCGTCCCCGTGCTCCCCGCACCCGTTCATGCGCTATAGGCAATTCTATCTTGCTACTCTGGAAGAATGCAACCACAAAGAATATAAGCAGGGTTCCAACCAGTGCAATCATAGGATTTGGCTGTGCGAAAAGAATCTGCTCCATTCCTGTATTTGTTAGATATGAACCGGGAGCATTGATAAACAGGTAAAGTGCCTTTGGTATTGCTCCGGCAGGAGGATTAGATAATGATAATGGAGAAGTTATAGTTGATGGAATCCAGTTAAATGTGCCGGTAAACAACTGCTGTGACACACCTGCTGCTATAAAGAGCGAAATTCCAGAACCTATACCGTATTTTGATACTACTTCATCCATCAGAAATACAAGGTATGATCCAAAGAATAGCTGCAATATAATTATTGATTGTGCCAGAAACTCACCGTATCCAGGAACAACATGGGCTATGTTTGAGACAAGCCCTGCATCAGGTACCAGAAATCCAAAGGCCTGGGGTATAGCTTCAACAAATATCATTATTATTACCAGAAGTTTCTGGAAACCCTGATAAATAGCCTTATCACTGGAATCACTCAGATCCAGGTTAAATATTTTTGCTCCGGCGAAAAGCTGCATTACTATACTGGCTGTGACTATTGGGCCTATGCCAAGATCCATTAATGAACCTGATGCACCGGCGAATATTGCCCTGAATGAAGCAAAAACATCCACTGTTTTCGATGTGTTTAATCCATATATGTAGATATTCGTTAGTGCAAAATATATCAGCACTACTACAGCAGTCCACATCAATTTATATTTAAACGGTACGTGTCCCTTAGCCTTCTTAATTGCAGGCAACTTTGCGGTAAGATTTTCCAGCCCATATAGCCTGCTCTTCTTCGGTCCTTTATAACTCAATAACAGGTATGCAATAATAAATAATGGGGATGATAACAAGCCCAGTATGAACAGCTTTAGTCCTGTATAATGAGAAAAATAATAAAATACAACAATAAAAAGAGCGAATATGAATATTACTGGGATAGCCGCTCCCTTATTTCTACGGATTTCAGTCATGTTCTATCGTGATACCATGATTGGAAAGCTTATTAATAGATTTTTCGGTAGCCTTGGGAATTTTGATTTTGCATTTGATCTCAAAATTTCCGCTTGCTAGTAATTTTGTGTATCCAGCACTTTCCAGGTCTATAACGTCATTTTCTACATATCCGCTGGCTTTGAGCACTTCATACCTATCATTCAGCTGTCTGAGTGTTATAGGATTTTCATATGTAGTTGAATGGCTTGTAAATCCATGGACACCGTAATGGTTCTTGTCGTGAATGATCAGCCATATTTTCTTATGCCCGCCAAGCCCGGCCATACCGCTTCCTCCACGCTTTCCTTTTCCTCTTCCGGATTTCATGCCTCTGCCATAATGGCCTCCTCTTAATTTTTTAGTTTTTGTCCTTACCATTTAAATCTACCCCTGGAACAATCATGCGCCTAATAAGGTTATTAATCTTGCTGCCCCTGTAACCTGCAGAACCATTCTGATGGAATGGCTTCTGTATTGCTTCATAACCGCCCTTTGGCGGATTGAGCCTTATTACAGGTTTTACATCAGGAAGGTCTTTTATCTTTACTTTGTTTTCTGACAAAGCCTTTGCCAGCTCTTCTATAGAAGAGTAACCGGATGATTTTAGATAATCTTCCGTCAATTTTTTCCTTCCATTAAGGAGTACCCTTTCCTTAAGAAGCAACTCAAGGGTTTCAGTGTCAACCTCCCCCCATGTTACATAATCTTTGACCCTGTTCAACATACCGTTTAAACTTTCAGATTCTTGAAACAGAACCATATGGTTAATCCTGTTAAGGTTCAGCAGTTCAGCCGTTTTCCCTGCAAATGGCTTTATGCCAGTGCTTCCTCTAATTCTTATTATTGCTATCATGTTCTATTCCTCCTACGTATATGGGCGTTGTTAGATTAATCTGCGAATTCATCTTCATCGATACAGTTTTCTTAAGTGCATCAAATGTTGCAAGTGCATAATTTACTGTTGTTTTTGTGTGGCCTGATGCGAATCCCCATGCATCTTCTATTCCTGCCATCTTAAGTATAATTTTCACTACATCACCGACAGCAAGCCCGACTCCCTGGGGGGCTGACTTTAATTTAACCACAACTGAACCTGATTTTCCAATGATTTCAAATGGGAGTGAATGTGGCCTTCCACATCCGCATTCCCATGATCCACACCCTCTTTTAATTTCTATGATATTTGTTTTTGCATTGTTAATTGCTTTTCTTATTGCTGGAGCAGCTTCCTTTGCCTTGCCCCTTCCGATACCAACATATCCATTTCCGTTGCCTACTACTGCAGTAATTGAGTAATTCATTCTTCTCCCGGAGTCAGTCATCCTCTGGGCTCTCTCTATGTTAATTACCTCATCCTGCAGATCAGGAATTAGATAATCAACTATTTGATATTCCTGAAGTGGAAGCTTTGTATGTAAAGCATCTCCTATACTCTGAATTTCGTTATTTGCAACCAGCCTTCCAAGTTCCGTCTTCGGAATCCATTCTTCATCCATAATTATTCACCTTTTTTAACGTATTTTGAAATATCCACCTTATTTTTGAGATGTTCACCATTTATCCTGGATTCGTCAGGGAATACATCCTCGCTGGCAGGTATTTCTATCCCGGAATCAACTATTCCCTTCAATGCTGCAGCTAATCGGCCTCCGTGTATAAATTTATACCTTCCTGTATCAAATATTGCTGATTCTATTCCCTTTTCTGCTGCCTTTTTGCCTGCAAGGTAGCCGGCAAGGTACATAGCCTGAATGTTATTGCCATATACTCCGTATTCCTTTTGCAGTGTCTTGTCTGTAACAGTAACCTTTACCAGGTCTCCAGAAGGGCTGTAATCAACAAATTCAATCATGAGTCCTTTATTTGTTGGCCTTACAACTGCACGTGTCACGTTTGACTTTAATAATCTGTATCGTTTCTGGTAGTCTGTTATGCCCAGATTTCTTCTTTTAAGTACTGGTGTCGTTTTCATGTTTATCCTCCTTTATCAATGATTCCGTTTTAAGGTGAGAAACAAGCTGTGCCCTTGAAGAGAAAGACCCGCTCTTTATGGTTCTGTAATATTTGCGGTATGTTGTTTTATCGATTGATTCTTTCTCTTTTAAGGTTTTCAGTTCATCTCTTAAAGCCCTTATGGTTGTTATCCATCTTCTCTTTCTTGGATATCTCGCATATTTTGTTCCTCTGACAGAACCCGGACCCCTTCTTCTGCCTTTGGTTAGCTGGTTTATTCTTTTCTTCAGTCTCTGATTTGAATGGTTCTTCTTATCCCTTCTCTGTATTATATTAAGGCCTATCAGTTTCTTTATATCCTCACGGGATGTTGCATCCAGTACCCTATCAAGATTATTTGTATCTATCCAGACTCTGGATATGCCAACCTTAAGCTCATCTGCTGATATTTCCTTAACGCTGGACATTTTCATTTGACCACCCTATTAAATATGTGTATGCCGAGATTATCAGCTTCAGATTCTATATCTATTCTTTTTCTGTATCCAACAGAAGATGCAATTCTTGCACCTTCCAGATCAGGATTTATTTTAGACAGTTCATTTACATTGTGTACAAGAACTTCCCTGAATCCTGATGGATGAAGGCCCCTTACAGCTCTCGGGGTTCTATACCCGGGGCCGACTACAGGAGACCTGTACCCTAGATGTGTTCTGAGCTTTGAATGCTTTCCTCTCGGTCTTCTCCATGAATCATCAAATTTCTTATACCTGAACCATTCCTGCCTGTGGAATTCTACTCTTCTTCTATTTACTTCATTTTTTTTCTTTAATAGTACTTTCTGTTCCTTAGTTAATAAGGGCTTATAACTCATCCGGATTCACCCCCTTAAGCAGATATATTCCATCCTGGAACACACGGGCATCGAAATGTTTTATATAAGTTGCTCTTTCTATATTAGCAGCTGTATCCCCCATGTCCCTCTTGTCAATGCCTTCAATAATTACACGGTCCCCCTTTACCGATACCTTGCAATTTTTGATCTTTGCAATTCTCGGGGCTTTCCCGCCCAGGAAGTTTTCAACGTGCAGTTCATTTCCACGTACTGAAACCCTCATAGGGAAATGGGTGAAATCTATTTTCATTTCATATTTGAACCCATTGGACACACCGTGAAAAACAAGTTTTAGTTCGGAATACCATGTTCCTATGATTCCGTTTGTGAACTTGTTTTCCTTGCTAACCGCTATTATTATTGAATTTTCCTTTTTGTATACCTTTACGTATTTATCCCTGAAATTCCTTGAGGCTTCCCCAAGTTTTCCCTTAACATTAATGACAGTGCCATCAATGTCTAAACTTATTCCTTCAGGTATTTTTAATTCCATTTTATCTTTCCAATTTACCATTCATTCCACCTCTCAGTAAACATAGGCCAGCAATTTTCCACCTATCCCAAATTTCCTGGCTTCAAGGTGGCTCATAACACCCTTAGTGGTAGTAAGTATTATTATGCCGAAATCCTGTGCGGGTAGATATCTTGATTCATATCTTCCTATGCTAGATCTTGTAACAGATAGCCTTGGCTTTATTACACCACAGTTATTTATTGTATCGCTAAGGACAACACTGAATTTGCCACCTCTTTCTTCTTCTATTACCTCAAAGCTCTTTATGTAGTTGTAATCCTGCATCACTTTAAGGACACGCCCTATGATTCTCGAAGCGGGGCTTATGGTTATCTCGTTTTCACCTATTCTCGAGGCCATCTTTATGGTATTTATTACATCATTTAACGGATCACTTTTCATTAATATCACCTCAACTGTATTTACGGAAACCGATCTTCTCAGCCGTTTCCCTGAAACATTGCCTGCACATTCTGATACCATATCTTCTTACCAGACCTCTTTTCCTTCCACATCTGACGCATCCCTGAGAATGCCCGAAATTCTTTTTTGGTTGTAATTTTACCTGCATTGATATTACCTCACAATCTGAGCGTTGAAGTTCTCCTCAAGAAACTGTATTGTTTCTTCCTTTGATATTCCTATGCTTCTTGGTATACTCTTGGGTGCAATCCTTCTGCGTGGCAATCTGTATCCGCCTGCCCGTTTAAGTATTATAGCGATATCCATTCCGAATATTCCTATATCCGGATCATATTTCATGCCTTTGAAATCTGTATAATCTGTTATCCCGAAATAGGCATTTCCCTGCTTATCAAAGGAGTACACAGGAATTTTATAGTCCTTCGCATAAAATGCTTCTTTCAGGAATTTATAAGCATCATCTTTCCTGAGGGTGACCTTTGCGCCTATGTTGAGCCCTTTCCTTATGTTGAAATCCCTTATTGTTTTCTTAGCACTTGTAATCACGGGTTTATGGCCCGTCAATAATTCTATAACCTTGGTTGCTTTTGTAAGCCTCTCGCCGGCTGCACCAACACCAATATTTATTACTACTTTGTCTATGGCGATTTTCCTCATCGGGTTATCTGTTTTACTCATCATTTGATATCACCTCTATTTCCGGTGTTTTAAAGGTATACTTGGGCGTGCCTACGACAAACATATAATCTTTTATTGTTGAAAAGCCCTCGTTAAGATATACCATATTCTTAACTGATGATTTTTTTACCTCGATAGATTTTATAGTGGCAAGTTCGCCAACGTGTGAACCACCGGTGATAAACACTTTATCTCCTTCAGCTATTTTCAGCACATTTTCTATTTCAAGGTCAGGTATCTTCATTAATAGGACATCGGAAGTGTTTATGTCTTTTCTATCGGTAACTATTGTTTTTCCATCATGGAAACCAAGCTGTATTTTCCCTGTACCTATAATAGTTTTTTTAACAACTTTAAATAATTTCAATCCTTTGTTGCCAGGGGCATTCTGGCGAATTACAAGTTTGCCCTTCCTGTCATAAACAATTATATAGTCATTTTCCAGTGTATCTATTGAAAGAACATCCATGAATCCAACAGGAAATCTTCTATCTTTAACTATCCTGCCATCGACTTTTACCATATTGTTATTCAGTATCCTGGTAATTTCACGTTCCTTATCCCCGAGTTTAAGGTAATCCCTTAAAGCAATAAGCATCGGAATGGAATCCTCCTTGCTATGGGTGGCTGGAGTCGGAGTAACTGACCAGAAATTTGTTTTTCTTGGAATTTTCAGTTTTCTCGAAGCCATCATTATTTTAGTTTTCATTATCATCATCCTCTTTTATATCGTCTGTTTCTTCAGTGTCACTATTATCTTCCTCAAGTTCGTCCCCGTTATCTTCTGGAAGGTCAATAGTTTCGCCACTGCTTTCTCCTACATCAACTGGCTCAGATTCTACCGGTGTTGCTTCCGACTCCGCCGGTTTTTCTGGTTCAGGCGTTGGAAGGTTTCTCCTGGCTGTTATTTCTTTAATCTTGTTAAATCTGCCTTCTATTGAAAGATCCAGTTTGGTGACCACAAGATTGCTGTGGTCAATATAATACTCAACCTGTTTTCCATCGGCCTTGGCAATTGTTATGCCCTCTATTGCTATCTTCTTAGTTTTATGGCTGACACCTATAACCTTGCCACTCTCGCCTTTCCTTGAACCTGATACTATCTTTACTATATCTCCTTTAACGACCGGGAAACGGCGGATGCCATATTTCTTCTTCAGATCGCGATTCAGAGACACATTTATTTTTGTATTTAACATTATAATACCTCACACTATAGTTGACGCAATTGCGGCAATTCTTGGCCATCTCTCTGCGGCTTCCCTGGCAACAGGGCCTTTAATTTCTGATCCCCTTACTTCCCCTTCCGGGGTTACAAGCACAGCAGCATTATCTTCAAACTCGATAATATTGCCATCTGCCCTTCTATATGGCCTTCTCTGCCTCACAACAACTGCATAGACGACCTTTGCCCTCATTTCCGGTGTTCCTTTTCTAACACTGGCAATAAATAGGGTACCGACACCAGCAGCTGGTATTCTTCTAGCCACAGTATGCAAATCTTTAACCCCTATGAGGCTAATCATTTTAGCCCCTGTATTATCAGCACATGGAATAACAGCCCCGAGAGGCAGCCCCCTTGATTCATTTCCTGAAATACCCTTCATTTAGTTCACCCTTTCTATAACCACAAAATCTATGGTTTTTGCCAGTTTCCTGCATTCAGCAGCCTTAACGCTGTCACCAACTTTTACGTCTATACAGTCTGGAAGATGAGCATGGTATTTGGTAAATTTTGTTATATACCTCTCATATTTTTTAACATATACCTTGGCTTCCCTCCGTATTACAACACTACGCTTCATTTTGACTGAAACAACCTTGCCCTCCAGTATTTGACCATGGACAGGAAGTTCACCGTGAAATGGGCAATTAATATCATTGCATTCCTTTTCAGGTGGTTTCACATCTATTCCTATATTATTCATCTTGATTCGTACCCCCTTAATTTTTTATATATTTTTCTTTTCTCCTTTGTTCTATCTTCAGGCTTTATTAATATGGCATCTCCATTAATATCGTAATGTGCACCTTCATTGAATTCGATTCCAAATATGGTGCCTGATTTCTGTATGCTGCATATTTTAGACCCATTCCATATATACATCATGTTTTTTGTTTCGTCAATTAATTTGCCTTTAATGCCTACATTTTTAATGTTATGTGAATTTTTTACCGTTATATTTTTGCCGATAAATTCCATTAAATAGACTTCATTTGCATTCATGCCATCTGCACCTTGAATCCCATGCTTTCCAGTTCCTTTTTCATAACATCGCGATGGTCCCCCTGCAATTCAATACTCCTACCATCTTTGACCGTTCCGCCTGAGGCAGCTTTCTTTTTTAATGTTTTTGCGATGTCGTTTATGTTCTCTGTTTTCGGATCAATACCATCTATAACAGTTACAAGCTTTCCATACCTTCTTTTATCTACACTTATTTTAATAAGCTCACTGTCACGGTTAAATCCTTCCCATGGTTGCAGTTCTTTTGGCATTCCTGTGAAATCTTTATCTTTCATTCTCTTTTTTCCTCCATAACAGTAAGTATCCTTGCAATCTGCTTTTTTATAGAGTGCATTGTGCCCGGGCTTGCTGGAGCACCACCCATAGCTATAGCTGATCTCTCTTTCAAAAGGGATTCCTTTAAGGCCTTAAGTTTCTCATTTATTTCCTCATCGGACATTGCCCTTAATTCCTTAGCTTTTAGTTCCATCTTCCTCTACCTCTTTACTTTCTTCTGGCATCGATTTTTTATCGGGTACTGGTATTTTTCTTTCTGTGTTTATTGATATCTCATCCGGTAAATGGTAATCCTGCCTTAGCAGCCTTACGTAAATTCCTATGGCACCGGTTTTAAGCATTGCAACTGAGTACCCGGTTATGACACCAGCCCTTGCAGGTTCACCCGAATATTTAATTTCTCCATACATAAACTTCTGGGTTCTTGCTCTCTCTCCAGATATCTTTCCACCGATCCTGATTAATACTCCCCTTGCGTGTTGATCAATTATTCTCCTCAATGTGGTATTTCCTGCTTTTCTGTAATTCCACCCCTTTTCAAGGGAAAGTGCTATTTTTTTAGAAATAACCTGCGGGTTAAGATCAGCGTTCTCTACCTCCTTTACCTCGATCTGGGGAGATTCTAAACCATATTTGGTCTCCAGAATGCTGGTCATTGCCTTGATTTTAGATCCGTGCCTGCCGATAACAAGCCCTGGCCTGTTAACATAGAGCGTTATATTGGTTCCGAAAGGGGTACGCTTCATATCCATACCACCGAAACCGGCACTATCGTTCTCTGATTGCAGGTATTCAGTAACCAGCAGTTTTTTAATATTGTCACTTACAAATTTTTTCTCCTTCATCATATCACTCCTTTTCATTTTCTATTACGACTATATCAAGATTGATCAGATCTTTGAAATTCGCACCTGCCCTGCCGTATGCTTTGGGAGTGAATTTCTTAATCATCCTTCCCTTAGATGCGGAGATATGGAATATTTTTAAATCATCTGTTAAGCCTTTAAATTCGGCATTTGCTGATACATCATCAAGCAATTTCTGGAATGATTTGACCGCCTTTACAGGATATCTTCCAGGACCTATGCCTTTCCTGTGTGACACGGAATCAAGGTACCTGAAATAGGGCACAGCCATTTTCTTCTCAACAACAAGGTTAAGGGCATTTTTTGCTGCCTCAAGATCCATATTTCTGATGAAATGGGCTACGTTAACTGCATCCTTCAGAGATATATCGGTCTCTTTAACCTGTGCTCTAGCATGCTTTTCCGGCATTTTATCAATACTGTATCCTTTCATAATATCACTTCAGTGGCAGGAATTTTGATGACCTTGTAGCTCCGACTCCTGGACCGGAATGCTTTACCTCTTTTCTTGTTGGCGCAAACTCACCTAGATAATGGCCTATCATTTCCGGCTTGATTTCAAATTTCAAATAGGATGTGCCATTATATAGCTCTATTTTCTTTCCCACAAATTGTGGCAGGATTATTACATCCCTCACATGTGTTTTCAATGTTTCCTTATCCCCGAGAAGATCATCAAACAGTTTCTGCTGCTCGTGATTCATTTCCCTATTGTAGGATCTTCTTACACGGGCAGGGAACAACTCCAGAAGCTCCGGAAGTTCCATCTGCTCAAGTTCTTCTATAGTTTTTCCACGGTAGGAGAACTCTCTAGCTCTTCCCGTAATGGCTTTTTGAGCCTTTCGTGATCTTCTCTTTATCGATTTTACAGATACCTGTCTTCTAACTACCATTTCTTATCCCTCCTTTTTGGTGATAATCTACCAACCTTTGCTCCTGGTGGTGATCCTCTTGCTACAGTGCTTGGACCTCCAACATGCTGGTGATTTCCACCACCATGTGGGTGATTTACTGCATTCATTGCTACACCCCTGACGGTATACGGCCTTTTGGCCTTGCTTTGAAGATATTTTATATGCTTTCCAGCTTTTAATATTGGTATATCCCTGGCTCCTGATCCAGCTACCACGCCGACAGTTGCCTTGCAATTTGGATTAAGCTCCCTGGTTTTACCAGATGGTAATTTTATTGAAACTGAATTGCCATGGCTTATTATCAGTCCGGAAGACCCTGCAGTTCTGCAGAACTTCCCGCCATCACCGGGATGGTTTTCTATATTGTATACATATGTTCCATCTTCTATTTTTGATAGTGTTGTGGTAGTGCCGTTGTTTGAATTGCCGACCTCCCCTGCATACAATTTCTGGCCCTTGAAAGCTCCGTTGAAAGCTATCATATAACTGATCTCATTCTGTTCATTTTTAAGTGACAGTAACGGTGCATTTCTACCCGGTGCCTGAATTATATCATCTATACTGTAATTTCCATTGGAAAGATGCTTAATTTCAGCAAGATGCCTGTGACTCGGGCTCCTGTATGTTAATGAACCGTGTCCTCTCCTCTGTGCTACTATATGTTTTCCCATTATATTCACCTTAGAATATTCCTATTCTGCCGCCTATTTCCTCTGCGGAGTAATCATCGGATAATTTAGCTATTGCCTTTTTACCCTTTTTGGTTATCAGGATATTTAATCCAATTACTTTTACGTCAAATCTTTCTTCTATTTCCTTCTTTATATCTTTTTTTCTGCCTCTGCGGTCAACTATGAAAGTGAGTTTGTTCTCTTTTTCCATCATCAATGTGGTCTTTTCTGTAACCACCGGAGATATAACATAATCCATTTAATTCACCTCCCTAAGGTTTTCAATTGTGGATGCAGTATAAATTGTCAATCTCCCTGGATTTCCTCCAGGTGCGAGTTTGGTTATGCTAAGGCTATTAAGTGAAGCAAGATCAACGCCTGGCAGTGAAGCAAAAGCCCTTAAGCTCTCCACAGAAGAACCAACAATAAGTAAACTTTTAGGTTGCTTATATGTTCTGTTTCTCATTTTTCCACGTCCGGCCCTTATTTTCTTCCCGTCCTTAGATCTTAATACATCGTCATAAACACCAAGATTTGATAACACCTGAACTGCGTCCTTAACCTTTGTAATACTTTCAATATCATCTTCTACTACGACAGGAAACGTTAACTTTTCAATAGATTCCTCTGAAATTCTATGCCCTCTCTGCAGTATGCGTTCCTTATTTGCAGTAAAGGCGATCGCACTTAATTTAGCAAGCCTGCGTTCCTTTTTGTTGATCTTTTTATATAAAACCTTATCACTGCGTGGTGATAGGGCACTTCTTCCACCTACCATGCTGGCCAGAAGAACTCCCCTCGACCCGCTTGCAAGTCTTGGAATCCTTGAGATACCATGGTTAGGTCCAAGATTGTGGCCCACTCTTCTTGTTCCTGCCAATGGGCTAGACCCGTAAGGTTGCCTCATAGACAGCGAAATTGCCCTGAATGCCTTGTGTATCAAATCTTCCCTGGTTTCTATCTCGAATACCTGTGGAAGTTCTATTTCCTTTGTAACTTCTCCCTCAATAGAATAAACGTTAGTTTTCATTTTTAATCACCCTGCTTAGATTCTCTGGATATGTATGTAATATCGACTTTGTCCGTATTTGGAACAGCCTGCCTTGCGGGGTCTCTCATTTTAATAAGCCGTTTTGATGGCCCGGATATGGAGCCGTAAAGAAGTATGTAATCATTTCTGACAAGCCCGTACTTCAAGAACCCACCTTTGACGTTAATTTCGTCTACCTGTTCTTTCGTTGCAGTTTTCATTATCCTGATATTATGTATTGTTCTTTGGTGTAACCCAACCTGCCCGGCTTGTGGGACAGTGTTTCTTACCCAATCGGGATGCCATGGACCAAGGGTTCCGATCATCCTTCTGTGTTTTCTGTTGCTCCTTGGTAAAAGTTTAACTCCAAATCTTTTTACTACTCCCTGAAAACCTTTTCCCTTTGTAACTGATATGACGTCGACAAAAGAACCGGTAGAGTTGAAATCATCAAAGTGAAGTTCTTTGCCTAATTTTTCTTCTGCCAGTTTGATTCTGTCTGCTATGGTAGAACCTGATATTCTAACTTCAAATATCTCAGGGGTTTTAGTTGGAATTCCAGTAACAAGTTGAGGATTTGTATTCACAAGTAAGCGGACATCAGCGACGTCCTTTATTTCAATATTTTTTGGTTCTTTATTTTTAATTTCAGGAATCCTTTTGAATACCTCTTTCTCTATTTGTTCAGCTCTTTTCTCAGCGAAAACCTGAAGCCCGTTGTCTCCATCTTCATAGTATCTTATAGCTATGACATTGATCGGAGGAACTTCCACCACAGTTACAGGAACCATAATTGTTTTTCCAGCAGTTACACTGGTTTTTCTATAGTCAGTAACCTGTATGTGTGTCATACCTACTTTATATCCAGCGAATGCCTGAATCTTCGATTTGCCCTCTATCTCTGGCCATGAACGAATTTCAGCCCCAATTTTTTTAGCACGTACTCTGGGATAGTACGCCATTGATCCCCTTCGGGAATGATGCGGTGTTGCCATTTTATATCACCAACCGTTACACTTGCTATATTGCCAATAAATTGCAATATTACGGGTTGCATTTAGCATTGCCCAATGTGTATGGTTAAATTCTAAAGGTTATTAGATTAATATTTATTAAGTTTGTTATTTAATTTATACGTTCACTATGGATTTAGTGGATTATAGAAAAGATATCTTATGGTAGACTGAATATAAAAATATATTTAACCTTAACTATTAGTTTTTTACGTTATAGATCATCTTTATTCTTTCTATCAATGTAATAGTGAGTTAGTGTTTTACGGGGTTTATTACCACATTAGATTAGAGAAATATTTATATACATATTACGTATATATACGTTATATGAATAATATGCCAGACTGGGTACTGGAACATAAGGGCAAAGGGATAGAAATAAGGAGATTCGGTGACAGGTATTATGCATATGAATCGTCAAGCAGGTATGACAAGGATCTCAAAAGAGCAAGGAAAGTTACAGGCAAATACCTTGGTGTTGTAACACCTGCAGGGATAATAAAGAAGAGCGATGTTTCGGGCATAAGGGGAGACTATGAATATGGAAATATTGCATTACTGTATGGAATAGCAGGGAAGACAGTACTCCCGGTACTGAAGCAGGTATTTCCATACATGTACGACAGGATAATAATATATGTTATCCTCAGGGATATACAGCCACTTCCAATGAAATCTTTAAGGTATTTATATGAGAAAACATACCTTTCAAGAATGTATAGGGAATCCATGTCTCCCGGGTCTATTTCCGGAATGCTGTCATCACTGCCACAGGAAGGCATGGTAAATGCAATGGGGAAGCTCACGGAGAAGGGAGAATATGTTTTAATGGATTCAACAGCCATATTCTCCAGATCGGATAATATATCATTCCTGGAACCCGGCCATAATTCTAAGGAGATACACCTGCCACAGATCAATGTTATGATGTTATTCTCATCAACAAGGACTCTACCCACATTTATAAGGGTACTTCCAGGGTCAATAAGGGATGTGTCAGCTATGGCAAATACAATAGACATGGCAGGTATTGAGAAATGCGTTATAGTTGCTGACAAGGGTTTCTTCTCCGCAGACAATATTAAAAAGCTAAAGAAGAGGCACCTGAGCTACATAATACCATTGAGGAGGAATTCTTCCCTTGTACCTGATACTGATGATTTCCTTGGTGTATTCATGTACAATGGGAAACCAGTAAAGTACTGGAAGCCTGAGAATGGTGTTTACATGTTTGAGGACCCTGTTCTAAAATCAGAGGAAGAGAGGGACTATCTCATAAGGATTCATGACAATATAAGGCCTAAATCATCATACTATGACCATTCTGGTGACTTTGGAAAGCTTTACCTCCTTTCCGATATCAATGATGAACCAGAAAGGATATACAGATTGTACAAAGATCGTGAATACGTTGAATACGCTTTTAATGTGTACAAGAACGATCTTGAGGCAGATAGATCATATATAAGGGACGACCACATGCTTTCAGCATACATGTTCCTTAATTTACTATCACTGTACCTGCATTTCCAGGTACTTAACATGATAGATGGAAAATACAGTGTAAAGGATGTTCTCCTGATACTTTCAAGGATAAAAATATACAATACAGGGAAAACTGAGATGGTAAGTGAAATACCTAAGAAGGCAAAGGAGCTTATATCAAAATTAGGGATAGACCTGGACATATTACGTAAAAAATGAAGAGTTAAGGATTTAATGATGGTTATTCACACCTGTATGGATTCCCGTGTGATGGGAATAAGGTTGCCGGGCAAAATTCTTTAATTTTATCAAGAGACGATCTAGCCATCTGCATATTTTGTGTAAACATGCTATCAATTTTTATTTTGTTCCTTTTAATTATAATAGAGTCCCCAACAAATAGTGAATTTTTATCACGAAAATAAATTGAAACATTATCCATGGTATAACCAGGAGTTCCAATAACTTCCAGAAAATCAATATCCATTTTGTTATATGAATAAACGTGCTGTATTCCTTCAAATTGTAGCCCTTTGCCTTCTACTTCAAGAATACCCCTGAGCGTAGGACCATTTTTCATACTCCCCATTTCCCTCTTTGGAACGTATATTTTCGGATTGTATACGTCGTAAATATCCCTTAGTGCGCCTACATGGATGTAATCTACCGCGGTAATCAGAATGTAGTCGGGGTTCAAGCCGGAATCCTTATAAAAATTGATAACTTTATTAGCGTCAGATTTAATTCCAGCATCTATCTGTATAACTGTTCCCATATATTTTATAACATATACATTTACAACCGTATTTGGTATGATCATAATTCCTTCAGGAAAATCAAAATTAATTTTAGACAAATATCATTACCCCGAATGCTATTAATTTAAATTATATAAATGGATATATTATGATTACCAGCAATAATATCATAAGATACATATTGGAAAAGCCGAAAGCTTTTCTGAAATATTTTTTATCATACGACTTGAAAGCTGGCTTTAGAACATAGTATAACAGAATTATATCCATTATGATAGCTATTGGTATATATGGCAGGCCAAGTTTTATTGAAGGTACAAATAGAGGTATTAACGAATAAAATATTAGAATCACAGTATTTATAACAATCCAGAACTCTGTTTTCTTTATTCCAACTATTGCTGGAAGCATTGGCACTTGGCTGGCTTTGTAATCGTCCACATTGTTAATTGAGAGATTCCAGAAATGAGTTGGCGTCCACATGAACACAAGAAAAGCCAGAAATAGAGATGTAAAGGATACAGAGTTGGTTAATGCTGCCCATCCAGCCAGAGCTGGAAAACCTCCCGCTATACCACCAATAACTATATTCCATGTAGTTCTTCTCTTGAGAAGAATAGTATACAGGAAAACATAGCTAAGGAAACCCCCAAAAATGAATAACGCCGTGAGTAAGTTAATAAATACTGAGCTTAAAACAAAAGAAACAACTATCATTGCAGCAGCTATACTGAAGATAAGCCCTCTTGTGCCGGGATTAAGTGTAGATGACCGGGACCTTGTTCTCTTCATTTTGGTATCTATATCCATATCATAAATATTATTGAACATGCTGGCTGACATCGATGCCAGAGTCCCACTCAAAATCAATAAAAACAATATAAGAGGATGGGAAAAACTGCCTGGTACCAGAATAAATGCTGTAATGGCAACTAAGTCAATTAGAATCGTAATTTCTAACTTTGTAATTTTCATGAAATTTGTAATTTTGCTCATAATTAGTCACCATAAATAATGTTTATTAAAAATTTTAAAAGATAAATTTATTTTATTTATGCACCGGCTGAAGGTGGAGTTATTACAGTTCCATTATCATAGTTGTTGGGTCCGTAGTTTTCAGAGTAAGTACCGACATGGAATTGTTCTACCATTTCGCCTCCCCTGGTTGTTTTTAACCAGCTTTCATACTGTGCTTTAGGAAGGACGAAAGCCTGTCCTCTCATATGAGCGTGTCCAAGACCGCAGAGTTCGACACACTCAAATTGGTATTCTCCGGTCAATGTAATATTAGACCATACATAGTTGTAATGACCCGGGAAAGCATCCACTTTAGTTACGTTAATCAGGTAAAACGAATGCATCACATCCACACTAGTTACATTAAACTGTATAGGCGTATCAGCTGGAAGTACAAGGAAATGCCTGCTTGATGCTCCGTTGGGGTATATGAACACCCACTGCCACTGGTAACCTACAACATTGATATCCATATAATGGTGGCTATCTGTAGGTGCGGATGGTGCAGCGCCAGCGACCCTGATACCATATGCAGGCGGTAGGTCATAAACCAGTAAAGACAGCAATATTAACACAACAAATAAAACGAATATTTTAAATATTGTTTTATTGCCACGTTCAAGGTTTTCAATCCTGCCCGGCCTCATATCCATATCTTTGTTGTATTTCTCCTTCTCAAATTCATCTGCATTTTTAGGCTTATAGCTTTTTAAAAAGACATATACATACCAGAGGGCAAAACCCCCTCCTATCAATATGCCTGGTAATACATAAGCCAGAAATATAGATGTTATTTCGGCCCCCGTAATGGAACCCCTGGGTATCAAATGATACACACTTGGAATTATATTATATATTTCAAACATCTTATCCACCTCATTTTATAGTATAGTATGGAGTAGTAACGCTACTGCTAACTATCACAAACGCATACATGCCTGCTTCAGCGTGGGTAGTTAAACCACAGACTACCCAGTAATGGCCAGACGCTGTATCGTTCCACCATATTGATCTGTAATGTGCGACATTACCATACCATATAGGATCTATTGTTCCTGTACTGGCTATTACTTTTTTGACGTGCACACTGGTATGTGCCCATATAGGACCTGTCGACCACTGTGAACTATACGGTAATTCAAACTTCAAAGTATGTGGTTTTACCTCATAATTTGTCATGTTAGCATGAATATCGGCATTCGCAGGCAGATAAATGGTCATCGCACCGTATGAAGTCCCATTAAAGTTAAACGGGTAGGCGTTAGGATACCCATTCCCCTGACCCCATGCGGCAAGTGACAGGTTCACAACTTCAACATGTGTACCATTGATTGTTGTGTTGTAATATGGTATATCCCGGTGCGAAACTGCTCCCTGATCAGACATTATTGTGTTCATCGGATGATACTCAGCCGTCACAATACCTATAGCAGCTATTAGTACTATAGCTATTGCCAACACAGCAAATGCCGCCTTCAGAATCGGTTTCAACTAAACCACCTCCCAAGGAAGACCTGTAGAAACAGCCATAGTGAAAACCATATGGCTATTATAATAATAGCCACTGCATATGGATTTTTCAATATCCCTACCTGGTTATATTCAAGGTCGTCATCGCCTATTTCCATGTCAATATCTTCATATCCATATTTCAATGGCACTTTATTGACATTTACATTTTCTGTTTGTTCTTTATTTAAATTATCCATATTTTCTCACCTCATACCACGAAAGCTATAGTAGTAAAGATACCTGTTAGGAACACAAACGCAACAAACCACATCACGACATCCGCCCTTGTTGCGGTTCTTCCCCAAAGTATCTTCTTTCCCCTCTTTAGATGTACTACGTAATTTATCATCACGGCTATCACACCTATAGAGAATAGCAGGTCCATAAGGGATATTAGCCAATACATTGACGCTATAGGATTATTCGCAGTTGCGCCACCATAGCTTAATGCCGGATGCGCATTGATTACAATTAGGGAAAGCAATGATGTTATCAGTGATATCACTGCTAATACAACACCTGCAGTCATATAATTGGCGCTTTTATTGCGTTCCTTTCTTATTGCTCCATATGTAGAACCCCATGCTAGCAAAGCTGCTATTCCTATTGCAACTATGGAAATTACTATGTATACTGTTGCCATGGTCGGGAAGAACCAGGTAGTAGGATCATTGCCATCCACGTATGGTGATGCGGACTGCAATTTAAGCCATTCAACCATCCCATAGAAAGTCGCCATCCATATCATGTTGCCTGCAAGAAACATAAGCATACCTAGCCTTGTATTGTTAAATCCTTTCATTACAGGCTCTTTCTTGTACATAGGAGGTACATTCGGTGATCTCAGTTTGAAGTCATCATACATCCATCCTATGGTGCCCCACAGGAATATAGCTGCTGCAAATGCTATTATTCCATATCCAAGGTAAGCATATGCAGGACCAAAGGCGTATGGCTTGTATCCCATAAGAGTAACAGCTGCACCGATGAATGCTAGAACTACTCCCACTCCAATTAATAATGGCCTCGTAGAAAGTTCCACCTTTGGTGGTTTTATCGGATTATTTTTATCCAGTAGAAGATCTCTGTGATCCTCTCCACCGACATATGGCTCGTAATCGAAATTGTAGTATTTCGGTGGATTTGATGTGAACCATACAAATCCAGCTGTAGCCTTATATGGATTCTGATCTGTAAGTGGTGCATGTTTTTTCATAGAATAGGCGAAATTCGCGAACATTATCAGGAATGATAAACCGAAAATAAATGCCCCCGCCGTTGATATTTCGCTAAATATAGTATATCCGTAGCCAGCCGGATATGTGTATACCCTCCTTGGCAAATCGTAAAGGAAGAACATCGGGAAATAGAGTACATTAACTCCAATATATGCAATAGCCCAGTGTATTCTTCCCCATGTTTCACTATACATTTTTCCAGTGAACTTAGGGAAGTAATAATACAGGTTTCCCATTAATCCCATCACAGCAACTCCTACCATGAAGTAATGGAAATGTGCTACAACGTAGTAATCTCCATGCACAATTGTGTCAATTGCAAGTGAAGATTGCGTTACACCGGTAATTCCGCCGATCATAAAGGATGTTGAAGCCGCAAGTGCAAATAGTATGGGTGTCTGGAATTTATGCTTAGCTCCCAATAGCGTTGCTATTAATCCCACTATAAGCATTCCAGTTGGTATTGAGATTGTCTCTGTAAATACACTAGTTGCCATTAACCATGCAAATACTATTCCAGTCATGAATGTGTGGTGTAGGAACACCATTACGCTATCGACAGAAATTGCACCCATGGCAGCTATCATCCATTTCTTCAGGTAGGGTGCCCTATGACCAAGATTAGATAGATAATCGAACATTGCTCCGGTACCTGGCAATAATAGTAAATACACTTCCGGGTGCCCGAAATACCAGAACAGGTTTTCCCACATCAAAGCACCGCCATAAGTGGATATGAAGCCACTAAGTCCAAGAACATTAGATACAACGAGGGTAAAGAACATTGCGCCGATTTCAGGGAACACATACCATGATATCATGGATACCCATAGAACTGCCCATACAAATAGGGGCATATTCATTAATCTGAAGCCACGGGCCCTTGCCTTGAAAACCGTGGCAATTACCTCCGTCGACGCAATTATTGTCCCAAGGCTCCTTACAACCACAGCGGCTGCTGCAGTATCTGCCCCTAAGTACGGCGTGAATTTAAAAGATGATAATGGCTGATACACTGTCCATCCGGTATCAAGGTTTCCTCCTGGCAGGAAGAAACCTATCCAAAGGAGAATACCGCTAAACAGATAAAGCCAGTAGCCAAGGGCATTAATCCTCGGGAATATCATATCCCTTGAGCCAAGAGCCAGTGGGACCAGATATATACCAAGACCGAATCCAAGTGGCCCCAAAAACCATATTAACATCGGGAAACCATGTATAGTTACAAGCTGGTTATACTGCAACGCATCCAAGAATCTTCCTGAAAATAATCCATAGTGCACAAGATCATATCTGGGTATAGCGAGCTGAACCCTCATTAAAAGAGCCAGCACTCCACCACCTATAAAGAAAACCAAAGATGTAAGTATATACAGCAGTCCAACTTGTTTATGATTCGTAGTAAAAATCCAGCCTCTGACTGAATTGTATATTTTGTTATTTCTTTCATAAATCTGGTCGTTACTTTCAGCTTCCATGGCTTTACTATTTCACTGTTCAATATAAGACTAATTATAGAATATTTTCGTGGATAATTTATGCGTATATTTTGATTGCTTACGATTTACAGCACTTCTTTATTGCGTTTTTCCATATTATCGTCCGGGAAATAGTTTAATTAAAAAAATAACCACACAATGAAACAAAAAAATTTATTTCTGGATACAAATATCAGTTAACATATATTACATGTTAAATTGTGTACTTTTTTATATACCTGCCCATAAATAAAGGTGCTCTAAATGAATACACATGATGAAACTTTGTTTGTTAAAAGGGTTTGGTGTGTGAGGTCCTTAATTTACATTAAAATGTGGCTAAATCATGTCGGGTTAATAGGTACGCCCTTCTCTTGTTACTCATATTGTCGCACATCAGTTCTATAAAAATATCTAAATATCTTATTAAACTTATTATCCAAAATGACCGATGAGAGAAAAAATAACAGAAAATTACTGGCATTTTTTATCGTATTTTTTGTTGTAATAGCATTTCTTGCTATTTATGGAGCGGAACATTATAATGCTCATGATGAATCTATAGAACTAGAAACATATTGCAAAGTTTCAGACAGTGCACTGATTAAAGATAATACCAGCACGTTTGTTTACTATATTACCTGGGGTGGAAGCCCTACAGGGGATGCAGGTTCATGGGCTCTGTATGATTTCCTCCACAGTAACGGGTTTAATATGAATGGAACATTCAATGAAACCCAATCCATGAGTGGTTACCAGTACAATAATACTCCCGGACTTATCTTTAATACCAGTTATACGTATAGCGTTACATATGATCATAGAAATACAATTGTAGTTCCAGTGTATCTTTATGGAGAAAATTTGAATAATAATACAACACCTGCAGCCGGCTTAAAAGTTTTAAAGGCAGACGTTCCTTCATCTGTATATAACGTAGTAAAAGGATATACAACTGAGGCGATAGTTGGTGGATTAAGTATTTCCAGTGATAATATGAGCAGTATACCGCATATAAACTCAGTTACACTTATTACAGGGCCATCTGGGGCATACCTTTTCAACGGGTATATAGTTGATCCAGCTGATTATACAAATGACACGCCTGGAGAAGTACTACATGATGTAAATAATAATACTAATGATAATGGAATAAATACAGGCATGGAAGGTTTGGAAGCAACTATCAAAGATGTCAGATGATTGTGCAAAAATTTTTGTTTCTATTAAACTCTTTATTATCAAATATCCCGTTACATTATAACTTGATTTTATGACAATTTATATTATGTATATTGACAACGACAAGCAACTTAAAATTGAGTTGATATAACGTTCAAATCCTAACCTGTTAATTTTTTTAAGAAAGTTAAGCTAGTATCCTGGAAAGTAAAAGGGACCGCGATACATATCCAGGCAAACTAACAGAAGGCCGAGTATAAGACTGTTTGTATCCTGGAAGTGGATCATAACATTATCATCATATAAAGAAACGACTTATTAATTGTGCTGCTAAGATACCATACATAATAATCAGGTGGCTAGACAACTGGAAAGTACAGAGATTTGCCACTAGTAGAGAGAAAACGCTATGCTCCTAGTCGAAGAATTTAAAATGATGCTTCCAATGGTTGAATTCCACTGCACAATAGAACATGCAAAGCATGTAGACAGAGGATAGGTGGAGTTCAATGCAATAAACACAGATGGTATATGGAATGTTTAATTTTATGAGAAAATCTAAAAGTTGTGAGGGCAGAAAAGAAGGTAGCAAAAAAGTGAAAAATTAAAAAGGAAAAGTTATAGGGGTCTTCTAAAATATAATATGGAACAATTCACTTGCAAAGGTTATAAGACATATAAGTTAACTATAACTATATGCTTTGATTATAATACTTCAATAAAAGTGATACATATGGCAAAAATAGATATTGGTTCGATAAAATACATGGCATAATTTTATATGGTCCCGTGCATCAAATTAGGATTTAAACTTGCCCTTGAATTTCAAGATAATCAGAGCTGCAATAAAGGCAATAGCAACAGCCAGCATGAATAAATCCACTGCATACCCATCAGCATAAAATCCGGACACAATGGAACCCGTTGAATCTGGATTGAATGCAAGCAACAACGCAAACATTCCCAATAGGGGCATTGAGAATAATTTTTTATTAAGATTTTCTAATTTTACTGTCATGTATTTCTATAATTTTGTATTATACTTAAAAGTAATTGTAAAATATATTTATAATTTAAATATATCATTAATGAATGAATATCTAATCTATTTTATTATCATTTCCGGCATTCAGAGAAATTTTAGTTGATGCCAATGCTGTAATTCCTAGTCCTATGATAAAAACTGCCACACCCAATATTGCAGTATAAGCTTCGAATGGCAAAAGGGAATATATAGAAAGTATAGCAGTTCCGAATCCGCCTAGTAACAGCCCCATACCTGTAGCTAATAGTTTAACTCCACCTATTTTTATGTCTATCACCGTATAAGTATAAACTAATTATATTTAATATTTATTATAGAATTTAGTTAGTGAGGTACTGTTTTGATATATATTATCACATTAGAGACGGCAAATATGATTTTCTCAGGTGTTCCGGTTTAATTGAAATGAGACAGCGGTAGAATACTTAATTACCATAAGTTGATTTTTATTCTAGCCATCATAAGTATAGTGAAAGTTTGCGTCAATATTGGTAGATAAGATTACTATAGTGTTATTATTGAGATTTTTATTCCAGTTTTTGCGATAATTTTTTGGCCCAGTTTATCTTCCTTTTGTATTCCAATGAACATAGAAATATTTGCCAATAGAAAATAATTTCGGTTGAAAATACATAAAACACTGCCAAATTAATACTGCATCCTTTCCGGGGAATACAGAATAGAACATGATAAGAGACTTCAAAACTATATTGCATAAAGAGACTATTATATTCCGTATCTTTTTTCCAGGATATTATTTTCAAGTTTAATACAGGTGCCTAACCTAATCACCAGCCTTATAATTTGTGGAACTTATCATATGTGGTGAGACATGTTTGGAAGTGAATAGTTGAATATATTCATTAATAAGTATTTTATATGTATATGTAATAAATTACTATGATACCAGATATATTAACAGCGATGATTACTCTTCATCCGGCAGCTTATAATCCCAATACCGAGACTTTCTTTTTAGAGGTTATAATGGGAATGTGTGCTGCGATTACGATAGGTGCGACTATTTTCGTAAAAGAATTTATTTTAAGGAAATAAATTCAAGTTACCTTTATATTTTAATAACTCTTTTTAAATCTTTTTGATTATCTCTTGGAATATTATGATTTTATAAAAATTAGTTAATTTTAAAAATATTACAATTATTTACCGGCCTGTATTGCTTTTCCCTGGTGGTGGGCTTTTTGCAATATTGGTGTATCAACTATAGAATGCCTGTACATTGTTTCAATTGTACTCAACCACATAAATGGAAGTGTTATTCCCCACAGGATAGCAGAAAAATACAACTGTTGCTTTATACCATAAAATGGGAAAAGATCATCAAGTGATATTATGGATATGTAGAAAAATACAAGGGCGGTCATACTGAACATCATAGAGTTAAACTCGATATAAGCGGCCTTAAATTTAGATATGTTAAAGTACACCAGATAGGTTAAAAGCCCTGAAATTACACCCATTATATTCATGAGAAAATAGTAATAATAATTGGTATATGCAAAATATGCAACGGGCGGGATAAACCAGATAAACATCAAAATTGAAGCAATTGCCGCAAGTATTGCCTTTATCTTAACAGTTTTGATAAATGGTTTCATACCGATCTTTGTAATAGCATACATCAAAAATATGCCTGATACAAACATCAGTATGTTAACTCCATAAAAGAATGTTAACGAAGTTAATTGAAGATGATAGAATATTCCTATTACCTCCATGACTGGAATTAACATAACAAAAAATATTGCAAGGAGAGGAAAATAATTACTATTTCTAAGATCTTTAATGTGTGATATGAGTTTAACTCTTGCCCGCCGGTTGAAAAACACCGTAAGCATAAAATTGCTGATTAATAGCAATAATATACTTTCTGACAGCAATGCCGTGGAAATGGCCGAGGCAACAACGGCAGCAATAGTTGGCAATATAGCCGTCAGTCCTTCGCACTGGCAACTCAGTGCGGATACAGCACCACTTATTGCAGGCGTTACCATTGCACTTGCCCCTCTTCTTCCATTTGATTTTTTTCTCGAAATCCCACCGTTAATATTTACTATACTGAATATAAGGAAGTAGTTCTCGGTTAACAGCGCTGCCAATATCAAATAAAGAATAATTGATTGGATTCCCATTGTAAAGTCAATATAATTTACCCTCATTATAATGCCATAATAGAATAGGAATGGCACCTGTGAATGTGGGAAATCGGCGTATATAGAATCAACAACTATTTTCGTTGGTTCAACCGGTACAGATATGACAAAGAACCTGGACACCAGCAACATTACAAATAGGATAAGCACAAATGTTGCACCACGGTAAAATAGTGGCTTATTTTCCTTATAATATAAATTGTCTATAATATCTGTATAAAATGCTATTGTAAGCAATACCATTATCTCCATCAACGGGTAAACTATGTATGTGAATAAGAGTACAATAAATGAAAATAGCCCTATAAATAAGAAATATAGATATATCCTGTTAATCACCGAGTTTTTTCTGAAGAAAACCAGAAGAGGAAGCACAACATAAGGCAATAGAAAAGCAAGAAATTGGTATATTGATGGATATAATCTTGTATTATAAACTACAAATACCCCCGTAATCGCGGAGTATATAAACAGATAAAGTGTAAAAACCGAAATTATTAGACTTTCAACTATTTCTCGCTTCATTTTATCCTTTGAATATTTCTTGATAAGGATAAGTTTAATTATAGAATAATATCTACAATTAATTAATAATAAAATCACTTAATGCACAGCCACATGTTTGATACGATATTTTTGATTGGAATTATGACAATTATTTTTATGGTAACTTACATTATTTTTGTATTTTCATATATACTCAGACATAAGACTGATATATCGTTTCTTAGAATTGCAGCAATAGGAATTTTCACGGCCATGATGGCAAGTATGCTGGACGCGTTCCTGCTTTATATAACCACAGTTCACAATTTTCTGGACACAGGTCTGGCATTTACATTTGGTATGATATTAATGTCACAACCCGTAGTTGCAGTATTTGTAGGTGTAATGCATGGTGGTTTGGATAGAAAAGGGCTTACAAAGGCAAATGCAACAGCATTTACTGGTTTGATTATATGGAATGAAGTTTCAATGGGGCTGTTTTTGTTTTACCTGTTCAACCCAACTATAATACATTTCGATTATTATCATACTATTTATTCATTTGATTTTGTAAGCGCACTTAGCAATGGGATAAACACGATATATTTCATTGTTCCAATGAGCATAGAAATGTTTGCCCTTTTCCTTGTATACAAGCCAAAGGGCATGCACAAATATGCTGCAATATCTATATTCACCATGGATCTTTTCGCACCAACGCTTCTAGGCAATGACAAATTCGTCTTTATAGGTGGTGTTGGGGAAACAGCTATCATGATAATATTTATGATTATATTTTTTGAGTTCATGGCAAAACACAAACTCATTTTACCAAAAGATGATGCTTATCATATTAAGATGATATTTATTGATTATCTCTTAATGGGTATCGGCACCTTCATCGGAACTATAATCTTGAAACCTTTCGGATTTGCCTGGATATTCTTTGCAGTGGCAATACTGTTTGGCATGTGGTATTACTTTAGCAGTATGTTTTCTGTGAAAACGCCATCTATTAACGTGACAAAAACAGAGAATAATGTCGTAATTAAAAGGAAAAAGATAATTAATAAACCAGCCAGATTAATATTTTTTGTGCTTGTTGCATCCTTTGTATCAGAATTGTTTATGGCGGGTTCAATGGATTTTGCAACGTACAATTACCTCCCATTTTTCAGGGCAATAGACACATTGCCATCATTTCATGGAGTATCTGTGGCGGGCTTTTATGCGCATGATGTTTTAAGAGAGTTTGTTTCACCATTTGTGCCTGCATCTACCGGGACTTATAATTTTTTGATGTTTTATGGAATGGTAGGTGGTGTTTATAAATTTACACCGGTATCCACATTTATTGAAATTCTTTACATAATAGGTTACATAACGGATTCACCAACATTTCTTATAATTATGGGAACGGAAATGATAGCTCTTGTTATAGCCCGGATGAGAGTTTTAAAGGATAGAGGAAAGAAAATAAATCTGGCCTTTGCCATAACAGCATATATTCTCTATACGACAGTGGGGCCTAATTTTTTAAACCCCCTATATTATAATAAACTCCCATTCTGGGCCAATACTGGAGCACAGGCTGCACTATACCCTTACCTTGTTATACCACTTCTGGGTTCATATGCATTATATGCATTCCTTGCCCTCCTTTTCGGCAGGAGGTCCTATTGTTCAACCTTATGCCCATCAGCAGTAATGTATGGTGGAACACTCGGGCAGGCAATGGGGAGGTATAACTGGGAAGCAAAACCCAGCCGCAAAATGAGATCAAGCCATTTTACCGATTCAATACTGTTTATAGCCAGTGGGGCATGGATATGGGCTATCCTGGCATCCCTATTCTCATATATGTATACGGCAACTGGGAGCCTTAGTTTTAGCATTTATGGAATAGATCCATCCGTGTTTTATTCCTATTTTATATGGAATATTCTGTGGTATGTATTCTTCTTTTCCATCCCGTTTGTGGGTATGAGCCCATGCAGAAAGTATGGGTGGTGCTCCACAGGTACGCTGGTTGGTTTCTTCAGTGTACTGGGTTTCTTCAAACTTAAAGTAAAGGACAAAAATGTTTGCAGAACCTGTGAAACAAAGGCATGTGCCACTTCCTGTGAGGTTGGAATATCTACTTTGCCGGGCCAGTTTATAGAGAAAGGGTCTTTCAAAAGTGTTAAATGTGTAGGAGCCGGGGATTGCAAGAGGGCATGCCCATACGACAATATATACTTTTATGATGTCAGAAATTTTCTTAACGAAAGATTAGGAATATGGAGAAAAAATAAAGATTATAGTAGTGATATTGTAATGGTAAAGAAAAATTCGGGGTTTAAGAAATAAAGGTGAATTTAATGAATGTAATATTATATTATTATTTTCTATTCCAGGTAATTCTTGCATTTGGAATAGTTATAGTTGGCGGGACAGTAGAAGGATATGGATATGGATTGTCACTCGGGACAAAGTGGCCATATACCAAAGATATGCCTCTGAAAGCAAAGGCAGGTGACCCTGAAGTATGGCACAGGATACTGGCCACATTGCTCGGGGTTGACGCTGTAATTATGGTAGTTCTTATCCACGGAACACTGGAAATTACAGGGCTAATTCTTGTAGTTTTAACAGCATTGCTGGGAATGGCAACGCTATATACCCTTGCTGGCAAAGCACCATCAGTTGTTCAGGGCCTGCATGACATACTGGCTTACTCAACAGCATTGACATATTTATTGATAATATATCCTGTAGCTGGAAATGTGCTGGAGCTTGTGATACACAACATTCCATTATACTTTTTCTTTGCAGTAATATATATGGGAGGAATGACAACAGGCGAGCGTGGATATCAAAAAGCAATCGGGTATTTCAAAATACCTAAAACAAAAGCGCAGTGGATATGGACTATACACGGGCTAGCGGTATTGTTATTCCTATTTACCCTGATATTATTCTTCTTCACTTACAACGTTGCTTTAATAATAATAGGAGTACAGATCATAGTAGGAATAATTGTTTTCATATCTGTAAACAAATCAGCATCGAGGCCAGGATTTATAATTCCTATGCACCAGTTTTTTACAATATTGATTGTTCTTTCAATAGTATTCCAGCTGAGTATTTTTAAATAAATTTATTTTATTGTTTGTTGTATAACCTGCCTTAGCTGCCTTCTTAATAATAAATCAAGCGTAGTTGGTGGGATATCAAGCGTAGATGACAGCTCTTTTAATCCTATCTTTTTCGGAACATCAAAATATCCCCTTTCGAATGCTTCTTTTAAAATATACTCCGATTTAATGCTTATACGCCTACCATTGAAGGTCTTTATATTACTATCTTTTATATCGTATATTTCCCTTAAGGTATCGTCAATATGCCTGATTTTATTGTAATTGCTAACATTTAATTCCCAGAATAGGTTGCCGGAGTAGTCTATCCGTTCAAGTTTAATTTTACTATCTGAATTCATTAACTTTTTCTTCATAACTTCGACAAGCGGGCAGCTTTTAGCAACAACGTTAAGCGTTACAAAATTGGCACCTTTCTCTACGATAGTCACATCTTCTGAATGTTTATAGTTTTCAAGGTAATCAATTGTTTTTTTGAGAATATCTTCAGATTCTGAATATAATGATAATGTTTCATAGATATATTTGTCGCGAAATTCCTGCTCAACTATTTTGATTCTGATCTTAAAGTCATTTATAAGTTTTGAAGCAAAACAATTTTCGTATTTAAATGAGTATAATATTTGCATGCAACATCGAACAAACATAACCACCTAATTATTAAAGATTTTCATTTTTTCGGGTGTGGGACACTATTATTCGTCCCTGGTTATTACAATGTAAACCCTTTTGCCGAGAAATTCCTTAGGGCAATCCACCTTTGCACCCGATCCGAACTTTGTTACTTTCCTCTCTATGAATCCATATATTCCTTTTATAGAGACCTCTGTTGTCTCATGTATTTCCACTTTTCCCATAGTAATGTATATATACATTGTATATATATCTATCTATGGGTCTTGTCAGGAGTGAGGACATACAGTATAAACTTGAGGAGATAAACAATATACTGGGGAAGAAGTATGTACAGGAACATCCGGAAAAGGGGAGAAACTGGAGAACATACGAATCCGAGTTTTCACGGAGAATTAAAACTGCAATGAAGGAACTTGATCCCCTTATTGAAAAAGCCGTATCCATTATGCATATTGCTAAAAGGCCAGGGCATCCACATTCATTATTACTTGCCCAGAGGGTGAAATTAATACTTATAAAACAGCTTGTTGGCGAATCAAACAGGATGTTTGTTAATATGCTCGATATATTTTCTATGCTTTCAGGCATAGATGTATCATATAAAACAATAGAAAGGCTATATTCAGACAATGAAGTTGTAATGGCCATATTCAATCTCCATGTATTGTTACTGAAGAATAAGAATATTGCAAATTCAGATGCAACAGGCGATGGCACGGGCTATTCATTAACAGTAAAGAAGAACTACGAATCCTATGCACAGAGGTTGAAAGACCTTGCAAAGGAGAATAAAGAAATTGGAAAGGAAGAACATAAGGATAAAAAATCAAAAGGGCATAGAAAAAGATTGTTTGCATATTCCTTTTCCATTATGGATTTAAGGACAAGGATGTATATAGCCTCCGGAACAAGCATGAAATCTGAAAGAAATGCATATGACAATGCAATGAGGATTGTCAACAAAATAGGTATTAATATAGATTCTATAAGGCTTGACAGGTATTATTCATCACCTTCATATGTAGATAAATTAGGGGATACAAAGGTATACATTATACCTAAGAAGAATTCTACATTGCACGGTTCACATAAATGGAAATCTATAATAAGGGAATTTCTCAATGACACTATGAATTACCTTGAAAAGTACCATAAAAGAAGCAATTCAGAATCAGGATTTGCAGCAGACAAGAAGATGCTGGGATGGAATATGGCACAGAGAAGGGATGACAGGATAGGCAATGCACTGTTATGCACCAATGTCTGGCACAATTTATTCAATATGGGGAGGTATTAGAATAGTGTCCCACACCCCATTTTTTCTTACCATTTGTTAGATAACAAATATGAAACAGTTTTTATAAAATTATTATAGTCATATTTTGTCGAAAAATAGCACTTAATTAATGATATAGTACAATATAGCATGCAAAATAATATAATAAATGGCGCTATTTGTGGATACATGATGCGCGCTTTTGATAAGAATCAATTTAGAATCCTTTCACTCGTTTCAGTTACAATTGGGTTGAGAACACTGGGATTATTTATGGTATTGCCTATATTTACATTATATGGAGAAAAATTCACAGGATCGTACTTATTAATTGGAACAGCACTAGGAGCTTACGGCATCACAATGGCTTTATTCCAGACTTCCCTTGGGCGGCTTTCTGATAGGTATGGCAGGAAGTTAATTATCTCTATAGGAATTGCAACATTTATTATAGGCAATCTTATATGTGCTGATCCGATCAATATTTATGGCCTCATACTGGGAAGGCTTGTAGAGGGGGCAGGAGCAGTAAGTTCTGCAGGAATTGCCCTTGTACATGAAAGCGTTCCTGTAAACAGGCGGAACATATCAGATGCAATTATAGGAGTTGCAATCGGGTTATCATTTATGCTTGGGGTTATAGTAGGGCCTTTGCTTGCAACTATTTTCAATTATTCTTCAATTTTTGTTATAGCGGCTATCATAGGTGCCATATCTTTTATCCCTCTATGGAAAGTTAAAGAAACAAAGAAGGAAAAAATGTTTAAAATAAAGGCGCACATAGATTCAAAATTGGCAGTTATATCAATAATCAGTTTTTTCATTTATTTTTATATGATTGTGTTTTATCTTTATCTTCCAGTATTTTCATTGAAGTATTTCCCTGTTAGTAGATTCTATGAATTCCTTATTCCTGTAGTTTTCATTGCTGGTATAATAGGGCTTGCTATAGCAAGGCCGGCAGATAAAAATAAAACAGTGCTATTTTCACTTGTATCACTCATTGTGTTACTGATAAGCGTGCCGTTGTTCTTCCTTAATACGCACGTAACTGATGTTACATACTTCGCTTTAAGTGTTGCAGGCTTCTATTCCGGGTATATAATTAGTGAAACAGTTTTTCCAACACTTATAACCAGATTGGCTCCGAAAAACAGCTACGGTGGAAACCTTGGATTTTATACCTCAATGCAACATGCTGGTGTGTTCTTCGGTGCAGTTGTAGGTGGATTGCTTATAATCAAGGTCAATCATGATATACCTATAATGATTATTATCTTTACACTATTCGTATTTAGCATAGTACTGCTTTACTTTATTACGCAATTCAGGGAGATATATTTGAGCAACAATGTGGAATAGATATATTATTTAAGCTATTTTGTAGAATATATTAACCAATATGAAATTTAAGTTATAAAGCCCTATTAGAAATATTTATGAAAAAATGGATTCTTGTACTTGGCGTGGTGATGTTGATAGTTGGTGTTTCTATGTACGTATACAGTGGCATGGAAAAACCAAAAATTAGCGAAAATAATTTTACAGTTAAGGGAAATGAGTACATATCAAAGAACATATCAGTTGATTCCAAACATTTTATAATATCTATTACCAACCCCGTAACCAGTTCTGGGCTTGTTCCATCTAAAGATATAGGAAATGTTACTAATACCACGGCTTTATCCGCTTTAAGCCTCCCTACCTATACAAGTTTCGGGAACATAAAAGAGTATAGGAACATGACTGAAGGAAGTTATGCTTTCATAGAATTTACAGGATCACATCCGGCTACTTCCATAACATACGGGCCGACTGGATATCTGGTTTATATCGGGTATGTTGCAGATTTTTCCACATTCCTCATATTGATCGGTATTATAGTAGCAATTGCTGGTATTCTACTGAACAACAAATTTAGATTAAGGGACTTTTAAATTGTCAACTAAATATTTAAAAAGTTAAAATAGTATTTTGTTATAACCTTATTTAACTAACTGGGTCCGTAGCTCAGCTAGGTAGAGCGATGGACTCTTAATCCATCGGTCAAGGGTTCAAATCCCTTCGGACCCGTATAATATAAAATTGTTTAAAATCCGGTTTCTAGTTATCCAATATCGTATCTTTTTCAAAAAAGATTATATATAAATATTCCAATAAGGGACTATGAAAACAAAGGACAGAGAATTTAACGGAAAGAACATAGACCTGGATAAATTATCAAATGTTGTAGAGCAGTATTTTCAGAATGAGAAGTTTAAAACCCAGCTAGGAAAACATCCAAATGGAACCCTTATCCAGGCAACAAAGGAAGGGTTGCTAAGAAGCATAGCCGGTATGGACAGATCATATTCTATTACTATTTCCGGAACACCGGATAATGTAAAAATAAGTATTGGAATGGGCAAATGGCTACAGAATCTGGGGGTGGCAGCAATAGAAAGTTTTCTTTTAACTCCTGAACTGGCATTTTTCGAAGTCCCTGAATCATTATGGGGATTTGAAATCGAGGATAAATTCTGGAAATATATAGAAAACCAGATAGATCTTGGCATACAATAAACACAATTTGTATGACAAATTTATTTTATTTGTTTAGTATATTGTAAATATGTTTTTTGTGCTTGTAATAGGAATTATTGCAGGATTCATTTCTGGATTTGCACTTGCTATAGTAATATACTCAATGATAAATAGAAAAATGTCCGGCAATGTTGAGGATAAGTTAAAAGCTTCCATGCATGAATTTATTGAATCTGAGAGCAGGAACCTTCTGAATACCGGCACAATTGCTTTTAAAAATGCACTGGAAATTGAGAGGAGCGAGCGTGAAAATACCGGATTAAAATTGAATGGCCTGATAGAGCCATTAAAAGATTCTTTGAAAACCTACCAGACATACATAGAGAATATAGAGCGTGAACGCAAATCCGAATCAGGTGCATTGAAAGATAATCTGGATACACTATCACGGAAAATAACAGACCTTGAACATGATACTATAAAATTATCAGGCGCCCTCAAAAATCCGTCTATAAGAGGCAAATGGGGTGAGATCACATTAAGGCGAACCGTAGAGATAGCAGGCATGACGCCATATTGTGATTTTATCGAACAGGCAGTTTCTGAAGACCGGTTAACTAAGCCAGACATGATTATAAAGCTCCCAAACCGCAGAACAATAGTTGTTGATTCAAAGGTCCCCCTATCCGGATATTTTGAACATATGAATGGTGAAGAGGACAAAACTTTCCTGGATAAGTATATGCTTGCTTTCAATAGCCATGTGAGGGACCTTGCATCAAAAAAATACTGGGAAAAATTCGATGGGTCTGTTGATTTTGTCGTTATGTTTCTCCCCATGGAATCATTGTTAAGCCTTGTTATGTCAAATAAACCGGAAATTATAGAAGATGCAATATCAAAGAAGGTAATTATAGCAACGCCGGTAACATTGATATCTCTATTGCTTACCGTGCACATGGGATGGAAAGACATCAATACTGTGGAAAATTTTAATGGCCTGATAGCAAAAATCAAGGAGTTTTACAACAATATGCAAACCTTTGTGGGAGATTTAAATGAAACATCAAAAAACCTTTCAAAATCAATAGATTCATTCAATAGGATGACAAGGGATATTAAAAATAAGCTTGAACCGGTTATTGAGAATTTAATAAAGACAGATGTGGCAAATAACGGTGCAAATATGGATTTGCATGGAGTTGAGAAAAGTCCAGATGACTATGATAGTTATTTAAAATGAGTGAAGAGCCTGTGATCTGAGTTTCCATCGAACAGCCCTATGCGGATTGCCGAATCTATCCACCCATATGAATAATTAAGAGCCGCAAAGGCGTTAATAAAATCATTTTTGCTGTAGAAGTATTTTGCATCATTATAATAATTTAAAACCATGTCCATATGATCTTTGGCTATTCCGTATATGTATGAGTCTACAGGAGCTATTATACGGATCTTGTCAAGTGCAGCTTTTTCAATTTCAAAATATTTCTCAACCTTTTCCTTCAATTCCATATTCCAGAATATAATGATGATATTTATTTAATTTTATAATGGTTTGAAAAATTAATATATAGTCAGTATAGAGCCGTATCCAATAAGTCTCCATCTGTTGGATATACGCCTTCCTATCGCCATTCGGTCATTTATACTGGCAGCTACGGGATATTTCAATGAGACACCGACACGTTTGTCTTTAATTGAAGTCACAGTTCCTATTGTATTTGCAGTCCCTACAGTTAACATGATCATTTCATTTGATTTTAATGGTTCAACATTAACTTCTTCGTCAAAGCCGACAACACGGTTAAGCAGATGTATATCCATCTCCATGTTAAATACGGTTTTCGGAACATTGCCCTTTAATCCGATTATTCTGCCTGTAAATGAATCTCCTTTTGTAAGGAATGGGTCAAGTTCAGTTCCAACTGCTGCCAATCCACCTGGCAAAATAGATTCATATGAAGACGAACCTGCCATCAAGGACGTAATTTTTGTTGTGACATTATCCCATGTAGTTTTATTTCCTTTAGTAATCTGAACTCCCGGAGCAATTTCAATTTCATCTCCTACTGTAAGTTTGCCTCTAATTAAAGCACCGCCGAGTACGCCCCCTTTCAATTTTGAGGGTTTGGTTCCCGGTTTGTTAATATCAAATGAGCGGGCTATATACATCATAGGTGCATCATTATCATTGAATGGTGGAGTTTTAATTATTTTCTCTATGGCTTCAAAAACTACGTCAATATTTGTGTTATGATATGCACTTACAGGGATAACCGGTGCATTTTCTGCAATGCTGCCCTTAAGAAAATCCTTTATTTCTTTGTAGCTTTCCATAGCCCTTTCTCTGGTTACAAGGTCAATTTTATTCTGTACAACTATGATTTCCTTTATTCCCATTATTTCCAGGGCAGTTAAATGTTCCCTTGTCTGTGGTTGTGGGCATTCTTCATTTGCTGCTATTACAAGGATAGCACCGTTCATGATGGCAGAACCTGCGAGCATTGTAGCCATTAATGTTTCATGGCCAGGTGCATCCACAATCGATATTACGCGGGAAAGCTGGCAATTATCAGAATTTTTCTTATTGCTGTAAAATTCTTTTCCTGTTTCATCTGTGCACCTGTATATGGGTGTATCAGCGTATCCAAGTTTAATTGATATCCCACGCTTAACTTCCTCAGAATGCACATCTGTTTTTTTGCCGGTTAAAGCAAAAGTCAGGGTGCTTTTTCCATGGTCAACATGACCAACCATACCTATATTAACAGATGGCTGCTCCATTATTGTTCTCCTTTTTCTTCTGTTTCTTCCTTAGCATCAAGTGGTTTTGTACCGTACTGTGTAATAACAAGATTAAGCTGGGATATATCTGAACCTATTGTATTCCCCCTGAATGTTACTCTTTTCCTAACACCATTTTTCCCCTTTCTGCCTTTATTATAGGTTATAAGTATCCTCTTTTTGCCCATAATTGAAAGGTCTTTCTTCATAGGAAACCCGTCATTTGCGCTTCCACCGGTTAACTTCATCTTATAACCGGGCATTTCAAAAAATATACCGTCTATCTCTTCTCCTATTTTTCTGCCAGCTAGAGAACCAAGAACATCCTCTGAGATGTCCTTCTTGTATGTTTTACCACTATTCCTATCCGCAATTACTGCAACAACCATAATATACACCTTAAACTTTATTTATTCCTAATTATATGCTCATTAATAAAATTATAGATTAAAATAGTTCTGAAAAACTATTATTTTATACCTCTGGAAGATAGGAAATCCATGAATTTATCGAGTGCTCTGCCACGATGTGAAATAATATTTTTTTCCTCTGTCGAAAGCTCTGCCAGTGTTTTATCATAGCCTTCTGGTATAAATATGGGGTCATAACCGAATTTGTTAGTTCCGGATTCCTTCTTTGCAATATGGCCATTTAATATTCCTGTAAATGTGTAGATTTCACTTTCCATGCTAAATCCTATCACAGTTTTGAAGTGTGCCTCTGAACCTGCCCCAATTTCCATGATTCTTGAATTCCCTAATGTAGACTGTACGTATGAGGCGTATGGGCCCGGGAAGCCGTTTAAAGATTTTATATAGAGCCCAGTATCATCAATAAAAAATGGAGAATCAATTTTTTCTGTTAACTTCATGCAGCTATCCCTGCATATTAATTCATTATCCTCTGCCTGGATTTCCTCATATTCCATTTTAACCCATGAAAGCTCTATATTTTTGCTTTTAAATAATGCCTTTGCCTCTTCGTATTTATGGCTATTGCTGGTAACAAATTTTATCATATAATACAGGAATCATATTATAATTTATTAATTATGCTGTGATGTTAATAATAATTTTAATACCCATAGTTAAATATACTCACGGAACAACACACGATTAAACAGGGCACTTCCAGGTATAACATATTACAGAAATTGTATATATTGTTTTATATCAAACATATCTCCTTCTTTGCTTTATTTCATCCAGCGTTTTTATAATTTCTACATAATTGGTGGATTTTTCCTTATAAGAACTTATAAAATGATTTTCAAGCACATCATAGTTTGAATACAGATTTTTAAATGATTCTGTGAGGAGGAAAATGTCATCTGCCATATCTTCTATTTCACAATTAAATTTTCCCATGCTGGGGTCTATTAGATATATATCTGGCCCAACAACCATGATATTGTTGGGGTTCAGATCGCCATGTGAGATTAATAGGTTATGCATTTCTCCTATTATCTGGCCAAGTTTATTTATAACCGCCATATAGTTATCCCCAGACCTGATTAGTTTATTGAGTGTTATACCATCAAGTTTTTGCATAACTAATGTGAAATTATACTTATCAAAATCATACAGAATAGGAGAATTTATTCCATTGCTTTTTAGCCTGAATATAAGGTTAAACTCATTTTTCATTCTTTCTGTTCTTATTTTGCGATCCAGTTCCTGATTTCTGTATTCTTTTTCTACGCGCTGTTTTGTAATAGTTTTCCTACCATAAAACTGCGATTCTGAAATCAATGCTTCTGCCCCCCTGTTATTGCTTATAACAGGCTTTTTTGAGTTAATCCAGGGAACCTTGACTTCATCGATCCTGAAACTTTGATTTACCTTTGTATCCATTATATGCTGCCTCTGCCCAGAAAGATACATTAACATGCCTGCCTGTGCGATCATGGCACCATTATCCATACAGTATTTTTTATCTGTAAGATAGGCAACATATCCAGATGACTTTGCCATATGTGAAACCATTGAACGGAGCCGATCGTTTCTGGCTACCCCTCCTGCAAGTAAAATCTCCCTTTTATCTGTATAATATAATGCCCGTTCTAAAACCTCTACCAGCATGGAAAAGGTTGTTTCCTGGACGCTATAGCATATATTTTCTATGGATTCCCTTCCTATATAATTCCTGGCTGCTGTATAAATTCCTGAAAATGATGTATCCATTCCCTTTACAGAGTATGGCAAATCCAGCAATTTATCACCTTTTAAAGCAAATTCCTCTATTTTTGGTCCTCCTGGAAATGGTATGCCTACATCCCTTGCCAGTTTGTCCAGCAGATTTCCCAGCCCAATATCCATGGTCTCCCCAAGAACTTTATAGGAATTTTCTTCATGTGCTATAATCTGTGTATTCCCCCCGGAAATATATAACATTATAGGATCCTTTGCCCCGGAAAGTTTCCTTCCTATTTCCACATGCCCGAGCGGGTGGTTAACACCTATTAATGGAATCCCGTATTTAATTGAAAATGCCCTGGCAGCTGTAGCTACAACCCTCAAACACGGCCCTAGGCCGGGGCCCATGGAAAAAGCCACCAGGTTTATCTGGCCAGGTGATAGGCCACTTTCTTCAAATGCTTTCTTCATAACAGGCAATATGTTATCGGCGTGGTGGATTGCTGCTTCCCTTGGATGTATGCCACCATTTTTTGGTATGTAAGTTGATGAGAAATTTGAAATGATTCTATTATCGTCTACGATACCGGCACTTATTGTATGAGCTGTGCCCTCAAGCCCCAGGACTTTCATAGTACATTATTACCATTTATTATTTTACCATTATAGTTATTTAATTAATAGAAAAATTATTGTTATGTATAAAAATCTAAAAATTTTGGATTAATCTTTGTATTTTATAGCAGAAGATGCCCTGAATACAAATTTGTCTTTAGCTGGAACTTTGATTTCTTCTCTGGTTTTAGGGTTTCTTGCAACTCTTTCCTTCTGTTCCTTTCTTTCAAAGATTCCGAAATCAGCAAGGTTGACTTTGTTTCCTGCATTGACTGATTCTACTGTTTCCTTAAGGAATGCCGTTATTATCTCTGCTGTCTTCTTCTGGGTCGTGTTTGTAGTGCTGGCAACCTTCTTTGATAATTCACTTATACCTACCATTATTTCACCAATACATAATATAATTTGTAATATAAAAACTTTTCTCTAAAAAATCCAATAAAACCTTAAAATTACTGAATTTGCTTTAGATTTGAACTGGAATGCATACATTTATTACACTTATTCATGGAGTGCCAATTGAAATATAAGGAATATTAACTCTATTCTGCCTTTAAATATGGTAAGGATTTATAACTCAAATAATTTCCAGGCATTTCCTGCTATGGAATAAAATTTATACGGGTTCCGATAAGAATTATATACGCAATAAATATAAACTTACATGAGATTAATAGAAAATTGGTTTTCGGAAAGATACTCGGACAATTTGCAACTATCCTTCAGGGTAAAGGACCAGCTACTTTCCGTTAAAACGGACTACCAGAGAATAGACCTTTTCGATACCTATGATTTTGGAAAGTTATTATCCATAGATGGAACCGTGCAATTAACTGAAAAAGATGAATACGTTTACCATGAAATGATAACTATGGTTCCCCATTATTTCAACTCCAGGCCATCAAATGTATTAATAATAGGCGGCGGGGACGGTGGAGCAGCCAGAAGGTTGCTGGACCTTGGGACAGATAAGATTACAAATGTTGAAATTGATGGAAATGTTGTAGAGATTGCAAAAAAATATTTTCCAGATATATCGTCATCTTTCAAGGATAGCAGGGTAAAATTAATTGTAGGGGATGGAATAAAATACATAAAAGAAACAGAGAATAAATTTGACAGGATAATAATAGATTCCACGGATCCTGTTGGCCCGGCCGAGGGATTATTCTCCAGAGATTTCTATGAGGACATAAAGGCACATTTAACAGATGATGGAATAGTGGTAACACAATCGGGTTCTCCATACTATCAGCCAGCTGCCCTGGCTATGGCACATAAAGGCATGTCAGAGGTATTTAAAAGCGTAAAGACATACTGTGCATTTATACCCACATATCCAAGCGGACTATGGTCATTTACAATGGCATCTTCCGGAGAAATGAAACTGAGGGATGAAAAAGCAAAGTCTGGCAAATATTTCAATAGTGATATATTGACCGGTTCATTTTATCTTCCGGAATTTGTTAAAAATATACTAAAATAATTATTTTTTTATTCCCCATTTATGTTTTGCCTGCTTAAGCAGCTCATCATAGTTTTTCCCAAGCCTCTTTGAAATTCTTTCCAGGCTGGGCATATTATCAATAAAAGTTTTTTTGCTGCTGCTCTTTAATAATTTTTTAAATGTGTATATATCATTAAGTATTGAATATGTCAAATAAGCAAAATATATGAATACAATTGTTGAGGCTATCAATATCCAGTACTGCCAGTTGCCAAGTGACTTTAACGGGATCAGGTTTATCAAATATTGATTATGGAATAGCAAACCGTTTAGAGAGATTATAAGAAAAAATAGTGATACAATGCTTATTATAATATATACTATATATAATTTATCCCTGTACATCTAGTAATGGTAATAAGATAAACTATTTAGATATTAGCTTCTTACGTTCCTTTGTTGTATATCCGGTGAGGGCTTCAAGCAGGTTGTTGAAGAATTTTATTGTTTCCCCTGGATTACTGTACTGGGTATCTGTTTCTGTTTCAACATATAATTTCTTCCCGTCTGTCCATAGTTCAATTTTTTTTAGTCCGGGATATGAAGAAATTATATGGTTTCCTTCCTGTTGAAATTCAAGGTTTCTAGATTTCAGGGTTTCCATTACATACGTTTCATTAATTTTAATTGTTTTTTTAACAGGATATGTTCTCATTTTTTCACCTATATTTTCTTTGCGAGTTTTTTCTGATATTTTTTTGAAAGTGCCCTCCAGTACATTAACTCCATATACTGGGCATCATGTTCAAGCAGGGGAGACATGGATATAATATCCATATCCCTGTCACTGGTAGATATTACCTCTGCAAGAGTTTCGAATTTGAGGTCTCCGTGTTTTATTGCAGTTATCTTTAATTCGTTCCCGTTATCGTATTCTACTCCACCAAATTCTGAATACAGATCATACTTTGCATATTTCGCAAATGCAGCAACCACATCTTCAAAGTTCTTCGCGTCTATAAGTGAACCATTATTTATGGAGTGGATGTGTGGGAAGTTAAGTATGGGTTCCACCTCCGGTATCCGATCCGCAAGATAAAACAGTTCTTTCTGTGTCCCGAACAGGTCTTTTTTGCCGGAAGCTTCTACGCCAATATATGGATATCCATTTTCATGTGAAAATTTTTTTGCAACGTCTGCATAAATATCAAGGGCGTTTTTGAGGCTTTCAGATTTTTTTCTGGTATAAAATCCTGTATGGGTAATTATTCTTTTAGCCCCCATGGCCTTTCCTATTAAAAGCGACCATCGCAAATGGTTAAGTGACTTCTCTGCCATTTCCCCGCCATTTAATAGATCCATATAATATGGAGCATGCATTGATATATCCACATCAAGTTCCCTGGCTATTTCACTTCCCTCTTTCAATTCATCATAATTGCGTGCCATATTCCAGAAAATTTCCTGCACTATGTCATCTTCTTCTATTTCCTTTTCAGTGCCTATGCTTCTATAGTTACCGGTGTCATCAGGCCTTAAAACGTCAACAATGATGGAGTCTGTAACATCCTTAGGATACATATCAACATATTCAATTGCCGGGTCTTCACTCACATTTACCCTTAAAAGTTGAACTTCAAGAGAATTTAAGCCGAGATTTGCCACTTCCTGAATTGAATCCATATACGTTCTTCCCTTACTGGTAAGTGGTATTCCAGCAACACCAAACTTTATCATTCTTTTAATGATATATCTTACTTATTTTAACCTTTTGAAAATTCCTGCATATTCTCTACGAATTGAGGAAGCATTATAAATAATGCACAGTGAAAATATTCTTTATATTTTATCTCCAGATTGAGGTACTAATTATAGTTATAGAAATTTTGAAAATTCATGCTATGGTTTAATCTTCTGCAGGAATCAGCACTGCATATTGCTTTAATTATTAATTCATGCCAGAAATGATAACGAATAGATTATATACATTTTATACATAACAATTTAATGGTAAGTAAAAATTATCATAATAACTTAATTAACACAAATAACGGTGATAATAATGAATGTCGATCCAAACATAACGAAATATGTTATCAAAGCAAAGATAGTAACTGACGGAGTTGTTGAAAAACCAGATGTTGTTGGTGCAATATTTGGTCAAACTGAAGGATTATTGGGTGAAGAATTAGATTTAAGGGATTTGCAAAAAAGTGGGAAAATTGGAAGAATTGAAGTTGAGATAGATACTAAAAAAGGCAGAACAGAGGGCTTTGTCCTTATTCCGTCCGGGCTTGACCAGGTTGAGAGTTCAATTCTTGCTGCTGCTCTTGAAACTATAGACAGAATAGGGCCCTGTAAGGCGAAGGTTGATATAGAAGACGTGGAAGACGTAAGAATTAACAAAAGAGATAAGGTTATACAGAGAGCCGAGGAATTGTATAAAAAAATGGGTACAAACGGGAAAAGCCTCAGTGAAAGTATTATCCAATCTGTAAGGGAAGAAGTCGAAAAAAAGGAGATTCTTTCCTATGGAGAGGAACACCTCCCTGCTGGACCGGCTGTTGGAACTTCAGATTCTATTATAGTTGTTGAAGGCAGAAATGATGTCCTTAATCTGTTAAGGTATGGCATAAAAAATACCATAGCTGTACAGGGAACAAGTGTTCCAAAAACGGTTAAAGAGCTTTCCAAAGCAAGGACTGTAACATTATTTGTTGATGGTGACCATGGGGGCGAACTAATAATAAAGGAAATGCTCCAGGTTGCTGATGTTGACTTTATAGCCAGGGCTCCACCAGGAACAGAGGTTGAGGAGCTTACATATAAGCAGATAGTAAAAGCACTTAAATACAAAGCACCTGTAAACCAGTATCTTGAATCCCACGGAATGATTGAGGAACTGAAGGAATTTACCGAGAAAAACAATAAAGCCATAGCAGATATGAACGTAAATACTACAGTTAAGGAGGAGCCCCAACAGAAGAAACAAGAGAAAGAGCCTAAACACGTGGAAACCGCTGAAGTGGAAGCACCGGTAATAGAGGAAATCAACGATATAAACGATCCAAGATTTGTGAGAAATAAATTGAACGAGTTATTTGAAAGCAAAGCCGTTGAAATTTATGATGATGCGGGAAATCCCATAGCAAGATATCCAGTATCCGATGCAGCTGAATTGATGCAGAGCGTAAAAAACGGAACAACAATTATTAGTGGCGGAGTAATATCCCAGAGATTTGTTGATATTGCTTTCAGCATGGGCGTAAAATCTATTTATGGCATGAAAATCGGACATGTGACAAAAAAACCGGATGAGATAAGGGTGGTTACATGGGAACATATGTAAATTATACAGAATACCCCGATACATCATTCATAAAAATCCCATCTAACCCCCTTGATAGAGTAATAGGGCAGGAAGAGGCTGTTCGCCTGGCATTAATTGCCGCAAAACAGAGAAGGAATCTTTTACTTGTAGGTCCACCCGGTGTTGGAAAATCAATGATAGCCCAGGCAATGTCATTTTACATTAGCAGGCCTGAGGAAGAAATAAGGGTTGTCCACAATCCTTCGTATCCTGAACGGCCGTTTATTGAGGTCAGGACAATTGCCGAAATTGAAAATGAAAAACACGAAATGAATTCGATAGAGGGAGAGATTATAGAACCAAAAGATGCACCTGATAATGTTGCACAGAGGCTGGGTTATAAATGCCCGCACTGTGGTTTTTACTCATCTCCTACGGAAAGTGTTTGCCCGAACTGCAACAACCCGAAGGTTGTAAACAACACACAGGGCCCATTTAATGATGTTTTCAATGTAATAGGAGTTGCTTTTGGTGTAAACAACAACAATGACAGGGTAACCCAGACAAGAAAAGTGGGAGATAAAGAGCAGATAGTTGTATACGAAAAATACGGTGACAAAATACGTGTCCTGGATGAAAAAACTCTGGAACGCAGGCGGAAGCTTGAGAAAAAGAGCCCGAGCAAGGTTATTGTCCCAATTGATAGAAATCCATTTGTGCTGGCTACAGGAGCCAGTGAAACAGAACTTTTAGGAGATGTAAGGCATGACCCCTATGGCGGGCACCCCCAGCTGGGGACTATGCCATATGAGAGGGTTGTTGCCGGTTCAGTGCATATGGCCCATGAGGGTGTTCTTTTCATTGATGAAATCACACACTTAGGCAATCTACAGCGTTTTATCCTGACAGCAATGCAGGAGAGGAAATTCCCAATAGTCGGAAGAAATCCACAGAGTGCTGGAGCCAGCGTCAAGGTTGATGATGTGCCAACAGATTTTATTCTAGTAGCTGCTTGCAATATTCAGGACTTGCAATATATACTCAGCCCGTTAAGATCCAGAATTGTGGGCAATGGATATGAGGTATTAATGGAAAATTCTATACCTGATACAAAGGAAAACCGCATGAAATACCTTCAATTCATAGCACAGGAGATAAATGTAGATGGGAAGATTCCACATATGACTATGGATGCTGCTGATTTGATTATAAATGAGGGCAGGCGCAGGGCATTGGAGGAGCATAAAAGCAATGCTTTGACACTTAAATTGAGAGAACTTGGCGGCCTGATTCGCGCCTCCGGTGATATGTCAATTGAAAATGGCCACAAACTCATAGAAAAATCCGATGTTAAAGAGGCATTATCGCTTTATGTCCCGGTTGAGGAAAAAATAAAGAAGTACTATGGCAGCATGAATAACGCACTGGGTGAGGAAGCGACAGGTTCCCAGCGTGGAGAATACTATAATTACTACAACAACAGTGAGGACCGGTCATACCAGTGAACTACCTCATGCTAAAGCATAGAGACTTTCTGCTTCATTGACCATACTTTAACTTCACATAGGAGCTAATACTAAGCCATTCAAAGCCGGAGGCAATAATCTCCACAGGCGTAAATTCCCTGCTATCCTCAGGTACAATATAGGTGTTGATGCCTTATGTTTAAGTGCGCCGGTTATTCCACCTATATCTATGGGTTTGATATTATTGTATAAGCCTTGCGGTACATAATAATTATCTCAAAAATGTTTAATTTATTGTTATTTTAAAAATTATTCCATTCGTAGTATTTTAAAATTGTTTAAATATTAATTAATTATAAGATGTTTAACAATTCCAGCAATTCATCCACATCGTAAACTCAGTGGCTTTCTTTCTGGTAGAATGATTTGTAATTTTTTAAACCAAAAGCATTAATACATTTTACTTATGCACATTAAATGGCAATTCTACTTTTGTTTATCACTGTATTCGTGGCATTATTCGCAATAATGAATCCAATAGGTGCAGTCCCTATACTGATAACGCTTACAGATGGATACAGTCTGAAAGAACGGAAGGAAGTTATACGTAGAAGTGTGTACATGGCTTCCGGCATGGTTTTCGGATTTATGTTTCTGGGAGTTTATATTTTTGATATACTTGGAATTAGCATTTACGATTTTGAAATAGCTGGAGGCATACTGCTTTTCAAGGTTGGTTTTGATATGCTTCAGGGCAAAACATCAACAACAAAGATAACAAATGCAGAACAGCAGGATTCAGCTGATCGGGAAGGCATAGCTATAGCACCGATAGGAACGCCTCTACTGGCAGGGCCAGGAACTATAACCACAGCAATTATTTACTTCAACAGAGCTGGAATAGACATATTTTCCAGGCTGATGGTAGTTCTAGCAGTAATACTTGTATTAGTCCTGGCGTTTATTATTCTCAGGTATTCCCTTCCCATATTCCAGAAAATCGGGAAGACCGGATCAATAGTAATATCAAGGATAATGGGATTGCTGCTTACTGCTATAGCCGTTGACCTTATTACAACAGGTATCATCCATATTTTTCATGTGTGATAAATTTTCTGGAATAGAAGGCATAACTTAATTCCGTGATGCCTTAGTTAATGGCTGAGTTGTACCGGTTTTAATTATCCCCTGCTATTTGATATACTATAGTCAATAATTTCTATAAACTCATATATAGATGCTATGGCATAGCAACATACGGCGTTTCTCATACGGGGGTGTCTGGACGGAACATTTCCAGAACAGCTTGAAATTGTTCCTTCGATATTTGCCCGGGAGCTGTAGGTTGTGTATATGATGCGTAGGAATAATCGGAAACGAGATATGCAGATACTACTCTTAAAAAACTATTTTCCGAGCCCATAGGTATGTAAGCTAATTTTATCCCGTTCTTTTTTCTGTAAGCATAAAGGTAATTGAGGTCCTTGAGAAATTTTTCTATGTCAGTATATGCGAGTGCGATCTTGTAAATGTCAGGGTTGAATTCTGACATATCTTCTAACAGGGCTGGAACATCATCATTATTATCTCCGTGGAACGATATCATAAGCTTTGAGTTGTTAAACATATTTCTATTGAATGTAAATGATTTAATATCAATATCAATAACCGGTGGGCTGAATTTTAATGCAGTACCATATACCTTCTCTATTTCATTTTTATCTGCAGACCTGAATGTGAATATATAATCAACCTTATGTGAATTTAAATACATAAGCATATCTTCTAGATTTTTCAGGCTCTTATCATTAAAAAGGTCGTATCTGATTTCATAATGGCCCTTGAAATTATCTTTATTTTTGTCAAATTCCAGTTTCATCTGGCGGGAGTCAGGAAAAAACATTGACGTATATATAATGCATGAATTTTCAGGCATAATTGAATATACAACACTCATATAAAATTATATATATAATGCATAGTACGATAAACCTTTTTACATAGAATACTATACCAGAATATGGATATGATAGAAATTAAAAAAGGCGGTGTGTACACAGTTGTTTCATCAAGCGGTGATGACAAGCCGATGATTACTGAAGGCGAATACGTGGGATATGCAATACTTGGTGAGGAAGGTTCCCTGGTTTTAAGAGTAAGCTCGGAGGGCAAGTCAAAATTAAGGCTTATACCTGTTGGAACAATATCATATATCGAATTCGATGAAGAGAATATAGTGTCAAAGAATAAGGAAGATGACAAAGGGAAAACAACATATTTTAATTAAATTTTTAAAATAGCATGATAAATTCTTCCATGAACCCTTATTTTAGAGTAATGGATGAACATCATACACCCACGCAGAATGAATGAGAAGAAATAATATGTATGCATTTAAACACTTGAAATCAATAGCTTTGATTTCAAGGCACTGAGTTATAGCCCTAAAACAATATTTTTATACACATTAAACATGAAATAATATGGCCAGTGATAAACATATTAATTCTGTAATAGTTGTAGGTGGGGGCAGTTCCGGAACCAGTATTGCGTATAATCTCGCAAACCGTGGGAAAAAGGTAAAGTTAATTGAAAGGGGAAATATAGCTTCCGGCAATACTGGAAAATCAAGTGCCCTTGTAAGGACACATTATAGCAATGAATTAATTTCATCACTTGCACTTTATTCTATCAGGGAATTTATGAATTTTGGCAATACTGGATATTCTGGTTTTACAAAGACAGGCATGGTATTCCCGTTTAATGGCTCAAATGCTTTGGAAGCCAGCAAGAATTTTAAAATGTTGAAATCCCTTGGAATTAATGAAAAAGAAATTTCTCTGAAAGAAGTTAAAGAGTTTTTTCCGGATATAAGTACAGAAGGTTATGATTATATTTTATACGAACCGGATAGTGGGTATGCTGACCCGGTTGCCACTTCCAATGCATATGCATCGGCTGCAAAGAACCTTGGTGCAGAGATAGTTACCGGTAAATCAGTCAAAACGGTTTCTTCTGATAATGGCATGGCACATGTAGAAACGTATAATGGGGAGAAATTCTCTGCAGATGCTATAGTTCTGGCGACTAATACATGGACAAATGACTTGCTCCAGAGGTCAGGTGTTTCCAGTGCAGACCTTTTGCCTATATATGCTTCGGTACATGACACAATATACCTCAGAAGGCCTGAAGAATATACAGGAATAAAGCCTACATTATGGGATCCACAAAATTCATCATATTACAAGATGGAGGGGGCTTCCATAACTGCTATAGGAAGCCTTGACCCTGCTATAGACACAAGAGAATTTGACCCGGATGGAGATATTGAAAACCACATAACCGATGAGTATATAGAACAGTATCTCGGAAAATTAACTGATAGGCTGCCTGGAATGGCTAATGCTTCTGTAATCTCAACCGTTTCCGGGTTGTACGATATGTCACCAGATGGGCAGGCAATAATAGATTCATTGTCAGGAATAGGGCTGGATAATGTTTATGTATGTGCTGGGCTGAGCGGGCACGGATTTAAATTGTCCCCTGCATATGGGAGAATAGTGGCGGATATGTTGACGGTAAATGAACCGGAAAAAGCATTGTTTGACTGGCGCAACTTCTCTGCAAGCAGATTTAAAAGTAAAAAACCCATTAAATCTATGTATTCAGGGATAGGTACAATATATTAACTTTATAGAGAATAAAACCATGATTATTATTATATTTAGCAAGCCATCGGAGGGATTCGATCCCCCGACCTGCTGATTACAAATCAGCCGCTCTACCATGCTGAGCTACGATGGCGTAATTAGTGTATTAAAAATTATTATATAAAATTTCTATTTATTCGAAAAATAAAATTAAAATTTTATTCCTGGTGGTTGTATGCTTCCATTACATATTCGGCAAACTGGTCATCAGGATATGCGCCTGGAAAAGTCACATCATCATTTATTACTATGTGTGGAACAGCAGATACTCCAGCATCTGAGGCTTCCTTGTCAAATTCCAGTGACTCTATCATCTCGCTTTTTATGTTTTTGTTCATCAGAGCAAATTTATGAGCGGTTATAACAGCCTTCGGGCAATACTGGCATGTGGGAGTTACGTAAACCTTAATTGTAATAGGTTTGTCTATTTTTGATATAAGGTCAACAGCTTTTTTGGAAACGTCGGCTTCTCCAACAGATACATTTTCAAGGTCCTCAATTAACGAACCGAATTCATATCCTGATGGAATTCCATAGTATATTATCCTTCCATCCTTATCATCGTGCCTGGCTACTATTGTTGCAGGATATTTCTCAACGCCATATTTTTCTACCATTTCCTTATCTTTTTCGTAGACATATTTAACAATGTTAATTTTGTCAGATAATGCGCCGACTTCATCAACAAGGGATATGGTGTCCTTGCAATACTTGCAATCGCTGCTTTCCGATGAAAATACAACCAGATCAACAGTATTTTTTAATTTTTTATCGAAATCTTCCCTAAGGAATTTTGCATCCTCGTCTCTTATTAAACTCATAATTATCTTTTTGATATTTTATTAAGTTATAAAAACTTTACTGCACAAATATGTATAGTGACATGATAATGTACCGGCAGTTATTCTCCCATAAAGTACGGTATTAACTGGTTAATGCACATTATCTATGCTTTCCAGTTTATACATTATTCCGTCCGTATTTAGAAGTCTTATAGGGGGCATTCCATGAAGGATAGACAATGTGGGTTATGCCGAGAAGTTTAAGCGTTGAACAGGTAATGACTTAATAAGTTCTTTAGATAGATGTCAGGTTAACGGAAATCATAACCTGAAAATGTGGAACTTCTCTATTTATTTCCTTTAAATTAATCCTTAACTCTTAGTTTTTTACGTTATATGTCACATTTTCTCTCTCCATCTATGTAATGGTAAGTTAGTGTTTTACTGAGTTTATTACCATATTTGATTGGAGAAATATTTATATACATATCACGTATATATACGTTATATGAATAATATGCCAGACTGGGTATTGAAACATAAGGGAAAAGGAATAGAGATAAGGAGGTTCGGCGACAGGTATTATGCATATGAATCATCAAGCAGGTATGATAAGGAGCTAAAAAGGGCAAAGAAAGTTACAGGCAAATACCTTGGGGTTGTAACACCTGCTGGAATAATAAAGAAGAGCGATGTTTCAGCCATAAGGGGAGACTATGAATATGGAAATATTGCATTGTTGTATGGAATAGCAGGGAAGACAATACTCCCGGTACTGAAGCAGGTATTTCCATACATGTACGACAGGATAATAATATATGTTATCCTCAGGGATATACAGCCGCTACCAATGAAGTCCTTAAGGTATCTATATGAGAAAACATACCTTTCAAGAATGTATAGGGAATCCATGTCTCCCGGGTCCATTTCAGGAATGCTGTCATCACTGCCACAGGAAGGCATGGTAAATGCAATGGGGAAGCTCACGGAGAAGGGAGAATATGTTTTAATGGATTCAACAGCCATATTCTCCAGATCGGATAATATATCATTCCTGGAACCCGGCCATAATTCTAAGGAGATACACCTGCCACAGATCAATGTTATGATGTTATTCTCATCAACAAGGACTCTACCCACATTTATAAGGGTACTTCCAGGGTCAATAAGGGATGTGTCAGCTATGGCAAATACAATAGACATGGCAGGTATTGAGAAATGCGTTATAGTAGCGGATAAGGGTTTCTTCTCCGCAGACAATATTAAAAAGTTAAGGAAGAGGCATCTTAGCTACATCATACCATTAAGGAGGAATTCTTCCATTATACCTGAAAACGGTGATTTCCTTAATGTATTCATGTACAATGGAAAGCCTGTAAAGTGCTGGAAGCCTGAGAATGGTGTATATGTATTCGAAGACCCTGTTCTAAAATCAGAGGAGGAGAGGGACTACCTCATAAGAATCCATGACAATATAAGGCCTAAATCATCATACTACGATCATTCCGGTGACTTTGGAAAGCTTTACCTTTTATCCGATATCAATGATGAACCGGAACGGATATACAGATTGTACAAAGAACGCGAATACGTTGAATACGCTTTCAATGTATACAAGAATGACCTTGAAACGGATAGATCATATATCAGGGATGATCACATGCTTTCATCCTACATGTTTTTGAATTTACTCTCACTTTACCTGCATTTCCAGGTACTTAACATGATAGATGGAAAATACAGTGTGAGGGATATCCTGCTTATCCTCTCCAGGATAAAAATCTACAGTACAGGGAAAACTGAGATGGTAAGCGAGATACCGAAGAAGGCAAAGGAACTCATATCAAAATTAGGGATAGATCTGGACATATTACGTAAAAAATGAAGAGTTAAGGATTAATATAATAAATAATATTATCACACATATGACTGAAAAACTGTATTATAATGATATGTACGGACGGGAATTTGATGCCTCCGTGATTTCGGTTAAGGATAACTATGTGGTACTGGACAAAACATTATTTTATCCTACAAGTGGAGGCCAGCCAAACGATACGGGTATACTCAAAACTTCTAATGGTGAAATGAAGATAATAGATGTTATCCAGGAAGACGGAGAAATCAGGCATATAGCTGACAAAATAGAGAATGTTACACCTGGGGCCAATGTACATGGCGTAATAGACTGGGATAAGAGGTATATACATATGAGATACCACACAGCAGTCCATATAATAGACGGCGTGGTGAATAATGATTATAAAAATGGGCTTCTAACCGGGGGACAGATATATGATGACCATGCGAGGGTGGACTTCAGTTTCGATATAATTGACCGCGACCTTATAACGCAGATTATCTCAAAGGCGCAGGATGTTATAAATTCAGGGCACAAAGTTTTTGCCCGTGAGATTAGCAGTGAAGAAGCACTGAAAATACCTGGGCTCGCCAGGACAGAACCGGGCAGGCAGTTAATAGAAAAATTGCCTGTTGTGCGTATTATAGAAATTGAGAATTTCGATTTCCAGGCTGACGGAGGGACACATGTAAAAAATACCGGAGAAGTGGGAAGGATAGAAATGCTAAAAATTGAAAATAAAGGAAAAGGGCACAAGAGGCTTAGCTTTAAGCTAGACTAACATCATCAACTAAAAAGTCAGGCAATCTGGTAGATGGTGGTATGTCGCTTTCCTTTATAATAATATTTTTTCCTGAGATTTTGAAATAGCTGTTCAGGAATTTTTCTATATAGTGGTTATTTATCATGCCCATTGTACCGACCCTCAATGTTGTATTTGCAAGTTTTCCCATTCCTTTAGAAACTGTTATTCCATGTTCAGCCAATTTGTTTACCATATCCGGATCATTGTTGTAGAAACATACAACAGTGCTGGAGTATGTGCCTTTATTTCCAAATATTTCTACACCATTATCAGAAAGGGAAGACCTTATGAAATCGGCAGATGATGTTATCCTTTTTACTCTGTTGGCAAACCCTTCTTTTTCAAGTATTTTCAGGGCAAAATTCAGCGATATAAAAGCACCGGTTGATGGTGTGTAAGCCGTTTCATTTTTTTCAAGAAACTTTAGTGAAGTTTTCAGGTCCAGATAAAATGGCGTATTTGTTGAAACTTGCGACATCACATCATTATACGCTTCAATAGAGAGGAATATTATTCCAATTCCAGGGATAGAGGCCAGGTTTTTCTGGCTGCCTGTTACCATAGCATAAATTCCATTCATATCCATATTATAACCGGCGAAACCGGATACATCGTCAACAAGCAGTTTAGCACCTTTTTCTTTAACTATTTTAATGATTTCTGTAAGGTCTCTTATTGCGGTGCCATTGGAAGTTTCATTGTGGACAAGGAACAATTTATCAAAATCCCTGCTGCGTATTTCTTCAAGAAGGGTTTCAATATTAAGCTGGTCATGCGTGATAAACTGAGTATTTGTGGTTTTTTTAGCTATTGAATCTATAAGCCGTTCTCCAAAGTTTCCATAGCTTATGGACAATACACGGTCATTATTGTTTATCAGGGAGAAAACCATGGTTTCTACAGCCAGTGTTCCGGATCCGGTAACCATTACTGTTTTATACGCTCCTGAAAATTTGTTGAGTAATGATTCATTTTCTTTGACAACATTCTTAAATTCTGGAGAACGATGGTTTGAAACAATGGATCCAGCATTTGAAACTGAATATGGGACTTCAACCGGGCCAGGTATGAGAAGCACTTTTACCACTCGTTAATTATATTGTCAGCGGTCATAATAGCAATCCGCTTCTGTGCTTCCTTTGTCTGTGCACCAAGATGTGGTGTGATCATGACATTGTCCAGCTTCAGCATTTCCATTTCATATTCTTCCTTTGCCGGTTCATTCCAGAAAACATCACTTACAAAAGCTGAAATTTTGCCATTTTTTAGATATTTTAACATATCCTTGCCATTTATTGCCCTCGCCCTGGAGGTATTCACTATGATTACTCCTTCCTTTAATTTTGATAGTTCATTATCATTTAATATGTAAGGAGAATCTTTTCTCATTGTAACGTTTATGGATATAACGTCGGATTGTTCCATTAATTCGTCAAGTGAGACTTTCTTGACATATTCAGGGTATTCTACCGGCATAGGATCGTATGCAATAAATTTCATTTTGAAAGTCCTGGAAGCATCAACTATTGCTTTTCCTATCCTTCCAAATCCTAAAATTCCTAAGGTTTTTCCCTCCAGTTCCATGCCCTTTAACTTTGTAAAATCATTCTTCCTTGTGTTTTCCATTCCTTTGTAAAGTGATCTGGCACCTATTACCATCATAGCAAGTGTAATTTCAACCACACTTTCAGTTGAAGAACCAGGCGCGTATACAACTTTTATATGTTTTTCCTCTGCATAATCTGTATCTATGTTATCTACACCAATTCCTGCCCTGGCGATTATTTTTAGCTTTTTTCCATTAGAAATTACATCCTTTGTGATTTTTGTCCGGCTCCTGACCACAACGACATCATAATCCTTTATAACTTCAAGGAGCTCCTGTGAAGATATTTTTGGTTTATAATCTATTTCAAATTTATCCTTTAACTTGTCTGTCATAACAGTGTCGACAGGGTCACATATCAGTACCTTTCCGTACATAGAAGGGGATGCCATTATTATTTATAACAATTTCTTTCTCGTTATAAAATTTTCGTACAGCGTTAATTTTTGCCAGTTCATAGACATATAAGTTAAATCTTTGGAGATACAGCTATATGTTAACAGTGGGGAGAAGTTCTATATTCTACAACTGCCTGCAGGATTGCCGACAAAATAAAAATATGTTCAGTTCCTGGAAATTATAAAATTCTGTATAAAGTATTTATATTATGCAGGATTGAACATCTATGCAGCTTGTATTCGACGAATATTTTAAAATCTATCCGGTTAAAAAAAGAATAGTTGAGGGGCTGTACGCCAGTGGAATTTCCATAGTAAACGAAAAATTTTACTTAAATAATATTGAAATTCCCCTTAGTAGCATTGCCAGTACATTAAAGGTTAACAGACGGACATTATACGAGACTATAAAATTTGTAAATAGAAACCCTGTAGTAAAAGAAATTATGGAAAACGTTTCAGTGTTGCCGGACACAAAAAAAATCTCCCTTCTAATGAAGAATGAAGTGGTTACCGTTTTCATTGATAAGGGAATGTATTTCAAAGTGATACCTGAAATAATAAGAATCCTGGAAAAGCAAATGTCAAATATCAAAGAGATATATTCGATAAATTCAGATTATGAAACAAGTTTTATCAGGCTAATTTTTTACAATGAGGTTGAAGAAGAGGTATTCAGGAAATTTAACAGTGTAACGGGTATTAATAAAATTCTAATCGACTCCCCGGAGGAAATAGATGTTATCTGTGATAAATGCGAAATAAAAATATGCCAGCATAAAATATCAACGAGTTTTAAAGAGCATAGTATATATAAATAATTATATAAATGCCTATATAATAGAAAATTATATATACAGACGTATTTTGTTATATCGTGGACCAGAGACAACAGTTAATCAGGGACATATACGATTTCCTTAAAAGAAATGATTTTGTAGTGTCAGAGCCAGATCTATATGGCCTTGTCACATTTGATTTAATTTGCAGGAGAGGAGATGAACGGTATATTCTCAAAATTCTGTATAATGTGAATACATTCAGCAGAATTGGAGTTGTTCCCCTTATCAAAATGAGTGTAATGACATGGTCAAAAACACTCATAATAGGAGAAAAGGCAGGGAACAATATGCTTGAAAGGGGCGTACTGTATTTCAGGCACGGAGTACCAATACTTTCATTTGAAAGCTTTAAGGATTATATCGCAGGTGAGCCCCCGTTTATATATTCTGCTCCGGGAGGCTTTTATGTCGGGATTAATGGGCAGAAAATGAGAATATTGCGTGAACAGAACAATTATTCCATAGGGTATATAGCACAGAAGCTTGGTGTATCAAGAAGGTCTGTATCACTTTATGAATCTGGCAGTTCAGCAACAATTGATATCTATTTGAAGCTTGAGTCTATATTGAGAGGCGACATAAGCAGAAACGTGGATGTATCTATTTCAAACGAGGAGCCGATGCCGGTTAATGCGGCAAGTGGCTTTATAAACGAAGTGCTTACGGTAATGAATAATATAGGATATATTTCCGAATATATTAGCAGGAATCCCTTTGATGGGCTTTCATACAATTCAGATTCGCATCTGATCATAGGGGCATTCAATAACGTAAATGAAAATACAAATAGAATAGTATCCATAAAGAAAATCAGTGAGGTTCTTGGAGATATCCCTGTATTGATTAATAAGGAGAATTCTAACAAACGCAATATACATGGATGCACAATAATAAGTTTCAATGAGCTTAGAAAAATTTATGATGTTGATAGCTTTAATGAATTCCTAGAAAAATAAAAATGATGCATAAAATTAATGATAGATTTTACATATTCGGTGGAGTAAAAGGATTGGTGAGGGATGGCGATGAGCTCAGGAAAGAACTTTTAGAAAAGCGCCCGGATATAGTTTTTATTACAATAGCACCTGAACAGGTAGATGGTATGAAAGAGTTCCTGGAAGACCCATTCGAAATGAATCTTTCAGATTATGAGATTTTGTATGGAATCAATCTTTCCAGATACGGTGAGGTTATGACGCCATCACCTGTATATATAGAGGCAACAAGATATTGCAAGGAGAACGACATAGAAATGATCGGGCTTGACATGGATGAAGGAGATTACCAGATAATTTACAGCAAATATGTAAAAACAACCGACCTTCTCAGGCATTCTATGCGAAAGAAAAAGGTAAGCAAGTATAAATTTGACGCTGAAACTCCAGAGGAATTTGTAGAATCCTGGAATAATGTGGTAGATTTAAAATCTTTTAAAAAAGTAAATGCTGAAAGGAAAAAATACATAATAGAAAGAATAGACAGCCTGCAAAAGGAATACAGTGACAGAAATATATTCTGCATAGTCGATTATGATTATTACAAAGATGTTTTAAACCATTTTGAAAATAGATATTAAATTTTATCCTTGAATATTATGTAAACTTCCCTGCTATGCTGCCTTGATGCATTTGGCTTTGTAACCTTATAATAGTTAAAATAAACCTTCCACTTATTTACAAATGCCATCGTTGAGTCTCCCTGAAACTGCTTTAAAACAACATTTCCACCCGATGACAGCAAGTCTATTGACAGGTTCATGACATTATCGCAGAGAAGATAAGACCCCATATGATCCCGGTCATAATTGCCGCTGGTTTTAATCATAGCATCGGATAGAACTGTTGATACTGAGCTTATACCAAGGGAATCCATAGCAATTTTAATTTTTTCTGATAATTCTGGGTCATTTATATTGCCCTGCACAAATGTCACATTTTCAATGGGGTCCATTGGGCTAATATCAATAGCGATTACCGGCTTTTCCGTTAACTTTTGAACTACCTGGGTCCACCCACCCGGGGATGAACCGAATTCAATCACATAATCGGTTTTCCATATTACATTAAACTTTGATTGTATTTCAAGAAGCTTATATGAGGCGCGGCTCCTGAAATTATCCTTTTTTGCCCTGGTATAATATCTGTCTTTTCTATTCATGCTTAATTTTATTCTCCTATGTATGATTTATATTCTGCCGCGGTCATGGAATCGTATTTATTATCAGTTAACTTTATTTTGACAAGCCAGTTTTCATAGCAATCAGAATTTACCAGTTCAGGCTTTTTATCCAGTTCTTCATTTGTTTCTATTACCTCTCCACTGACGGGGAAAAATACATCCTCTGCGGATTTTACTGATTCTATTGTTAAAAGGGTATCTCCTGCCTTTTTTACGGTGCCTTTCTTAGGCATATCAACATAAACTATATCCGTAAGTTGATGCTGTGCAAAATCTGTGATGCCAACGGTAGCCACATCTCCATCAATTTTAAACCATTCGTGTGATTTGGTATATTTTAAATTTTCCGGTATTTTAGACATAATACTGTATAAATATTAAATATAAAAATGCATAGGCAGTATTGCGGATTAAAATGCCTGTTCTATTTTCTTTTCCCTTATTTCTTCTGCCATTATGCCCATAAATTCATCCATGCCATATTCCCTGGTCTTATCCTTTCTGTTTCTTACTGAAACTGAATTATTTGCAAGTTCTTTTTCTCCCACTACCAGAATATATGATGGCCTCATGGTTCTGATAAGTTTGATCTTCTTGGATATTGTCCCGTCGGATATGTCAACCTTTGACCGGATGCCTTTTTCTCTCAATTTCTTATTTATTTCCGTTGCATATTCGTTATATGCCTCTGACACAGGTATTATGTATGCCTGTAACGGGGTTAGCCATAATGGAAGTTTCCCATTGAAATGCTCCAGAAGTATGGCTATAAACCTTTCGTAGCTTCCATATATAGCACGGTGTATTATTACCGGCCTTACCTTAGTGTCATTTTTGTCTATATAATATAGATCAAAATTGGCTGGCATAAAGAAGTCTATCTGTATGGTAGATAGCTGCCACAGGCGGCCAAGGGCATCCTTTATATGTACATCTATTTTCGGACCATAAAATGCGGCTTCTCCTGGGTATTCAGTATATTTTAATTTTAATTCTTCAAGTGCCCTTCTGAGATTTTCAGTAGCATTATCCCACATTGAAAAATCGGAATTCAGATTTTCAGAACCGCATGCCGGGCATTTATATTCCTGTGACGCTGCCCTTAGCATGAATTTTTCTCCACAGCTGGAACATTCGTATGACATCAGATAGTTCTCAGGATGCTGTTTGTCCATTACACTGAGATCGTATGTAATTTCCTCTGTACCGAGTATCGTTTTGAATATTGATGGGATAATTTTAAGCAAAGAGATGGTTTCATCAAATATCTGATCTTCCCTTACAAAGCCATGCCCATCATCTATGGTGAATCCTCTTGGTCTTGTTAATCCACCCATTTCTCCTGATTTTTCATATCTGTAAACTGTGCCTGCTTCTGAATATTTAACAGGCATATCACGGTAGCTGTAAACACTTCTCTGGAATATTGCTATATGCCCCGGGCAGTTCATGGGCTTTAACCCGTAATTGTCACCGTTCGGGAGGGTAAAAAGAAACATATCATCCTTATACTTATAATAATGTCCAGATTGTTTCCATATAATGTCTTTGAAAGCATGTGCGGTCCATACCTCTTCCCACCCGCTTTTTTCATTCAATTCTTTCATATAATTTATCAATTCATTCCGGATTATTGCACCGTTAGGGGCGTAAAAAGGCATACCAGGTGCACGTTCATTATCAAATGTAAATAGATCCATTTCCTGGCCTATTTTCCTGTGGTCCCTCTTAATAGCTTCCTCCCTGCGCAGCAAAAATGCTTTTAACTGTTTTTTATCCGGGAAAGCGGTTCCGTATATCCGGATCATTTTATCTTTGTTTACGTCACCTTCGTAGTTAGTACTTGATATTGACAGCAATTTAAAAGCGCCTATATATCCGGTGGATGGAACATGTGGCCCCCTGCAGAACTCTTTATAATTTCCCTGGATATATATGCTTGAGTTTTCTCCATCCGGAACATTTTCATTTATCTTGTCAAGTTTATATTTATTATAGCTAAATTCTTTAAGGATTTCATTCTTAGGCAGTATTTTTCTCATAATAGGTATATTTGCCTGCACCAGTTCCTGCATTTTCTCCTCTATCAAAGGAAAATCTTCTATGGATACGGGCTTCATATTGAAATCGTAATAAAATGTATCTTCACTTTCGTTGCTGGTATTTGGTAGTGCGTCAGGGTATAAATCAACAATAGCATTGGCAAGCAAATGGGCGGTGCTATGAAGCAGTATTTTTTCCCCCTCAGGTGAATTAATTTGAATAAATTCTACCTCTCCATTATCCGGAGCCACGTCGCTGAGATCATATAATTTGTTTAGAAATCTTGCGGCCACAATGCTGTGCCCTGATTTTTCAGGAACTATCTCCTGAAACTGTTCACCCTTATGTATATTAAAAAGTTGCTTTGAATTCATTATATGCAATATTTCATACGTATATTAATTTATTTTTACTCCACTGCTATTTTCAATAATAAACGGTAAATATAGTAATGTAATTTTCATCTATGTACAATGTTATAGTTTGCGGGAATGATTATTCCATTATGAAGACAATTTTAAAGCAAATTGGAAACTTGAAGAATTCTATGCCTGATGCCAACATAGAAGTTGTATTTAACAGGTCTGCAGTTAAAGCTTTGCTTAAAGGGGATGAATTTATGCCGAAAATCAAAGAAATTATAGATTCAGGTGTTAAGATAAACGCATGCAAAAACACGCTGAAAGAATTGAAGTTAAGCGAAGATGATGTGGATAAAGGATCTGGAATTGGCATAGTTACAGCTGCGGTAGAGGAAATTGTAAGGAAACAGGCTGAAGGATATTTTTATTTGCAATTATAAGAAATTTTTATTTTTATAAGTGCAATGGTAAAAATATTACATATTTATAAAAATGCAGGTGCCGGGATTTGAACCCGAGTCGAAAGCTTGGAAGGCTTCCGTGCTACCAGGCTACACCACACCTGCTTAATCCATAAGGGCAAATATATTTATTTATTTTTCTATTTTAACCACAATTAATATTATTAAGATATACCAAAGAACTGTATAGTTTCATGGGTTGTTACAGTTGAAGTTTCATTGATGTTAATAGATTCGGTTGACCCGGCTGTAGGCATCGTTAAGTTAAAGTACACATATCCAGTACTACGATCATATTTATTGCTTATAGCTTTCCCATTTTCCTGTATTGTTATGTTGGTTATATTATATTTGTACTCTGTGTAATATCTTAACTGGAAACTGTGCCCTCCTAAAAGGTCATATTGTTTATTGGTTTCATTTAATTTAGTCCAGTTCCCATTATGCATATATTCGAGGTCTATTACCTCAGGACCTGAAACAACATGTAATGGTGGGTTCAGGGCGATTATCCAGAATACCAGCCATGTAATAATCAACTCAAGGTACATCAATAATTTATGTGATGTTTGTTTCGGTATCGCTATTTTGAATAATGTTATAATACTCCTCAGGAAATATATAACTACTATAATTAATATTATTGAAATATACCAGTAGCCATAAATTTCAAGTTCCCCGGAAAGAAGCCCTATTAACGCTCCTGTTATAAACACCGATATTATAGCTTTTGCCCTTTCCCTCTCATATGTAAGGTACTGCCTTTTATCGAATTTCGGTTCCTCAAACAATGGTTCTTCATTTTTTTTGGGATTTTGCCTTGGATTTTGACCGGGATTTGCCATAAATTTACCTATTACCCATTAATGAAACTAACCTATTTATTGGTTTCGCATTTTTAATAATTCCTGAAGCAATTAAAACGCCGGCAGCTCCCAGAGCCATAGATGTATCCACATCCTCCTTTGTTTTCACGCCTGCACCCACAAGCAGTTTTGTTCTACCTTTGCATATCTCTGCTGCCTGCCCTATTATTTCCGGCCTGGCTGAGGAGACAGATATGTCTCCGCCAATAAGTTCCGGAGGCTCGTATGCTATATATGCTGGTTCCAGTTTGGAATATTTTTCAGCTTCATCGAGGTTCTCAACGCAGAGTATGATTTTGAACCCCAATTCTTTTGATTTTTTAACTACAGACTCTATTATTGAACTATCAACCCTTTTTTCAGAATGGTTCAGAAGCGATCCTTTAACACCCAGGTCAAGCAAGGATTCTATAGAAACTGAACCTGTAAATGCACCATATCCATTTGAATCTACATGCTGGCCATAAATGTGCAATCCAGGGAATGATTTTTGAAGGTATAGGTCTGTCTCTGCCATGCAATAGTACAGCCCGTTTTGTTTTTTTATTGACTTAAAATCCGTTAAAAGTTTTTCAGAATTAGTTCCAACAGCATTGTCATAATGTTTAAAGTTTATAAATATCTCCGGTTCCATAATGCCATATCACGCACTAAAATATAATATTATAACATTGGTTATTTAAAGAAAAACCAGGATGTCTTGCCTTTTTGAATATAAGGGAATTTAAAACAAAATTATCCCGGATTTTAAATATTTGCCTGAATTTTATGTTTTCTGAGATTCTATAGCATTGTATATATAATTTATATTTATACAATAATAATAATCAATAATGTTTAAATAATGTGTATTAATATACAGATTATGATAACAGCAATGAATAAAGAAATAATACCTGATAACTGGTACAATGTAGTTCCTGACCTTCCAGAACCCCTGGCACCACCCAGAGATTCGAAGAGTGATATATCATCAATCAATTTGCTCAATAAAATTTTGCCAAAGGAAGTTTTGAAGCAGGAATTTACATTCAAAAGATATGAAAAAATTCCTGATGAGGTAATGGAAGCATATGAACAGATAGGAAGACCTACACCGCTCATAAGAGCCAGGAATCTTGAAAAAAAACTAGGCTATTCCGGAAAAATATACTATAAATATGAAGGCGCTACTGCTACAGGTTCCCATAAAATAAATACAGCCATACCACAGGCATACTATGCTATGAAGGAAGGAGTAAAAGGAGTTACAACAGAAACCGGTGCCGGGCAATGGGGATCAGCAACCGCACTTGCAGCATCGCTATACGGTCTTCCTTCACAGATTTTTATGGTAAAAATTAGTTTTGAGCAGAAACCATTGAGAAAAACCGTCATGAACCTTTATAATGGAAATGTTGTGGCTAGCCCTTCTACTTTAACTGCATACGGAAGGAAAATATTAAAAGAACATCCGGACACGCCAGGAACTCTGGGAATTGGAATTAGCGAAGCAGTGGAATATGCACTTGATAATGATTACAGATATATGGTTGCCAGTGTGATGAATGTATCACTTACACACCAGAGTGTTATAGGCCAGGAAACGAAGAAACAGCTTGAACTCATTGGGGAGCATGCAGATGTATTGATAGGGTGTGTGGGGGGAGGAAGCAATTTCGGTGGTTTTACATTCCCATTTATACCTGATGGAGATGATACAGAGATAATAGCAACAACTGCCAATGAAGTCCCGAAGTTTTCTAAAGGCGATTATAAATATGACCTTATGGATTCTGCAGGCATTCTGCCACAGGTGAGAATGTATTCACTGGGTGCGGATTTTGTGCCACCTACAATTTATGCTGGAGGCTTAAGATACCATGGTGCATCCCCATCACTATCACTTCTGATCAACAAAGGCAGAATCAAAAGCGATGAGGTCACAGAGGAAGAGGTAAAAGAAGCTTTAAGAACGTTTGCAAACACCCAGGGGATAATTGCTGCACCTGAATCAGGTCATGCAATTGCAAGCGCGATAAAGTATGTAAAAGCCCATATAAATGAGAAAAAAACTATCGTTGTCAATGTCAGCGGACATGGGTATCTGGACCTTTCAATATTCGGTGAGAAAAAATGAAGAACCTTATACCATATTTTACACTTGGATATCCGAATAATGAAACGCTTTCACATTTTCTTGACCTGATCCCTGTTGATAAAATAAATTATATAGAATTCGGCTTTCCTTCAAATGACCCGAGATATGATGGGCCTGTTATAAGAAAAACACATAATGTTGGCAACATAAATTTCTCGGATGATTTTTATAAGAAATATTTTGACCACTTCCATAAAAACCATGTAAAAATGTATTCCTTATCCTATTATTCTGACATAAAGGCTCGATTTGATGAGTTTATTGATTACCTCCAGAAAAGAAATTTTTCAGGAATTATAATACCTGACCTGATTATTGATTATTACAGTGAAGGCAAGGAAATAATTAATAAATTGAACGATCGTGGTTTTGAGTATATACCATTTTTTTCACCCTCTACTCCGGACTCCATAATAAAGGATGTGTCTTCCATGACGAATTCATGGATTTACTACGGCCTCCAGCCCTCCACCGGCATCGATATACCCTACGAACTGGACTATACAACAGAAAGAATTAATGAATTGCTTCCTGGCAGGGAAATTACATACGGATTTGGAATTAAAACTGATGATGATATTAGAGACCTTATGAAAAATGGAGGGTCAGGAGTAGCCATAGGAACTTACCTTATTAAGATGACAGAAGCAGGAGACGAGAAGGGATTTATAGACTATATTAACAAAATGAGGGGTGTGCTTGATGAATAATGATATCAACTATGCCGCAACAGGAAATGAGGTATTAAAAGCCAGGGATACCATGATGGAACTTGTGGACAGCCCTGATTCTGCAAAAATTTCATTTCTTACAGAGATCCACAATAGAGGTGAAACGCCTGCAGAGATTGCTGGATTCGCCATGGCATTGAGGGAACTGTCATCGTTAAACTTAAATTATCCTGAATTAACAGATGTGGTAGGCACAGGTGGTGATGGAAAAAATACTGTCAATGTAAGCACAGGAGTGAGCATATTGCTTGCATCCATGGGAATTAAAACTGCCAAACATGGAAATTTTGGGGTCACAGGGCACCATGGCAGTGCTGACTTCATGAAGTATATGAATTATAATTTTAAAATGGATAAGAACACAATTATTGAGAATATATCAAGGAAAAATTATGTGTATATTCTCGCTCCAGAGTATAACAAAAGCTTTGCAAAATTTTCGGCAGCCAGGAAACAGATTAGCTTCAGAACTGTGTTCAATATTCTCGGACCCCTGACAAACCCGCTTAATCCCGCCCGTGTTGTTCTCGGGACATACAGTGAAGATCTGGCAGAATTATATGCAAAGGTAATAAAAGAGGAGAAAAAGACAGGATTTATCGTGCATGGCTCAGATGGCATGGATGAGATATCACCGTCCAGCAAAAGTACGCTGTACAGGGTAGATGGCCATTTAGATAAAATTACAATTGACCCTGAAAAACTGATAGGGCATAGCATAAACCCCGAGGATATTTCTACCACTGATTCCATAAAAAGTTTTGAAATGCTGCTTAATGGGCTTTCAGGAAAAAATAAGGATGTCATGGAATTTATTGCCATTAACGCTTTGCCGGCTGTGATATTAAACCAGAAGGCAGAGAGTTTTGAAGAAGCATACGATCTTTCAGTTGATTTTATACAGAGTGGGAAAGCCATTGAAAAATTAAAGGAGGTATGCAGATGAAAGTTAAAGTTTGTGGCATAACCAGAATTGAAGATGCGGAATATGCAATCAAGATGGGCGCAGATTTAATCGGTGTTATACTGGACCCTGAAGTTGGGCGGCATGGAAGCCAGGCGTTGATAAGGGAGATAAAAACAAAATACCCTTCAACTCCTATTGCTGGCGTATACACATCTATGCCCGAACATGCAGGTTATGAGGATTACATACAGCTCCACTTCAACCATTCTGGAGAAGATATTATTGCAGCTAAAAAGGCATTTAATAAGAAAATTATCTCTGTTGTAGATTTCCATGAGGAGGGAATAGCTGACAAGGTGGATTCACACATGAAGTCCGGCGCCGAAATCATACTTCTTGAGGATAGATCTGGAATTATAAACAGGATAGACCAGGTAAAGGAATTACCCCGGGAAAGGTTGGGGATAGCAGGAAAAATTGATTCAAACAATGTTCAGAAGCTCCTTGCAACAGAACCGTATCTTGTTGATGTAAGCAGTTCTCTGGAAGAGTACACAGGCAAAAAATCATTTAAAAAAATAGATGAGTTTTTTAATAAAATTGGTGAGTATTATGCTGTTAGACAGAATCAATGAGTTCAAAGGAAAAAACTTTGCATATTTCTGCAAATTTGATGATGAAAGGCGTACTGGAACCGAAACACTTTTTGTTTCTGGCAAAGAACCGGTAAATGTGTACAATGGTGCCATCAACCATATGAACAATGAGTTTGCTGAGATAATAAAATCAGGAAAAAATATTCCGGTGATTGTATCATACGACTTCATTGATGATATATATCCCGATATTAGATTGAAGAGGTCTTCATGGCCACAGGTTTCTTATATAATACCGGAAGAGGAATTTAGCGATACATATATCAGGGAAAAAGAACAGACAACCATAGCAAATGGCGATCTAGATGATAATGAGCTGGAGGGAAAAATAGGGGATGCAATAAAAAGGATAAAAAATGGCGATCTTCTCCAGATTGTATTGTCCAGGAGATTTGACCTTGATGTTTATGACCCTCTATATGTGGCAAAAAAATTCCTGAAAAATGATAAATCACTCTATGTTTATTATTATAAATTCGGTGACCTTGAGGTAATAGGAAGCTCACCGGAAAATCTCCTTTCAGTTCAAAACGGGACAATAACTATATATCCGGTGGCTGGCACAAGGAAAAGGGGCAAATCAGAATCTGAAGATAAAGACCTTGAAAATGACCTGAAAACTGACCAGAAGGAGCTTTTAGAACACAGGATGCTTGTTGACCTTGCAAGAAATGACCTTGGAAGAATATGCTATCCCGGGTCAGTTGATGTATTAAGTTCAATGGAAATAAGGAAATTTGCCAGTGTAATGCACATAGTCAGCACGGTATCAGGAAAACTTGAAGAGTATGCACCGGGAAATATTTTACGGTCGGTATTCCCTGCTGGAACAGTAAGCGGGGCACCGAAAAAAAAGGCTATAACCCTGATCAATGGATATGAAGATATGCCAAGGGGTGCGTATGCAGGGGCACTTGGAATTATAGGAAATAATGGCATGGACCTTGCCCTTTTAATCAGAAGCCTTTTCAAATCAAAAAATGAAAACTATACACAGGCAGGTGCTGGAATAGTTAAGGATTCTGTGCCCTCCAGTGAGATTGCAGAGATGTACTCAAAGATTTTAACTGTAACAGGTGGTTTATATGAAAAAAATATTAATTATTGATAATTATGATTCTTTTGTTTATAATATATACCAGTATATAAGTTCCCCTGAAATACATGTAGATATCAGGACAAACGATAATTTAACAGATCTTGAACCCTATGATGGATATATAATTTCTCCGGGACCAGGAAATCCAAAGAATAGTGAAGATCGTGGAGGGCTTTATGAATTCATAGATAGGAATAAAGAAGCTAAATTCCTTGGAGTGTGCTTCGGCAACCAGATACTCGGGTACTATCTTGGTTCTGATATTACACTGTCAAAAAGGTTGATGCATGGCCAACCGGATACCATATCCCACGGAGATTCGCTATTATACAGGGACGTACCGGAAAAGTTTACTGCAATACGTTACCACTCACTTGTACTGGAGCCTGGAAGCAATATCATAGTGGACGCGGTTTCTGAAACAGATGGAGAGATTATGGGATTCCACTCAAAGGATGGAAGATTTTTTGGGGTCCAGTACCATCCTGAGAGCTATTATTCCGAATATGGAAAACAGATATTCAAAAATTTTGTTGATGCCATATGATCGTTGATGAGATTTACAGCAAGAATAGTGAAAGAAAACTACAGGAATTTAATATGAGGGAAAGGGGCATTATAAGCCTTAAAGACGCCCTGGAAAAAAATCAAAACGGCCCCGGGATCATAGCTGAGTACAAGAGAAAATCACCATCAGGTTTCAGCAATAAATCTAATACTGACATACTTAAATACTTTGATGGTATACAGAGAATCATCGCTGGAATCAGTATTTTAACGGAACCTCAATACTTTGGTGGAACACCGTTAGATGCAGAAGCCGTGCAATGCTATAACAAACCAATCCTCATTAAGGATTTTATCTCCAGTGAATCCATGATAAAATCCTCATATATGTCAGGTGGAGATGCCTTCCTGCTTATATGCGATTTCCTTGATTACGCTAGCATAAAAAAGCTGGTGCAGTATGGGAAAAAATTGGGGATGGATGCCCTGGTGGAAGTACATGATCCTGCCAGTGTAAAGAACATATTCCCGGATGAGAATGTAATACTGGGATATAATAGAAGAAACCTGAAAACATTGAAAATGGAGGATAACTCAGAGGAAATGTATGATAACCTCAAATCATACGGGCTTCCAGTAGTACTGGAAAGCGGCATAAACCATGAAAACATAAATAAACTCCATATAGAAAAATACCAGGGGCTGCTCATAGGGTCATCATTACTTTCCGGCGATACGATAAGGTGGTAATATGGTGGACATAAAAATAAATGACGAAATCAGGCTTACAGATGATAAATTTCTCATGATAGCAGGGCCATGCTCCGTTGAAAGTGAGGAACAGATTATCAGGGTTGCCACGCAATTAAGGAAAATTGGGGTCAATGTGCTGAGAGGAGGCGCATTCAAACCAAGAACATGCCCTGATTCCTTCCAGGGCCTTGGAGAAGAAGGGCTAAAATTGCTGGCTAAGGCAAGGGATGCCACAGGAATGGCAATTATAACCGAGGTTATGGACATGGATGAATTGCCACTTGTTGCAGAATATGCAGATATTCTCCAGGTAGGATCAAGAAATTCACAGAATTTTTCACTCCTTAAAAAGATTAGCAGGTACGATAAACCGGTACTGTTGAAGAGAGGGTTCGGGAATACTGTTGATGAACTGATATCATCTTCAAAGTATCTTTCCATGAATGGCAATAAGAGGATTATGTTTTCAGAACGTGGAATAAGGACATTTGAACAATCGACAAGGTTTACACTTGATATCTCAGCCATTCCTGTCCTGCATGAAAAAACTGAATACCCGGTGATAATAGACCCTAGCCACCCGGCAGGGGTTAACAGATATGTAGAACCACTGGCACTGGGTGGTACAGCCGCAGGCGCTGATGGCCTGATGATAGAAGTCCATCCTGACCCACCAAAGGCACTCAGTGATTCAGCCCAGCAACTTACCGTCCCGCAATTCCAGAATTTATATACAAAGGTAAAGAATATAAATGCAGTTCTAGGGAAAACAGTAATATGAGAAATATATAATTGTTACAACGATAATCCTATCCTTTCATGACCGCTACAGGCATTAGCCTTGCTACGGGCGCAGCTATTTTTGCACCGTTAATTACCCTCACCACCTCATCAATGTTTTTATAGCTTCCAGGGGATTCCTCAATTATAGCTTTTTTTGTTGTAGCGCGCAGGTATATTCCACGTGATTTTAATTCCATTTCAACATCTTCTGCATTGAACTGCTCATTAGCCCTTTTTCTGCTCAAAACTCTTCCGGCTCCGTGGCATGAACTGGAAAATGTTATTTCCTCATTTCCTGGCATGCCTACCATCACATAGGATGGGCCACCCATGTTGCCTGGAATTATAACCGGATGGCCTGTTTCGTTAAAATATCCTGAAGAGGCATAGGCTGGCAGAGCACGTGTTGCGCCTTTCCTGTGCACCATTAACTTTCTCTTATTGCCATCTACATTATGTATTTCTGCCTTAGCCATGTTATGTGCCAGGCTATATAGTGTTTCTATTCCAAGATGTTCGAAATCTTCACCGAATATTTTTTCGAAGGCTTTTCTGATTTTATATGTAATAATCTGCCTGTTTACAAACCCGAAATTTGCAGCTGCATTCATTGCATTTAGATAATCCTGCCCGGTCCTGCTATGTATGTATGCAGATATGAGCTGCCGGTCATCTTCGCTTTTAATGCTGCTGTCCTCCTCATTCAGGCGCATTAAATAGTCAGTAGCCACCTGATGCCCAAGCCCGCGGGATCCGGTATGTACCATTATGGCAAGGTTATTTTTATTATTAATCCCGAATTTCTTTGCCTTTGCTTCATCCATTATACTCTCTATGCGGTCCATTTCAAGAAAGTGGTTTCCTGCCCCCAGTGTTCCCAGTTCATTTTTGCCCCTTTTTATTGCCTTTTCACTTACGCCCGATATGTCTGAAAGCATTTTTCCATTTTCTTCCGTTCTTTCTATATCTTCCCTGGTTGCATACCCATTATTGTATGCCCATTCAATTCCGGATGACAGAATTTCATTTTCATCATCAATACTTATACGGAAACTGGATTTATAATCAATTCCTGCCGGTACAGTTTTATTTATTTCATCCAGAAGGATATTTATTTTATCGCGGGCTTCATCATAATCTATGTTAGTAGTTATAAGCGAAACACCACAATTTATATCATAGCCAACGCCACCGGGGGATATTATCCCATCATCGTAATCGAAGGCAGCCACGCCACCTATTGGGAAACCATAACCTAAATGTATATCCGGCATTGCCATCGAGCTTTTTACTATACCGGGAAGGGATGCCACATGCATTACCTGTTTTATGGGTTCATCGTCGGTAAAATTTCCAAGAAGATCCTGACTGATATAAATAGTTCCTGGAACACGCATATTGCCGGTTCTTGGTATTTCATACCGGTAATCATCAATTTTTTTTACCTGTACCATTTATGCTAAATTACATTATCAAACATAACTGTTTTCCAGCATCAGATAATCGTAAATAGGAAAAATTAATAAAATAATAAAGTAATAAGGGCTAAATGGTTAAGGCTTTTGACATAAATAATTTCAATGAACGGAAGCAATTCGAAATACGCCTGCAGATTGCATTGCTGCATAACACGCTGAAAATTAAAGCAAATTCAAAAAACCCTGACAAATATGATGAGTATATTGAGGAAAGGATTGAGAAGATACGGGTCCTTGTTGATACCACGGCAAAGTTCACAATAATGGATAAGGACAAGGTTATTTATAGCTCTGAAATCCTCAAAAATTCTTAAATTTGGTTATTTTAAAAAGTAATAAATAATGCCTTGTTATTTGTTACCATGAATGACTATTCGATTTTTAAGGAAATCCGGGAAAATATAGAAACCCTGGAACGGCATATGACTATAATTAAAACATTGCTTATGGAACAGCCATTGGGCATAATTAAAATGTCCCAGCAGACAGGCATACCGGAACATAAAATCAGGTATTCCCTTAGAATTCTGGAACACGAAGGGATTATTGAAGCATCAAGGGAAGGGGCTATTCTGACGTCTGATTTCCTGGGCAATAAGGATCAGATACTGAAAGCTGCAAGGGAAAGTTCCGAGGGCATCGAGAAGATTTACAGGGAATTGAAAAACATTTTAGAATCATCATGATATTAAAAAGAGACGGGGCAGTTCAAAATTATGCCATAAGGAGAGGAGTCCCTGAGGATGCTAAGGGGATTATTGAATGCATGCAAAGCGTCATGGATGAAAAAATTTACCTTGTCAGTGAATACTATTTATTGACAGAGCGTGGGGAGCGGGAAAGGCTCAAGAATAAGGATGACCTGACGCTTGTCTGCGAGTTGAATGGCAAAATTGCCGGGGTGACAACAATCCAGAGGGGCATGTACAGGAAAAACCGGCACGTTGCATCCCTGGGTATTGCAATAAGAAAAGAATACCGGCATATGGGTATGGGTACAGGGATGATACAGGATGCAATTTCATGGTCAAAGCAGCAGGGAATAGAGAAAATAAACCTTGAGGTATTTTCCAGCAACATCAACGCAATTCAGGCTTACAGGAATCTGGGGTTCCAGTATGAAGGTGTAAGGAAGAGGCAATTTCTGATTGGCGACAGGTATGTTGATGATGTGCTTATGACATATTTTACATCTGCGTGGAATGAGGATTAGGCTTATGCTGTCTGACATAAACATTTAAATTTATAAATCTTATCAGCAATTTATAATGGGAAATCAGAAACCTGTAAATATTCTGGCAAAATACTTTTTCATATTTATAGGTTTTACTATCCTCCTGTTTATTATTTATAAATTTGTTCCGATCACCATATTAAAAAAAGATTATCCGGGAACTTCCATCAACGTCCTTGGATTGCGCGAAAATGATTTTTTCCAGTATTTTTATTTTCTTTATGCCCTTATCACCGGAAAAATGGGAAACGTGAATACTTTGCTTTATTCAGGCACAGTAAAAAGTGCAGTCTCAATTATTCTTCCTGAAACAATATTTTTTCTGGTTATCACATTCCTCATATCATATGCACTTGCCTATTTAATTGGTTTCTACTCAGGAACAACATTCAGAACCGTTAGAAGGTTAAGCATGAGCATATTTCCGCTGCTATTTCTTTACATGGTATCCGGGCTTACACTTGTTACAGTTTTTTCTGGAATCCTCGGATGGTTCCCCTCCGGTAGCATACTTTCAATACATTCAATTATAGGGCATAGCTGGATTTCATATTCCGGGCAGGGATTATTTATTACATCCCCGACAAACATAATTATACTGGATAGCATTATACACAATTCACCTGTTGTGTTATTTGATTATCTGAAACATATGGTATTGCCATTTATAGCCCTGTTAGTGCCAACTACCATATACCTTAGTGTGTATATAAGCCATGAAGCATCTATAGAGTACAACAGCAGTTTCATGAGGGCCGGAACAACAAGGGATGCGTTCAGGGATAATTATATATTATACGTAAAAAGAGGGATCCGTTCCAGGCTTCTTGAGGAATTAAAACCTGTATTTCTTATATTCATGGGAGGTCTGGTTCTTATAAGTTTCATTTTCTCATATATGAACCTGGGCGAGTTTGCAGTTTATTCGTTTATGAATTATAATTTCGGGTTTATGGGGGGGCTATACAGTGTATTTATGCTTGCTATAATAGTAATTATATTTGATGCCATTATAGATTTGCTCAACAGGGAGGTCAAACATGCGGATTAATTTAAGGCAGGCCTTGATATTTATAAGTTCTCTGGTTATCTTCCTCTATTTGCTGGTCTTTGTTCTGGATATCATATATCCAGAGTACCTTGGTGTCCACAATCTCAGCACACTACTTTCATTCAGATACGGCCATGATATTGCACCACACTCACCTTCATTATCCTCTGGATGGAAATTATACCTTGGAACAACATATGACAGCATAATGCTATTGCCCGCCCTTCTTGGTTCATTAAAATTTGATTTCACGGTGATGCTTGCATCATTATTGATTTCATCCGCAGCTGGCATTGCAATTGGCTTTACAGCAGCGAAAATTGGAAAGGGTTACAGAAAAGCCATAATTTATATAACTAAGATTTTCTCCAGTGCTCCATATATACTGGTTATGCTTCTGGTGCTCTATGTCGCCAGGCCCATGGAGATCGGAATAATTATTGCAATTTCTACCGGATGGTCTCCATTCTACATTTTAAGGGCCATAAAATTTTTTGATGATAATACTGGAAACAGGCAACAATATAGTTATAAAAAAATTCTGGCTGGTTTTGCACCTTATTTTATTACTGATTTAGGTGCCATTACAGGCGTAGTTACAATAATTACATATTTCGGGTTCTATTTTCATAATCCTTTCATAGTGGATATAGGAAATCTAATGTACCTGGATGGAAACATAAGCACTTTTATCCAGTCCGGTGTCTGGTGGGTAATAATTTTTCCACTTGCGTTTATTACAGTGTTTATTGGATTTGCTGCGCTTTTAAGCTATGAACTGAACGGGGGTACGGACGATGCCACAATATGATAATCAGGAAAATGAAAATTCTATTTCTTTCAGGGAATTTAGCATAAAATTAAACGGAATCACTGAGATAGAAAACCTGAATATTGATCTGGGATGGGATTGCGATGTGCTCTTATATTCCAGAAATAGGAATATTTCTAGAATAACAGGGCTTTTTGTTTTTGATATATTTAACAATATGGAACCGGATGGAAAATTGATGCACGGTGGAAGGGACATGGTTGAACTTATAACTAAAATAAAAAAGTTCAGGGTCAACGGGAACAGGATAGGGATCCTGGGGCGCTTACTGGGTGATATATTTCCCATACCGCCTGATCCATTGGATGCTTTCGATCCCGGAATAAAGATTTCCAGCCAGATACTTGATTTTGTCCCATATCAGACGAGGATAGAGGCACTTAATGCCATAATAAGGAGGGAAATGATTAAGCTTGTTGAAATAAGGGAAATTATAAAAAATTTTGATGCTGCAGAAGATAAGCTTACCTATGCAATTATAAAATCACAGGATTTTGGTGTTCTCCCAAAGTATACAGAAATGTATAATATCCTTAAATCAGAATCGAAAGATAGGGAAAATTTGCTAGCAGGTCTGATGATAGGCCAAAAAACCGGTGTTAATCTGGCTGATATGGTTATGTTGAGGAATTATTACAGATACAGGTTAACTCTTGACGGGCTTAATGGAGAAATTTGTGAATGTAACGTAAAGGGAAAATCATGCCATAAAATCCATAAGAAGAGGAAGTCCGTTATGAAAAAGGGAAGGAAGGATTTCAATTTTATGAATTTTAAGGTTGCAAAATCATACAGTGAAAATATTTTAAAAATTGAAATTATTAATCTGGTTAAAAGTTATATGAACATTACAGGTATTCAATATGAAGAAGGCATCTATGACATATTTCCCACAGATGCAAATATTTCAGACCTCTACAAGCTTTTGACCTGCCTTGCGTTTCTAACAGGAAAAAGTGTTATAATTGCCGATATTACCCTTAATCCAGGTCATGCAACAGAAATTGTTGAATTCATAAAACGGCTTAAATCGATACAGAATATGGCATGCCTGTATATCTGTACAGATGATGAAGTTGCTGAAAACAAAAATAGAATATTTGACAGGGTTATAAGGGCATAGGGCTATATTGAAAGCCTGTTGAAAATAACAATTCCCTGGCTATCGAATGTGCCGTTCCCGGCAGTTATATAATTTTGCAGGTAAAGCTTCGTATTTATGCTCCTGGAGGTATTTATGTACAGATAAAGGCTGTTCATAAGTGATTTTGTTTTAACGAGATTTGTCTGGTTATAATTCATAACTAGACTGGATATATTGGAATTTAACTGGCTCATAATAATTGACTGGTTCATATGGCTTGCAGTAAATGAATAATTGCTGAATCCATTATTGTAGGCGTGGGTATAGTTCATAGTGCTGCCCAGGTAACTATAATATGCGGATAAATTCATGTTTTCTGCAGTTATAGTTTCATATATGGGCATAGGGTTCAATCCTGAATATGTGTATTCATTGAAGAACGACACTGGCTCTGTAACAATGGAAAAACTGGAGCTATTATTTGTCATTTCCTCAAGGTTAGCAGCAAATTGGGACAGATTTGGACCGGAAACCAGCGGCATGGCAAATATAGGAATCTCCAGCGGTTTGTTATTATACTTCCCGGAAGGGTCAATATGGAACCTGCTCGAGGTATTTGTATTACTAATAAATGACTTCCACAAAGCCTCCGCGGATGTTAAATTATTTCCAGGATAGGCTTCCATGAAAGCCTCCCTGACGGTTATGTTAGAAAATAAGTTTGCGGGAAAATTCACATTGTCTGTATATTTTCCCAGAATAGTTTTATTTACATTGGCATTAAAGTCGTATATGGTTGAAACGTTATAAGAATTATTATATGGTTTAACAGTTGTTAAATATGAAGTATATGGATATGTGTTAGGGAAAATAGCCAGCTGGGAAGTATTAAATCTTAAATCCTGATAAATAGATGGATACTGGCTTATGTAATCAATTGTAACTGAATTTATTGTAGGAACGCTGTTATTGGCATTTCCAATGAAAAACGGGTTTCTTACCATTGTGATGTATTCACCAGGAACTGAAGATAATATCATATAGGGGCCATCTGAAATGGCACCTGACATTGTATATGTTTTATTGCTGTTCTCAAACGTCCTAACCCCTGCTGACGACAATGTTAAATTTTCACCGTTCTGCAATAAATAAGAATATGACGATATAAATGTCCCTGGAGAAGAAAGTATGCTGAATACTGTATCTGGTTGAAGTTTTGCTGTAAAATTCAGGGTAACCGTCTGTGTGGAATTATCATATGTAATTGCATTCTTTATATTTGTATAATTATCTGTGCTATGGTAATTCCCCGGCAGGAGATACTGGGCAAGTAGCCATCCAGGGGTCTGTGGCTCTTTATTTTCCAGAAGGAGGTCCATAACAAGTGAATAATAAACATCGTAAGCCGTTACCGGTTGGCCTGTAGAAAATTTAGCCTTGCTGCTTATATTGAAAGTATAGCTGTTGCCATGAATCCCATGTGGGGATGGGAGGGAAGCTGCAATTTCAGGGAAGTACCCGGAACTGCCATTTCCTACAAGGGTTTCCTCTATGTTGTCAAGTATTTCAAGTTCAGATGTTGTATAAGCTTCCTGTGGATTAAGATTTGAATATGGCGTAAGGCTATCCATCACTATTGAATTGTTAACGGTGTTAATATATAATTTCGCGGCTGGGTTTACCGGAATATCCATGTAATAATAAGTTGTATAATTTGTTCCAGCCTTATTGGCTGTAGTAGTTGAAAGTTTTAGCATATAATATCCAGTATTAACTGTAAGTGTGTCATTATTTCCAGGAGAAAGTGTTTTATTTAAACTCCCATTTTTATAAACATACAATGTCTGGTTTAGTATTGTGAATGTTGAGTTTGAAGGATTGCCTGCATTGCTGATGTTCATTCCTATAGTTGTGTTATTGCTATATATATTAGAATTTGCGACTACAGGAGAAATGGAGCTTTTCAGAATTGTGAGTGTTCCTTCCGCCGTTCTATTGCCGGTGCCTGCACTTTCAACATAAACAGGGATGTATGTGTTGAATTCCTCCGGCCCTGATGTAAAATTTGCTATGTAGTATATATAGTATATGCCAGGGCTATTATATATGTGCGATACTGATACTGTTTCCTGTGTATAGTTTAATGCTGTACTGTTGCCGTCTCCCCAGAAAATTGTCAGCGTTTTATAGGGTTCATTTGCTTTCAGTGATATTGTATAGTTGCTCCCGGTTTTCAGATAATTTGGAGCGGTATCCACAGAAATATCAGGAGATTTAGATTCAGGGTGTAATAGAGAAAGGACCCCTAATGATGATATTATAAGTACGAGAACTATAATTACAGCATACCATTTTTTTCTTGTAGACCTTGGTTTTTTTGGATAAGTCTCGGGATCTGGCATGCTGGATTTCATGCAGACGTTATTTAAAATTGGATAATTAAGGTTTTCTAATAGTGGCATATACACATAAACAAAACCCGGGCATACCGTTTCAACTACACTGAATAAATTTACAGAAGGTTGAATTCAAACAGCCAGTGCGTTATAATATCTTTAAAATCAGGTTGCATGGCTTTTCAGATACCCGGAAAATGTAATAATCAGGATTATTTATTTTATAACCACTTGACTATGATATGTTCAACTATATTATATAAGAAATTGATGTTATTTATGCTGGTTGTTTATGTCCATACAATAAATTATTATTCCCATATTGCCGCATCAACCTGCAATCCAGCACCTATAATACAAAATAATATAAATGATTGTATTATCCAATTTTATGAGTATTAAAGCCGTTGTTATGGCAGGTGGGAAGGGTACTCGCTTAAGGCCTATAACATATTCAATTCCAAAACCAGTGGTTCCAATTGCTGGCAAACCATGCATGCTGTATTTGCTGGACTCCTATTACAATGCTGGAATAAAAGATGTTATAATCACAACAGGATACAAATTCAGTTCGCTGATAACAAGCATTATAGAAAACAGGCATAATGACCAGGCTATACTCTTCTCAGTAGAGAAAGAACCCGCAGGAACAGCTGGAAGCGTAAAAATGGTCTCAAATTTTATAGATGATACTTTAATTGTTGGAAGCGGAGACATACTTTCTGATTTTAATATTTCAGATATAATAAATTTTCATAAAAAAAACAAGGCAATGGTAACAATAGTCTTAACTGAAGTAGAAGATCCGAGGCAATTTGGAATAGTAGAAATGGAAAATAACAGGATTGTTAGGTTTTTGGAAAAACCGGACAGGGACCAGACATTTTCCCATATTGCCAGTACGGGAATTTACGTTATAGAACCAGAAATTCTGGATTATATAACAACAATGCCCTATGATTTTGCCAAGGACCTGTTTCCGGAACTTATGAAAAGAAACATAGATATATATGGTTATATGGGAAAGGGTGTATGGCTTGATACTGGAAGGCCTAATGACCTTATAACGGCAAATCAGATTATGGTGGAGAAATATGGCAAACCAAGCAATGTGGATTTTATAAAAGGGAAGAATATAATACTTGATATGGCAGGAATCCATAATACAGGGATAGACAAATGCTATATAGGAAGAAACATAAAGGCAGGTGATAATGTATATATCAAATATTCAGCCCTTTATGATAATGAAGTTATTGGGAACAATGTTGAAATAACAAATTCTCTGTTGATGGATAATGTTACCGTCAGGGAAAATACCAAAATCAGGAATTCGGTGATAATGAAAAACTGTGTAATAGGTGAAAACTCGGAAATCGTGGACAGCATAATTGCCCCGGATATGGATTTACGTGGAAAATCCAGAATATATAATGTTTCACTTGCATCCAAAGTCATAGAAGATGAAATATAAATGATAGGTATAATGCTATGATGAATATTGCTATGGCAATTGATATATAAACCATCTTTTTATCATTTCCGAATATTATAGGAATTGGTCCTATCATCAGGAAACCACCAAAATGTGATTCATTTTCTTCTTTTTCATGTTCTGATTCCGTGTATATGCCGTATTCCCTATTGTATTCTTTATTCGAATTTAAAGGAAAAGATATGAACAGTAAAATTATTCCGGAGAAAATGAGAATAAACGGGATAAATGCCAGAGGGCTGCTGCTAACTATAAATGGGAAGAAAAGCAAAAAGCCTGCCCTGGCAAGCCCTTCTACTGCGAGGGTGAACAATATGGCAAATCCTGATAATATCAGGAGAATTCCTGCATATAAACTATTTGAACTGCCGTTTTTCCCTGGCATTTTAATATCACCACCGGAGCTTATAACCGGTACATTATTTAGTTTATCATTTTAATTTTGCCATATTATGTTTAAGATAGTTAAATCAACAACATTTCAATAATTTAATTTGAAATCTGGATCACGACCCCTTCGCAAGGAAGCCTATGACTTCAGTCATAGGAGGAGTTGCGACAATTTTATATATTGAGTTTATATTTGAATATTGTGCTCAAAACCCTTCAAATCAAGTTGCTTCCAGACGATAATCAGAAGGCTCTACTCCTTGACACATTCAGGCAGTTCAATGAAGCATGCAACTTTGTCTCTAAAATAGCATGGGATAATAAAATATACAATAAAATATCCCTTCAGAAATTAGTATATTATGATATTAGAAACAAATTAGGGTTATCAGCACAGTTAACCATAAGAGTTATTGCAAAGGTTGTGGACACCTACACAGTTGATAGATCAGTATTCCATGAGTTCCGTGAGTATGGCTCAATTGTATATGACCAGAGAATAATGAGCTTTAAAAGTATGAATGAAGTAAGCCTTAACACCATTAAGGGAAGAATAAGAATACCTATAACCATTGGAAAATATGCTGATATACCCTTTGATATGGTAAGGGGCCAATGTGACCTTGTAAGAAAGCATAAAATTTTCTATCTAATGGTAAGTATTGATATACCGGAACAACCAGTTATTGAACCTAAGAATGTTATAGGTGTAGATATGGGTATAGTAAACATCTCCGTGGACTCCACAGGCAAATACTATTCCGGAGATGAGATCAAGAATGTAAGGGAACACAATTTAGATCTCCGTTCCAGATTGCAATCCGTTAATACTAAATCAGCAAAAAGGCATCTTAAAAAGCTTTCAGGAAAAGAGCATAGGTTTGCTACAAATACCAACCATATAATATCCAAAGAAATAGTAAATAAAGCCAGAGGCACCTCTTCCGCTATTGCCATTGAAGATCTCAGTGGTATAAGAATGAGGGAAACTGTTAAAAAAGGAAATAGATATATCCATAATTCATGGGCTTTCTACCAGCTCAGGCTGTTTATAGAATACAAAGCTATGGAAGCAGGCATTCCCGTTATTGTTATAGACCCACATAACACAAGCAGGGAATGCCCTAACTGCCATACTATATCTAAAAAAAACAGGCCTGAGAGGTCAGTTTTCAAATGCATTTCCTGTGGATTAAAGGGAGAAGCAGATTATATTGCTTCCCTTAATATCAGGAACAGGGCTGTTGCCAACCAGCCTATTGTAGCGGGTGATTTTATTGTCCATTGTGACAGCCCAGTTGCAAGCTCACTGCTTTAGCTGTGGGTAGTTGACGGAGTATGCAACCGATATAGCTAATAAATTTAAATCTTCGTTCCACTTAAAATAAATTATAAAATATGAAAAATTGCTGGTAAATGTAATATGCAAACTAAAAACAGGATTAAAGGAAACCTGCTTTCTGCAATATTAAAAGGTCTTCTGTAGTTAGCTGCTCTCCTGCCTTGAATTTCTCATACAGTTCAGAAGCCTTTTCCTGGAGTTCAGATTCCTTTTCCTTTCTCTTTGTGACTTTTGATTTATTCCTTATGGAATATATAGCCTTCTCCATGTCCTTGAGCTCTATTTTTGCCTTCAGGAAAGCTGCGTGTTCTGCTTCGGACTCCTGGCTATATTTAATAAATGTTTCGTGATTCTCGTCAGCGACCTTGCGAACCTCATCAAGCTTTTGGAGTTCATCGTTAATTTCATCACTGAGCTGTGAGATCCTGTTTGACAGATCTTCTATTTCCTTTTTATATCCTTCTCCTACAGTCCTTTCTTCATTGATCTTGTCAGTAAGTTCCTTTACATCGCCATTCTTTAAAAGTTCCTGCTCCCTGAGTGTTTTTGACTTTTTTATTTCATTGTTTAACCTTCTTATTTCAACAATGATTTTATTTTCTTCGTCCTTTTTCAACTCGGTTGTCTGCTGCCTTCTCTCAAGGTACTGCAACTCTTTCTCTTTAGCTTTAATGTCCTTAATATCAATATTGGTACCAAGGCTTGACCTGTACTCACGTAGCTGCTTTTTCAATTCAGAAAGATTTTTGTAATGAACTTCCTTTTCGTCCCTCAAAGTTTTAATTTTCTCAATTAACTCATTTTTTTCAGCGATTTTTTCCTTTGCGTGTTCACGCATTTCGTGGGTTTTCTGATTTAACTCATCACGGATCTTCGCGTACTTCTGGGCTTCTGCATTGGCTTCATCTCGCTTTTTAATATGGAGTTCTACTTCATCTCTGATTGCCTCTTTTTTTGTCTCAAAATCTTCCAAAAGGTCTGTCATGCTAACACTTCGATATCTTATTTCAGATAATACGGAAGGATTAGTAAAAATCCATTTCACATATATCTGCAATTAAAATTTGTATTTAAAAAGACTATATAAGTATTACTGTTAACTAACAAATACAACAATATTATAAATTTGCTTTAAAATTATATAAAATTATATAACAAATAATGATAAACAAAAATGCATGGTGGCAACATATACGACTTTGCCCGGGAAAATCAGGCAAGTTTGTCCAGTATACTGGATTTCTCAGCCAGTATAAGTGATTTTAACAGGATTAAAAATTTTATTATAAAAAAAGAATATATAGAAAACTATCCGGAAACAAACCTGGCTGCATATAAAAAGATTCTGGCGGGCAATGAATTTAATCCGGCTAATATTTCTCTGGTTTCAGGGCTTACAGCATTCATTCATACGTTCCTGGCATCAATTAAAGGCAATGTAATTATTATTTCTCCTTCCTTTACAGAATATCTGAAACCTCAAATTGAGGGAAAGAGAATAATTATTCCTTTTAATGTTGTAAATGATCATCCTGAGATTTTAAGTAATTTCAATTTTGAAGCATTATTTCTTGTATACCCTGATAGCCCCACAGGGCAGTTGATGAGCTCTAGCAGCATTTATTCCATAATAGAAATTGCAATGAAGAAAAATTCAACAGTATTTCTGGATGAGTCATTCATATGGTTTGTAAATAATAGGGAAATAATGGAAAGAGAATTGATTGAAAAATATAACAATGTTATAATCGGGAGGTCAATGACAAAAATACTTTCAATTCCGGGATTAAGGCTCGGGTATATTGCATCTAACAGTACAACAATACACAATATTGAAGAGAAGCTGGAACCCTGGAGAATCAATCAGGCAGCCCTTGCATATATAGATGGGAACATACAGGATTTAAGCAATGTGGCACTGAGCACAGAAACAGAAAGAAATTATCTTATAAAATCCCTTAAAAATATAGGTTTCCGTACTGTGGGAAAGCCAAGGGCAAACTACATAACATTTCAATTGCCAGCCAGTATTGATGGCTCCAGGCTTAAAGCATATCTGGCAGGTAAAAATATAATGATAAGGCTGCTGGATGATTACAAACGAATTCGGAAGCAACTATATGAGAATCAGTGTAAAAAAAAGGGTTAAAAATAAAGTTTTAATTAACGCCTTAAATTGTTATACCGGTGAAATACATGGTTAAAATGATACAGGTTCTCGGAACTTCCTCAGATTCAGGGAAAAGCACACTGGCTATGTCCCTTTGTTACTATTTCTCCGGAAAAGGCTATAGAGTTGCACCGTTTAAGGCAGTAAATATGTCCCTGAACTCCATATCTTTGAAGGATTCTTCTGAAATATCAAGGGCGCAGTGGCTTCAGGCTATTGCAGCAGGAGCAGAGCCTTCTAAATATATGAATCCATTTCTTATAAAACCGGAAGGGATGGGGAAATCACAGATTATAGTAGAGGGAAAATCTATAGGAAGCATGAAAATAGAAGAGTATTACAGTTATCTGAAAAATAATGCTCAAGCAATAATAAAGGGTGCAATAGATAGGCTTTCCGGTGAATATGACATTATAATATCCGAAGGTGCAGGTTCGGCTGCAGAGATCAATATGCAGGATCGTGATTTTGCAAATTCATATGTTTCCAGCATGTACGGTACCCCTGCAATTCTAATTTCAGATATTGAGAGGGGGGGCGTCTTTGCATCCCTTTATGGCACTGTAAAACTCATGCCTGATAGCAATCTTGTAAAATACCTGGTAATAAACAGGATGAGAGGAAATTCTGAAATGCTTTCTCCAGGAATATTAAAACTGGAGGAACTAACAGGAAAGAAGGTTATCGGGGTTATCCCATATTCTGGTATTTCCCTTCCAGGTGAAGATTCATTAAATTATAATAAGCCGGCTATACAGAACCATAGAATTTGCATAATAAAATATCCACATATGGAAGTTTACAGTGATTTTGACCCATTTTACCTGCTCAATATTGGATTCACATTCGTGGATAAGGACAATATTGATGCCCTGGACAGATGCGATGTTATAATATTGCCAGGGTCAAAACTTGTGGGTGAGGATCTTCATTATATGGAAAAATATGGCATAGCCAGCAAATTGATAGCACTTCAGGCCACGAAAACAATAATTGGCATATGTGGGGGGTATCAGATGCTGGGCAAGCGGGTCATAGATACTGATAATGTGGAATCCGCGGAAAAGGAAATAAAATGCCTGGAAATACTGGATATAGAAACAGAATTTAAAAATAAAAAGATTACAGGTGCTGTGAGCTACACCCTGAATGATAAGATTTTTCCAGGTGAAATTCATGGAGAAGGTTACGAAATACATTATGGGTCAATAGTGAGGAACATGGAGCCACCCCTGGCATACATTGATGGAAAGCCTGAGGGGTCTGTACGTGGAAATATATATGGGACAAACATACACGGAATATTTGAGAATAGGGCATTACTGAATCGCCTGCTGAATATTGAGAGCGGAGATTATAGAAAAACCCTGATTAAAAATATAGATGCAACCTCAAAACTATTTACCGGGAATATGAATATGGAACTGCTAGAAGATTTGATATTATGATTGAATTGCTTGTCCTGGCATTGTTAATTTTATTTTTTTCTATTTTATTTGATGTTGTTATAGGGGAACCCCCAAACAGGATACACCCCGTAGTTTTTATAGGCATTACCATATCAAAGCTAAAAACACGGTTTATTTCAAAGAATAATAAAATAGCAGCCGGATGTTTTTTTCTTATTTCTATCATACTTATAAATACGGTTCCATTAGTTGCCGTACTGTATTTATTATACATAGCTAAAAATACAATATTGCTTATTCTTTTCGCTGTTATCTATATATATTTCCTTAAAAGTACATTTTCTATAAGGGGTATGGGAACACATGTAAACAGAATTATAAATGCACTGGAAAAAAGTGATCTGGATTCAGCTAAAAAATACACATCTATGGTTGTCCGGCGGGATACCTCCAGTATGGATTCTGAAAAAATAGCATCCGCTGCAGTAGAAACTATTGCAGAAGGATTTGTAGATGGATATCTAACTCCCATGTTCTTCTATGCGTTTTTTGGCATCGCTGGTGCAATGGTGGCCAGAGTTATCAATACTATGGATTCCAATATAGCATATCGTGACAATACCCACTATGAATTCGGGAGGTGCACTGCGATTGGAGATTCTATTACAAACTTTATCACTTCAAGAATGGCACCGTTTATGTTCAGCATCAGTGCTTTCCTTCTGGGTATTAAATACGCAAAAACCAGGATAATAAATACAACAGACAGCCTGAATGCAGGATACAGCATTGGGGCAATGGCTAAAGTGCTTGGTATCAGGCTTGAGAAATCCGGTGAATACATAATAAATCCTGATGCAAAATCCCCTGGTGTTAATGATATAAAGAAAGCAATGCACATATACTACCTTTCCTCAATTCTAACCCTGCTGATATTTGTTATTCCTGTAATGCTTGTCCTGTTTGTTTTGCATATCTTTCTCTTATTCTAAATAAAATATCCTTTAATGAATTTAAACATGATTTCAGCAGAAGTATTATAATATCGTGGCAATGGCAATTTATGGAAATAGTTGAAGGCAATAATGTTTATAACAAAATTACAGACAGGCATGATATACTTTATATTCTTCTTGGAGGTACAACTCAGGTATCAACAATTCCAGGTATTTCTGCGGCAGGTGCATCTCCAGAGCTTACCAAACTGACACCTGTACTGGATTCTGAAATAATATCAGAAGGGAAATGCATAAGCTATGATGTTGTTCCAATGACAGAAGAGGGCATTCCTACACCGTCAATAATAACAAGGGGCGCCAATGAAGTATCGGGCATAAATACCTTAATTATGGACGCTGGATTTATCCAGGATCCTGCAATTCCATTCATAAAAACATCACTGGGGAGTGCGGGTGATGGATCAAAGGAAAGGGCGTTGCAATTTTATGAAAGAGCAAAGGCCTATGGGAGTTATCTCGGAAATTTGCTTGATGGAAGGTATAAATTTATATTTCTGGCAGAAAGTGTTCCTGGAGGTACCACAACTGCCCACACTGTACTTTCCTCCATTGGCATTGGTGAAATGACAAGCAGTTCAATGAAAAATTCTCCAGATGCAATAAAAGAATCATTTACAGCCCGTGCACTGGAGAGAACTGGACAGTTGCCTGGTTATAATGATAGCGTGGCTGAATTCGGTGATTATATGATGGCAATTTCCCTTGGGATTAGCAGTGTTATTAAAAAATCAACATTATTTTATGCAGGAGGTACCCAGATGGCAACAGTATTTTACCTTGACAGGCTGATAAATGGCAATAATAACAGGTATGTCTTCACAACAGGCTATATTATGAAAGATAAGGATAAACTTATGAGAAAACTTGCCGGGCAAAGCGTATTATATGCAAACATGAATTTTTCCGGAATAACGGGATTAAAATATTACGATGAAGGATATGTAAAAGAAGGCACTGGATTCGGTGCGGCTTTCGGAGTATCGTACCTCCTTGGCGGCAATACTGCACCAGTATACAGCAATATAAAAAAAGTGTACAGATCCTTCCTGAAATGATATTATTGCCATATGGAGTTCGATAGTTAATTGCCTGAAATTATTTTATAACATTATATATGGCCTCGAAAGACATGGACATTAAACGGGAAATAAATGGCCTTTTTGGTGTGAGATTTTTTATAGAATTTGTTCCTGTTTTTGCTTTTAATTCATCAACCACAGTTTCCAGATTGGCTATGCCATCTATTAGCCCATTTTTCTTTGCCTGTTCTGCAGAAAATACAAGCCCTGTTGCAATCTCTTCCATGATATCTTCACCAAGGTTTCTTCTCTTTTTGACCTCTTCCCTGAATACTGAGTAAACGTCCTTCATAATATTGTTATAAATGGCATTTTCCTCCTCCGTCATTGGCCTGAATGGAGAATTTATATCCTTATATTTTCCAACCTTATTTATCCTCATTTTTATGCCCAGAGTATCAAGGAATTCTGAAAAGTCAGGTGACATGCTTATGACGCCTATTGAACCCACAAGCGATGTCCGCATAGCAAATATTTTTTCTGCTGAACATGCAAGCCAGTAGGCTCCGGATGCGCCTATTCCCTCTATCAGGGCATAAACCGGTTTTTTACTGGATATTTTCATTAATTGATTATAGAGTATTTCTGTGGCGTTGGCATCCCCTCCTCCAGAGTTTATAATAAGAAGCAATGCTTTTACCTTATTTTTCTTTTCTATATAACGCAGGGCAGGCATATAGGTGCCCGGCGAACTCCCTGTTATTGTACCTTTGAAATTTAAAACGCTAATATACATGTATTAATATGTAACTCTATTTATTTAATTTATTGTTAATACTGCTGGAAAAACCTTCAAGGGTTCCCAGCGGGTCAAGGGAGTTGTAAATAGATCTCCCGATTATTACATAGTCAGACCCTAAAAGCATTGCATTTACTATATCGCCGCCCTGGGCACCTACACCCGGGGAAATTATTTTTAATCCTTCTGAAAGTTCTTTGACTTTTTTAAGGTAATAGGGGCGGTTTCCCGGTGCAACCAGCCCGTAAACACCGGCCTCCCTTGATATTTTTATGAGTTCCTCCGTAATATTGTCAAGATATGACTCCTGTGACATTGAAACAACGGAAAATACTTTCATATTTCCAGCGCTTTTAACGACAGCTTTCAATGAATTTAACCCGGTAAATGAATGGCTGATTATACCATACCCGCCATATTCTTTTACCTTTGTTGTAATCATGCTCACAGTATTATCTATATCAGCAAGTTTAAAATCACATATTATATTTGCATATTTAGAAAGGTCCCGGACAATTTTTATCCCATTTTCTAGAATTACGGGCCAGTTAATTTTTATTGCAAATACCTTTTCTCCAACAGTTCTGGCCAGTTCCATAGCTGTATTGTAATCATAAACATCCAGCGCAAATATAATCTTACTTTCCATTGTTGTATATTTATTATGCGTATATAATAGATATGCGAAGGCAAGCATATAATTAAATAAACAGTTTTAATCAGAAGCCATGGATAAGAAAAAATTTATACAGTCAGGAATGATAAAATTCGGTGATTTTACCCTAACATCAGGAAAGAAATCAACATATTATGTGGATATCAAGGAAGCATGCACAGACCCTGCAACATTGTCTGAAATTTGTGATGACCTGGCAGGGAAAACCATATACGACACTGTTGCAGGCATGGAGCTGGGCGCTGTCCCGTTAATAGTAGGAATATCATTAAAAACCGGCAAACCGTATATAATAATAAGAAAGGGAGAAAGGGAGCATGGGACAAAAAAGCAGATAGTTGGAAATATAATTTCTGGAAGCAGAATAGACCTTATAGAAGACGTTGTTACTACCGGAAACTCGTTATTAAAGACTGCAAAGATACTCAGAGATAATGGGGCCATAGTAGACCACGCTGTATGCGTTGTTGATAGGGAATCCGGAGGAGAAGAGCTTTTAAAAGAAAATGGAATAAAACTGGAATCTGTGGCAAAAATATCTGAACTCTTATGAAAATATATCGTCTATTCTTCCAAGTTCTATTGATGTAGTAGCATTTCCAACCAGTATGCCGCTGGAATTTGCCAGAATTGATGCGCCGATGTAATAACTCCCATAATTGGCAGTTCCTGTTTTTACAGGGAGATGAAATATATCGCTTAAATTTTTTATTTCTTCTTCGCTTGCCTCAGGAGAAACAAGCATTCCTTTATTATTTAGAACAGCGACACTCCCAACTGTACTGACTCCAGCAATTGGTGTTTTTATTACCTCAACGCCAAGTGTATCGGCTATTGCCTTCTCAGAAGATTCAGTAAATGATGGGTGTATTACTGCAGCCCTATCGCTGGTTATAATATTATTTCCTATTGCATTTAACCGGTCCTTTAGAAAAACCAGCCTCCGCCCTCCAAGGTCGAGTCCGGAAAAATCCTCTTTGCTGGAGAGCCCGGAAACTACAATTCCATTTGAATTGAAGACAAGCATTGTGCCTATGAGGCTGAAGTTATCAACTATTACGCCGGCTGTTTTTACCTCTAGTGTTTCCTCTATTGAGAGGCGTGTTTCCTCCGGTATATTTCTGGGCAAAAAGGCAAAATCGTTGAATACCTTTGCGTATACGCCAATAAAATCACTTTCGAATATGGATAATTTTTTAATCATAATATTACGGGAGAATTATTTCTGTTGTGCCATCTTCCAGTTTAATGATTTTCAGGCTTATCTTTGTGGGTATATGCTCTCTCCCTCTGTCCCATATAAGTTCATTTACCTTATTATCTATCCATATCTTCTCTACTTCTGACTTTGTATACCTTGAAACTGCTTCCTTTATTATGCCTATAGCAGTGTCAGCTCTCCTGCGCCTTGAGGATGACCTTGCACCTCTGAGTGATACTGTTATGAGCTCTTCTGTTGATAATTCATTATTCTCTGCCATCTTTTACACCTATAGTTTTAAGTTGGACCTTCTCCAGTTCTTCCTTTTAGGATTCTGTGTCATTTTCCTGTCGGTTTTCATCATAACCCATCCAGGAACCCTCCTGTTTGAATTTACATGCTTCATTAATCTAATTTTCTTGCCAAGTGGCTTGTTTTTACTCATATTCATCTCCTCTCTATCTTTGTTTCCCTTGTGTTGCCTATCAATCTTGAAAGTATTCCCTTTAATTCTTCATCGCCTATAACCCTGTTGATTCTGCCCATACCGGCAAGCTGGATTAGTTGATTTTCAACATTGCTTACCAGATCCGGCCTTACAAGCTTAAGTGTGCTCAGTCTTTCACGTGCTTCTGTTGATAATATCTGGCGTAATATCTGTTGCCTTCTGGCTTCTTCCTCCTGGATCTGCTTTCTATTTTCCTCGTCATACTGGCCTTGCTGCTGATTTCTCTGCATTTCTTCGAGTTTTCTTTGCCTTATCCTATTTAACTCGTCATCATTATCCATTTACAACACCATTACCAGATATTAATACAATATTCATAAGATTTTTTATTAAAGGTATTTTTCAAAAACCTTATCCTTTTCGGCAAGGCTTTTCATTACTTCCTTCGCTGCCTTATCCAGCATGGACTGGCCTGCAGGTGTAAGTGACCTGCCTGTCCTTGTGTCTTTCTTGAGATATCCTAGCGCCTCAAGGGACTGAAGTATATTCCTGATTATAAATCTGCTTCCCTGCACAGGATGGTATCTCTTGGTGCCTCTATCCTGGCGACTGCCATATTCCTGGCTAAGCCTTGATATTCCTATATTTGTATTAAGATATACCTTCCTCATAATGGAAGCTAACCTTGTATAGTACCAGTCATCCTGTACCCACGCACGTTCCTTGCCTATACCATCCTTAAGGTAATTTACCCAGTCCGGTATCTCAACATTTTTCTCTTTAAATTCTGATGCAAGCTTATTTAGCAATAAATCTGCAGGAACTTCTTTAACATCTACCATATTATCACGATGCAGGTTTATTTATAAACTATTTATAACATTTTCGTTATTTTTAAAAATTTTTGGCTTTGCAATAAAAAATAATAACATAATAATATTTACAATCAGGTCTGTATAAGCATAATATAATATGCTATAGAATAATAAAAATGATAGGCCCAGAGCCAGGCCGACAGATATTCCAAGTAAAAGTATAGATAAAATAAATATAAATAGCATCGGATAGGTTCCAAAGGAATAATAATTAAGGTTTGATGTTCCAGGCGGAAGTTTTTTCAACAGGCGATTGATGTTTACCGTGAGTATAATATAAAAAAGTGTTATAGCATCAATGAGTTCGAAAAGATCGATTAACCCGATTTTGTGGCTGATCACTATGGTCACAACCGTGAATGCTATTGCAATAACCGAGAATATAATTAAACCAAAGATACTCTTATAAAAGGCAATAGACTGCTTCTTAATAGGCAATGAATTTAGAACTTCAATTCCCTTTCCCTCAACAACAAGCAGAAAAATTGCGTAAAATGAGGACACAAACTCTACCAGGTAGAGCAGGGTAAAAAATGAAGAACTGAAGCCATCTCCTATGCCAACTCCAAGGAAAAATGGAATTACAAATAGTACAGGCAGGAATATATATGATAGGTTCTGGGGTTTTCTGAAGGTACTTTTTGCATCCTTTTTAAGGAAAGCTGCAAGCATTTTATTCCCTTTTATGTTTGAATATACCTTTTCACTTGATTCGTTTTCCTCAGATGTCATGAGAATATTGTATATTTTCTCCCTTAAAGCAAAATATATGAAAACCACAATTGCAAGAAACAAAAGCGACAGGAGTATTTCTATTATCCTGTAGATTAGGGGGAGGGTATAATTTAAATATACAATATATTCTAAATTTATTGGAAATGCAAATATTCTGACATAATATGGAAGAGCGGCAATTGCACTGCTAACATAGCCAAAATAAGATGGATCTTCGATTAGAAGATAAAATGCCCCCAGGAAAAGGAAAAGTACCAGAATTTTAATTACATTTTTAATTGATGTGTGTGTTTTTGCCTTTTTCCCGGAATATATAAACAGTAGGGATGAGATAATAAAACTGACCATGAGCACAAGGAATGCGTAAATTATAGCCAGGAATATAGTTTCATAGTCATGTGTAAGAAGATAAAAAAATATGGCAGATGGGAAAACAACAAAAATATATGATGATGAATTGTAAATAAACCAGGATATAAATGGGACGTTGACATTGACCTTGATCGGGATTGACTTCAGAGGGGCCATTATATTGTTGCTATATACAGAGTTGAAAAAAACGATGGAATTATAAATGCCTATTATGAAGAGATAGAGAAACACAATAAGCCCGAAGGAAGCTAGCGCTGCTGTATCCTTCTCTTCAAAATAAACAGAATCAAGAAGCACAAAAATCATTGTAAAAAGTATTGCATTTGCGATATATGTCATCAATATATTTCTTGTGAAGTATGATTGTTTATTTATGGTATTTACGCTCCGCTGAAATTTTGGGGTATCTTTTAAAGCAAGATACCGTTGCTCAACCATTATTAATTTGCTTAAGAATAATGTCTGGTTTTTCATTTTATAGATTCCCTCAGAGAGTCAAGCAGATTGTCAAGGTCCTCGTCTCCGGTCAGTTTAAGGAATACCCCCTCAAGATCACTGTTGTTTGACCCTGCTTCACTTTTTAATTGATCAAGATTGCCGGTTCCGGCTATGTTCCCGTTATATAATATAGAAATGGTATCGCAGACGGTTTCCGCTATTTCCATTATATGGGTGGAAAAAATTACTGTTTTGCCCTTTGCTGTCATATCTTTTAATAGTTCCTTAATAATTTTTGATGATTTCGGGTCAAGACCATTCATGCCTTCATCCATGACAATTATTTTCGGGTCGTGTATTAAAGATCCGATAATAGCCACTTTTTGTTTTGTCCCGAACGATAATGACCCTATGAATTCATTAAGGTATTTCCCTATTTCAAGGGCATTGGAAAATGCATTTATCCGCTCTTTCAAAACGGAATCCTCGATTTTAAACACAGATGCAAGAAAGTTGAAATATTCTATGGGGGTAAGTGATTCGTATAATGCAGGTGTTTCCGGTATATACCCTGTTATGGATTTTATATTGTCTGAGTTGCCGGTAAGATTCATGCCATCAATCACAACTTCCCCTGAAGAAGGCGGCAATATTCCTGCAAGTATTTTCAATAATGTAGTTTTGCCGGAACCGTTGGGCCCAAGTATACCATATATCTGGCCACCGGCAATAGATAAACTGATACCATTAAGTGCTGTAGTGGTTCCATAACGTTTGTACAGATTCGTTACTTCTATTGTGTTCAACGATTTTAATAGTCATATCTATTATAAATATTTTTGTTGCAATGCATATATTATTTGCAGCAGGTTCTTGCCAGTATCCATTATCACAGCAGTGAAATGTGGAATATTATATGGAATATTTCTCCAGCGGCAAAGGTTGCTGCAGCAGCACCCAGAGCTAACAGTGAGGCCCTGAGCCCGGATTTAAGAATAGGTGTGTTGAGTGAAAGTGCCACAATAGAATTGGAAATCATCTGTGCTATGAAAACGAGTATTACTGAAAGTGCTACCGCCATGTACTTTTGAAAAAAAACAAAAGGCAATATGGGAATCACCGCCCCTGTTATATAGGAAATTGCTGTATTGAGTGCAGAAATTGTGGCTTCTGAAGAGTATTGATTGATCATGTTTTCCAAGCCCTTGCTTCTGGAAAATATATGTTTCCTGTTAAGCATGGCAATTTTATATTCTGATTCAGATTTCTGTGCCAGATATGCCCCCAGGGTCATGCTGAATGTTCCACTTATACCCACAACTACCCCGCTCAACGCAATATCTATATGGCTTGTGATTATTGCGGACAAACCGACCAGGGTTGCAAGGACCTCAACAAGGCCATCACTCATGCCATATAAAAAATCCCTGCTTTTTTGAATGTTTTTAACACTTTTTGATATTTTATTTGCAAATATCTCCTCATGCTGCATTTCAGAGGATATGAGGTCATTTACCTTTTTTTTATAATCATCTTCCTGCTTATAACTTTCAAGATAGGTTTTATATTTCCTGATAGACTGATATTCACCGTGTTCAAGGAGATTGATTATGAGATTTTTCCCAACTATGACCCTGATAATTTTCATAAAAAAAAATTTGGTTCTTCTGTATGTGATTTTATTTATGTCTACGTTTGATGATTTCAGAGACTGCCCCCAGAAATTTGCATGTTCATTTTCTATAGTAGCCAGTTGCTTGAAATTCTCCTTAAGTTCCGGGTCTTCTGTTTTTCTATACATATAAGTATAGAAAATCATGTCTGTCAGTTCATCGCGGAGAAATTTTATTTGATACCGGGAATTTGAAGTACCAACCATATATCTTTATAGATCAATTATATAAAACTTCTTTTGATAATTTTGGTTAACCTATGAAATTTTTGGGATTAAATTTTAATCTTCTACATATAACTTATGCCAGCCTAAATCATAGAATTTTTATATTTTTTTATTCTGTTACATAGAAATAGCACAAAATGTACACATGATAAAGTATATAACTGTCTAAATATTATAATTTTATGGAAAACGATGTATTGTTGAACGGCGTTAGAATAACAACTGAACTACCGGGGCCTAATGCAAAAAAAATTATGGCAGAGGATGAAAAATATCTGGCAACATCCACAAAGTCATTGCCTGTAGTTGCATACAGGGGCCAGGGGTGTTATATTGAAGATGTTGATGATAATGTTTTTCTTGACTTCTCCAGCGGAATAAGTACAACAAACATAGGTTATGGCAATGAATATGTTATCTCAAAAGTCCAGGAACAGCTGCATAAATTGTGGCACTTTGCAGGAACGGATTTTTACTATAGCGAGCAGGTAGAAGCAGCAAAGGCACTGATAGGAGTATCACCTGGCAGCCACGACAAAAAGGTTTTTTATGCAAACAGCGGTGCTGAGAGCAATGAAGCATCACTGAAACTGGCAAGGAGCTATACAAAAAGGCCACAGTTTATCGGATTCATAGGCGGATTCCATGGAAGAACAATGGGGGCACTGTCATTTACGGCATCACAACCAGTGCATCATGAGGGTTTCTTCCCGGAAATGGCCGGTGTTACACATATACCATTTCCAGACCCATATAGGAATCCATTCAACATAGATGGCTATGAAGAGCCTGAAGACCTGACAAATGCGGCCATAGATTATCTGGAAGATTATGTGTTTGGAAAGTTTTTGCCATCCAATGATGTTGCAGCTATACTTGTAGAGCCAATACAGGGTGAAGGTGGATATATTGTGCCACCGATGGATTTCCACAAAAAACTCATGGAGCTAGCCCATGATAATGAAATACTGTACATAATGGATGAGGTGCAGACAGGATTCGGCAGAACCGGATATTTCTTTGCTTCGGAATATTTCGGTGTTGACCCTGACATTATGTCTGTAGCCAAATCAATAGCCTCAGGAATACCTATGGGTGCATCTGTTGTAAAGAGCAAATATAATTTTGAGAAATCAGGGTTGCACTCCAACACATTTGGCGGGAACCTTCTTGCCTCTGTTTCAAGCCGTGCCACAATAGAAGAAATAAAAAATAAAAATATGGTTGAAAACGCAAGAAAGGTTGGAGATTACCTTAATAAGAGGCTACACGAATTGCAGGAAAAATATGATAACATAGGAGACGTTAGGGGGCTTGGATTAATGCAGGCAATAGACTTTGTTAAAAATAGAAAGACCAAAGCCCATTTCCGTGGGCTCAGGGATAAAACTATAGAGAATGCCTATAAAAACGGGCTCATATTGCTGGGTGCTGGTGAGAGCGCCATAAGGTTTATACCTCCCTTGATCGTGAATGAGAAACAGATTGACGAGGCTATAGATATACTTGATAACTCAATAAAAAAAGCCTTATGAATTTAAATAATTGACAAGGGTGGTGAGTGGCAATCCGCCCTCCCATCTCAGTATATAATTTCCTGTTCTAGTTATTTCCTGCTTTGGGAGAAGTTCATAAAGCCCGCGCATTTTTCCCCTGTACTGGTAATCGCTCTCTATTGAAAAAAATCTCCAGAAATCCCCTTTATAATTTTTTAACCTGTAGGCATATGTTATGAAAAGCCCGGATAGAATACACCTGTTATGGAGTTTTAAGGCCTGGTCCTGCTTTGTCCCGGAGGCTTCACTGAATGTTAATTGTGATCTGGAAGACGATTTTACTTCAATTACGAGAGAATAATCATCGCGCAGTGCCACAAGATCTGCACCAAATGAACCTGCTGCCCGGGCAACGTAAAATGGCTTATCCATCATTGTATATACCACATCCTTTGAAACGGGGTCAAGATTTTTCGTTATCCTATCCAGTGTGTTTTTCGTACCTATGAGTATATTCATTAACTCCCTTTCGTAGATGCTGCCATTCACTTATACCACTTATTTCAAATCTGCTTTAACAGATTTTAAGGCTTGAAGCCGGAGTTCTAATCTCTTTTCGCCATCCACGAATCTTTTACGTTCAATATCATTCTCCGGTATTATCTCAGGTATCTCTGTTGCATGGCCATTTTCGTCCAGTGCAACATATGTAAAAAACGCCCTTGTTGTAACATTGCTGTTACTGGTAATGACATTTTCAGAAGATACATCTATCTCAATTTCCATTGTTGATTTTGTTGTATAGGTAACAAATGAATGCAGATGCACTATATATCCAAGTTTTATTGGTGAAAGAAAGAACAGGTTATCTATGCTGCCCGTGACCACTTTCTTTCTGCTATGCTTAAAAGCTGTTATGCTCCCTATGTTATCCATCCATTCAACAAGCCTCCCACCATACAGGTCACCGAACATATTGGTGTCTCCGGGAAGTACAATGATTTCGGATGTTACATCCGATTCGCTAACTCTTTTTCCCATATAGGTTGATTGTAAATAATTTAATAATCTTATCATATATCCATAATTATTGATGGGATTTGATGAAAAGAATTGTAATGGCAATTGGCAACAATTATCCGGGCTATAACCAGAAATGCGGAAGCTCTGGATTAATTGATGATATATTCGCTAAATCAGGTAAACTGATATCAGAAAATGAAATTGTAGTGACATGCGGAGATAGTTATCCTGAAAATGCAGATACTTTTTATCCGGTGGATATCATCAATGCCTATGATCGTGTTAAATACAAATATGGATATTCAAAGGAGATTATTGCAGTTTTTACCAGGGTAGAAATCAGGAAAATTTCCAATCCTTCAGTACAAACAGGAGATAATTATACAGAAAGTGGAATTCCTGAGAATAGGAAAACGGAAGAATTCCTTGAGCCGATAGATATACCAGAAAAATCGGCAATTATGACGCTTATGTCCGATGGGTATTTACCCATAATTATTGGTGCAGGTTTTCCTGTGGTGAGAGAGTTGCAGTATTATAATAATTGCCATGGAATGGTTAATAATTATTCTTCCTCGTCACTTCTCGGAACGCTTATTGAGGCGGATGAGTTAATAATTATATCCGGGCATAAAGATGAATTTGAAGGAATCGTAAATAGCGGGAAATTATTGAAGAATATAACATTTAATGCCCTGATGGATATCTATAAAAGTGGGCACTTTAATGATAACATAACTGGCAAAAAGATAAAGGCCATGCTTGATTTCATTTCCAAGGGCGGGAAAAAAGCAATATTAATGTCAGCTGATATGGATAATGTAATTACACTTATACAATGATTCCAGCCACTGTAGTTATTTTCCAAATTTATTGCAGGAAATTGCAGTATTACTCTTCAAGCCTTTGAACTTCAGATACATCAGGGTAAACAAAACATTTTCTGCATCGCGGTTCATAACTCTCCATGCCGCCTATTTTTATCTGCTCGCCGAATATTTCTTTGCCATTCAAAATTCTCTGAGAAAATGTCGCATCTTCACCGCATTTTGCACATACTGCGGTCAATGAATAAACCTGATCTGCCCTTGATATAATATCCATAGAAGTTTTAAAAGGGTTTCCAAGATGGTTTTTGTTCAGGGCGGCTGCATAAACAATTTTATTTTCACTGGCAATTTTATCTGCTATCTCAGGCAATATGGACCCGTGATTCCAGAACTGGGCTTCGTCTATGCCTATCACATCCACATTTTTAGACAGGTTATACATTTTCTCCACGCCCTCATTATCTGTATTTAACACTATTGCTGGAAGCCTCATGCCCTTATGGGTGGTCACAAATGTTGTATCATATCTTTTGTCCATTTCTGGCTTAAATAATAAAGTATTTCGCCCTGCCAGAATTTCCCGTTCTAACAGTTCAATTAATCTTGAAGTTTTGCCTGAAAACATAGGACCGGTGATAACTGTTAGTTTTCCTATAATGATATTTTTCATTATTGTTAGTATTATTAACTCATATAAGTTTTTAACCAGCATGGCACTTTATAATAATGACTGTCATGCATACAATTAAGTTATGATGTATTAGAAAATATTATGAATATAGAGATGATTATGAATAACCTGGGTGAATTAATGGAAGCAGAAATTACAAATTTTAGGGAATATTATGATAATAAAATTATCACAGCGTTGATAGGAATAGAAGCCGAGATTAACAACGTTGATGCAATTGGAAGGATAATAGGAGAACATAAAAATGTCGAAGAGGTCTTTGTTGTTACCGGAGAATATGATCTTATAATAAAGGTCAGATTTCCCGATTACATAGCCCTTGAAAAGTTTATAGTTAATAACCTTAATTCGATACAGGGTATAAGAAAATCCAAAACAATGATGGTATTATCCATCATTAAGGATATGTATATGAGGTGATAGAATGGATGAGAATTTGTTTAACGAGGTTCTAGCCTTGATGGATGATCTGGAAGATGATTCGTCCATACCGAGGAATGTAAGAAAAACGTCTTCCGAAGCAAAAGAAAAGATGAAAGATGGCAAGGAAAGCCTTGATTTAAGGTGTGCCAATGTCATATCTGAACTGGATGATATCTCCAATGACCCGAATGTGCCGTCACATGGGAGGGCAGCCATATATACTATAATCAGCAAACTGGAAGCACTCTCAAAATCATGAGTTTATTATAAATTAAACATAGAAAATAAGCATTTTATAATATATTAATTTTTTTTTGTATAGTTAAATATATATAACATTATAATATTATTATCCGATTAAAAATGGCGCTTTCAGAAGAAGTTAACAAGCTGGCGAAATACCTAATGGTGTCTGACATCCCCAGAAGTGTGGCATACACACTGGTATATATAAAAGACAAGGGTGAAATTACCTCTGTTGAGGTTGAGAGGGAAACCGGATTAAGGCAGCCCGAAGTATCTATTGCTATGCAATGGTTGCGTAGAAAAAACTGGATTGCAAAAAGAAATATGAAAAAAGAAGGAAAGGGGCGGCCCGTGCACGGATATAAATTATCCAAGGATTTCAATGAAATACTTGAGGAAATAATAAATGAACGTGAAAAGAAAATAGATGAGATAAACAGTACCATAAACCAGTTAAAAAATTTTAAAAACTAAAACTATTTTTTTAATATATAAAAATATTAATTGTATATAAGCATGTAGAAATATGTCTTCGTTCAAGGATGGAATTATTGCAGGCCTGAAATCCGGGTTTATTTATTTTATTATTGCCTCAATAGTGAATGTTATTATACTCTACATATTTTCTGCAGAATTTGCATTTGCCTATGGATATACCATTACATCCAAAAATCTGTCACTTTTATTCACTGTGCTATTGGTTTCGCAGGTACGTGATTTATTGATACTTGGGCTGGTTTTTGGTGTGTTTTACTCCATTCTGCTGGCAAAATACTTTGATATTATCCCGAGAAATACACTGGATGGCAAAATAAAGTTTATGGTAATAGCTTACTGGCTCGTCTTTTTTGTGATAATAACGGTTTATAGCCTTGGCTTGTTAGGTATATACGATTTAATATTTTACTTCATAACATACATAGTAGCAAATTTCTTCCTCTCATTATTATTCGGGTCATTGCTTAAAAAATATAACTCGAAATATTTAACTCAAAGTGAATAATAATAATTATCCACAACTTTTACCTTGGTGTATGAGTTGTACCATTCATATTCCTTTTTCTTATTATTTTCATAGATTGCTGGAAGATAAGGTGTTTTAATTAATAACTCATTTTCAGGGTTTATCATGCATTCCACATAATTAACCGGCATACCAAATGACCCCACACGTATATCATCAAAGGGGTTCATATGTGTTGTAAGTGTGAACTGGTCAGATCTGCCCGCAATCAGGGGAATATTTGTGTATTGATGGAAAGCATTTTCTATTTCTCTATCGTAAAATGGCATTATACAGTATTTTACGCCAGAAATATTTATTTTTTTCTCAATGATGTGTGAGTAAAATGAAGGAGTCCCCACTACAAAATCACAGGCATTCCGGGAGATGGAAGCTGGGCTGTTTATGACAATGGTCCCTGAAAATGATATGGGAAGGGCTATTGAGTAGATTAAACCAAGAGGGGTTGAATGGTCTATATCAGAATAAAATACAGGTTTTCCATCAAATTTTGGCAACCAGTAATTGATTATGAATGTTTCTCCTATGATACTTTTCATGTTGAATGCCAACAGTTCATTTTTAATATGGAACATAATGCAGGAAGGTTCATGTGCTTCAGGCAGGGCCGGAACATTATCACTGTATATAAACTCATAAAATTTTAAGACATTATTTCCGTATTTAACATATGAACGATTATAGATATTATTAATTAAGGCTTTTCCCAGAGTGAGGAAATCATTAGGGTCCGATACAATATATTTTATCTGCTCATTTTTTGCTTTTTCTGCAAACTTCTTGCATATGATCATTACCTTTATGCTATATTTATCAATATATCCGTTAATAGTATTATCATCTGTTTTCCCATCAATTATCAAAATGCGTGCACCTATTTTTATAGATGAAATTATGGAGATAATATATGGTGGTGAAAAGTCCATTATGATAGCTATTGTTTCTCCTTTTCTGACGTTTAGCCTGTGTTCAAGCTGATATGCCATAGAATCCACATATTTAAGTAATTTTGAATATGTAATATACTTGTCATAAAATATTATTATTGGCCTGCTTCCATTTACTTCGGCATTTCTCAGCAAAAGTGAATACATTGAGATGTCAGGAATGTTAACATGGGTATTTATTGCCTCGATCATTGTTATATATAATCATTAAACAGATTTAAAATTTATTATGCATGATGATTTTAATATTATCTATCATATCCATTATGCCGTAATAAGAGCCGAATTTTTCAAAAGCTATGTCACCACATTTTTTGTTAATAAAAGACCCGAGGCTGGCTGATCTCAATGGGCTTACCTTTCTTGATGCAATGCCAGCAACTATTCCAGCCAGTACATCGCCGGTCCCGCCCATTGTCATGCGGCTATTGCCACCATATGAATAACGGATGTTAACACCATCGGTGATTATATCCTTACTTCCCTTCAATAAAATTATAAGGCCATATTTTTTAGCCGTTTCAACTGCATTTTCTTCTGTGGGTTCCAGACCAGTAAATGCTGTAAATTCCATTGAATGTGGAGTAATTATTGCATTTCTATCCTTAACTTCTGATGGGGTTATAAGTTTGAATGCGTCAGCATCCAGTATTAACTGCCCATTATAATTCTTTACTGCGTACTTTATTAAGTCCTCTGCTTCCTTGCTTTTTCCCATTCCAGGCCCTATAAGCATCGAATTCAAGCCTGATAAAGCCGGAAAATTCTTTCCGTTCACAGGATAAAACATTAAACCCGGATTATACGGCATTATTATAGACCTGTTAACCTCATTTGTAAATACTTTAACAAGGTCAGGGCCCACATTATACGCAGAAAGCGATGACATCACAGCTGCACCTGGAAATTCCCAGCCAGCAAGTATTCCAACTGTTCCGTTCATGCCTTTATGGGATTCTGGGGCTGAAATGGGCATGTAAACCATGTCACCGGGTCCTACAGCGGATTTTATTTGTTCCGGTATTCCTATATCTGATACAGTAATTTTACCGCTATTCTCACGATTCATTCCGGTTTTAATATCTGTAAATGTAACCGTATAATCAGGTTTTACCTGTATATTTGTCTGGAATCCAGATGGTACATCCACAGAGATTATGGTTTTTCCACTATTATTGATCTTTTCTATTATTTCAATGTATGGCTTTCGCGGATCACCGTTGATCCCAACTCCAAAAATTGCATCTATTATTATATCAGATCGGGAAATAAGCTCATCAAGGGAAGATAATGGGTAGTATGCCCCATTGTAATCATTTATAGCTCTCCTGGTTTCCTGCGTTTTTAATCCTTTCACATCTTTAATCAGCAGGACAGAAACATTATACTTTTTAAGAAGATACTCGCCGGAACATATACCATCCCCGGCATTATTTCCTGTGCCACATATTATTGCTATGGATTTGCCAGGAGGGATTGTATGTTCCACAAAATCTGATATGGATTTGCCTGCCTGTTTCATCAGTTTATATGTATCACCATAGGTACTGGCATAATTAATATCCATAGATTTTTCATCGAGATAATCCATGCAAAAACATTATACGGATCTACTTAAATATGACTGATTAGAGTTGAAACATTAAACATATATATTAATTCATCATGTTTAATCATGTCTAGAATTGTTTTGCATGAAAGGGACAAACCATATATGGTAAAGGTAGGCGATAAAGAGGTTCATATATGTGCATGTGGCCTGTCGGAAAATAAACCATATTGTGATGGACACCATATGAAGACCGTAGACGAAGATGGCAAATTGTATGTTTATGACCATAATGGGGACAGATTAGAAGTAAGTTCATTCTATAAAAAAGAATAAATAAATTTTATACCGCTCAGCTTGCCCGTCATTAATCATCAAATCATTTATTTGTAAATATCATCATAGCGGTATATCTTTATGATTTTATTGTATATTAAATTTATAAGATATGCATAGCACTATTTTTTCACGGTTAGTAATAATGTGAATTATTTATTGTAAGACCTGAAAAATGAATACCATCATAATTTTTATATCCTGATTATAATTTTATATTATGGGCATTTCGTTACGGGAAATGGTTAAAACTTTAAGATTTCACGGAGGTTTAATTCATAGCGCACTGGAATCTATTGATTCAGAATGTCTTGAAATTATCCCGATAAAAAATTCGGGATCATTCGGTAAACAATTCAGGCATATACTGGACGTTAGAAATTCTTATTTAGATGCTTTACAATCTGGAACCCTTGACTTTTATAGGAAAGATATTAACCATTTGCTGGAAAATAATAAACAGGAACTGCTAGAAGAGCTGAAATGCGTTATGGAGGAATTCTCCAGTATGGTTCTGACATATAGCAGCCAGAAAGTTTCAGATAAGTGGATAGATTGTACTCCCTCTATGAAATATCTCGGAGAAAACTTCAGAAATATTAGCCCATTACAGTTGACGGGTATGATAACCGAACATGAGATTTTTCACGAGGGCGAATTGGCTTTATATTATAGAGCTACAAATATAAAGTTTCCAGATAACTGGATAGTCTGGGGATTAGTTTAATCCTTTATTCTAGAATTGAGAATTATCAGAAAAAGATGGAGTTATAAAATGACTCAATAACCGGGATAACTCACAATTTTCAAATATACCATATATCATGACTACAAAACTATACACTTTTGTTAAATAAAAATGGGGCTGCCCGAATTTGAATCGGAGTCTCAGGCTCCCAAAGCCCGTAGGATGCCAAGCTACCCCACAGCCCCTCACAACTACAGTTTAAAAAGGTATATAAAATTTTTATCTAATGTTTTGGTTCTGGAGCTTTTACAGTTGGCTTTTGTTCAGGTATTAGCCTGGCTATTCTATGATTGGATACGTAAGCATAGTATATCATCATAAATACAAGCCATATTCCACCTACTACCGAAATTATAAAAGCAAGGTATTCCATAGCAGAATTCGTCGTAACTTTGGGTATATATGCTGCCATATTGGCGCTCCCGAATACATAGGGGTAAGCCTTCAGTTCAAGGAAAGTTATAGATATTATAGTAAGAATAACAATAAACGGCTTATATGATGCAAGATGAGTTGTTCCCTTAAATGCATACAGTATAGGTATTACCAGAGCAAGCACTATGGGTATTACTATAAGCGCATTATTGACAGAATAATCCTTGGCACTGATAGAATAATAAGAGGGCATGAATATTGCCAGGCCGACTATAACCAGTATTAATGGAAGGAATTTCCCCATTGCTGTTTTTATATCTGTTAACCTGTAAAATACCATTCCAATTCCATTTGCAAGTATAAGTGCACCGATAATAAATCCTATAACTCCAAGATGTGAATAGAAAACTCCAAAATTTGTGTAACTACTTGCATAGCTCGTAGATGAACCTTTAACGAATCCGTAAATATGCACACCGTATCCGCTTGTTATGGCAGCAAGTACTGATAATGCCATTATTCCCATAATAAATGTTGCTATAGAGTATACAGCGTATAATTTTCTCTCATCAAAATATTTGTTTTCATGCCATACGAATTCTGCGTATATGATAAAGGAGTTTCTTACCACAAGGAAAAATATGAATACTGCAAATAATGGAAATAGGGCATATGCAATTGAAGGCATCAGCACAGGTATAACATTCTCCATATCTACCAGCCAGAGAACAAAAAATGTACCCACAACTTCCCACACAGGGACTATGTATGATAGAACATTTACCCTTGTTTTATTATCCTTAAAACGTGTTGCTATTGGAACTATAGCCATTAATTCTGTTGCAAACATTGTAACCATGGATGCTACAACCACAATTAAAAATAGTACATCGAAATTTATGCCATAAATTAAGTTCGCCATTTATTTCACCTCATACCTGCCTTCGCAGAAACAGATTTCCTCGCCTTTCTTTCGTCTTCCATTTTTATGTCATCTTCACCAAGTTTAAGGTCTTCGTCCACATTTGATAATTTCATTACCTTTCCCGCGAAATAGAACGTTAAGGGGAATACTGCGAGATAGAATATGATAATTGCAATTCCAAGTGGAAACACAAGTGGTGATGTTGAGGCAGCCTGAGCAATTGTCATAGTACCGTAATGTTTTACACCGTCAACAACAAAACCTCCGGGCACAGGTGATCTTATTATGTATGGAACTCTGCCAACTTCGGCTGTGTACCATCCATCTTCCATGGTAAATACACCCATTATTGCAACTGCTATCCCACCAAGGAGTGTGAACCTGTGGCTTAACGGGTCTTTCTTCCTGAAATACTGTACCACAACATAGAGCCAGTATAATCCCATTAAAACACCAAACCCTACCATAAGGTCAAGGGTGTCATGCACTATGTATGGTGGCCATACTCCGTAATCAGTAACACCCTTATATGTCGTTAAAGGTATAAGCCCGGGAATAGATCCCTTCCCGAATGTTAAAGGAAATGCCAGCAAAGACTGGATATAAGGGAATGAGGGAGCATATGCAAGCTTATGATTTATTAATACTCCGAATATATGCTCCGGTGCCATGGTAGCGAATGACGTCCCTATTGTGGCATGCAGGTCAAGTTCCAGTGCAGTATATTTTATAGGTTCTATTACCATTAAAGTTGAAAGTTCATTTGAACCGGTTATGCCCAAATATATGATATCCAGAATCATGAAAACTGCTGTTATATTTATGCCTCTCCTGTAGATCATTTTTTCAGACATATTAGTTGTCTTCAAATATTTGTATATAAGATATCCGAGAATCATGGCTATGCCAGCGTAGTATACAGCACCTGACATGTGAAGTTCCTCTGCTGCCGTCGAAGCTGTGATAAATGGAGCGAATGGATTAACATTGGTTACTGCTCCTGTAGTAACAAATTTAGCAACATCGAATCCATTAGGTGTATTCATCCATGCGTTTATTTCAGTAACTGTGAATGCAGAAAGGTATGTGCCAATTGTAACTGCGAGGCTTAATCCCCAGTGTTCCCACCTGTTTTTGAAATCTTTCCAGAAATATACATACATTGGAAGGGCTATAGCCTCAAGCAGGAAAGAGAAAACTTCGACGTAGAATGGCCCCATAGCAACTTCCCCAACCAGCTTCATAAAAGATGGCCAGAATAGGAATAATTCCATAGCCATTACGGTCCCTGAAGCGGTTCCCACTGCAAAGAATATCACAAGAGCCTTTGAAAGTTTGTATGCAAGTGTATCATAATATTTATCCTTCTTTTTCAGTGCAAGGAATTCTGCTATAGTTACTGTTATTGCCAGACCCATACTCAGTGATACCAGCAAGATATGAGCGGATATAGTGTAAGCAAACATTGCACTATCCCAAACCGGGTATGATATGTTGAACATGTTTATCATTTTGCGATTACAAAATAATATTTAAAGTTAATTTAATTCACAAATTAACTAATTGTTATTAAAAAATCCTTGTTGTGATATTTTTATCACAAATATTGTAGTTTTTGATTTTTATAAAAAATATATTTTATATATTTAAACTATGGTAGGTTTAAATGGCTTAATTATATTTTTTTCTGCAGCCCTTTTATAATAGAGGTCCAGTGCCTTCCGGCCCTTTTCACCGAAATCTACCGAGAGTTCATTTACATACATTAAAATAAACTTTCTTTCAAGCTCAAAGTCATCGTATCTTGAATATTTCATTGCGTATTTTACCGCGTCAGTTTCGTGTTCAAATGCATATTTTATTGAATTTTCAAAGTCCGCTTTATATTTCAATTTATCCTCTATCGGCATATCCTTGCGTATTGCATTAAATCCTAAAGGTATGGGGAGGTCCCCTGCATATTTTTTCCATTCATCGTAAAGGTTCAGAACAGGTACAAGCCCCTTATCCTGATAAGTCAACTGTTCATCATGTATAAGTATTCCAGCATCTACTTCATTTTCCATAATTGCGTTTACGATTTTATCAAAGCGTATCTCTTTTAATGTGCCTGCTTCCGGTGCAAACATCCTGTACAGCAATTCTGCGGAAGTGTATTTTCCTGGGCTTGCTATAGTCTTTCCTTTCAGGTCAATATTTTTTTTGGCTATTACCTGTGGCCCATAACTTATACCAAAACTTGCTCCAGAAGTTGTCAGGTCATATTTATCAGAAACATGCATATATCCATTTGCAGATATTGCAGTGACGTCGTACTTTAAATCTACAGATTCCTTGTTCAGTGTTTCTATATCTTTTACTACCTGGTCATATTCAAATGATGTCTTGATTTTATGCTCAAACATGGCGTAAAACATAAAGGCGTCATCCGGATCCGGTGTGTGTGCTATCAACATTTTCATACCTGTCATATTACAATAAGGTTAAAAGTATTTTTTATAACACAACATCTTTGGGGAATTTAAAATTCAGGAATGAAAAATTACCTGGTAGAAGGTTGCTATATAAATATGAATCTATGAAGCCATATGGTTTAAAATGAACAGAATGCCTCTATGTACTTAATCAAAAATAATAAAATAGTGTATTAAAGATTTAATACAAATTTATATCCATATTCTATTATACCGCTGTCCCCGTCCTGCCTGATTTTCCTGAAAACGGAATGTACCTTCTTCCCCATATCAACATCTGCAGGATCACAGTCCACTATCTGGGCAGTAATTACAGGGCCTTCTGACAACTTTATGAGCGCAAGTACATAGGGTACCTGCCTTTTAAAGCTTGGAGGTGCATCATGCACAACTGTGTAAGATATTACTTCTCCATTGCCACTGAATTTTACTTTTTCCATTTTTCCTATAGATTCCCTATGGCATACAGGGCATACATCCCTCGGTGGGAAATATGAATTCCCACAATTTTTGCATTTAAATCCGATAAGATTGTATCTATACTCTGTTTCTCTCCAGATTCTCGATAACTCTGTCATTTTATTCACCCAGTATATGTATTATTGATGATGTCCCGGTTCCAGCCATATTATGCAGAAGTGCATATTTTGCATCCTTAATCTGGTTATCGCCTGCCTTGCCCTTTAACTGCCTGTATGCATCTACAGCCTGGCCAACACCAACGGCACCATATGGGTCACCCTTTGCTTTCAATCCGCCTGAGGGATTTACAGGAATGCTGCCATTAAGCTTTATTTCATCGTATACAAGATCTTTTGCTTTGCCCTTTTCTGCGAATCCAAGGTCCTCGAGTTCCAGCAAACCAAATATTGAAAATGAATCATGAACCTCCATAAATGATATATCATTCCTTTTTATCCCTGATTTCCGCAATGCCTTTTCAACTGCAAGCTTTGTGGAGTTCAATGTGTATATAGATTTTCTAGAGCCAACAGAAAGATAGTCTTCTGCCACAGCTGAACTCAATATGCGTACTCCCTCGCGTTTGTTCTTTTTAATGAAGCTCTCGGAAGCCAGAACCACTGCAGCTGCACCATCGCTCATTGGAGAGCAATCCATCATATTCAGTGGGTCAGCAACTGCAGTTGAATTCATAGCCTGCTGTATGGTTAATTTATTCCTGAACTGTGCGTCCGGGTTTTTTGAACCATTAAGATGGTCGTTTACGGAAAACATTGATAGTGCTTCTTTCTCAACTCCAAAATCGTGCATATATTTCCTGGCTATAAGCGCTGCCATTGCTGCAGGCGTAGCACCAAAAAAGGCTTCCCATTCCCGATCCAGAATGGATGACGATTTTTCAAGTATGTCACTTCCGTGTATATCTGTCATTTTTTCTACACCACCAACTACAACTACGTCATATTCTCCAGATTTTATGGAGAGGTATGCGTCCCTCAACGCTGCGCCTCCGGAAGCTGTAGATGACTCTACCCTTAAGGAAGGTATTCCTTCAGCGGATAAACCTGAAAAGTCAGCGATCAGAGCGCCTATATTTTCCTGCATGTTTATGATTCCAGCAAGTGAATTCGCACCATAAATTGCATCGATATCTTTTGAATATATCCCTGCATCCTCAACTGCCTTCAATCCAGCTTCAACTGCCAGATTTCTCAATGATTTGTCCCATAATTCACCGAACTTTGTTTCGCCTGCGCCGATAATATAAACTTCATTACTCAAGGCTATCACCCATAACCAGTATTTTCCTAAACTTTGTATATATAGCATAATCTATGAATTTCACATTTTCAATCATTTTTCTTACACCTGGAGCGTTTTCACGATGGTAATTTTTCATATTTTCTGTTATTGTTATATCAAAGGCATCGGAGCCTGCACCGGAACCAAATGATACTGCAAGAATCCTGTCACCCGGTTTTGCTTCATCCAGTATGGCTGATAGGCCGGTCATTGTAGAACCTGAATATGTATTCCCTATATAGGGTGTCAAAAGGCCAGTTTTATACTGTTCTTCTGTAAAATTAAGCATCTTTGCCGCCCTTGTTGGGAATTTCCCATTTGGCTGGTGAAATACAACATAATCATAATCGCTGCTTTTTGTTCCCATTCTTTCCATCATTGCCTTTGAGGCAGCTAAAACGTGCTTGAAGTATCCGGGATCGCCTGTAAACCTTTCTCCATGCCGGGGATATGGTTCTCCTTCCCTCCTCCAGAAATCAGGGGTATCTGTTGATACTGACAATGTATCATTTATTTCTGCTATTACATTGTCCTTTCCGATAATCATTGCTGTTCCGCCCGCAGATGCACTGTATTCCAGAGCATCCCCTGGAGCACCCTGCGATGTATCTGATCCAATAGCAATGCCATATTTGATATAACCGGAATCAACCATTGCCTTAACATTCTGCATTCCGGCAGTACCTGCTTTGCATGCAAATTCATAATCTGCGGCAAAGTATTCAAGCGGCATCCCTATTGCAGCTGCCACTATGGTGGCTGTCGGTTTAACGGCATATGGATGTGACTCTGAACCAACATAAATAGCGCCAATATCTCCCGGATTTATATTTATTCTTTTAAGGGCATTTCTTGCCGCTTCCACAGAAATAGAAGCAACATCTTCATCCGGTGAAGGTACCGATTTGCTTAATATAAATAGATTATTCTTCATTTTTTCCGGATCGTCGCCCCATATCCTGGCAATTTCCTCTGGTTTTATCCTGTATATTGGAACATATGACCCGTAACTTACAATTCCAGACATAGTTGTATAGTATTATACTATATATAAAAATTCACGTTTAATATTTCGGCAATCGGTGTAATACCACATAAATTATTACCTGTGTAATTCTTCATATTTTAAAAGTTCTGTTGGTTTGCTGATTTCTCTCTACTGGAAAAGGTAAATTTAACGGCAAAAATTTGAAGTTTGCTAATTTTATATAAAATCATTTAAACCGAATTTCTGTAATATCCCAATATATTTAAGGGAAATTGGCGATCATGACATTTAAAAATGTTTATATATAATATATCATTGTTATATCATGGTAGCTATTGATGTTGGAGAAGTTATTTTAATTCTTGTACTGATTATAATTGTAGCAATTATACTATCGGGAATTCATATATTGAAAGAATGGCAGAGGGCCCCGGTTTTAACACTGGGAAGATATACAGGATTGAAAGGGCCGGGGCTTGTTTATGTGACGCCTATTATAAGTAAAATTACTGTAGTGCTTTCCACGAGGATACAGGCCGTGGCTTTTAAAACAGAATCTACATTTACACAGGATAATGTTCCAGTAAATGTCGATGCAGTTATGTATTTTCAGATCATTGACCCGGACAAAGCAGTGTTAAATGTTGAAAATTATGCGGCTGCAACACAGCTCGCAGCACAGACAACCTTAAGGGAAGTTCTTGGAAAATCATCATTTGATGAAATACTGTCAGAAAGGGAAAAGATAGGTGAATCAGCAAGGCAGATAATTGATGAGAAAACAGAACACTGGGGAGTAAAGGTATCATCCGTTGAAATCAGGGATGTGCTTGTTCCACAAACATTGCAGGATGCAATGTCAAGGCAGGCAGCTGCAGAGAGGGAGAGGAGATCCAGGGTTACACTTGCCCTTGCAGAAGTTGAAGCAGCAGGAAAGATGGTGGATGCTGCAAAACAGTATGCAAACAACCCTACAGCTTTCCAGTTAAGATGGATGGATATAGTTTACCAGATAGGCCTGGAAGGAAAAGGTTCACTAATAATGATACCCCAGAATGTACCAACAGTAGGCGATACTTCCCAGTTCTTCACAGCAACTGCGTTAAACAATATACTGAGCAAGAGTACCGGAAATGTTGGTAACAGCACTAATTCCGGGAGTAAAGAGTGATCAACTGGCTTAAGTCCAGTTCTTCCGGCCTTTTTTCGCTAAACGGCCCATTATAATTTAATATTGTTGATAATTTTTTTCTTCTCATGGAAAATATTTTTGCTATGAATTTATCAAAATTTGCCAGATCTATGTCAACATCTTTTTTCATGATAGAAATAACTGCAGAATCTACATCTGGAACTGGAGAAAACACCTTCCTTGTAACATTAAAAAGAATTTTAATTGTTGACCTCACAGATGTATTGATGGTTATTCTGGAATATTCCTTTGTACCAGGCCTTGCTACCAGCCTCCGGGCGAATTCCTTCTGGACCATGAGTATGGAAGATTTAAAGTTAAAATCCAGAATTTTAAACAGGACGGGTGAAGAAATATTATACGGGATATTGCCTATAATATGGTCAAAATAGGATGGTTCCGTATCAAGAAAACTTTCTTTAATAATATTAAATTTGCCTGATACTATATGATCGTGATAACTTATTTTCAAACTCTCATAAAATCTATGGTCTGGTTCTATGGCAGTTAGCTTTACCGGTTCAGATAGTAGAATTCCGGTAAGGATTCCATGGCCCGGGCCTATTTCAAGAACATGGTCTCCGGGTTCAATTCCCAGGAGCCGGACCTCTTTTGCAGCAATATTTTTATCGTTTAAAAATACCTGTCCGTATTTTTTTGCAAAGTTAACAGTCATTTTGCAACAAACAGCTTATATTTCTCATATCTGTTCTGCAGTTCATCCATTATTCTGTTCACAACCATTTTCTTTGGATTATGTACGCTTTTTACCCTTTCACTTATATCTTCAAATGATTTGAAAGGCCCCTTTTTTCTTTCGTCAAGAACAGACCACATACTCTTATTTCCAAGTCCTGGCAAAAGTTCAAGTGTATGCATCCTGGTGTTAATTGCTTCTGCGTTATTGAAAAAATCAACGAATCTCTGTGGATTGTCGTCTATTATATTCTCTATTGTGTATGGAAGCTCACTTATAGCTGCACTGGTTAGATCTTTATAGGTTATCCGCCTCTTGATTGAAATTATTTTATCTCTCTTTTCAGGTGATTTCCCAATATAAATCTTATCGCCTACAGTAACTACGGCGTCCACCTTCGGAATAATCTCAAGTAATTTGAATTCACTTTCACCTATTGCAAGTATAAGGGGCGATTTGCGGAAATTCTTATCGTCTGCCCTGCCCTGGGGTAGAAAATCTATGATATAAGCGTACTCTTCCATTTATAAAACCCGAAGTATATCCAATATACTATCTAAAACTTTGTTATCGGCAGCAACATTATATGAGTTTAATATTGCCATTAGCTCTTCAGTGGAAGACGGTTTAATGTCTATAATTTTCACTATTGCTTCCCGTGGAAGCTTGTGTACCTTGCTTATATCATTATAAATCTGCTTTAAATCAGCATCTTTGTCGTATTTTAAAAATTTTTCAACGTATGCCAGTGTATCGTTTTCGCTCGGAGTTCGCTCTTCAACGTTACTGAGCATATTAAAAACTTCGTTATTTGTTTTATAGGTTATTTTCATTGGGGCAACCTCTTGAGATGAACAGGTGCTGATATTATTTTTCTTTCTGTGTTTCCAATTTTTATTTTCAGGATATAGCAACTACCCTGCATCCCTGTTATTTTTCCTGTTCTTCCCTGAAAGTTGTGAAATGGCATCCCTTTCTGTATAGCCGGTTCTATTACAACAGCAACCGTCTCGCCTATTTCAAATTTCTTTAAAAGGCTATTAACCTTTGGCATTCCTCTTTGCTTTATCTTCTTCGTTAACTTACTTCTTGAACCTGATCTGGTTCCATTAGACATTCGTGTCATGTTTATTCACCTCTCTATTTTCAATACATCCAGGCATTTTACCTTTAATTCATATCCATAGACAGAAGAGAGACTGGGTGTGGTTCTTCCTCCGTCCCCATTTATCAGCTCCTTTATATATGTGCCTGATTGAGACCTGATTTTAACTACTGCTTCCTTATCATGTATATCTTCTATATTTATATATTTTATTTCTTTTTTTCTAATAAGGTCAGATCTATTTCCGATAACCCTCGTAGGTGTCCTCTGGGATATTGTAAAATTCCTGAACGTATTAACAGCCATAAGCAATGTATTTTCGTTTATGGGCGTATTGCATTCAACCACTGCCCGGTATATTTTATCGTATGTGGCTTCCTTTATCTCCTTTACCCTTTTCTTGCCCGTAAATTCGAGATTTGAAATTGATATGCCGTTTCCTGAGTTATTGACTTCTTCCATGAATTCTTTTATGGAAAAGTTTCTGATTTCAGGTTCATCTACTTCCATGATAAACTCCCTCCCATTGCCAAGCATCATCACATCAACATCTTCCCTTCCGGAGCCGTGCAATTTGTAATTTTTTCCACCGGTGAATTTCAATAGCTTTTCACCTATAAGCGATTCAATGGAATCCCCGCTGCCATTAATCCATCTTGTCTGCGGTATATCCCTGCGTTCCTTTTTATATGTACCGTAAATATAAAGTGGCCTTATGATTAAATTTACATTATCATAAATTGTATTTATCTCAATAACTATATCAGCATCCTTTGAGAATTCTTTTCCAGAAATGCTGGAAAAATATTTTCCAAATTCCCTGTTAAATTCTTTTTTAATGCTTTCTCCATTATTGCCGTATTTATTCTGTATTTTTGCCTCTTCCAGCAACGTTTCTGGATCAAATTTTGATCCTATCAGGATAGTTGTGTATTCCTTTGTTCCTATAGCATCTTTTACCATGTTAAAGTATTTATCGAATTCATTAAAAATTCCATTGCAGAGCCAACAGGTATCCGGGGCATTGTATGTTCCATAAAATGATTTATAGGCAAATGCAAGCATAGTGCCTCTCTGATAATCTGTCATTCCAGTATCAATATTTGCAAAAATACGCCCGGTACATCTGATGCACAGGTTATGTGAAAATAAATTTATAAAATCGTCCATAAAAAAATTATCTTGCTTTCACTATTTTTTCGACGCTAGGCCTTTCTTTTATAAATACCCTTGAACCACATTCACATTCTATATCTGTGGTTCCGAAGGTTTTTTCAAGCTGCCTTCCACATCTGATACATTTATACATGGTTGTTTATCTCCTTAACGATTTCACTGCTGTATTCAGGAGTGTATGAACCACCTGCGAACTTATAGCTGCAGTGCCTGCACTCCCATATTCCATTCGCTACTCTCTTTACCTTTTTCTGTTTGCAGGAAGGGCATGTGTAGAAACTGATTTTCTGTTTATATATTTTATTCCATGCTTTCCTTACGGTAACACCATACCTTGGCCCAAAACGTCCTGAAGCCCCTACTTTTACTGTGTGTTTTGTCATATAATTACCTCAAATATGATTCTCTTAATCTATTACCTATATCACTTGATGTTTTTATAGCTTTTCTTATTTCATCAAGCGAAAATTCTCCTATATCACCTTTCTGCATGGCATGGATATTATGGTCTTCAGCTATAGTTACCGTTATCCTTCCATTGGAAACCTGTTCCTCCTCGAGGTCGGGGTCACATACTATTTCATCTCCTATTTTAACCATTGTAATTGATACAGGAGTTGCGTTAATAGGAAGGCTATAATCTTTCTGCCCGATTTTCGATGCAGGGACAACAGTGTTTTTCAAAGCTGTCACAGCAGCGAGGGTTGCGGCATCTATTATATTCCCGTCATAGTTCAGGACATCGATATCCACAAATATCATCCAGACTCTTTTTCCTGATTCTATTACAAGCTTTGATGTATCAACCATTTTGCTTTCCCTTATTCCACGGTCAACCACACGGGAGTACTCTATAGCCTGCTCACTGGGTGGCCCTGATTCAAAGGTTGGGAATGCCATTGGCAGCAATTCTATGTTCAGTGCCATTACACCGCTATCAGGAGAATCCTCGAACGGGTCTCCTTCTTCTACTTTTATGCCGGCTACAACCTTTGTTTTACCGATTTCAACCATGGCAGAACCTGCTGCCTTGGGGACAAAATTTTCTGTTATCTTGATTTCACGGTAATCCTGAAGCCCCCTTCCATCCAGGCGTTTCCCTGTTTTTATGCTTTCCAGGATAAATCCTTTTCTAATTTCAGATAATACTGCACTTGAATCCATAGGCATTTTTATTCACCATCCTCTATACTGTATTTGCTCATCAAAGCGTTTCTCTGCAATTCCGAAATTCTTGGCATTGCATCCATCATCATCGATGTGGCTTCATTAAACTCTTCTTCTGTAACGTCCCCGTCAAGCTGTAATAATACTACTTTTCCAGTTCTGGGCAAAATAGCCATCGGTATATCTGCCTGGCCGAAATTGTCCTCATCCTTTGAAAGGTCAAGTACAATCTTTCCATCTGCCTTTCCTGCAGTACATCCTACTACAAGATCCCTCATGGGAACACCGGCATCTGCAACAGCCACTGATGAAGCTGTAAGGCTCGCTATTCTTGTGCCTGCATCAGCTTCCAGAACCTGGATAAACACATCAATTTCAGCCCTCGGGAGCTTTTCAAGGACAATTGCAGAAGATAATGCTTCCGAAACAACCTTCGATATTTCCATGGTCCTTCTGTCCGGACCCGGGCGTTTTCTCTCCTCTACTGAATATCCTGACATATTATACCTTGCCTTTACTATAGCCCTGTCAATATTCTGGGCATGTTTTGGATAGGCTTCCCTTACGTATACTGCAACAATGATTTTATTAGCACCCCATTCTATAAATGCTGAACCATCTGCGCGTTCCACAACTCCTGTCTGGATCTTTATGGGGCGCATTTCATTCAATGACCTCCCATCAAGCCTGAGCCCATCTTCTCTCATCAATTTTATATTTCCTTCCATTCAATTTTCACCTTTCATATTCTTGAGGTATTCTTCCATCCGGTCTGTTAATCCTATTGTATGTGCTTCTTTTTCCACAAGCCTTATTGCATCTATGGCTTTTTTAACATTATCTACATTGCCATCGAGCCATATAAATCCATTCTGGCCTACAATTATTTTTGTATCGGTATAGTTTTTAATGATATTTATCATATTTCCTCCTCTCCCGATAACACGTGGAACCTTCGGAGGCTTTACCGATATTATCCTGCCTGACTCAAGCTTTCTCATTCCATTATCCCTTAACGAAATCCAGCTTTCCTTAATTTCGTTGGATACCGATATTCTGGCGTATATATAATCGCCCACGTTCAGATAACGCTCGAGGTCCCCGGATGAAACATGCCAGGGAGTATCGTTCATATGCAATAGGGAATAATATGGAGAGTTAATATCAACTGTCCACATAGTGGGACCTATATCCATTATTTTCCCTATTATCTTGTCGTTTGCCCTTGGCAAATATGGACTATTAAATGGAGCAACGTCAATAAATTTCTCGCTTTCCTGAATTACTCCAAAGTATTCAGAGAAGAATTCCGAATTATATTCATACATGCCATTTCGGGGTTTCAATTCAGCTATTTCTATTTTGTCCCCCGGATAAACTATTTTTTTTGTTTCCAATTGAATACACCTTTTACTTTATGAAATATACCTTCGTAATATATTTATCTTTGTGATTAATTTTAAAATATTATATAAATAATTTTAATAATGCCAACTTTTAAAAATCATTTCAATAATTTAACATCTGCATCCCCGCTGGTTTTTCTATTGACAAGGTCAATGAGGTCTCCCTGCATGCCGGCTGGAATTTCTATGACACATATATAATCGCCGGCATTGGACCATTCTTCCTTAAGTATTGTTCCCATTCTTGAAATGTCACCATAAAGGCGCCCGTAGGCATCTCCGGTTAGCCTGATAGCCATCCTTGCCTTTTCCATCCTTATGGGTATCAATGGCCTTATTGCCTTTAGCACTGCCTGTACCTGTTCGTCCACGCTTTTAAAAGGGTCGATCCGTACCTTTGCTTCCTCCATAGCCGCCTCTATCCTGGTTACAGGAATAGGTGTATTTGTCTGGGGATTTATAGCTTCCCTTACAATTTCGTTAATAACCTGTTTCCTTTTGAGTTCCAGCATTTCCTTCCTCTGTTCTGTGGTAAGCTGTATCTGCCCCCTTTTTACTATCTCTATAGCTATCTGCCCTATATCCGTAGTCTTAAAAACCCGTTTAAGTATTTCCTCGTTTGTCCTTTCCCCTTTTCTGGCATCCTTAAATATTTCAGGCAGTGCCAGATCGTTTTCAATATCTATTTTTCCCGCCCGTATACGGGAAGCTGCATCAGGGTCAACAAGGATTTCAAATTTATAACTGTCATATTCGAATCTTGCTATAACCGCCTCGTCTGTATTTACCATTGTTGATAATCATTTATTTAAATAAAAAATTATACATTTGGCTTTTTCTTCGGTACCGATGCAAGAAGGAACATTATTGCAGCTATGCTGGATATAAGGACAAATATGAAGGATATTTCATGGTCAAATAGAAATAGTGCCGCAAAAATTGTACTTCCCATGAACCCGGATATTGCTTTTCCCGTATAGAATATACCGTTGTTTGCAGTTGAAAACCTGGTGCCAAAAATATCACCAACAAGTGAAAAGTACATTGAAATCATGGCACCTCCAAAGAACCCGATAAAGATTATAGCGAAAACATATAACCTTAAGATCAGGAATATTGAACCCAGTATCAGGAATGAATCTATCAGCATTACAACCTTTACCCGCCCTATTAGATCTGATACATACCCCAGTATGGGCCTGCTTACACCACTGAGCAGAGGGAACAGGGATACAAGAATGGTAAATTCTACGAGCGGCAATGTTTCGCCCAGATATCCAAATGAAGCTGAAATTACTATTAATGGAACAGCACCCAGGATAAATGAGATATAAAGTATCCAGAATCTTGTGTTTTTAAGGTTTTTTGATGTCTTTTCGCCTGTCAGCTTGGCGGTTTCCGGGTATCTGGCTTTCATAAGCAGGGCTGGCAGGATGATTATTTCAGCAATCCCTATTATCAGCATTGGTGTCCTGAATGAAACGGCCTTTGCTATGAATATATTTGCAACTGCTGCACCAAGGCCAAAACCCAGGGAGACAAGCCCTACTGCAAAACCTCTCCTGCCTTTGAACCATTTAACCGCTAAATTGGTGGATATGCCATAGAGTATGCCTTCCCCTATGCTTCCGAGGGACCACAGTACATAGAATAAATACAGGTTATGGATAAATGATGTCCCTAAAAAACCGATGGATGACAGAATGGCAGATAATATGCCAATATTTCTAGGCCCATTCTTATCGGCAAAATAGCCGCCAATGCCCTGAAAACCGGTTGAGAATATGGCAAAGAGCGTAAAGGCAACTTCAACCTGGACTAGAGTAACGTTCAGGCCGGTTTTAAGCAATGGTTCGAAAACATCCCATGAATATTGATAAAGGGAATTAAAGGACATTATCACAATGCCTATTATAATGTAGCCCTTTTTCATTTTTTAAAATTTATCAGGATAATATAAATATTATTGTTTTTCACTTTTTTTAGCTTTGCCTATTCTTTTGACATACCTGTTAATGGAAAATATCCCCCAGACCGATTCTATAGCACCAAATGGATACACACCTGCTAGAATTCCATAAATTGCTGAGCCAAAACAGGTAATGCCGAAGAAAAGCGAATACACAGGAGAACGTGATTCCAGCAGATAAAAAATCATCATCATGGTCAGTACTACTGAACCATAAATTGTCAAAAGGCTTAACAACATAATACCTGATATTATAATAGTAAATGTTATTTATGAATTAAAATAATACAAATAGAGTTGTTAATAACAGTATAATTGCAACAAGATAATCTATTTTCTGTGGTGTGAAGGTAGCAAGTTTTTTCATCAGTATTTTGCTCAGAAGCAATGTCACCAGAAGAAGTGCCAGGGCAGAAGCCAGAACAAATATTATCAGCGTTATATATACAAAGTGGATGCCATAAACTACAGCAATCAATATGATCGGGACTATAGCAGGGTCAGGTATTATGCTTACCAGCAATATGGATTTCTCTATTTCACCGCCCCTGGAATCCTCTGACTTCTTCTCATGCATTGCGTTCAGGATTATATACAGAGCAACAAAGACAAGCAGCGCCACAGCAAATATTTTTAAGTAGAACTCTGGCAAAAAGTACATCCCAAGTATGGCTATTCCAAATGATAAAATAGATGAAAAGATTCCATGAATAAGGCCTAAGCTGAATGACATTGTGCCAATCTTTCCTGTTCTGAATTTCTTCTGGAGGGAATATGATAGTATGGATGTCCAGTGGTCTGGTGCTACCATGTGTAGCCCGGCAATAAGGATAGTTAGGCCAACAATAGCCACTGGAAGCAAAATATAAATCATGAGCATGAAATGTGATAATTCCATAATATAATAATTTATAGCCATGATCAGATTGGATAATACAATATATTTTAAAAATAGCTTAAAAAATTGTTAAATAGTAAATAAATATGATTGACCAATGGAAAAAATTGAGATTAAAAACCCCGGCCAGTATTATGTTAACAGCTGGATTATATATGATGCACTGGGAGGTCCTGCAATAGATGAAAATAAATGGTCTTTAAAGGTTACCGGGCTTGTAAAAAAACCTGCAGAATATACATATCAGGAATTAAATAAAATGGATGGAATTGAATATATTTCAGACTTCAACTGTGTCACAAAATGGTCAATTAAAGATGCAAAATTTAGCGGGCCGTCATTGAAGGATCTTATAATGAAATCTGAACCTTTACCTGAGGCCGAATGGGTAATGTTTGTCTGTGCAGATGGTTATGATACACCTATTCCATTTGATGATGCAGTGGATGAAAAGAGCATACTGGCACTTAGAATAGATGACAAGCCCCTTGGAGTTAAGCATGGATTTCCTGCAAGGCCATTTATGCCATCCCTTTATGGGTGGAAAAGTGCAAAATGGGTCACCGAAATTAAATTAATGGAGAAATATGAGGATGGGTACTGGGAAGCATATGGATACCACGAAAGAGGCAAAGTGGAAGATGAGGAACGGTTCAAAGGTTTCGGATGGAAGAAAATAAAAAGGCATTCTGAAATAGATAAATAGAAAGATTTAGTAAAAACCAGGCCACTTCCAAAAATTTTCAAAATAATACTTTAATATATAATGGAAAAAGAGAATTGTCCAATCACTGTTTTAATATAAGTTCAAGTGGTGCGTGGTCTGAACCTGTAACATTCTCCAGAATCAATGAATCCTCAACTTTCCCAATAAAATTATCACTTACAAGAAAATAATCTATGCGCCAGCCAATATTCTTTTCACGGGCATTGAACCTGTATGACCACCATGAATAGTGCCCGGGTTCCTTGTGGAAATAACGGTATGTGTCTACATAGCCGTGTGATAAAATTTCAGTCATAGAATCCCGTTCCTCAATAGTAAATCCAGCATTTTTTTCGTTCCCCTTTGGCCTTGCTATATCTATTTCTTCATGTGCAACGTTGAAATCGCCTGTAATGATTACAGGTTTTTTAGCTTTCAGCTTATCCATATATTCCAGTATCTCCCTGTTAAACTGAATTTTGTAGTCAAGCCTGGTGAGCCCGTGCTGTGAGTTCGGGAAATATGAATTGATTAAATAAAAATTATCGTATTCCAGTGTTTGTATTCTTCCTTCCACATCTTTATTATTTTCACCTGTTCCTGTGGTGTAACTTAATGGTTCCTGTTTTGCCATGGCCATTGTGCCACTGTATCCTTTTTTATCTGCCGGATTTACATATATTTTATATCCAGTATGGTGCAATTCTTCAGGTATGTCCATTTTATCGGCTTTCGCTTCCTGCAGAAGTATTATATCAGGATTTTCATTTTCAAGAGTTTTTATTATTCCATTCTTAACCGCAGCCCTGATTCCGTTTACATTCCACGACAGTATTTTCATATTATTGTAATAATTATGTTATATATAAAGCAGGGTGTGGAATTTATCAAAATTACAAAACTTTCCTATCCGGATAAATTGCAAGATCTGTAATATGCTATGGAAATATGGATAAATAAAGCTACTGGTTACACAGTAAGTTCGAGAAATAAATGAAACATAAATGTTATTCATAAAATGTAGTGTGTTGCATAATTAATAGGCATGTGTCATCCCCCTCATAATATTGTAATTGACTACCTTAAGAGCTAATTCCTGTATAATATACTCTATTTTCTTAGCTTTAATTATCTCTGTCATTACTCTTTTTAATCCTGAAAAATATATTTCCACGAGCCACCTTTTGCCATAGCTATTGTTCTCTTTCAACTGTTCCATAGAATTCTTTTTAATATATCTTACAATCCTGGCCCTTGTGGATGAACCTCTGGATTTGGTAGAAGCATTTTTCCTGGGAGGTATTATTGCATTATATCCGAACATATTGTAAATATACTTTGAATCATATCCCCTATCTCCAAATATTCTTAGAATATTATTTTTCATTTTACTCAATAGTTTTCTAGCAGCTTTAGAATCATGTGTATGCTCATCTGTAATTGTGAATGATAATACAGTAACATCTTTTAATGATATTATTACATGTAATTTGAGCCATCCATTCCTTTTCCTATGCCATTTATGCCTTAAATAGTCTCCCCTTATTGTTATCTTAGAGCCAGTAGAATCTATAATGCAATCCAGCTTACTGTTAATATTGCTATTCAGATCTGGCTTAATTCTCCTTATCCTCCTGAATATTTCACTATATGATATTGATTTTATATTAGCTATAATTGCTAAGGACCTTAACATGCCTTCAAGTGACCTGAATGGAACATTGAATATAGATCTTAATCTAGCTAAATACATTATCAATGCATCGGGTACTTTGTATGGATGTCCTATTTTACCATTATTATTTTCCTCCAATAGAGAATCATAATCCCTTATGAATGATAGATCTGCAAGGTATTCTATTCTATCTGCAAGTGATTCATTATACTTTTCCCATCTCCTGTTTGATCCAATCCAGTACCTTTTTATACTTCTATTTATTTTATTATTGATTTGTGGAGTCAAAGCAAATCACCCCTATATTTCACTATATAGGGGGTTTTCCTTTTAAGTTTTAAATTTATTATGGAATAATTATTAAATTGAAATGAATTATGCAACACACTAACACTGGGAGATATTTTTATAAATAACAATAGTGGGAATTTCATTTTTACGCTGGAGAAGATTTCAGAGGGTATGTCTGTATTTGTATTTGATGGAGATATAAAATTGGTCCTGATTAATCTATCAGGCAACACAAATAATAAACTGAAAATTTTATCGGAAGTGAATAATTTTTATAAAAATAATACTGTTAAGAAAATAGCACTTTATTCTGGAATTATTGATCAAAAGATAAAATATTATTGCAACACATATTCTATTAGCCTCATGAAAACTATTAAACTCTTAAACGGAGATTTAGAAATAAGCATTAAGGTCCATAAGAATTGGCTGATGGAGAACAGTGTAGACAAAAATAGGAGAAGGAATAAAGATGAAATTATATTAAACATACTTGAAACAATTAGGGAGACAGACCTAAATATTACAAATATTGTATACAGATGTAATTTGAACTACAAATATTGCATTGATTTGATAGACTCAATGATTGAGAAAAAAATTATTGAGGCGACTGAACAGGACAAAACAATTAGGTATAAAATAACCAGTTATGGCATAGAATATATGCACAAACTGGAGAGCATAAGAAACATGTAATTAAAAATATCAGTGGTACATATTAATTTTACATAGTGCATAAGTAATCGGCATATCTAATTTATTGTGTATGTATTAGATATTACATTGATCCTGGTTTTTGGAGTTTCGTATATTTTACTAACCATGTACATAAAGCATCTATTAAATGCCATGGATAACAGAATTAAGAATGTTGAAAATATTTTAGATATGGAATTTATAAAGTCATTTATAGTTTTCATTTACAATGATAAATTACTCAATAACATGGACTTGATAATAGAAAATCTTAATGATGGAAAATTGGACTCGGTGGATTCTTTATTTGAAAATATTATTCCGGACGCCGAAAATGCAATAACAAGCATCTACAAATTCCTTGGCAAAAAGGATGATCTAACAAAAAAATTTGTTGCTGTCATAGAAAATTTCCAGTGGGTCAAATATTTTTTTGTCTGGTATGGTATTGTAATAATCAGTTTATACCAGATATACTATTTTTACAGATTTAGCAGATATATGGAAATACATGGCCAGTTTATTTTTGGCATGCTATATTCCTTCCTGGCTGTTTTTATTTTATCAGTAATAGTATTCACCACCATTTCGTCCATCAGGGTTCATAATATAAATACCATAATAAAAAATATAAATATGAATTTTAAATAGATATACTGATTTGTTTTGCCTATCATCAGGTGTATCTACAACAGATATACTTATAATAATATTAAATAGTGGAAATATAGATAAATTTTAGCAGAACGTGGAATATAAGGAAGTTATTGTTTCTCCCCGTATGCTGCTCCACCCGGGGTTTCAATTACTACTTCATCGTTTTCCTCAAGTACGGTGGAAAATTTACTCGGCATGGACTTCTTGCGACCATTGCTGAGTATATAAATTTTTCCGGTTTTTCCAGGGAAACCTCCATGAAGCCCCCATGGTGGTATTATAAACCTGTCTGCAATAACCGATATATAGGTTCTGCTGCGTACCTTGAATGACCTTACAATACCTTCTCCGCCGTGATACTTTCCTTTGCCATAACTATTCTTTCTCAGGTTATTTTTTGTAAAAAAGAATGGATATTCCTTTTCAGCTATTTCAACTGGAGTGTTCAAAGTATTTGTCATATTGCTATGTATCCCGGATTCTCCATTGGAATCGTACCTCCCGCCATTGCCACCGCCTATTGTTTCATAGTAAGACCAGTATTTGTTTCCATATTTCCCGCCCAGCATAAGATTCATCATTGTCCCTGATGAGGCAGCCGGGATATAATATAGAAACTCGCTTAATGCCCTTAATGTAACATCGGCTATTCTCTGGGTTGTTTCAACATTTCCTCCTGAGACAGGGTAATTTCTTTCAGGATTTACCAGAGAGCGTTCCGGGGCCTTAATAGTAATCACGGAATAAAAGCCGTCATTGGTGGGTATAGAATATTGCATTGCACTTCTTATTGCATATGCCACAGCAGAGAACGTGACACCTTCTACTGCATTCAGTGGATACTCAATTTCCCCATGCGTGCCATCGAAATCAGCTACCACGCCACCTGCACTTATTTTTAAATTTATATTTATATTTATTTTCTCAATTCCCTTTTCAAGATAATCTATTGCCTTATATTCACCTGCCTCCCATTCTTTGAGTGCCATTAACGAAAGTTCTCTGGAATGGTCTATTAGTGAATTCCATGATGATTTTATCTCATCTGACCCGTATTTGGCCATTAACTCCTTTATTCTATTTATCCCCATCCTGTTGGCGGATATCTGGGCATTAAGATCTCCATTGGCTGTTTCCGGGTCTTTAAAATTAGCAAGTATCATTCTGATAATGTCCGGGGTTATAACCACCGGTGGTATTATAAGCCCTTCCTGGTATAGATTGCGTGCCTCCGGGTTAAGGCTGCCAAAGACAGGGCCGCCAACATCTACATTATGTGCTTTATTAATCACATAACAGAATAGTTTATTATTATCATATACCGGAGCTATAATTGTAACATCGTTCAGGTGTGTGCCAGAAATATATGGATCGTTTGTTATGAGCATTTCATTTTCTTTCAATGTAATTTTCTTTTCCCTCATATAATTTATAATATTTCTTGAACCGATTTTAAATGATCCTAGATGTACAGGTATGTGTTCTGCCTGTGCTATTATGCGCCCTTCTGAATCAAGCACTGCACAGCTGTGGTCCATTCTTTCCCTTATGTTAGGCGATATGGCCGATCTCTTTAACGCAACTCCCATTTCCTCTGCTATAAACTGTGTAGCCTTTCCAACTATTTCCCAATCAGTCATAATCTCACCGCCCTCAATTCATCATTTTCTCCGCGGAATATTGTCCATCCAGGCGGAACAAAGGTGCTTGACCCATCTTCTTCAATTACAGATGGCCCTTTTATCTCCTTCTTTACTGGCAATGAATTCCGCTGGTAAACCTCAACATTTTCCCATTTGCCATTTATGTATACATTTCTCTTCTGTGGAGCCAGTTCCTTGTTTTTTACACTATGCATATCAGGTTTTACCCTTTTCTTTATTGCAAAAACCCTGATAGTAAGTATTTCAACCGGGCGATCCAGTGTAAAGCCAAAAGTCCTGTTATGGGTATCAGTAAAGGATTTTATGATCTCATCCCTGTCTACTATTTCAACAGGTATTGTAAGCTCTGACCCCTGCCCAACGTACCTGCAATCGGCATATTTTATAAATTCAGGATTTTTTACCTGGTACGTAAGCCTCTGTTCCAGTTCATTGAATCCGGCTTTCAGATCCTCGGGATATGACATTCTGGCTTCGTATTTTATATCTGCAAGCATTAGCCCGAGAGCACTGAATACTCCAGGTTCTGGAGGTATTATTACATTTTTTATTCCGAGCTCATCAGCAACAGGCATGGTAACCTGCGGCCCTGCCCCGCCAAAGCCAAATAATGTAAATTCAGTAGGGTCAAGCCCCCTTTCAACAGTAACAAGCCTTATGGCCCTGGCCATTTCAAGGTTTGCCAGCTTAATGGCTGATTCGGCCACTTCATATGGATCGCCCAGCTTCTGGAGTGCTTTTAAAGCCAGGTCTTTCCTTAATATTTTGTCAGAACCAGACATTTTATCATTTATAATGCCCATGACAAGGTTTGAATCTGTAAGTGTAGGCTCTTTTCCACCCCTGTTATATGCAACAGGCCCCGGTTCAGACCCTGCGCTCATAGGCCCTATATTAAGTGCACCTGTTTTATCTTTCCATATAACTGTGCCACCGCCTGATGACACTTCTGAAAGGTCTATAAATGGGAACCTCACAGGATAGCCGGATCCTTTCACTATACGCCCATGGTGTGAAGATCCGCCAACCTCATATTCTGCGGTGATGTCCACATTATAGTTAATAACCGTACCTGCCTTTGATGTTGTTCCACCCATATCAAAACTTATTACATGGTCAATGCCAAGAATGCTTGCAAATTCACTGGCTGCAATTACCCCTGCTGCTGGCCCTGATTCTATTATATTGACCGGCTTTTTAATAACTTCATCAACGGAAACCAGGCCTCCTGCATTGGACATCATATTTATTTCCGGCGAACCGAATTTATCCAGTACAGACTTCAATCTTTTGAGATAGCCCGAAACCACAGGCATAAGGACAGCATTAACAACCGTAGTTGATGTCCTTTCATATTCCCTGGGTTCCGGTGAAACATCGTATGATATGGAAATATTATCAAAGTATTTTGATAAATAATTCTTAATATTCATTTCATTTTCAGGCCTTAAATAGGAATGCAAAAAGCATATTGCAAGGGATTTTACATTATTTTTAGCCATAGATGCCCTTATGGATTCAAGATCAGATGTTTCAACCTTTTTAAGTATATGCCCATTAACATCAGTACGTTCATCTAACTCATAGCGCAATTTTGATGGTATAAGTGATCTGGGCCTGTGAAAATCAAGATTATAAAGTTCAGGCCTGTTCTGCCTTCCTATTTCTATTACATCCTTAAAACCCTTTGTGGTCAGAAGGGCGGTTTTTGGCAATTCAAGGCCATACTGCCCCAGCAGTGAATTTGTAGCGATTGTTGTTGCATGCACAAACTCATCAATATTTTTATTAAGGTATTTACTTAATCCGTCCATGACAGCCTGTTCAGGATTGGCAGGCGTTGTTGGAACTTTATAATAGTGTATTTCTTCATCTATTACAATAATATCAGTGAAAGTCCCACCTATATCAATTGATACTGTAACCATATACTTGGGATTAGCTTTTACATTATTAATATTTTCACGGAAACTTTAAATTTTTACTATATATTGATGGCTTTTACCATTTATTAACGCAAAGGTAGATTAGAGTTTTACATGACTTTTCGAAATTACAGCGATTCAAATTCATGTACACTATCACAATGAGGTCCATTGAATGGAATTTAGTTTAATGCGTTTGCCTTACCTTAACATATAAGATTCTATATTAGCGGCGATAAATATGAGAAACATAGAAGTGGCAAAATAAAATACTCCCATAGGTATCTGTGCTTTTAAAATGCTTTGAAACTTTTTGTAGCTGATTCCTTTAATGTAATTCTCTAAAAAACTGGTTACAATTGTAACCACGCACATTGCAAATGCGATTCCTAAAACATATGCAAAGGTTTCCGGGAAAAATTGTGGAAGGACTTTATCCGCAAAAGTGTACTTATTCCCAAGAAGTGCCATACCCATTATAGACCCCTCCAGTAGTGAGGAAGTGTATAATACAAAAATTGTAGGTATTAACAAAAAAAGCCCACCAATTTCCAATTGAAGATCATACGATGTGTTATTCCCAATTAGTATATTATTCAATTGGTTAAATGTGGGATTGTGATAGGGTGCTATCGAACCAGAGCCACCTGAAAAATATGTTTTACCAATCATTAAAGTTATGATAGATATAGTGAATAATGGGAGGTAATACAATATTGCTGATATAAGTATGTAATCATATATATGCTTCTTTTTAGCATTATCAACATAAAATATATGGAATACCTGTTCAGTAAATTTTTGTGGCTTTTCTCTTTTCCTTAGCAAACCGAGAGAATCTACAATATTTGCAATTGGGAATGCTTTGATGGCGGTTCTCGTTAATATTTTGCTTATATAATTATTATTCGTTTTCAATAAAACTATTTTGCCATGGACAAGCTTATTTCCCAATGAGAAATTTCCATATATTTCAAAAAAGAAATATACAAATGAAACAAGAACAAATATTATAGATGAAATCAGTAATTTATCGGCATATGATGTAGTAATTCCAGCAGTGCCATAGGAATAAACTTCCACTAAATCAAAAAGCTCAAACTGCTTATGTAAAGGATAAAGAATAAATGATGTTATGCAAATTAATAGAGTTAGATCTATAATGTATGCAAATGTCCTTTGAAAGAAAGTTGCTACTTCAACTTGGGAATTTTTCTTCACCATGCTTATAACTCCATTCATTGATTTTTTTTATTCTGACACTGGTAGATGGATGACCGAGAGTTAAAGAAAAAGTATACATGTACTTAGGACTAAACTTTAACGGGGTCTTATTGAGGTTGTCTATCTTCACAAGAGCTGATTTAACAGCATCTGAGCCTACGACTTTACAGGCAAACAGATCGGCTTTAACTTCATCTTTCCGTTGTAATAATGGAAATATCAATATGATAAAAATATAAAGGTAAGCGATTGAGATAGGAATCAGTATATAAAATCTTTTTTCAATCAATGCAAACAGGAAACCGTTAATACCAATTACCAGTGCCAACCAGTCAATCAAAAAATGTTTTAAATTGTGTTTCATGACTAAATGCCCTATTTCATGTGCCACAACAGCTTCTAATTCTATCTGTGACAGATTTGAAAACAGATAACTTGTAATATAAATATAGTATTTGTCCGATTGGTATCCATTTGCTATTTTAACGCTGTTTGTATCTATTATTTTTATGTGTGGTGTTATGTTGTAATCCTTAAAAACCTTAAGTATTGCCTGTATCTTTGGGTCTTCGTTATTTTCTATTGATGGAGTCTTATTATATTTTATATTTGAGATTGGTTGAAACAGTACCAGAAGTAGGAATATGACAAATGCAATATTTATGTATAATAAAGTCTCAATATACATATGAGTCATAATATAATATGCGGAAACGAACATAAAGAATAATATGAGCACGAATAGTGGCCCATAGATATTAAATTTTAGATATTCGGCAAATGTTGCCGATATACCCTTATCTTTCCTGTCAATAAGATATGTTAAAAAAACGAGAATAAACGCTACAAATTCTGAACCTATAAGAGTGAGTAACCATATTAACAGTATAAAATGATAAATAATAATTGATGGTATAAATAAAAACATAGATATCGGATACAATGTACCGATTATTATGTGTTTTTGGAAATTATTCATCTCATATCTATGTTATTAATAAGCTGCTATCGCAGCGCCAATGGCCGCACCAACATATCCACTTGCCGCTAAAATTGTATCTGCAGTTGCTGCTGTAATCCATCCTGCAGCCCCTAATGCATCAGCGACAATAGTTGCGATCGAGGGTTCCAGCCCCATAGTAACAGTTAACCAATTAAACCAGGTGGATGATGAAGGAAAATGACCATGCGTGAAGTAATAATATAAGAAATTTCCATGTGACGTACCTGTATTAACTAGTGCTCCGGGAAGCATATGACTCGCGTCTTCAATAATAGGAACTCCGGCAATATTTAAGTATCCTGCTCCCGCTATCATACAGAAGAGTGATACCATCACAATAGCTTTTGCAACTCTCTTGTAGTGCTCCCTATTATCTTTTCGCATGGACCCAATTGCCATGTTTGAAGATAACCCTGTTCTTTTATGGTAGAATACACTACTCTCAACTATGTTTATTTCAAACATAATATATATATATATATATATAAATTATATTTAAACTTTTCTATATAGCCAAATTCTTTGTATGTCTTACTATATAATTTAAATTATTTGTTATACCCTGTAGTTGTAATATCCAGAAATAGTTTCATTAATAAATTTATTCCTACTTATTAGTCGAATTAATTTCAAAAAACGAGGCTTTCTCTGCTCTTTAATTATTAAATTCATTGAGAGTATAGAGTTTATATTTACACAAAATTATGGACACGGTCTCTATAGTATCAGCTATTTAAGCATCAGTATTTGCTGGCTATGCATCAATTATATTATTGACAACTATCAAAATTGCACCGACTATTTACACACGCCATACACGTTATTCCAATAGTAAGGCTCCAGAAAGCAAGTTTTAGAATAGGAGACCAAATATTGCATATAAATAGTACCCAGCAAAAAATTGATTTTCTATCTACTGGATAGACTATAGCTCATTCTGGCAAGGCGCTTTGATATTTCTGCATAGTTGCTGTTTCCGTTAAGTATTTCCTTATAAAATTTTATAGCTTCATCATAATCGTTTATATTCACGGGCTTTGGAACGCCATCCTTCCCACCAAGGCAAAAAGAATATTTAACCGGGTCTGAAAAGGATGGTTTATTTCCATAAACAATTTCAGCAAGATATGAAAGTGCCCTTATAGTTGATTTGGAAAGTCCGGGCATGTCCATTAATTCATCGAACTTGCCAGGATTATACTCGTAAAGTTCTTTCATTTTCTGCCAGTTAATTTTATAATTCATGTCAAGAACAGGTGCTGATTCCATAAAATTGTCAAGAGAACGTTGTTTGCTGTATTTTAGGGGATTATCCTGTATTATATTTATTATTCCTTCCCTATTTTTTTCACTTTTTTTGGTTGAAAGGTCAAGTGCAATATTTTCTTCATAGCCAGAAATGCCATTCCGTTTATCATCATATAAAGAAATATCATTGTTTTTCCAGTGGTACCGTCTGGCAAGGCTTGAAACAGTATTCATTCCCTGGTTGACTATTGTATAATTTCCTTTATAATCCATCAGAATAAATTGCATATAAAGGTTAAATCCGTCCTGAAGCAGCTTTTCATCGACCTTTGCTATTGATTTCGCATCCTTCTTTATCCGGTAGAGATATTTATCCTCAACATTTCCTTCGGATTCAATCTTGGCGATCTCCTGCCCTATATTTCCCATATGCTTCCCCTTGCCCCCTATAATTCTTAAACTATCGCCCTTATTGATATGATCTTTTAATGCACTCAGTGTAGCAGTTGTTGTTCCACTGGAGTTCCAGTCAAATCCAATTGCAAGGGATAATGAATGGAACCAGAACGGGTCTGCAATTTTTTCAAGGAAGAAGTTTTCACTGTAATTCTGAATCATAAGGTCTGATATAATCCCACCAAGTTTTACCATTCTTTTATAGAGGTATTCCGGAGGATGCCCGTAATGCAATGGCATTATTGAAGAACCATGATTTTGCATTGTATAACATCAATCATAAAACATATATAGTTTTTTATTTCCTGAAATTTTGGTTTATATTCGACAAATCTACCTCAATATGGGAAATTGTTTGAACAGGATGCATGGCTAAAGCAATCCATAACTTCCTGTAATCTGATCGAGGAGGTCGTCTTCATCAGGGCCTAAGCCTATGCATGTTACTGTGCCTGGGATAATCTGCGTGAATCCTGCATCGGTTATTGTTTCACTTATAACTCCAAGGATTTTGCACTCTTCCTTGATTTTATAAATTTCCTGCAGGTTATCTACCTTTACAACTACTTTCTTCTGCCCTGTTTCATACCACTCATTAAAAGTTTTTTTATTCTTTTTCATAGAAATAAGTGTGCAAGCTACCGCTGCGTGTGCCACCTGGGCGGCTATTTTACCTTTCCCCATTGCGAGGTCTTTTCTTACAGCAATTACCATTTTTACCATGGAACATCCTTCATTTTAAATTTATATGCCAGTATATTTACGCCCCTGTGTATTGGCGGCGTTATAATCAATATTACAGCAACAGGTATAAGGTCTCCATAGAGCTGCATAAAAAATCCCCTTGCAAATATGAATACTAGCAGGAAAGATACTATAACAAATGGCCACTGGTCCAGTATTGACCCACGAGCGCCACGCTTCATCCCTATTCTTCTCTTTATGAATGACCCGGACATATCCCCCAGAAGTGAGCCAAAACTCATTGGTATAAGGACGAGTATGGCGTCTATAATGTTTTTTCCGTAATCAGGATATGGAATTTTCAACACTATAACAATATAATAAATTATTATGCCCGATAATATTCCTATAAATGAGCCACCTATAAATCCTGACCATGATTTCCCATCCCCGAGTATGCGTTTGCCTTTGTATGTTTTTCCCCGGTCTATTACCCAGTGCCCGCCGGTTATTACGGCACCGGGATTGGCTATGAACGCAGGAGCAAATAGAATGATTGCGTATAATGTGAAAAGTACTATATTACCCATATGTTTCAACTGCTTTAAGCACATCTGCTTTTGTTATTATTCCCTTAAGTTCTGTCCCATCAACTATTAAAACGGCATTGGAGTATTTTAAAAGCGGGTATATCATGGATATAGGGCTATTCTTGTCAAGTTGCGGGAGAACGCTGCCCATAACTTTCTTTATTATGAGATGCTTCAGCGATTCTATGCTTGTCCCTTTTATTAACATGTCGTTTATATTGGATTCTGTAATAGTTCCTATAATCCTCTTATCCGATGTTACAACAGGAAGTTGTGAATATCCTTTTTCCCTCATCCTGTTAAGTGCTGATATTATAGAATCGTTCATCTCGCATGTGTCAACGTCTTTTGTCATTATAAGTTCAGCCTTTATGTCTATATCCTTGGCACGGTTTCCAGAATTGTTGAGGTACTCAAAAATTTTTCTTACTTTATCGTATGCAGGATTGATTTCACCCTTCTCCAGCCTTGCGATATAAGATTGGCTGACCCCACTGATACGGGCCAGTTCTTTCTGGCTTATACCCAGTGATTTTCGCATTTTTCTTAATTCTTCAATACTAGGAAGCATTTATATGTTATAATTAATTACTATTAATAATTATTTTAAATTCCCATGGACATGGTACATAAATAATAATTTATAACCGTTAATTATAACCATTTAATGTTTATCACTATAGAAGGCATTGACGGGTCAGGAAAAACAACACTTGTAAATTCACTCAGGAAAATATTTGATAACATTCACTTCACCAGGGAGCCGACAGATAAATTCCAGCTGGCAAACCTGAAAACCCTCAGTACCCCCTTCAATTCATTTTATAATTTTTTCCTGTTTACATATGACAGGCTGGAGCACCAGGATGAAATAAACGGATTTAAAAATGTTATATGCGACAGGTATCTTGCATCGTCCATTGCCTATGAGGGGCCCATGATTGAGGAACTTTTTGGGGATAAGAAGGAAACGGTACTCTGGATGTTGGAAGTGTCAAAAATGCTAAAATTGCCAGATATGATAATTTATCTGGATGCTCATCTGGATGTTGCTCTGGAAAGAATAAGGAATAGCAGGAAAAATTTGAATTTCAGGGGAAAGCAATTATCAATTCTGGAGGAGAAGGAAGGTTTGAAAGCAATACAGGATTACTATGAATACTTCCTGGGCAATATAGAAATGTTTACCAAAAAACAGATAAAAATTGAGAGAATAAATGCAAATAGCCCAATGGAAGATGTCCTTTATAAGGCCAAAAATATAATAAATAAAACTATTGAAAAATAATTATTTTGTTGTAACAATTATTTCGTCTCCCAATACCATGATAGTATGTTCTGACTGGGCTATCATCGACTTGCTGTGTTCTTTCAATACAGGGAATCCTGAAACATATTTTGTTGACATTTTCTTCCTTATATATTCCTGGTCATTTTTCATCAGCCTGGAAACCCATCTTTCGGCGAATGGAGCCGTATTGAAATTTTTATATAAAATCTCATCCCTGTCCCTTACCCCTGGCTTGTCAATAATGTAAATATTCCCCATCTGCCCGCTATGTATCATTCCTATGCCTGTGCTGGCAAATGGTTCAATTGCAATAACCTTGTCCGTTTTTATTGTTTCATCGTTCCCGTCATCATAATTTGGTATAAAAATTTCAGAGTGCAGATCATAGCGGTTAATTCCATGTCCACCGAGGTTTTTTATAGGGTTGAATCCACGGGATGTTATGACATTGCCTATTTCTTCTCCAATTCTATATATATTAATAAGTGGGCGCAGTATTTTTATGGCGGAGTTCAAGGCATCCCTTGTTGCATCTATCAGGTCACTGTAATTACCGGTATTTCCAACTTCAATGGTAGCGGCGTTATCCGACATATAGCCATCTACCATAGCTCCGAGGTCTACTTTAACAAGGTCACCGGTCTTGAATTTCTTTTTGTCCCCCTCATATGGTGTATAATGTGCGGCTTCATTGTTAATGGATAAATTGACCGGAAATGATGGTACAGCACCCTTATCCCGGATAAATTGCTCTGCTTTTTCTGCAACATCATAGAATAATGCGCCTGGCTCTATGAGTGTTTGAGCGTATTCCAGTGCATCTCTGCCTATTTTGCCGGCGAGAATATATTTATTTTTTACATCGGCATCCATAAATATCTTACATTTATTTCTTTATCCGGCATTAAGTTATCTTAGGAAAATATTAAAGATTTCCTGAATTCATTTTATTAAATTCCTCATCTGTCACCGGTGTATCTTTAACTTCCCATTTATTATATAGTGTGCCCAGGATAAATCCAAATACCACCAGAGGAATAATATCAAATGCAATGGATGCAATATAATATGTAAGTCCGTATGTACTGATATCTACTGCGCCGATAAGCACATCAAATATAATCCATAAAATAAGACCAAAAATCTCACCTTTTATAATCATATTCTTGCCCGGTATTTTATTATGTGTATAAGCAAATATTATGCCAAGGATGATACCGATAATAAGGCCTCCTACTATACCCTCTACAGGTGCAAGTGTAAGGTCTGTAGAATATAGTTGTGCACCTGTGACTTTTATGCCCAGTGAAGTTTCCTTTGCTGCTAAGGTAGACATAACTTTCATTACGTCCGTTTTAAATATTACCAGCACTACATATGCAAATATGCCATCTAAAATACCATATACAAGGCCTGCAACAACGCCGGCCTTTGCCCCCAAACCTGCCTTTCCCATATTAGACTATAATAGTTACATATTTAAATTTTGCTCTATATATTATAGAACACATATATTAATTATAGATTAATATTATAAACTATGAGTGGCATCGATTTATTGAACCTGAAAATATTTAAGTTATTGTTATAATAAGTACCAATGGACATGAAAAGGTATTCGCGGCAAATTGTTTTAAAGCAAATTGGAGAAGCTAACCAGAAAAAGCTTCTCGAAAAAACTATTCTCATAATTGGCCTTGGTGGCACCGGGAGTGCTGCGGCAGAGATGTTTTCACGATTAGGAGTTAAGAAGTTAATACTTGTGGACAGGGACAGGATAGAGATTACAAACCTTCACAGGCAGATACTTTATGATATGGATGATTTGAAAGAGTACAAAGCGGAAACAGCAGCAAAAAAATTGCAGAAAATTAATCCTGATGTGGAGGTTGAGTTCCATAATAGTGCTTTTGATTCCTCTCTGGCTTATATGGTAAATTCAGCAGACCTGGTTTTTGATGGAACAGACAATATGACCACCAGATTTATAATAAATGATGCCTGTGACAAATACGGAATACCATGGGTGTTTACATCCGCTATAGAAATGTATGGTGAATTTAAAGCTATAATACCGGGAAAAACGTCATGCTATGCCTGCTTTAACAGTGAACCTGCTGAATTGCCATCATGTGAAGTAACCGGTGTATTGAATACTGTGCCGGCCCTAATCGCATCATATGGTGTCAACCTTGCCGTGAAAATTTTACTGGATTATGGAATAGATGGCAGCATTTATTTTATAGATGCCTTCAATTTTGAAATTAATAAAATAAATGTTGAGAGAAACAGTAAATGCAGGTGTTGCCATGATAAGGATTATAAGTACCTCGGTAAAGAATATTCGGGCATAGGAAAATCAATTCTTCTATAGGACAACAATCTTCACAATTTCACTTATGACCACAATTATGAAGACAACGCCTATAAACCGGTATATATATTTCTGCTTAATTTTATGTGCAAATATTGAGAAATAATAGCCGGAAACCAGTGCCACAACACCTATAAGTATTGCTGCCAGGAAGTCAATATGCCCTATGTCATAATAACCTATAGAACCACTTGCTGCGGACAGAAACATTGCAAGTGTTGCGGTACCTACCATATTCTGTGCCTTCATTGAGAAAAATACCATGATAATTAAAACAAACATAATTCCACCACTGGTTCCTATAACCCCTGTGAGAATGCCAACCGGGATGCTCAGGGCAAAACCGATTATCAACGCTAAATTACGGCTTAATTCCATCTTTCTGACCCCATGGCTATCGATGTTGTACGATTTTTTAATCACATAATAGCTCATATATGCTGCCATGGCAGTAAAAATGATTTCCAGTGGAAGCACAGGCAATATTCCTGCAATAAGGGAGCCAAGCTGTGCACCAATTATTGCACCGATTCCAAGTACTATACCTATTCCGGGATTAAGGGTTTTTTTCCTGAGATATACATATATCACAATTGTTGTAGTTACCACGTCTACCAGCAGGCTTGTACCTACAGATGTTTTAAAATTGATTCCCATATATGAAAGGACAGGAACAACAACAAGCACGCCACTGCTACCGGTAATTCCTGTCAGGGCGCCAACGGCTATTCCTATAATGAGCATAATAATGTATACCAGTAACATGGGATCGAAATTACACAGAAGTTAAAATATGCTATTAAAAATGGAAAATCATTTATGTATTGTTTAAGGTAGATTTATTACTAATAATAATATTTTGCCATGTGGAAGGGAAGAAAAAATATATTATAGATACCTCAGCAATGTTATCTGGGAATCTCAATATTTCAGAGGATGGTTATGTTTACCCTGAGTCTGTTATCAATGAAATAAAAAAAGGGTCACTTGAAAAGATCCTTGAAGTAGCGAATATAACGACACGCAGCCCTGGAAAGGAGTATATTGCAAAAGCCCGTGAAGCAGCTTTAAGTACCGGGGATTACAATGCGCTAAGTGCCACTGATATTGATGTGCTCGCACTTGCAATTGAATTAAATGGGATAATAATCACAGACGATTATGCCATACAGAATGTTGCAAAATATTGTGGGATTGCCTATTCAGGAGGCGGGATATCTGGCATAAAAAAGGGCATAATATGGAAATACAGGTGTACCGGCTGCCATAAAATATATGATGAATATATTAAAACATGCCCCATATGCGGGCATGATGTGAAGCGCTATTCAAAAAAATAGATTTATTTACGGTGCAATTCAAAATCTATTACATCAATAATTTCCCTGATTTTTTCCTTGTACTGGGAGAAATTGCTATATAAATTTAAAACAAGTGGCATCCACTCTATAAGATTTTCCGGTGGTATGAGCTTAACTTTATAATAATTCTTGAATTCTTTAACTTTTTTTCCGGATGGTTCATACATAACGTTGAATTCACGGTATATACTCTTATAAAATTCAAAGGGCTCAAACACGGAGGGTTGTATTATAAAAAGATGTTCAAAGTATTTTCTTGATATTTCAACGTGCGCAAACATTTTTCCATATTGCTTACCATAATTAAAGAGCCTGATGTGCAGTTCCCATGGAAACGCTATTTCTTTAGCCATACTGTATTTCTCGCCTTTGAAAAAACTCGGAGTTGCGTCGTGGAATCCATTTTTTATGAGATTTATTGCAATACGATCGGTAGATTTCTCCGGAAATAGCATTGAAAACAATGACTCGTCAGTAATTTTATCCCTTTCAATATGTATACTTTCCCCATTTTCAAGAACTATATTTTTTGGAAAATTTATGGTGACATTATGCATATCCATTATAGTTAATACCGGGGTAGTAAATTATTATTTCTAAACCTCAACTCCACAAATTTACAGGGAACATACATTCTACTCTTTATTATTCCCATGTTTCCATAGTTACAATGATGCTAAATATTGCTGGCAATCCAGAAAATATTTATTTAATGTACAATCAGAAAGGTGCATAGCCATTTGATTATATGAGGACCGAGCTCGAAAACAACCGGACAAATTTGCGAAATGATGATTACATAAGAGTTTTTTATTGCTTCTTTACCGTTATATCATCGGTAAGTATTTCTGATCAAAATGACAGACGTATTGAAAAATAAATTATCTGTAAGAATCTAAAAGTTCCCCTATTATTTATTAACAAACGTATAGAGGTTTTCAATAAATTCATGCGTATCCATAATCATGCCAAAATCTGAATGTTTAAATATATCTGCATCAGGATTGTTGTTAACAGCCATTACCTTGCCTGCGTATCGGATGCCAACTATATGGTTATCAGATCCCGATATGCCCAGAGCAACATATAAGGAAGGTGATATTGACATTCCGGTAAGGCCAATCTGGAATTGCCTGGGAATTCTTCCCATATCTACCACCCTTCTTGTTGCACCAACAGAAGCGTTTATTTTTTCCGCTATTTCCAGAATGTGCGGGATATCTTCAGCATGCACGCCTGTGCCGATTCCAAATATCACAGGGGTATCAAGGGGATGTAGATTGCTGTCAATGGGTGTGTTATCAATTTCGTGGAAATTTTCATTTTTTTCCAGATTTACGGTCTGCACATCATATGATTTGCTCCTGAATTTAATAGGAAACATGCCTTTTCTCACAGTTGCCATATCAGGTTCAGTTTTTGATTTAATGACTGCTATTATGCCACCTCCAAAAGAGGGTTTATACTGGACCATTTTTCCTGATTCAAATTTTATATCCACACAATCTGCAGTGAGGCCAAGGCCAATAGATGCAGCTATGTGTGATGATATGTCCCTTCCGTTAAGATTTGAGGGTGCGAGAACGTGGCGCACTTTATTTTTCCTTATAAATTCCGCAACATATTCAGAAAATGAAACATAGTCTGAGTTATCAAGATATATGTATTTGTGGCATGCCATGCCATTCAGCCTGGATGGGTTTATATTCCCTATTACAACTATTCTATGGCCTCCAATCTCTGCTATTTTAGAAGAAATTTCAAGGGATGTCCCTGGATCGTCCACTGCTAACCCCAGAAAAATTTCCTCTGTTGCCGGGTCATCCAGAATCTTATAGTCTGGATCCTGTTTTACTTCTCCCGAGGAGTTAAGTATTCCCAGAAATTCCTGAAAAGTAATAAATTTATTATTCCTTGTATTGGCCATTGAAAATGTATCAACCACACTTGTGGGCGAATCACTTCCCTTCCATGCGGTAAATCTGGAGTCATATATATCAATATTTTCAACCTTTGCAGATGGGTCTATTTGCCTTGCCCTGTTAATTTTCTCGCTGACTGAGAGGAATACCGGAAATGAAACTTCCAGTTTCCTTATGCCATTATCTTCATCCCTGGCCACTATTACCCTATTTTCGGCTATTTCTATTGATGATACGTTTGAAACAAAGTTGTATCCTGCCATCTCTGCTGTTTCCGGAGGAACCTGGGATGTTTCGCCATCCAGTGAAGATTTGCCGGATAAAACTATGTCCGGGCTAATGTGCATTATTAATGAGGATAGAATCCTGGATGTTACATAGGTATCTGAACCTGCAAAATTTGGATCGTTTAACAGTATAGCATGGTTAATTCCCATTTTCATTGAATCGTTCAGTACATCTCTGGCATCCCCGGGGCCCATAGAAACAACGTATGTTTCACATTTATATTTTTCTGACAGCCTTACTGCTGCTTCAACTGCCTTTTTATCATAGGAGTTAAATGATAATTTTACCCCTGCCCTTATTATCCTTTTAGTCTTTTCGTCAAATCGTATTGCATTGACATCAGGTACCTGTTTAACCAGAACTATGATTTTCATTATATATCCGCCATTATCATCCCATTCTCTATCTTTGTATTGTATGACTTCAAATCTTTAATTGTTCCGGTCTCACCTTCAGGCCCTGAAATAACCTTCCCATCTTTCAGGTTAAACGAAGCAAAATGGGCGGAACATACAACACTGCAACCTTCTATGAATCCTTCAGAAAGGGAGGTTTGCTCGTGTGTGCAGTACAGATCTGTGACATATATTTTCCCATCTATCCTTGATACAAGCAAAGGAACCCCTTTTACTGTAATATCCTTCAAGGCATTGTCCTCAATTTTATCCATTTTAAACAGAGTTTCCCACATAATATTTATGAATGATTATAGGTATTATAACTTTTCTGGGATATTGCAGGTCAACTACCCGTGGCTAGAGCACGTGGGCTTCCTTGCCACCTGATCGTGAATAATAATTACCGGGATAAAAATTATCTGCTAAGAATATATAGCATTAATGTAATAATGTTTACATGTTAAAAGCTAAATTAATACATGAGTCGCCACAGTTAAAACTGGGGGAATCCCCAATATGGAGAGATGGGTTGCTATATTATGTTGATATATTAAACGGAAAAATATACTCTTATGGTGAGAATATAACTCAGCTGCATACTGACAGTATTATACCTTTCATAGTCCCATGCGATGATGGACTGATTTTTGCCACAAAGGATTCTATAAAACATTTAATTTTAAAGAGTGGAAAAGTTGAAACTATTTTTAAGATGAAATTCGATGAGATTGTTAGATTCAATGATGGCAAATGCGATATGAACGGAGTTCTTTTCGCCGGTACTATGGATATGAATGAAAAAGACCCCCTTGGTTCACTATATGGATTTGATAATAAAGAGAGTAAAGTGCTTGACAGGATCACCATATCAAATGGAACAATATGGAATTACGATAAAAAAATTATGTATTATATAGATTCTCCCACAAGAAAAATAAGGGTTTTTAACTATGATAATAGGAATTCGGCTATTCTTGATGAAATGGAAAGTATAGATGTTTCAGTATTTCCTGGTGTACCGGACGGTATGACAATAGATTCTATGGGCAATTTATATGTAGCCTTCCATGGTGGTTCGTCTGTAATAGTTTTTGACAGCAATGGAAAGGTTATAAAAAAAATTTATGTGAGTGCAAAAAATGTTGATTCCTGCGTGTTTGGAGGGGATGATTTAAAAACCCTTTATATTACAACTGCTATGGATGAAAATGGAGATGGTGGAAATCTTTATAAAATTAAAAATGAGATTTCCGGGATTCCATCTGAGAAATATAAATTCATATGATTTATATTGATCTTAAATGTTATGCTATGAATTAAGATATTAATGATTAATGTGTGAAACCTAAACTCCGAGCTTATTTAGGGAACATTTGAATTATTATCCAGTATTTGGCGAAAGATTTATTTGCTTATATGTGTTCCCTATATACAGAACATGACAAGGGAAATTAAAAAGGTAGGGAAATACAATTACGTATATGAAAGCAGCATGGTATGGGATTCAGAACACAGTAAAAGGCACAAGGTTTCCAAATATGTTGGAAAGGTAATTAATGGTGACATAGAGAATCCTAAAAAGGTAAGAGAGATTGTATCAATCCATGGAATATATGAGATTGGCCATCTGGAGCTTGTGTTCTCCCTTATGAAAGATGTATTGTCATTATTAAGGGAAGAATATCCTGATGATTATATGAAGCTCGTTGCATTCTCCCTTAACAGGCTAATATTTCCAATGCCATTGAAGTCCATAAAATCATGGGTAGAGAAAACATGGCTCTCCAGAACAATACATGAACTATCACCAAAATCATTGTCAGCTATGTTAAAGCGCATAGGGCAGGATCAGGATAAGCAGAAGAGTATCTATATGAAACTGATGAAAAAGAATGAGATCATAGCATATGATACATCAGCTTTATTCTCCTATTCACCCGGAATAAGGATGGCTGAGTTCGGGCATAACAACAATGACATCAATCTTCCAATGATAAGGATCATTATGGGATTTTCAAGGTTAAGGAATGAGCCATGCTATATTCGCCTGGTACCGGGAAGTGTTGCAGATATTGATACATTAAGAAAGACAGAACAGGAAGTCCATACTGGAACATTATTCGTTATGGACCGTGGATTCATAGATGATAATAATTTTGGTAAAATGGATACGAATGGATTGTACTTTATAACGCCATTGAAGAGGGATTCAAAGCTCCCTGACTATTCCATAAATGGAGATAATTTCTTCATGTTCAGAAAAAGGGCTATAAGATACTCTTCCACTACAATAAAAAACTATGATATTCATGTATTCGAGGATATAATGCTCAGAGCCATGGAGGAGAATGAGTACTATTCGCTTGTTGACTCCGGAAAGAAACCATTATATTCACCTGAAAAGGCAGGAAAGATTGCACTTATTACCAATGTAAGGGAAAAGCCGCAGTCAATATTTGAATTATACAAGTTCAGGAATGACATAGAAGAGTCATTCGATGTATTCAAGAACCTTTTACAGGTGGATACACCATACCTGAGGGGTGACGATACTTTAAAAGGGTATGTATTTGTTTCCTTCATATCTCTCATTGCATATTACAGGCTCTTGAAACTGTTAAAGGAAAAGAAAATCAACAATAAAATTAGTGTAAAGGATGCTCTTCTGCAGCTGTCAAAGATATACCTTACTGACATTGGTGATAAAATTATAATGGCAGAGATACCAAAGAAAGTCAGGGAACTTGCCGAAATCCTGGAACTTAAACCGGAGCTGTTCCCTAAAAATGTGCCGAGTTAAGGGTGAAACTGAGGATAACGTAAAGTGCATACTGGTTGTATTTCAAGCAGCAAATAAATTAGATTTTTTATATTTATTTATATATTTTGAGTGTTTTATGTTTTTCCATAGCTTTCTCCACTTACAATGGCTGTTGCTATGAGATGTGCCATTCTAACAGGTTCAGGTATATTACCCATTATAGTGGTTTTCTTTATAAGATAAAGGGCATCATTCACAGATATCCCGCAACAGTTTGCATACACTGTCTTTCCAGAAAATTCAATTTTATTTATTGAAGTGTTTTTTAAAAGTTCTGTTCTTTGCATATAATCTGAAAAATGCAATTTAAGTGCGGAAAACATAGAATCCATATCCGGTTTCTTTCTTGTTATTGAGATTATTGGGATTCCTGATAACCGGTTTATCATCGGGATATCCATAATATTGAAACCGCCAAATGTTATCCCATTTGACATTATAAAATCTATATCTTTGCTGAATCTCCCATTTAGCATAGACATTATAGTTTCCGTGGAATCCATGCCATCAACCGTTATAGTTCCTGTTGAGATTCCCTCAACATAGGAGTTTAATCTCATTAAAACCCCTACCATAACAGTTTTTGTATCGGAATTCCGGTTAAACGGGCCATCATCTAGCCCGAGAACCCTGAGCCCATTTTTCATATACTTATCTTGTCTTTCAGGGATTCTGCGATTTCCCCTGAAATTGTTATATTGCTATATTTTGTTTCTATGGTATCTGTTACAGTGAGCTCATTTACATATCTCTCTATTTTCTCATTGCTGTTGTTTGCAAATACGCCATGTATTGCGCAGGCATATATGTTTCTGGCACCTTTGTCTTTTAACATCCCGGAGGCTTTGATTATTGTGCCCCCGGTTGAAATTATATCATCGAGAATAAGAATATTCTTATCTTTATAGTCTTCCTCCGGAAGGGTCATTTTTACCGTGGTTGAATCAATTCTTTTTTTGTCAATATAATAGGCAGGAATGCCCAGTTTTGAACCCATCAGTTTAACGCGTTCATATCCGCCATCGTCAGGGGATATAACAAAATCTATGTTTTTATCCATAAAATATTTATATATTGGATTTATAATTTTAATATCGGTAAATGGAACTTTAGAATAATTCAGTGTCTGCTCATCGTGAAGTTCAACAGTTATAATCCTGTCAGCATACTGATTTATTGCCTGTGTAAAAACCTTTGAAGACACCGGTTCGCCGTTATTATATCTCATATGCTGCCTTGCGTACCCGAAAAACGGCACCACTGCAGTTATACTTTTCGGCTCTTCCTCCTTTATAGCATCCAGAAGCAGGAGGTATTCAATTATATCCTGATCACTCCTTGTGTTTCCCACAAGAAGTACATCCTCTCCTTTAACATCGTCAATAATCTTCAAATACATTTCATTGTCCGGAAATCTTTTCCTGACAACCCCGGAAACGTTGCATGAAAAAATACTTGCCAGTTTCCTGGATACATTATAAGCGGTAGATGAGGGCACAATATACATTTTATTATCTATACTCCATTATAAACTTTTAAAAAAGGTTTTTGTTAAGTTAAATTTTAACATGGAATATATGATGCTAAAATTTTATCAGCAACCTGCCCAGTACTTTCCTATCAAGCATGTTTGCATAACCATCATTTATATCCTGAAGTTCTATTTTATTGCCTATTACAGGGGATATCTGCGATTTTGAAAGTTCCAGGGCTTTTTTTAAATCATCTCTTGTGGAGCTTATGCTCCCTTTTATGCTATTGCCCTTGAGGATAATAAGCCCGAGAGGTAGTTCAACAGGCTCTGGCTTCAAATTCCCTATAACTACCAGTCTGCCCCCTGTCTTAAGGCTTCTCAGGCTTTTCGAAAATGTTGCAATTCCCACATCTTCAAGTACAATATCTGCACCCTGGCCTGTAATTTCCTTAACATCCTTATTATATTCCCTTTCCGGAGATACAACATATTCCGCACCGAGTTTATACAATTCCTCTTCTTTCCATTTGGATCCGGTTTCGGCTATGGGATGGCCTCCAAGTGCCTTTACCATCTGCACTGCATGTACACCAACGCCACCGCCTGCACCGGTGATTAAAACATAATCACCCTTTTTTATTTTTCCTACCCTCCCTATCGCATGATAAAGCATTGCTATGACACAGGCTGCAATAGGGACTGTTTCCTCTGGAACTTCCGGGGGAACTTTAACCAGAGACCTCTCATCTGCGTTTACATATCTGGAATAACCGCCATTTCTGCCTTCGCCATATGCAACTTTATTAGGGCATAGATTTTCATTTCCTGATAAACAGAATTCACATTTTCCGCATGGCACGTATATAAGGCTGGAAACCCGATCTCCAATATTAAAGTCTTTAACATTCTTGCCTTTTTTTATTATGGTGCCCCCTATTTCATGGCCAGGTATTACTGGAAGTGAGACTCTAGGAAAGAAACCCTGCTGTGTAAGTATGTCCCTGAAACATACACCGGTATATTTCTGTTCTATTGTTACCTCATTATCCCCCGGTTCCGGTGGCTCATAATCTTCTAAAATTATTTCAGAATTTAATTTATTAAGAAATCCAGCTTGCATCAGTTAAAATATTAAATAAATATTTAAAAATTGTTAATGTTCCATTCAATCAATCCGTTTTGTTTCCTGTACTGTCTTTGATTTTCCCTCCCTGGATTTTGTATGCCTTTTCTCTGCTTCCATTGCATTTCTCTCCAGAGACCTGTTTTTTGTTTCAAATGACAGGAAATAAAGAACTATCCCGCCAATTATTACCATTATGGCATCGTATATGAAGGAATAGAACAGCCCTATCAATGCATATAATGTCAGTGCAGGCAATGAAAGGCCGAATTCAAATAGTTTCTCCCACCCTACAGCAAGGCCCCTGGATTTTGTGGTAGAAACCTCTGCAGCCGGGAGATATTGAAGTGTGCCTACCAGGCCAACGTTTATGAAGAAGAATAGCCCGAACATAGATATTACAAGCGGTATTGTCATTGCGTGGTATATATCTGCCACTATAAGGACGGTAAGTGGTATGGCTCCAAGGACAAAACCGAAGAGCCCCATAAGCCTCCTTCCGATCCTGTCAACAACAATCAGTGTCAATACAACGCCAAGTGTTCCCACTATATCAATTATCAATGTCCCTTCCTCTGCAAAGAATGAGCTTGCTCCGAGGTCTTCCAGGACAACGCTAGCATATACACTTACAAGGTTTACCGTCAATGCATATGCCGCGCCGATCCAGAATATGTATGCAACTGTTTTTTTATTCTTTGAGTTGAAGAATTCGTGTATGTTTTCCTTTATAGACTGGGGCTTATCCACTTTCACTGTTTCAGGGTCTATATCTATTCCTTCTTTGTGGAGTTTCTTTAATATTTTTGGTATCAGGTCTTTCCTGCCGGAAGCCTTTGCCCACCTGAGCGATGCGGGCATATCAAACCTTAATCCGAATAGTATTATTGCCGGTACTGCTGCTATCAGGAAATCATATCTCCATGCCAGAAGCACACCGACATAATATGTGAAAACCATGCCTATAACAACGGTGGCAATTGTGCCGAACATAAAAAACAGTTTTTCAGTGGAAAGGAGTCCTCCACGTTTCTTTGATGGGGAATACTCTGAAAGTAGTGGCACTGCAGCTGCATAATCCATACCTATGAACAGCCCCAGTGCCAGCCGTGCAAGGAAATATGAAATATATCCCGTGGCTATGGCACTGATAACTGCAAAAACGGCCATGCCAATTGTATCGTATAAAAATATCTGCTTTCTTCCTATTGCATCGGATGCTATGCCACCTAATATTGCACCCGCCGCTACACCTACCCAGTACGCTGCTGTTGCCATTGCAACCAGTACAGGTGGCAGGTGGAAAAGTATTCCGACAGCTATAAGGGATATTGATGCACCAAATTCATTGAAAGCATCTGTAAATGGGCCAAGTGCGGCCGTTACAGCCAGCCTCCTCTGAAACTTTCCTACTTTTGCATTATCAAGTACAGAATAAGCATCGTTTTCAACCATAAAATTATATTACGTCATTATATTTAAGTATAGCCTATTTTTTTACATATTATTTTAATATAATGAAGAATAATTAAGCATATTATTAAAAAATAGCTCTGCAATATAATAATATATATGGTAATTTTTTAATTTTTTCCTGTGTTGTATTTAATCTATTATAATATATAGCTATGGGAAATTAATATTAACAGAATAGGCTATCTGGAAAAGTATATAATTGTAGATATTATCCGATGATATGGCAACAGCAGTACTTGAAACCAGCATGGGAGATATAGAAATAGAATTGTTTGAGAAAGATATGCCTGTTACAGCAGGCAATTTCAGAAAGCTTGTTGAGCAGGGATTCTACAATAATACAATATTTCACAGGGTTATACCTGATTTCATGATACAGGGTGGAGACCCGACAGGAACAGGAATGGGCGGCCCGGGATACAAAATAAAAGATGAATTTACAAAAAACAACAGGAATGATAGGGGAACCATAGCAATGGCAAATGCCGGGCCGAATACTGGCGGGTCCCAGTTTTTCATAAATGTGGTGAATAACAACTATCTTGATAAAATGCACCCCGTATTCGGCAAAGTTGTAAAAGGGCTTGATGTTGCAGATAAAATAAGCAAGGCAAAGAGAGACAGGAACGATAAACCCCTTGAAAAAATTGTAATAAAAAAAGCTTTTATAAAATAAAATTATACATCTCATTTTCTCATTTTTTTAACCATTGCAGAAACTATTTCTTAAAATTGCTATTTTAATTTTTATGGGGCAGTTCAGCATTAGAAGCGGAAGTTTTGATATTTTGCGGGAAATAACACATTACATGCCCACAAAACTATTGATATCTGATGGAATTATGCTTGAAAAGAACATTTTAAATTTTAATATAAAAATCCAGAGAATTATGACTCCATATCAACTGAATAGAATAGTTATAGAAGGTGGCATCGAAAAATACCTTATATTGATATCATCGTTTGTGCTTGATTCATGGGGCCTTTCTGTTATTGGTGAGATAAATTATGTGATGGAACAATCAGTATATAATGGCAGTGTGGTAATATTTGATATTGTGGGTTCAAAAACAGTGAATGAAGAATTTATGGGATGGTAAAATGGGAAGGAACACACAGTCGTCGAGGGAATATGTAAAATCTATGGAAGAAGAAATTTTATCCATGCGCACATATATGAAAAAAGAAGATATTGAAATTCTGAAAGTTATTATGTCTATGGCAGAGAAACATTCAAATGAGATTTCAAATTTTAACCAGTTTTTTGCTGCTATTATTCTGGAATTATATAAAAAGCTGGATAGGTATGGAGAATATAATAAACGCCACTGGTTCTGATGTAATAGAACTGTGGATATACAGGAACGGAAAGATCATTAAAAAATATTTCAATAACAGGACATGGATATTTGTTTCAGGTGACCTCTATTATTTAACCATGCTTGAGAAGAGCCTGGACGCAACAAATTATATCTACCGTTATGCTACAATGAACGATATTTATGGATTGCAAAAGGGAATACAGATATACCTCAGCCCCTCTAAATCAAGTGATATGGCATCCAGGATAGAGGAATCATTTGGTTCCAGGTTGAAAATTTATAATGCTGACATAAATAATATTTTACGGTTTATGGTAAGCAGGGGAATGGAATTCTATAGCCTGAAAAATCCATATGAGGAGGATATAAGTTTGCCTGCAGCGGTAATAGAACCTGTATCCAGGTATGGCAGGATAAAATATGTTGCCATAAATGGCAATAGATATTCCAGCAATATCTATGAAGAAACAAAAAGGGCTATAGAGGAAAACATAATTATAATATATAGAAACTATCAAAACGAATTCAGCATTTTGCTTGACCAGATGAAAAAACATGGATATTATATTAATGCCAGATTTTACAGGGAAAGAACCTTTGAATCCTATGGCAGGCATTCTTATATGCCCGGGGCGGTAAAAATAAGGGATAGGATATGCATAGATTCGGATTCATTTGTATACAGGGAAGCTGGAATCCCTGGGTTGTTTGAGTTATCAAGGGTTTCATCCCTTCCAGTTGAAATAGTTTCCAGCATAACTCCTGGCACCGTTGTTTCTTCTATTGAGGAAAAAGAAGCATTAAAAAGAAAAATACTTGTGCCGTTTAGAAAAGATGATTATGAGATTGCAAAGAATCCTTTTGAATTATTCAGTGCAGACGCAGGTGGAATAGTTTTTAATCCGGAACCGGGAATTTATTCAGATGTGTACGAAATTGATTTTTCATCCATGTATCCTGGAATAATAGTTGAATATGGCATATCTCCGGAGAGCATTTCTGGAGGAAATACTGCCTATTTATCACAGTTTCTCAGAGGATTGCTGGACAGGAGGCTACTGTATAAATATGTGAACAGCAGATCGGATATCTATGCAAGCAGAAATAAGGCATTGAAAATCCTGCTTCTTAATTCCTTCGGGTACACCGGTTATAAAAATGCAAAATTTGGAAGGATAGATGTACATGAAAAAATAACAGGCATAGGGAGAAAAATAATAGCAGATTCCATGAGAATTTCAGAGAAAAATGGTTTCAACGTTTTACATGGTGTTGTTGATTCGCTCTGGCTATCCGGAAATGGCGATATAGAGAAAACACTCAAAGAAATATATGAAAAAACGGGCATACCTATAGTTCTGGATTCAAATTATAGATGGATTGCTTTTATGCCCAAGGCCAACGGCATAGGCTCCGCAAACAGGTATATAGGATTAAGGAAGGATGGGACGTTTAAAGTCAGGGGCATAGAACTCAGAAGAAGAGATTCACCACCCCTGGTCAGGAAGTTCCAGGAGCAGGCACTTGATGTATTGAACTGTGATTTTGATGAATTGCCCTTAAAAAAAGAAAAACTGGATGACCTGAAAAACCGTTATATGAAACTTGAAAACTTCCCTATTGAGGATTTCAGGATAGAATTCGGCATCAACAGGCACATTGATGATTATAAAACCAGAAATAGTACATATTATCTGCTAAAAAGCCTTGGCAGGGAAAAAAAGATATATCCCGGTATGGTTATTTCCGGAATTGTAGTTGACAAAAAACATAACGTTATAAAAAGCCACTCCGAATTTTTCGACAGGAAATATTATGAGAACCTTTTGAAACGATCATTTAAGCCCTTTGATTTTGTTATTTCAGAGTCTGCTAATAAGATCCCTGATCTTTATTGAAAGTATAGAAACAGGTACATCGTTTATAGACACCAGCTTTGATACACTTGACCGGTTTCCGCTGCTCTTCAGGGATGATGAAATAATGTCAAGGCTTTCAAGTTTGCGTATTACCCGGTATATTTCGGTTTTTTTGTATTGAATGCCATATTCTTCTCCCTGCAATTGAACCTCTTTTTCTATTGATGGTACGTCCACATAAAGTGTATCGGGAAGCAGAATGCATATTGCAAGGAGTATTACAAGTTCCCTTCTATCTAACAGTGAAAGTTTGCTTTCCGTTATATATGGATTTATGAGTGAAACAGCGGACCGGACATCATCGTTCTCAATTGTTTTTGAAAGGCGGTATTCTGCCATATATGCAGCTTTTTGCAGGAGTTCTATGGCAAACCGGGCACTCCCGAACTTCCCTGAAATTTCTGATATGTATCCCAATATAGAATCTGTGCATGTTCCAGGCTCCAGTGCCATGGATGCCCGATCTGTTATAATCCGTTGGATCTCATCGCTGCTATATTTATTGAATTTGAGTTCCACAATTGTCCCGTATTTTCTTTCCATATACATGAATGGGCTTTCTATGGAAATAAGTATAGTGCTTAATCCGGTCCCGTAGATTTCAGACGCCCTGAACAGGTTATACAACCCCGCAGTATCGCCTTTTAAAAAGCCGGTGGCTTCATCTATTACAAGAACTATGTCGCCACGGAATGATATTATAGAGTTGAGCATAGAAAAGATTTCAGAATATGAAAGCCCGTGATAGGATACTGGCTTTCCAAGCCTCGAAATAACATGTTCAAGCAGATTTTTTACATTTTTAAATGATAATGCATTTTCATAAATTATAGATTTATTCTCTCTCATGAGGAATTTTACAGTTGAAGTTTTGCCTGTGCCTGAGTCCCCGTGAATAATTATATTGTTTGATATCCCATTTCCTGCTGGCGCCAGTACTGCAGACCTGATAGCTGCTATCTTATCATCTCTGAAAAACAGTTTTTCCGGAACGTAAGAAGTGTCAAGCGGTGCTGGATTTGCGACTATCATTTTATATGAAGTCCCATTCCGGTAATAAATTTTACCGGTAATACCGGGCCTCTACATATTTTAACAATTCCAGAAATTTATCCGCATCGTAAACTCTGTGGCTTTCTTTCTGGTAGATAGATTTTTAAAAGTGCTAAACTTATTTTAGAAAGATTGGAAAATCGAAACAGGGAAGCATCTACCAGCTCATTAACTTTTGATGAAGTTGTGTGGGTTGTTAAAAAGAATCGGCATAATGGAATTTAAATGGTAGTTTTAATCCACATTACTGTGCAGAATTATTCTGGATAAGGCTTTTAATCCTGTTTACCACATAATTTTTGTCCATGCTTGACAGGAAATATCCAAGGCGTGGCCCCTTATCCTTATCTATAAAAACCCGGTAAAATAAAGTAAATACGTCCTTAGGTGTAAGCTTGCGGTCTCCAATTATATCGTAAATCACTGTATGTATGGAATCTGATGTCCATTCTGCACTGGCGAGTTTATCAAGGAATTCCTGTAATATCGATCTCTGATCATCTGTAAGTAGGAATTGCTTGTCTGTCAATGAGAATTTAATGTTTTCCGGGGCATATTTAGATAGCCAGTATTTTGCAATAACTATTTCATTTTTGAGATAATCGTCTATCTGATCCTTGTCGTACCCGCTTCTTTTAAGTGCAGAAAAGAAACTATTGTCATCCCTGTATATCTGGATCAGGGTTACTATATGCCTGAAATTTATTTTTTCAGGTGCATCAAGTATTTTAATGCGGGACATCTCATAAATGCGCTTAAAGTTTTCATTGTTTGATTCATCCAGGCCAAAGTAAGCTCTCTCCATCTTTTCGTAATCGTCTATAAGGTTCAATAATCCCATTCCGGGATCAAAATCTATATGCCTTCCAGGGTCATTCCTTGCTATAAGGAATCGCAATATCTCTGGAGGTGCAAATGTTGTTACCTCAGATGCAGTTATTGCCACACCTGTTGAGGAGTGCATTACCCCGACGCCTTTTAACAGTATTCTTTCATACATCAAAGGCACCGGAGGAGATATTTTAAAAATTTTAGCTGCGATTTCCTTTCCGGTATCATATGAACCTCCTGAGGCTGCGTGGTCTTTTCCAAAGGGCTCTATTGTAACACCAAGTGCATACCATTTTGCAGGCCATTCAACACGCCAGGGCATTTTCCCATCGTCTTTCCTTATATCTGCCTTATCTTCATTGCCACATGCCTTGCATTTATAATATGCATACGGATTTTCATATTTAGTAACTGTTGATGAATTAATTTTTCCGCATTTAGAACATCTGGGTTCATAGGGATACCATTCTGGACCGATATCGTATCCTGCTACATCATGCATGATCTTCGCTATTTCTTCCCTGTGGTTCATGGCTATGTCAATTGCTTCTGCAAGCTTTCCTTCCCTGTATAGTCCTGTAGTGCTGATAACTTCCACATTTACATTGATCTTTTTTAAGGTTTCAAGGAAAGGTTTCAGGAAATAATCTGAATATTTTCCATCTCCTTCTGGAGCAGGTATATAGCTGAGTGGCATGCCTACATACTGTGAATAACTCCCATCCAGAAATGGATAAACCTTCCTCAACGGGTCAAGGTCGTCACATAAATATATGAATCTTGATTCAAGTTTTTTATCAAGTGATGCTTTATAAAGTATATCGCCTGTGAGTATTTCCCTCATATTTCCAACATGTATTGGACCGGAAGGTGATATGCCTGTAGATATAAGCTGTGTGCCATTCAGGTTTTCGACCAGTGCATCTGCCCAGTACATTATTATCCCACCATAGTAGCCCGGATAAGTGACCTTACGGGAACATTATTTATTTCATCAGAATTTAATTTGGATACAAGTACGACACACAACACTACTTCTCCACCCTGGTTGTGTACGTCTTCAATAGTCCTCTTCATTGTTTCTCCTGTGCTTATAACATCGTCTATTATGACTATTTTCTTGCCTTTAACACCGGCAAAATTGCTGCTGAACATTCCTTCCTTCCCTGAAGGGTGCGGCCTGTATACTATTAGCTCCCTATCCAGTAAATCTGAGAGCATTGTTGCAAATGGTATTCCATTTATAGTTATTCCTATTATTGATGTTACATTATCCATGGATATTTCTTCAGTAACGATATCAGCCATGACCTCTGCTATTTTCTCTATCCTGTTGCCATATACACCCACGCTGCGCCATCCAATCTTTGTATCAGATACCCTGTTTCCCTTAAGGTCCTTGCTCAGAAGCCATGTTATGGTATTTACGGAAAGATGTAACTCCGTTGATATTTCCTTATCGGACATTCCCTTATTTTTCAGTTCCAGCGCTCTATTATACAATTCTTCAAGACTTTTCATAATTTTACCTCTTTTATGCCTGCCCGGATTTTGACAGCAATGATTTCAAGATCATCTATGTTTGCATTTTCCCTTTCCCAGTTTATCTTCTTCCTGTAATACCTGGGTATTATATGAACATGATAGTGCATAACTACCTGGTTTGCCACCCTGCCATTGTTCTGTCCTATATTCAGGCCATCTGTTTTAAGTACGTTTTTAACAGCTATAGATATGCGTTTCACGGCAAGCTGCAGTTCAAGGTATATATCCTTATCAATATCATATATGTTTTCATAGTGGTTTCTTGGTATTACAAGAACGTGCCCCTCTTCTATAGGTGCATTATCCATAAATGCAAGTATGTTTAAACCTCTGTAGACAAATGCGGCATTGCCTTTGTTAGCTATTTCCCTGCAGAAAATACATGTTTCATCGTACATTTAATGTATATTGTACACAGTATAAAAAATATTTTCGTTTGGATTTAAATAATTTCCATCATCCCATATAATTTATCCGGGCTAATGTGTATATTTCCAGTCGAAAAGTCCGGATGTTATGTATATGACTTATTGTTTTTACGAACATAATTTCGCATTCATGACATTTCCAGACATTTCAGCCACTGATTATTATTAATTTCCGGTACATTTCACTAAATATATAAATTATACCGGTATAATCCGGCATGCAAGGGATAAAGGTTGTCGGCAGTATCAATATGGATATTATTATGTCTTCGGCTAGATTGCCAGAAACCGGTGAAACAATAAAGGCAGATAAATATTATATGTATCCTGGCGGAAAGGGTGCAAATCAGGCTGTGTCTGTTGCCCGCACCGGCGTAAAGCCACAGTTAATCGGCAAGATTGGAAATGATTATTTTGCTGAAATGATTACAAATTACCTTAGAAAGGAAAATCTGGATTTGTGTTTAACCTATGGTGATAAAACCGGCATTGCAATGATTAATGTTGAATCATCAGGCAAAAATATGATCACTGTGTATCCCGGGTCAAATGGGAATATGTCCTATGATGATTTCCATAATATTGAACTGAAAAATTCTATTGTAATGTTCCAGCAGGAAATACCTTTAAAGACAATAAGGGATTTTATATCCAGTAATAGGGAAAATGGAAATCTGTTCATTACAGACCCAAGCCCATTTTCTGAAGATAACTATATACTGGAGAATAGTGGCATTTTGACTCCAAATGAAACCGAAGCCCAGTTAATAGCTGGATGCGCTATAAACAGCATAGAAGATGCGGAAAAAGCTTCCACATTAATATCCGGGAAATACAAAAACAATGTTATCATAAAACTTGGTTCCAGAGGTTCAATATCAAATTTTGAGGGAGAGATAAAATATCATAAGCCGTATAATGTAAAAACTGTTGATACAACAGGTGCAGGTGATTGTTTTAATGGTGCGTTTGCGTCGGAATTCCTCAGGACCGGAGATGTAGATAAAAGCATGGAATTTGCCAATATAGCAGCTGCGCTGTCAACTACAGGTTATGGCGCATTCCCGTCTTTCCCATACAGAAACCAGATTATTTCCATAATGGAAGATGAATAAATGGAAACCGGGTAACGTTATATATTAATATAAAATACAAGAATATGGCAGGAACAATAAAGATAAATGACCCGCCGCCAAGGCCGTCATTAACGCCCGGAAAATCTGTTAAATATAATGTAAAACATACAATAATGGTTATGAGTGGAAAAGGCGGAGTTGGAAAATCAACTGTAGCTACCAATCTGGCTGTTACCCTTGCACAGAAAGCATTTAAAGTAGGGCTTCTGGATGCCGATATAAATGGGCCTGATGACCCGAAAATGCTTGGCGTTGAGGAAGCGAAAGCCTTTGGAAATGAGGAAGGGAAAATAGAACCAGCTAAAACGAAATATAATGTAGATGTAATCTCAATGGAAATGGCATTGCCCACACATGATACCCCCGTAGTATGGAGAGGGGCAATAAGGCATAAAGCGGTTCAGCAGTTCCTTGAAGATACTTCATGGACTGATAAGGATTTGCTTGTTATAGACCTTCCGCCAGGAACAGGTGATGAACCGTTAAGTATTTGCCAGCTTATACCTGATGCAGATGGAATTGTTATAGTTATAACTCCACAGGAAGTGGCCCTCCTTGATGCAAAGAAAGCTATAAATTTTGCAAGGAAAGTTAATATGCCTATTCTTGGAATTATTGAAAATATGAGTGGATTTGTATGCCCGCACTGTGGCCAGGAAACTGACATATTCAAGAAAGGTGGTACAGAACAGATCGCAAAGGAATACAACATACCCTATCTAGGAAATATCCCTATTATGCCAGAAATAGTCCAGGATTCTGATTCAGGCATACCTGCAGTGGCTAATAATGATTATATAAAGAAATTTTTCGATGTTGTGGCAGATAATTTAATTAAGAATTTGAAAAAATAATTTTTTAATTTTGTACATATAATTTTTATTTGAAACATATTCTATTTGTCATATATAAGTCATATAATTGCATTAAAACTCGATAAAATATACAGAATGTTGTATAATGTATATTAAGTTTTGAAATTTTAGAATATGGGAAGATAATAATGTAATTTAAAATAAATAATTAAAATAATACCAATGAAATGGCAATACCGGATAATCGATTTATAGATTGTAGATTTTCGATCAATTAGTAGTCGTGGACTTAATACCTCGCAAAAGCTTGGTACTTATATCCCGACTCTATCAACCTCTTCTTTTAAGAGTGATCTCAAACAATGTCTATTTTCAGGGGCGACTTCAAGCTTAGATGCTTTCAGCTTTTATTCGCGTATGACGTGGCTACTCGGCAACTGCCCTGTCGGACAACCGATAAACTAGAGGTCACGAACCCCCGTTCCTCTCGTACTAAAGGCTCCTTCCCTTCAGACATTGAACACTCCCACAGAGAAGCAACCCTACTGTCTCGCGACGTAGTGAACCCATCTCAGGATCCCTTTTAATGGGCGAACAGCCCCACCCTTGGTGTCTTATGCAGCACCAGGATAGGAACAGACGACATCGAAGTAGCAAACCCTCGGGTCGATGTGTACTCTTACCGAGGACAACTCAGTTATCCCTGGGGTAACTTCTCTCTTATCACCTGCCCTCATAAAGAGGGAACTAGGTGGTTCGTTAGGCCCTGCTTTCGCATCTGCGTTCCCTATTGGCTGGAACACAGTCAAGCTAGCTTTTACCCTTATACTCTTTGAAGGATTTCTGACCCTTCTGAGCTAACCATTGGAGACCTCTGTTTTCTTCTTAGAGGCGTGGCGCCCCACCCAAACTGCCTACCAATAGTTGTCCCTTTCTTCGAGGTTAGTGACGCAACTTTTAAAGGGAAGTGTTTCATCGTTGCCTCCATTCTGGCCACGACCAGAACATCGACGGCTCCTTCCTACCCTACGCATTAAAAATCGCGTCACAGCTACAGGCTGCAGTAAAGCTCCACGGGGACTTCGCTTTCATGTGGGAGAGACTGGATTGTGCACCAGTACATTAATTTCACGGGGCTGAATGTGGGGACAGTGGGACTCTCGTTGAACCTTCATGCGAGCCGCCAATTAAGCGGCTAGGTATTACGCTACCTTGAGAGGGTCATAGTTACCCCCGCCGTTTATTGGCCCTTCTTCTCCTTGAAAAGAGCTTTCAGGTACCAACACTGGGCAGGTTTCGGCCGCTATACACATCCTTACGGACTAGCAGCGGTCTGTGTTTTTGGTAAACAGTCGGGGTCCCCTTGCCACTGCGACCTATCCTATTTCTGGATAGGCATCCCTTCTACCTAAGATACGGGACTATTTGGCCGAGTTCCCTCACATCCATTATTCCCAAACGCCTGAGACTATTCATCTAGGGGCACCTGTGTCGGTTCTTGGTACGAACTCAGGCTTGACCCATATATATCTTTCATAGGCTCCGGGACTTGAAAAAATTCCCATACGGGAACAGATATTACTTTGTAAACTTCTCGTCATTACAACTCTCCATTTACTTATAAATACCCATACGTAGACAAGCATACACTCTCTATCCCAAAGCGTATATATATGGCAAAACACCTGAGGCGCTGGAATATTAACCAGCTTCCCTTTCGATCACTTCCTGTTAGGGGTGACCTTAGGATCGGCTAACCCTCGGCTGACGAACATTGCCAAGGAACCTTTGCCCTTTCGGCGGAATGGATTTTCACCATTCTATTCTGCTACTTTTACCAGGATCCGCGATACTATACGGTCCATCCCTCCTCTCGAAGAAACTTCTATCCATATAGCACGCCCCCCTACCACATCACCTTTCGGTGGTCTAATGTATCGGTAACTGGCTTTAGCCTCTTCCATCTTGGAGGCAAATAACCTCGGTGAGTGAGCTGTTACGCACTCTTTAAAGGATAGCTGCTTCTAAGCTAACCTCCACACTGTCTTCGGTCATTAACCTCTTTAAATCGCACTTAGCCAATTTTAGAGACCTTAACATTAGTCTCGGTTGTTTCCGTCACGGGCGTAAAGCTTATCCCTACGCCCTAGCACCTGGTATCTTCGATTCTAGCAAGTTCGGAGTTTGACAAAGTGGTGCAGTATTTCTACTGCTGGCCACCCAATCGGTCGCTCTACCTCACTAGACATCTCCACCAAGGTCTACCTGCGGGTAGTATTGGGGGGAACCCGCTATTGCCACTCTAGATTAGCCTTTAACCCCTATACCCAAGTCATCCAAACGATTTGCACATCAGAACTGGTTCGGTCCTCCATCTAGCTTTCGCTAAACTTCAACCTGCTCAGGTATAGATCGAGTGGCTTCGGGTCTGCCACAGATGACTAAACGCATTTATTACGTTACTCCTCCATTGCTGTGCGAGTAATCGCTTTCGCTACGGCTGCTTCTTTTAGAATTAGCCTCGCCATCCATCACAACTCCCTGGCCCGTTCTTCAACACGGACTATAGAACACCGGTCCCTCTTTCGAGATCATTCCTTTAGTGCCCTATAAAGTTTTCACTGCTTGGTTTCAGGCTCTTTTTACAGCCCTTCCGGGTTGCTTTTCAGTTTTCCCTCACGGTACTTCTTTGCTATCGGACTTGAGTAATATTTAGGGTTGGATGTTCATGCCACCCATATTCCCACGCGAATAATGACGCATGGTACTCAGGATATCTTTCCTCGTAGCCTCTTTAGTTACTTCCAGGGGACTATCACCCTCTCTGGTAAAGCTTTCCAACTTTTTAGAATTCCTAAAGTAGGCATTGAGAAAGATCCGTACTCCACATATCTATTTCTTTACAGAAAAGATTCGGTTTGCCCTCTACCGCTTTCGATCGCCTTTACTAACGGTATCTCTATTGATTTCTCTTCCTCCCGGTACTAAGATGTTTCAATTCCCGGGGTTCCCTCTCCTTTCGGAGTGTTAAACAGGAAGTCCCATTCGGAAATCCTTGGATCAATGGCTCCATGCACCTCCCCAAGGCATATCGCAGCTTGGCACGTCCTTCATCGGTTCTCAAACCAAAACCATTCCCCAAGCAGTTTGTATGATACACAATCTATATCTCATAATTATCCGGTATCATCGGTTATAAATAACCTCGCCCTTCCCTATTAATTATTAAATCAATAGGTGCATTCATTTATTGGTATAATTGATATTACAAACTGTGATATAAACGTTTTGATAAAGGTAAGACAATAGAAAAATATACCTGTATATGAATAAAATATCTTATTTTTTGCCACTTAAATTATAAAAATATCAAAATTGCCCAGAACCTATCAATTTACATTGTAAATTGTAATATTGTAAATTTATTATAATTATATATTAATTCAAAACATAATATTTAAATACTCGTCGTATTTTATTATATATTAGACAGATAGCACAAATATACGGATGTTAAAACAAAATTACTGCATTAAATTTAATCTGCAGACCCTTAACGTGATTAATAAAGTGGCCTGTTATTTTCTTAAAAGTAAATAAATTTCATTATTTTCCCTGCATATATCAACAATGCTTAATTTGCAGTAATTTACAATCTTCTCAAATGTTTTATTGTCGTAGGGGAATTTGTCTTTAATAAGCATAACTTTTACAGTATCTGAAGGTTCAATTTCTATCTGTATGGATTTTATGCTGGACATTAAGAAATTAAAGGGGTCACCGCCGCACGAAACATTTCTGTAATCCATTTCTATCATAGATTATAATAATATACGTCAACTTAAAAAGCAGGTAACATTGCACCTAACAAAAAAATAATAAGATGATATATGCTATAAGTGTATGGAACAGGAACTTAAAATGCTTACACCTTCCACAAGGCTGGTGTTTATGATGCTCCGGCAGATGAAGGTTGCAAGATTATGCCAGATCATTGAAAGCACAGGGCTTTCCAGGAGGTCTGTTCTTTATTCCGTTAAAAAACTGAATTCTTTGGGTTTAATTGAGATAAGCATTTGCCTTTCAGATACCAGACAGAGGTTTTACTGCATTAAAATCAATGAATAAAGGTGCAAATTTTGCATCTTAAACAACCATATTATAGAATTTTTTCATAGGTGTATAAGGTAATAATATGGCAGTATATTTAGGACAGAAAGCTCCGGGTTTCCTTGTTAATACAACAAAGGGGCCATTGAGCCTGGAAGATTATAAGGGAAATTGGGTGATATTGTTTTCGCACCCCGCAGATTTTACGCCGGTGTGCACAACAGAATTCATGGCCTTTGCTAGAAGATACGATGAATTTAAAAAAATTAATACAGAGTTAATTGGTTTGAGTGTTGACAGTATCTATAGCCATATAGAGTGGATGAAAAATATAAAAGAGAAATTTGGCATAGAAATACCGTTTCCTGTAATCGCCGATATCAATAAAGATGTGGCAAGGGAATACAACATGATGGACGAAAAAACAGGTTCGACTGTAAGGGGCGTATTTATTATAGACCCGAATATGATTGTAAGGTTAATGATATATTATCCTGCTGAAACAGGAAGAAACATAGATGAAATTATGCGAACATTAAAAGCATTGCAGATGAACTGGGACAGAAAGCTGGCCGCGCCCGTCAACTGGCAACCCGGTAACGATGGCATTGTTTCAGCTCCAGGAACTCTTGATGAAGCAATTAATAGGGAAAAGAATGGCAGCAAAACATGGTATTTAACCTATGAGGCGGTGAGATAAATGGACGCAGGGAAAAAAATGGAAGAAGTAGGAAGGGTAATGCAATCAATATCAGAAGATAATAAGGAATATATGGGTGCATTTATGGGGCTAATGCAAAATACAATGAGGGCCGGAACACTTTCTGTAAAACAGAAGGAACTAATTGCCCTGGCACTCAGCATAGCAGCCAGATGTGAATGGTGCATTTCATATCATGTAAAATCAGCCATAGAAGCTGGCGCAACTAAAAAAGAATTGATGGAAACGGGATATGTGGTTGTCCTCATGTATGGCTCACAGGCAATGATGGAGCTTAACAGTATGCTGGACGCAATAGAAAAATTTTATAAAAAATAGTTTAATAAAAAAATATTTTTTTAATGTTCTCTGTAAAGAACTGGCTCTAACTCTTCAACAGCTTTACCTTCAAGTTCTTTCAGATTTTTTATTACGTCGGAAATTGGTTTTTCCTCAGTAACCACATATTTTACTTTTCCAAGAGACATATTGTATGATCCGGGGCACAGTGAGTTTTCTGTCACTACGAACATATCTGGCTTTAAGGATAGAATTCCGGCCATTGCAACCTCTCTCCCACCATGTGTTCTGCCAAATCCTGGATTTTCATACTCTTCTATCTTCTTTGTTTCATCGTCTATAAGGAATATTGAATTGCCATATTCCAGAGGGCTCAACATATTTTCTTCGTCTACTACGCATGCTACTTTCATAACTAAGGTAAATATAACAAAAAATTTAAGGTGATTGTATATTTTAAAACTAAAAAAATTAGTAATACCCGTGCATTTCCACAGAATATTCAGATATAGTAATACCGCTGCCGTTTTCAACATGCCCTACTTCCTTTACGGGAACACGATTTCTTACTATATTTAAAAAGTCTGTTTTGCTCTCAGGGTCTATTACAACAATATACCCCATTCCCATATTGAATATTTCAAACATTTCACTGAAGGAAAGGTTTCCCATATCCATCAGGCGCAAAAACACATTATCAACATCGAAAGGATTGTCAATAACATATTTCATATCTTTCATCCTTGCAATATTTTTTATTCCCCCGCCGGTAATATTTGCCATGCCCTTAATAGGCACAATGCTCATGGCGTCAAGAACTTCCCTTACATATATCCTTGTTGGTTCAAGAAGTACATCTGCAACTCTTTTGCTATCTCCTGGGAACTGGTCTTCGTAATCGATTTCATTATCCTTTATTATTTTCCTCACAGTGGTGAAACCGTTGGAATGGAGACCACTGCTTTTCAAAGCGAATATGAGGTCCCCGTCTGAAATCTTTTCTCCTGTAATTATCTGGTCTTTCTGTATTAATCCCAGGGCTGTTGCAGATATGTCTATGTTTTTTACCAGATCCGGAACTATTGCTGTTTCTCCTCCCACAATATTTAGATTGGCTATCTGGGCACCAACGTTAAACCCGATGCCAAGTTGCCGTGCTATTTCATTATCCATCTCCTTAAGTGAAAGGTAATCAAGCATAGCTATGGGTTCTGCACCAACTGTTATGGCATCGTTTACATTCATTGCAACGCAATCTATGCCTATAGTATTGTATTTGTTTGTCTCAGCTGCTATTATAGTTTTAGTGCCAACACCATCATTATTAAAAGAAACGGCGAAATTGCCCAGGTCTATCAGTGATGTAAATCCACCAAGTGAATTGATTGTCTTGAAATCGGACCTCTTAAATTTTATCTGCCTCAGAAAATTGGAAACAAATTCTCCCTGTGATTTCCTGTCTATTATCTTCCTTTCCATGTATAATAATTACATTCTTAAATAAAAGTTTATATATTTTTATAAATTATTTCCAGCATAAGAATAGAAAATAGGAGTTTAAATAGCAAAATAATGTGTGGTGGTAATTATATTCATTAAAGGATATGGCAATGTAACTACTTTATTTAAAATTTAAACAATAAAGATAGTATAGCATTGATTTCACTAACCTGTTGGTTATAGGACTTAATGGAAAAGGCAAATATTTTAAATAGATAATGCATTACTCTATAAGGTGACATAAATGGTTCAGAGAGAAGACGTAGATTTTGACCCTAAACATATAGATGAAAATTTTATGAGCGATGAGAAGAACTATCCTGTAACAGGAGAAGAGGATGGGCTTAAAGTAAGAGCAGGCGGAATGCAGAGAATGGATGACAATGGAAAACCATACCCTACAAAATTAGGAATTCATGGAACAACCGTTGCCGTTGATTGGGACGGATGCATTGCAGATGGTTCATGTATGGATGTCTGCCCTGTTGACCTGTTTGAATGGAAATTAAATCCTGGAAATTCCGGAACTGGAAACGACAAAAAGGTAGAAAAAGGAACACCGGAATGGGAAAAATACAGAACAGACAAGTCAAACCCCGTAAGGGAATCAGAATGTATATTCTGCATGGCATGTGTAACAGCCTGCCCGTGGAGTGTAATTAAGGTAAACAACGAGTAAATACCTTAATTTATTGATTCATAAGAGCTTCATAGGCTCTTATTGCATCCTTTCTATTTACTATTATTATAGTCTCGTTTGAACAGGATATTAATTGTAGTACGTTTATTTCATAGGAGAAAAGCCTTTCATTTATTTTCATAACAAAACCCGGCGTTTTCACTATCTCCATGGATGAGAATATATGCAGGGAACTAACATTGCGTTCAATAACAGCGTTTTTTGGAAGATCCAATTTTTTATTTTTTGTTTCATCCACTATATACACAATTGAATCGGTTAAATAAGTAGCAGAAAGGAAGTTCAGGTTGTCTATTTTCCTATCAACAGTGATAACCATTATTTTATCCTGCAATGTAATTTTGCTTTCCGATAGAAGCCTGTCAATATGAACTGTGTCCGCCGAAGAATTTTCCATAAATATCTTGTTCAATGCAGACCTGATAGAAATTATATTATATCCGGTTTCCTCCTGTGATATTTTCCTGGAGAGCTTGCTTACATTAAGTATTCCCATTCTCATGGAAATTATGAGCTCAGGATTCTTTTTAATGTAATCCCTCACCATAGTTTCCACATTTCCCCTGCCTGTTCTTGACATAATATGATATGTATAATTATAATATAATATTTTACATTAATACATATTATATGTTATTAATACCACTAATATGCTAAATATTTACAAAAAATATCATATATACAGAAAATATTTGATACCCATGGATAAAGTATTATTATTATATTCAGGCGGCCTTGACACATCTGTTATGGCAAAGTGGATTCAGAAGGAAATGAAGAAAGAGGTTGTTACACTCACATTGAACATAGGCAACAGCAATCTTCAAAAAATAAAGGAGAAGGCTCTCGGGCTGGGAGTTTCTGATGCAATAGTACTGGATGTAAAGAACGAGTTTTCAGAAAAATATATTGCAAAAGAGATTTATGCAGACGGCATGTATGAGGGTTACCCCCTATCTACTGCTATTGCGAGGCCGCTGATGGCAGAAAAAGCGGTACTGTATGCTGAAGAATATGGCTGCAACACAATTGCACATGGTTCAACAGGCAAGGGCAATGATCAGGTAAGATTTGAGGTTACAATGAAAGCCCTCAATGAAGATATAAATGTAATCGCACCCGTAAGGGATTGGAATATGAACAGGCCGGATGAGATTAAATATGCAAAGGCAAACGGCATAGATATCCCCATGGGTGGAAAATATTCCGTTGATGAAAACATATGGGGGAGGTCGGTTGAAGGATCGAGTATAGAAACTGTATCAAATCCGCTTGAATACGATGTTTATGAATGGGTTAAGCCACTTGAGGAAACAGGAAATGGCGATATAATAGATATTGAATTTAAAAATGGGGTTCCCGTTTCACTGAATGGAAAACAGTACGCCCTTAAAGAACTTGTGGAGAAACTGAACGTTATAGCAGGGAACAATGGAATAGGGCTTATAAATCACATGGAAGACAGGGTAACCGGAATTAAAAGCCATGAAGTCTATGAGGTCCCGGGAGCTATGGCTATCATACAGGCACATAAAATGATGGAATCACTTACCCTGAATAAATCTGAACTGGATATTAAAAATTATATGGATAATCAATGGTCAAATTTTGTTTACAATGGATTATGGTATGACCCGGTGATGGAACACATAAACCAGTTTGAATCCAGCATAAATAAATACGTCAATGGAAATATAAAATTGAAGCTTTACAAGGGGAATATAGTAATGCAATCTATAGAAAGTGAAAATTCAATATACAACTATGATAAGATAAGCTATGACAACAGCAATTTCAATCAGGACTCAGCTAAAGGATTCATAGATATTTACAAAAACAATACAGTATATGCTAGCAATGCCAGGAAAGAGAAAATAAAATTAATCCAGTAAAATTTATTTATTCTATATTGGGATTGACAATTATGAAAATATGGTCTGGCAGTGCAGCGCCTGAATCGGGCAACGAAGCGTACAGAATTATGCTTGAGAAAGATATTGATGTTGATAAGTACCTTATACCCTATGAAATTTTATCATTAATGGCATATAACCTCAACATATATGAGAGAAATATATCTGATAGAAATAACTCAAAAGCAACTCTAAAGGAGCTTTTATCCCTGTATAATAGAAAAATTTCACTTGATCCAGATCTTGAAGATGTGCATGGGAATATAGAAAACATAGCTATAAGGGAAACAAATGGGGCTGCGAATAATATGAGGATGTTCATGTCAAGGAATGAACAGGTACATACCGATGTGAATTTTTTCCTTATTGATATCCTTCTGGAATACGAGAAAATCATATACAACACAATTACAGGGTTAGAGAAGTTAACACAGAATGGAATTATGCCGGGATATACACATTACAGGCAGGGCATGCCAGTTACATTCCAGACCTATGTTGATTTCATTAAAAATATAATGGTATATAACTTCAATAATATTGATTCAATATTAAATGAATTGAAAGAGCTCCCATTAGGCTATGGTTCCGGTTTCGGTTCAATGTCCGATGCAAATTTCAAAGAAGTTGCAGAATATATGGGGATGAAAAAGCAGATAAAGAATCCATTATTCTCTTTCATGCTTTATTCAGACAATTATATCAAAGTTTTATCCGCAATAAATTCATTTTTAATAGATATATCAAGAATATTCCAGGACATGATAATTTTCAGCGGAGATGAAATGAAGATTATTGAATTGCCAGCAGGATATGTTACTGGAAGCTCATTGATGCCAAATAAAGTTAATCCTGATTTTCTTGAAATATTCCAGGGATATGCGGCAAAATCCATTTCACTGATGAATTTGCTATATTCCGGGACGATAAATAAGACAACCGGGTATCATAGAGATTTCCAGATATTAAAGGATGAAGTAATACCGTTTATGGTTGAATTAAAGTGTGTGTTAAATGGGTTTCCAGAATTATTCTCCGGAATTAAGTTCAATAAAGAGGCCAGTGAAAGAATAATAGGCAATTCCATTTATGCAACATACAATTCAAAGTTAAATTTTAAAAATAATGGGAACTGGAAGGAATCCTATAAAATGACTGGGGACATGATTAGGTCAGGAAAAGCGTTGAAGCCATATATGCCAGAGGATGTAGTATCATACAGGAATTTTGATTTTATCAGGGATAAAATAGAAAATAATATTTCTTCTATGGATAATAGCAAAAACAGGTTATTGAAAATGGTAAATGATATAATATCTAATTTATAAAGTGGATAACTTACCAATTGTCCCCATAATTTTGTGTGTTTATGCAGGGCACATCTTTTTGGGCATGGGAGACATATTTGATCACCTTATTAAGCTACACCCTCCAAAGTACTTCTTAAGTTCTTTTTACCGAAATGCAGGAAATACCCCCTACAATCCATTATAAATATCCACATAGAACTACCAATAAGCTCCCAGGCATATGATAAAGGATCAGAAAGATTTAATTTTTGTGGGTTAAAAAGGAAGAATAGTGTTATGACTATTACAATCGATATCAAAGCTGTGGGCAATGTCCTTAGGAACTGCTTTTTTGTTATTCTCATTGACAAATACAGCCCGGGCAAATAGACATACGCAATGACGGACATAACCACTGCAATAGCAACAGTTAATACAGTTTCAAAAAATGGAAATCTCATTCTTTTTTCACCCTCACATATACAGTTGTTTTGATATTAGTTCGGGGAGCTTGTGCCCTTTTTATAGCTATTGCCTTTGATAGATAAAATAGTGCTATACCCATTATGATGAAATTAAGATGGCTATAAACAAAATAATGAAAAGTGCCCATTTGGAGGTGTACACTTTTTGCGTAATAGAAAAAGATGACAGCGTATAACATATATGCTGTATATCCTAATATTGCGTATATTAAATATTTTTTCCAATAGTGTATCATATGTGGACTCCTCTGTAATATATAGCTACCATCAATATGCCTGTCATAACCTTTTGTTGCTCATAATGATATTAACACGTAAATATATAAATATTGGTAAAATTATTAGAAAATAATTTATTGTTTATTAATTTGTCAATTAATTTTTATATTTATGACTTACCAGTTCCTTCATCAATAATTTTCACACACAGATAAAAAAATATATAATTATATGAAACATTAAGAGAATATATGATAGACACTGTGGCAATTGAGAAAAAATGGAAAGACTACTGGTTTAACAATAATATCTTCGCATTCAAGAAGGGTGATAAGAATTATACTATAGATACGCCACCACCTACAGTTTCTGGAAAAATGCATGTAGGACACGCATTCTCATACCCGCAGCAGGATTTTATTGCAAGATATAAAAGGATGAAGGGCTATAATGTATTCTATCCATGGGGATTTGATGATAACGGGCTACCAACAGAAAAATTTGTTGAGAAGGAAAGAAAGGTAACCATAGATAATACGCCATTAAAGGATTATATAGAAATATGCAGGGAAGTGAGCAGGGAGTCAGAAAAAGGCCTGTATCAAGCATGGTATGATACGGGCATAAGTGCTGACTTTAAGAACTATATCGACACATCATCCGATTTTTCAATTAAAATATCACAGGAAATGTTTCTTGACCTTGTTGCAAAAAAAAGGGCATACAGGGATGAAGCACCGTATATAACATGCCCAACATGCCGTACAGCAATATCACAGATAGAGATGAAGGATGCCATTATCAGCACAGAACTTGTATATATTAATTTCAACGGCATTGAAATAGCCACAACAAGACCAGAAATGCTGGGTGCATGTGTAGCTATTTTTGTAAATCCAGATGATGAAAGGTTTAAAAAATTTGTAGGAACCACTGTAAATGTTCCGGTGTATGGATATCCTGTAAAGGTTATGTCTGACCCGTCTATTGATATGGAATTCGGAACTGGAGCTGAAATGCTATGCACCTTTGGAGACCAGCATGACCTTGAACTGTGGAAAAAATATGGCATCAAAGCTAGGATAATTCTCAAAAATAACAGGATAAATGACGGGAGCGTTATTATTAACATGCCAATAAAGGATGCAAGAAAGAAAATTATTGACGAGCTTCAGAGTAAAAATTATATAATAAAAATTGAAAAAATAAAACATTCCGTAAATACCCATGAAAGGTGTGGAACTCCTATTGAAATAGGAATAAGCAAGCAGTGGTATATAAAAGATCTTGATATTAAAAATGAACTAATAGAATTCGGGAATAAAATAGAATGGGTACCAGGGCACATGAAAACAAGGTATGATAACTGGGTAACAGGGCTGAAATGGGACTGGTGCATATCCAGGCAGAGATACTTTGGTGTTCCTTTCCCTGTATGGTATTGTGACAATTGCGGTGAGATTATTCTTGCTGGAAATGAAGAACTTCCGGTGGACCCGAGGCTGGATAATAAAAAAAGAAAATGTGAAAAATGCGGGTCTGATAATATAGTTCCGGAAACCGATGTTATGGATACATGGGCAACTTCATCATTAAGCCCAACATTATATCTTAAACACATAAACCAGATGGATTTATACCCGATGGACTCCAGGTTCCAGGGGCACGACATAATTACATCATGGGCTTTTACCACAATACTGAGGTCGTATTTACATTACGGCGAAATACCATGGCGCAAAATAGTCATCAGTGGGAATGTTTATGATCCCTTTGGCCAGAAAATGAGCAAAAGCAAGGGAAATATAGTTGAACCGCGGGCAATTATAGAGAATTATGGCGCAGATGCACTGAGATACTGGGCATCAACAACCATGCAGGGGGAGAACATAAAACTAAGGGAACAGGACCTGATGAGGGGGCGCAAAACAGTAATAAAACTGGAAAATTCATTGAAACTTATTATGATGCTTGCAAATAATAAAAAACCCGGGAACACAATACCGGAGTTTCCTGTAAATAGATGGATAACTACAAAGATGGAACGCACCATAAAAGAGGTAACAGAGTATATGGAAAATAATGAAATCATGAAAGCCAGAATAAGCCTTGATAAATTTTTCTGGAATGAATACTGTGACAATTATCTTGAAATGATAAAAAACGAATCATCCAAAGATGACAGGAGAGATGAAACACTTTCGACTGCATTTTCTGTATTTGAAAATATACTTAAGATGTACTCACCCATAATGCCATTTATAACTGAAGAGCTTTTCCACCAGGCTAATCCATCTTTTTCAGGCAGCATAGGCCTTGAGCCGTATCCTGAATTTGATGGGCAGATGATTTATAATGAAGAAAATGAAGTTGATTATATAATAGGCGTAATAGACAAAATACGGAATCTGAAAAGCCAGATGAAACTGTCAATGGCAGCACCACTGGACATTTTAAAATTGCACGGAGATGCTAAAATTATACAAAAATATGATTATATACTGGAAGGAATGATGCACATAAATAGTATGGAAATAATAAATTCAGAGGATACTTACATTGAAAATTAATAGATATCCAGGTACTTATTAATCTCCCAGTCCGTGACCTCTGACCTGAACTCATTCCATTCATTTTCTTTTATGCGCAGCAGATTATTGAATACAGATTCACCGAATATTTTCTTCATCAATTCACTGTTACGGAATGATTCTATAGCCTGTCCAAGTGAACCTGGCATGGACTTTATCCCATTCTTCTGCCTTTCTGCTAAATCCATTTCAAATATGTTCTTCTCAATTGCTTCCGGAGGATTTATTTTATTTTCTATGCCATCAAGGCCCATGCCAAGTATTGCAGCAAATTGAAGATACTGGTTTCCAGCAGCATCAGGGAACCTTAACTCCATTCTCTTTCCCTTAGGCGGTGCAGCAGGTATTCTAACAAGAGCACTCCTGTTCCTGTTTGCCCATGCAATGTATACAGGTGCTTCATAGCCTGGAACCAATCTTTTATAGGAATTTACAGTTGATGCAAGAACAAGTGATGCATCTGCTACATTATGCAATATGCCACCAAGGTAATGCATTGCATAGTCGCTCAATCCATACTTACTGGACTCGTTATAGAAGAGGTTTTCATCGCCTGAGAATATGCTCTGGTGCACATGCATTCCATTGCCATTTACACCCTTTACCGGCTTTGGCATAAATGTAGCATAATATCCATATTCATTGGCAGTTTCCTTTACAACGCTTTTTATCATAATTATTCTATCAGCCATTGTAACAGCATCTGAATATTTTACATCTATCTCATGCTGGCTGTATGCTACCTCATGGTGTGATGCCTCAGGGTAATAGTGCAACCCTTCAAGCTTCCTTATTATCTCCTGCTTTACCGTGAATGCCCTATCCAGTGGCTCCTTGTCAAAGTAACCGCCATAATCGCTTGGCTCTATTGTTGGCTCACCATTTTCATCCTGCTTGAAAAGGAAATATTCAAGTTCAGGGCCCAGATAATAGGTTTTATTTTCCTTTGTTAGCTTCTCAACCTGCTTTTCCAGTATATACCTTGGGTCTCCCTCAAACCTTGTGCCATCTGAATTGAATATCTTGCATACAAACCTTACAGTTTTCCCTGCATAGTTCTCATTGGTAAGTATAGTATAAGAAGAGAGTTCCGGTACTGCTTTCATATCGGAATCCTCTATCTGTTTGTATCCAACAATGGAACTCCCATCAAACATAACACCGTTGTAAATAACATCCTCAAACCTGTTATGTGGTATGGTTAATGATTTAACTGAGCCAGAAATATCTGTAAATTGCAGTTGCAAAAATTCAACTTCATCTTTCTTTAACTTTTCAATAAAGGACTCTTCATCCTGCATATAGCATAATGCAAATAGGTAATAAATACTTTTACGGGGATAATCCGGATAAATGATTTTGCTTAAAATTGGTATGTTCTATGTTAATATAGGTGGGTATCGGAAAACATTTAATATCCTTTTATAATAATCAAAAAGTGAATATTTTAAATAAAAATAGTGTAATTGATCTAATTTATTCAATAAAAAATGCGTCTCTATTATTCTTGTTTATTTTATTTCCATATCACTTATATAATAATTCCATGAAACTTTATATATTTCCCGCTATCATTATTTCTTTTGAAATAATTTATTACTTATCATATATTATGTCCAGAAATATTATAGAACTTGTGAAAAAATATTCAGTGTTTTTAGGAGGGGCTATTTTTGCTATTATTATGCCTTTTATCCTGTATATCAGGAGTTATTTGATTCTGGTTGTAATGATTGCCATTCTTGCCTTTGGCGGATCGATTATAGACAACTGGAACAATACATACAGGCGTGGGAACAATATTACTAATGTCTATACAGGAATTGCACTGGCAGGTATTTTTGCAACCATATATTTTATACATTTAAATTCAATCTATATTATTTTTATATTATCTGTATTGCTGGGAATTTTTTCAATAATTTATATATTATTCACTCACCAGAACATAAATTATAAGAAAACAGTGCTGACAAAAAAATTAAAACGGTATATAGTATCAATAGGTGATATAAAGAGGGTAAGAAATGGGTTAGAGCTGCTTTATACAATTTTTATTAATTCACTTTTATATATGGCTATTGCGCTTATATTAATCACCATTCCATTGCTGGCTGTAAAAGCAGGCGATATTAATTTAATTTACAGGTTTGTAGTAATTTCAGCAGCATCATTTTTTACTGTGTTTCTGGGTAGTATGGTAAAATCAAAAACCTTTCAGGGAATTTCTTTTGTATCCATATTTCCACTGCTCATTGTAATAGGATTCCTGATATCCATAAAAAATACGCCTCTGGATCTGAATATTAGCATTCTTTTTATCCCGGCCGTTGCGTTTCTGGTACCAGGATATAGAACGTATATCACAAGAAAGTTCCCTGGAAGTGAAAAGTATTATGTAAATAAATTTACAAATTTTTTTAGCGGGATTTTTTTAATCACCGTACCTTTTATAATTCTGACTTTTATTGGTTTTCCTATGTATGCAATTATAGTTGAACTTCTAGCTTCTTTAATTGCACTGATTATGTGCCTGAAATTTATCAATTATCCGGAGATAATACCACCGGCAAAATATAAAAATTAATAAAAGAAGTTATAATTAATCTACATGAATCCAAGGGACGTAAGAAGGATGATGAACCAGATGGGAATTAAATCCACCGAAATGCCGGACGTTAAGGAAGTTATACTGAAAGGTAAGGATAAAGATTACATAATAGAAAACGCGTCTGTCACAATGATAGAGGCACAGGGGCAGAAAACATTCCAGGTTCTGGGCACCATGAAGGAAAAACCCAAATCGGCATCTGTTGAAGAATTTGATGATGAAGATATAAAACTGGTTATGTCCCAGTGCAATGTTTCAAGGGAGAAAGCAATAGAGGCACTCAGGAAAGCTGATGGGGAACCTGCACAGGCAATTATAGACCTTGGAAATTAAATGAATTATTTAGAAAATAAGTTACAGGAACAGACTCCCACATTGCAGGAACAGGAGAAATTAAAAAACATAGTATCTGCTATTGCCAGTGATATCAATGCTATATGCAAAACAGAAGGGATAGACGCAACTCCTTTAGAAGTCGGATCAGTTTCAAAGGGTACAAATCTGAAATCGAGTGATATTGACTTATTTATTACTTTTTCCAGGTCATACCCTGTTGAATATATAGAAAAGAAGGGGCTTGAAATTGGACATGCTGTACTGGAAAATGCCATAGAGAAATATGCAGAACATCCATACGTTTCCGGGTCTGTATCCGGCATTAAGATCGATATAGTCCCCGCTTTCAGGATAAATGAAGGTGAAAGAATAGTATCCAGTGTTGACAGGACGCCACTACATACAATCTATGTTAAAAGCAGGACAGATAGTAAAATGGTGCATGATATAAGGCTGCTAAAGGTGTTTCTGAAGGAAATTAACGTTTATGGTTCGGAAGTAGCAAAATCAGGATTTTCAGGATATATCTGTGAAATTGCAATAATTGCATTTGGCACATTCGAAAAGTTTATTCAATACATGGCAAATTTAAAAGGAAAGTTGATAGTGCCGGAAAACTGTGATAAAGAATTCAACGAGCCGGTAATAATAATTGATCCGGTAGACCCCACAAGAAATGCAGGGGCAGCTGTAAGTGTAGAAAACCTTTCAAAACTGAAACTCGCAGCAAAATTATATGTAACACGCCGTGAAGATATACTTTTCAATCCAGAACCTGTAATAAAATACGATAGAAAAACTATAATGAAAGCATTTGTATTAAAAAAACCGGACATAATAGATGATATAATATACCCCCAGGCCGTACGCCTTAAAAACCGGATATGGGATATATTCCAGAAGTCAGGGTTCATGCCATTCTCATCCGAATTGTATATGGGGGAAAATATAGAAATTCTGATTGAATATATGAGAAATAAATTGCCAGATGCACAGAAACATATGGGCCCGCCAGCCGAATCAAACGAGTCTATAAAATTCATAGATGCATGGAAAGGAAATAGCCGGTTAATGCGTGGGCCTTATATTATGGGAGACAGAATATATGTAGATACAAAGCCAAGATATACCGAATTAGAAGAAATAATTAAAATTGAACTGGAAAAATCAGATATAGGCAAAAACCTGAATCAGTATAAAGGCGAAATAAAAGTAGTATCCGGAAAAGATGTCAATAAGTTAAATGTGGCTAAAAAATTCTATTCAAAGTCTTTATTTTAAATATTATCCACCGGAAAAAATTTCAAGGAATACCAGATTGTCTTCAGGATTTACAATAGCATCGGAAGTTGCGGGGTTACCGTTAAGTATAGCCACAAATCCATCCTCATCTATATTAAAAGCACTATAGATATCGCTAAGTTTTTTAGATTCTTCAATGTGAATTTTTCTTTTTTCTTTTCCTATTATTTCTATCATAACAGCTCCGGGCAGATTCGAACTGCCGTCATCGGATCCAAAGTCCGGAATGCTTGTCCACTACACCACGGAGCTATAATTACCATAATCGTAAATAAATATTAAAATCTGTTGAGAAAATTGCTTATAAAAAAAATATTTTATTTTTTGGCAGAGCAGTTAAATTCATCACTGCATGTTTTTCCAAGGCTTCTCAGTATAGAAAATACTATTCCAAGGCCTTTCTGGGCATCTTCATCTTTCATTGCGCGAAGAGTTCCCATCATACCCCCAACAGGCGTTACCGTATCAGTTTTTATCGCGTTTTCTACTGCTTTAATCATATTTACGTAATGCGGTGCAACGCTAAGGTCCAGTGTTCCAAGGGAAGCAAGAATTGGTTTCTCATTCATGAGAAGATTCATGGTAAAATCATTGGACAGCAGTCCCATAATAGCTCCCATTGCAGCATCATCTTTCAGAATCCCCATAACTGGATCAATCAGGCCCTTGTTCTGTATTACTGTTACTATTTCAAGCAGATTGCTGAGCGCCTTTACATTCTTCTCCTCTGACATTATTTTTAGCAATACCATTACTGAATCTGTTTTGGTAGTAAGTGATAGTACATCATCGCTTGTCAGTAGACTGAAGACTGTCTTTAAAGTTTCATCGTCACTCAATATTCCGGATATTACATCGAGAAAGCCAAGGTTATCAAGCTTTCTTATAAGCTCAATTGCCCTGGTCAAACTGGAAATATATTCCGGTTTCATCAATTTTTCTAACTGTTCATCTTCAGACATCATATTAAATCACCAGCTCGCAAGATATTTGTCAAGTGCCATATCGCCATTAGTCCACATAAAGTATTTGGTAAATAACTCCTTCTTTATATGGTTTGTGGCTGAGGGCTGTGCGATTTTTTCATCTCCACCATAAAATGTTGTATCATTCACGGCAATTGCAAATCCTTCCAGAGGATTATCTGCTATGCATACAACTTCAGGTGTGTATGTATCAACTTTTGTTGGGACTCCAAGCCTGTTAGCCAGATCCTGCATTGCAATCCTGGATGTCATCACCGCGAGGAAGCCAAGCTTTGGAACTGTTATCTGGTTTGAGTCTCCACATGAGTATACATTTGGATATTTAACAGATCTCATATGCTCATCTGTAACAACAAATCCACCATCGTCGAACAGGTCAGGTGTGGAATTCTTCACTGCGTCGTTAGCTTCATATGGAGGCAATACTATAGCTATATCTGCCTTTATGGTCTTTCCATCCTCAGAAACTATTTCGCCTTTCTTTAATTCCTTTAATTTGAAATTCCATACTGTATCAAATCCGGCCTGGGCAAATAAGGACTTTACAACGCCCCTTGATTCCTTTGCAATATCCGTAAGAATTTCCTCTCCAGGAGAGAATATTGTTATGTGTGTTTTATCCATAATTCCTCTCTTTTTAAGGTATGCCGGTATCATCAATGACATTTCAAAAATTGGCCCTTCACATGCTGAATCAGCAACTGATGCCCAGTTTTCAGGGTATTTCCCTCTTGGCTTAAGTGTGCCCTGATAAAATACTCCGGAGCCTATTGCTATATTTCCTCCCTCGAATTTCTCCAGCTTCTCATGAAGTGCAGTTGCAAAATCAGGTTCGCACACACTGGATCCATAGTCATCCCAACCATTCAGATGCTCAACACCAAGTTTTGCTCCGAATGCAACGACAAGATAATCGTAAGTAATATTCTCCTTTTTGCCATCAGGTGCCGAATATTCAACCTTATTCTTTTTGGCATCTATGGCGTTAACAGTACCTAATACAAATTTAATTCCCTTTGCTGGTAAAGCTGTTGCAAGGTCTACCTCAAGGTCTTCTGCTTTGAAAACTCCGATACTGACATGGGGCATTCCTGGCCTGAAAGCCGCATACGGAGTATTATTTATGAGTGTTACATCCACTTTATCCCCAAGCAATCTTTTTGCTGTATAAGCTGCCGTCAATCCGGCAAATCTTCCACCTAAAACAAGTAATTTAGTCATATTTCACCACTTAGATTATAATATTATAGTTATATATTAAGTTTTTTATCACATTTGTGAAGAAAAATACCTTTTTAGTATAATTTTTTGTAGTTATTTTATATATAGCACAGTATAGTTTTATATATGCATTGTAAAAAAATAAATAATATGATGTAAATTGATAATTAATAACATAATAAGGCATTAAATATTATTTTTCGTCATTGTGCAATAATTTTTAACCTTATTTATAAATTCATGTGTCCCGGCATTGCCTCCAGATTCTATTGGAATTGTACCATTTCTTATTACATTTTCTACTGATTTCTCCATGATGCCTGCAGTTTCTGTCTGGTTCAAATGCTTTAACATCATTATGCATGAAAGTATTGATGCTACAGGATTTGCTATATTCTTCCCTGCTATGTCAGGCGCACTGCCATGTACCGGTTCGAACATAGACGAATAGTCGCCTATATTGCCACTTGGTGCATACCCGAGGCCCCCTACCATAGCACTGGACATATCTGAAAGTATATCCCCATATAGGTTTGGAGCAATTATATACCTGTATTTCAACGGGTTATTTATCATATTGTAAGCAAGTGAATCCGCATATTCAAAGTTTATTTTTTTACCGGCAGGTTCTGATTCCTCTATAGCTATTTCACGCCATAATGAATACATGTCTACAGCATTAGCCTTATCTGTAATTGTCACAGTTTCAGTGTCAGCAATTTTGTATGCCATATTAAAAAAGCGTTTTAAATTTTTTCTTGAAAGGAAGCCCATTGTATAATAAATAGTATCATCTGATTCAGAATTTATATCAATATTATAATTGTAAAAGTTTCCTTTTTGCCTGAACAGTTTATGTTCATTTAATGATCCTGAAATATCAGAATAAAAATCCTCCTTATTCTCCCTTAAAATTGTCATATGTATATTATTCCCTGTTATCCTGCTAAATGAGATGGCAGGGCGGATATTCATATAAAGATCCAGTTCCTTTCTGAGCCTGAGTATGACACCCTGTTCCATGATTCCTGGCTTTACCCTGAAATCACCTATGGCACCGAAAAAAATTGAATTGTAGCTTTTTAATTCATCTATTTCGCTATCTTTTATTGTTATGCCTTTATTAATATATCTTTCAGACGATATATTATAAAACGTAAAATTAACTGATGGGTCTATAGAGGTTACCAGATCACAGACCTGGGGTATTATTTCCTTTCCAATGCCATCACCTGGTATGACAGCTATATCTACCATTTCCCGGACCTCACATAATTGACAAGCCCCTTGCTATCTATAATGTTCCTGAGAAATTCAGGGTATTTTTTAAACTGTGTTGTAATGCCATTGTGCATTATAATGCTTTTATCAAAATCTATTGATATTTCACCATATTCTGTAGCTTCTATCTTTGCTTCTATTACCGGTATCCCTGTATTTATTGCATTTCTAAAGAATATCCTTGCAAAGCTTTCAGCAATAATACATGATATGCCAAGGCCTTTAATTGTTATTACTGCATGCTCCCTGCTTGAACCGGACCCGAAATTTTTCCCTGCAACTATAATATCGCCCTTCATAATATTTGCCGCAAGGTCAGGGTATTCATTTTCCATGAAATGTGGTGCCAGTTTATCCGGTTCAGATGTGTTAAGGTATTTTGCCGGTATTATCTGATCTGTATCAACATTGTCTCCTAATACAATTGCCCTTCCTTTTATATTATTTACCATTTTATATCTCCTCCGGTGTTCCAATTCTTCCAAGTATGGCTGATGATGCAACTATTGATGGATTTGCCAGGTATACTTTAGAAGTTTTATCTCCCATCCGCCCTATAAAATTCCTGTTTGTTGAAGAAATACATACTTCATCAGGGCCCAGTACGCCCATATATCCACCGAGGCAGGCACCACATGTCGTGCCTGAAAAATAGCCACCGGCTTCCACTATAGTATTTATGAGTCCTTCCCTCAGTGCCTGGTTATATACTTCCTGGCTTGCAGGAACTACCATAAGCCTGACATTTCTGTTAACTTTCCTGCCCTTCAGTATTGCAGCTGCTTTTCTTATATCTTCTATTCTCCCATTCGTGCATGACCCTATGTATGCCTGGTCTATTTTCTCATGTATTGCAGAAGCAATTCTAACATTGTCAGGCGAATTGGGAATTGCAATAGAGGGTTCTATATTATTCATATCAATATTGAATGTTTGAGAGAAATCAGCATTTTCATCTGATTTTACTATTTTATAGCTGCCTGTATTTCTCTGGTTCAGGTATTCTATTGTTTTTTCATCTGTATCAAAAAATGAACATTTAGCTCCTGCTTCTGTTGTCATATTGGCCATTGTCATTCTTTCGTTGATATCAATATACTTTATATTTCCGGAAAATTCCATGCATTTATATGCTGCACCACCGTTTTTGATTTTTGATAATACATGCAGTATAATATCCTTCCCTTCTACGCCTTTTCCAGGTTTTCCTGTAAGGTTTATCTTAATTGTTTCAGGAATTTTGAACCACATTTTGCCAGTAGCAAATATTACGCCTGCTTCTGTACTTCCTATGCCGGTAGAAATTGCTGACAGTGCACCATATGTGTTTGTATGGGAATCTGCACCTGCTATTAGCCTTCCCGGTGCAGCAAAACCCTTCTCCATCATAACCTGGTGGCAGACGCCTCCATGGCCTATATCATAAAACCATGTTCCATTCTCAAGCGCAAAATCCTTGGATTTTTTATACTGTTTCGCAGAATTGATGTCTTTCGGCGGAACAAAATGGTCCGGTATAATTATTATTTTGTCGCTTTTTGGCTTCATTCCAAGTTCGTTAAAAGCATCTATGGCTATTGGGGCCGTAATATCATTGGCCATTACATAATCCACATTTGCCACTATATAATCGCCACTTTTTGAATCTGTTCCACTCTTCTCTGAAAATATTTTCTCTACCGCTGTCTTACTCATTTCTTGCCACCTCTAATAAAAATTTGTCATCAATTGTTTTATTTCCTTCTTTCTTCACTATCTGTAATATATTATCTATTTCATCATCAGTTTTATGCATACCATTATTCTCCAGTATGTATTTTATTGCTGCCTTCCCGGAATGCTTGCCTATAACTATTCTTCTATTGAGCCCAAAAATTTCCGGGTTTATAGCCTCGTATGTTTTCGGGTTGTTTATTATGCCCTGGACATGTATGCCAGCTTCATGTGAAAACGCATTTTCTCCTGTTATGGCTTTGTTCTTCTGAGGTATTATTCCGCTTGCTGCACTGACATATTTTGATATGCTGTATAGTTTTTCCATTTTTATATCTGTGTATGAATTTAAAAATCCATAAATTGATGACACAACCTCCTCTAAAGAGGCATTTCCAGCTCTCTCACCGATTCCGTTTACTGTTACCTGGGCTTCATTTGCACCAGCCATTAAACCTGCAAGGGTATTGGCTGTAGCCATTCCAAAATCGTTATGACAATGGATGCTTATGCCGGTGCTGGTAAATGATTTTATTTTGTTAATAAAATAATACATAGAGATTGGATTCATTATGCCTATAGTATCTGGAAAATTTATAGTTTCAACCTTAATGGAAGAAACTATCTGCTTAAGGAAATCCATGCTGGTTCGTGTTGCATCTTCTGGAGAGAAAATTATTCTCATGCCATAGCTCCTTGCATAATCTATAGATTCCATTATACTGTCAAAAACCTGTTCCCTGGTTTTTTTTAATTTATATTTCATATGGATATCCGATGTTGCAATAAACAGGTGTATTATTCTAGAATCTGACTCTATTACCTTATCTATATCATTTCTATTGCATCTTGCCAGTGAACATATATTTTCCATATCATGATTTATCTTTTTTATTGATTTCATTTCATCATTAGAAACGGCAGGAAATCCAGCCTCTATTATATTGACACCAGCATCATACAGCATTTTTGCTATCTTATATTTCTGATCTGTGTTAAATGATACTCCGGGTGTTTGTTCTCCATCCCTCAGTGTTGTATCAAATATACTTATATTTTCCCTGTTAAATTCATAGCCCATTCTGCTGTATTCACCCATATTGAAAAAATCGCTATAGCTTCCGCCACCATAAAAATACATCTTATTACCTCCAAAAATTCTAATGAAGATAACGTTTACTCAAGCAACAAAAAGAACAATTGCTCAATAAACATTATCGAATTCATCTACAGGTGAATTAACATAATGTTATATAAATATATCTATAACTGCTCTTGAATCAAATACAAAATTAAAAATGCCGTGAGCCGGGATTGAACCAGCGACCTCCAGATCTTCAGTCTGGCGCTCTCCCAACTGAGCTATCACGGCTACATAGTTACACTGGTAAATTCAGAATAGTCTCAATTTACATTTGATAGTGTTCAATATAACACTGTACCAGCAATTTCAGCGCTGTACACATTATAGCCTTAAACTATCCTGTGTTTATTGTTCGGATAATGATAAACTTTTCGCTCATTTTTATCTATAGGCTACAGAACATGAATCCCATGGAATGTGTACAACAACCCTTTCGATGCATACTGGCTATAAGACATATAATTAAAATCAATATATATCAATAAAAATAGGGCTAAAGTATATATAGTTAAGTTTATTCATTATCTCGATGAGAAAATTTTCAGAATATTTCACCGTATTCTTCTTCTACCGTTTAACAGGTATTATTCTATTCCTTAGTGGATTTGTTTTTTACTTATTCTGGGGAATAGAATATTCTGGATGGAAAGATTCTGGCCTTATATCCTTTGTTGTTCCATTGATACTTTTAGGCCTTTTAACAATATGGCTAGGAAATGAAAAAGAAAAAGAGAATAGAAAGCTGATTAAAAAATAAATTTAAAAAATTGTTTATTAATTTTTCAGGATTGTGGATAAATAAATATATTGGTTTTTATTGTAATGGTATGCTTAAAAGAGGGTTTGGTGTTGCAAAGGCGATAAATTATAAGGCACGGGTGTATTTCCAGTGGAAACTGTTTATTTATAAGTGTTATGAAAGTAAAAAATTATTAATTGAAATGAAAAATAATACCCGCACTTATATAGGGGGGGGAGGGGTGTATTTCCTATGGAAGTGAAAAATGGTACCCCCCTGAGAACTGCTCTTTATGATGAACATAAAAAATTGAATGCTACAATGATAGATTTCCATGGATGGGATATGCCGCTTCAATATACATCCATTATAAAAGAGCATATGTCTGTAAGAAACGATGTTGGAATGTTTGATATTTCACATATGGGCGATATTGTAATATCCGGTCCGGGATCAGACAATTATGTTGATTATATTTTCCCATCCAGGATTTCATTATTAAAGAACAATGAATGTATGTACACTGCATTTCTTAACCCATCTGGGAATATGATTGACGATACAATAATTTATAGATTATCCGGTGAAAAATTCTTTTTAATACCAAATGCGTCCAATATCGATAAAATTTATAAGTGGATGATAGATAATAAAAAAGATTACGATGTAACAATAGAAAATTATTCAAATATAATCAGCCATATTGCAGTACAGGGCCCTAAATCTGTAGATGTTTTGAAAAATTTAGGAATGGAATTCCCTGAACAGTTTAAATTTTTATATTCAGATGCAAAAAAGTATAATGCAATAACTGGAAAAAATGAAATAATAATATCAGGAACAGGTTATACAGGTGAAAAAGGTGTAGAACTTATAGTTCCAAATGAACTTGCAGCAGATATGTGGAATAGTGTATTAAATGAAGTTAAAAAGTTGAACGGGCTTCCATGCGGACTGGGCGCCAGGGATACCTTAAGAATGGAAAAAGGAATGCTATTATCCGGACAGGATTTTAATGAAAATAAGAACCCATATGAAGCGTCTATATCTTTTATTGTCAATATCGACCATGAATTTATTGGAAAAGAAGCTTTGATGAAACAGAAAAATGAGTATACGGATATTTTTAGGGGATTTAAACTGGAAAACCGGAATATACCGAGAAATGGGTTTAATATATATATAAATGGAAATATAGAAGGAACAATAACAAGTGGAACTGTATCTCCTATTCTAAATACGGGGATTGGATTGGGATATATTAATAGAAAATACAGCAAAAGTGGAACTGAAGCTTTTATCAAGATAAGAGATAATATGGTAAAAGCTGAAATTGTAAAGCCAAAAATTTTGAAATAATAATTTTTTTACTTTTTAATTAATATAATAATATATTTTTTTATTATTAATAATAAAAAAAGTGTGTCACTTTATAATAATATAATTTAAACTTTTATATTATATTATATATCATATCCTATTAATTATATATTTATTATTTATAATAATATAATATCATTATACCCACATACCCTTTTTTACGTTCCACTGGAAATGCACCTCTCCCCCCCTCCCGGCTATCCGAACTAATTTTCTATGTCAATAAATTAAATCCAGTTTAGAAACATTTAATAATTTTAGTATAATTTCCATTGAATTATGATGGGCCGATAGATCAGCGGTAGATCGCTTGCTTTGCAAGCAAGAGGGCTCGGGTCCAAATCCCGATCGGTCCATATTTGGATACAATGCTTTTTAAAAATATGTTATCTGTATTATTAAACCTAGATTTGCTATTTAACCAGATTCTTACTACCGATGCAATAGTCAAATTTAATAACACTTTTTATATTATTTATACAATGATTGTAATTAAGATCGGTGGGAGCATTATAACAGACAAATCAATGTATAAAAAATTCAATGGGCAAATAGTAGAAAACATTGTTAAAACTCTAAAACGTATAGATAAACAAATGGTAATAATTCATGGGGGTGGTTCTTTTGGCCATATAAAATCTAAAGAATATGGTTTGCCAGGCCAGGTTTCTGAAAGAACAATGGAGGGCATGAATATCGTACATAATGATATGGCAGAATTGGATCTTAAAATTTCAAAAATTTTTCAGGAAAATAAAATCTATAATATTTCACTTCCTGTTTCATCACTTGTTTATAATAATAAAAAAAATTATAATATTTTTTCAAAATATCTGGAACTGGGCATAACCCCCATTTCATATGGAGATACATACATACATAGCAATGAAATAGGTATATACTCTGGCGATAATATTGCATATGATATTTCAAAAATATTGCATCCCGAATTTGTAATATTCTTTTCAGACGTTGATGGCATATTCGATAAAAATCCGAAAAATAACCCTGATGCAAAGCTCTTAAAAACAATTTCAACAGATTTTCAATATGATACTATTAATCCAGATGTCACAGGAGGAATAATGAATAAATATAATAAAATGAAACTAATTTCTGATATAGGAATACCTGTATACCTCATTAATGGACTTTATCCGGAACGAATATATAATATAGGAAAGGATAATTTTACAGGAACGGTGGTTTAATGATAGAAAACAGAAAGGAAGAGCATATTAATATTGCTGAGAATATGAATGTTACTTCAGAGCACAATTTCTGGGATGATATTAGATTAATACACAGGGCTATACCTGAAGTTGATTATGATTCTATAAATACAAAAATTAATTTTCTAGGAACTGAATTCGGTTTGCCATTCCTTATATCTTCCATGACAGGCGGTACTGAAAAAGCAAGAAAAATAAACGAAAACCTTGCCAGGGCAGCTGAAGAATTCAAGATAGGCATGGGTGTTGGGAGCATGAGGGCTGCTATAGAAAATAAAAATATAGCAGATACATTTTCAGTTATAAATAATTATAAGATACCGGCAAGATTTGCAAACATCGGGGCACCACAGCTAATCGGGCAGGAAAAGCCTCCTATTTCTGATAAAGACATTGAATACATATTCAATCTTATAGGTGCTAAATACCTGATTGTCCATTTTAATTTTTTACAGGAAATGGTACAGCCGGAAGGGGACAAAAATGCTAGAGGAGTGATGTCAAGGCTAAAGGAAATAGCAAAATCTTATCCTGTCATAGCTAAAGAAACCGGCAGCGGATTCTCAAGGGATGATGCTCTGGAACTAAAAGATGCAGGTGTCAAAGCAATAGATGTTGGGGGTCTTGGTGGCACTTCATTTGCTGCAATAGAATATTACAGGGCTGAAAAAATTCAGAATAAAGAAAAAATGCACACCGGCCAGACATTCTGGAACTGGGGAGTACCTTCACCAGCATCTATTAAATTCTGTTCCGTTGGTTTGCCAATTATAGGGAGTGGAGGAATAAGAAATGGCCAGGACGTAGTAAAATCTATAATTATGGGGGCAGACATGGGTGCTATGGCGAGGAATTTCCTAAAGGACGCAGACACATCATACGAAGATCTGGTATTCCATATAAAAAATATAATAAAAGATATTAAAATTTCTATGTTTTTAACAGCTTCGAAGGATGTATCAGAACTTAAAAACAAAAGATATATAGTTTTAGATCCATTATATTCATGGCTAAACCAGGGTGATTAAATGGATGAAAAGAAAACAGAATCAAGATGCCCGAATTGCAATAGTTTTTTATATTATATTGAAGCAGACAATGAAATACCATACGAAGGCAAAATTACCATACATACATACGTATGCAAAAATTGCAACTATAAAAATATCACTATAGACAGGCATGAAAAGGGAGAGCCAAAAATTATAAAGTTTAAGATAAAGAATAAGAACGATTTAAAAACAATAGTTTACCGGTCTCCAGACGCAAGTGTCCATATTCCAGAACTGGAGGCTGAAATATCCCCTGGAATAGCATCTAAAGGCTATATTACAACCATAGAAGGCATATTAACAAGCATAAAAGAGAAACTTTCTATCATGGGCGACGATGAAAATATAAATGTACTGAGGCAAAGAATAGAAGGTATAATAAGCGGCGCAGAGGAGAGCGTAACCATAATACTGGACGATGATTCAGGGCAGAGCAGGATTAATAGCAGCAGGGTTGAAATAATTAAAAAGAAATAGCATTATTTATAAGAAATTTAATATATATCCAATCTTATTCCATATCAATGATAGAAATTTTACACCTTTCAAAATCATTTAAAAATTTTAAAGCAGTATCAGATTTAAACCTTGAAATAAACAACGGGCAAATAATGGGGCTTGCAGGCCTGAATGGTGCCGGAAAAACAACAACAATAAGGGCTGCATGCGGTATAATATTTCCAACTTCAGGAACGATCACCGTTAATAATTTTGATATAGTTAAAGAAAAAATAAAAGCATCCAGAAACATTGGCTGGGTTCCGGAACTGCCAAATTTTGAACCAGATGCCAGGCCAGTACCCCTTCTGAAATATTATGCAGGATTTTACGGTATAAAACCGGACGAAGCGGAGAAAAATGCTATTGAAATGATGAAACAGTTTGATATTTACAATTACAGGAATAGAAAATTAAAGTATTACTCCCAGGGAATGAAAAAGAGATTTGCACTCATAGCTGCAATGATAGGAAATCCTGACAATTATCTTTTCGATGAAACATTGAATGGGCTTGATCCAAACGGTGTTAAAGAGGTAAGGGATTTAATTATTAATCTAAAAAAGCAGGGAAAATCTATACTCCTTTCATCCCACATATTAGAACTGCAGAACGTTGCAGACAAAATTGCAATAGTAAAGAATGGTTCTGTAGTCAAAACGCTTTCAAGGGATGATCTGATGCATCTAGGGACAACAGGAACAAAAATACACATAAAAAACCCCGATGCCGGTATGGAAAAAATATTATCGGAATTCGGGGAATTTACATCAGATGGCACCTATTATTACATCAAAAATAATGGTGAAGTTGATGTTTCTGAACTTAACAGGCAACTTGTAATTAAAAATTACAGGGTGGATTATATCAGCATGGAGAATGAAACACTGGAAGATTACTTTTTGAATATGGTGAAATAAGATGAATGGATTTTTATATGATATAAAACGTACTATTACAGGAAAATTTACCATTATACTCATAGTTCTGCTTGTACTGGTAACCGCAGCATCTGCTTATGGAGCCGGAGTCAGTTCTGACTATGCACATCCAGGCAATACCGCTATCGTAATGCCATATATTAACCAAACTGGCAATTCAGTAAATATAACTGATTATGTAATAAATGGCTATGGAGACCCGGTTTCAGGGTTGCATATAACTTCATCTTTATATTACAATTTGAATAATAGTTTAATAAAGCACTTCAGTGGAACAACCAATGGTACAGGCTACGTTCATTTTAGCATTAAGAATTTATCTACAAATTTAACATACCGCTATAACGAATATTATCGGGATGGAATCGCACTGGTTGGATCCAATAATACCATGAATTATTATAATGGGCAGAATATTTTAATAAATGACGCATTCACCTTTGCAGCACCATATTATTCAATCAATTTTAACGATTCTAAATATCCATTATATGCAGTAAATTTGAAGGATAAATCTGACCCTGCACTGGTAAGCACAATGATATATAACCCGGACTATAAATCCACAGATAGCCCTGATGTCTATTATAATACATCTTCTACGCTTTTAAATACCGATCACTTTAACAAAACGAATACAGTATACATAGGAAAAGTAAACTCGAACAGGTTTATTGTCACACCACCCCTGAAGACCGCAGATGCCGGCAAATCTGTAAATATTTATATTGTTAACAGCACAGGTGCAGTGATAGTACCATTTCTAAATTACGAGTACACTTACATAAAGCCCGGTTCAATATTACAGGATGAGCTTGCCATATTTTTCGGTGTATTGCTGATACCAATAATGGGGATATTCTCAGCATATTTCTATTACAGCAAGGATAAGACTTCAGGAGTCCTGGAATCAATAATAGTCAGGCCCATAACAAAAGGCAAACTTATGATGTCCAGATTTGCTGGAAATTCCGTTAGCTTCCTTGCAGGATTATTGATAGCTCTTGGTCTTGCTGATTTTATCCTGTATCATTATACAGGTGTTTTTATATCATCCGGAACGTTCCTTACAATACTTTTAGGATACCTTGTAGAAATAATAGGATTTGCAGGAATTATTTACCTGGTTTCCCAGTTTGAAAAGACCCAGGGGCAGGTATTAGGAACAGGGCTTGGAATGTTATTTATTATGGGATTCATGTGGTCAACTATAGTTTCACCAGCTATCCTGTATTTACTGCGTGTTAAATCTACGGGAATTGCATATTTCAAGGACCTCCTTATAGTCAATTCTTTTTCTCCATCATATTTCCCTGATTTAATATCGGATTACCATCTCGGTTCATACAGTACATATAAGGCGTCGGCAGTTGGCATTAACATATATTCTATAATCGCAGTCGGACTTATCTGGATACTGGTTCCGTCTTTACTGGCTTTATATTTTGCCAGGAAGAAGGACTAGGACTTATTTTTATTATTGTAAAATACATATAGTTTAAATATAACACTTCGCAATAAATAATTTTATATAAGTTATTTCAATGGGGAATTAAGGATATTTATGATTACTACACCGGATGCTATATTGGCTTTGGCAGCTTCAATTGCCATTGCCGGCGGATTGATTGGAACTGGAATGGCTCAACAGGGTATCGGAGCTGCTGGAATGGGTATAATTGCAGAAAAACCAGAAAAATTTGGTCAGGTATTGTTTTTCTTTGTAATACCGGAAACCCTGTGGATTATTGGTTTTGTTCTGGGAATTATATTACTGTTGCACGTAATATAAGAAAGATTTTTTATGTCACTTGAAAATATATTAAATGAGATAGATAATACGACCCAGGCAGAGCTCAAAGCCATAAGAGATGAGTATTCTGCCAAAATAGAGGCTATTATAAAATCCTGCAATGATAAAATATCCAGGATTAAGAATTACTATGCTGTAAAATCTGATAATGATGTTAAGAATATAATAAAGCAGTACGAGGACAATATTAGATTGCAGTCAAAAAAAATCATTGATGACAAAAAAAAGGAAATACTGGTTAACACTATGCAAAAACTAAGGTCCTATGTCACATCACTTAACAAATCTTCCAATTACCCTGAATTGCTAAAAGCTATGGTTAATGAATCGAAAAAAGAACTTGGGAATAAGTTCACCGTATACTGTGATGAAATGGAAAACGAGAAACTTCAGGGTTTTAAATTCCCGGATTCAATTAAATTTATTATAGACAAATCAATAAAATCTGGAATTATAGCGGTCAGTGCAGATGGGAAAAAAGAAGTAGATATGCGCTTAAGCAGTATTTTTGATGAAATTTCATACGATGTAGAAACATATCTATATGAAAATATTAAATAATGGTGGTTCCAATTAACACTACATATTCAGGAAGTTATGGAAGGTTAAAGATACATTTCAATGATTATCTTAGCGATAGTTTTGTAAAATCACTTCTTGAACTTGATATTAAAGATATAAGGTTGAAATTATATGAGACATCATACCGCGATGATATAGATAAAGCTACAACAATAAGCAATGATGATGTGGATATTCTGATTACAGCAATTAACCGGCATGTGATAAACAATGCTAAAATAGCACTGTTCGCAGTCCCGCCCCAGATAAAATCGTTTATGAAATCATATGTATCGAAATGGGATATAGAAAGTATAAAGGCGATTATTACTTCTAAAGTTATACACCACGATATAAAATATAATGACAGTTTCATAATGAGTTTCAGGGATATCCCTATGGGAATATATGCAGGAAACCTGAAGCGAGATGATTTCAGGGCTATAATGGAAAAAAACGATGTGGATTCTGTGATTAATTACCTTCTTAATTACGGTTTTAATTATCTGCTGAAAGAGCTGGAAGAATACAAGAAGACAGGAGATACATCATCCCTCCTATCAGCTATGGATTACCGTTATTATAATGACCTTATTAAAACCGCATTGTTCTATAATGGGGATGAAGGGCAGATTATTAAATATGTAAAAACCCTAGTGGATTTAAAGAATATTCTTACACTGGCAAAGGCAATTGAGCTCAACGTTCCATTTGAAAAAATAGAAAACAGTATTATAGATAATGGCAATTTTTCCAGAACAGCACTTTCTGATACTTTCAGGTCTGGAAGTGTTATTGAGCTGCTTTCACTTTTTAAGCATTTTAACATAGATGAAGCTCTGGATTACTATAAAGAAAATAAAAATCTGAGCCAGTTTGAGATAGGCATGAGAAAGTCATTATTCCATGAATTCGTCCCGGTAATGATCAGGGACACAGCATCTCTCTTTATTTTTGCATATATCCTCTATGCAGAAAGAGAACGTGATAATCTCAGGACAATAATAATAGGCAAGTCATATAAGCTTGATAATAATACAATAGAGAGGATGCTGATTTAAATGTACGATCTTTGTTTGATAGGGGAAAGGGAACTTGTAGCAGGCTTTAAATTAGTAGGAATCAACGATACATTTACTGCAGACCCTGAAAATGGGAAATCCATTGTAAAAGAATTGTTCAATTCAAAGAAATATAATGTGATTATGGTTTCACAATCATTTGAAAAGTATATGACCCCCGATGAAATAAACTTATACGCAGGGTCTATTAGCCCGCTTGTAATATTTATTCCCCTGCCAGGAATAAAAGAAGAGGAATCGGTATACGATCTGGCAAAAAAAATTTTGGGCATTGATATTGGTGATTAAATGGAAAATAAAGGAAGTATATATAGTATATCTGGACCGGTAGTAATAGCAACAGACCTTGATGGCAAAATGTTTGATGTGGTACGGGTTGGTGAAATGGGCCTCGTAGGTGAAGTTATAAAAATAGTTGGAGATAAATTTACAATCCAGGTTTATGAAGATACCAGCGGGCTCAAACCAGGCGAACCTGTATATTCAACAGGCAAACCCCTCTCTGTCGAACTTGGCCCGGGCCTGCTTAAATCCATATATGATGGAATACAGAGGCCTCTTGATATAATTCAATCAGAAACAGGTGATTTTATAGTAAGGGGGGCAACAGCACCTCCACTGGATGAAAAGAAAGAATGGGATTTCGTTCCACTGTTAAAGGAAGGGGATGAAGTTGAGCAGGGATATATACTTGGCACAGTTCAGGAAACTAATATAATAACCCATAAAATTATGGTTCCGTATGGCATTCGTGGCATAATAAAAAGCATAAGCAAAGGAAAATTCAAAGTATCTGATACTGTATGTATGATCGACACTGGAACTTCCAAATATGATATAAAATTGAAGCAGATATGGCCTGTCAGGCAGGCAAGAAAGGTATTTCTTAAATTTGCACCTGAAATACCATTAATCACAGGCCAGAGGGTAATAGATTCATTCTTCCCTGTTGCTAAGGGCGGCACTGTAGCAGTTCCGGGCCCATTCGGGAGCGGAAAGACAGTAATACAGCACCAGCTGTCCAAATGGTCTGATGCAGATATAACCGTTTATGTTGGCTGCGGGGAAAGGGGAAATGAGATGACTGAAATACTTTCAACATTCCCTGAACTGCAAGATCCCAAGAGCGGAAAACCACTCATGGAAAAAACAATACTTATTGCAAATACTTCCAATATGCCTGTGGCAGCAAGGGAAGCCAGTATTTATACAGGAGTTACCATAGCTGAATATTACAGGGATATGGGTTATGACGTAGCTCTTATGGCAGATTCAACAAGCAGGTGGGCAGAGGCACTGAGGGAAATATCTGGAAGATTGGAAGAAATGCCAGGTGAAGAAGGATATCCTGCCTATCTGGGAAGGAGAATATCTGAATTTTATGAAAGATCTGGAAATGCCCAGATAATAGCACAGGATGAAAGGACAGGCTCTATAACCCTTATAGGAGCAGTATCGCCTCCAGGTGGAGACCTTTCAGACCCGGTTGTGCAGAATACCTTGAGAGTTACAAGGGCATTCTGGGCTCTTGACGCCTCACTTGCATCCAGAAGGCATTTTCCTTCAATTAACTGGCTTAACAGCTATTCGCTTTACCTGGACTCCCTTTCCGGGTGGTTTAAATCAAACGTGAACCCTGAATGGCCACAGATGCATTCACTCATGATGGGTATACTCCAGAAAGAATCAGAGTTACAGGAAATTGTGCAGCTGGTGGGATATGACTCATTGCCAGAGAATCAGAAAAACGTTCTGGACATTGCAAAGATTATCAGGGAAGATTTTCTCCAGCAGAATGCCTTTGATGATACAGATACATACTGTTCAATAAAGAAACAGTATGAAATGCTTACAATTATTAAAACACTTAATGAAATGCAGGAAAAATCCATAGCTTCTGGATTGAAGTTAACCCAGACTGCAACACTTCCTGTGAGGATGAAAATATCAAGAATGAAAGAAATTCCAGAAAACGACTTTGAGAAATTCTACAATGACGTGATAAAGGAAATAAATAATGAATATGATAATATAATGGAGGGTGTTGAAAGTGTCTGATATTATTTACAGGTCAATTTCACAGATAAATGGTCCACTTCTATTTGTGGACGACGTGAAAAATGCATCGTATAATGAAATTGTTAGCATAATACTGGATAACGGAGAGCGTGTTAAAGGCCAGGTACTTGAAACCAGGAACGGCGTTGCGGTTGTCCAGGTGTTCGGTTCAACTACCAGCATGAGCCCAAAGAGTACCGGGGTATCGTTCACAGGAAGCACATTCAAGCTTCCAGTATCTGATGATATGCTTGGCAGAATATTCAATGGATTCGGTGAACCGGTAGACAATGGCCCGAAGATTTATTCAAAGGATAAGGTAGATATCACAGGTGCTGCAATCAATCCATATTCACGTGAAGAGCCAAGTGAATTCATAGAAACGGGAATATCAACCATAGATGGAATGAATACACTTGTTATGGGACAAAAGCTTCCAATATTCTCTGGAGCAGGATTATCCCATAACAGGCTGGCGACACAGATAGCGAAGCAGGCAAAAACCCTGAAAGGCGGAGAAAAATTTGGTGTTGTATTTGGCGCTATTGGAATAACAAGTGAGGAAGCAAACTATTTCATGAAGCAATTTGAGTCGTCAGGCGCACTGTCAGAATCCGTAATATTCCTGAATCTGGCATCAGATCCATCCATGGACAGGATAATACTGCCCCGTGTTGCATTAACAACTGCAGAATACCTGGCATATGAGAAAGATATGAACATGCTGGTTATCCTCACAGATATGACAAATTACTGTGAAGCACTCCGTGAAATATCATCTTCAAGGGAGGAAATCCCTGGAAGGCGTGGATATCCTGGCTATATGTATACCGATTTAAGTACAATATATGAAAGGGCAGGAAAAATAAAGGGAAGGAACGGCTCAATCACACAGATACCTATTCTTACAATGCCAGGGGATGATATAACAAACCCGGTGCCTGACCTTACAGGATATATAACTGAAGGGCAGATAACACTATCAAGAGACCTTAGCAGGAAGGATATATATCCAGAGGTAGATGTCCTTTTATCCTTATCACGGCTCATGAACCAGGGTATAGGGTCTGACCATACCAGGGAAGACCACAGAGGCCTGGCCGATCAGCTATATTCCTCATATGCAAAGGGAAAAGACGCCAGAGCATTAAGTGAGATTGTTGGCGAAGAAGCTTTGAGTGTATCAGATAAAAAGTACCTTCAATTTGCAGAGGATTTTGAAAGCAAATACGTAAACCAGGGAGATACTGACCGTTCCATAGAAGAAACTTTGAATCTTGGATGGGACCTGCTTTCAATTTTGCCTAAAGAAGAAATGAAAAAGGTAAAATCCGCATATATACCAAAATACGGGAAATGGGAGGAATAATGGCAAATACTGTAAGACTTACCAGAATAGAACTTATAAATACGAAAAAACGGATAAAAGTAGCTTCTAGAGGACTCGAACTCCTGAAAATGAAAAGACAATCCCTGGTAATGGAATTCTTTAAAATTAGCAATGAGGTCAGAGGGCTTAGAGAAAACATCAAAAATGATATAGAAAAAGGGTTGAATGCAATTAAAGTGGCAGAGATAATAGATGGAACTCTTGAAATCGAAAGAATTTCATACATGTTTTCTTCGCCAGAAATTAAAATAGGCGGGAAAAATATAATGGGTGTTACAATTCCTGAAATGTCAGCCCAGGCAGGAAAAAAGATAATTGACGATTCATATCTTGCAAATTCTGTTCCTGTGTCAATCTATGATGCAATTACACTCTTTAATAAAATATTCAAAGAGCTTCTGGAAGTTTCCCAGAAAGAATCATCAATGCGCAAATTGTTAAATGAAATAGACAAGACAAACAGGAGATCCAATGCAATAGAAAATATAATGATTCCAAGGTTTAACAACAACTATAAAATCATCAGGGAGCATCTGGACGAATTGGAAAGGGATTCATTTGCAACCCTGAAATTTGTAAAAAGCCATGTAGTTTCAACTGGAGAAAATAATAAATAGGTTTGGCCCTATTATATATTCAAAGGGAATATATGGGCAATGTTGAAAAATTCAAAAGGATAAGAAAGATCATACGGATAATAAATATCCTGCTTGCAATAGCATTTATTGCAATACTGATAATGGTGATAATTAAATGACAGAAATAGATGAATTGAAGGTAATTAAAAACAAAGAAGAAGCAAAAAAACGTTCCATAGCAGAGCTAAAGGAGGAAATGGAAAAACAGTTAAACCAGCAAATAGCTGAATGCAATGAAAAGGCAAAAAACCTGGAAAATCAAATAATAAATGATTACAATAAAGCCATAGAGGAAATAAAGAAATCAGAAAGCAGGAAAATGGCTGATGCACTTGATACCCAGAGAGCCAGATCAAATGTAATGAAAGTTGACATATCTAACAGAAAGCTTGAAGAGAAAGTGTATAATCTTATTCTGGAATATATTACTAAAATGTGATAAAATGCTAAAGCCCGTGAAGATGACAAAAATCAGGATTATTGGCCTGAATACGTATAAAAATAAAATAGTAGATGATATGCATGATCTAAATGTTATACAGATAGAGAATGCAGAACCTGAGGTTGCAAAGGTATTCAACACCCAGGGCTCCAACGCCAATTACAAGGTTTTATCTGAAAATCTATCACGGTTCAAGGGATTTCTTTCAATACTTCCACAGAGGGAAGTTAAACATAAAAAATACTACAGTTCTCCGGAGGAAGTCCTGGAAGATATATCAAAAATATACATAGCCGGCGAATTAAACAAACTCAAAGATGATGAAGAGAAACTTACAGCAAAGATCCAGGAAAATAAGATTACCTTAAAACCACTGGAGTTATTATCGGGCTTTGGTGAAGATTTATCAATATTAAATAATGATTACGTTGAAAGTTTTATAATTAAATCGTCAGATGAAACTGAAAGTCTCAAAACAGATTATGCAACATTCATCAATTTAAATAATGGCTATTCAACCGTTACAATAAATAGAAAAAACGAACCAGAATTTCTTTCCATACTTTCATCAAAAACCTATGATATGATGAAGATCCCGGAATTGAACGGGACCGTAAAGGAAAATATAGAATTAATCCATAACACCATTAATGAAGCTTCAAACGCAATAGAGGGAATAAAATCATCCCTTAATGCATTGTCAGATAAATATTATGAACCTGTGGCACAGATAACAGAACAGCTTGAAATATATGTGAAAGAAGAAGAAATTTTAAGCAATATTGCTTTTTCTGAAAATGCTTTTGCTCTCGAGGGATGGATTCCCGAATCTGAATATGAAAAAGTTTCTTCAGTGCTTAATGAAGATTCAAATAACACAATGTTTATCCAGAAGATAGAAACAAAGGAAGACCCTCCAACAAAACTCTCGAATCCAAAGCATTTTAAAATATTCGAATTTTTCATAAGATTCTATTCATTGCCAGAGGAGTATGAATTTGATCCGACAATGATATTTGCCCTTGTTTTCCCTGTATTTTTCGGTTTAATGGTTGGTGACGCAGGGTACGGCCTTGTTATCCTCCTGATATCACTGTTTATAATACACAGGGTTGACCACCCACCGGCAAAGAGCCATATACCAAAAAAATTATCCGGATTTATTCTTATGATAATGGGAAAGAATTCTTTAAAAACACTCGCAAAAGCACTTATACCATCTTCAATAATCGCAATAATATTTGGTATAGTATTCAATGAATTCTTTGGATTTACCATATATCCGGTGCCATTCAGGCTCAGTTCCACTCCAGTGCCGGTCATACATATTGGAGAATTGCTGATGATTTCCGGTTATATCGGGCTTGCTTTTGTCACATTCGGCTTCGTCCTTGGAATAATTAACAATGCGTACATAAATCACAGAAAAGCCGCAGTGGCTAAAGTCGGGTGGATACTGATGGCATGGGCCTTTGCAATACTCGGCCTTAATCTAATACACAGGGTCAGCCTTAGCCCCCTGGAAACATCCTCACTTATTGGCTATGTAATGCTCATAGTTGGCTTTATAACCGTAGTTGTTTTCGAAGGCACACTTAGCCTTATGGAAATTCCATCAATTATTTCACACATACTTTCATACACAAGGATTGTAGGGATACTCCTGGCATCTGTTGTCCTGGCCCTTGTCATAGATACCGTATTCAGGGCAACATTATCTGACCCATTTTATTTTATAATAATCGGTGTTGTGGTGCTGGTTGTAGGGCAGCTGTTCAATCTAATAATAGCTGTATTTGAGCCAGGCATACAGGGCGCAAGGCTTCTATACGTGGAATTCTTCTCTAAATTTTATTTTGGAAATGGAAAGCCGTTTTCACCATTCGGGAGCAACAGGCGTTTTACCCTGAAGAAATTCGACAAAAAATAATTTTTCTCCATCCAAAAATTAATATGTATTATATAATTGATTATGCATGGAAACTATAAAAAACATTGAAATATACGAACTTGGGTCTCCTGAAGAAAAGTCGTCTCCATGGAGCTCTACAATACTTATACTGAAACTCACATCCTCTGATGGAAGGGTTGGCTTCGGCGAAGCGCCTACCACGATGATGACACTTCCTGTGAAAGAAAGCATGAATGAGGTTGCCAGGGTATTCCAGGGCAAGAATTATTTTGATATAGAAAAAAATCTAAGGGATTACTATAGAAATGCCTTTTACGTAGCGAAATCCGTTGAGGAAACAGCAGCATTGAGCGCATTTGAGATTGCATCATGGGACCTGATAGGGAAAAACCTCGGGTCACCAATCTATAATTTGCTGGGTGGCAGATTTAACGAAAAAATCAGGGGATACGCCAATGGATGGTATTCTGATTGTGTTTCTCCCGAAGATTTTGTTTCAAAGGCAAAATCCCTTGTCTCACGTGGATATAGTGCATTTAAATTCGACCCATTCGGAAGCAACTATGATAAAATAACCGTGGATGGGGTAAAAAAAGCACAGGAAATAGTGGCACAGATGAGATCAAGCCTCGGTGAAGGTGTAGATTTATTAATTGAATGCCACGGAAGGTTTTCTCCAAAATATGCCATAATGGCAGGAAAAGCACTGGAGGAATATAACCCGCTGTTTATAGAGGAGCCAATACATCCTGAACTTGAAAGGTTCCTGCCAGAATTCAGGGCCAGGGTAGATATTCCGGTGGCACTTGGTGAAAGGCTGCTTAACAAGGAAGATTTTGCCAGGTACATTTCCGATGGAATGGTGGATGTTATACAACCGGATTTAACCAATTCCAAAGGCATTCTGGAGGCAAAAAAAATCGGTGCAATTGCAGAATCATTCGGAATTTCCGTAGCATACCACAATGCCTTCGGCCCGGTGCAGACGGCGGCAACGTTAAATGTTGATTACACCCTTCCAAATTTCTTAATACAGGAAAGTTTTGAAGAATCATGGCCATCATGGAAAAAGAACCTTTTCACAGGATATTCTGTGGAAAACTGTACAATGGCATTATCAGGGAAACCAGGGCTTGGCATTGAGGTAAACGAAAAACTTCTGGAAAATAGCAAAGTATCAGGGATGGAGCCGCTTGGTACAGAACCGCCATGGGTAGTCTCCGGTACTTTTAAGCCATAATTTTTTTAGCTGACATATTTCATTTTTCTTTCAACTGAGTTTTCTACATCGGTTCTGCTATCAATTCTTAATATGGTCTCCACCCTGGGAAAACCCATATTTTCAATAAACTTTTCAGCATCCTTTACCGCATCCATTAAAATATCAATATTGTTGCATTCTATAACCGTGGCCATGCTATTTGGATAGCATTTAATTGAATTATTATTCTTTAACCGGCTAACAACCTTCTCTATAGTATCGCCCACAGAAACTCCTTTTCCAATTGGATAAAATGTTACATCTGCTATTATCATGGAACTATGATACTGAAAGAATATAAAAATATATTATTTTATTTTAAAAAATTATTTTTTTAGCTGCCTGGCTAGATTTACAAGGTTCTGGAGCAACTGCCCGGCAAATTTGGCTGTCATCTCATCCTTAAGCTTGCCTTTTTCATCGAATTTATCCTGTGCAAATGTTAGAAAAACTTCCGGTGTATTTACAGGAATCATATCAAGGAATACACAAACCTGGCGGAGGTGGTACTGTGCCCTTGAACCGCCAAGCATGCCTATTGATGAACTCATAATGGCTACAGGCTTTCCATTGAATGGATTATCACCATATGGCCTCGAAGCAACATCTAAAACATTTTTTAAATATCCGGGAATTGAGTAATTGTATTCTGGAGTAACCATCAAAACTCCATCAGATTCCTTAATCTGCCTCTTAAATTTTTTTACATTTTCCGGGTAATTGTTCTCCTCATCCTGGTTCATTAAAGGAAAATTCTTTATGTCCAGTAGTTCAAGTTTGGAATTCTCAGGCATTAATCCAACGGCGTTCTCAAGCAAATACCTGGAGTATGACTCTTTCCTCAAGCTACCTCCAAATCCTGCTATTTTTATTGTTTCCATGCTGCTTAAATATCTTTATATGTTAAATATTTTAGCTATACTTTTTTAAAGCAACGCATAAATAGCTAATAAATATACAATAACAATGTTCATTGTAAGGTATTCAGAGATAGGCCTTAAGGGAAATAAAACGAGGAGGAATATGGAAAAACTCCTTATTGAAAACATTATATCATCATTGCCGGAGGATTCTGGCCTGAAATACAAAAAGAGTGATGGAAGGATTTATTTATATTCAGATAGCCCGGAATTAATGAATATTCTGCCAGATATTTTCGGTGTTAAATCATTTTCCAGGGCTAATGAGTATACATTCAACACCATTGAAGATATAGTAACACGCTGCGTTGAAAACTATTATAGCTACGTAAAAAATAAAACTTTTGCTGTAAGGGTAACCAGAAAGGGAACGCATAATTTTACATCTAAGGACCTGGAAATTGCCATTGGAAATAAGTTATACGATAATTCTTCCGGTGTAAACCTGGAAAGCCCGGAAGCGCCCATATATATCGAAGTACGGGACAAAAATTTCTACACATTTACGGAAAAGATGGAAGGCCCGGGAGGATTGCCATTGAAATCCGAAGGGAAAGCAATTTCACTGTTTTCTGGAGGCATCGACTCTCCTGTGGCTACATTTATGGTTATGAAGCGTGGCATGGCAACAGACCTGCTTTTCTGCTCCCTGGCGCACCCCTCAGATACACTGTACATGCTTAAGGCAGCAAGAAACCTTTTATTCCGGTATTCTTACGGGTATAACAGCAATATATACATACTGGACGGGACATCGTTGATAACCGGAATTCTGCGAAATCCCGAACAGAAATATGCAAACCTCATCTTCAAAAAGCTTCTTTATTCATATGCAGAGGAGCTTTGCCAGGAAAATGATTATGATGCCATTGTGACAGGAGAATCTATAGGACAGGTTTCATCCCAGATTCCAAAAAACCTCAAATCACTTTCCTACGATATCAATACTCCGGTATTCCGCCCATTAATAGGCTTTGACAAGGAAGAAACAATAAACTATTCAAAAAGGAAGGGACTGTATATGGACGAATCCATAGGTGAATTCTGCTCATTATTTTCAAAAAACCCGGGAATAAATACAGCTTATAGAGATTTGAAGCCAGAGGTTGAGAAATTTCCTTTAAAGGAAATATTACACGAAATAATAAAAATAAAGAAAGAGGAAATTGATGATTATATCAATTCAATAAATAACAGTAAAAGTGATACGATACCGGAAAACAGCATAATTATAGACCTCAGAGATAATAAGGATTTTGATCTATGGCACGTTCCCGGGGCAATGAATATGCCTGTAAGTTCCATAGATTCGCTGGCTGAATCAGGAAATCCTGATAAAAATTACTTTTTCTATTGCAAAAAGGGGCTTAACAGTGCTTATGCAGCATCAATTATGAGATCCCACGGATACAATTCATTTTATTCAACTGAAAAGGACATAAAAAAAATGGATGCTATCAAAAATTAAGGCTCATTTCAATATTTTTCCTGTTGCAATTTGCCATAAATATAAATCCATTATTCCTGGCTGTATATTGTAGTCACTGGCTATGGAATTAAATATTTTTTCCTTTTCCAGATAGTCTGCCCTTGAATTCAATTTCATATCCTTAGTATATCCATAATCAAATAAAAGTTGCAAAATATGCTTGTCCAGAATAGCAAAATCAAATATCCCTATATTTCTCAGGAAATGCGAAGCCTCTTTGTACCCGAGACCCTTGACATTATTTACCAGATATTCCCTGAGTGTGAAATGTTCCATGGAAGAGATTAATTTTTTTATATTTTTACGGATAAATCTTGCATTTATAATATATCCAGCCCTTTTGTTATAAAATCTATATTTAGCCTTTTTAAGTTCTTCACTTAACTGTTCCATGCTATATTCTATAAACCCATCCATAATCATTCTCTGGGTCCTGATGCCCATTTCAGCAGATGTATTTGCTGTAAGTATGCAGAAGCACAATTCCATGAAGAGTGAATCATTGCGTGATTTTCCCATATTTATAAAATCTATGACCCTTTCATTTATCTTTTTACTGTATAATAGTTTGGATTCCATTATCTTAATGGACAACTCATCGTTTTTAATCATAAAAATAAAAAATATTTAATCCTTCTTAAAAGCTTCGTATGTTCTCTTTGCCCTGTCAAGCCTTTTCTCAACAACCTTCCAGTTGACATTGTTCATGAATGCGTCAAGATATGGTGCTCTCTTTGCTCCGTAATCTGTATAGTATGCATGTTCGTAAACATCAAGTGGCAGTATCATCAATGCATTCCATATTGCAGATGCATTATGTATATCGGCACCGAGAACCCTAAGTTTTCCACAGTTAAGGTCAAACACAAGATGTGCCCATCCCCTGAATGCAGTTCCTGTTGCTTTGAACAGTGCCACGAATTTCTCATAGCTTCCAAAATCCTTCTCTATCTGTGCCTTTACTGATTCAGGCATTGCAACATGATCCTTGCTTAAGGATTCGAAATAGTACTCATGAAGCATTGATCCATCGTAGTTGAAGGTTTCTTCCAGTTTCATTTCTCTAAGGTCACTGTAATTCTGGTTTGCCTTTGTAAGGTCAACATCTGGCAACTTTGACCATATTTCATTGAGCTTTGATACATATCCCTTATAATGGACATCAAAGTGGTAGTCTATCTGTTTATCTGATATGCCGTCTAATCCTCTAGGTTTTGCATTTTCCTTTACTTCCCAAGTTTCTGTCGCCATAATTATCATATTGATATAAACTTATCATTTAAAAATTTATTGCAGTTGTAATAGCTTAGAATATGATTAATATACACATACAGAAAAGAAATGATAATTCTGGATGAAATGCTGAAAAGAATTAATAATATATTTATAATTGCCCTGTATGATTCCGGTTATATTGATTGGCGGCATTCCCGGTGTTGGAAAAACAAGCTTATCTGGTTTTATAAGCAGGGAATTTAATATAAATATAATACTTTCAGGCGATTATCTCAGGGAATTTTTGAGGCCTTACGCAGATAACCCGGCAATGGGAGAAAGCGTCTATAATGCTTACAGGATATATGGAGAAAAGAATGAGGAAAATATAATAAAAGGATATCTTAACCAGTCAGAATTTATGTATAAAGGAATAAATGCAGTTTTGCGCCGGTCAATAGATAACGGAGAGCCGCTAATACTTGAAACATTATATTTTAATCCGGAAATGATTGCCAGTGATATTAGGAATAAAATAATTATGATTTATATACATATTCCGGACAAATCTTTGCATGGCAACAGGCTTAAAGAGAGAATAGACTACACACACTTTAACTCACCTGGAGAACGGCTTGTTGAGCAATTGCCAGTATACAGTGTAATAGAAAAGTATTCTATGGATCACTGCGGGGATGATGTTTTCATTGTTGATAATACTGATTTTCCTATTACAAAAAACACATTAATAAATTACATAAAAGGGCAGATTAATCATTAAGGGCCCTGTTAATATCCCTTACTATTTCATCCGGGTCTTCTATTCCCACGGAAAGCCTCATAAATGTTGAATCCACACCCAGAACATTCAATTCTTCTGAAGTTAAAGACCTGTGTGACATTGAAGCAGGTGTCGATATCACTGTTTCTGTCCCTCCCATGGTGTTTGCCGGAACTATTTTCTCCAGTTTTCCTATAAATTTTTCAGGATCGGTTTTCACCTTAAAGCAGACTATGCCGGAATAACCTTTCATATATTTTTTGGCTATTTCATGATCAGGATGTTCAGGTAGCCCTGGATATATTACCCTGGATATTTCGGGGTTTTTTTGAAGTTCTGCAGCTATTTCCATAGCATTAGAATTTATCTTTTCCATTCTTATTTCAAGTGTTTTCATTCCATTTTCTGTCAGAAATGCGGAGTTAGGGTCAAGGGATGTTCCGAGCGTTCTTCTCATGGCATCAATTTTCTCCATTAAATCATTTCTTCCTGCTGCAAGCCCTGATATTACGTTATTATGCCCTGCAATAAATTTGGATGAACTGTGGACAACTATATCTGCCCCTAATTTTAAAGATTTTACGTTATATGGAGTCGGAACTGTGGAATCAACAACAAGTATGGCTCCAACATCATGGCATTTCTCAGATATGGTGCTTATATCGTTCACCCTTAATATAGGATTGGTTACGCTTTCAATAAACACTATTCCTGTACCTTTTTTTATTCCATTAATAATATTCTCCGTACCCGGATTGGCAATATCCGGCTTGATTCCCCACTTTCCCATAAAATCCCTGATAAAATGATAGGACCTTGCAAATGTGTCCAGGTGTGTTAATATTCTATCTCCAGGCTTTGATAATGATAATAACGTCGTAGTAATAGCTCCCATGCCCGAAGAGAAAACATTGTAATCTTCAGCTCCTTCCATTTCCTTTATCTTAATGCCAAGATTTTCAACGGTTGGATTATACTCCCTGCTGTACCTGTATTTTTGGCCCTCAGGAACTATATACGAACTGGTTTGGTAAATGGGATAAGTAAGTGGTGCTGCATAGGCTCTGTTACTGGTCATCTAATCCCTCCAGAATACCTGTTTCACGGATACTATAATCTGTATTATATGATCCCATGACATTTTTTATATCACCAAGCATCTCGTCCTTTCTGGTTTTATCATCTGCAAATATTAACATTGTAGGCCCTGCTCCGCTTATGCAGGCAGAAACAGCATTTCTGTTGATAACTTTTTCCTTTATATCCCTGTAAAATGGAAACATGGCTTCCCTGGACCGCTCAACAATATCATCATTCATCCCTTCCCTTATAGCATCACGGTCCCCTTTCATAAACCCGTAAAGCATTGTAGATATTCTGGATGTATGAACTATATGTTCTTCCATTTTTATCGATTGGGGCACAATTGACCTTGCATACCGGGTTTTATTTTTCATACTGATATCAGGTATTACAAGTACCAGGTTAAAATTGTAATTAATATCAATTTTTTTTACTTTTACAGGAGATGTGGAACTTATTAGTGTAAGCCCTCCATAAATCCCGGAAGATACATTGTCCGGGTGGGCTGAACCGCATGCGGCTATCTCTCCATACATTGAATAATAGACCATTTCATCTTTGCCCATGCCAAGATCCAGGAGTTCATTTACAGACCTTACAGCTGCAGAGGATGAAGCTCCGCTGCTCCCCAGGCCGAGGCCAATTGGGACACCCTTTTTTATTGTTATGTCCAGTCCAGTTTTAATGCCCTTATCTTCCATAATTTTTAGGATGCTTAATCCTGCTGTATTCTTATCCGGCTCTTCCGGGGTAGAATTTGAAATAATCTTTACACCATTGCTATTATTGTGCTTTACCGTGACAGAATCAAAGAATGCTTTATGCCCTAAGGACAATATATCATAGCCCGGACCGAGATTGGCTGAAGAAGAATAACTCTTTTTTGTAACTTCCATATAATACGATTCATTCATAAAATAAATTAGTTATTTAATGTAATATTATTGCAGGTAATATTGAACGATGAAATACACAGGCGTAGAAATAATTAATGTAAAAATTCTGTTACATTGCAAGCTTGAACAGCAAGCGGGATACATGTATAAATTTATCTACTAAATTATTTATTAATATTATTATCTAAATATATATATATATATTGGAATGTTAATCTTATTATGAATAAAAAGAAGTTAATAATAGGTGTACTAATTGCAGCAATATTTGTGATGGTATCCTTTGCGCCGGTAACAAATGCAACAAATAATACCGACCAGCGTGTTAATGTCGTTACTTCTGATATCTCGGCACAACCGCACGCCAGCAATTTAAACGGCAAACAGATTAATGTAGTAAAATATAATGACAGTGTCAACATGTTAAGCAATCGTATTTATATGAATATGGCGTTCTCTGTGACCAATAATACAGGTAATAACCAGCATATAACAGAACATGGAAAATTCGGCAACGTATCTGTATTTGAATCAGGGAACAGGATATATCTTAATATGACTATTATCCCAAACAATAAAATAAATAAAGTTCCTGGTGATTGTTCAAATATATATTATAAATTTCCTAAAAATCATGAAGCAGCCTTATACGTTACTAAACTGCCTGTAATATCAGGAGCCAGTGATGCTACAATAATAGCCGTTTTTGGAGAGGTTGTTTCAGGCGAGGTCGGGTCACTTGAAGGTGCAGTTTATTATGGAAGCGCGGCTGCATCAATTGTTTTGCCAGGACTTCTGGCACCAATAGTTGCAGCTTTAGCACTGGACTATATAGCTATAGATGCATACGCCTCTGAGAATCATGACCCGACTGTGTATTTTGATCTCGGTGCAAGCTGGGGTACAAAATGGTATAATTTCTATGATGTTGGTATTTATGGGGAAGAGGGTGCATTTACCGGTACAGCTGATTCTGGCAGCAGCGGTATTTATATCCCAGTATCTATTGCATTTGGGGATTCTGCAAAATATCCACCTTTATCGGGATACGCCCCACATACAGGAGTATGGAATCCAAATGAGGAACCACCATGGTAATCCTTAATTATTTATTACTGGCTATTTTTATGATTTCTGTCATTGTTTTTTTAGAAAGAAGCTTTAAGGTTAAGAATGTTATAAAGAAAAACACTGGAATTCAGGAAAATATAGTTGTATTTAAAAATTTAAAAGAATTGACCCACATAATTCTGGTTATCTCTATAGCTTTTATAACAAATTCCATTTCATTTGTAATACTAACAGAAAATACATTGTTTTTTTATATTTATTTTGCATTCACAAGTTTATTAGAAATTGGATTAGTTGATAATTTTATCCTGGTAGGGCATTTAAGCAAGAAGAAACTTAATCCAAAATTATATATAAAAAAAGCACACAAAATCAATATTTACATTTTTTTATCATTAATAATATATTTTGTTGTGTATGTATATGTTGTACTCCATTTTTTCCTGTTTAAATGATTCAAATTAGGTATCTATAATCGATTTTCCAGTATTTTAAATCCAGATTACTACATTTTTCTATATTATTCATAAATCCATAAACTCAAAAACTTCCAATTTATAAAAGAAGCAGTCTGTATTAGTTTCATAACATAAAATTATACAATATCAATATTTTAAAATACTATTTAGTAAATAAGGGTTTATGAAACCAAATGATGGTATATTACTCAGGATAGCTGAGGCAAATGCAACCGATCCCGGCATGGCCAGGGTTAGGCTTGATGAAATTTCCAGATTAGATCTTGACGTTGAAATAGGCGACGTTGTCGCTATTGAAAAGGTACGGTCTACTGTGGGGAGAGTATTCAGATCCAGGCCAGAGGACGAAAACAAGGGCATTGTTAGAATAGATAGTGTAATGAGAAATAACTGCGGCGCTTCTATCGGAGACAAGGTAAAGGTAAAAAAGGTAGAAGTTGAGGAAGCAAAGAAAGTGGTACTCGCACCCATAATAAGAAAAGACCAGAAATTAAGGTTCGGGGAAGGCATAGATGATTTTGTCCAGAAAGCCCTTATAAGGAGGCCTTTGATAGAACAGGATAGCATAAGCGTCCCTGGATTAACATTAGCAGGGCACACAGGTTTGCTATTTAAGGTAATCAAAACAATTCCAAGCAAGATACCGGTGGAAGTCAGTGAAGAAACACGTGTTGAAATCAGGGAAGATCCAGCTTCTGAAGTCCTTGAAGAAGTGACAAAGGTAAGTTATGAGGATATAGGGGGCCTTTCTGACCAGCTAGGCAAAATAAGGGAAATAATTGAGCTTCCACTGAAACACCCGGAGCTTTTTGAAAGGCTGGGCATAACACCGCCCAAGGGAGTCCTGCTTAATGGTCCACCAGGTACCGGGAAAACCCTTATAGCAAAGGCTGTTGCAAACGAAAGTGGTGCAAATTTCTTTGCTATCAATGGCCCTGAAATTATGAGCAAGTATTATGGGCAGAGTGAACAGAAACTCCGTGAGATATTCCAGAAGGCAGACGAATCCGAGCCATCTATAATATTCATAGATGAAATAGATTCCATAGCCCCGAAAAGGGAAGATGTGCAGGGCGAAGTAGAAAGGAGAGTGGTAGCCCAGCTTCTTACCCTGATGGATGGATTGAAGGACAGAGGTCATGTTATAGTTATCGGCGCAACAAACAGGTTAGACGCTGTTGACCCTGCTCTTAGAAGGCCAGGAAGGTTTGACCGTGAAATTGTTATCGGAGTTCCTGATAAAAAGGGCAGAATGGAAATCCTTACAATACACACCAGGGGAATGCCCCTTGGCATGGATGATGAGAAGGAAAGTGAATTCTTCAGCAGAATAGCAGACATTACATACGGTTTTGTTGGGGCAGATCTGGCGGCTTTAACAAGGGAATCTGCTATGAATGCACTCAGGAGGTATTTGCCTGAAATTGATCTGGATAAGCCAATACCCACTGAGGTACTGGAGAAAATGATTGTTACAGAGGACGATTTCATGGAAGCACTCAAAACAATTGAACCCAGCAGCCTCAGGGAAGTAACAGTCGAAGTTCCAAATATAAAATGGAACGATATTGGTGGACTCGAAGCCCTGAAATCAGAACTCCGTGAAGCTGTGGAACTGCCACTTTTAAATCCAGACGTATTTAGCAGGCTGGGAATCAGGGCACCAAAAGGATTCTTGCTTTATGGCCCACCAGGTACCGGAAAAACCCTGCTTGCCAAGGCAGTGGCTAATGAAAGCAACGCCAATTTTATCTCCGTGAAAGGCCCGGAAGTTCTCTCCAAGTGGGTTGGTGATAGTGAAAAGGCTGTCCGTGAAATATTCAAGAAGGCAAAACAGGTATCACCTGCAATCATATTTATGGATGAAATAGATTCAATTGCACCCAGAAGGGGGACATCCATGGATTCAGGGGTTACAGAACGTATTGTTAACCAGCTGTTGACTTCGATGGATGGCATTGAGGTACTGAAAGGGGTGGTGGTTATAGCCGCTACAAACAGGCCTGATATAATTGACCCTGCATTGCTAAGGGCAGGTAGATTTGATAAAATCATATACATACCGCCGCCTGAAGAGGAAGGCCGTTTAAAGATACTGGAAGTCCACACAAGGAAAATGCCCCTTGCGAAAGATGTTGATCTCAAGGATATTGCCAGAAAAACTGACGGATACGTTGGGGCTGACCTGGAAAATCTCTGCAGGGAAGCCGGAATGATGGCATACCGTAACAACCCTGAAGCAACCGAGGTCAATCAGGATGCATTTATAAAAGCCATGAAAACTATACGCCCATCCATAGACAAGAACGTTACTAAGTTCTATAGCGACCTTGCAGCGACTATGGGAAGGGATATAAGCGAGAAGAAGAAAACAGAGGATCTGGGCTTATACCAGTAATCAATTTTTTATAAATATATAACTATCAACATCTATTTTTTTATCTGAATTTTCCCTTAAGTATATTTTATCCTGCTTTCTGAATGCAAGAACGATACGGTTTTCCTTTTCCATATTGCTTATAAATTCACGGTATGTGTTGCTGGCATATTTTTTATCTATATCTTCCTCGGAAATGCTATTGGACATTAAGAGGTCATTGATAAACTCCGGAATTCCCGGAATCATTATGGAAGAATAGATAAGCATTGATGATACATCGCCTTTTATTATTATATCATCCATAAAACTTGATGCGTGTTCACGGCTGTCGGGGTTCAAAATTTCACCTATAATTCTAATTTCCGGGTTAAGTTTCCTTATTATCATTGCAGATAATATGCTTTCAGCATCCATTGCCATCTGTTCCTTATCCTCGGACCTTGAAAAAATTATTACCGATGAGGCCTTTTTTATTCCTGCCCTTATAAGATCATTTTCCCGGAGAAAACTGCCTTTAATGTACGTGTATTCATTATCGCCTTTAACCTCATTTTCATTGAGTATAACAATGTCAATGCCATCATATTTTATTTTATCAAGCACTTTTTTTGTACTTTCATTATAGTTGCATAGCACTATGTGTTTCTTTTCAGCAGCCATTCTCTCACCTAATTTTGAAGATAATCTGATATCTATTAACATGCTTGTCAATCCTGCCATCAGATAACCCAGTGAACCTATCCCGATTACCATTATAAGCATGCCATTTGCTCTCCCTGCAAGGCCATAAACAGGAGTGTCCCCATATCCAACAGTCGTTATTGTCTGCATTGTCCACCAGAGGCTTGAAAATAAAGAATGAATTCCACTGGAAACAATCGAATCCTCAATAAAAAACTCACTGAATACAGAATATACTATCACCGCTATTGTTAGAATAGAAGCTTTTATCACATGATTTCTGGAGTATTTCCTGAATTTTTTGAAAAAGAGGAAAAACGGATTCACTATCTTTTATGGTAATTGAATATTTATTTTTTTAGACAATCGATGTGCTATATATCACTTTGATGGCATATATGATTTATAAAGCATAGAAATAAAGGATTTATAGAAAATTTCCACCGGAGCAATGGCATGCAAATAGTATATAGAAAATAACCGGATGGATATAATTTCCATCACAATAATTGCTGTGTTTTCTGGCACTTCATATGTTTAACTGGTTTTCGGGAACATACCTTAATATTCCTGCCAATCCCCCAAATGCTGTTTTTAATAACCTTCCCTCATCGCTATCTTCTGAAACCATTTCTACCTTCGTTCCTGATTCCTCCGCCATTTTATAGAGGTCTTCTATGAAATCATCCTCCTTTTCGAAGTTCATAGGGGTGTTATCATTGTCGCATACTGGTTCTTCAGTTGGCTCATCCGTGAATGTTTTCTCCGCACCACATACAGGGCATTTATAAAAATATTTTATTTTTCTTATACTATCTGATACTATCAGCAATTCGATATTTTTCATTTTCAAAGCATTGATTATTGAAGCTTCACCATATACGCCAAGCCCACCATCAGATTTTTTTATTTCCCTGAGAAACCTGTTTATAATGTCCTTTTCCCGTGTTATCCTCATATCCTTTATTGATTCAGATGCCTTTTCTACCAGTTCCCTTAATCCTGACTCATCTGTGTATCCTATATCAAATAGATCCTTTATCTTATCTTTTATTTCATTCCTCAGATAATCTTTCTCTATAAAATACTCCTTTGTTGCTCCAGGGCCGCCAACAAATATGGTTATTACATCCTTTATAACCGGCATAAATGTACTGTTTGCTATATCCCCTATCTTTTTAAAAAACTCATTTGCGGCAATTTCTATAAGCCTTTCGAACCTTCGCGATGACTGTCCACCCTGTCGGTGCTTGCTTGGAACCAGTGAATATTCATAGTCAACAACATCTATTTTTGTCCCTCGAAGGAAACCGATAGTTGCCTCTTTTCTGTCTATTACTATAAGCCCGTATAATTCCTTTTCTTTCAACTGGTCTGTTAGCTGCTCCAGATGGAAGCTCGAATCACACTTATATAAAAAGGTCTGTATAGCCTGTGGAGGTTCTATTATCTTTGTATACATCTCTGTCTGGTCACCTCGCGTTGCGACATGGCCGACAAAAAACACAAGCCCGTGTTCAGGTGGCTGTTTATAATATTTTAGCCTGGACATTATAGACTCAATAGCCCCCAGAACATTTTTTCTGGTTGTTTTTGATTTAATGTTTGAAGAAGTGGAAAACTCCTCCCTTAAATACTGTACCACATCAGAAATCTGTTTGTCTGGCGGGATGTAAAGTGATATTAATTCTGTTCCACGGCCATGTAATTTAGACAGCTCTTCCATGGCTTTTTTAAATTCATAGCGTTTATAATCTTCATCATCCATTATAGAAAATTTTATAATAATATTTAACCTTAATGAAATCAAATGAATAGTGTAGTTATATCACTGGGTGGATCAATAATATCAAAGGAAAGGCTCAATCTTAAATTAATGGAAGAATTTTCAGAAACAATGAAATCTATTTCCACATACGACAAATTCGGCATTGTGGTGGGTGGTGGAAAGCTTGCCAGGACATATATATCTGACCTGAAGAAATACAATGTTAACGATAATATACTGGATGAAATCGGAATAAACGCTACCAGGATAAATGCCCTGGCGATGACAACATTCTTTGATGACGTAAACTCTAAAATTCCCACAAATATCAACGACGCTGCTGAAATGCTCCATAATTACAGGTATGTTGTAATGGGTGGCACAGAGCCTGGACATACTACAGATACTGTATCAACACTTCTTGCAGAAAGAATCGGCTCAAAAGTACTTATAAATGCAACATCTGTTGATGGCGTTTACTCATCTGACCCGAAAATCGATAATGATGCAAAGAAATTCTCAAAACTTTCCTATAATGAGGCTATTTCATTATCCATTAAAAATTCTACCGGTGCAGGAACAAATGTGTTTATGGACATAACATCATTAACAATAGCAAAAAGGGCTGGAATAAAAATATTTGTTATAAACGGGTTTGATTTAAATGAATATAAAAATATATTGTATAATGAAAAATGTGGTGGTACAGTAATTTCCTGATTATCCACGTATTTCTTTGTTGGATATCACATAGGTAAGTACCAGCATAAAGACAGTCAATGCCAGCAATCCCATCATGTAAAGAAGTACTGTGTGGGCTTCACTCGCACTTAATGTACCGTTTATTATCACCATTCTTATGGACTGTGCGGACCATGATACGGGGTTATACCTGGCAACATTTTCCAACCAGCCAGCCATAAGGTCAGGTGGAAACATTGCGAAACTGGCAAACATAAGTGGCAGGTTTATCAGATTTACTATTCCAAATACGGACTCCATTTTTGTTGTCCTGACTGCTATGATGCTGAACAGGGATGAAAATATAAACGATATCATCAATACTGCTGAAACAAGCACTACAGCATCCATAGCTGTAAACCCATGTTCAATTTTCAACCCATCCGGTATCAGGAAGGCAACGACGAATAGTATTACAATCTGGACAAGTATTCTTGCCACCGATGAGAGGATCCTGGAAAATACTATAGATGCCCTATTTATGGGTGCTATAAGGAACCTCTGCAGTATTCCAAGCCTTCTGTCCCATATTATGTTAATTCCTGAGAACATACCCGTAAACAGCCCTATAATTGTCAATATTCCTCCCATAAGATATGTTATATAGTTTGGCGCCCCCTCAAAGAACGCAGAACTTGCAGGCCCACCAAATTTTGCAATATCAAAGGCACTGCCGAACAGCACAATCCAGAATATAGGCTGAATCACACCAACCACAGCGGATATAGGGTTCCTGTACCATCTTTTCAGATCCCTTATAGTTAAAGGTATCAAGCCACCCATTTTATCTCCTCCCCATCATTAATTTTGCATAATCGGTGTTTCCCGCTTCAGAATTTATATTTCTTCCGGTATACTCGATAAATACCTCATCAAGTGACGGTTTGCGTATGCTTATAGCTTCTGGAGAAATTTCATTTTCCCCCAGGAACTTCATAAGCTTTGGCAGCACTTCATCTGAATTGTTTACCTTCATCCTCACATCTCCCGTTTCCATACGTTTTATTTCAAGTGATTCCGGGAATTTTTCCAGTTTGCTGTATTCATCATCATTTTTTACTTTTAATGTTATAATATCACCCTTAAGGCTCTTCTTTAACTCATCTGATGTACCCGAAATTATTATTTTTCCATGGTCTATTATGGATAATTCATTTGCAAGTGCGTCCACCTCATCCAGATAATGGGATGTCAATATTATGGTTATATGGAATTCTTTCTGTACCGACCGGATATATTTCCAGAGGTTTTCCCTTGTGGTAACATCCAGCCCCAGTGTGGGTTCGTCCAGAAATAATACCTCTGGTGTATTCATTAATCCACATGCAAGTTCGAGCCTTTTTCTCATGCCGCCAGAATAATTCTCAGCATGCCTGTCCCGAACATCATATAAATCAACCATATGGAGAAGAACATCTATTCTTTCAAGGGCCTCTTTTTTCGGTATGCCGTATAAATCTGCAATCAATTTAAGGTTCTCCCTCCCGCTTAGGTCTCCATCCGTTGTAAGATCCTGTGGCACCACACCGGTAATCTTTCTTATTTTCATTGAGTCCTTTGTTAAATCTAATCCGGCAATTTTAGCTGTACCGGATGTTGGAGTCAGGCTGCCTGTAAGCATTTTAATTAATGTTGATTTTCCTGCCCCGTTTTGCCCGAGCAGGCCGTATATCTGCCCTGATCCTATTTTCAAGCTGACGTTATCGACAGCAGTAACTTTTCCGTTAAATATCTTTGTCAATTTGTCTATTTCTATGCTATAATCCATATTATTCACTCCTTATTTTTAATTTTTCTTGAAATTTCGCCTATCTCTTCTATAATAGTTTCCTGATTTTCCCTTATATAGCTTTTGTCTGATTCCTTTATTGTGGAAATCAAATCACGTACAGCCTTTCTTAGATTTCTGAAGAATAGTTTATTATCCATAAAATTCGATATAAGCTTTTCATAGTTTTCCCGGTTGTTTGACCTGTATTTTTTTCCTTCTTCTGTTATTATATATCCATCCATAGTTTTTTTTATATACCCGGCTTTTAATAACCTGTCTATTGCTGGATATATCATACCTGTGCTGGGTTTATACTCAATATCAAATTTTCCCACTATGCCTTTTATGATTCTGTAAGGTTTTTTAGGGCTTTCTGAAACCTGTTCAAGTATAAGCATATCAGATAAATGGTATCTCATGAATCTATAATATTGAAAGTGTATATATATGTATCTTTTTAGAAAAAGATATTACTTAATAAAAAGCAGCTCTCTTTCTTTATGTGAAAGCAAATCGATTTTCTCTTCCATCTGTGATACAAAGGAATCTCTCACTTCACTGCTTCTGGAGCCAAGCAACCTCATAGCATTCCCTATTGCAACATGATACCCATAAAAAATTTTAATTCCATTATACTCCCGGTGAAGCAGTTCCCTTATTGTTCTGGATTGCATAACCCCTCCTATGGATCCCACCGCCACCGGCTTTTCAAAATTTTTTTTCATACCATCTATCATTAATTTTATCTCGTTAAAAGCCATGTAAAGCACATTCTCTGAAATCTTATCGCCCTTTTCAGCCTCTGTGTCGACATCCATTGCCAGTGAAGCCATGACTCTTTTATTAAAATGCGCTTCCAGATCGGCAACAAGGTCACGGAGCGGAAGTTTGAAATGTTCCTGCAATTTCTCAATAAGTGATGTTTTTCCTATAATGCCATCATAGCTTTTTTCAGCCATTTCTATTCCATTCCTTGCAATCCAGTAACCGGAAGCAACATCATCCGTAAGGTAACTCCATCCGCCAATCCTGTTAACTTTCCCATCTTTAATATAAGCTCCAACGGAACCGGTGCCCAGTGCAGTAACTATTCCATCATCGCCCATTGTAACAAGGTATACTGCAGCCTCTCCATCATTTGTTATTACAGCTTTTCCATCGGATATGGCTTCAATAGACTTTACAATTGATTTAATCTCCTCTGTGTATGCAATAGAATCGCCATATCCAGCTATTCCATAAATAGAACCGGTGATGGAAACGCTTCCAGCCATCTTTTCAGCATTTTTAATAGCTTTTAAAATATTTTTTCTTGAAGTTGATGCTGTAACACTGCGGACATTGCTCGGGCCGGCAACTCCAAATCCAGCAAGTCTGTAATTCTTCTCATCCACTATTATGGCGGCAGTTTTTGTTCCTCCACCATCTACTGAAAGTATCATACGTCCATGAGCAAATAGCATTTAAAAAGATTTTGTATTATCACATAATTTACGAAATTAGTAGAAATAATACGAAAATTTTATTTATTAAATGAGCATATAGAACACTATGCCTTTAAAAGTTGGAATACTGGATTCAACACTCAGGGAGGGTGAACAAACTCCCGGGGTGCTTTTCAATAAAAATCAGCGAATAGAAATTGCGCAACTTCTATCAGATGCACATGTTGCAATGATTGAAGCAGGTCACCCACTGGTCTCGCCTGATATTTACTCTGCTATAAAAGAAATAATGGATATGAAAGCTTCCGGGATGATCAATTCAGAGATAATTGCACACAGCCGTGCCGTCAATTCTGATATCGATTCTGCAGCCTCACTTGGCGTTGATAGGATAGCAATATTCTATGGAGTAAGCGATATACATCTTGATAACAAAACACACAGGAGCCGCACAGAGGCACTGGATATAATATATGATTCAATAAGTTATGCTTCCTCGACAGGGATACCCGTAAGATTTACCGCAGAGGATGCTTCAAGGACAGATATAAACTTTTTAAGGAATGTGGTAAGGACAGCCGTGGATGCAGGGGCAGACAGGGTTTCAATAGCAGATACTCTTGGAATACTGACCCCGGAGAAAACGGCATATATATTCAATAATTTAAGTGATATAAAAGGTGTTGAATACGATTTCCACGGGCACAATGACATGGGAATGGCACTTGCAAATGGACTGGCTGCTGCAGAATCCGGCGCTACCATCATACATTCCACTGTTAACGGCCTGGGTGAAAGGGTTGGAATAATCCCGACACAGGCTCTTGGTGTGCTGTTGAATTACCATTTAGGTGTGGATGCCATAAACCTTCTTTCACTTAAACCTCTTTCTGAACTTATTGAAAAATACAGTGGAATTACAATGCCACCTAATTATCCGGTAACCGGATCCACTGCCTTTACACATAAATCGGGGGTGCATGTAGACGGAATAATAAGAAATCCAGGAACATATGAGTTCATGGATCCTTCAAGGCTTGGCTTGCAGCATTCTTTCACCATAGACAAATATTCAGGAAAACACGCACTGCGTGAAAAGCTGGCAAATATGGGAATCAACGCAGATGATAATAAAATATCATATATGCTGGAGAAAATTAAGAATAATAATATGGTTTACAGTGAGGATGACCTGAAAGAAATAGCAAATTCAGACAATCAAAGACATTATGTAAAGTGAAAGCAGTGTAAAAAACAGTACAGGCACAGCAAGGATAAACCCCGTTTTCATATAATAGGAGAAGGAAATCTTTATGGAATTTTTCCTTTCAAGGGTATATAGCCATAGAAGTGTGGCAAGTGACCCTATAGGCGTAAATTTCGGCCCTATGTCATTGCCTATTATATTGGCATACATAAGCAATCCGGGATGTGCTATCCCCGATATTGCTATATCGCCTATCATGACCGATGGCATATTGTTCATGAATGCCGCATTCATGGCAAAGAAGAACCCTGTTGTAATTATGGGGAATGGGCCAGGGAGCGAGGAAAAGTAATTCAATATAACAATGTATATAGAATCGAGCCCATTGCTGCTTACGCCGAATACTATTATGTACATTCCAAGTGAAAACAAAACAACCTGCCACGGGGCAATTTTTATAACATGGTTTGCATCTATTCTCCCGCCAAGTCTGGCAACAATATAAAATATCAGGGCAAAAGGCATCGCAATAAAGGAAATTGGGACTCCTATGAACCCTGATAGAAAGTAAAGAACCATAAGGAGTACTGTGGCTGGAAATGCCATCAGGAATATTCTTCTATCTTTTATGAACGAAGAAGGTTTTACTGCAGGGTCAGTGTGAAAATCATCCCTTATATTTTTGCGATAGTATATATACAGCACAAACAGGCTGGAGACCACAGATACTATGTCCGGGATGATCATAATTTCAGTATACCTTGAAAACGTTATATGGAAATATCCAGCAGTTACAAGGTTAACAAGGTTGCTGACAATAAAGGGTATGCTGGCAGTATCTGCAATAAAACCTGTTGCCATAATAAACGGGAGTATCCTGTTTTTTGAGAAATTTGACCTGTAAAGGATTGCATAGACTATAGGAGTAAGTATAAGCGCGGTACCATCATTTGCAAAAATTGCGGATATACCGGAACCCAGGAGAATTATAAGCATAAATAATTTCTTTCCATTTCCCTTTGAATACAGTGCCATTTTATAGGCAATAAACTCAAAAAATCCTGCTTCATCCAGTATCAGTGAGATTATAATAACAGAGATAAATGTAAAAGTGGCATTCCAGACTATATCCCATACTGTTATTATATCATGCAAAGTTGAAATTCCCAGGATAATGGTAACAACTGCACCTGCCAGTGCAGAGTATCCAATGCCTATATTTTTCGGCTTTTTAAGTACAAGTACCAGCGTGATGGCGAATATGAGAAGTGCCAGGTAAAATAATAATGTCATTTGTCGTTGTTATCGCATTCTACACAATTGCATGCTAAATCTAATTTATTTCCTGCATTTTCAGTAATACGGAGAACATCGTCCAGTAATGTGTCGGATATGGAGTATATAATATTCTTCCCGGACTTCCTGCTTATGGCCAGCCCATTTTCCCTGAGCTCTTTTAATTTATGGGATACTAATGGTTGTTCAATATTAAGCGCGTTGACAATATCAGACACAGGCATATCTTTTTCAGATAATAATTTCATAATATGCAGCCTTATTTCGTCTGATAGCATTTTATATATGTTAACATCCCTGATTTTTTCCATCTGGCAAGATATTAAATGTATATATAAATAATATTTCATATGTAATTATTTACATAAGAATTAAATATGTTAATTCCATATAAAAGAATGAAACTGCTGGTATTATCTGACATACACGGAAATTTTGATGCCCTACAATCGGTATATAATAAAGAACAATATGATAAAATGATATTTTTAGGCGATGCTGTGGATTATGGCCCGGAGCCGGACAGGGTTCTGGATTTCCTCAAGGCCAATAGCGACATAAATATACTTGGAAATCATGATAATGCAGTGCTCACCGGTTCATCCTGCAACTGTTCCTTCGATATGCTTGAACTCAGTGATTACACAAGGGACAATATAAGCATGAAATTACTGGATAAAAATGATATGGCTCTTCTCAAAACATTTAAATTAAATACTGACACTGAAATAGATGGAAAGAAATTCTATATGGCACACGCGTCGCCATACAACAACCTTGATGGATACCTGTTTGCCAACGAAGCTGAGAAGGTTTTCAGGGACAAGCCATTTTTTGATAACCATGATTATATACTCATAGGGCACACACATTTTATGATGGTTTACCGCAATAAAATAATCAATCCGGGAAGCGTTGGCCAGCCAAGGGATTTCACCGGCAAGCCATCATATGCAGTTATAGACACGGAAACAATGTCAATTTCATTTAAAAGGGTCACATATGACGCTGAAAGTATGCTGGAGAAGCTAAAAACATCGATTCCCGACAGGGATATATATGAAAAGTTGAGGAAATATTATGTATGAGGAAGAGAAAACCAACTAATAGGGATGCTATAATAGGCAAGCTAAACAGAGCTATCCATGGTTTATAAGATTTTACATAATAAAAGGAAACTATTTCGGAAGTTTCTACATCATCTGAATGGATAGATGAACAATCTGGTACGGATATATTCCCTAAAAGGTAATAGATTTAAAATTTATAATAATATTTTTATTCCGTTTTTATCAGGAATTATGGAATTTTAATTGAAAGTGTATTATTTGATAATTAATCCCATGGAAATAGCATTCAAATTCATATAATTTTGATGAGATTGCAGATGATCAGGTATAAATACTGGAAACTAATATAAAGATTGACCGGTAAATTATTAAATAATAAATTATTTATTAATATTGTTACTGAAATATATATATATTTATGTATTAATATCATTATGAATAGGAAAAGGGTAATAATAGGTGTAACAATGGCACTAATTTTTGTTTTTACGGCTTTTTCACCTGCGATAAGCAATAACACAAACATTGCATCATCCGTGCCGGAGATAGCTAGCATCAGTAATAGCATCAATAAAATACCTGTATTTAATATAAAGCCTGCCGGAAAAGCATACGATTTTAATAATAACGGTGTAACATTTTCAGGCAATGATCCTTATATTAAATTAAATAACCAGTATTACCCATCACAATGGATCATATCAAATAATACAAATAGCCAGAAATTAAACATTATAGATAATAAAAAAATAGTTAGTAAATTTCAAAATTCTGCGGTGGAAATATTAAAAGATAAATCTATAAAAGTAGCGTATATTTATTTATTCTATAATAACAGTGTGCATGCAGATATAACGATTAAAAATTTAAAAAATACAACAGGCAATTATACAGTGCAATTCAATTTAATGTTGCCGTCCAGTAATATAATGGAAAATAACCATAATATAAATAATGAATTCAGTAATGTTTACGCAAACAACAAATATATTAATTTAATCAATATAAAAAATCCATACAATAGCTTATCATTCAACAATGTAATGATAAATCCTTCGGCTTCATTTCCTTTACACACAACAATAATGAAAGATAATAGTTATGCTGTTCTAAACATGGCATATAATGTAATATTAACAAAAAATGAAACATATACCATAGACCCTGTAATAGAAACCTATGGGGGTTCTAATGTTGTCACTTATGGCACTATAACAACAGGCATAAGTACGGGCGCATGCCTGTTTAATTCAAATGGTAAGGAAATTGGCGTAATAACAGAAACGGCACAAACTGGAAGTACTTTGTATGCCGATTCTACAAAAGCTTATGTAGAAATAGATACCACATTCAGCCCAACATCATCTTCATATGATGTCAATTGCATAGAACAAAAAATCGTTGATAGTAATGGGGGGAATAGTAATTTTGTGGAAAGGAATTATTATAGTGCTCTTCAATATCATGAAGAACAATCTTGCCCAAAAATACAAAGTGCTATAAATGCGGCATTTTTCTTCCTTAATTCCATATTGGCTATTGAAGGAATATCGATCCCAAATCTGTCATCATTGTTCTCATCAAGTAGTGATGTTTCCGCCGGAGATGTGACCAATGGATATCAAATCACAGCAAACGGCGGTACAACTACATCAGCAAAAGCCGGTGTTTACTGGAATCCAATAACACTTAGTTACTGGACTTATCTGTATGGATTCATACCCGAATACCATACATATGATGTACATGAATTTGGAGACTGCTTAGAATTTCATTTTCAACAGCCATACGGAACACACACTAATCCCTATACAGACCCAATGACCTATACAAGCACATTTACAATAACTAACAGTGATATGAAACCAGTAGAATTTGAAAACCAGCAATATAAAGCACAGATAAGTGAAAACTTTGATCTTGAACAGTATTCAAGCACGTGATAAATATGAGAAAATCTACAATTAAATATTTAGTAATATTAATCGTAATTATTATAATTATATCATTTACAGGTTACAATTTTGAAACAGAGCCAAAAACAAATATAAAAACAACAATAGATCAGAAACAGCTAAAAAATTGCATAGCTAAGAATATAACTTATGAATTAAAATACGTTAATTTAACATATGGAAAATCTAAAGTAGAATATGTTATTGAATACTGGTATATACCACAGATATATACAACAGGCGAGAGTGGTTATATAGGCAATATACAGGTATACAAACTCAATCAAACACTAAATTTTCCATTAACATCAACGGCCATTGAAATAAAAAATATTAATCTTAAGTTAAATAATTTTCCAGGGTTATTCAACAAGCCAGCAGCTTACACATGGAATAATAAAACCATTGAATGGAGTTTATGCACTGTGTTTCATTCTTCAGACAATAATTCAATATACGTTTCATTTAATATAGTGCCGGTATACAATGTCTGGATATACCATTTCACTGGAAAACCAATTACTTTCAATTATAATTATACTTTAGAATCCAGGCCCTCCCTGTATAACAACACAGTATCACAAGTTGGTACCCACCTCTGAGAATACCGGAACCCCCTATATTTAATTTAACTTTCATTTCCCCGGGCTCGCCGGTTTTCTGCGAACCTGTTAATAGATTTTAAGGCCGTTATCTCCCATAACACTGCATATTTAGTGATATCACAATTAATAAAAACCACAGGAAAATTGGTAATATTGAAATAATAAAACATGAAATTTAGAATAACATATTCCACAGAAAATGATGAGTTAAGGTTTAAATATATTCCCTACGTTTTCAATAGAGAAGTAAATTGCATTGCACCACATGAATATTAGGGACAGGTATCCTGCCAACCAGCCAATAGGCCCGCTTTAATTTCTTTGTAAAAAGAAAGACGGCAAGTATAAGCCTCACTGCTTGACCTTAAAGTAGTTAGCAATCAACATTAGATGATTTAATTATTTTATTGATTTTAGATCGAAAAATTCCTGATAAATGCCACTACTCCAATCATATCGCCATATACATATCAGAACGTTTTTAAACTGTTAGATGGATTTATAAATGTGATATTAATAATGGTGGATGAATTATGGTACCAGAGCCGGGCTAGTTCACACTGCCAGGGCATTATATGCCCTTAACTGGATGGACATGGCTCCAGCACTGGAATACATAAAAACAGATATGAACCTCACTGTTGTTGAGCTTGGAACACTTGTAACCGCATTTTATGTGGGAATTGCAGTATTCCAGGTTCTGGGTGGCTACCTTTCATCATATATAGGCGATAAGACAACATCGCTTATCGGGCTGCTCTTTGTATCTATTTTTGCAATAACATCAGGGCTTTCGGTAAACTTTACCGAGTTAATAGTCTCAAGATTCTTTGCAGGCCTATCGGCTGCGCTCTTCTTCTCTCCGGCTTTAAGCCTTCTTGCATCCATTGTACCGGAAAACAAATACGCGTTCCATATAGGAATTTATAACGGCGCATTCAATGTGGGCGGTGGAGTAGGAATTATAGGCTGGGCAATCCTTGACCAGTATATGGGATACAGAATCCCCTTTATAATAGCAGGCGTTCTCACACTTGCATTATTTTTTGTCCTGGTTTTTCTATTCAGGAATATAGAAAACATAAAAACAAACAAATCCGATATATTTGCCAGCTTTAAGAAAGTATTCTCAAACAGGATAATTATTCTGGTAGCTTTTATAGGAATAGCAGCAATGGTGGCCGAAACCATACTGGGCCAATTTTTTGTGTATTACCTGGAATCCATCAAGTATAGTATAGACCTGGCTGGCAGCATATCTTCATTATACCTTCTTATCGGCTTCTTAGGCGGAGTTCTTGGGGGATACCATTTTTCAAGGACTAAATACAAGATCGGGACGTTCCTGGCAATAAATATCGTACTTTCCCTACTCCTGATTTTGATCGGTTTTGTTCATTATTACATATTTATTATAATTATAGCTATTGCAATGGGCATGATTACCGTATACGGGATGTCCATAACATATACCCTTGTAAGGTATCTAGCCAGGAGGGACCTGGTATCCCTCACACTTTCCTTTGTAAATACCCTGCAACTTCTGGTAGCGGTTGCAGTCCCTATCATTTTTACAATAATTGTATCACAGTATAATTATGAGCTTGCATGGGTATCCATGGGCATACTGGGATTAATATTTGTGCCTTTAATATTCCTGGCAAAGGGCAACCTGATAAAGGTTGTGCCATCATAATGGCGGGCCGAGCAAACCTTTATTTTTCAATATATTTATTATTCCACCATTATCAATTATTTCCATGAGAAATGCAGGCAATGGTTTGAACTTCATTACTTTTCCTGTTTCTTTATCCATAACAGTATTGCTGCTAAAGTCAATGGCAACAATATTACCCTCCTTTACAATTCCTGAAATTCCATGCACTTCAAGCGAAGGCAATCCAGAGTTAACAGAATTTCTCAGAAATAACCCATTTAATGATTCCGCAAGAACACAGCTTATGCCAAGATTCTTTATATTGTCGGCTGCGGGCCTGCTTGAACCGGTGCCAAAATTTTTCCCTGCAATAATTATGTCGCTGTTGCGGACTGAAGAAGCCCAGCCCGGGCGGTTCGCCTCCATGGCATGATGGGGTTTTTCTTTCTCTGGTAATGTATAACATATCTGTGGATACATCAAATCAGTATTGATATCATCTCCAAAGATCCATGCTTTTCCTTCTATTTTATTCATTGAAACCACCTGAAATATACCCATTTATAGCAGAAATAGCCACAGACCTAGCGGATGCAAGGTATATCCTGGCACCACCGGCACCCATTCTTCCCTTGAAGTTCCGTGTTGTAGAACTCAAAACAGTATCCCCATTTCCTACAACACCCATATGCCCACCCAGGCATGCACCGCATGTGGGATTGGTAACCATAGCATTTGATTTTATTATTGTATCTATATACCCGAGCTTTAAAGCCTCCTCATATATTTCCTTTGATGCCGGAGTCACTATGAATCTTACATTATCATTAATTTTTTTATTCTTTACTGCTTCCGCAACATCCCGTAAATCCGAGAGGCGCCCATTGGCACATGAACCGACCACAGCCACATCTATTTCTACTTTCCCGATTTCTGATACCGGTTTAACATTATTAATAATCCTGTCAGGCAATGCAACCATTGGCTCTATTTTTCCCATATCTATGTTTACTTCATTTACATATTCTGCATCCCTATCCGGTGCGGCCGGTCTATAATTGCCATATCCACGTTCAACCATATATTGCCTCAATACTTTATCCTCCGGAAACACAGCAAATTCGGCACTTACTTCAGCACACATTGTTGATATGGAGCTTCTCTGGTCTATGTTCAGGGAATATATGCCATTTCCTAAAAATTCAATATTTTTGTTAGGCACATCGCCGATCACAGACGCCATATAAAAAAACACATCTTTTGCTGAAGTGCCTAACCTCATGCTGTTTTCCAGATTCACCTTCAGTGTTTCCCCCAGGAGAAACCATGTTTTGCCTGTAGCTATAATGTTCATGATCTCCGGGGTTCCCAGCCCCCTTCCAAGGGTATTGAAAGCGCCTGTTGCTATTGTATGGGAATCAGTATTGGCTATTAAGCTTCCAGGCCTGAACCAGCCTTTTTCCCCTCCAAGCACATGTGAAATGCCTCCTCTGCCAACATCATAAAAATCCGTTATGCCCCATCTGTTGACCAGTTTCCTGAGCCTGTTCACCCTGTTTGCAATTTCTATGCCGGGAGCTGGAACATAATGGTCAAACACCAGTGAGATTTTTTCAGGATTAAATGGTTTTACCGGAGGATTCTCAATGAATTCAGGGTGAAGAGCAGCCATGTCTACAATTATTGTCCTATCAACGTTCACCGTTACTATATCTCCGGGCGAAATATTATTTACCGGCTCTGCTGAATGGTTGAAAAGAATTTTTTCTACAATATTCATTTTCACTTTATATTGACTTATTATAAATTTATTACTATTATAGTATAGAAAATACGAATTACGCAAATTGTATATAAATTTATGTAATATTATTTATTAACTCTTAATTTACCGTTTCATCATTTATTTTTTCAACCTGCGATTTCATTGTTTGTAGAGAACCAGATAAACGGGTATTCCCCGTAATCGAATTGTTACCTGTCTCATAATTCTCGAGCAAATATTATATGCTATATTTTTTAATATAGAAGTAGTTTATGCAAACCATTACTAATAAACAGGATACAATACACCATGTTTAATTTGTAGTTATGATATATAAATAATAATATAATGAATAACGTATAAATATTAATCTCGAATTTCGTAGTATATGTTAAATTTACACATAAATAATATTGGGATATCGGGAAAAGAATTCAATAAAATTCTGCCAATATTTTCTTATTCTGTAGCTACATTCTTTTTGATGGATTTCGCATTTTTCATCAATGATATAGTAAATACATTGCATTTCACCTATATTGAATCATTTATTCTTCTTGGAATTCCATTTATTGGAAGGATGGTAACCCCATTTGTGTATTCCTATGTTGGAAAAATAGGAGTTCCCAGGCTGGCATTGCTTGCAATAACCTCAATGGCAATAATATCATTTATAATGGGGTATGAAACAACATTCATTGAACTCTTTGCTAGCCGGTTTATAATAGGCATATTTTTTGGATTGGCCACTTCAGCAGCTATAGAAGTCTCATCAATTACAGGAGATAGAAAAATTATAGGGCTTACAATGGGAGGCTGGGCTATAGGATGGTTGATGGGCGCCATATTCTTCATGATTTTAGGGTCATGGGAACTGGTTTCTATTGCAGGCATAGTATTTGCACCGGCGTTGCTGTTTTCCAGAAAACACAATGTTATATCTCCAATGTTGAAAAAGTTCCATTTTGATTTTTCAATCAAGGTATTCCTTGTATTCTTACTGGGATTCACTCCTGCTTATGTTCTTGAAGTAGTTCCCTCTTACCTGGGCCCATCATCCTTTACGGAATCTATAATTGCATATTCTATTGCTGTATTTGCATATCTGCTCCTGCCTGCCCTTATAATCCGTTTTTCCCTGAAGAAAACATTGTTTTCATCCCTGATAATAGTTGCAATTAGCGGAATTATATTTTTCGCTACAACGAACATTGTGTTTGCTGTGCTCTTTACTGCTTTTGGCCTGGGTGTTAATTCACTTCTGCCCATAATAAGCAGAAATATGGATATAGATGCAAATAAGATCGGCCCCAGCATGAATTTCTCGGCAGTGGCAGGTTTTATATTTCCTGTTGTCCTGACAATCGGCAATGAAGCGCTCAACTCAGCCATAGCCGTTTTTGTTGCGGCTATTTTCCTTTTATTATTCTATTCTATCGAATTCGGGAAACACGGTTCGGGGTCTAAGAGCATAAAGAAATTATTTTCCATCCATTGAAGTTTACAGGATATTTTATTATAATAATTTTACTTCATTTCATAATTTTTATTTTTCTTCCATATCAAAAGTATGCTACAAAAAAATTGCAGGCGATATATAATAAATATTGAAGTGATAATAGAAACAATGAAATAGAACGCATTTATGATATTTTATATCGTAAACATATGCCATGATATAGCACCGTGTATATCTGGCTAATAGCAGCATAGCTCCATTTTAGCCGGTAGGAACGTTACAGTTTTATGTTGTCTATGTTGTAAGGATCATCAGCGGCATATGGGTTTTTTGGCTTTTCCTTTTTAATTGCACCGTATATCATTACAATAAATCCTATTATTCCGATAAGTACTCCACCAACTGCCAGACCAGCCATGGTATCAAATTGCCCTCCTGTTATATAGCCGTATGTAGGTGCAGTGGATGTTGTATTATTAGCATAAACATAATTATAGGTACCGGCAGGCAATCCTAAAAATAGCTCTATCCCATCGGATGAATCTGTTACCTTTTCTTCGTGGGATTTAAGTGCCGTTAAATTGGTAACCATTGACAGATTGGAATTTGTTACCAGCCCGGAATCTCCCACACTGCCCTCAATAAGAACAAGATACCCTGTTTTAATATGGATTGGATTTGAAACATTTAATGCAGTTGTTGCATTGTATGTATAATGTGAATTTGATACACTGTTAAAAGAACTCTCAAAATACTCAGTCCCCCCGGCCGCCATTGCTATGCCTAATATGATCATAACAATTCCTATTGCCAGTATCTTTTTATTCATAAGACATGAAGGATATATATTTATATAACACTTTTGGCAATATATGATATTCAGGATAACTGGAATTATGGCTATCAATTCTGGTAGATTTAATATAGGTTAAACTTTAATTACTGATAGCAATTAATGTGTTATGAAAAAAGACGTAAATGAATACCTGAATAATATTATAAATTCCGCTCCTTCTGAAGAAATGTATTTTGAAGCTATCCGTGACATTTTCAAGGACCTGGTTAAGGAATATATAAGGAAGAAAATTAACGAGGACGAAGACCTCAAAAAGCAGATAAGTGAGGTAATAGAAGAATTTATGGAGGCTAAAATAAAGGAATACGATTCCCTGGCAAAAATGGCAAAGGTTACAGCCAAAATCGGCCTAGTCAGTGCCCCTAATGGAATAAAACAGGAAGCACTGAACGATTTTATGAACACCTTCAAAAAGGAAATAGAAGAAATAATTAAAAGTACCCTATGATTCTTTAAAATCCTTTATAATCTGTGTTTTTGAATTTAGATCAAATAACGTCATTATAGAGGGATTGGGGGAAAAATTCATCATTTTCTGGTAATCTGTCTGGGACTGCCATGTTGATGCATTGATATAGCGCACTCCACGATAGCTTCCCTGTGAGAATGAATGTATATGCCCGGTAATGAAAATATCCGGCACCTGATCAATTACATGGTAATCTCTTTTTGAAGGTATTATGGGTGTTTTTCCACCATATACTGGAGCCAGGTGCCTTCTTTTTAATAGTTCTTCTATTGAAGACCCTACGCTTGCATAACTGGCTCCAGGAACCAGCTCTATCATATCGTTGAGCGACATGCCATGGTAAACCAGGACATTTTTATTTTCAAGAACCAAATTGTATGGATTTGGTAGCAATGTTACATTGTCATTAAAGAAATTCTTTATTTTCTGTGAAAATACCGGTTGTGGCTCTGCAAGCCTGACAATATCATGGTTTCCAGGCATAATAAATACATTCACGTCATCCGGAACCATATTTACATATTCTGCGAGTTTTTCGTATTGCTCATATGGATTCAATATCTCCAGGTCTTTATCCTGCCCGGGATATACTCCAATTCCATCCACAACATCGCCGCTAAGTATCAGATATTTGAGCTTTGACGCCTCTTCTTCAGATGCTTTTATCCAGGAAATCATTTTCATAAAATCGTTTTGCCTGAAGGTCTTGCTACCCACATGTATGTCTGATAATGATGCCACAAAAACAGGGTCTTTTTTCTGTTCATCTATTAATTTATAAGGTATGTCCGGCCGTATAATTTCATCAGCAAACAGAACCGGGTCCTTGCCTGTATTGCTTACAGACCCTATGACCCCCAGTACTTCATCCTCAAGTATCAGTTCATTGTTCAATCCCTTACCTTTTAAAAGGAAAACGTTGATGTTATCATCAAGGTCTTCAAGCAATAGCCTTTTATGGCCGTTTTTAGTTGTACTTACCTCGGAAACCATGCCAACAATTTTTACCTTGCCCTGGGCCTTTTTTGCGCTTTTGATGGTGTATGTTCCCCTCATTTCAGATGATTGCACTATTATTTTCTTAAGCCTTTCATAGCGGTCCATAAACATTTCCCGGAAATCTTCAACAGAGCTATGGGCTTTTATGTCCGGTATATATACCTCGAAATCCATTTTCTTGCGCTGTGGGCTTCTTATTAATTTTATCACATCGTTTTCGGTAAGAAAGCCTGTGTCAAGTACTTCCTGCGTGACCATTTTAGGCAATAGCTCCCCCATGCTGGAATCCAGTATCACATCAAGTGCTTTCTTTGTCACCATGATGCCTTTCGACTGGAAATACACCAGCACTTCTTTGCGATTCTCTATCAGGTCCATTACATCAATAATACATCTTTGCTATAATTTTTATTGTTTTTATAATTTCAATGTATGTACTAACAGAAAATAATGTTGAATTATAAATAATCTTAAATACTGTGTAAGTCTTAACTTGACATGTTTAGAGAAAAATTCCAAAATATTACAGAGGGCTATACTTTTGACGATGTACTTTTAAAACCATTGCATTCATCAATAGAACCTAAAAACGCAAATGTATCAAGCAAATTTTCGCGGCATATCAGCATTGGCATACCGATTGTGAGCTCGCCCATGGATACAGTAACAGAGGAGTCAATGGCAATTGCAATGGCAAGATATGGGGCTATTGGTGTCATTCACCGCAATATGTCAGCGAATGAACAGGTTGAGATGGTTAAGAAGGTTAAGAAAGAGGAGAGCATTATAATCAGGGACGTTTTTTCAATAGCTTCTGATACTCCTGTAAATGTAGCCAGAACTCTCATGAAAACAAAAAATATTGCCGGTTTGCCCGTTGTAGCTTCCGGAAAGCTAATAGGGATTTTAACCAAGAGAGACCTTGAATTTTCAGAGTCGGAAGGCACAGTAAAGGATATAATGACAAAGGACGTAATTACTGCTGATGAGAACGTTTCAATAGAAGATGCAAAGTTTATACTTTATAAAAACAGGGTTGAAAAGCTACCACTTGTGGACTCTAAGGGAAGGCTGGTCGGGCTAATAACAGCTAAAGACATAAAGACCAGGGAAAAATTCCCCAATGCATCAAGGGACGAACAGGGCCAGCTCATGGTGGGTGCAGCTATAGGGGCATACGATATAGATAGGGCTATCAATCTTGAAAACGCAGGATCTGATTTTCTGGTAATAGATACAGCCCACGCCCATAATAAAAATGTCCTCTCATCCCTTAAAAAGATAAGAAATGCAATCCATATAGACATAATAGCAGGCAATATTGCAACAGCGGAGGCTGCGGAGGATCTAATCTCACTTGGCGTTGATGGTTTAAGGGTTGGCATAGGCCCCGGTTCAATATGCACAACCAGGATAGTTGCAGGTGTAGGGATTCCACAGCTAACTGCCATATCAGATGTTGCGGACGTTGCCAGCGAACATGGAATTCCTGTAATAGCTGATGGTGGAATAAGGTATTCAGGAGATATGATAAAGGCACTGGCGGCTGGAGCTTCCACCGTTATGCTCGGGTCACTGCTTGCAGGCACAGAGGAGAGCCCGGGTACAGAAATGATAATAAATGGCAGGAAATACAAGGCATACAGGGGAATGGGGTCAATAGGCGCCATAAAGGCCGGAAAATCAGATAGATATGAAAAACTCGGGACAAATGAGTTCATAGCCGAGGGCGTGGAAGGTTCAGTACCATACAGGGGCAAAGTTTCCGAAAACCTGTTCCAGTTCGTTGGTGGAATAAAGACCGGCATGGGATACCTTGGTGCAGAAAATCTGGAGGAGTTAAAGAAAAAAGCAGTATTTATAAAAATCACCAATAGTGGATTAAGGGAAAGCCACCCCCATGACATACGCATTGTTTCAGAACCTCCAAATTACCAGAATTCTGGCATCTACTGAAACATAATTATTTTTTTATATTTATATACCATATGCTTTATCTGTTACATCATATTTCAGCAGATTGTGTACATAATTGTTCACATTGAAAACCTTTTATAACCTTTAATAATCTACTATTTATATGGATTGTGAAAACGTCCTTGAAATACTTGGAAATACAGAAATGACACAGGATCAAATTGCCGATAAGATGATAGGAAAATACAGCACATCGGATAATTCTAAGGCAGGTTATTTAAAAATAGGAGCCCAGATACTTGTTGAAAATGAACTGGAATTTCTTCTTAACGAAATGGTGGATAGCAATAAACTGGGCATAAAAAAAGTACAGAATGGCCTTCTGGAACGTGTTTATTATTATGCCAGGAATCCCTGTTAATAAAATTAAACATATGACAGTTGTTTTTAGGTTAAACTCCGGCTTATTATTATATCTTCAGGTTATATGGTCTCATGGAAGATAGCATCATAGGCATTAATGGATATTCTACTGATACTCCTGGCATTGATGGTAATATTAAATATGATCCGGAAAGTTTTATTGTAAATGAGATACCTGTAACAATTCCTGAAAACAATAATGGCAAGTATACCATATTAAAGGTGCGCCTGCGGAACTGGGATACCAATAAATTTTTGATGTACCTGGCAGATCAGTTGCATATAAGCAATAAAAGGATAACATATGCAGGGACCAAGGATAAAATAGGCATAACAACACAGTACTTCTGCATCAATATGCCGGAAAATCAGCAAATCAATAATATATCTATAAAGGATGCCGAGATTATTTCATCCTTCCGTACAGATAAACTGGTTAAACTGGGCGATTTACTGGGGAATGAATTCATAATAAGCATACAATCTACTGATGATAATACACAGAAAATAGGGGAGACCGTGGAGAGCATAGTTAAAAATGGAGGATTCCCAAATTTTTATGGGTACCAGAGATTTGGCAGCATAAGGGCAAATACCCATAAAATTGGTAAACTGCTGGTACAGAATAAATATGAAGATGCTGTTAAAACATATATTTATGATCCCGAATTTGACCGGGAGGATTACAGAAGAACATTCGGAGAGACCGGGGATGCGAAAAGGGCAATAAAAGAGTTTCCTGAATACCTGACATTTGAACGCTCATTGCTGGGTTATATTATAAGGGAAAATACATATAAAAACGCATTCAGCGTATTTCCCAGAAACCTATCTATGTTATTCATACATGCTTACCAGTCATATCTTTTTAACAGAATACTCTCTGACAGGATGAAATATGCCGGAAGCATGCATAAAGTCCTGGAAGGGGATTTGCTTTATCCCGTTGACAGGTATTTTAACCCGGATCGCAGCCAGTTAATACGTGCATCTTCATATAATATTGAAAAACTCAACAAGCTTTCCAGTGAAAACAGGATCCGGACAGTTATACCCTTAATTGGCTATTCAACGGAACTATCTTCAGGCATTGAAGGAGAAATAGAAAGCAGAATAATGGCGGAGGAAGGAATAGAGAAAAAGGATTTCAATTTGAGTTCTGATAGGAGACTGGGTTCATCCGGCGATTATAGAATAATGTCTGTGCTTCCAGTAGATTTCAAAATAATAGAAAAAAATAGAATAAATTTCTCTCTGGGAAAGGGCATTTATGCAACTTCCCTGTTAAGAGAACTTATTAAAGGCGATTTAAATTAATCCGACTTTCTGAAGTTCTTTCTTAACCTTTATTACTGCCTGTTCTATTTCGCTCTCTTCCTTTGCACCGGTACATACAACTTTACCGGAACCAAAGAGTAGCAGTACAACCTTTGGCTCCTCAACCCTGTATACAAGCCCGGGGAACTGCTCCGGTTCGTATTCAACATTTTCCAGGCCAAGGGACATTGCTATATCTGTAAGGTTAAGGTCTGATTCAAGGTCATATACTGCAACAATATTTTGAACTATAATATCGGGATTGTCATATACCTCTATTTTAGCTTTTTTCAGTTTGTCAATAATGATATCTATGGTCTTCTTGACATTTTCAAGATTTTTTGCGCCTGTGCAGTTTACTTTCCCGCTTCTAAAAATCAGTACCGCTGTTTTCGGGTCTTTTAACCTGTATATCAATCCAGGGAATTGTTCCGGTTCATATTCTGAACCTTCCAGGGCCAATGCAATGCGGCTTAAGTCTAAATGTTCCGCCAGTGAAGTTGATGCAACTATATTTTCTATGGTTATTTTCTCCATTTCGCTCATATTAATCAATATGTTTATATTTAAAGGGTATATAAAGCTTTTAATTTATATACCATTTTTATTCAATACATATTTAATTGTTCTTTGGCGTAATCCGTCATCATTTCCGGGTTCCATTGCGGATCCCATACGAGTTCTATATCTGCTGCCTCCACATCTGCAAGGTTTTCAACTGATTTTTGTGCTTCTGATAAAATCCACGGTGTCACAGGGCATGTTGGGGCGGTCATAGTCATTTTTATGTAAACCCTGTTGCCATCTGTAATTTCAACATCGTAAACTAAACCAAGGTTGACCACATCCATCCCTATTTCAGGGTCTGATACCTCTTTTAACGCTTCAAGAACTTCTTCTTTGGTTACCATAATATAATCTATTGTAAATGGCTATTTAAACATTATTTAATGTTTAAAGTTAACAATAACAATGCCATAAATTAACCGCCATAAACTTTGCAGGGCAAATTTATTAATAATGCTTTAATGTGTGGAATATGGGCAAACAGGGTGATATACTATTATTTGCCATTATGGTAATTTCATGGTCTATTAATTATCCGGTTATAAAAATAGCCCTTAATTATACAGGGCCATTTACACTATTATTTTATAGGATATTATTTTCATTTATATTCATCTATATAATATTCCGCCCAAAATTGCACCTCAGGATTACAAAGGATGAAATAGTCCCTCTTTTTATTCTTTCACTGTTAAATGTGTTGATATGGATGGAATTGTGGTTCCTTGCTGAAACTACAATATCCTCATCATTAACTTCAATCATAATATACACATACCCGATAATATCAACATTGATGGCTATAATATTTCTCAAGGAACAGTATAATAAGTATGTATTTCTTGGAATTGGAATCGGGTTTGCCGGTTTGCTCGTAATATTTTCCAATTCACTCCTTTCCGGGTTCAAGCCTGGAATTATAATCGCCCTGCTCGGTGCCATAGTGTGGTCTGTTGGTACAATATACTTTATGAAATACCATGTGAAAAAGGATAGGGAAACGACTAATTTTTTCCAGTTCGGATTTGCATTGTTGCCATCCCTGCTTATAGCCGGAATTGCTACCCCAAGCATATCCATTTTTGAACCTTCCCTCCTATTGATATTGCTTGTACTTATAATATCCATTCCCGGTACCGCTGTGGCATATTTCGCCTTTCTTCATTTAAATAGAAAATATGGCGTATCTACAATTTCATCATTTCTTTTCCTTGTTCCTGCATTATCTGTGGTATTTGGCGTAATAATATTGGACGAAATTCCATCATCTTACGAAATCATAGGGCTGGCGCTTGTCGGAATCGGAATATATTTCTCGGCTCGTGGAACAAAAATTAAAGCATCTGCAAAGCCTGTTTCCTAATCAAAACGCCGGCAATAAATATCCGGCCTCATTCTCGGGATAAATGCATTTCTTACCGACTCGTATACAAGTGTAGCCCTGGTTACAGAATCTTCTGAAATAAGCCCGGATATTCCTATGCCATGCCCGATTTTCTTAATACCATACTCAGTTTCCACAAATTCATTGGTACTGGTGCCATTTTTAATGGCATCTATAACCTGATCAGGCATCTGGAACCCGGAGCCAAAACCCGTGGTTATCACACTATATCTGTCTATTACCACGCAGTAATGCAGGTCATAATACATATTATTAACAGGATTGTAAAAGATTCCCGATTCGATTCCTATTGAGTAATCATTATCTTTTAATCCGTACATTGCCCTATCTGTTGCAAAACGTATTGTATCACTTCCAAAAGGTTGTTCACTTCCCGTTGCATATTCTGTATTCCTTGTTATCCTGTAATTTTTCATGATAGTTTTGATAAACTTTTCCGTTGCCTCCAGTTTCAATTCATTTCCGGTGGAAATCGCTATCGTTACCGGTGTTTTCCTTTTGCCGGTTACAGTTATTTCTCCCTTAATTATCCTGGTTGAGCTGATCGGGAATAAATCCTCCCCAAGTGTAAAGGGTATTTTAACAATATGCAGTGGATTTTTGCCCATAGATAAGCGCTGTTCATTAATTCTTATTGCACCTGCATGTGTTTCCGGTGAAACCACCAGTATGGCATCTTTCACATCAAGCGTATTTCCAAACATGGAATCAAGAGGATGGATTTCATAATTATCAGTAAATTTCTGCATAAACTTCTCAACCCTCGCCTTTCTCCTTTTATAGGAAATCACTATATTTTTATGCTTACGGGCATATTCATCAGAAGTTACGCCTATCATTACCCTATTTCCTGTATTATATGCCGCAAGAAGAAGCTGTTCATGCCCTTTATGAAATCTATTAAATGTGCCGCCCACAAGTGTTATCATTATAAGTAAATAAGAAATTATTATAAAATATTAAGTAAAAAGTTAAAGGGATTGTTTTTCCTCTTTAATGGTTTTTGCCAGCCTTTTAACGCCTTCCTTAAGGTCTTCATCGCTGGAATATGTGAAATTCAGGCGCATGGTATTCATTTCCGGATTATTGTGGTAAAAAGCTGACCCGGTAACGTATGCTATTTTATTGTTTATAGCCCTTTTCAGCATTTTTAAGGCATCCATATCCTTGTTAAGTTTTACCCAGAGAAACATCCCGCCTTCAGGCCTGGACCATGTGGCATCACTCATTTCATCATCAAGTGCTTCGAGCATTATGTCCCTCTTTCTCCTGTACAGTTCAATTGTTTTAGGTATCTGCTTATATATTATGCCTTTCCTGATATATTCATAGGCTATATACTGGGAAAGTGAATCGGATGCCAGGTCAAGTGACTGCTTTAATTTGTTAAATTCACCGAGGACTTCAGGCTGGGAAACAGTAAATCCAGTTCTAAGCCCGGGCGCCATTATTTTTGAAAATGTTCCAAGATATGTAACCATATCATTTGTATCAAGGCTTTTCAACGTGGGCAATTTTTTTCCGGAATATCTCAGGTCTCCGTATGGATTGTCCTCTATTACCGGGATGTTATACTGCTGTGCAAGCTCCAGAAGATGCTTTCTCCTGTCAAGCGGCATAGTATATCCAGCAGGGTTCTGGAAAGTTGGTATTGTGTAAATGAATTTTGGCATAACTCCTTTTGATTTCATCGACTTAATTTTCTCTTCCAGCTCGTCCGTTATCATCCCGTTATCATCCATGCTTACAGATTGAGACCTGATTCCACTGGCAGTCAATGAAGACAGCATTCCCACATATGTTGGCGCTTCTGTTATGACATAATCACCCTCATTCGCGAATATTAAAGGCAGTGCATACAGTGCCTGCTGTGACCCTGTTGTAAGCAATATATTCTCCGGGTCAACATTTATGTTTTCATCACTTTTCAGGTATGCAGCCAGCTGTTCCTTAAGCTCCGGGAGCCCGTTGGTCTGGCCATATTGCAATGCAGAAGAAACATAGTTCTCCATTATATCATCAAGTATATTCCTTAACTCTTCGCCTGGGAAGCTTTCTGGGTTAGGAAGCCCACCGCCGAAGGATATCATGCCGGGCATATGGATATATTTTAAAAGCTCCCTGATTTCAGAGGACTTTATATTTTTCATCTTATTAGAAAATTGAAACTCCATAATATATAATATAACCTGAATATTTAAAATTATTCAGTGGAATAAAATAATAGGGATACACGAAAGCAGAGTGTTACCTGAAAATTAAAAAATGTTTTATAATGGTTCTTAATTCAAACCCTAATGGTTCAGAAGCTGATCTGGAAAGTTACGGTTACAGGCAAAAAAAATTCTGGAAAAAGTTCTATAGTTTCCAGGGCTGTTTACAATACGGCCACACAGATAAGTAGCAGGGGGTTTATCAGGAAGAAAGTAAATACAAATTTTATGTCCGAGGATTATGATATAGACCTTTTATTCCTTGAAATGCCATATGAAACACTGAATGACAAATTTCTTTCCAAATCAACATTCGTATTGTTTGTTGTGGATATTACCGATATGGAAAGCTTGCAGGATGCAGGCAAATTTCTAAGCGAGTTTCCGGATATGGAAGTATTTATTATTGCTACCAAATCAGATATGAGGTATGCATCAGAGTTCTGGGAACCTGAAATATCAAAACTTGCGGACAAGTACGGATCAATATACTTTATTTACAGTAGCCATGATGATTTTTCAGGCATTTTAAACGATGTTATAGGTTATGCTCTGGCAAAAATTTATAATCCGAGTAAATAATACCATGCATGGAAATCGTATGCAGAAACACACATTTTGTTTTGTCTGGCATGGATATTTCACAGATAATCAATAAATACCATGTTGGAAAGATGAGGGCTAATGTGCTGGAACTGGATCCCTGTGAATGCATATACCTGTATATGAAAGGAAAAATAATGCCGGAACCGGAAATGGGATTGCCGCAGGTTATAAGCAGTGTGTTCAGCGAAGACCTTTACATCTATTTTGTATATTCTATTTTAAAAGGGAAAGGGCTAATTGTAAAAAGGGATGGAAATAAGTTTTTCTACAAAAAACCCGGCGGAGAATACGGCATACCTGTTATACTTATCAAGGAAGGCGATTTAATAGACTTCTCAAGCCTCTATGTGGATCTGCCTGCAATATTCATAACCGTTGATGAAGAAAAAAGCATAACATACTTCAGGGCAGATTTTATTGATCCGGAGGGGAACGCAGATTCAGATATTTCCATAGGAAATCCTGAAAAATTGAATAACATATATTACACAACAAACAGCCATCCCGAATGGTTCGGGCAGGAATTCATGGGTGTCAAAATACTCAACCAGTTTGAAGCAAATTATATTTCTGGAGAATTAAAAACAGATGAGGATAAGCTTTACAGGGATCTTATAAAAAGGCATTTTATTGTCAAAAGTGGATTTAAATACGGGCAGAATTTCAGGATTTATTCAGATTCTATGGAAAACCATGCAGAATTTCTTGTTAGCCTTATGACTTCTGAGAAATGGTATAAAATAAGCAGGGCAATAAGATTGTCCACCAGTGTGAGGAAAAAAACCCTGATTGCTGGGTTTATAGGCGATGATTTAAAATATATTTATATAGAAAGATTAAGGGATATTTAGATCTGTACTTCGAAATCATCTACCTTAGCTTTCATTTCGTCGTATGATTTTATATCTCCCCTATTTTTCAAGATTTCCCTTGAAAGCAGCCAGTATATCACTGCAAGTGACATCCTTCCCTTGTTGTTTGTTGGAATAATAAGGTCAACAAAATCTGTTTTGTTGTTTGCGTCACAGAGTGATATTACAGGTATGCCTATCCTTATAGCTTCCTTCATTGCCTGTGTATCTGCTAAAGGATCTGTTATCAGTATTACTTTTGCGTTGTAATAAGACTTTAAATTTGGATTTGTTAGCGTTCCCGGTATAAATCTCCCGATAATAGAACTTGAGCCTACTATTTCAGAGAACTTTGCAACCGGCTTAAATGCATACTGCCTCTGTGCCACAACAAGAATCTGTTCGGGCTGGTACCTTGCCAGCATTTTGCCTGCTTCTATCAGCGCATGGTTTGTTTTTTTAATATCCAGTATATATAAACCATCATTTCTTATTTTGAATATGTACCTATCCATATCCTTTGATTTGACCTGTGTCCCTATATGGATACCGGATTTCTGATATTCTTCTTCCGGTATTAGTAATTGCTCTTCCATCATAATGATTACCTTTTTTATTGAATTGTAAATTATTATATAATTATTCCCATTCTATAGTGGCAGGGGGTTTGTCTGTAATATCATAAACAACTCTATTAATTTCAGGCACTTCATCGGTAATATTTACAGAAATATCACTGATCAGCTCCCAATCCGGCCTTGAAAAGGTGCCGGTCATCCCGTCAAGTGTATCTATCATTCTAATGGCTATTGTCTCACCATATGTGCGCTGGTCTCCATGAACACCTGTAGTCTTTACAGGCAGGAGCACGCAGAAATATTGCCATGGCTTTTCACCACTGTACCTCTCATTTACAGACCTTTCAAGTATATCCGTTGCCTGCTTTAATATCTCCAGTTTATGTTCAGTAACTTCTCCTATAATCCTTATTGCAAGGCCCGGGCCCGGAAATGGCATAACATCTGGAAGCCCGAAATATCTTGATACCTCCCTCACTTCATCCTTGTAAAGGTCTCTCAATGGCTCAATCAGTTCGAATCCCAGATCTGCAGGCAAACCACCAACATTATGGTGGCTTTTAATAGTATCCCTGGAAGCGCCACCGCTTTCAATCCAATCAGGAGCTATAGTCCCCTGAAGCAGATATGTAGCTCCAAAAGTCTCAGCTTCTTTCTTGAAAACATCTATGAAGGTTTTTCCAATAATTTTTCTCTTCGTTTCAGGGTCTACAACTCCCTTTAAATTATCAAGAAATATTTTTTTTGCATCAATTAATTTGTATTTAACACCAAATTTTTCGAAAAGGGATTTAACACGGTCAACTTCATTTAACCTCAGCAAGCCAGTATCAACAAATATTATTTCTATGTTTTTTATAGGGGCTGCTATCAGGGATAGCAAGGTGCTGTCCTGCCCTCCAGAACAGGCCAGAATTCCTTTCCCATGCAGTTTTGACAGTATCATTTCCCTGCTTTCTTCGATAAATTTTTTAGCATCCATACAACCTAATATAGTTATATTATTAATTTTTATACACACGAAGTTATGCAGTGTATTAAGAAAATATCATTCCATAATAATATTAGCTCAGGTATCGGGCCGGTAAAAATATTGACATTTGAAGTAACTTTTTATATGGATATAGATTAGGTAAACTATAAATGAATATATTAAAGCGTATCCTCATAAAAATTGAGAGGTATACAGGTTCCAATGTCTTTAAAACTGTATTAATTCTAATCATGATAGTACTTGTAGGCTCATATCTCGAGTACATCTCACAGATAAATACCCTGGGAAGCCAGATAAAAAGCCCGCAACTGGCTATATGGTTTGTATTTCAAACTGTAACTACAGTTGGATACGGGGATGTAGTTCCGGTGAATTTAACAGGCAGAATAATAGCCATAATAATCATGCTCGCTGGAATAGGCACTGTAACCACCTTAACTGCATCTACAGCTGCATACATGACAAACGTTAAATTAAAGCACAAAATAAAGAGTATAAGAATGAAAAATCACACAATAATATGCAACTATAACGATTATTCAAAAAATATTATTCTTAACTATCTTAATAGAAAATTGAAAATAGACTCACTTGTACTAATTGCAAACCTTAAGGAAAACCCGGTGAAATCGGATTATGTATTTTTTACCCCCGGTGATCCAACAGATGAAAAAACCCTGGAAGAAGCAAATGCTTCAGAAGCCAAACGTTTTATTGTTACAGGGGATTTTAGCTCCAACGTTCCGCCGAATCTTATAGACGCAAAAACAATACTGAATATATTCCAGATAAGAAAACTAAACAAATCTGCTGAAATAATAGCACAGGTAGCCAGTTCAGACAATGTAACAAATGCAAAAAGTGCAGGCGCAGATGAAGTTATTACCCTGAATGAACTGAGCGCCCTTGTCATATCCAAATCTATAATGAATCCTAAACTGCCTGATTTTGTTCTTCGATTATTGTCATCCGGCGATGGCCCAAAAATCTACTCGGTAAAAATACCTGATAAGTACATCGGGTACAATCTCCTTGATTTCAAGAAAATTTTTAAAAAAATAATAATTTTATCAGTGTTCAGTGAAGATAATTATATTTTTCCGGTTGAGGATAATTATGAATTTGCAGAAAATAATGTAATTTATTTTATTTCAGAAGAAAACGAAATCAAAGGATTGTTAAAATAATTATGTCTTCATTATTGCCCCTAGAAATACCAGGAGCCCTATAACAACTCCTATGACCGCTGCAATAATATAAAATATCGTCGGTTCCAGAATCCTTGTAATAAAGCTCACTTTGAAAATATCTCCTGAACCAAGAATAACGAATATGCCGATTAAAATTCCTACAACCAGCAATCCGCCTCCAACCATCCTGCTTTTGTTGCTGCCGAAGTATGCGGTGAGAACACCAAACACGATCAGTGATAGGGCCAGCAATGCCAGCAAAACCAACAAAAAAACGTCCCAATTCCATGAAAAACCTGTCATTCAATCACCTATAATTTAATTTCCGCCAATGTTTTTGTATCTACTACGCCGCTTATAGACCTTATGTCCTGTATTATCAGTTTTCCTATTTCAGACATGTCTTCTGTATCTATCCGCACTAAAATATCAAATTCTCCAAGAAGCGGATGTATTTCTGTGACATACTTCAATTTAGAAACCCGGTCATAAACTTCATGTTCCTTTCCAGGGATAACTCTTATAAGGACAAAAGCAACTGACATTTATGGTAAAAGCTATTTTTCAATATAAGTTTTGCCATTAAAAATGTTATAATTATTTAGTTATTTCCACTCCTGAGCTTAAGGAAAAATTCATCATATCCTATAGTTGACTGTTCGGAACTATGCATATTTTTTACTGTCAATGTATTTTCTTCAATTTCCCGTTCCCCTATGATGACAGCAAAATCAAAGCCAGATGCACTTTTCATCTGGGATGAAATCTTCCTGTGTGTCATATCAACAACCGCGATTTTATTGAGGCTCCTGATTACACTGGCAACTTTAATAATATAATCATCATTTTCTGATGAAAGGTTGCATATATAGTACGATTCTTTAATATTTCTTTTTAACCATAAATTCTGCCTTTTTAGAAGCAATTCTATTACTGCATCCCCTATTGCAAATCCAGCAGCAGGAATTTTCTCCTGTGTAAATAACTGTGAAAGGCCATCGTACCTTCCCCCTCCGAGTATTGCCCTTAATTCTCCTTTCACATCGAAGGCTTCGAATACAATTCCTGTATAGTATGATAAACCCCTGACTATGGAAAAATCAAAATTTATCTTGCTCTCAGTATAGAGCCCGATAAGGTCAAATGTCTTTTTAATTCTCTCTATCCTGGGTTTTATTTCTTCGTAGTTGTTCACTACTCTTTTTATCTTTTTCTCCATATTACCTATATCAACTTTTTCGCCTAAAAGCGAAAGGATCTTTTTTATCTCATCTTCCCCGGCACCTATGCCTTTGAATGCCTCAATGAATGAGCTTTTATCAACTTTTTTGTATTTGTCTATTATTGAAAACGCATCTGGGATATCTTCGATGTTCAGGTCCTTTAATACATATTCCATCAAAAATCTGTCATTAATGTTAATTTCATATACCCCGGATAAACCAAGGTAATCAAGAATGCTTGAAGCCAATCCAACAATTTCAGCATCAGCTTCCTCAGAATCAAGCCCGAACACATCGGCATTGAACTGGTAATGTTCTCTGAATCTCCCCTCCTGTGGTTCTTCATATCTCCATACCTTTGGAAATGAATACCATCTAACAGGCCTTGGAAGGTCTTTTCTTGCTGTGAGCAACCTGACAGTGGAAGGCGTGGCTTCCGGTATCATAGTAACTTCCCTGCCACCTTTATCTGTAAATGAAAAAGTTTGGTTGACAATCTCTGTACCTGATTTTAGCCTGTACAGGTCAAGGGGTTCAAGGCTTGGAAAATCGATTAGCTGATAACCAAAATTCTCAGCAGCGTTTGTAATTTTCTTGAAAAAGTAATTCCTTACTTCCATATCCTCCGGATAGTGGTCTCTGAAACCCTTTAATTTCTCAACTTTCATATTTTCCCTTTGTATTCTTCACCCTCATATATGACGGATTCAATTTTTTTCATTGTTTCCTCATCTATATCGTTCGTTGCATGTGCATAATGGAAATGAATCCTTATCCTGGGAAATATGTCCTCCCTTTTCTCTGCGTGGTTCTCGAATGAGCAATTCCATCCCAAATCTTTACATTTGAAATAATATGTCATAGCTACCCTATTAATTTTTAATATAAAAACAATTATTATTTATCAGGCTATCTACATCCATGCAAGGGAAAAACATACTTATCACAGGAGGAGCAGGATTCATAGGTTCCAATATGGTAGAAAAACTATTGCCAGACAACAATATAACAATACTGGACAACCTAAATAACCATGTTGGGAATCGTTTCATAACACAATTTATGGAAAACAAAAACTTCCATTTTATAAATACAGATCTGCTTTCATTTGATTACGGTTCATTGAAGGGCATTGACACAGTTATACACTTTGCAGCCAACTCTGATGTCAGGTATGGTTCCGAAGACCCGACAAAAGATTTTAAAAATAACGTTGTTGCAACGGAAAACATCCTGGAATACATGAGAAAATATGATGTTAAAGATATACTATTTGCATCCTCATCCACTGTGTACGGAGAAGCATCAATCATGCCTACACCGGAAAATTATGGGCCCTATATGCCCATATCATCATACGGGGCATCCAAGATGTCCAATGAAGGATTCATTACAGCTTACTCCCATTATTACGGATTTAAAGGTTCTATTTTCAGATTTGCAAACATAGTGGGTAAAAATTCTACACATGGAGTTATATACGATTTTATAAATAAATTATTGAAAAATCCTGGCGAACTAGAAATACTGGGCGATGGTACACAGAAAAAATCATACATGCATGTAAAAGATTGTGTGGATTCAATGATATACTTCCATGAAAAATCCATGAAAACTGATATCATTAATCTGGGAAATCGTGAAACAACATCGGTAAAAACCATTGCCGATTACGTAGTAAAGAGAATGGGTCTCAAAAATGTAAAATACCGTTTCACAGGCGGAATAAATGGAAGGGGATGGAAGGGAGATATAAAAATTACCCACCTTGCTATAGATAAGCTCCTATCCACAGGATGGAAGAGCAGGTATACCAGTGACGAATCCGTTGATGTGGCTGTCCAGGAAACAATAGATCAGCTAAAAAATAAAAATTAGGCAACATGTTGATAAACTATTAACATATCTATTTTCAATGGAGAAACCTGGCAAGAGTATAGTACGGCTTAGAAACAGCATAATACCTGCTATATTCATCGGTATAACCATAACATTTACAATTTTATTTTTATCCCTGCTGCATATATACATCATTCCAATAGCTAAATTTATTGTTTTTTCATCCTTTGCTTCCAGTTGCTTTCTGCTTTTCATGGAACCTGAACAGAAATCATCACGCCTTTCAAAATTTGTGGGTTGTGTATGTAATTTTGTGTAAATATAAACCCCCCTGTTATCAATGAATTTAATCATTAAATAACAGGAAAGGATACCTCTTTTGAGCAGAGAGGTAACAAAATATGGAAAATACAGATATAAACATATCGGCTCTTTTGAATGTAGATATAGATAAAATACTCAAGCAAACAATAAAGGAGAAAATAGAGAAATTAATGGAAATAGAGTTAAATGCATATTTAGAGGAAAATCCAGGAATAAAGAATGGGAAATACAAAAGGGATTTAAAGACAAAGTATGGTGAAATAAAACAATTAAATGTTCCCAGAGACAGGGATAGCAATTTCCATACACAGGTAATAGAACCATATAACAGATCAATAGGAATGGAAGATCTTATAGTATCAATGTATTCCAATGGAATATCTACAAGGAGAATAGCAGGTATAATGGAGGATATTTTAGGGAATAAATATTCTAAATCTACTATATCCAGAATAACAGATTTAACCATAGAAGAGGTTTATAAATTTATTAACAGGCCATTGGACAAAAGGTATATAGCAGTATTCTTAGATGGATTATTCTTCTATTTAAGAAGGGGAAATGTAGATAAAGAACCTGTTATATTTGCTTTAGGAATTAAAGAAACAGGGGAATACGAAGTATTAGGATTCTATTTAACAGTTAAAGAATCACATAATACATACAAGGATGTATTGGAAGACCTTTATAGCAGGGGATTAAAGGAGCCATTATTGATTGTAGCAGATGGAATAAAGAATTTAGATGAGGAAGTAATGGAAATATATCCCAGATCAGAATTCCAGCTATGTACAATACACTATGCAAGGGGATTAAAATCCAATGTAAGGGAGAAAGATATTGAGGAAATAACTGTAGATGCAACCTAAACTCCGAGCTTATTTAGGGAACATTTGAATTATTATCCAGTATTTGGCGAAAGATTTATTTGCTTATATGTGTTCCCTATATACAGAACATGACAAGGGAAATTAAAAAGGTAGGGAAATACAATTACGTATATGAAAGCAGCATGGTATGGGATTCAGAACACAGTAAAAGGCACAAGGTTTCCAAATATGTTGGAAAGGTAATTAATGGTGACATAGAGAATCCTAAAAAGGTAAGAGAGATTGTATCAATCCATGGAATATATGAGATTGGCCATCTGGAGCTTGTGTTCTCCCTTATGAAAGATGTATTGTCATTATTAAGGGAAGAATATCCTGATGATTATATGAAGCTCGTTGCATTCTCCCTTAACAGGCTAATATTTCCAATGCCATTGAAGTCCATAAAATCATGGGTAGAGAAAACATGGCTCTCCAGAACAATACATGAACTATCACCAAAATCATTGTCAGCTATGTTAAAGCGCATAGGGCAGGATCAGGATAAGCAGAAGAGTATCTATATGAAACTGATGAAAAAGAATGAGATCATAGCATATGATACATCAGCTTTATTCTCCTATTCACCCGGAATAAGGATGGCTGAGTTCGGGCATAACAACAATGACATCAATCTTCCAATGATAAGGATCATTATGGGATTTTCAAGGTTAAGGAATGAGCCATGCTATATTCGCCTGGTACCGGGAAGTGTTGCAGATATTGATACATTAAGAAAGACAGAACAGGAAGTCCATACTGGAACATTATTCGTTATGGACCGTGGATTCATAGATGATAATAATTTTGGTAAAATGGATACGAATGGATTGTACTTTATAACGCCATTGAAGAGGGATTCAAAGCTCCCTGACTATTCCATAAATGGAGATAATTTCTTCATGTTCAGAAAAAGGGCTATAAGATACTCTTCCACTACAATAAAAAACTATGATATTCATGTATTCGAGGATATAATGCTCAGAGCCATGGAGGAGAATGAGTACTATTCGCTTGTTGACTCCGGAAAGAAACCATTATATTCACCTGAAAAGGCAGGAAAGATTGCACTTATTACCAATGTAAGGGAAAAGCCGCAGTCAATATTTGAATTATACAAGTTCAGGAATGACATAGAAGAGTCATTCGATGTATTCAAGAACCTTTTACAGGTGGATACACCATACCTGAGGGGTGACGATACTTTAAAAGGGTATGTATTTGTTTCCTTCATATCTCTCATTGCATATTACAGGCTCTTGAAACTGTTAAAGGAAAAGAAAATCAACAATAAAATTAGTGTAAAGGATGCTCTTCTGCAGCTGTCAAAGATATACCTTACTGACATTGGTGATAAAATTATAATGGCAGAGATACCAAAGAAAGTCAGGGAACTTGCCGAAATCCTGGAACTTAAACCGGAGCTGTTCCCTAAAAATGTGCCGAGTTAAGGTTACAGAACAAACGATTTTAATTTCATTAACATCATTAATTGCCTCTATATTTCATATAAAGGATGCGTTTCTAGGTTTTTTCCTGGCATATAAAATAGATTTCATTCCGGGGTTTCTACATATATTCGACACAAATTACGGATTATATAACTTACTTATATTGTTTTTAATTTCTTTCTGCTATTACTCAATTGAATCATTAACAGGTCATGGTATAGCTGAGGATATATTTAAATTAGAGATAATTAACAAATATAAAATAAGCAAAAATAAATTATTAAAACTATTGCTTGTAAGAGATATAATAAAATCATTTTTTATATCCAACATAATTAACTCGCTATTTATTTTAAAAAATAAGAAATTTTTGCAAAACGAATATGATAATAAATTTAATCTAATGTCGATAAAAAATAAAAATGAAAATAAGAAATCATTATTTCTTCAATATTTTTATTCTTCAATGATAATGTATTACTCCATATTTTTTATTTTGATAATTATATATACGTTTGTACAACCTGCGGCCCCTTTAGCATCTTCCGGAACTGTAAAAAGTGGTTCTTACAATTACTGGCATTTCTTCAGCACCATACTTAAAAACAATATAACTCTGGATGTATTTGAATATATGATTGGTGGATTTAGTTTATTCACAGGCACATTTATAGAACTATTTTCATCCAATATATATGAAGCAATAATAATGTCTTCACTTGATATTACACATGGCTCTTCATCGTTTGTAAAATATATATTGCCACAGTTTTTCCCGGAAACTCTCGGCTATGTTTTTGGCCTATCAATTGCTTTAGTTATGACAGATATAATATTATCATTTGTGTAAAGCCAATAGAAGAGGCATATGCAATAAGGTACAGTAATTCTAATCTTAGTAATCTTGTACTGAGGACAGACAATGGAACACAGTATATAGCTAAAAGCTTTAAAGATACTGTAAGGTTACTGAATATTAAACATGAATACATTAAAAAGCAAACACCTGAGGATAATGGGGATATAGAGTCATTCCATAATTCATTGAAAACTGATTATATATGGCAGAATGACCTTGAAAGCTATGAAGACGCTAAGGAATTAATGGAATACGCCTTCAATGATTACAACAATTACAGGCCACATTCTTCTATAGGCTATTTAACACCTGTAGAATTTGAAAAACAATGGAACATCAGTGAAGAATTCAGGAATAAGTTTCTGGAAGATAGAATGAAAAGGGAGGAGAGAAGATTGAAAAGCAGGAAAATTAATATAAGCAGGAGGAATGAAAGTGTCTCAATATTACACTAAAAAACTGTCCAAATTTTGGGGGAACAGATCACTGTAAATATAAGGAAATCATTGAAATCTACCAATGCCATAGAGAGATTTAACGGAGAAGTAAGGAGAAGGGTAAAAACAATATCATCATTCCCTGATGAAGATTCAGCAATGAAGGTATTCTATTATAAGTCAATAGAATACAATTCAAAGCATGCATTCAGGAAGATGAACGGATACTATAAATGCAAGGATGAAATAAAGGAAATGTTTCAGAAGCGGTATCCTTTATAAATACACAGAATTCTGGACACAATCATTTGTGGTGAGTTATATAATATCAGGGGCCATCGGTATAGCCGGTGCGTTTATAGAACCCTATATAGGGATATATTATACCCTTGCAATAGTGGAAACTATAATTGCAATGCTCCTTGTAGAGGCCCGTGCAATGCATCCACCGGCTATGGGGATAGCCGTTGTTTTCATCCTTGAAAAAGCAAATGTATTTGCCTTATTATTCCTTTTTTCTGGAATGGTCCTTATAATCATTTTTGATAAATTCCTGAACAAATTTGTATATCTATTTGACGATGAATTTAAGAAAATGGATAGATAATAAAAACTTAAATTTTAGTGTATACTACACAACAATGGAACGGGAAAAGATTCTGGTAAACTGTGCACTTCCCTACGCAAATGGGCCATTGCATCTGGGGCACATAGCCGGTGCATATTTAGGTGCTGATATATTCGTGAGATTTAATAGAATGTCAGGAAATGAAGTGCTATTTATCTCTGGAAGTGATGAATATGGAACTCCTATTACAATCAGTGCTGAAAAAAATCATGTGCCACCCCAGGAAATTGCGGATAAATATCATATTGAACAGATAAATTCGTTCAATTCACTGGATATCATATTTGATAAGTTTACCAGAACCAGTGACCCCGAACATGTAAAGGATGTAGATGAATTTTTTATTAACCTGCTGGAAAAAGGATACCTTGTAAAACGCTATATGATATCACCATTCTGCGTTGAAATCAATAAATTCATGCCTGACAGGTATATAGAAGGCGAGTGCCCCTATTGCGGATATAAGGAAGCCAGAGGGGACCAGTGTGATAACTGTGGGCAGACTCTCGATCCCATAGAACTTATTAACCCTGTATGCAAAATGACAGGAAATAGCCCTATTTTCAAGGTAACAGACCATTTTTTCCTCAAACTTGACTCCCTCCAGGAAAAACTGTCCGAATTCATTGATTCAAAGACTTACTGGAGGCCAAACGTCCTGAAATTTACACAGAATTTTATAGGAGAAGGGCTACATCCCCGTGCAATAACAAGGGATCTGGACTGGGGTGTAAAAATACCTTTAAAAGGCTACGAAAACAAAAAAATATACGTGTGGTTCGAAGCACTGATAGGCTATATAACTGGAGCCAGGGTTTATTCTGAAGAAACTGGAAAGCCAGAATACTGGAAGGAATTCTGGATGGATAAAAACATAAAATCATATTATTTTATTGGAAAGGACAACATACCATTCCACACAATAATATGGCCTGCTATGTTGCTTGCCCATGGAGGGTTTAATCTGCCATATAATGTTCCAGCCAATGAATATCTGAGATTTGAGGGGGAAAAATTCTCAAAAAGCAGGGGCATAGGGTTCACTGTGGATGAGATGCTGAAATTTGTGGATAAAAATTCTCTGCGTTATTATATGGCATCTGTACTCCCTGAAACCGGCGACTCTGATTTTTCAATGAATGAATTCCAGCTTAAGGTTAACTCTGAACTTATTGACAAATATGGCAATTATATATACAGGGTAGAAAGCTTCATAAAAAAAAATGGTTTATCACCGCATGAGCCAGAAACAATGGATACGAAAGATATGGAAATGATGAAATTCCTTGAAGATAAATTTTCTGAATACAGCATGGAGGTTTCCGGTATCCATATTAAACGCGGCATTTCAATATGGCTGGAAATTGTTATGGCAGCAAATAATTACTTCACAGAATCTGCACCATGGAAACTTATTAAGGAAGATACGGAAAAACTTAATGAAAAATTATATGTATCGCTTAAAATAGGGCAGTATCTCACTGCAATGCTATATCCATATGTACCATCTGCATCTGAAAGCATATGGCAAACATTCGGGGTTTCGGAAAATTTAGAAAATGCAACATTTAATGATGTTCTCAAAATTAATAAATTTAATATTAAAAAGGGATCAATACCCTTCGAAAAAATAGATTTCTCCAATCCAGATATACTTGATATTCAGCTTGCCACAATTGTTTCCGTAGAAGACCATCCTGGCGCAGATTCACTTTATTCCATAAAACTTCATGGGGATAAAATTTACCAGACAGTTTCTGATCTAAAGAAATACTATACAAAAGATGATCTTCAGGGGAAGCAGGTACTTATACTTACCAACATTGAAAAAGCCAGGATACGCGGTGTTGAATCCCAATGCCTTATTCTATCAATATGGAATGGGAATTCAAAGGAAGTAATCTCTTCAACAGGGAATGATGGTGATTTTGCAAACCTTGGAAAATACCGGTACAATGGTGAAGAAACACTTACATTTAAAGAATTCCAGAAAATGGAATTCACGGTGTCAGATCACCATATAATAGCAAAATTGCAGGAAAAGAGCCTGCCGGTAATGCTTAATGGGAAAGATGTTAACGTATCTATTGAAAATCTGGATAAGGCTTCTATTGCTTAATTTATGCAATATTTAATAACCATATTATAAAAATTAATATGATGGCACGGGAAGAGCTCAGAGGTTTGAAGTTCCCGTGAGGTTGTATATTTTTTTCAAAAGATATATTATTCCTGTTATTTAATGATTAAATTCATTGATAACAGAGAGGTTTATATTTACACATAATTATATACACAACCAATCATGCGGTCCATTCATAAATTAATAATGTTCTGTATAACTATTAGAGACCTGCCGAGAGTCTGTAATTCAGTAAAATAAATAATTTAAAATTTATTATATGTGTTAATAATTAACTTACTATATAATGAAACTGTATTAATGCTTCTGCTTCTATATATGTGACTCGACAATAGATATATTAGAGGTAAAAAAATGAACTATACAGAAAAGGATAAAAATAAGCAATCAGAAAAAGAAGCAAAACTGCGAAATAAGCATAATGAAATGGAAACAAAAAAAGAAAATAAAGATGTTGAAAAGGAACAGAAATTAAAAAATGAAAATGATGAAGACGAAGCAAAACAGCACAATTCAAATTATAAAAAATAAATTTGAATATTTTTTTTTAAATATTACCTGATTTTAAATCATGTTTTTACAAATCATTCTACCAGAAAGAAAACCACTGAGTTTACGATGTGGATGAATTTCTGGAAATAAAGAAATAAATGAAAATAATTTATATATTAAATTGATATAATAAAATTAATAGAAGAAAGTATGATAGAAACAAAGAGAAATAAAATTAAAAATTCGTTAAGAATAACAAGGGAAAGAAGAAAAACACAGGATGTAATAATACTTAAACTAAAAATAGACAATGATAAATTAAATAATTATACTATACAAACATTAAACACAATCAAGGAGTATTAGCTTAGGCTATAAACATTATATTTTTAATGTTCTAATAATGCTGTTAAATTGATAGGTTTTGTATTTTATAATGCAACATTGGTGTATAATTCTGGTTGAATAGAAAATAAAATCATGTTATTTATTCATAAATTAATGACGTTCTGCATCACTATTAAAGACATGCGGAGAGTCTGGTTGGGATAGAAATGTTTATTTATTCTAATTTAATACACATCTTACTTTAAATGATTTCTATGATGCTGACTAAATTTGAAAAAGCGAGAATTATTGGGGCCCGGGCACTGCAAATTGCTATGGGCGCACCTGTTATTCTAGACGTTTCGCCTGACATGATAGACCCCATAGATATCGCAATATTTGAATTCGATAATGGAGTTATACCCATAACAATCAGAAGAAAATAATACTTTTCTTAAATTTATTCCATGAGGTAATTTATGTTATGGCTTTGCTTATTGTTAGCTGTTGAGTAATTCAAAATTTTTTCATGGCTCCTTCAGACATTGCCGGCCCCCTTCATTCTAAAACATATTTCTAATACATAGTGTTAAATTTGTCAACATTGCCCATAACAAAGAATTAAATCTATATTTATAATACAATTTTATGTTTACGCGACGTGGCGATCAGGGAGAAACCGACAACGGACTCAGAGTACGGATAGGAAAGGATTCTCCAATGGTAGATTTTCAGGGCACACTTGATGAACTCAATTCGTTTATAGGGAATGCGCTTATTAATACAAAATGGGATGATATACGGAACGACCTGATTAAAATTCAGAACGATGTGTTTGTGCTTGGCGAAGACCTCACGGCCGAAAGCCAGCACAGGACTATAAAGGAAGAAGATGTTAAATGGCTTGAGCAGCGGGTAACAGAATATAGAAAGGAAATAGGGAAAATTAAACTGTTTGTTATACCGGATGGAAGCCAGGAAGCAGTGTCACTCCATATAGCCAGGACAGTTGCAAGAAGGGCTGAAAGGCTTTCAGTTTTTGTATCGAAGGAGATGCCCCTGAATAAATATATACTCATATACCTTAACAGGCTATCATCTGTGCTGTTTATGCAGGCCCTTGCTTCAAATAAACGCCTCGGAATTACCGAACGGATCTGGGATATTAAACGGGAGTCCTGATTAATTTTTCCTTATCTATATAGGAAAATTCTCCAAAGTGCCTGGAAAATTCTTTTAGCAGCCCTTTAATTGCATCCTCCCTTGGAATATCTACATATGATATGACGCTGCTGTTCATTCCGCATGGATTTATCAATCTGAATCCATTAAGTACTGAAGCTGATATGTTCAGTGCCATTCCGTGATATGAAACGTAATCATCTACTGCCATTCCAAGAGAAGCAACTTTATTCTTTACTCCTCCTTTATCTATCCATATCCCGGGTTCTCCATATAGCATGGCATTATAGCCGTAAGTTTTCAACATAGCAATGTAGGATTCCTCAATATTTTCAAGAAGTTTTCTTACCTCCTTTTTTCCGTTTATCCTAACATCAAATATGAAATAGGTTATAAGCTGGCCTTCGCCATGATATGTTACATCGCCACCCCGGTCTGTTTTAATGACATTTACATTTCTGTAATTCTCAGGGTCACTTTTTCTTCCTATTGTGTAAACATTATAGTGGTCTAGAAATAAAATAGTATCAGGGATTTTATTTTCCTTTCTCCTGGCTACCAGGTTATACTGGATATCAAGCGCATCGCTGTAACTAACTTTTTCAAGGTCAGTCCAGTAATTAGTCACGCCTTTCTGCTGCATCCTTCAAACCCTCCGATACAGTGGGGTGTGGATGGATGGTCAGGAATAAATCATCTATGGAAAGCCCCGATTCAACTGCAAGGCTAATTTCTGTTATAGATTCTGAGGATCTAGGGGCAGCTACTCCGGCACCTGTTATGGTACCGTCATCATCGTAGTACAATTTGAAGAATCCGTCTTTCTGGTTCATTGTCAATGATCTGGGATTTGCAAGCACCGGTACCTTGTTCGATTTAGTTCCCGCTTTTCCTGTAAATGCTATTTCCGGATCGGTATAAACCACAAATGGCATGGCCCTGTAATCAACAACCGTATCATTCCCAAGTATATTCTCTGCAGCTACATATCCATCGTAAAACGCCTTATGTGCCAGCATAGGTACTCCTGAAACATCGCCAATAGCATATATGTTAGGAATGTTAGTTCTCTTATGGCTATCGGTTTTTATGAAGCGCCCGTCCATTTCAATTCCAAGTTTTTCTATTCCACTGCCCTCGGTATTGGGTATCCTTCCAACAGACATGAGCACGGTATCAGCCTCTATTGTGTCACTGCCTTCTATAGACACTTTATAGTTTTTATCTTTTTTAACTGAAAGCACCTTCATTCCGGTCATTATATTCACACCAAGCTTTCTGAGCCTTTTGTCAACTTCCCTGGCAAGATCTTCCTCAATTTCAGGTAATATCCTGTCTTTCATTTCCACAATATAAACTTCTGAACCGAGTTTCCTGAAGGCAGTTCCCATTTCAACTCCTATATATCCGCCACCGATTATGACAAGTTTTGCGGGTATGGTTTCAACTGCAAGCATCTCCCTGTTATAATAAACATCGTCAATCCCTTTTATCTTTACCGGTACTGACCCTGTATTAATGATTATATTTTTTGCTGTATAATCTGTACCATTTACTGTGACTGTATTCCTGTCCTTTACTGACCCGACTCCATAGACAACTTTAGCACCCAGGCTTATGCAAAGCTTTTCAGCACCGCCTGTTATTCTTTTTACCATGGATTCTTTCCATTCCTGCCATTCTTTCATATCTATTTTATAGTTCATGGTAACTCCTGGCATATCATGGAGGTAACCTATGTTTTCACTTAATTCTATAAGGGCTTTTGACGGTATGCAACCGTAGTTAAGGCATTCACCGCCAAATTTTTCCTTTTCTATGATAAGGACTTTCTTCCCGTGCTTCAGCAGCCGGAGTGCGGAGTAATATCCTCCTGCACCGGAGCCAATAATTGCAGCATCGAAATCCATTTAATCACCTATGTACATAAGAGGATATTCAAGCACTTCCTTTAATTTTTCAAGGTATCTGGCTGCTTCAGCGCCGTCTATAAGCCTGTGATCACATGCAAGTGTAAGATACAATCCATGTTTCAGTTCGCCGTTTACAAATCCCGAGGTTCTAGTATTTATTTCTAGTATTGCCACCTCCGGGTAATTTATTATTGGTGTAGCCATTATTCCCCCTATAGACCCTATATTGGTTACTGAAAATGTTGAACCCTGGACATCCTGCAATCCAAGTTTGCCATTTCTGGCCCTTTCAGCCATATCCTTTATCTCTTCAGATATCTGGAATATGTTCTTTGATGCCACATCTTTGACAACAACCACTGTTAGCCCGGCAGGAGAATCCACAGCAACCCCTATGTTGTATTTTTTCTTTATGGTATAGGTTCTGTCATTTTCATTGTATACTGCATTAAATTTAGGGAAATCCCTGAAAGCCACAGTAACGGCTTTTACGAAAAATGCAGTAAAGCTCACATACTTTTTCTTTGAATACTGGTTTATGGCTTTTTCAATATTTTCCGTATCTATGAAATCTGTTATGGTGAAGTGTGGTATTATCTGCTTGGACTTTGTCATTTTGTCGAATATAAGCTTCCTTATGCCGGTAGGCGTGAAGACCTCATCCTCTCCTGATGGTGCCTTTTGTGCAATCGGTTCTGCAGGTTGCTTCATATAGGCATCTACATCCTCCTTTGTAATCCTTCCATCCTGGGCAGCCGGTTTGACCTTTAAAATATCTACATTCTTTGACCTTGCATAGGCCCTTACCGCTGGAGTAGCCTTGACAGAAGGTATTTTTTCATCTGTGCTTACAGATACCTCCTGGTGTGCTGTTGTTGCTGGTTTCTCTACCGGTTTTTCAGGGCTATTTGACTCATCAGGGGAATCTATCTCTACCATAGCATCTCCTATCATAGCGGTTTCTCCTTCCTTTATCAATATTTTTGATACCTTTCCTGCAACAGGAGACGGTATTTTTACCGTTATTTTATCTGTCATTACTTCAACCAGTTCATCATCTTTCTTGATCGAATCTCCCGGTTTTACTGTCCATTTTACTATCTCTCCTTCCTGAATGCCTTCTCCAATTGGAGGCAAACTAACTGTATACATCTTTTATCACCAAATTAATACTTTAATAATTTATCTATAGCAGCCATTATCCTTCTCTCGTTCGGGACATAGTACTCCTCAAGGGCAAATGGAATAGGTATGTCCAGCCCTGTAACCCTCAATATTGGGGCGGCCAGGTAATCCACTGCCTTCTCAGAAATTGTTGCTGAGAGCTCTGCACCAACACCGAACATCTTGGGTGATTCATGGACTATCAGCACTTTCCCTGTTTTTTTAACTCCAGCAAGTATGGTATCAAGGTCGAAGGGGCTCAAAGTCCTTAAATCTATTATCTGGGCATTTACGTTATTTTTTTCAACCGTGCTTTTCACAACCGGCACAGCAGGCCCATATGTAATTATTGTAAGGTCATCGCCTTCCCTTATCACACTGGCTTTTCTCAGGTCAACCTTATAATAATCATCGGGAACATCCATCTTGCCCGCATAATAGAGCCTTTTGGGTTCAAGGAATATTACAGGATCGTTCAGCTCTATAGATGATAATAGCAATCCCTTTGCGTCATATGGATTTGACGGGGTTACAACCGTTAATCCCTGTGTATGTGTGAAATAGGCTTCACCGCTCTGAGAATGGTAAGGCCCTCCATGTACACCCCCTCCATAGGGGGTACGCAGCACCATGGGAAGTGTATAATCTCCATTAGTTCTGTACCTTAGCTTCGCCATCTGGTTTATTATCTGGTCCATAGCCGTGTAAATAAAATCCTGGAACTGTATTTCCGGTATGGATTTAAGCCCGGCCATTGACATTCCTATGCCAAATCCCACTATTCCCAGTTCTGCCAAGGGGGTATCCATAACCCTTTCCTTTCCATATTTAGCCAGTAATCCATCGGTTACCCTGAAAACACCTCCATCAGTGCCCACATCCTCACCGAGGAGTATTATAGAATCGTCTTTTTCCATTGCATTGTTAAGCCCGCTATTTAAAGCCTTTACCATTGTCATCTGCGTCATTGTATATCACCTCTTTCCTCACTTATGTACCATGGCTCTTCTTCGTAAAGGTTTCCCATCATTGTTTCCTTATCCGGTTTAGGTGCTTTTTCATAGGTATCTATAAGTTTTGATGTAGTTTCTTCCATTTCATCATTTATCTGCTTTATATCCAGATCCGTTATCACTTTCATATCCTTTAGAAGTTTCTGGCTTACTATCAGGGGGTCTTTCTCGCTTCCTTCGGGCACCCTATCTGTCCTGTATTTATTCGGGTCATCAGCTGTGGAATGTGGTCCCATCCTGTATGTCATTGCCTCTATAAGGATAGGGTCTTCAGAAGCGTTTTCCAGTGCCTTCCTTGTAGCCCTATATACTTCTATGAAGTTTGTGCCGTCTATCCTTATTCCGGAGAATCCGTATGATTCTGCTTTCTTGTAAATTGCACCTCTGGTTTCTTCATAGGTCTGGTTAAATGCCTTATCATCTGTTGGATATGTTGGCACAGAAATTGCAAACTGGTTATTTTCACAGAAAAATACCATCGGGAGTTTGTAAACTCCTGCAAAATTCATGGCAACATGGAAATCCGGGGTTGAAGTTGCACCATCTCCAAATGTTGTTATAACGGAACCGCTCTCTTTTCTGTATTTCTTTGCATATGCAATTCCTGTTGCAGATGTAAGATGCCCTGCTACAGGTGTTATTACTGCACCTATATTGTACTTTTTAAGTGAAAAATGGTCAGGCATATCCCTTCCTATTTCATTGTCTGTTGCAGTGGCAAATACCTGTGACAATATAGTATCTATAGGTATGCCCATCTGGATGAGAACACCAAAATCCCTGTAATATGGATAAAAGAAATCCTCATCCCTGATTGCCATTCCCATTCCTATGTGGATAGCTTCATGCCCCATAAGCGGAATATAAAAGGGCAAAAATCCCTGCCTGCTTGCATTCAGCATTTTTTTGTCAAATAGCCTTTCCATTACAATATTTTTATACGCGGCCAACAAGCCTTCCTTACTAATATCAGTTTCCTCAATCATTTTTTATCCCTCATTTTTATATATCCTTCAGCTGCCCTGTAGGACGTCCTCACAAGCGGCCCGGAAGCCACAAAGGAAAATCCCATTTCATATCCAGCTTCTTCAAAGTGCTTGAATCTGGACATAGGTGAGTATTCCACCACCTCCAGCTGTTTTTTCGTTGGCCTCAGGTACTGCCCCACTGTCAATATTTCAACACCGGCATTCCTGAGATCCATCATTGTTTCTTCTACTTCTTCATCTGTTTCGCCGAGCCCGACCATAATAGAAGATTTGGTGATTACACCTTTCATGCTGCCCTTTATATATTTCAGCACTGAAAGTGTCTGGTCATATCCTGCTCTTGGATCACGCACTGATGGAGTAAGCCTCCTTACAGTTTCTATATTATGGGCTATTACATCCGGTTCCGCAGCTATTATTCTATCCAGGTCAGCATGGTCCCCGCCGAAATCCGGAATCAAAACCTCTATTTTTATTCCAAGTTCCTTTACCTTTTCAATTACCCTTGCAAAAGCTGATGATCCCTTATCTGGAAGGTCATCACGGTCAACTGAAGTAATTACTACATAATCAAGGTTCATAAGTTTTATTGAATCATAAACCTTCTGCGGCTCATCAGGGTCGAGCGGAAGCATATTCCCATGTGTTACTGCGCAGAATCTGCAACCCCTCGAGCAATTGGAGCCCAGGACCATAAACGTTGCTGTTCCACTTTCCCAGCATTCGCTTATATTCGGGCAATGGGCTTCCTCGCATACTGTATTCAGTTGCCTTGAGTTTATGGTATTTTTTATAAATGAATACCTCTCTCCGGTTGGCAGATTCACCTTATATGGGACCCTCATCATAGTCCATCTATTGGTAAAAAATATATAAACTTCGTGTAATAAACATTAGCAATATACTCTATAGAAGATGAGTAGCATACTGTAATTTAATAATCTTTTATATAACCTTTGATATAATTATACATATTAATAGCGTCCCTGTTTTCCCTTACATCATGTACCCTTAATATGTCAACTCCATTGCTGTTAAGATAAATCGATGATGCTATGGTTCCTCCCAATCTTTCCTTTACAGTGCTCCCTGTTATCTTACCTATAAATCCCTTTCTTGATGTTCCAAAAAGTGTGTCAAATCCAATAAAAAATGACCATGGAGAACTTAAAATATCCATATTTCCATTAAAATCCTTGGCAAAGCCAATGCCAGGATCAAGGATTATATTTTCAGGGTTAATGCCTTTCTTAACCATCTCATCTGCCCTGTTATAGAAATATCTGTTGAGCTGGAAATATAAATTATCGTAATCTGTGTATTCTCCCATATTCTCCGGGTTTCCCCTCATATGCATTACAATGCATTTAACGTTGCTTCCGGCAGCGATGTCTATCATCCCGGGATCTGAAAATCCAGAAATGTCATTGATATATTCTATCCCATACTCCATAGCCCGGGATATGGTGTATAAATGCCTGGAATCAACAGAAACAGGTATGTTTGAACATGATTTTATATACTCAAGCACATCTTTTATCCTGTTGAATTCTGTCTCCGGGTCTACCATTTTGCTTCCTGGCCTGGTGCTCTCGCCACCTATGTCTATAATGTCAGGCTTTGCGTCAAGCATACTATCCACTATTTCCTTATTACTTATTCTTGAGCCTTCGAAAAACGAATCCGGTGTTGCATTGAGTATTCCCATTATAAGTGATTTTTTGTTTGTAATTTTGTTTTCTGCCTTTGCTGAAATTTCATCCTCATACCCTTCAAAAATATGGTTTTTAATATAAAATTCCTTTAAAATGCTTTTTTCAAATTTAACAGAACTAAAGGTATACTTTTTCCCCTCAATTACAATCTTTCCATTTTCTGATTCTTCGTAAATATTTAAATAATTCTTATTTATACTGTCGGGAAATATCAATTCCATAAATCTCACACTGCATCTATTAATAACTTTAATTTATTTCCATTCAGCATATCTTGCCTCGCCGGATGTTTCCCCAAGATCCCTGCGTTTTGTTTCTGGAAGAAGCACTATTGTGAGTATCAATCCAATTGCCGCTATTATGGCAAGCATTCCCATGAGGAAATGCAATCCTGTTATGGATAATATAATAGTATCTGCCAGGGTGCCTATAAAGGCGCCAGTTTTGCCGCCAGCTGCTGATATTCCTGTGCCGAGCCCCCTTGTTGAAATCGGGAATACCTCAGGTGGATATACAAAGGTTGTTACATTGGGCCCGAACATAATAAAGAAGTAGCTTATTCCATACAGGAGCAGGAAATAATCAAGGAACCTGTAGGTGGTCAGGAAGCTAAATGCCGATATAATTCCGAAGGAAATTGCCATCATTGCAAAGCCGGTAATCTGCACAGGCTTTCTCCCGATCCTGTCTATTGTGAAAGCAGCAATCCAGTAACCGGGAAATGCAGCAACGCCGAATATTATTGCAGAATATTCATTTGTCATAATTATGGAGTGTATGCCAGATACCGTTGACGGGACAAGGAACGATAATATGCTGTTGGACATTATGGAATTTCCATAAAAAGCCCAGTCCATCAGGAACCATGCACCTGCTGTGCCTATAAGGGTGAGCAGAAATTTCCTGTCCCTGAATAACACATACCATGGTGCATTGATTGTTTTGCCTTTGCTGCCTGTTGAGTCTAAACCTGCGAAAGTTTTTAGATTTTTAGCAGCCAGTTTGTAATCGCCCCTGACATCTGCAGTATATCTTGGTGGCTCCGGCATGGTTCTCCTGAAATATATTACTATAATAGCCGGTATCGCCCCTATTGCCAGTAGAAGCCTCCATGTTATGTAAGGTGAAACATAGTTTGAAAGAAATGCTATGGATATAAGTGGTCCTGCTATAAGCCCGAAACTCTGCATTGAAAATATCATACCCACAAATTTACCCCGGTTCATTGTACTGGAATATTCAGTCATTATGGTGGAACTTGTTGCATAATCACCACCAATTCCTACCCCTAAGAGGAACCTCCAGAAAAGCAGCATGAATATGTTGTTTACAGGAGTAAGGAAGGCACTACCAAGAGACCCGGCTATGAGTGCTACCAGCTCGAACCCATATATTGCTTTTCTTCCAGAATAATCCAGAAGCCTCCCAAACACAACGGAACCTATAACAGCAGCAAGCAGTGCTGTAGAGGTAACGAGACCCTTGTAAAATATGCTGATATTATGCCAACCGGCATATGGCAAAAGCAGTATCACCACACCTATAATAAAAAGGTCATATGCATCTGTAAAAAATCCAAGCCCTGAAATAAATAATACTTTATAATGAAATTTCGATGTTTTTGCCTCATCCATTGACCTGTCTATGGCTGAACTCATTGAATCACTTGTCTAATTAGTCACCTAAATATTATAAATATTACCTATATACAATATATAGAGTATATAGTAAATTGCACTATATTTTACATAAAATTAATATATAGTAATGGCAATATTATAAATTGAATAACCTTATAAGTTGCGGTACAATAAGGTATGTTTACTTTAAAGAGGAATTGATATGGCAACAAGTAGCATGGAAATAGCAAAATTAAGAAGCAGGGCATATGTGAAAATAGACGAACTTTCAAAAGCAATTAGCAATGGGCTAAGTTTGCAAAACCGGAAGATGGGTATTGAAGAATCGCAATCATCTGCAGAGCATATTATTAACTTCTTCGGTTATAGCACAAGGGTAATTGATAATATGCTGGAACCGGAAGACCGGGATGTTTTCTATACAATGGAAGATCTTGGAATCCTGGAAACGGAAAGGGAAGAAACAACACTTTTCGATGGAAGGGAATGGCGTATCCATTACTGGCTCCTTAACGTCTTGCGTGTCCTGGAGCTTGCTGAAATGAATATAAGCAACAAAGTGGAACACGACAGCAGGTTTGATATCTACAGTGAGATACCTGACGAATACTGGAAGCCAGGCGAATAAGGCCGGGATGATTACCAATGCATATTGCGATTTTAGACAGGGAAAGGTGCCACCCGAAAAAGTGCAACCATGAATGCCGATATTACTGCCCTCCTGTTAGAAGTGGTGCTAAAACTATAGAGTTTCCAGGGCAATCCGATGATTTTCCGGTAATTACTGAATCACTCTGCATAGGCTGTGGTATTTGTGTGAACCGGTGCCCATTTGGTGCAATTAAAATTGTAAGTGTCCCGGACGAATTAAACAAGGATATAGTACATCAATATGGAATAGATTCATTCCGGCTATACTCACTTCCAGAACTCGGAACAGGCAGGGTTAATGCTATACTCGGGCAGAACGCCCTTGGAAAGACAACAACAATGAATATACTTTCAGGTGTCCTTATACCAAATTTTGGAAATATAAGCAAAAAGAACGATAAGGATTACGTTATAGAAAGATTTTCGAAAAGCATCATGGGGCAGTATTTCAGGGACCTCTATAATGGGACAAAAAAAGCTGTCCTGAAAAATCAATATGTAGACCTCATACCGCGCGTTGCCAGCGGCACAGTAAGGGACATAATGAAGGACAATGACCATGGCAATATGGATATTATAGTAGATGACCTTTCAATGAAAACATTCCTTGGAAGGGATGTAAAAGAGCTCTCCGGCGGTGAACTACAGAAGCTTGCTATCGGAATTACGCTTATGAAAGATGCTGACATATATCTCTTTGATGAAGCCTCATCATATCTTGATATTAATGAAAGAATAAGGGTTTCAGATATAATAAGAAAGCTTTCACAATCAAAAATTGTCATGGTAGTTGAACATGACCTTGCCATACTGGACAAGATGGCCGACCAGGTAAACCTTGTATACGGAAGCCCGGGTGCATACGGTGTAATAACAAAGGAAAAGAGCACAAATAAGGCTATAAACGCATTTCTATCAGGATATCTCCGTGAGGAAAATGTAAGGGTCAGGCCGACATCCATAGATTTTACAGTAAAATCAAGCAAAAGGACTTCAGTAACAACCAAGGTTACATCCTGGACTGCAATGGAAAAAAGCTACGGCAGTTTTAATTTGAATATCGGAGAGGGTTACATTAACAGGGAAGAAATCATAGGTGTCCTCGGGCAGAATGCACTTGGAAAAACCACCTTTGTTAAGATACTTTCAGGTGTTATTAAACCGGATTCAGGCTCAGTTGAAAACGAACTCAAAATAGCATATAAGCCACAGTACATATCTACTGATTACGAAGGTACTGTATACGAACTGCTATCAACCGCATTGAAGGAAAAAATGGAGGATGTATTCATAAAAAATGAAATCCTTTCGCCTATGAACGTTTCAGAGTTATATGATAACTATATAGGAGACCTCTCCGGCGGTGAACTCCAGAGGACATCCATAGCATTGACACTTGCCACCGATGCAGACCTCTATCTAATTGATGAGCCCTCTGCACACCTGGATTCCTCATACAGGATGAATGTGGCAAGGATAATCAGGCGTGTAATAGAAAACAATAAGAAAAGCGCAATAGTGGTTGACCATGATATTTACCTCATAGACCTTATTTCTGATGCACTTATAGTTTTTAAGGGAGAACAGGGGGTATACGGAAACTCCAGAGGGCCCATGGAAATGAGAGATGGCATGAACATGTTCCTGAAAGACCTGGGAATAACATTCAGGCGTGATGAAACAACAAGGCGCCCGAGAATAAACAAATTAAACAGTGCACTGGACCGGCAACAGAAGGCCAGCGGGGAATATTACTATATGAAATGATTTTTAACCATGACAAGCTGTGATAAGCAAGTTGTATATGATGCATGCTATACCAAGATCCATAATGTTTATTCTCTATATAATTTAAGTAACACTGTATATACTATCAAATACAGAACATATTATTAATTTAATAAGCAAACATTTATTGGTAAATAATTTCGTAAAATAACATTTAAATAATTAAAAATAATTCACTGTCATGGTAGAAGAAAAATGGGTAGCGTTATCAAACACCACAATAGGCGTGCTGATGGCTACAATTAACATGAGCATTCTAATCATAGCATTGCCTGCAATTTTTAGCGGCATTCATCTTGATCCTTTAAAATCAAATTCATTTGTCTATTTACTATGGATACTTATGGGTTATATGATAGTAACGGCCGTATTGCTTGTTACTATAGGGCGATTATCAGATATATTCGGCAGGGTAAAATTATTCAATTTAGGATTTCTTATATTTACTATAGGTTCTATACTGCTTTATTTAACTCCTGGAAAGGGAGATACAGGAGCACTGGAACTGATATTCTTTAGAATTGTCCAGGCTGTTGGAGGTTCCTTCATATTCGCAAACAGTTACGCTATAATAACAGATAATTTCAAGAAAGAGGAACGTGGCTTTGCACTGGGAATAAACGCCATAGCGGCTACTGCCGGGATGAGCATAGGCATAGTTGTAGGTGGAATACTTGCTACAATTAACTGGAGATACATATTCTTAGTGAGCGTCCCTGTTGGCATTCTGGGAACAGTATGGTCATACCTGAAATTGAAGGAAACCTCACCAAAAATCAAGCAGAAGCTTGATATTCCCGGAAATATTACATTTGCCGGAGGGCTAATTATACTGCTGGTCGGTGTCACCTATGGTATTGCACCTTATAAATCAAGCCCTATGGGATGGGGAAATCCATGGGTAATTGCTGCATTGATAATAGGCGCCGTATTGCTGGTACTTTTCCCCTTCGTGGAGAGAAAGGTAAAGCAGCCAATGTTCAATCTGAGCCTTTTCAAGATTAGGGGATTTGCTACAGGAAGTTTCGCCGGAATGATATCAAGCATGGGAATGATGGGCTTTATGTTTATGATAATTATTCTCTTCCAGGGCATATGGCTTCCAATACACGGCTATCACTATGCATCAGTGCCATTCTGGGCAGGAATATACATGCTTCCAATGACCATTGCAATGGGTATCTTCGGGCCCATAGCAGGAAGATTTTCTGACAGACACGGCCAGAGATGGCTTGCATCTTTTGGTTTAATAGTTTCCGGAATAGCTCTTCTGTTGCTTGTTCTTCTTCCTGCCGATTTCATATACATATTCATGGGCATACTCCTGTTTGTTTTCGGAGCTGGAATGGGCATGTTCACGGCACCAAATACAGCCGCAGTCATGTCATCTGTTTCTCCTGATGTCAGGGGTTCGGCATCAGGAATGCTAACAACCCTCAGAAATGTAGGCACAACTGCCAGTATGGGAATATTCTTTACCATTCTTATACTTGGTTTAACAACTTCACTGCCACACACACTTTCATCTGCTGTGATATCTGCCGGTGGCGGGAGTACACTGGCTGGAGAAATGTCAAAACTCCCACCGACAGAGGCAATATTCGCTGCTCTTCTTGGAATAAATCCAGGTACAGTTATTCTGGGGCTTTTGCCAGCGCATGTTGTGTCCTCTATACCAACCAGTGCACAGCATATTATAGAGGCAAGGACATGGTTCCCCACAATCTTTGCTCCGGCATTCATCAAGTCGCTCCATATTGTGTTCTACGTTGGAGCTGCAATAGTATTTGCAGGTGCCATTATATCTATACTACGTGAACCCTTGAGCAAATCAAAGAAAACGAAAGCCGATAAGAAATCAGCAAAAGATCAGTCTGAATTGCCAGACAAGGCAGTAAAAATGAAGAGATGAATTCATGGATAATGCACTGAATATATGGTCTCTGTTTGACAGCATACTGGGAGAATACGCAGTAAGAATAAAATCCCATCTTTCATCTCTATCCCTCAGCATGGTAGATTATAAAATACTTCATCTTGTCCATTCTGAACCAAAAAATATGAAATATCTGGCCGATACCCTATCACTTGCAAAGGGGTGGGTCACAGATATAACGGATGGCCTGGAAGAAAGGAACCTTGTAAAGAGGGTACATAGCAGCCAGGACAGGCGTGTAATAAACATAGAGATAACAGATGAAGGGCTAAAAATTTATAATAAGGTGGGAAAAATGATTAAAACGATTATCGGCGATTCTATTTCCTCCCTGCCAGAGGATGATGTAGAAAAATTATCTACCATACTGGAAAAAATAAGCCAGAATATGCACTGTCATTCATAGGATATCAAAGGTTTTATAAAATTTCTCTTTCCGGATTGGAAGAGGTTTCCAATATCGTTAATTTTTATTACAGGGTCTTCCATCCCTGAATAATCTATAAGCCCGGAGCTTATCATATTAATTGCTTTCCTCATTGTATACGGATTTACGAAATCTCCGAAGATTGATATCTCCTTGCTATATATTTTATTTGACTCAATTTCAATTTTTTCACCGGGCGGATACACAGAAAATGCGAAGATCTTTCCGGAAGGCGAAGCCATATCAATTGTTTTAGAAAGTATGCTATTGGACCCTGTAGCTTCAACAACAACGTTTGCCTTTCCTATAATATCGCTTTCCATTAAATCATCTATGCCCGTGTATATTTTATCAGAACCATATTTTTTAGCCAGCAAGTTTCTGGTAGGATTCGTGTCCATGGTGTATACAGGATAATATCCCATGCCCTTCAATATCTGTAAAAATGCAAGGCCAATAAAACCAGTGCCTGAAATTATAGCTGACCCGCCAAGGGGGACATGTGTATTATCAAAAGCGTGTATTATGCATGCTACAGGTTCAACAATTGCTGCGGCTTCAAAACTCATAGTATCAGGAATTTTATAAACTACCTTTTCCGGAACAGTGACATACTCGCCATATCCTCCTGGATAGTTTATGCCAACAGTTTTTATATTTTCACAGAAATTTTCCTTCCCTCCTTTGCAGTATTCACATTGCCCGCATGTTATATTTGGATCAACAACTACCCTGTCTCCGGGCATAAATGATTTTACACCTTCACCTATTGATGTGATAACCCCGCTAAACTCATGCCCCGGGATCACCGGATATTTGACAGCAAGGTGTTTTCCATTGTATGCATGAAAATCTGTACCACATATGCCACATGCCCTGGTCTTTATCTGAACTTCGCCAGTATCAGGCTTCCTGGCTTCTGTATTGATTAATTCAAGCACCCCTGGCTCTTTTAAAACATAAGCTTTCATTATTTTTAATGGTTTAATATTTATTATAATTTTTCCCGTGATTATAGTACCACGCAAATATCGACCAATAGTTAAATATCATGTAAAAATTAGCCATAATGCAGATGTTTTTCAGGGAAGGGCTTGCGCGAATAGGTAAATTTTCAACTCCTCATGGAGATATAGAAACTCCAACCGTAATGCCCGTAATAAATCCAAATCTAAATTTCCTGACCAAAGAAGAATTAAAATCTATTGGAGTCCAGGCAGTTATTACAAATAGTTACATTATTAAAAGAACAGCATCACTTGAACAGGATGCGCTTAAACACGGAGTGCACAGGCTAATAAATTTTGATGGCCCGATTATGACAGATTCAGGCACGTTTCAGAGTTATGTATACGGTGATATAGAATATGGCAACAAAGAAATTGTGCAGTTCCAGAAGGATATTGGAAGCGATATAATAACCATACTTGATATATTTACCAAGCCCCAGGATAGCTATGAACAGGCAAAGGCAGCAGTATACGAAACATCCAGAAGGCTACAGGAGGTAAACACACCGGATTCCATAATTGCCGGGCCAATACAGGGTTCAATATACCCTGACCTGAGGAGGGAATCAGCCAGACTCATGTCAGAAGCCTCTTACCTACCTATTGGCGGAGTTGTTCCACTCCTTGAATCTTACAGATATAGCGACCTTGTAAATATAATAATAAATTCAAAGCTAAATTCAGACTTTTCAAAACCCGTGCATCTATTTGGCGGGGGGCATCCCATGTTTTTTGCATTTTCTGTTCTGCTGGGCGTTGATATTTTCGATTCAGCTTCCTATATTAAATATGCAAAGGACAACAGGGTGCTTTATACAGAAGGTACAAGGAACCTGAAGGAAATACGTGACTTCCCTGAATGGAGCCCGCTTTTTAATAAATATTCTCCTGTCGAATTGATCAAAGCCGATGAAAAAACCCGGCTAAAGTTGTTATCGCTCCATAATCTTAAAGCTATTTTCAACGAAATAACAGAAATAAAGGAAAGGATATATGAAAACACCCTTTACCAGTATGTGGAAGAAAAATCTATGGCGCACCCTGCACTTTACAGGGCTTATCTGGAAATGCTTGATCACAATTTAGAGCCGTTCTGGAATATTTCCCTTAAATCCCCCTTATATTTTTTCAACTCTTCTACATATAAAAATACGTTCATAAAACGCCTTGTAAAATTCACAGAGGACTATATAAGCAACGGTAAAAAAACAGTTCTTGTAAGTTACCGCCAGTGGAGGCATGGATTCCCTGTTTCTGATGATATACTTAGGTCATATGAAACCACAGACTATAACTTTCTCATAGAATGGAATGATATTTTTATACCCATGGAGCTGGAAAACACATATCCGGTTAGCCAGATGGTGCCGTCAGGGGTACTGGATAAAATTTACCGTGATGACTATATAGCATGGCTGAAATCCATAAACAATGATATCTCATTTTATGACCCTTCAATAACCGGCAGCGAAAAAATCAGAAATTACAGTCATTCAAAAATAAATGAGGTTTTCCATTTACAGTTCAAAGCCCGGAAAAATCTTTTTGTAAATTCAGATAAAATAATAAAATCAAAGGCTACAGGCCATATAAGGAATATAAAACGCGGTGAAAAAATAATAGCAACAATGAGAAACGATGGATTTTTAACGCTCTCAATTTATGGTGGCAAATTATTGAATGATATGCTGGATTTTCCTGCATCCCGTGTAATAGTCACAGATGACAGCGGGGAATTCAATTCACAGGGATATAACGTATTTTTCAAATTTGTAGAAGATTGCGACAGGGAAATAATAGCCGGGAATGATGTAATGGTAACCAGCGCTTCAGGCGATCTTTATGCAGTAGGGCATGCAACTGTGTCTGGCAAAGAGATGGGATTTTACAGGAATGGCATAGCGGTAAAAGTTCACGAAGGCATTAATAAGCTATGATTATTCAAGGGTGATATTTTCAGGTATATCATCCAGTATCCCGTTAAGGGTTTTATCGTTGCTGCTCCTGTTGTATATGTGTGTATAAATTTGTGAAAGTGTGGATTGAATCCTTTTTCCATTCACCTTCCCTATATTTTTCCTTGAAATCATCATCAATTTCATTTCCTGGGATTTACTGCCGTTCCTTGGAGGCAAAAAGTATTTGAATCCTGTCATAGTTTTTGCGCCAGCCCTCCTGTAAAATTTAATCCTTTCACTTCTCTGTTTTTTATTGTCGCCTTCTTCAGGATTTTCAACTTCAAATATCATATGGTTATAATTTACGTTTTCACTTATATCGAATATTTTCTGTAGAAAAATGGAACCTACGCCCTGCCCCCTGTAATTTTTACCAACAGCTATGTAATCCAGAAATAAAAAATCTGTATCCTCTACAGGCCAGATCATTGAAAATAATACAGGATCTCCATTATGCCTGGCGATAAACATTTTTTCATTATTTTCTTCAATATTCCGCTTAATATCTTCCACCGGCCTTTTCTCCCCCTCAGGAAAAGCTTCTTCATATATTTCTATAGCTTCTTTAAATTCAGTATCACTTTTAACTTCTGATACATCTATATTTTCTATCATAACAAAACATTCGCTTTTATTATATCTAAATTGCGGTTTTTATGGGTTTTTATTTTCAATTTTGCGGTAGTTTTTAGTTCCCTGATTATCAATTTTAATATTTAATAAAACTTCAGAATGCATGGGGTATCATAAAGGCATGGCATAACCTGAATTTAGATATTTTCCGATAATCCACTAACCCGGGTTATATCTATCACATATAATTTCAATTTTCCCTTAAAATTTATCGCATATTTTCAATATTTTTTACGATATATTTATTTAATTATTGCAATACCTAATGGATGATTAGACCATGGATTCTGGCTATGGATCTGGATGGCACAGTATGGGATCATTTAAATATCTCAGGAGTTAACCCGCCTTATACACGCCTGGACTCGAATAGCATAGTAAATCAGGATAATGTTACAGTAACGTTGTTTCCGGAAGCACTGGATTTTATAAGATGGGCACGTGAGAATGGTGCTATAACGACAACATTGAGCTGGAACAGAAAGGATTATGCCCAGGAAGCACTTGAAACATTTGGCATATGCAACCTTTTCGACTATAACTCCACAGACCAGACCCCGGACAAGGACCAGCGGTTGCTCAAGCTTATAAGCCTGCTGAAGAAAGAGGGTGTTGAAATTCCGGTGCAGAGGGTTGTATATGTTGATGACAGGGATCTGCATATGGAGGCAATAAGGAAGAATATAGGCGATATAGTTTTTATAAATATCTGGAAAACAACAAAAACATATCACGATGCAATGGAAATAGTAAAAATGAAAATATTGAAAAACTGATTTTTCCTATCGGGATTTGCCTTAATTTTATGAAACATTTTAAATATTCAAAAACAATATTAATATAAATATGCCAGACGAACTTCCAGTAATATGGTTTAAAAGCAATAAGGACCCCCAGGCTTCATTCGCAGCCAGCCTATGGATAACTATGCACACTCAAATATACAAATATACACATGCGAATAACTACATTATGAGAATAAACAACATAAATAGCATATTATCTTTTAATGAATATTTTGGATTTCTGGCAGATAATACAACCCTTTCAGGCATATCTGCAATATTAAATAGGAATTTGCGGAAAATGAAAATAAAAGAGTTTTATTTTTCTCTTAGTGAGGACAATGACATTGGCAAAGCGATAAATTATATGGAGAAGGGAAGGCCGGTTGTTATGGGATTTCCATATAAATTTATAGGCCCACTGGTTAAATATGAGGTTATCAATAATAACCTTCCGGAAAATATCATGTATTATTTTACTGCCTTTATTTACCGGGATAAAATACTATTAATTCCTGGCTTTGAGGGTGTGGAATTAAAAACTGGCATTAATGATTTTTACAAACGCACTGGAGATAAAGTAAAGGCTATGGAAATAGATGAATTTACAGGATACTGTGAAAAATTGGGAAGCAGGATAAAGATAGTGTATGCGAATGTGCTTGCAAGGAATGGAGAGGAATTGCGTTCATTGAACGAGTATTAGGTGTGTTAATGCTTGAAATAAAAAACTATATAACAAAAAAATACGAACAGGGAAATGACAATATTGAAACTTTAATTTCGCTCATGAATACATTTGTGTCAGAAATCTACGGGAGTTCAGTTGCTGTGGACCCGGATTCCATTGAAAATATAGAAAAATTGCATGCTTATATTGATGTTTTCCAGCAAAAAATACTTGGAAACACATTATTAATTAGAAAATTCAGCCACATATTTTATATCTCTGCAGAACAGGTTAATGGCAGGGCAAATTTTACCGGCCCGGACAGAAAGACTGCGATTAAACTACTTGAGGATGTTAAATCATCCCTGACAGCAGCAGGAGAGGCTAAATTGCTTGAATCTATAGCGTCCAATCTTTCAAGAATCGGGGAAGTACAGATGTCGCTTACGCCTGTCATGGAAATACTCCGGGAACTGGTGGAAAAGAAAAGGCTGATACTGGTATCTGATAAAAAAAGTGATGCGAAACGCCTGAAATATTTCAATGAAGTAGGAGACCTTGCAATATTTAGTTACGAATACAAATACGGTGCATGCATAATAGAACCGGGCCCGGAATTCGATGCAGTAGCCAGCGAAGGCATAGAAAATCTGCTTTCATACGTCATGTCACACAGGATTTTATATATATCAGGCATTTCATCATTGAAGCCATACCTCAGGACAGCATATTCATATTATTCCCTGTGCAGCCTCGCAGGGCATATGATGGAGATAAGCAGTGAAGACCTCCGGAAAGAGTATGGTGAACTCTATGGAAGGGAACCCGACAAACTTAAATTTAAAAATTATATAGAATCACTTTACAATTCAAATGTATTCACAAATATAGATACTAAAATAAATGGAGATAAAACAATATTTGAAAATTTTATAAAGGATTAGGAGTTTAGTATAAATTTATTACCTATTTTGAAATTAATCGCGGGACAGTTTTGATAGAATTGGATATAGAATTCAGGGAGCCAGTGGAATGGATTAAGGATATTGTTAAAACACATTCAGCCAGCATTAAAATCAGGGATATCCGCATGGGCAGGAATGGGGCAATGGACCTTTTAGAAATATTTCTTCCTGAAGGGAAGATGGAAAATTTTTCACATGAAATGGAAAGCAGGACAAAAACAGCTGGAAATAACTTTGCCATAGTTGATACCAGCCATGCAACTGCAATTGTTGATGCACACGAATGCAGCATATGCAGTACAATATTGAACTGGGATCTGTTCCTTACAGCCGCATATAGCAATGATTCAGGCAATATCAGAATGAATTTGCTCGTCCCCGACGAGGCAACAATAAATGGTTTTACTGACAGGCTGGAATCTGATGGCATTAAATTTGAAATTCTCAGAAAAAGGGCATTATCAAAAAAGAATGATATAACAGCCAGGCAGGAGTATGTAGTAAGAACAGCATTTGAACTTGGATTCTTTGAATATCCTAAAAAAATTAACCTGGAAGGGCTTTCCACCCGGCTCAATGTCTCTTATGTCACACTTGCTGAAATATTAAGGCGGGCTGAAAAGAATATTATCTCATCTTATTTTAAGGGAAAAGAGAGATAACAGGTTACAGGTATCCACAGTAACAATTAATCATGGAGAACCATGTTTTTTGTTTTTATACGGGTCTCTGGAAATCATTACAAATATGTTGATCAGATGGATCAGCATGGAGACAATGATAGCCATAAGGCCTGTTATGGCAAGTGGTTTTCCGATCCCATAGCTTCCTACCCCTGAAAATCCAAGGAAAAGCGAGAACCCTAGAAAAAACAGCACTACACCTATATTTAACAGTATATACTCTATATGCACAGTATTGTTGGCCATCGCACTATTTTTTGCGATTCCGGATGAAAACATGTATGAAAGGCCAAATATTATCATCACCACACCGCCAAAGAGCCACATAACGAAAATAGGATCACGATGCATGTTAAGCGAAAATATTAGATTCACGGCAAAAATTACCAATCCTGCTAGAAAATAGACGAAACTGGTTGCAATAAATCTCAGCACAAGTTTCACGTCTATTCTCTCCTGCATTCTCTTTTCCACACTTGATTTCATAATTAATTACCTCATTAACCTGAACATGTTCAAATATATTTCTTCGATTCCAGTTTTTCTTTTACCTCGAGATGGTCCTTTTCATCCGGTACTGGAGAGACTACATGAAAAGCTTCCATATCGGTGTTTGCGAAGACCCCGCGCTTTTCTCCGGCATGTACTATTACAATGCTGCCGGGGTGTATGTTTATTTCCCTGTCTCCAGCAACCATGCTCCCGTTTCCCTTAAATACAGAGAATATGAGGTCTGTGGATGGAGAATGCACAGGAATAAACTGGCCTGCCTTAATATAGGTTATAATAACCCTGTAATTCTCCCCTGTGTATACGGTAACGGGATTAAACCTATCTGGAAGATAGTTTCTTTCCTGGTCAATGTCTGTTGCCAGAAAGTTTTCATTGACATTTTCATGTTCAAGTTTTTTAAAAATTCCTGTGAATGTACCATCTTTATCTGTTAATGTCCTGTAAGCTGCCACATCTACAGGCAATTTATGGCTTTTCATGCTTCCCAGAAGGTGTACCGGATCATGGTCTGCAATAACATGCAGTTCCTGCCCCTGCCCTAGTGCAAGGAACCGTTCAAAAATTTTGCCACGCCTCTCACCTGGAGCTATATTCCTGATATCAATTTCTATGTAATTATTTTTTATATTTCCCATATTCCCCAATTAAATGATGCCATAATAACAAAATCCCTGTATTTTTAGGGTGAAATTCAGAAATAAATTATTATGGTTTATGCACACTGCGCGCATCCCGGCTCAGTCAGGGCTAACCATAATTTTTTTGATATTATAAACAAATAAAAGAATTGCAAACAGGAGCAGGTAGCCAGAGACATAGGAAAATGTTTCACCCAATGAAGTGTAGGGTATAGCTAAATCGCCAAAAACCCGTGATACATTTGCAATGGTTATCATAATCAGGGGGAGGAATGTAACATTTTCCTGAATTGCTTTTTTCTTGAATGTTAGCGGAAATATTACCGGGCTGTGTGCCACAATAAAGCTTCCGATGAAGCCAATGGCTATGGAATGTGTGGCAGGGTCAAGATAACCATGCCCGATGATTGCCTGCAACATGAAAAGGATGAGGCCAAGTGCAAGCCAGAAAAATGAAATCTGTATCCCGGCACGCATGAAATGCTGGAATCTGCCATTTCTCTTTATTTTCCTGAAAGCAGGGTCAAATTTGATAGAAATACCGGTTAGTATAGCTACAAGAATGATAGAAAGAACCATGGCGAAGCGGCTGATAAATTTGTCCGGAACCTCAACAGATACAAATGCCATGCCGACTGCAAACCAAGCTATGTAAGCCTGGAGTGCCATTATACGGGCACCCATTCCACGTACAAATCCAAGTTCCATCCTCTCTGCGAGAATATAAAGGATAGGGAAGAGCAGGGCAAGAAATGTAAGCTTCATATTACTGTATAGCAGGGAGTTCATGTTTCCTATGGCAGCCAGAAACATGGAAGCAATAGCTGCAGCGAACACCAGCTTTATCCGTTTATCGCCATGATTTGCATTGCTTGACATAAACAGCAAAAAGAGGAGAGATGCTGCAACCACCAGCAGAAGCCCTGCATATCTTGCTATTTCATAACTGGATAAAATTCCTAAGGACAATATAAAAACCCCGCCGAAAAGAAAAGCTACGATTGGCCTGGAAATTGGAATGTTTCTTATGAGTGGAAACTTTTCCATAAGTTCAAGTTTTTCTGAAATCAGCAGCCCGCCCACTGCTCCAAATACCATCAAATCAGGATGGAAAGTAATTCCATTTGCCAGCGGTATAATCGATGGATAACCATTATTTACCGCCAGTGCAGCAATGCCAGTTAAAAACCCGGCCGCAAGCGAAAGTGCGGAAAGCAATATTCCAATGTATACTATGCGTGGCGGATGCTGTACTGGCAATCCTGCCCCCTTCTTTTTCAAGGCTATAGGATCAGGCATACCAGATGAGTTGTTATGCCCTTATAAGTATCATCCCTAAAATATTAGGTTTATAAATTATCCCTGCCCGCTTCCGGGTTGCAGTGACCAAAACCTGCTGTATTAATAAATAAAATATGTGTTGAAATTTTTGAGGCGTTAAAAATTAAATATCATGAATATTCAAATTAAAATATATATTTAATTTATAGTTTTAGTATATTCCTTTTCCCTGGAAATCTCTTCCATTGCCCTTCCCTTCGGTTCTGGCAGGCACAGTATTGTTACTATAACGCCTAATACTGAAAATATTGCAAGTACAGTCATGAGTGATGAAAGCCCAGCGGCTATTATAAACACATCAACAAATGTGCCTATAAAAGCTCCGGTTTTTCCTCCAGCCGCAGATATGCCTGTACCAAACCCTCTTGTTGTTACAGGGAACACCTCTGATGGGAAGACAAATGTTGTAACATTTGGCCCGAACATCATGAAGAAATAGCTAATACCATACACTGCAATGAACTCCACCACAAATGAAGGGGTATCCAGTATAGGAAATAATGCAAGTATTCCGTATGTTACCGCGAGCATTATGAAGCCCGTTATCTGTATCGGCTTTCTTCCAAGTTTATCCAGTGTAAATGTTGCCAGCCAGTACCCTGGCAGGGCAAATCCAATGAACACTATGGCGGAGTATTCCGTAGATCTTATTAAGCCAGACAATCCGGTCTGTGTTATTATGGTTGCGAAAATTCTGCTTGCCATTATGGAGTTTCCGTAAAATGCCCAGTCCATTAAGAACCATGCTCCTGCTGTCCCTATTAATGTAATAAGGAATTTTCTATCCTTAAAGAGGGTATACCATGGAGCATTTACCTCCTCTTTATTTTTAGAGACAGCTACATCTATTCCGGTATAGGATTTAAGATTCTTTGAAGCCTCCGCAGCACGCCCTTTTGCAACAGTATATCTCGGTGGTTCAGGCATTTTTCTTCTGTAGTAAATTACTATTGCAGCGGGGATGGCTCCTACTGAAAGCATTATTTTCCAGGCGTCTGCCAGTGGAATAATCTTCGTGCTCAGTAAAAATGTAAGGGCAAGCAATGAAGAAACTACTAAACCTATGCTTTGCATTGAAAATACCATTCCAACATATTTTCCCCTTGTTTTCATATTGGAATATTCTGCCATTATAACAGAAGATGTTGCATAATCACCGCCAATGCCTACTCCCAGCAAAAATCTCCATGCCATTAAAGCGTAGGGGTTTTTAAACGATAGGAATGCACTTCCTAAAGCACCAATTACAAGCAATACCAGTTCCAGGCCATAAATAGCCTTTCTGCCAAGATAATCGAGCAATCTGCCAAATGCCAGCGCACCAAGTACAGCAGCTATCAGTGACACAGACCCTATAAGGGCTATTTCTGTTTTTGTAAGGTGCCATCCAATCATTGGAAGTATTGCGAGCACCGTTCCTATAATAAACAAATCATAGGCATCTGTGAAAAATCCCATCCCTGCTGTCAGAAAAGTTCTGAAGTGGAACTTTCCTGTGGCATTATCCAGTGCCTGGTTTATTGCACTTATATTACCTTCATTTTTATTATCCATATTCTCATAGAAATATAGTCACTACATGAATAAATATTTTCCATATAAATTATATAGTAATATATAGGCTATTGTGGAATATTTATAGAATTCTTTGTTTCTACGTATTTATGCAATGTTTCAATCAGCATTGCCACCACTATGATAATGCCACCAAGTATTATATCCATAGTTGGAATTTCTTTGAGGATCAGTATGGATGATATAACTGCAAATACAGGTTCCCCAACATATATTACTCCTGCTGCAGTTGGTTCTATGTATTGCAGGACTCTCGTATTTATTAATATGGCAAAGAAACTGGCGAAGAGGGCAGTAAATACTATTGTAAAAATGACTATGGGTTTCAAAAGCCCGGAAGGTTCCCAGCTAAACGGAACAAATATTGATGATAAAACTCCAACCATCAATAACTGGTAAAATGTGAAAACCATGCTGTCAAGGTATTTTGTATATTTAAATACATATGCGGTCTGCAGCCCATAAAAAATGGCACAGAAGAAGGTAAGTATGTCTCCGAAGGTATATGCTGAACTGAATTTTAGCGATGACATGAGTATAAGCCCTATGAAGCCAATACTAACAGCGATAACATCTACTTTGTTTAATTTGATTTTAAGGTATAATAGCGATATGATTGGCAGCAAAACGACATACATGCCTGTGATAAGCCCTGATTGGGATGATGTTGTGTATTCAAGGCCAACTGTCTGTGTATAATATGCCAGAAAAAGCAATATGCCGCCCACAATTCCAAGTATTACGTTCTTTCTTTCAATTAACATTTTATTTTTAAACACTATGGGCAGCATGAGTGCAGCTGAAAGGATAAACCTGAAAGACAGAAGCATCACAGGGCTTATATACTGAAGTGAAAGTTTCATTATCGGAAATGTTGCACCCCAGATCACCACAACAGAGATTAGAAGCATAAAATATAGCACTTTGCCCTGCATTTTTACTTTAATATTTCATGCCTAATTAATTTAGCCATATATTTTTTATGCGGGCGACTATTAACTATAAATTATACGGAAATTCAATGTTTTCTAATACTATTTGCTAAAAGCCTATCATCCGCCGAACAGGAAATATTTTATCAGCTGTGGTTTTCTCATAAGTATTGAAAACACAACTTTCGCTGGATAATCTATGTCACCCAGGGAATTTATCCTGCGTATAATATCTTCCCTGTTAATAGTATCATATATTTTATTCAGCAGGGTATCGTTTGTGCTTATCTTTGAAAAGTATTGTTGAATTTTTGCATCTATAAAAAGTTCCCTGCCAATTTCACGCTTCCAGAGTTTCTGATAAGCCTTTAATGCATCTTCCGAGAAATTGTTTCTATTGAAACTCTGATCTATTGCAGTATATGCGTTTTTAGCCGAAATTATTCCTGTATATATGCCACCACCAGATAATGGCTTAACTATTCCTGCAGCATCGCCCAGAAGCAATGACCTGTTTCCATAGGTTTTGCTTAGATAATTGATGGGTATTGGCCCGGCATTTATTCCAAGTATCTGGGATCTGTTGAATTTTACATTGATATTCCTGAAATACTTTATGGCTGTCACATGGTCAACTCCCACGCCTATCCTTGTAATTTCTCCTGACGGGACTGCCCATCCAAAAAACCCCTTGCTATTCTCGGAACCGATGAAAACATTTACATCGTCCTGGTCATCGAGGTGGAAAGAGGAATCAACCTGGTAAGTTGAAATTATTTTTTTTGGCCTTTCGTAATTGAGTGAAAGTCTTATCCTGCTGTTTGCACCATCAGCACCAACTATTATATTGGCCCTGGCATACTTAATTTCACCATTCTCCCTGTATTTTACCTCTCCGTATGAATCGTTAACCTTGGCATCAAGCACCCTTGCATTTATCCTTGTGTCTGCCCCTGCACCTATAGCCATTGCAGAAACATCCTTGTCAAAGTCATCCCTGTACATAACTATTGTTTTCTCTCCCTTCGATATGTGTATGCTCTTGCCATTCGGGAAAAAAACGTTTGCTCCGTGGACCTCATTTACCATTGACCGTGAATTGACATATTTAAATACCCTTTCAGATACAAGCCCCGTGCATTCAACGGGTTTGCCAACTTCCCTGTGTTCCTCAAGCTGCAGAACTTTATACCCATTTCTGGAAAGCAGGTATGAAAGATATGAACCGGAAGGTCCTGCTCCTGAAACAATTACGTCGTACACAATAAATGATATTAATATGATATTTATATTATTACACACTGTTATGTTTTCCAGATATTATGCAATATTACAATCCGATCAGGTGAAATTTCTGTAGCAATATAAATTTATCTGTGTTCTGCCTGGCGATACCGGCATATTCCGGATTTTTTTTTGATAATATCAGTCTTCTGCATAGTTAAGAGGCATGCTTCATCCACATTATAGATGCACAGTGGAAAAATGATGGAAAATATTTATATTATAACACACTACAAAAAAATAATGCAGGCAAGAAAATTCCTAACAGATCACAATAGAATATTCATACCATTAATATCAATACTTTATTCCCTTATGATATTCACAATATCCTTGTTTTACGCTTTTCTAATTCTGCTTATTTTTTCAATTCCCGTTGTAATTTTCCTGTTGATGCATTTCTTTGGCATGTACAGATTCAAGCCAAGGCTATTCGGGGGCATAGTAATCTTACTTGTTGTACTTATGATATCTGCCGGCATATACTCTACCTACGTTTATGATCTAAACGGCGTAACTACCAGTGATATAAACGGGACTTCCTTAAAGACATCTATAACGCCATTCTCAGGTGTAGATCATAACTACAATATTACGATCACCACAAATTACACAGGATCTTTGAATAATTCATACCTGTACATATATTCCAGTGGAATATATAATAAAACTGTACATTATTCCAATTTAAACCATACGAAAAATGGCAATATTACAACAATGTACTACGATACTAAGCTGCCATCGGGGCTTTACGACACTAATTATACAATTAACAAAACTCTGACAATAACAAGTGCAGGCCCTGTGAATGTGCCGAGATTAACTTTCTATGAGTTTTATGTTTTTGCACTGGCAGATAAATATATAGCATCTATAGGTGTAATGTACATAGCAGGGATAGTAGCAGCATATTTCTTCAGCAAGAAAAACCTTGCTGGAAAATAAATTATATAGTTTTAAATTTAATAGATATTTATATATAGTTATTTCAGATATATATACATGCAATCAATAAGAAAGATCCAGTTAACAGGAGGTTCAACATATATAGTTTCTCTGCCTTCAAAATGGGTAAAAAATAACAATCTTCAGAGGAGCAGTGAGATAAAAATTGAAGAATCACAGAACCGGCTTATTCTTTACGGAGATGTTGGTGTAAAAACAGAGATAGAAAAACATTTAATCCTGAATTCAAAGATGGATTCAAAAAGCATCGAACGGGCATTGATATCTCTTTACATTTCCGGTTACGATACACTGGCCATAACAAGCTCATACTATATCAGTGATGAAACAAGGGAAGCCATAAAGAAATTTTCAAAACTGGTTATAGGCATAGAAATATTTGAGGAAAATTCCAAAAAAATTGTTCTGCAAAATGTATTAAATTCAAATTCCTACCCGATTTATAATTCTATAAAGCGTATGTCACTTAATGTTGAATCAATGATTTACGACACGATAAAAGGGATTAATGACATGGACAATGACCTGTTAAAAAATGTAATTGAAAGAGACGATGAAATTGATCGTTTCCAGTGGTACATTTACCGTGAAGTAAAAGGCAAAAGTTGCGAAGACCCCAATAGCATATATTACCTGATTATATCCCGGATACTTGAGAGAATGGCAGACCATACAGTAAATATATGCAAAATATGGCTGGAGAGGAATGATACTGATATACCGTATAAGAAGGTAGTTGAAAACCTATCATTTTCACTTGACCTGTATAAGAAGTCAATGGCACTCTTTTATTCCAAGAAATATAACGGGCTCAATGATATCATATCATTCAAAAAAACCATAATGGACCAGAAGAAGGAATTGCTGGACCTCGGGAAATCATCAGATATAGCGACCATATCATTTTCCTCGGAGGAAATATCAAGGATTGCTCTGTACTCAACAGATATAGCGGAACTTGCAATGGATATGGTTCTATCTATGCAGAATGAAACAACATTATGATTTCTGGAAGTCCATAACCCTGCATTTCTCATTTTCGCCTATGAATACCTTTGTTGTAATCCCACTGAAGATGCCTACTTCAACAACTCCAGGAATCATCTTTATCTCTGTTTCCAGTACAACATCTGTAAAATCGAACCTGCAGTCCAGTATATAGTTGCCGTTGTCGCTCTTAAATTTTTTTCCATCCCTGAAAGTAGCTTTGCACCCCGTTTTTTCAATATTTTTCTTTGTCACATCCTCCATAAAGGGCAAAACCTCCACAGGCAATGGAAAACTATGCAGTTTTTCTGAAAATTTTGAATGGTCAGCCATTATGTACACTTCTTTACTGTTATAAGCAACAATTTTTTCACGCACAAGTGCACCTCCACCACCCTTTATTAAGTTTCCACTGCCATCAAATTCATCTGCCCCGTCAAAATCTATTTCTATCCCTTCAAGGTTGTTTTCTATTTTTATTCCATAGGACTTGGCCAGGTCAGCAGTCCTCAATGATGTCGGGACACCGGTTATATCTGTGATTTTTCCAGATTTAACAAGTTCCCCGAGCCCATCAAGAAAGTATTTTGTTGTTGACCCGGTTCCGAGCCCGAGTTTCATATTGCTATGTACATGTTTCAATGCCTCCATGGCAGAAATTCTTTTTTCATTTTCATACATAAACTTATATTGTATAAGGCATAATTAATTTTTTTAAATTGCCGGCAAACCAAGGGCAACATCTATTATAATTCCCAGCGCTAGAACTACGGAAGCATAAATATTATAATAGAATGCCTTTCCAAAATTCCCCCTGTATGCCAGTATAAAAGCAGAAAGCATTATTGCACCGTGCAGTGTGGTTGTTGCATATGACAGGATACCCAGCCTGTAAACAATATCGCCAGTAAAAGCCAGTGATACAGACAATATCTGGTTCAACCCTGCAAATTGCAGTGCCCTGTCACCAAGCAGTGTGGCAAAGCTATGCAATTTATTTTCCCTGTCATATTTTATATCCGGTATATGGTTATATAGATCAAAGCCGAGGGCCCAGAATAGTGTAGCGAGTACGAAAAACCATGGTATATGGTAAATTATGTAAACAGGTGAATGCAATCCTACCGCTGCTATAGCCCCTGCCATTACGGATAAACCCTGTATTGAGGCTATCTGGTAGTTGGCAAATGCTGTATGCCTTTTCATGTAAGGGTATGTCATGATTACCAGTGCACCCAGCGGTGATATGGAAAAGGCTATAATATTGATAAAATACGTAGAAATAAAATAACCTGCAAGTCCTATTGCTATGAGTGCATAGGCATTTTTCACGGTTATCACGCCAGTTACCAGTGGCCTTGTCATGGTTCTTGGATTTTTAGCATCTATAAACCGGTCCGCAAGGTTATCATTGGTCATTCCTGCTATCCTGACAAAAAACAGGGCGAAGAAAATCAATAAAAGCACCCTGATTGCAGGTATCTTCCTTATTGCAAGGAAAGCTCCCAGGTATGCCATGGGAAGGCTGAAGAAAGTCTGTTCCATTCTCAGGAACCTCAGTATTATGTAGAGTTTTCCCCTTTTATCCTTAGCTCCACCAGGATCCCACACCCGGCTATATTAAAGAAATATTTATAAATATTATTAAAAATTATTTAAATTCTAATTATGGTTCTATTCTAGAAATACTGGAGGATTCCCATATTACCATTCCTGAATCCGTAATAACGCATTAAAAATCCGGCCATGAGTGAATATTCTCCTCCGATGTGTGCGGAAGCTATTCCGGAATTCCATGGTTCTGTGCTTTTAATTCTTATGCCTGTTCCTTTCAAATTATCCAGAATTGTAATAAATACTGGTTTAAAATCATGGACCTTTCCACTCATATGCCTGCCTGCAAATGCCCCCTGCCTCATTGAGAGCTCACCACACTTTGCACTCCAGTCAAGTACATCGCCTATAGCATACGTATTTTCGTTCACCATTAAGTTTTTATCCACATTTATATAATTTTCAAATATATTCGGGCTGCATTCAGGCAACAAAAAATCCGGCTCTGGAGATAACGGAACGCCTGAAATCTCTAGAAATTTCCTGACCTTTGTTTCCACTTCTTTCCCCAGGAATGATAAAAAATTGCCACTGTAACCTGCACGTATTCCCGCTTTATTCAACTTTAAAATATACTGTATTAATATATAATCATCATATTCATTTTTTGAGCCAAGGTACATATTGTTGTACAGATGGCTTTTTGACATAAATTCAATCTGGCTTTCCCTATTGCATCCTGTTGAAATTACAAGCTTTTCAGGATAGTATTCATGCCTGTCTGTCTGCACATAGGGCTCCTCAATATCCACTTTCTTTATATTTTCTATTATAGGTGCCGGAACCTTCATTCTTATATCCCTGGATTTGCCATGGTACACGGAATCACGTTTTGAATCAATTATTGCCACATGTCTTTTATCCCTGATCCCATAATATGCATTAATTCCTCCGTAGCCTCCACCGAGTATAAGCACACTGTACTTTTCCATAGGGGCTTCTATTCATTATAAAGCTGTGACTTATCCTTTGAAACAAGTTCCGTATCAAGAAAATATTTTAATGATTTGCGTATAATTAAATCCAGAGTTGTCGGCGGGATATTCAATATAGCAGAGAGCTCAAGCAGGTTAATGCGCTTTGGCACATCAAAAAATCCAAGGTCATATGCTTCTTTTACAACAAAGAGGGATTGTTTGTCTACACTGGATTTTTTGTAAATATTAACGAACACATCGCTTCCTGTTTTTTCCTTCAACTTTTCTGAAAGTTCCCTTACCAGTTCCATGCTGGCTATATGCATGTTCCAGATATTGTTTCCATCTTCTATTTTCTCTTCCTGCTTATAAACGGATTTTCCGCTCTCTGAATAGTTTTTCAAAATTCCAAGCACAGGGCATTCATTTGTCGTTAATTTTATTATGAGTATATTTCCATTGTCAAATAGGGTCTCAACACCTGTTACTCCCTGGCTGGATTTTAATGATACCAAAATTTTGTCAAGATTTCCATTGTGGTAATAGATTTCTGCAATTTCATAAAGAAGCCCCTCATGCATCTCCTTTTTGATCACCCTTGAATTAATATTAAACTCAGAATATAATCCGCTAAGGGAACACCCTTCATTTTTCATCTTAACCTTGACATTCACACGATTTCACTCCTTCCACACTAAATTTGCATACTGGATAAAATGTATATTACATTAAACACTTATAAACATTATCATTTAAAAATAACAATTGTTCCCTATCATTGAATCTGTTTTACTCCTGTTATTACCGCCCATGATTTTTGAAACGAGTTTCCATCCCATTGTATACCGGATAGAAATTCATCACGTGCATTTTGGAAATACTCTAGAGATTTTTTTCCTTCAGGGGAATCAATTTCAACCGGATAAAGCCATTGTTCAAAGGATACCCTCCTGCTGTATACCTTATATTTTAAACCGGTAAATCCAGCCCGGGAAAGAATTCGAATCCATCCGTCTGTGGATGCTGCATACATGTGGGAACTATCTCTTATTCTCTCAACTTCATTCAGGTCATTGATTATGCTATCAGGGACGGTCATATCGTCTATGCCTATCATTCCATTTGCCTTTAAAACTCTAAAAGCCTCAGATGCAAATTCATCTTTATCATCGAAATGGTGTGCAGCCCTTCTGCATGTTACAATATCAAACTTTTCGTTTTCAAAGGGCATGGAGTCTACATAGCCTTTTACAGGGAATACATTATGCAACCCGTTTTCTTCAGCCAGTTTTGCAGTTTCAAGTAGCATATTGTCAACCATATCAAGGGCGTAAACCTTCTCTATTTTCTTTGCCAATCTTATGGCTGTAAACCCTGATCCTGTGGCAGCATCAAGCCCGATCATGCCTGCCTGTGGAGATAGCATTTCCATAAGGATATCAAGGTCCCTATCCTTTGCATGGGACTGGCTTTTAGCATAATTTTCAGAATTTTTGGAAAAGAATTCTTTTGTATTGCTATACTTATCCATGAATAATTATATCCAATAACTATTTAAGGTGTCTGATAGGGCTTTTCCTGAAGAGCCGGTTAAAACCTGCATGGATTTTTAAGTAACAGCATGGAAATAAAACAATAATGCGGAGAGTGGGATTTGAACCCACGAATCCCTACGGAAATGGACCCTAAATCCATCGCCTTTTCCTAGCTCGGCAATCTCCGCGTAAACTGTATTATGGAATTTTATATATAACTTTTTAAAACAAAATACTAATATGCATCATTTATACTGAACCTTATGATTAAACCAGATGATTCCGTTATAGTACTTGTCAACTACAATACAGAATTTTTCCGGAATTGCTTCAGCAAGATGGAGTTTTTAATGGGCATGGATTACATTAACAATTTCATCGATAAATATAAAATTCCGGTTATATTTACAGAAAGGGAATTGAATTACTCTGTGGAAAATCCAGAACTTCTTAAACTCCGGAACCGCAAGGAGGAAAACAGGATGAAAAATATGGCTCCCTCATCGGATTACGATAAAGGTTTTATCGAGGAATTTAATAAAAAAATAAAGGTAAATAATACAGTAAAAACATGGAAGGAAGATATATTCTACCGGAGTAGCCTGGAAGAAGAGATAAGCAAAACCGGGCGCAGGTCCATCTTTCTCGGGGGATTCTTCACAGATACAGATATATTTATAAGTTCAGCGAACGCAAATATCAGGGAATTCAATACCATAGTTGTATCTGATATTACATCCACATATTCTGAAAGGCTGTACTTCCAGAGCCTGGAAATGATAAGCCAGTTCGTGGATGTCACTGACACAAGGGACCTGGAACAGTATTATCCGGTATGATTATATACAGGCAATTAGAAACTGTTTTAAGTATATTAGATATGATAGTTTATGCTTGAACAATTATTTAAACCAAAAAGTATAGCTGTTGTCGGTGCTTCATCTGACAGCCTTAAGGTTGGAAATATCATATTAAGGAATATAACATCATCATTTTCGGGAAAGGTTTATCCGGTGAACAATAAAACTGCCAGCATTGATGGATTGACGGCATATAAAAGCCTTATAGATATAAAGGAAAGTGTTGACCTGGTAGTTATAGTGGTGCCAAGGGATGCCGTACCCGGCGTAATGAAAGATGCGGCTACAATAAAGGCAGGGGCAGCAGTAATTATAACCTCCGGATTTAAGGAAACTGACCAGCATGGAGCAGAACTTGAAGACCAGATAATGGCAATTGCAAAGGAGAGTGGAATAAGGGTTCTTGGCCCGAATACAATAGGGCTTATAACGCCGGATGTCAATGCAACATTTGCATTTGCCGATGTGAAAAGGGGAAAAGCTGCACTGGTTGCACAGAGCGGTGGCCTCGGTGTTTATATGTTAAACTGGGCACAGGAATCCAATGTTGGCATAAGTTATTTCATCAGCCTTGGAAATCAGGCCGACGTGGATGAAACAGATGCTTTTCAATTCTTATCAACCGATGTGGAAACAAGGGCAATTTTCTCATATGTGGAAGGTGTTTCTTCCGGCCAGAAGTTCCTATCAACTTTGCCAGATGTCATAAAGCGCAAACCCATAATATTCCTGAAGGGCGGAATGGGCAAAACCGGTGCAGCTGCGGTAAAGACACACACAGGAAGCGTTGCCGGGTCAATGGATATATTCCGCGCAGCTGTAAGGACAGTAGGCGGAATATTTGTGGATAATATAGAAGATATGCTTAACCTGGCGAAAATTGTACTGTCATCAGAACCTGTTTCCAGTGATATACTTATTATTACAAATTCTGGAGGGCACGGCGTATTGACAACAGATGCCATAGATAAGGAAGGGCTTAATGAAATAGAATTGCCTGAAAGGGTAAAACATGATTTGCTCAGTGTAATGCCGGAACAGAGCACACCGAGGAATCCTATAGATTTATCAGGTGATGCCAACTATGACAGGTACAATAAAGCAATGGGAATAATAAAAGACCTTGACTGCACAAAAATAGTTATAGTCCAGTCACTTCCAATGGTTTCCTGTTCAGATGTTGCAAAATCAATAGTAAATTATCGTGGAAAGGGTGTGATAGGGGTAACAATGGGGCTTGACCAGAATGCAGCATCTAAACTGCTGGACTCTGTTTCCATACCGGCTTTCATCTTCCCTGAGGATGCGGTGAGATCTATCAAGTATATGGTTGAACGCCCAAATCCGGTAAAAAAAATCCGCACAGCTGAGCCCATTAACCAGGCAAGGGAACTTGTAAAGGGAAAAAATTACATAAAGGATTTCGAAGCAATGCAGCTAATGGAAATATATGGAATACGGACTCCTGCATATGCAATTGCAGAAAATGCAAAGGAAGCTGTGGAAAAATCAACAGCTGTTGGATACCCACTTGTTATGAAAATATCGCCTGATACGCCTGTACATAAAACAGATGTAAAAGGGGTTATAATGAACGTTGAAAAGGATACAGTTGAAAGTTCATTTACCGAATTGAATTATCCAAGGACAATCATGCAGGCACAGATATCCGGCGCTGAAATATTCGTTGGTGGAATAAAAGACCCTGTATTCGGGCCCGCAATAGTGGTTGGAATAGGTGGAATCTATATGGAGGTAATAAAAAGCCTTAGCTATGGAATTTGCCCTGTATCGGAGGATGAAGCGTACCAGATGATGAAAGACAGCAAAGTACTGGGCATGCTAACATCAAGAAACAGGGATTATGATATAAATAGCACCGTGAGGGCCATATCGAAACTATCCAACATGCTTATCGATCTTGATATAAAGGAAATGGACATAAACCCGCTTATTGTCAACGAAAAGGGCGCATTTGCCGTAGATGTGAGAATAGTACTCTAAATTTATCTATAAAATGAAATTATCATTCCGGCAAGGAATATAATTCCAATAAATGAATTTGCGTTGAAGAACGATACCTTTATTGTTTTTAAATTGGATGGATTTACAACTATATGCTGGTATATTATCAATGCTACAATAGGCACCAGCAAAATATCATAGTAAATATTCTTCACTATGAATGCTATGAAAATAAAAAGGGCTATTGTAAATATGTGGAAAAGTGATGATATTATCATGCCATTCTTCAAGCCATATTTGACATTCAGGGTTTTCAGGTTATTTGCTCTGTCATAATCTATATCGGGAATTGTATATATTATATCAAATCCAGCAATCCAGAACGTTGAGATAAGGACAACAAGGTATATTATTAATGGCGGTGCAACCGGTGTTATTGCGAGGAAACCTCCCAGGACGCCCAGGCCAATAGTTAAGCCCATGAATAGATGGCGCCATGATGTTACCCTCTTCATAAGAGGGTCTGCAATAAAGAATAGTATTACAACAGGTGAAAGTGCAAGGACAACCCGGTTCAAAAAGTATGTTGAAACCTCGAATATTGCTATTAACAGCAATGTCAACGCATATGCATCAATTTTTTTCATTTTGCCTGTTACTAGTGCCCAGTTTTTCTTTCTTGGGTTAGTTTTATCATATTTCAGGCCCATTATCCTGTTAATGGACATGCCGGCACCCCTTGCACTTGTTGCGGTGATAAATATTATTATATATTTAACAAAGTCATAGCTGCCTCCAGAAGCTATTATAGCGCCTGCATAAATAAATGGCAGATCGAAAAGCGTATGTTCCAGTTTTATAAACTCAGCTATATCCCTGAACTTCATTTATCACCACATACAAAAAAGGTTTATTAATAATACTTTTAATCGTCTTTGTACATTGTGTCTGTATCCTCCCCTCCCTGGAAGAAATCAGACATGCCTGTATAAATATCCTCAAAACCGAATGAATCCTTTGAGGACACAGGAATAATTTTGTTTATTATATCTGAATCTTTCAGGGCGGTTATGACGTTCAAAAAATAATCCTTTACACTGTCAGTATTTTCATCCCTGAAACTGTCATATAATAGATCAGGGTTTTCTTCCCAGCCAGTTATTTCCTTTACCTTGTCTTCGCCTATTAAGTCTATTTTGTTAAGCACAAACATCATGGGGACAAAAAACCGTGAATACACAGAACCGAAAAGCATCTTTTCAGATATGAATCCAGAAGGTGTCTGTGAAACCATAGAATCCGCTATGAAGGCTATCATGGCTTTCTCGCCTGCAAGTGATTTTACCAGCAGCGGGCTTCCCGGCCTGAATGTGAAAAGCTCTATCTGCCCGGGCGTGTCAAAAATAACATAGTAATCGTCATATAACTCTAATTTTGACTTTATCTTATCTACATTGTCCAGCAAAAGGTCAGCAGCAACCACCTGTGCTCCATTTGGCCCCAGTGAATATGCAGACATAACCTCATTTAGCGATATAAATCCTCTGATGTCTATATCCGGCTCATATGGCAAATATTCTGCACCCGGATCAAGATTAACTATTATGGCATCGTAGTCATTCTGCACCAGCCAATCCTTATACGCCCCGCAGAATGTTGATTTTCCAGTCCCAGCCGGGCCTGTAACAAATAATGACCCTATCATAGCTCTCTATTGCTTGTATTTATTTAAATGATTCCAGTGTAGTTTCCTCAACCTTAACAGGTTCAGCAACATCAAAGGTGTTGTCAATGGAATCTATGAGCCTCCTGATCTGGTACTGGAGGTATATGGGCAAATTATACTCATCCATAACCTTTTCTGTCTCTTTCAGGTATTTTATAATGCTTCCGTGGTGGATTGTTAGTATTATGTTGTCAGAACCGCACTTTAGGCATTTCCCGGAAAGTGGCACACGGCGGAATTTTGTGTTGCATTTAGTGCACCTGAATTCCTGAGTGAAAAAGCTCCTCATGTTCCCAAACATATCTGGCAGGAAATGGGATGATATTACCCTGGCGGCTACGTCATTTTCATCAACCGATACTAGTTTGGTTGCCAATCCCAGCTGTTTTTCAATTTTTTCCTGCATTGAATCTATGGATTTATATGCAGACATAAGCACTCCCGCATTAAGGTTCGCTGTATCAAATGAGAATCCTGAATCTGTGTATATTCCCTGTGTTTGAATCTTTGATTTCATCGTAAGCATTATAGATTCAATCTTTGAAGGTGGCAAACCTTTTTCAGTAGCTTCATAAAATTCAAGTGGATATTTCCAGAGTGTATCAACGTTCATTGCTTCCTTGTCCACCTCTTCCGGATCCAGGAATGCACTGAGTACAAGTGGCGCATCCATCAATCCGCCCGTAGTTGAGGGAAGGAAATCCTTTGAAAAGTCAAGTAGCCCTTCAAGCAGGAGCATAATGCTGTCTTCATCGCCGTCGCAGTTCCTTCTCTTTGCGGCATGGTAAAATGGATGGGCATAGCAACCGCTAACCTTTGAAAATCCTATTATTCTGGATACAATGCCGCCAGACGTATGTGGTGCCAGCCCTATAACCAGTTCGCCTATGAGGTCATCTATGCTATGGCATGAGTAATATGGCTGCAAATTGTAATACCTGACAAGCATGTCATCAACAAAATTTGCAACATTCAGCAAATACTTTGCCGAATCTTCCGGTATTATAATATCCTGTGGATATATTTCATTTAACTCCCGGTCAGGGTACCCGAGTTCTATTAATTGTTCAGACGCAAGGTTAAGTTCACTTTTTTTGAAATGTGTTATTGGAATATCGGACATATCATATCTGCATGTTCCATCCTTGTTTATGCTTATATCATGTATTGATCGTAAAATTCCCTTTTCCATAGGTTCAACAGCACAGTTTCTGGACATTAATTTCTTGACCCCTTTCAGATCCTTTACCTGATCGGGCTTGATGTTAAGCCTGGATTCGGCTCTTTCAAGCACCATGCTCAAATCTATATTCATTTTCTTTAAACGTTTCTGATTATACGTAACCGAACCACAGTTTTCACAGACCGTCAATGGTGTTTCATTTCCGCAGTTTTTGCATACCCTTTCATTTAATTCTATTGAATATTCACTTTTGTTCTTTGCAGCATTCAATATTGAACGCCTGTTGTCGCCATAATTGAGGATCGGGAATAATGAATGGACTTTTGGCTTCATTTTTCTGTCCCCAGCTTTTTCCGGCCTCCCCAGCCTTGCCCCGACACGGATAGGCGACCTGGCTTTTACGTTTATTCCCGATAGCTCGTTCACAGCTTCAAGAACGTTGTGTGAACTGTATGACCCGGTTTTAACCGGTATGTTATTTTCAATGGAAAATCCGGTGCATACGAGGAGAGGATAGTACTCAGCGATTTCCAGCGAACCGGAAATCGGTTTAAATTCAATTCCCAGCTTAATAAGTATATCCTGTGCATCGGTGTCAATATAGAGATTGCCATCATGCAGCCTTGACCTTTCAAGCACAGATATAAGGGAATTTAATTCATCCTCTGTTATGTCATGCCAGTAATAATCAAATTCAGGGTACAATGGTATTCCATATTTTTTCGATATTTCAATAGCTTCAAACTGATCAGGCTTTTTTTCCATGTACTTCTGTAAATCGCCTTTAAGGTAGTATGACCACCATTCCACTGTAAAAGGGGATGTAACCAGGTTTTTGTTATTTTCCAGAAAATCTCCATAGGCAATCAGTATTTCCCCCAGATCGGTTATTTCAGCTACCTCATCCTTTACTAATATTGCCTCTTCAATAGTCTTAATTTTTCTGTGCTCGCCACTCTTTAACAGTACTGTAGGCCCGTCAATGGTATCACAGGGAGTTATGGCTGCAGCTTTGCCAGGGAGCTCCACCTTTATCTGCGAACCAATTGCTATGAATTCGTCAACAATATACATTGAAACAGGGTTAATTGAAGCAGCAGCAAGCCCTGAAAGCCTTGACCTTCCATATCTGAGCCTGAACCCGCCGGGCCGGTTTGGATATCCAAAAACAGGCCTGCCTGCAATAATATCACGGAGATATTTCTGGGAATTGTCTCCTTTTTCTTCCTTTTTGTTTTTGCCTATGTTCTCAAGTATATTCCATTCTTCCATTTTCATAAGGCTTGTGTATTTCAACACTTTCCTGGATTTCTGGATAAGCCCTTCACAGAGGACAAGGCACATTCCCCCGCGTATACGGTTTGTTGGTATTCTTCTCATATCCCTGTGCCCGGATATTTCTTCTTCCTCACTGCCTTCGCCATCTATCATTACAGGTGAATTGCCTATTACCAGGCGTATTTCCTCTGGAGTGGGAAGATACTGCAGGTGCTTTGACCTGTTGTATGCCTGTATTTCTTCAATATAACGCTCTATCTCTTCATCAGTAGCCTTAAAACTTCCTATGTTCAGCTCCCTGCGCACAATATCTGCCATGAGTACACTCAATGCCTGGGCAGTGCCACCGGCGCTTCTTATTGGTCCAGAATAAACAATATCCACATATTCAGTTCCATCATCATTGGAAACAATATCTACAGTTTTAATGCCCTCGAGAGGGGCAACCAGTATTCCCTCGGTAAGTATTGCAAGGCCAACACGGACAGATTTTTCCAGTGCCAGCCTTCTATCATCTTTTAATCTTTCTGCAACCTTCCGGGATATGGCCAGTGAGACCTCCTCCCTTGACATGGTCTTGCTAAGTTCCCTGATATCATCTGCTATTCCATCAATCTGTATTAATTTTTCAACCCTTTCTGCCATATCATTTGCAAGTGGAATTTCAACTTCTGTTGAAACATCCTTGCCAAGGGAACGTGCTTCTTCAGCAATTTGATAGCACTCACTTACCTTATTTTCAAGTATTTTATTATATTTATCAAGGTTGTGGTCTATCATCTTATGCTTTAAGCAGGTCGCTCAATAATAACTTATCCATCAGCGATGATTTTATTTTTATTTGCTGTTTCATATATGCATCCATAGCGTTTATTTCCTTAGATAAGATCTTATTGAAAACATCGGAACTTACCGTTACGGTAATGTCAGCATCTATCTTTCCTTCCTGTGGCTCTGTAATATGGCCGTTTTCAACTTTGAAATAATAGGAATCCTTATCATCGAATACTATGTCAATGCTTTTTGTTATGCTCTGCAGCTTCTTTGCATACGTCTGGTCACTTGCTATCTTATCGTTCAATTTCTTTACCAAATTATTCAGCACTTCTTTCATAAACTTTACCTCTTTTTTCTTTTCTGTACTCCAGTGATTTTTTTATAAAATATAAATGTACCCTTGAGGGATTTAACGGTCTGGATTGGAATTCTGCATGGTACTGTGTTGCTATATAGTTATCCCTGTCATTTAACTCCAGAATCTCCATCCTTATACCTTCTTCATCAGTTCCTGAGAAAACTGCACCAGCATTTTCAAGACGTTTTATATAAGCCGGATTTACCTCAAATCTATGCCTGTGCCTCTCACTTATCTTTTCAGACTTATACAGGTCATATGCCAGTGTCCCTTTCTTTATTATAACTGGCTTGGCTCCGAGCCTCATAGTCCCCCCGAGGTCCTTTATATTTTTCTGTTCCGGCAATATGTCAATAACAGGATTGACCGTATCGGGCTCAAATTCAGTGCTATTTGCATTATCAAGCCCTATAAGATCCCTTGAAAGTTCTATTACTGCCGCCTGGAAGCCAAGGCATATGCCCAGATAGGGCACGTGGTTTTCCCTGGCATATCTTGCAGCAATAATTTTTCCCTCAACGCCACGGTAACCGAAGCCCCCAGGAATTAATATCCCATCAATGTCTTCCAGCTGTTCCTTGCTTCTGACAAGGTCATCTGAATCAATCCATTTTATATTTACCTTAATCCCTGTGTTTCCGGTAACGTGTGAAAATGCTTCTTTGTGGCTTATATAGGCATCCTGCATATCTACATATTTCCCTATAAGCCCTATAGTTACCTCAGCAGACGGGTTTTCAATGTTTTCAGTGAATTTTTTAAGTGTATAATTCAGTGTATGGTCATCAAAGCCAAATATTTCCCTTGTGTATTCCAGAATTCCCTGGTTTTCCAGGACCATTGGCACCATATATACGTTGGACACATCGTAAACGCTGATTATTCCTTTTTCCTCCACATCTGTAAAGAGCGAGATTTTCTTTATTGAATCTTCATTGAGAATATGCTGTGACCTGCAGAACAATATATCAGGCTGGATACCTATTGCCCTGAGCTCTTTAACGCTGTGCTGTGTAGGTTTTGTTTTCTGTTCCTGCCCGGATTCCGGCACCAGTGTTACATGGCCAAAAATTACAGAATCGTGCCTGTCAGATTTCATCTGCCTCAATGCCTCAAGAAATGGCATGGATTCTATATCGCCTACTGTGCCACCAACCTCTATAAGAGTTATGTCATAGCCATCAGCCGCCTTCCTTATGCGGTTTTTTATCTCGTTCGTAATATGTGGTATAATCTGTACTGTACTTCCAAGATAATCGCCACGCCTTTCCTTTTCTATAACCTCTTTATATATCTTCCCTGTAGTTATGTTATTCCCTGAGGAAAGATTTGTATCAAGGAATCTTTCATAATTTCCAAGGTCAAGGTCAACTTCCCCTCCATCATTGAGGACAAATACTTCCCCATGCTGGTACGGATTCATTGTTCCCGCGTCATAATTGAGGTATGGGTCAATTTTTATATTGGTAACTTTGAACCCGCTGTTCTTTAAAAGATATGATAAGCCGGATGTAATTGTACCTTTGCCTAATCCGGAAATAACTCCTCCCGTTATTACAATATAATGCATTATTCTATAGTAAAAATCGTTTAATAAATCTTTTCATTGAATGGAATTCATATAATTCAATTAACTTCTTAAATTTTGAAAATTAACATTATATTATTGATAATTTCCGTATAAAACACATAAAAATTATTAGTTTCAAATATAATGATATAAAAATTATACTCAGAAATAAATCTTATTCTGAAATATCCTCAAGATTCCTCCTTGAAACCTTTGTTCCACCGATCAATATAAGAAGACCGGCAACTAACCCTGTGATTCCAATGAAGGTGAAGCCAAATGCCCAGGAATATGTTGCTACAAGTATCGGAAGCAATATGGCTCCAAGAGCTCCCCCTCCATGCCCTATTCCATCGGTTATTCCGAATCCAGAGCTTCTTGCCCTTGTGGGGTAATTTTCAGCGGTAAATGTATAAGCTACCTGAAGGTACATACCGAGACCCATTGCTCCAAGGAAAGACCCAAAATACAGAAGGTCGGTCATTCTGGTGGCCATAGATATCATGCCAAGGAACCATACAACTGTTGCGGCGAATATAACATGTTTTCTCTCATATTTATCGGAAGTATAAAGCATTATTAATGCACCTGCAGGATATCCTATTATTGCACCTATTGCAATGTATAGAATGGCGGCAGCCTCTGAAAACCCTATGCTCTCAAGCAATGATGCAGCGTCTCCCAGGAATGCGTAATTTCCGATATACCACAGAAACCATACTGCTATTAATAAAACCATTCTGCCTGTATAAGGTTTCTTGAACAGGTATAGTGTTGGGAATTTTGGCTCTTCCACAACAACATTCTCTGGATGTGGCTCTGGCAATTCACCTATTTTCTTTTTAGCAGTGGCTTCCATCATCTCCAGCACCTTTTCTGCTTTTTCCAGATTATGCCCCTTTGTCGCCAGCCATCTTGGCGATTCTGGCAACTCTGTTCTTAGAAATACTGCAATGAAGGCTATTATTGCCCCTATTCCGAATAGCCAGCGCCATCCTGTCGGAAATGCCGGTACCAGGAAATAGCCTATAAAAGGAGTCACAGCCTGCCCGAATATTCCGATCAGGAAGGTCAATACAGTTATTTTACCCCTTACTGCAGCAGGTGCAAATTCAGTGATATAAATGGATACAAGGTTCAGGTCAGCACCCAATCCTATTCCAGTTATAAATCTGAAAATTGTTAATTCAGGCACATTAAAAGACAATGCATCTCCCAGAGACCCTATTGCTGTGAGCGCCATGGTTAGAATCATTGATCTATATCTTCCGAATACATCGGCAAGGCTTCCTATCAGGTATGAGCCAATTGCATAACCTATTAGCCCCACTGACAGGGCTATAAACAGTATTATAGATCCATGCAGGTTGAACTGCTGGTCTATTGCAGGCATTGCAAGCCCTATATCAGATATATCATAGAATGTAAAAAAATATCCCAATCCTATAATTCCAAGGAAAGCCGTTGGTAAAGACCACACAGGAATCCTGTTTGTCCTGGCTATAATATCCTTAACTTTATCGAGGTTTTCTACCATTCGAGTTGATTTTTCTATTATATTAATACTTTGTTAATGACGAATTAATAAATTAAAAATTTAACCTTTTTATATCTTATAATATTTAAATATATGCATCAAAACTTATTGTCCACCGTATAGTATAAAACATAAAAACTATATGGATATACATTATATCTGGAAAATAGCCATAAAACAATATGATAATGCAATATGGCGTAAAAATAAAATAACGCAGGTATATATATCCTTGTGATAAAAAAATGCGGCATATGTTCTGCTGAATTCCACTGTGGCGGATTGCTATGCTGGTGCAAGGGAACAAAATTAAACGGAAACCAGTTGAAAGCAATTAAATTGCTATCACCGGATTGTGTGTGCCCTGATTGCCTTAATAATGCGAAGAACAATATTTAAACCGGATAACAAAGGTGGAAAAATGGCAACTTTTATATTTTGACAGTGTCTTATATAGGCTATGGAAAAAATATTTTATGTTTATCTCGGCCAGGACGATCCAAAGAAATCAACCATGAAAAAACTGGAACGCTATGGGCTGGCCATTGAAATACCCCTTAATAAAATATACAATAAACTTTACCTCACGCCGTACTCCGATAATTTTCTGTTAAATTCAAATAAAATGCTGTTTGAGGATAAAGGGATAGTTGTTATTGACGGCTCATGGAACAGGATAAACACCATAGAAAATATTAAAGGGAAAAATGGGAAAAAGCTTCCACTGTTGCTACCGGTAAATCCTGTGAATTATGGAAAGCCCGGAAAATTATCATCACTGGAAGCTTTAGCCGCTGCGTTATACATTATGGGATATTCAGAACTTGCCGGCGATGTTATTTCCAAATACTCATGGGCACAGAATTTTATCAAAACTAATATAAACCCGCTAAATGATTATATGAAATGCAACAGTGATGAAGAGTGCATTCAGGTCCAGGACAGCTATTTCTGAATATTTACCCATTTTCCATTGTCCAGTTTAAATATCCCTTCTGCGTAAGCTGAAAATATCTTTTCAATAGGGCTGCGGAAATTATCCGGTATTACGGAAAATAGAGAATTCTCATAGGGCATAATATGCAATCCTCCGGCATGTTCAGCATCTCCGATACTGCCGGAATACAAACCAATTTTTGATTCTGCATAAATCCTCTCATCAGGGTCAAGCCGGAGCCTTGCCTTTGAAAGCCTTCTTTTTAATAATCTTACGTCATCGCTGGAATACAATATATCTTCCGGTTTTCCTCCAGAAGCCTCAATGAACAATAGTATTCCAAGGCATTTCGAGCATTTCCCGCATGGTTCTATTACACCGTCTTTTCTATGGCATGAGTGGCATGATCTCTGCTGCAGGAACAAATCCCTATAGCGTTCCATTAAAATTTTCTCTTCCAGATATCCGGTTACTGGATAAACTATAGAGTATACACCTGCGTTTACCCCTTTCTTATTGAAGTATAGAGAAAGCATATGGTTGAAATCATAAGTCTGGTCAAAAATTCCATAGTAATATTTCAATCCTTTATAATCACCCATTTCCCGAGGGTCGTCGAATTCATCGCCCATGATTATATTTCCAATGGAATATTTTTTGAGCAAAGGCAGCAGCAAAAATATATACACCGGGAAAATAAAAACCTGGATTGGATAATCATCGGACAGTATATCTATCATATCTGTGTTCACTATTTTTATATGATTCAGCATTTCATGGTAAAACCTGTCTGTATTTGACCATACTTTCATTACATTTCCAAAGTTTTCTCTATAATAGTCATAGGCTGTTTTTGCTGTGAGCCAGTGTGAACCGGATTCTTCAAAATAGAAAGAATAATTGTTTTCCGGTTTGTTTATTTCATTGAAAATTCCAAAGGCTAAAAGGCTTTCCTTGCCGCCTGAGGACATAATAGCCACCTTATCAGGGGATGTATTCCATGGCCTCTCTTCGCTGAAAGTTTCAGGGCATACAAGCTCAGTTATTCCATCAGCATTGGCTGCGGTAATATCATCTTCAGCCGGTATAAACTCCGGTTTGATGTAATCATATCTCCTGTTTATTATTTTATTAATAAAAACTTCATGGGCATTTATTTTCATAAAATTTTTTATCAACTCTATATCTGTAGGTGATACCGGGAAATTTAAAACCAGTTTCCGGGCAAAATAGGTAAAATTAATTGCAGGCATTGTAAGTATAAGCCCTGCTATATTCCTGTCCACATCAATATCTTCGGCATATGTGAAAATCAACCTGTATGAAAAATCATCAAATTTTATATTTCCTATGATCCTTTTTTTCTCAATACTGGCTATATTCACCTCAATACTGTCAAATGAAATTACATTGTCAATATACACTTTTTAGCACCCACATAAAGTATATATTTCGGTGGTTCATAAATCTGATATAACGCCGGTAATGTTTTCAAATTCTTCCAGAGGGTCGAATACAGGTATATTGTATATTTTTTCAAGTTTTGTTTTCTCAACTTCTATCTCTGATTTTTCCATATTTTCGGTGTTCAATGATATTGCAATTACCTTTTTGTTGGAAACAAGCTCAAGAACCTTTATGTATTTTTCCAGCGGCTCAATAGGGTATTCAGGGAAGCCGTCGTAAAACTTCCTTTTTGGCGCATGCTGGAGTATTATGGCATCCGGGCGCATTGCACCTATTATTTCAAACCCTCCTGGATATGCTGGATGCAGAATAGACCCCTGCCCTTCAAGGAACATATACTCGGGCTGTTTTTCCTGCCACGCTTTATATGTTATATATTCTAAAGACCCGGCAACAAAATCATTTATGATTGAATCCATTACAACTGTATATGGAAATCCCTGCATCCAGGATGTTTGCCCGGTGCCTATTAATTCAGATTGTTTTTTCTTCCTGTTCATGGCATCATTCAGATAAACTGCAGTTGTCCTTTTGCCTATAGCGCTATCCGTTCCCAGTACCGCAATTTTTTTCGATTTTACCTCCTGTATTTTTCCTGTAAATGAATATTCATAATTGTTAAAAATTTTCCTTATATCAGTAATTTCCACATCGTATATTTTTGCGAGCTTGCTGAATTCATTATCATTGCTTATGTACTGGTGTAACCCATTTACTATGTTCATTCCCTCTTCGATAGCCGTGGAAACATATTGCCTGTATTCCACCGGAAGATAACCACCATCGGTTGCGACACCGATTATCAGTGTTGTAGCTCCGAGAGCTTTTGCCTCCTGAATTGTACTGACAATCCTTATGCCATTCTGCCTGCCCATAAGGACATACCCTGCATCCATGCCATAGTATCTCGAGTCTATGACTGCAACTATGTCATACCTTTTGCTGTACCTTACAAGCCCGTTGGCCGTCTTGCCATATGTGGTGGCAAAACACCCCTCAGAAAGAACCACTGCCTTTTCCATTATTTATCACTTCCAGTTAATACAATGACGCAACTATTATTCCCTGCAAATTTTAATGCACCTGCAGCCGCGGAAGCAGATGCTGGCAGAACTGATAAATTATCAATTTTTCTAAATCCTCTGGATATTTCCTCCATTTTCATATCAGATACGTATAATGCTTTTCCATGTGTTTTATACAGTGCATCCAGTGCTTTCTGCCCATCATATGACCTGTAGGCAATCAACGGTTCATTTGCATATGTTTCAACGATATTTTCAGGGTTAAGCTCAACTATGTTCCTGAACCCGTTTATGAATGAATAGACAATAGGGTTTCCGCCTTCAGTGCTTGTTGCAATGAATTTCGGCATTTTATCTATTTTTCTATTCCTGTATAATTTCAGGAATCCGTAATATATTCCATAAAACGTTGTTCCATTCCCTACCGGTATTGATATATATTCAGGGGCAAAGCCAAGCTGGTTATAAATTTCAAATGATATTTCGCTGTATCCTGAAACATCTATGCTTTTATTTGGTGACCCTGGGCTCGCATCATACCAGTTGTTATTTTTTGCCTCTTCCCTGATATATTCAACCATTTCTTCATATTTTAGTGGTTTTTCTATTATGTCTGCACCGTACGCAGCTATTTCTGCATGCCTTGAATTTGAATATTCTGCTGGTATTCCAACTATTGCTTTAATACCCATTCCCCTTGCATAATATGCAATCGACGCTCCAAAATTTCCGCATGTTGCCACAGATATTTCCTTATATCCCTGTTTTATTGCATTCTCAACATGTTTTCTTGAAATTCTATCTTTCTGGGTTCCCGTTGGGTTTACCCCCTCATATTTTATAAAAAAATTGCTTCTTTCCAGGTAGTTGCCTATGGCAGAATCCCTTATTAATGGACTACCCGGGGGCTTATCTTCTGTTTCTATTTCCATTTTTTTTCACTGGTATTAATATAACCTAATTTCATATATAAACATTGGGCATTTATATATCAGATTTTCAAAACCTCCAGGCTGTGCTTATCTGCAATTCTTGTAATCATATCCTTCACCCTGCCTTTTGTCCCGTGTGCATCCATTAGAAAACCTTTGCAATTCATTGTTTTTAATACCGCATTTTCAATTTCATCCTCTGAAATTATTTCATGGACATATTTAGGTATTATATGCCCTATGTTTATATCATTGCTAAAGAAATAACTGCTTAGTTTCGGGGCATAATGCCCTCCGCCAACACCAACATAATTTCCATAGTCCTTCTCCACACCTTCCATTATGGCTCTAGCCATAAGAGCAGCTATGCCTTCCTGTTTCCATTCATTTTCTGTGGTTCCTATTTCTATGAAATATGCAGGCTTTTCCATATACGGGCCATGGTGTGTGGCTTCAAATGTTATTTCAAAATGGTCTCCTGAATAATTGTTTTTTATATACCGCAATGAAGCACCCATTCCTAGTGGATCTGATGGGACAATTACATTGTCAAGACCGCCAAGCTCAGCTTTCCTGAAGTTGCCAATAGGATGTACTGTTAAGGATTTTATATCTGCCTTTGAAGAATGCTTTGATAGGAAAACAACCTTTTCAACTCCCTCTTCCAGGTCTTCCATGTCCTGGTATATATGTAAATTGTCTATGAATTTTAATTCATAATTTTTGTAGCTGTATTTATTTTCATCCAGTTTATCAAATTTGAAAAGTTCCAGCAATCTGGATGCCATTTCCATGCTTGCTCCATCTTTTCTCGAGGCAATTAATAAAATCATGGATTGTTATTAAAAAATCAATTATAATATTTGGTATTTCATTAATCACATTAAAAGCACGAATGTAATTATATGAGTAAACCCCTCCATAAAACTTCTGCTTTCCAGTATGAAAGAAGTAGTTTACAATAAAATACGATAACCTAGAAGTAATAGCCTTAAAGCTTAACCAACATGCAAATACAACGGTTTTCATATATTTATATTAATATATTTCCATAAAAAGTAACGATTAAATACTTAAATTTCAGTTGAGTTTTTATGAAGTATAAAGTACTCATAGCAACAATGATAGCCGTGGTCATGATATTCTCGGTATTTGCTATGGTTCCCTTGAATTCGGGCAGCCAGGCAAATTCACCAGCATTATCAGGATCATCAGCTACAGATTTTAATGGAAGCATAGATAATCATTTTATGCATAACTATGGTTCCAGATTGATGTATAATAGCACGACAGGAATGGTAATGGGCAAGTATCTAACAGCGGATTTCAATTCATCTACCGGTGTGTTCTCCAATGTGACATATAACCTAACCTCAACAGTTTTGATAAGCAAAATGTATTCCAACGGAACTCCCATAACTAGTATTTCATTACCTATCCTGGGTATGAGTTTACACATGCATTCATATACTGCCTATAGAATAGGCAATATGTTTATCATGGTAAATGGCACATCGTTCTACGTTTTGCACAATAACCCCGCCCTGGAAAGCAACATGATGGTAAATGGCAATTTAACCCTGGTCGTACCATCCACCGCACATATATACAATACATCCAACAATACGCAGGTCAGCACAAGTGCAAACTATAGCTTGAATGCACAGGCAAATTCAAATGTATTCGGTAATGTGAATATGGCAGATCATGTCATGGTGAATTTCAATAATACCATAAATGCGGGAAGGCAGATGATTGTTATAGACAACAATGGAACAATAGCAATGTTGTTTATACACAATGGGGACTTCAAAATAACAGGCAAAAATATAACAATATCAAGCATAAACAGAGGCCCTGTACTTGTCAATCTGGTAGCTCCACCAGGACTTCAGAAAATATCCAACAACAGCATGGTTTTAAGCAACATCATGAAAGGAAGGATATCATCTGAAATAGCTCTGAACTTAGTCAATGGAACAATTGCAAATAGCACAATAAATTACAACTCTTCCACACATTTTGTGTATACAAGCAAAACCTCATCAACAACATCATTTGACATAAACTCTACAGTAAACCACCATACCATAGTGGCAGTATTCATAGGAAACAATGTGACAAAGAATACTGGCCATGCCTATGTTAAATTTGATGGAAGCATTGCTACATATGTTTCAATGTCTACACTTGTAAATGAAACCAGCAGCACCCATGCCTATTATTCATACACAAATACCTCTTCCGGAATGTATGTATTTATGTATGTACCACACTTCTCAAACCACACCATGGTTGTATCCAATACTCCATTCCATAGCACGGACTACACAGAATACTATATAGGAGGAGGGATCATAGCTGTACTTGCAATAATAGGTGTTGCGGCATACGCAATAAAGAAAAGAAAATAATTTTATAATTTTATAATTTTATAAATTTTAAATGTAAAGATAAATATACCTTTTTATATTATCTATTTAATGTTAAATAAAAGCGATGAATTTCTTGAAGATGCACTTTTTATAAGGGAATTAGCAATGAAGCATAACAAATTTTTTGAAGAAAGCATTCCACTTATAGCTTCAGAAAATATAATGAGCCCCATGGCCATGGAAATGTTGCTTACAGACCTTGGATTCAGGTACGCCGAGGGATTGCCACATAAAAGGTACTACCAGGGGAACCAGATAGTTGATATTATCGAAGATAAAGTAACAGATTTAGGAAGGGCACTTTTCAATGCAAAGTATGTAGACCCGAGGCCACTTTCAGGAACAAATTCCAATATGGCTGTCCTCTATGCATTTACAAAACCCGGGGACACAATAACAACACCGGCTCTCTCCGGCGGAGGGCATATCAGTTCAGCACCTTTTGGTGCAGTTGGATTCAGGGGGCTTAAGACACTTAATTATCCATTTGATGTTGACGAAATGAACATAAATGTGGATGGAACTATAAAATTGCTTAAGCAGGCAAAACCAAAGCTTGCATGGTTCGGGCAATCTGTATTCCTTTTCCCAACACCGCTTAAGGAACTACGTGATACCCTGGAGGAAATAGGGTCTACCGTTGTCTACGATGCAGCACATGTACTCGGATTGATAGGAGGAAAACAATTCCAGGACCCATTGAGGGAAGGTGCACAGATAATTACTGGAAGCACACATAAAACACTCCCGGGTCCACAGCATGGAATAATAATAGGTGAAACTACAGAGGAAAAATGGAAAAAGGTCCAGCGTGGCGTCTTCCCCGGCACTCTGAGCAATCACCATCTCAATGCAATGGCCGCACTTGGTGTAACATTAGCCGAGCACCTGGATTACGGAGAAGCATACGCTAAACAGATCATAAAAAATGCACAGACACTTGGTTCAGAATTGAGCAAATTGGGTTTTAATGTCCTTGGAGAAAAGAACGGATTTACAAAATCACACACACTTGCCATAGATGTTTCCAAGAACGGTGGCGGAAAGGAAGTTGCAGAAAAGCTGGAAAGTTGCAACATAATATTGAACAAAAACCTGTTGCCATATGACGACAATAAGAAATCAATGAACCCCAGCGGTATCAGAATTGGAACACAGGAAGTAACAAGAATTGGATTTAAGGAAGCAGATATAAAGGAACTGGCAGAACTTATAAGTGATATAATAATAAAGAAAAAAGACCCTGAAGTTATGGCAGAGAAAGTCCGCGACTTCAAATCCACATTCAATGAAGTGCAATACTGTTTCGGGAAATTCAAGCCTTACCAGTATATTGAACTTTTTAAATAATTATTATTTTTATCATTTAACCGATTAATTCATTTTCCTGGTATTCATAACACCTTTGTTCATTATTCATATTCTGAAGATTATTGTAAATCCCATGGAAACTGGAATAATTATAAAAGATCTGAATTATAAGCTAAAAATATATGTGTCTACTGCTAGAGTCTCACTTAAGATTTTCACTATTTCTATTTGTCTTGGATGTTTTGCCTTCCAGCGTCATTACGAATACCATTTTAATTTAGAATACTATTATTATACTGTATATTTATAATTATTAAATTTTTATAAATTTGAACACAAATGAATTTTGATAATATATTATTCACCGTGTTCAAATCCGCCTTCGGATCCTGAGATCTCTTCTGCCTCTCCAGCAGCAACTGAAGAATTCTCGTTTTCCTCCGATTCTATTATCTTCTTTTTATCTTTTATATACTCCTTCTGCTGCTTCATTTCTTCATCTTCCTTTTTTTTCTCAGAATCCATAATTTTCACCTTAACCTTTAAACTCCTAGCCTTTGTTTATATATAAATATTTGTGGATATATATTATTTGAAAGTTTATAACTGCAACTTAACAGAGAGTTTACATGTTTATACTTAAAATTGGCATTCATGATTTTAATAATATAATCCTGTTTTCTCATGAACCATAACCTGAATCATGGTGGGAATTAAATATAAAATTTACACTATTGACGTTTTAAAGAATATGCCTCTTATGTTCAGCCAGATAGAACCAAATCAGATTAAAATGCTACGGTCATATAGTATTGTAATGCCTTAACATAATGATGAAATCACTGCAAAATTCTTGATGCCAAAACTTAAATATAGAAAACAGCTTGGTAAATTAATATGTACAACACACTGCTTATTGAGGATAGGGGATATGTTTCTGTTATTGAAATCAATAGGGCCAACAAACTAAATGCCCTCGGGGAAGATGTAAGGTCAGACCTATTGGCGGCTTTTAAGGACTTCAATTCTGATCCAGCCAAGAGAATAGCAATATTAACCGGAAAAGGCAAGGCTTTTTCAGCAGGCGCTGATCTCACATCAACATCAGATAAAGAGGTTGATATAAGAGATGAGCTATCCAACTCTTTTCACCCTATCCTGAAAGAGATGGTGAACAGCAAGAAAATATTTATATCTGCAATAAACGGTGTGGCCGCCGGAGCAGGCATGAGCCTTGCACTGGCATGCGATATATCCTTTGCATCGCGTGAAACAAACTTCATTATGGGATTCCATGGCATAGCCCTTGCCCCTGATACCGGGCTCGTGCTCATTCTATCACGCCTTGCTGGAGCTAAAGCCAGGCCATATCTTTTGTATGGTGGGTCATTTTCAGCTAAGGAAGCTGAAGAAATGGGGCTGGTGCAGGTTGTAGACGATCCATTTATGGATGCAATTGAACTTGGAGAAAAGCTGTCAAATGGGCCATACAGGGCATATTCTGTGTCAAAGCAGCTTATTAATCAGTCTCTTTATTACGGCCTTGATGATTTCCTGCAGGATGAAGCGAGATTGCAGTCAGATCTTGGAACAAGCCATGATTTCCGCGAAGGTGTCTCTGCCTTCAGGGAAAAGCGCAGTCCAAAATTTACTGGAAAATAAGCAATAGAAACAACTTTCATCCCTTATGGAAACTTTAAATAGAAATGAAATATTTTTATTATTATGAGGTATTTTTTCAAGCTCAGCATTAACCCGGCAGATAAAGAATTATACATTTCCAGGCATCAAAATATATGGCCTGAAATGCTTGAGGAATTAAAAAAGGCAGGCATAAGGAATTATTCCCTGTTCTTAAAAGGAAATGATGTATATGGATACTGGGAATGCGATGACCTTGAGTCTACAATGAGAATTCTCAAAGATAGCAGGGTCAATGAAAAGTGGCAGGAATCCATGAAAGGCATTATAACAGGCAGGGACGATATAATTCCTTCACCATACGAAGAAGTCTTCCACATGGATTAAAATAAATTTCCTGTATTCTATATTAACAATACAAATCCAGAACTTTTAAAACTAATATAATTTATAGTAATCAATAGGTTTTAACAGGATTATACATATTGTCCCTTTCCACAGGAACCATGTTAATTTGCTTGATGGAGTTTATTATGTATTCCTTTCTCAGGTTGCCTACCTGTTTTCCGGTTGCAGGTATTACCTTTTCATCGTATATTGTTCCTCCCCAGTCGTTTGCACCGAATAATATGGCCATCTGTGCCATCTGCATACCGTTTGTAAGCCATGAACTCTGTATGATTGGTAATTCATTATTGAACACTACCCTTGCTATTGCAATATTTTTAAGTACAGATACTCCACCCGACCTGTATTTGTAGCCTTCCTTTGCAAGTTCTGTATTGCCCGGTTCAAAATTCCATGGGGTGAATGATAAAAATCCATGGTATTTCTTCTGTAATTCCAGTATGGAAAGCAAATGGTGTGCTTTGTCAAGTGAAGTTTCCAGGTGCCCGAACATCATTGTTGCTGATGTGTGTATACCGAGTTTGTGTGCAGTCTCCATAATCTCCAGCCATTGCCTTCCACTTGCTTCAGGCCTACCCATTCTTTTTCTCACACTGCCATCCAGAATTTCTCCACCGGCACCGGGTATTGTTTCCAGGCCGCTTTCCCTTAATTTAATTAATAAATCCTTCATAGGAATGTGTGCCTTAAGTGATATAAAATGAAGTTCAGCTGTTGAAAGCCCGTGTATGCCCAATCCAGGAAATTCTTTTTTTATTCTGCCAAATAGCTCTGTATAATAATCAAGGTCAAGGAAAGAATTGACACCTCCCTGTATTAAAAGTTGCCTTATGCCATAGGGTTCATAATATGTTTTTATCTCATTTACAACATCATCTATTGAAAGGGTGTATGCATCGCCGTCATTCTGCGTTCTGTAAAAAGCACAGAAATGGCACCTTACATTGCAAACGTTTGTATAATTTAATATTAAATTGGAAACAAATGAAACCCTGTTTCCTGAAATTTTATCGGTAATGCCCCTGGCAAGCCTTCCAAGGTCCCTGAGGCTTGTTGAATCATATAATGAAACTATTTCATTCTCATCAAGTGTTTCCCCATTCTTTATTTTATCTTCTATTGTATCGATGTAACCGTAAGAAATCATAATATCTCATGACATTATAAAATAAATATGTATCTAAAAATAAGTTTTATGAAAAATAATTAATTGAAAATATACATTTATCCGATTATTTTACGGGCAAATTCAATAGTTTTCATTACGCTATTGTTGAATGAATAATCCATTACCCTGTAATACTCTTCCATTAATTCTTTCTTTACATGGAATTTTAATGAGTTTTTTTCTGCTGATTCCTTTATGTATTTTTTTGAATCTTCTATATGCTTATCAAGATCACCGATTCTGGCATTATCTATTGCATTCCTGGAAGCTGCAACAGCATAAACCGGCTCAAGCCCGTATAACTTTGAGAACTCAAGTCCCACATCAAGAAGTATATTTGCAGAACCTGAATACGCTTTTATTGCATCATCTCCAATAACCAGTGCATAATCCGCATCCTTAAGGAGATTTTCATAATCAGAATATCCCGATTCCTTTAATTCAAAGGATATCCCCATTTTCTCAAGAACAAGTTTCAAATAAAATTCAGTAGTTTTTGTAAGTGATGTTACATTTATTTTTATATTATTTTTAAGATATCCAGATCTGGAAAGGAGTATTGTTGATATGCTGTTTGCCTTTGTGTGTATGTTAATGCTTTTTACAAGGTTTAATTTATCCATATGCTTCAGGTATGTAACAAGGGATACCATGCCTATTTCAGTTCTCCCCTCCTCAAGGTCCCTGTAATTGTCCGCTGCACTTTTCCTTACTATTTCATCAGGGGAGAATGTCATGCTGAGCGGGTCTGAATGGGAAAGGTTGATGAGTCCTATCATGTTAATAGTACTCCTTTATGTTGTAAAATGTATCCCTGAGTGCCGGCACCTTTCCTATTTCCTCAATTAAATGGTTAAGCTCTTCCACGCTACCAGAGGTATGCCTGTTTGTTGCACCGAAGACTTTCTCACTGAATGCGGTTCCAACAAGGTCACTTCCGCCGGACATCAGTGCTACCTGCGCCAGTTCCTTGCCAAGTGCAACCCAGTAGACACTCACATTCCTTATGGCTTTTCCTAGAATGGCCCTCGCAAGAGCATAAACTCTTATATCTTTATCTCCAGAGGCAGGCATCCTTACCTTTCCCATTTTATATAAAGGTGTATTTTCTATGCTGAACTTTAACGGAATAAATGATAAAAATCCGGGCTGCTCCAGCTGGTTATCCCTCAATCTAACCATATGGTTTATAATATCATCATAATTTTCTACTGTTCCATAGGTCATTGTCGAATTGCCTTTTACTCCAAGGCTGTGTATTAGTTTCGCATCCTCCAGCCATTTTTCACCGGAAATTTTTTCAGGAGTTGTTATCTGTTTCCTGACCTCTTCATTGAATATTTCTGCCCCTCCACCCGTATGTGCATCCATTCCAGCTTTCCTGAACCTGTCTATAACTTCAGGAATAGAATTTCCAGTGGTTCTCGCTATAAAGTCTATTTCTGGTATGGTAAATGTTTTCAGTGTAATATCCGGCAATACTTTTTTTACTTCCTTGAAAATGTCCTCATAGTATTCTAAATTTAAATCCGGGTTGAACCCGCCAACTATATGTATTTCTGTAACGTTAAGTTCCTTTGCCTTCATAGCTTCTTTATGCACATCCTCTACCGAAAGCTCAAATCCCTTTTCAGGGTTATATTTTTTAATTTTATATGGAACATAATATGCACATATGGGGCATGAGGCCGTGCAAAAATTTGAATAATTGATATTGTAGGAAACGGCATATGAAACCTTATCTCCTACCTCCAGTGATGCTAGGGAGTCACCAAGTGACATCAACGAATAGATATCCATGTTCAGCAGTTCATGTGCATCTTTCTCCTGAATTTCATTATCCTTCAAAAAATCGAACCAGTAATCCTTATTATAAGCCATTGACATACATTCATATTGTAACTAAAAATAAATAATTATTCATATTTAAATAATATAGCAATAAATCAAATATCCTGCAACCCGGGTATTTTTATAGGATTTCCGGTAATCCGGGATATCTTCCACAGTATAGCCGAGTTTTCCGATAATACCGGTTTTCCATATATGCTGCTTAACTTATCAAGGATTTTTGATGTGGGCATTGCGGTGCATGAGATGTAAATTAAATCACTTTTTTCTACAGTACCAATATTTTTATCCAGCATGCATCTTATTTCCTCCAGGCTGGTTCTGGCAATGTCCAGCGCATATATTTTATTCAATCCATAGGAACCTGTAATGTTAAAACCTTTCTTTGAAAAATATTCTTTTTCTTCGTCTGTCCTTTCTTTTATATACGGCGTTCCAAGCCACATGGATTTGCTTTCGGATTCATGGAGGTATTCAATTACAGCTTCCTCAGGTATGATGACATTTCTTCCGAATACTTCCCTTATAATATCTGCATTTTTATGTGTTCCAAATGTCCTGCCATATACAATTACGTTTGATGATCTTCTCAACAAACTATAGGCCTGTTTCAAATCATTTCTGAATTTCACCGGATCATCAGGCTCGCAGTTCCTGGAAGGTCTCATCCTGGTTGAATGGAAGCTCATATTTTCAGGAGCCATTCTATACATATCATATTCCAGTGCCACGTTGTTGGCCGGTACTATCATACCAACCCTTATCATAATTCATAATTTCTTCACCGTTAATTAATTTATTATGGATTTTATTCCGGGAAAATTGAAATATAATAATCATATGTTAAATCATGATTACCTACATAGATGATAATGATGTTAAAAACAACCTTCCTGTAAAAGAATGTGTTGATGAGTTAAAGGAAGCTTTTGTTTCATATGGAAAGGGGGAATCTGACTCTAGCCCCAGGGACAGGATAAATGGAAAAGATTTTGTTTTCAGTACAATGCCCGCACTCTATGAAAGGCGCGGCATAGCAGGATTGAAAACATATATGTATGGAAAAAACGGCTATCGGTTTTTTGTTATACTGTTCAGTACTGAAAACCCTGGCAAACTATTTGCAATGGACGCAAATGTTCTCGGGCAGATAAGGACCGGGGCTATTTCAGCCATGGTTACAACAATGCTGGTAAAGAAGAAGAGAATCAACTATACAATTATAGGATCAGGATTTCAATCCGAATCGCAGTTGAATTCAATTTCAGAGTACTACGAACTGGAAAATGCTTATGTATATTCAAGAAACTTTGAACATGCAAAGAAATTTGCAGAAAAATCTAGAATTAACGTTGAACCTGTTAAAGGCCTCTCATGCCTTAAGGAATCAGACGTCATTGCATCTGCAACGGATACAGAGGAGCCAATATTTAATTATTCAATGCTGCCTGAAAATTACCATATTAACCTGATCGGCTCAAATGTCTTGGGTTCAAGGGAAGCAGATAAGGATGTATTTGAAAATTCAGGGCTGGTAATAGAGGAAAATTCTAGACAATCAGCAATGGAATCATCAGAAATAAGCGATATAAAGGATAGGAGCAAAATAACCACATTGGGAGAATTTATGTTAAACCCTGATAAATACAGAAACAGCAAATCTGTTTTCAAATGCCTTGGAATAGGGCTGGAAGACCTGGCTGCAGGGTATGTTGTCCTTAAAAATATGTCATTGCTATAATTTTAAAATACTTCTATAATATTTCCATAGATGTTTCTTTACGACTATGGTTTAGGTATCCTGCTGGGGCTGTCACTTGCAGGCCCGCCCGGTTCCGTAAATTCAATTATTGCAAACGAAGCGCTTAAATCTCCGCTTCATGGCACACTTGTAGGCTTAGGTGCAATGACTGCGGATCTAACATTTTTTGCCATAGTATTCCTTACTAATGGAATCATAAGCCCTGAAATTCTAAAGGTCATATACGTAATAGGTGGTATTTTCATGCTTTACCTGGGCATATCGATACTCAGGTCAAAAATGCCATCAAAAACAAGGAAGGGCAATTATGTTCTAGGGGTAACCATGGGATTGACAAACCCTTTTCAGATAATATGGTGGTTTACAGTTGGATTCTTCCTGCTCAAGGAACTGAGCATATTTTCCATCACAGGATTATATTCCGGAATCGTGGTGTGGACAATAGTATTTCCATATGTTGTATGGCGCTTTGGAACGGGCTATGAAAAATACATTAAAATTATTTCTGCAGCCATAATATTTGCATTTGCAATATACATACTGTTCGATGGATTGCACCTGATATTGAAATAATTATTCCCTGATTACACGTTTGCCATTAATTGAATACCTTTTTGTAATCAGTAAATTTATTGAATATACCAGTGATTTATGTTCTTCCTCATGTATCTTTTCTTCCAGTGACTCCGGTGTATCAATGTCAGATACTTCAACAACTCTCTGGTCTATAATTGGCCCGTTGTCAACATCCTTTGTGGCAAAATGAATTGTGCAGCCGGAAAACCTTGCACCGGATTTTATAACAGCTTCATGGACTTTCCCCCCGTAATAGCCTTTGCCGCCAAAAGCAGGCAATAATGATGGATGGAGGTTTATCATTTTAAAAGGATAAGCATCTATTATATTATCTGGAATTATTTTCATGTACCCATCCAGAAGTATTAAATCCGGGTTTTCTGCAGCGAGAATCTCAGATATAATATTGTTATAATCTTCTTTTTTGCTGTCTACCAGGACAGGCATTATACCGCTGTCCCTTGCTCTCTGGAGTACATACGCCCTTTTATTATTGCATATTAATTTTGAAATCTTTGCATCATTTATGACGCCATTATCTATTGCATCCACCACTGCCTGAAAATTTGACCCGTTTCCAGATGCAAGTACAACAATATTATACATGGCATGGAATTGCCTTTTGTTTTAAAAATTATTTGATATTATAATTGTTTTTAAAAATCATTAAAAATATTTAAGTCCCCTCACAGGGTTTATAAAAATAAATATTTAATCCCCAAGCTCTTTTAATTCTTTTTTGGAGAATAATATTTCCTTTAATTCCCTGTCAAGTTCCGGGTCATTTCTCCTGAGGTATTCCAGCAGCAATGAGAAATGCTCTTTTTCATCATCCCTGTTATGTTTTATTACTTCTTTTAACACAGGGTCTTTTGTTGCATCCAATCTTTCGTCATAGAACATTATTGCCTGCATTTCTTCTATTAGCGATTGCCTTGCCCTTGACATATCCTTTGTCTTTTCATCTAAACTATTTTCTGTTTCGTACATCGGCATTTAATTCGCCTCCTTCATTCTTGATACTTCCTTTGCTTCTTTTACTTCTTCTTCAGGAGCATCACGGTATGTTAACCACCAGGCATATCCCTTATATTTTTTTAATCTTTCCGGTATATCGTTCATAGTTGCCGGTGGTGGAATTATAAACCTCCCTTTCATTAATTCATTGTCAGGCCAGTTTGCAGGTGTTGCTATCTTATATTTGTCAACCATCTGCAGGGCTTTGATCATCCTGAGAATTTCAGATATATTTCTTCCTATCTCCAGGGGATAATAAAGTATAGCCCTTACCACTGCTTTGTCATCCACAATAAATACTGCCCTTACAGTAGATGTTGCAGATTCAGCATGTATCATTCCAAGAGATTTTGCAACGTTTCCCATAGGATCCGCTATTATGGGAAATTTAACATCTATTTTTAAATTGTCATGTATCCAGTTGATCCATTCCATATGTGATATTTTTGAATCAACACTCAATCCTATTAATTCAGTATTTAATTTAGTGAATTCATCATTTCTCTGTGCAAATGAAAAGAACTCAGTGGTACATACTGGAGTAAAATCTCCGGGATGGCTGAATAGGACAAACCATTTTCCTTTGTAGTCGTCAGGCAACTTCTTGCTTCCCTGTGTTGTAACAACATCCATTTCAGGGAATTTCTCTCCAATTAAAGGCATTCTGTTTTCCATGTTTATCAACTCTTAATTGTATGTTTGCATAAATACTTTGTGTATATGTATAATTATAATTACCAATTATACTTATTTAATTATACAAATGTTCAGTAAATCTAAATTATAAAACATAAATTTTTATTCTTTATTATAATATACTAATATGGTTGATAAACTGGACACGGAAATTGCCCGGTATCTGATTGACAACTCAAAATTGTCCATACGTGACCTTGCTAAATTATGCAATGTTAGTCCTGGGACTATTAGAAACCATCTGCAGAAGATGGAAACAGACAAGCAAATTATAGCATATACAACAAGGCTCCAGGGGAAACGCCTCGGCCTGGAAGAAGCAATACTGGGGCTTGATATTATGCCTGAGCATTATACAAGGACACTGGAAGAATTAAGAAAATTAACCTTTATCAAGAGCCTTTTTTCAACTTCTGGAGATCATTCCGCCATAGCTATAGTAATTTCAAAGCTATATGGAAAATCATTGAATGAATGCATAGCGGAAATAGAAGCTACAGAAGGTGTCAGGAACGTATATCCTTCAATTGTCAATAGCACGTTGAAATAAGAACCTTATTTTGCCAGGGTAAAGGAAGATATCTACTGCAATTGCAACGGCTATTTCACCGCCCGGTGATTATAATGCTTTTTGGTGTCTGAAGGGATCTGAGATTTCGCCATATCATTCCTGGTTAATATCTGCCCTTTATATGGTAAAGTAGTTATCTACACTCCTGCGTAAGTTAACATCTTCCTACTTTATGTGTGACTTCTAAACTTACGGCAGAAAGCAAATATTTATTAGCACTATTGTATGGCTATAAACGAGGCGATAAAATGGTTAAATTTCATGCGATAAACAAAATAATGACTGCTGGCACCTTTTTGTTTTTTGTCTCCCTTATTGTATTGGCTATCGGTGCAATTTTTCATTCTAACGGTACAATTTTGGCAGACAGTTTTCTTTATGGAGGATTAGCCTTCCTAATTTCCATAATTCTCCTGGCAATAGGTTTAGTCATTGGTACAAGAAGTGGAAAACTTCAACAGAGGACTGATGAGATATTCAGCAAGAAGAAAAAGAGAGAGTAAAGCATCAAAGTGAATAATACATACCTTATTATTGCACTGTCGGCATCAGCTCTTTTCACTGCTCTTTGAGCAATGCTAGTCTATCTTTATTTTGACCATGTGTTATACACCTTAGGGAATTATCCTACTATCATTGTTCTATTTCGACCAAAAGGATATACTATGTATTAATTTTTTATTCGCAAAAGAGGGAACCGGACTAAATGTTATATAACTACCGGAAAGCATCTTTAGGAAAGTCTTTTTAGGCAAAACTGTATGTATATTTATGGTAAATGAAGATAAACTTAAGTCAGATATTGAAAAATGCAGAAAAGTTTCACAGGACGGTTCAATGGTTACTTATGATTTAACTTCTGGAGTTGATTTTTCAAATCCCAAGCTTGTCGCAAAGGAACTGGCTGAAGTATTCTTTGAAAAGGATGCGAAGAACTGGTTCAAGGTGGATGATGATAAGATTGATTTCGAGCCAACATACAAAGTCCGTGTAGTACTGGCAGAAGAGAATAACAGGAAACTTGAAGCCACTGTTGATGACCTGCTTGAGGACATAAAGAAAGACGACATATCGGGCACTTATTCAAAGCAGATAAAGGACGATTCTGTTGTGGATTCGCATCTCCAGTCTACTATAGCAGCAAGCGCAATACGGTCTGCCATCTTCCGGCACTCTGAAGAAAAGGTTTATGCCGGTTCAATTAGCGATGACCTGTTTACGGATATTCTGGAGAAGCTTGAAATTAGATCCCTGAATGATAAGGACCTGATGAACTGGAAGAAACTGCCATTATAAATACAAGAGAAGATAAATAACTCTTGTAGTATCCTTTCCAGAGCACCTTCCATGATCGACTATGGTTAAATGGGAGGTCATATTCTGGAATTAGTTGATACCGATGCCGGCTTTTCTATTGCGGACATCATTTAGAAGTTGGTAAATGTGTAATTTTTAAGGGAATGCAATTTAAACAGTATCATATTCTTTTAAAGACCCTTCGAAACCGCATTTCGGGCACACAATAATTGCACCCAGGGCTACAAGTCCTCCTGGCATTTTCATCCCGGCCTTGTATTCCAGAGGCTTAAATCCCCACCGTGGTTTTTTGAATATTTCCCCGCACTTTCTACACTTAATATCTGTCATAGTTTTCCAATTATATAATTTGTGGATATATATAAATGTTAGTTAAAATAAGTAAGTGGTGCATTATAAAAACGTTACCAAAAATTGTGTTGTTAGCACCGATCTATAAGCTTTAATTAATATTCATTATGCCCTGCTTAATATGTCCAGTAAAGCATGAAATCTATTTTTTGGCAATGAATGAAGTAGTCTGCAATCAAGCTTGATCCGGGACTGCAGGGAGGCAAGCATTATTTTCTTATTATCGTATCATGAATAGCCATGGTTATCTTAATAATTAACCATGTTCTGAAATACTTATATCATCATGTTAATTGCATTCTCTCAGATGAATAAACGTACCTATTGAAATTATCCCTAAAATAATACATTTTACTGAAGAAATTATACACAAAAACAGTTCTTATCCCAATATAGATAATGGCTATGAATTTAAACAGCAAAATTTAATACATAATATAAATTATATTTCATTATGGTAAAAATTATTGGTTCAATAGATAATGCTGCCCATATGGATGACACCTACTATCTCATTTTCACCGATAATGAAATGTATCAATTCTTGACAATGAGTGCAAAGGAAAGGCTTTCCGATATGTGGCATATAACTATGAGTAATCCCGAAAGAATGGCGCCTGTTGTTGGCAATTATTCCAATTATAAGGTTACCCAGGAAGAGGCTGAAAACATAGTTATGGAGAATACCAGAAGAGGCAAAGAAATAGAAGATAACCTGGAAACAAAGCTCTCAGAAGTACCACCTCAATATACAGTTATTCCTTATTCAACCGTAGATAAGGCAGAATTAAGCGGCGGAACGGTAGTTTCCCTTCCTGAGATTCTTTTGCATGCGAATAGAAAGAAGCTGAAGTTCCACCTTGTTCGTTGCAACTTCCATGGAAGGGGAAAATTGACAGATGAAATATTTTCTCAATACAAAGAAACACTCACAACGGCATTTGGAAGCAAGCTAAAAGTCAAGAGTTAGTTTTTGCTTTAAAAATTTTTTCTTTTATTCTCGTGTATCTATGGGAATTGTGGGCTACGCTAGATGGTACTTTCTATTTCCTGGATAATTCTCCCGGCCTCTAAGATGGGAAACAATATTCTTCTGAATATTTAACTTCAAAGTTGGTCACTGAATTCCCAACTGTTTCTTTACTTCTTCTAATGTGTATGTTTTGTTATCTTTCAGATCAAGGAGGCTTCTTAGCAAAGAACTTCTGAAATTCTCAGTATACATTCCCTCCTCATCACCTTCAGGGAGTGCATCCAGCCGTTTATCGCAAGTCATCTTTTTGTATGCTTTTAATCCGTTTAATTTTTCCACTGAAGAATAAATAACTGCTAATTAACCCAATTTAGTAAAGTTTAAAATATATATACATATAGATATTATAATGCCCAGCAAGAATATATCAATTTCAGATGAAGCATACAACAAATTAAAAAAATTAAAAGGTAAAAATGAAAGTTTTACCGCTGTTATAAACAGGCTGTTCTCAACTATTATCCTACTTGAATTGAGAGGCACTATTTCAAATGAGGAAGCAAATGACATGAGAAATCGCATAGAGGAATCTAGAGAAGCAAGGAGGAAACAAATTGAAAAGCTTTTTGAGAGATGGAAATAAATGAAAAGTCTGAACAATATTATAGAAGAAGCCTGGAAGTATCAGGACAAACCGGAAATCATGTTGAAAATTTTCCAGGAACCATATGATGATTTCAGCGAAAATGCTGCTTACCTGTTTGAATATGCCAATGTTCTGGATTTTCTGGGTAAGGAAACCGAGGCAATTCCACTCTATCAAAAGGCAATAAAATTGGGACTTCCGGGCAAAATGAAAATACAGGCTGAAATGCAGTTGGGGAGTTCATTAAGTGTAATAGGCGAACATGAAAGTGCAATAGCTATTCTAGATGGAGTTTATAAGGATACAGCAGACCCCGCATCACTGGAATTTCTATGCATTGCTCTTTTCAGATCCGGGCAAGCTGATAAGGCTCTTAAGTATGCCCTCAATTTTATCCTATCTAGTAATCAGGGTATGCTGCCCGAATACAGCAGGGCTCTATCAGACTATGTTAATGAAATAAAGTGATGGTTCATGTTTCTAAAGCACCCTTAATTAAAGGATACTGGAGATTCTCATTTTCCCTGTACTTCGTTCTATCAACTAGCACTCAATAATTTCTATTCCGATTTTTTTGCATTGCTTGGATAGTTTTTTATCAAAAGTCACTAGGGGAGCATTTCGGGAAAGTGCGTCATATGCAATTATCCAGTCATTGAAATCCCTGAAACTGAAGTTGTTTTCAACTATGAATGTAGATGTCCCCTCAAGCATCCTTTCGGATAGCCAGGAAACCATGAAATAATCGCTGTGCAATAATTCTTCAAGTTTCATCCCGACACTGTTATTATTTATTCCATATCTTGGAAGAACAAATCCAATTTCAATAATTGAAAGGGAATTTATTATCATATTTTCCGATTCATTTATAATCTCAGTTGCACGGCCATGCTGTGGAGAGTTTTCTATAGCATCATATACCAGGACATTTGTGTCCACTACTAATGTCATCTATCCCTCGCTTTCCAACCTTTTTTTATCTCTTTGTCTGCATCAAGAGATGCAAGGTCTTCTCTGACGTTGAATGTAATTCGCTTTCCACTCTTACCTGTATCGGATTTCTTATTCCCAAGGCGTTGATTAATAATCTTAGACATATTCTTAGTACTCCCATATTTTTCAATAGATTCTCTCACAATTTCAGCATAAATTTCATCATCAAGATTGATTGTGGTTTTTACCATATTTATATTATCATAATGCCGTATAAAAGTTTTACGGTTAAATGGTATAATTAATAGTTAACTCAATATTATGCCTGAACATTATACAAAGACACTGGAAGAATTAAGAAAATTAAACTTTATCAAGAACCTTTTTTTCAACTTCAGTAGACCATTCAGCCATAGCTATAGTCATTTCAAAGCTATACGGAAAATCGTTGAACGAATGCATAGCAGAAATAGAAGCTACAGAAGGTGTCAGGAACATATACTCTTCAATTGTCAATAGCACGTTGAAATGAGAATTTTGCATAGATAGGTTTATAAATAAAGTAATTATCAAAAAAAAGTATGTTAAATATCTGGACGGAAAAATACAGACCAAGCAAACTCTCAGATGTCATAGGCGAAAAAGGGAATATAAACAGACTGAATGCCTATGTAAAGGATAAGAATATACCACACCTTATTTTTGCCGGACCGCAGGGAACAGGCAAGACATCCACAGCTATTGCACTGGCTATTTCATTATTTGGCGATTCATGGAAAGAAAATTTTATGGAATTAAATGCATCCAATGACCGTGGCATAGATATTATTAGGGACAATATCAAAAACTTTGCCAAGATCAGGCCATCAAATGATCTGGGATTTAAGATCATATTCCTTGATGAAGCAGACCACCTTACAGGGGATGCCCAGGCTGCATTGAGAAGGACAATGGAGATGTTTTACAACACAACCCGTTTTATATTTTCCTGTAACTATTCATCCAAGATAATTCCACCGATTCAATCCAGGTGTGTTGTTCTCCGTTTCAAGCCCATTGACAGGGAATCAATGAAGAATAGGTTAAAGGATATAGCTAAAAAGGAGAATTTTGAAATAGACGATGATTCCCTTGATGCCATATACGAAATCTCAGATGGCGATATGAGAAAAGCCGTAAACGTCCTCCAGGCAGTAAAGCTTTCAGGAAAAGTTTCCGCTACCGCAATATATGAGATATCAGGGGAAATTAACAGGGACGAATATAAAAATCTGATCAATATGGCAATTGAAGGAAATTTTAACGATGCCAGGAATTATCTTGACAAGATGTTAATCGACTATGGATTGTCAGGAATAGATATAATAAAAGGGATGCACTCATCTATACGAGGAGAGCAGATAGCATACAAGCAGAAGCTCGAAATAATCATGGCACTGGCTGAGGCTGAATTCAGAATTGTTGAAGGAGGCACAGACAATATACAGATGGATGCACTTCTGGCCAAATTGTCCTATATCGGCAGTGAAATCAATTAGGGCCGGTAGATCAGCGGTAGATCGCTTGCTTCGCAAGCAAGAGGGCTCGGGTCCAAATCCCGACCGGTCCATACAATCTAATACTTTTATGCCATAATTTATCAAACACATTTACAGTTAAGCAACCTGAGTGTCAGGAATCTCTTCTGGAAGATGATGTGAGCCAATGTTTTTAAAATCCTGTTGCAAAATCTGTTTTAACTATTAGTAGTATGAAATCTTGTCTATTGCTCGCTTCTGAAAATAACTTATGTAGATTATGCTGGTTTCCACAATTTCATCTTAGACGTTTTCATCATAAGCATAGTAAGCCATACCATAGCTATTACATAGGGAATAAGAGGTATAAGTGCCAATGCCTTATACGCAGATGGAAGTAAAATACCCAGTACACTTACAGAGATCGCAAGCCCAATAGAAAGAGGTATTATACATGCAAATAACTTTCCAAAACCAGGATCTACATATGTAGGAATAGATGAATCATACTCATGATCTGTAAGATCAAAACTCTCTTTCTGGTCTCATCTGGGGCATTTGAATACCCATACGCTACGGCTCTTACTGCAGTAATTGACCCATACTTTGAATGTATAAAATTGAACTCGTACTAGCAGTTAGGGCATGCAACCCTTGAAGTACGCTTTTTAGCAAATTCCTCAGGAATACCGGATGATATTAAAAGAGCAATTAGTGTAAATATTTAAATTTTATTAAAATAAATTTTTTATACAAGGGCCTGATGGGATTAAGGAGGAGAATAAATATTGAGATATGAAAACACCTATAAGTCCCTTCTTTTCTATGTTGGCGGTTTGGCACTTCTCTATCTTTCAATATTTCTATCTAACAACCTGAAGTACAATGGGCATTTTATATCAGCATTGCCAATAGTTTTACCATTAGTTTTTTCTATGGCATTTATTGGTGTTGCAGTTATTCTTATAATGGAAAAAGATTCTCCCTGGTTATTTAGAACTGGCATTATGAGTTTAGTTATTGGAATCACTTTATTCTTATTTGGTATCCTGACGTTCTATATGGGAGTTAAATCCTTAGTATGGGCAGGTTCATTTGCACTTGGCATATTGTTTATCCTGGGTGCAATGGTTAGATTATTCATTCAGGGTGGTTTAAGAGCATACAGAAAAAGCAGGAATTAGAATATTATTTCTATCAGTATTTGGAATTATATTTCTGACTTCAGGCTTTATGGGTTATTAGTATATTTTAAAAATCATAACCTTAACAGCTTTAGGCCAATATCCATTAAAACTTCAAAATGGTTGTCTAAAGTGTAAAGTGAACACCCATTGTTTATTGCTATTGCTGCTATGATTACATCCATTCTGGGAATAGCTTTCCCACTTCTTTCGGCACTTAGTTCTAAGTCTACAGACAGTTCAGTGTCACTTTTACTGTAGCCTAAAACTGGAATCTGCATGACCAATTTAGAATCTTTAGAATATTTTTTAATTCCATATAGTACCTCGTGTAAATTTATAGAGCTTGTGCAGTAATCTTCCCCGCTGTCAATAATCTTTGACATGAGCACGTGTACTTTATCCGATTTCTTGTCGAGTATCTAAATAATAACATAAATTTCCCGTCTTTCACCTTTTATTTTGTACTTCTTTCAGAAGGTCTTCCTTTCCTTCTAATTCAACGCTCTGTCTCAGTGACAGAAGAAGTTCATACTTGCTCTGTGATTTTATCAACCTATCCAATAACTCACTAAAGCTTTCGTTCTCCTTTTTGAACCCGATTAACTTATCATACACAGACTTTTTAATGGTAATTGTTTTTGGCATAACATATTTTTATGCTTAAACGATATTTAAATGTTATTTATGGTGTCAATAAAATTTCTTTAGTATTTTCAGGTTCTTCTATCCAGATTAAGTTATAATTAAATCCCGACTTATCCACTATTTTATCCGAGATGCACAACCAATCTCTACTCGTGAAAACTTACTGCGTTACACAAGAAATGTGTATAACAATGGAATACTTTCTTTATATGGTCTCAAGGAGTGATTTATTACTTTCTTTCATCTATGCGTGTGGGAAGTCCATGAAGAATAATGAGCCAATACGATCAGTTACACATTTATAGAAAGAGATTTTCCTTCTCTGTAGAAGAACTTCATTCATCTATACTAAAGAGACCTATCACTTCGAGCCTCTTTTTATGGTCCATTTTCAGATGGACTTTCCCGAGATCTTACTGATTTACAATCAATAGGACTAATTTCATTTGATAGGATAAAACTTACCAACAAAGGTTTTAAAATCGCTGCTTCAGTTTGGAATAACTTACATGATTTTGAGAAGCAACAAATATTTAAGGTCAAGTCTACCTTCAATTATATGAGTTTAACAGAATTACTTGATACAGTGTATTCAAGATACCCAAAATTCACTAAAAGATCAACCTTTGAGAAAGAGGTAGTTGATAAATATTTCGCTGATTTTCTGGAGGAAAATGATATAACTGAAGAAGATGTAGTTTCTGCCGTTAACCTGGCTAAGAAGGCCTAGAGTCAATCTACTATTAACAACGTGAATTAAAAAAAGTTTATAATCCACCACATAAATATCTATTAATATATATTTAAAACCATCATACATGCCCACTGTTATCATGTAACATTTTATATATAAGATATTTATCCTAGTTGTTATGGAAACTACTAAGTTTAGTGTTGCTTCTTCGTTGAAGAAGAGATATATAAGGATAGCACCTATACTATTTTTTCTCTACGTTAGTGTGTTGCATAATTAATAGGCATGTGTCATCCCCCTCATAATATTGTAATTGACTACCTTAAGAGCTAATTCCTGTATAATATACTCTATTTTCTTAGCTTTAATTATCTCTGTCATTACTCTTTTTAATCCTGAAAAATATATTTCTACAATCCACCTTTTGCTATAGCTATTATTCTCTTTCCACTGTTCCATGGAGTTCTTTTTTATAAATCTCACAATCTTAGCCCTTGCATATGAACCTCTGGATTTGGTAGAAGCATTTTTCCTGGGTGGTATTACTGCATTATATCCAAACATATTGTAGATATATTTTGAATCATATCCCCTATCTCCAAATATTCTTAGAATATTATTTTTCATCTTACTCAATAGTTTTCTGGCAGCCTTAGAATCATGTGTGATCTGTTCCCCCAAAATTTGGACAGTTTTTTAGTGTAATATTGAGACACTTTCATTCCTCCTGCTTATATTAATTTTCCTGTTTTTCAATCTTCTTTCCTCCTTTTTCTTTCTCTCCTTCAGAAACTTATTCCTGAATTCTTCACTGCTGTTCCATTGCTTTTCAAATTCTACAGGTGTTAAATAGCCTATAGAAGAATGTGGCCTGTAATTATTGTAATCATTGAATGCATATTCTATTAATTCCTTAGCATCTTCATAGCTTTCAAGGTCATTTAGCCATATATAATCAGTTTTCAATGAATTGTGGAATGATTCTATATCACCATTGTCCTCAGGTGTCTGTTTCTCTATGTACTCATGAGGTATATTCAATAGCCTTGCAGGAGTTTTGAATTCCCTGGCTATGTACTGTGGGCCATTGTCTGTCCTAAGTACCAGATTGTTTAAGTTAGAATCTTTGTATCTTATGGCATATGCATCTTCTATAGGCTTTACACAGTCTTTAGCTGTGCATGCCCTTGAGAAATTATATGATAGCCACCTTTTAGAGAAACAATCCTTTACAGCCATTAAATAGCACATCCCATTATGTGTCCTGACATAATGGATATCAGTTTCCCATAGCTGGTTTATGTCTGAGGGCTTTGTTAAATTCCTTTTATTTGTCCTGTTCTTATGCTTTGCATATGGGAGCTGTAAATTATTAGATTTTATTATTCTCCTTACTGTTTTTATGTTTATTTTAACCCCTTCATTCCTTAATACAGCCCATATTCTCCTGTGCCCGTATGTTACCCTTTTTCCTGATATTTCCAGTACCTTATTTATTATATTTTCAGGTATCCTTGATTTCCTATGCCTTACTGTACTTTTCCTGTTATAGTGGATATATGACCTCTGTATTCCTGTTATTTTAGAGAACCTTGATACAGACAGTTTATCTCCAAGGTTATTCACTGTTTCCATTATCTCCTCCCTCTGTAATTTTTTTTTAATTCGTCTATGACTAAGGCCTGGTCACCTACCAGCCTCTTTAGTTTATCAATCTCCTTCTCATACCCATTGTTTACTCCAGAACCATAGAATCCCTTTTTCCCTGATTCTATAAACTTATCCCTCCATTTATAGAAGTTTGATACAGATACTCCATGCCTTCTGCATAGCTCTGCTATATTGTTTGCTGTAAATGATTCCATTACTATTGCTACCTTTTCATCTGCTGTAAATTTCTCCATCATATCACCTCATTATATTCTAATTTATATTTATCCATTTCTATATATTCCACTTGATAACTGTCTAAATAATAAAGGGTACGCACCAATGTGTATGCTCATCTGTAATTGTGAATGATAATACAGTAACATCTTTTAATGATATTATTACATGCAGTTTTATCCATCCCTTCCTTTTCCTATGCCATTTATGCCTTAAATAATCTCCCCTTATTGTTATCTTATATCCAGTAGAATCTATAATGCAATCCAGCTTACTGTTAATATTATTCAATTCAGGCTTGATTCTCCTTATCCTCCTGAATATTTCACTGTATGATATTGATTTTATATTAGCTATAATTGCTAAGGATCTTAACATGCCTTCAAGAGTTCTAAATGGTATATTGAATATAGATCGCAATCTGGCTAAATACATTATTAATGCATCAGGAACTTTGTATGGATGGCCTATTTTTCCACTATTATTTTCCTCCAGTAAAGTATCATAATCTTTAATGAATGATAAATCTGTAAGGTATTCTATTCTATCTACAAGTGATTCATTATACTTTTCCCATCTCCTGTTTGAACCAATCCAGTATCTTTTTATACTTCTATTTATTTTATTATTGATTTGTGGAGTCAAAGCAAATCACCCCTATATTTCACTATATAGGGGTTTTTCCTTTTAAGTTTTAAATTTATTATGGGATAATTATTAAATTAGAATGAATTATGCAACACACTATCTCTACGTTATAAATTTTTTAGACCGGGTGAACTTATCCTATGCAATATCTGCAGGGATGTTCCCTGATATAGGGGTACCGAAATCATCAGCTGATTTAATTGCAGGCATAGCATCGGCACTGTTTTTCGTGGCATACGCCATACCACAGGTGTTTACCACATTAAGAATAAACAAAGTAGGTGTAAGAAAAATATTCGGAATAGCCTTTACTGCATGGGGAATAATAACAATTATAACCGGTTTTGTCCAAAATGTGCCAGAAATTTATGCCCTGAGATTCATTCTTGGATTGGCAGAGGCTCCATTCTATGCGGGAGTTATGTTCTTTATGGGCGTATGGTTTGTTGAGTCTGAGAGAGGAGTTGCGAATGCCTTTTTCAATGCTGCAATTCCGGTTGCTGGCATATTTGGTGGCTTACTTTCCGGTGAAATTTTTACAGTTTATCACGATAATCCTGGCTGGAGATATCTATTTATAATTGAAGGTATACTTGCCCTGATCTCAGTAGTAATCTTATGGATAGTTCTAACTGATTTTCCATCACAGGCCAAATGGATGAACAAAGATGAAATAAATGCCCTTGAATCAGACCTTGATATTGAGCAAAAAAATAAAGCTTTAAAAATCCCTTGGAAGAAGGCATTAATGGAGCCTGATGTTATTTTATTAACACTTGTATACTTCTTCGGCGTAACAGCACTCTATGGGTATTCTATATGGCTGCCGTCAATTATAGGGTCTTTTGCACATGTTAACGCAGCTTCTTCCAGTTTCCTGTCTGATATACCATATATAGTTGCAGCCATAGCACTTATCTTCATACTCAGGTATTCTGATAGAAAAGGCGATAGGAAAAAACTTACAGCCATTATATTCTTTATTGCTTTTATAGGGCTTGCAATAAGTGCATTCTCAATATCGAACGTCTATGTATCTTTTGCTTTCTTCACAATATCAGCTATTGGAATATTCACCTTCCTCCCGGTTTTCTGGAATATACCCCAGGAATCATTAACAAAGGAAAGTTCTGCAGCATCAATAGGGCTTATCAACGGATTGGGCAACCTGGGAGGTGCAGTTGGCCCTATAGTTGTTGGGGGGCTTGAGACCGTAACGCATTCCTTCGTAGCAGGTGTTTATGGGATGGCATTATTTGCTCTGGTAGCTGGAATTCTGGTATTATTCGTAAAGCATTCCAGATAAAATAATTTATTTTTTTATATTTTGTTATTTTTCAATTAAATTTTTTGAAATACCTTCAACTGCAAATCCCATTTCCCATTGCCTGTGATGGGTATTTCCATAACTGTAGAAAAGCTATTTCTTAAATAATCCATATCTATAGATTGTTCTGGCAGAAGGTCGATAAGGATAAAATAAGCCCCGCCATTAAGGCATTCAATAACATTATCATAGGCCCTAAATCTATTTTTTCCTAGATTATGGAAAACCAGGTTTGACATTGCAAGGTCAAATTTTGTTTCTATGGTAAAAGGAGTTAAGAGGTTGTGGTTAATCAATACAACTCTATTATCTATGCCAAGTTCCTTCATATTTTGAAGTGCCTTTTCCATGGAGGACCCTGAAAGGCTATCATGGTTAAATATGTCAATTCCTGTGATTGATGCATAGGGAAAATGTTTTGCAGCTATGGAAACCATAAAGCCGAGGCCGCAACCCGCATCAAGAATATTTATTTTTTGAGTTGCTGGATACAACGTGTCAAGTACCTGGTTCATCTTTTCTTTTACCAGTCCCCTTAATTTTATAGACTCTTCTAAAGATGAATGGTGATATGTTCCAAAATCAATCTCTGCCATAGTAATTTTATCCCACTTCAATATTTATTTATTTGCATTTCACAAATACTTTCAAAATTTTTAATATACTGGCCTTTCCAGCTATAAATACCATTTTCATTTACTTTATCACTTTGCCCTTGCTTTTTTAACTATGACAACAAAATATTTCAATATAATCTATTTTCCCTGGAGGTTATTAAAATAATTAAAACAGAGATTTTTTTTGCAACACCAAAGCAGGAACACTGAATACAATCATAGCAGCAAGGCTCACTATAGAAAGCATAAATGAATGCACGTCAATCCCTATGAATGAGAAAATGCCACCCATAGAAGGCATAATTAATCCCCCTAGACGCAGAGCACCGATTTTCGTATATAATTTTCCGAATCTTTCCTTTAACCTTCTGGAAAGGACTGCAATGTATATCATTACAGGGATGATATAATTTTTCTTCTCTATACTTATATTGAGGCTATTTTTGAATTTGTTAATATATGCAACTTCTATATTTTGAGAATAAATAGCGAAATCTATGTTTCCCATGTTTAACTTTTTCATATCCTTTTTCGGAATCCAGAAATTGTTTCCCATGTAATCCATTGCAGAACCTCTTTCTAGGCTGCCTTCTTCGAGGAAGTTATGGCTTATGATATATTTGCCCTTTTCCCGTTTTAATTGTATATTGTCAGTCCCTTCTATGGTTATTTCTTTTCCATGATCAGAGATAATAATATCCACATTATAACCATCTGGGCCCGTAATTTTATGGTTTTCATAAACATATATTGTGTCCGGCATTTATAGTGTTTTATAACATAAATATAAATAAATATTGCGAAATATTTACACAAAAAAACAATTGTTTAATGAATAATCACTGTACCAGAAACCCGTGTTTTAAAGGATCTGATGGGTCAACTATAATCTTGCACAGCTGTGTTACCCATGCCCTCCCTGTAATTTCAGGGATAATTGCAATGGTGTCGTTGACTTTCTCCCACGATATTATCCTGCATTCAAATTTTGTCCTGAGAATTGACTCATTAACGTAGCTGCCATCAAGTTTCAACTTCCCCTCATGGACAAGAAAAGCGGCCCTGGCAGCAGTTCCCGTTCCACATGGCGACCTATCAAAGCTATTGCCTGCAAAGGTAACTATTGCGCGGTAATCATGGTTATTATCGGTTATCATTGCAAGTGGCTCCAGGTTTTTACGGTTTTCAGGGTATAGTTCTTTTAAAGTTTCATATGCTTTTTCCCTTATTATTTTCCCGTATGCAAGCAGGTCATCAATATATTCAGGCTCCACATCAACTCCCAGGTCCTTAGAATTTACAATGGCGTAGAAATTTCCCCCATATGAGATATTTACATCCACATTTTTACCGTTCACATTTACCTTAATCTTCTTTACAAAATATGATTTGACATCCACTATGGAGACGGAAACAGGTTCTCCGTTTTCTATCTTAACCATCGCCTTAACAGTCCCAGCTACTGTGTCATATACCAGTGTTTTCTCATTTCCTTCAAATGGGACATACCCCAGTGCAACCAGCGCAGTGCTCACACCAATTGTTGCATGCCCGCACATATCAAGATATGATTCGGTTGTAGGATAAATCACTGTGTAATCGCTATCAGGGTTTACCGGAGGAAGGAGAATGGCACCGAACTGGTCCTTATGCCCTCTGGGTTCAAGAAGCAATATTTTTCTTATGTAATCATAATGGTCAATGAAATATTTTCTCACAGAAAGTGCATCCCTTAAATTTTTAGGAATGTTATTCCAGAACATAATACGTGTTGGCTCTCCCTCTGTATGTGTATCTATAACATCAATAGTAAAATCAGATTTCAAGCTCATTATCTAATAATTGGACTATAAATAAATAATTTTGGATAAAATAGTTAATTTATTCCTTATTCAATATTTCCATTGCGGCTTCCTTCAAAACCTTCGCACCGGTATAAAGTGCACTTTCATCCACATCAAAAGTTGGCGAATGATTCATAGAATCAATTCCTCTTTCAGAATTGCTCCCGCCAATGAAATAATAAGCCCCAGGAACTTTCTGCAGGAAGTATGCGAAGTCTTCACCTCCCATATTGGGCTTTGGATGTATTATATTATCTTTCCCAACAATCCTCTTTGCCGCTTCCTCTATATATTTAGCTATTTTTTCGTTATTTACCAGAACTGGATATCCCTTCTTGTATTCATACTCATATTCAATTCCATAAATGGATTTTAGTCCTTCTAATATATCCTTTATCCTTTTTATTATCTTTTCCTGAACCTCTATGTTGAATGTCCTTACAGTTCCTGTGAGTTCCGCATGTGCAGCTATTATGTTATATCTATATCCTGAATTCACTGTTCCGGTTGTTATTACTGCAGGCTCCTGTGGGTCAATTTCCCTTGAAACAATTGTATTCAGCATTTCTATAAGGTGTGCGGTTATGTAAATAGCATCAATTGAATCCTGTGGCGCAGAACCATGCCCGCCTTTCCCATGTATTTTAATATCAAATTCGTCTGCATTTGCCATCATTTCCTTATAGTATATTGCTATCTTTCCTGCAGGTATAAATCCCATTATATGCTGCCCTATTACAAAGTCCACATTCTCCAGTGCACCGTTTTTAATCATGCCAACCGCACCACCTGGAGGGAGTTCCTCGGCTGGCTGGAAAATTAACCTTATGTTGCCATTGAGTTTTTCCTTTTCTACTATCAGCATTTTTGCTGCTCCTAATAGCATGGCCATATGGGTATCATGGCCGCAGGCATGCATTACACCTTTATTTTTAGACACATAGCTAACTTTGTTTTCTTCTGTAACTGGCAAAGCATCTATATCTGCCCTTATTGCCACTGTTTTTTTCCCATTTCCCTTTATATCTGCAATTATTCCGGTTTCTGTGATCCTTTTCGGGTTTAAGCCCATATCTCTTAATTCCTTTTCCAGCCTATCTGCAGTTTTAAATTCTTTAAAGCTCAATTCCGGGTTTTCGTGGAAATATTCCCGCATTGCAATTATGTATTCTTCAGTCTCCATAAGGAAATATGATATCAATCTATATTAATGGTTCTACTAATTTTTCATTTATTTGTTTCAAATTTATAATTTATCCTGTAAATATATATTTTGAAGTTTATACTCCCTATTTAAGATAAGGAAAACCTGTAAAACTGGATGAATATCAAACAATGTTAGAAATATAATGCCCTGAAATGTTAAATTATTCTATTATACGGTTTTTATTCTAGAAAAGATGCAAATTACCATGGAAAATTACTGCGATATAAATCTATACAATAATACAGTTCCTGTTAATCCTGTAATATTTATAATTAATAATGGTAAAGACACATTTAATCCCAGAAATTTTGAAAAATTGTAATAAATATAGAGTGTCATTGCACTTTGAACCATGAATACAAATAAGAATACAAATATTTGATTATATACTTTTAATCCAGTTTTTTTATAATTTTTTATGTAGCTAAAGCTGATTATTAAAAATATTATGAATTCAATAGCAATAATTACCATATTTGTTATCCATATATATTCCATTGAATTACCCTATAATTTTTCTTTATTATAATTTATTTGCTAAATATAAGTACAAAATAAAAATATTTAGTTTATTAAAGATCAGTTAAATTCCCTGAACCGGTTATGCGGAATGTTTCATTTACTATTTTGAAACTGTTTTCTCCCAGATGGCCGTTGAATCCATAGTTATAGTATGTTATAGCATATGTTGTATTTATATACTGGAACGCATTTGTTGTTGCATTCTGGACTATAAACTGTGTAAAGTTTGCACTTACTGTTGCCATATTCCCGTTTATCGATATTTCCGGATTATTCGTAGTGCTGGTTGATGCATAGAACCATACGGCTTTCCAGGCTGTGAAGAACTTGTTCCATGTTGAATTTATGCTTGTTATTCCGGAATATGTTCCGTTTAATGGCCCTCCGATCCAGTGCAACGTTGCATTATTTGCATATTCTTTCATTATTAGCGACAGATTCTCAATTGCTATCTGGTTCCAGTGCTGCAATGATAATGCATTAATCTCATTGTACTCTGCAAATTCCTGTGCATATGATACATATCCAGACCCTGTTATATGCCATATTTCATTGTATATGTGCCAGCTGTTATTCATATACATCATATTAAGTGTATAGCTTACATTCAGGTACTGTACCTGTGTTTCATTGTTGAATGGCGTTAATATAAACTGGTTGGTTGATGTTACATTTGAATAATTGCCATTTACTATCACAGTTGGTGGTGTTTCTGCATAAAACCATACTGCTGACCATGTCTTGAAGAACTTGCTCCAGGTTGAATTTATGCTAGTTATTCCAGAGTACACTCCATTTAAAGGCCCCCCGATCCAGTGCAACGTTGCATTATCTGTGTATCCAGCAGAAACATTTGCAAGATTCTCTATGGTTATATTGTTCCAGTGGGCATAAGCCGCTTCCAGAGCTGATGATGCTTTTGCATCGCTGTATGCATCCTGTGATTTTTTTAGCTGGGTATCTTTATGTGCAATTGTTGAGTTATCAACGGCGTAAAAACCTATAAAAAGCCCTGCAAATATTATTGTCAAAGCAATAAATATAGCTGTTAACATTTTCATGTTCATATTTATCACTTGATTATAAGTGAAATTAATTTAAGAATATTTCAAAATTACATACAAATTATAGATAAGTTATATGCAAATTCTGTATAAATCTGAATAAACAGTTACGTTATAATTAACATATAATTTAATTCTATCTTCCTGTCATAGTTTTCCGGCACTTAACATAGAATACGCTTTATAAGTGTTAGATTTAGCCAGATATACTATTGCTATTATCATGGAATTTGTTACATACCAAATCTATAATTAAGGATCCCATTTAATCCCTGCAGCCGCAAGTGTTTCTTGAAATGTTTTGATATTGTTTACCAGAGTGGGGCTTGGAAAGTATACCTTCCCGTAACCCTGGCCCTGTACAACAACAAAATTATTTGAAAGCAGAACTTTCATATGGTGTTCAATGGTACGGTAATTTACACCAAGGCTACAACTCAATCCATAAGCGTTTTTAGGGGATTCCATCAGCGATTTCATTACTTTAATACGCATTTCCCCTCCCCTTGTAGATATAAATATCCACCATAACAGCCTTTTAAAAGAGCTATCAAATTCTGCACCCAAATCCCATCTTTCAATATATCGGTTCTAATTATTTAATAATTTTACATAAAAATATATCTGCATGTACCATGCCACTTAATAAAACTTAATATATAAGGTAAAAATCCGAAGCTATGGAAAGGCTTGCCATTTTAGATTACATTATAGGTGCAGTGGCCATTATAATGGTAATTTACGCCGCTGTATCGAATATTTATTTTTCATTCAAGTTTTTCACCTATTATGCGGCATTGCCAACTGTAATAATACTTGTAATTTTATACCTTTTGCACCGTCACATATATAAATTAAGAAATGAGAGTTAAAATTTAAAAAATTATGATGCCTGCTTCTCGAATTCCGGATGTTCTTCTATTGTGCTTTTTGTCATCTTTTTTGTGAACACCACAAACAATACTGCCAGGAATGCAGGTATAATTACAGACAGAAGCGATGTTTTCTTGAATCCCTCTGATAGGAGAGCTTCGTATAATGGCCCTCCTATTATGGTTCCCACATTGAATATAAAGAATAGAAAACCAGAAATCGTCCCAACTATCCTATCCTCTACGGAATCCTGCCCGAGGGCCACAAGAAGGTCAACATAGACTCCCCATCCGGCTCCAAAAATGAAAGTAGATACAATAAGCCCTGCAAATGATGTAAACAGGAAAAACATTCCCAGGGAACCGAAAGCAATTAAAAGTGAGGTTATTATCACCATATACTTTCTTCCTATCTTATCGGCTGTGTATCCAATGGGGAAAGCCATTATGAATCCCCCTGCTCCTGCCATTGAAGCTATTATAGCCGCATTCCCTTTAGATATTAGAAGGCCCTTTATCAGGTAGTCGGAGAAATAGCCAAGGTATCCTGCAAATAATGCTATTCCGAAGAAGAATACCGATATGGATAAAAGTATAATATTCCTGTTGAAGACATTTCTTATGTTCAATTTTGTTGTTGGCTTTTCCTTTTTGAATGTAACAGGTATTACCATTATTACCAGTGCCAGGATAATTATTGCCAGTGCACCAGATATTTCGAATGGAAGCCTGAATGCAGGAAGGAATGGTTCTATAAGATAAGGGCTGGCAAATAGCCCTATTGAGAAGAAAGTGGCCCAGACAGATACAGCCCTCCCCCTGGTTTCATAGAATATGTCGCCAAGTAGAGCTACTCCAGCAGGCTGGAATATGCCAACACCCACTCCAACGCCAAGCCTTGCTATGAATAATTCAGGTGTTGTTGTAACAAAGCCTGTCATTATGGTGAAGGCTGAAAACACCAGCACAGAGAGAATAACGGTGTTCTTAACTGAATACCTATCAAATAAGTATCCTCCCACAAGGCTGAATATGGCTATGCCTATAGCATACCCTGTAAGTATAAGCCCTATTGAGAGGTATAGCGGGCCTGTCAGCGAGGGAACAATATACGTCGATCCGAAGGAATAAATTTCTCCATCAAACCCTTCCAGAAAAGCAGGCAGGCCAGCAACAATAGCTATTATAATAAATCTTGCAAGGCTTTCACCTGCAGCCTGTCTGACCGTTTCCTTTTTTTGAAATCCCAATTTAAAAATACTATCCATACGTTTGTCAATGTTTAGCACTATATAAAAATATCCTGCACATTTCCGGAAATTTATCTATGATTTCTTCCAGGATGTATTCTCAAGCATATGGAGTACAGTCTGATAAAAATAAATATACTTAATTTCAGCCTATAATCTAGCAATACTTAAAGTTAATTTTTATTGCTGTATGTGGTGCGGTGTCTGACTTTGCCCCATAATTAGCTATAGTTTTCTAATCTATTGAGAATACTGGCAATTTAATATTGCATTATTATGGTATATTCCTATAGTATCAATAGAAATCCGCCTACTATTTCCATAACAGGGCCTATTACAAATCCGCCACCCAGTAGAAGTATTATAAATCCTAGGAATATTATAATAACCCCATTGAGAACTTTATCTTTTCTTCTACCTCCGTCTGCCCTGGTGTAAATAATATATGCCAGAATGATCCATATTATAGGAATAATTGCCATAACAATGGAACTGCCTATCACTGCTGCTCCTGCTGGATTGAAAAAGAGAAGCTGTGCTGCTCCTCCAAGCCCCGAAATAAACAATAAAAGCAATACTATAATTCCTGAAATAAAGGTTATAATCGAGCCAATAGATGTAATGAGATACCGTATGCGTGCGTTAGATGCCATTAATATCTATATAAAAGAGAGTATTAAAAGGTATTCTTATAAATATTGTAAGCATTGTTTTATATGGGTTATAACAGCACAATTATCAGGTAGCAATTATAATGTTGCCTGATTACCTTTGCCTCATCATTTTCCATATATCATCAGGAAGGCTTTCCATCATGTTGAACATGCTGGAGCCATATAATGCCTGCCCACCATCGGCGGTAACAACTTCCCCATTGATATAGGCTGCCATGTCCGAGATAAGAAAAGCAGCTATGTTGGCTATTTCTTCCTTTGTTGCAAGCCTTCTTTCAGGGTTTCCGGATATTATCTGCTTTTCATAATCATCACCGGGGAGAAGTCTTGACCACGCACCTTCAGTCTTAAACGCCCCCGGAGCTATTGCAACTGTCCTTATCCCCTTATGCCCCCATTCGGCTGCAAGAGACCTTGTAAGGGCTAAAACTCCAGCCTTGGATATTGCAGATGGGACCACATATCCGGAACCTGTCCAGGCATATGTTGCCACAATGCTTAGTATTGTACCCTTCATGGAATTAGAGAGCCACCTTTTCCCCATTTCCAGTGAAGCATATGCTGTCCCATGTAAAACAATCCCCATTACAGTATCAAATGCCTTCGGCGTTAGGTCCTCTGTCCTGCTGATGAAATTTCCTGCTGCATTATTTATTAAAACATTAATTTTCCCTGTTTTACTTTCTATTAAATCCACTGCATTTTTAATCTCATCAGGATTCCTTATGTCGCATTTCACAGCTTCAATTTTGTATCCCATATTATTAAAATATTCCTTTGCAGCAGTAAGATGCTCTTCTTTCCTGCTAATTATTGATACTGTAGCACCTAATTTCAGGAAAGTTTCCGTCATCTGTTTTCCGAGGCCTGTTCCTCCGCCTGTAATCAGGATATTCTTATCTTTCAGTAAATTCTCTTTAAACATTGATGAATATATGATGGAATGATATAACTATAATGCCTGGAACAATATTTAATCTAAATGCAAATCAGGTAAGAATTAAAATATGCGCCCTGGCAATATCAGATAAATCCTGAATTTAAGATATTTATCTCTACACTTTCTGAAAATGTTAAATGTAGACTGTTGTGTTATTTACTCCGTATCAATAAAACTTTAAATAATGGAATATATGCAAGATAATTATTGACTTACCATTATTTATGTTTATTATATAAAATTCCTGATAATATGCCAGTGGCTGCTGTTGGTATGGCAAAAATGTAAATAATGGCCATCATTGCATAATTTCCCGGCGGATCAACAACTATAAGATTTAATTTATTTACCTGACTGGAGTTCTCCCTTCCATAAATTGTTAGTGTCGAATTATATTTTATCATATAATATCCGGCTGTCAAATTTACATTTACTGTGTTTAGAATATTTTTTTCAAAAATTTTATGGCCAGTTGAATTATTATAATGCAGACTAACAGAATAAATTGATACACAGTTATTAATCGTATAGTTTTGCCCATTTTCAATTATGCTGGTGTCCGGCATTAATTTCAATTTACCTCCATATGTTCTGAAGAATGCTGAATAGTATCGCCCCTGAATTATGTAGTGTGTTGTTCCATTGTATTTTTCAGTTATGTTGTTTTTGGTATTAAGAGTAAATGAATTATCATAATGGTTTGCAAAGGGAATAGAGGTAATTAATACAGCAAAAATAACTAATAATATAAGAAATATGCGTAACAGGCTTTTATAATTCATCTCACCACCTTCATATCTCTATACCGTGCTATCAGCATGGTTAGGAATATAAACATTAAAGAAAGCAATACTTCTATTATAACACCAATAAAAGTAATGTGGTTAAAGCCGTAATTTAGATAGCCGTATACAGGATCAACCACATGGTATAATATTGTGTTCTGTGGCCTTATGTATACAAGCGGTACCAGAAAATAAAAGAATATTATAATGAAAGCACCCGGGATCAATAAATTTTTTGTTATTGCGGATAATACCATGCCTATACTTATAAAAAACATCAAACTTATAAAAGTGAACAGTACCAGATGCCATATTATATAATATTCTATTGAGAAAAAATCTACGTAGGAGATTACAAAATACGAAATGGATAATATGAGTAGGGGATAAATAACAAATAGAATAAAATATGAAAGTATTATAGAATTCTTTCTGAATCCCATAGAATACATAACAAGAAATTTATTTCGTACTATAGACGAAGAAAATAAAAATACTTCATAGGATGAAATAACTATTGTAACAATATAAAATATAGTGAATAACGGATATGATGCATAATACAAATATTGCTTGAAAAAAAATAACACACCAATTTCAGGGTAACCAAAATTTAAATGCGGCGATATGGATATAGATTGAATATAACTGAAATATACAGTTGCACATATGCCTATTATTAGTATTATTTCAATGAAATACCTGCTGTCAAAGTCCTGGAAAATAATAGACATAAGATTATTTTTGATTCTCATAATACTCAACCATCGCAGGAGGAATTCTGGTAATTTCCTTTATATTGCTTTCAGGTATAACGTCTATTATATCCCTTATTGAAGCGTTCTTAATGACTATTGAATCGTTAACCATAAAATGTTTTAATCCTTTTAATTTCCCCTCCACAGTTTTAATGTCATAAAATTTCAGGGCGTAGGCTATATTTATATCATCCCTGTAAAATGCCCTGACTTTATTTCCTGTAATTGTTAATATTTGATTTGCCTGCTGGTTTAATTCATCGTTTATGTGGCTTGTAATCAAAAATATAGAATTAGAATTTAATTGCTTTAATTTTACAGCTTCAGCGAATCTCCTCCTGTTTGGCTGGTCAAGGTTAGAATTTGGCTCATCAAATATATATAATTTATAGTTTCCTGATAAATAACATGATATGTACAGTATCTGTGCCTCTCCCATACTTAAGGAAGATATCCTTGAATTTATAATATGTTCCATCTTAAAATATGACAAAAATCCATATATTTCGGAACTGGCCACTCCTTTTAAGCGAGAAAACAGGCTAATATGTTCCCTGACAGTCCCGGAACCAAAATATACTGGATTCTCAGGCATTAACGATGTATTTAAAAAAGCCAGTCTGTGATTGTTCACTGGATTATAGCCGTTAACGTATATTTCCCCTGAGTTAATGCGGTAATTTCCCATTATTAAATAAATAATTGTGCTTTTGCCGGAACCATTTGGGGAGATTAAAAGTGTAACTCCCTTATCAACTCTGAATGTAGAGTTTTCGAATATAGTTATATCGTCGAACCTCTTAGTTGCATTGTCAAAGTATATTCCATCCATTATTATCTCTTCTTTTTTACCTTTATGGAAATTAAATATCCTATGCCGATTATCCATATCACCGCATAAACTATTGTATACTTTTCAATATAGGATATATAATTTATAGCAGTTATCCCTACGTTTGTTCTGTCAAGTTTCATTGTAAACCATGATGTCTTGATGCCGATATTGTCCTGTATCATAGCAGCTATGCTGGAATTTCCAGGAATCGATATTGAAGACAGTATTGAATATCCCCTTGACTGTATAAAATTTGCATAATTAAAAAGGCTATAATTGTAATCCTGTATAACATCCGTTAGTGATTCGATCTTGCCAATATATGGTATATATTGAACCTGCTTTTTTCCATAATTAACTACATAATGTGAAGAGGGGCATGTTGTATACATTCCTTTTATTGCTATCACATTATTGCCGAATATCACAATACTTCCTGTATTGATGTGGTTTTCCTCTGGAAACATAGCCGTAAATACAGTTCCATTTAATGGCTCGGAAAATGTTCTGTTTGCTATAATGGTTCCTGTAGAGTTACATAAATAACTATGAAAAACTGCAGAAGATCCGGTAATATTTATATACATACGACCATTTATATATAAGTCCCCATGCTTAAGTGTTTCATTTTTGTATATAGAATTACTCGGAAATGATTTACAGCGTAACTTTGATGTATAGCTATATACAAAGTATGCACCATTTGTTGCAGGCGAAGGCTTTTCTACGTCAACCTCGCTGGAGACATTGTCTATAACAGCTATCATAATACTGGCTGTTAATATTATTAAGATAGCAATTACAGTCATAAATATTGTTCTTCGCTTCATCTATGCACCTAACAATCCATATTTTTTACCAGGCCAGTTATGTCTATAAATGCCATACTGATTTCAGATGGTGTCCTGCTATAGGCTATGGAATATTGCATAAATACATCTCCATTACTATAAATCTCAAGATTTACATTCATTGCAACGTAATTGTGTGTATAGGAACCACCCCAGCTAAACCCTAGATTTTTCATTACTACATATCCGTTATACTCCTTAAAAGTCCCGGTAGAATTTGAAGCCGTGATTACATAACTGAACTGTTGTGTAATTATTGTACAACCTCCTGTGTTCCCGGTTACCTTTCCCAATACATTGCATGCAATATCATGTTCCAGGTCGTGATAATTATAATAATAGGTTTGTGTGACATTGAAATATCCTGTGTCGATCGAGTTAACAGAACTAAATAGACCTGACGATACATTTTTTGTTTCAATAATCAAATTACTATGCTGAGTACATATTATAGGGGAATACGGCAATTGAACCTGATTGCCCCCCATATAGCCGCTGCTTATTGCAGGGGCGAATAAAATCATAGTAAACATCACTAGCATTAATACACCTGCTACCATTCTCTTTATATATAATGATATTAACACATCAATATATATATATTACGATAATAATATTAGTAAATAATTTATTATTAAATAATTTATTGGTATTTTGGAGGAGCTCAGTGGTTTGAATTATCAGAAGAATTAATATATTGAATATAGTGTGTGTAAATATGTATAGCTGTCAATAATATAAAATAATTATTTCAAAATTGCTTTAGATATAATAACTTTCATGATATTCAATGCCCCTTCTGCTCCAACAAGATAGGAGAATATTCCCCTTGCAGCCATCTCTATTCCTGAATCCTTTGTATAGCCATAAGCACCGAACCACATCATTACCTTTTTTGTCGTATCCATTGCTATCTGGGGTGATTTAAGCTTGGACATAGAGCTATATATATAAAAATCAGGGTCTTCCACATCTGCAAGGTATGCAGCTTTGTAGTTTAACAGTGCTGCCATTTCTACATCCGTTCTTAAATCTGCAGCTTCGAATGATATGGCCTCAAAGTCACTGAGGTGTTTTCCGAATGCTTTCCTTTCCTTAATGTAGTTCAATCCCTCTTCCAGCATTTTGTAGGATAATCCGTTGCATGCTGCAGCTACCATTATACGTGCATGGTTAAACCCATCCATGGAATAGTAAAATCCTTCGTTTATTTCGCCTATTATGTTCTCTTCAGGCACTTCCACATTTGTATATTTTATCCCTGAGGTAGAAATACCCATCCTGCCCATGTTATTTAATTTTGTAATTTCAATGCCATCTGCGTTGGCAGGGACATATACCATTGTTATCCCCTTATGCCCTACTCCTTCCTTTGTCTTAACCAGTGTAAGATGGCCTCCTCCATTCTTTTTGGCTTCCACTGCGCCGCTTATGTACATCTTCTCTCCGTTGATAATTACCTTTCCATTTTCTATTCTTCCCGTTGTTTTAATATTAGCAACATCACTCCCTCCGGATGGTTCAGTAGATGCTATGCCGATAAACTTGCTTCCATTCGCTATTTCTGGCAACAGCTTATCCTTAAGTTCCTGTTTTCCGTACTTCTGAAGTACATATGCCCATGAAGTATTCAATAAATAGTATACAGATGTTGCCATACTGGTATCTATCCTGGCTATTTCCTCAGATATAATTACAGAATCCATGAATGAGAGGCTTGGCCCGCCATATTTCAGTTTAATTAATGGTGAAATAATGCCATTTTCTCCGGCTTTCCTGAAAAATTCCATGGGAATTTCTCCATTGTTGTCTATTTCCCTGACAAAAGGCTTTAAATTCTTTTCTAAAAACTCTGCAGTATTTTTTCTTAGCAGTTTCTGTTCATCACTTAATGAAAAATCCATATTATTTTATGGATTTATGATTATTAAATATTCCTAACTGGGTATAATTATGCACAATATACACAATCCAAATATTATTAAAAAGATATACTATAGCAATCATTGACAACATTAAGAAACTAATCCCATACTGGTTTTTGTGTTTATCATAGGGGTTGACTGGTTTATACAGTCACCGCTTATTCCAGAACTTATGGCTAGCCATACCATTTATTTTTCTAAATTCAATATTGTACTGTCCCATTATTATTTCCTTTATATACTGTATGAATTTATATTTTTTCATTTTACCACCATTTTATTTTTATATGCCATTGCTGGTGTAACTATATTATCACCATCTGACAGTGAGTCATGCATCCTTTCATAGTTGTAATGGTATACTACCTCTTCCCAGGTACTGAAATATGGCCTTAAACGTTTTATGGTATAGTTTAATCTCTCCAGTTTTCCATTTGTTTCAGGGTGTTTTACCCTTCCAAGTATGTGTTTTATATTACTGTTATCTAAGTATTCCTGGAACTTATTGTGATCTCCAGGTATTCCATTCTTACCATTTGAAAAGAACTGTGTTCCATGGTCTGTTAATATCTCTTCAGGCTTACCGTAAGTGTTTATTGCTATTTCCAGTGCTTCTATTGTATTATCTATTGTTTCCTCACCGTATATTCCCATTCCTACTATGAACCTTGAAGCATCATCTTCTATTATTATTAACTTCTCACTGTCACTGTATTTAGTCCAGTCCATATGCCATAGTGAGTTGCTATGTTTCCTCTCATATTTTATATATTTTCTCTGTTTCTTCTTATTATTGCTGTTATCAACCATATTTAATAATAACAGTATTCTGTATATATTGTTTTTAGCTATTATTATCCCCTTTCTTTTAAGGTATTTCCTTATTCTTTCAGGTCCTGACATAGGGTATTCATATCTTATTTTTTTAACTATTTCTATATCCTTGCTGTTTAATTCCCTATGTTTCCTTTTACCTATTGTATATTCTCCATTATCCCTGTATTTTTTGTATATGTAATTTACATACCTTGTTGTTATTTTCATTTCCTTAGCTATTTCTGTAGATGATCTTCTCTTATTTTTCTCCCTTATTATATATTTTATTTTTTTCTCATTTAACTTCATTCTGGGCTTATATTCTTTTATTATATTTTTAGAGGGTATATATAGGAAATATTTACGGGACAATATATTCTAAATTCAATATAATAAAGTATAAATAAAGATTATACACATAACTATTATGGAGAAAAAAATGAAGATAGGGCCGAAGGGGCAGGTCGTTATCCCGAAAGAAATCAGGAATATAACCGGGGTAAAAGAGAATACAGAAGTCATAGTATCATTAAATGATGATTGCATAGTTATTAAAAAATCGAAGCCAGCAACTGAAAGCTACTTAACTTATTACACAGCCACATATTCTAAGAAATTGAAAAATAATATAGATATAAATAAAATATTAGATGGGGAGTATGACCGAGATTTTCTACATTGATTCAAATATATTTATATTTCCAGCCATTTATGAAAATGAGAAGGCAATTATATCCGGCAAAATTTTAACATTTTTGAGCAGGAACTCCTCTTCTGAAACAGCAGATCAAAAATAACCTTCAGGATGCCTGTTTGACTGAACAGGATTGGTGGAGAATGAATTTGCTTTGATCAGTATTAAGGTTATAAATATCCTGGGGTTATCTGCAATTATCCTGGCTTCTGAACAAGTCTTCGCGTGAAACCATATATTGTATAGGGGTATTCGTGGATATAAGTATAACTGCCTTATACTCTGTCTGGCGTGTTTTTTGCCGTTATGACAGGGGAGTTCATGCCAGATAATTTTCATACTAATATATTTTTTATCCACTGTCATTGCACGAGGAGATGTAACTTAAAGAACTTTAAAATAATAATAACCACTTATCCATAGATAGAAATGGAATTCAAGGCTACATATGTTTCATGGAACGAAATAGAAGAATGGACAAAGGGAATAATGAAAATGGTCATAGAGGATAATTATAATCCCGACATAATTATAGGCATTGCACGTGGTGGCCTTGTCCCTTCAAGAATGGTTGCTGATTACCTTTTCAAAAAAGATTTACTGTCAATTAAGACCGAGCACTGGGGATTAACGGCTACAATGGATGGAAAGGCTGTTTTAAAGGAAAAATTGAATTATGATATTACTGGAAAGAAAGTTCTCATAGTGGATGATATAACAGATACTGGAGAAAGCATGAAACTCTCATACAATTATATTAAGTCCCTTGACCCCGCAACGGTAAAAACAACATCAATGCTTTATGTAAATGGTTCTAATTACACTCCAGATTACTACGGAAAAGGGCTTTCAAAGGAACAGTGGGCCTGGTTTATATTCCCATGGAACGTTTATGAAGATACATATAACCTTTCCAAGAAATTTATGGAAGACCCAATTGATGTAGAAAAACTTAAGGAAAAATTAGTAGAAAACTATAATTTGAACGTTGATGATGTTAACCTCAGCGAAGTCCTGGAAAACATTGCATCCTTGAAGATGTTGAAAAAACGGGAAAATAAGTTTTCAATACTATAAACAAAATTTTTTTAAGCCCGGAACAATGTATTATAATGTCATTTTTAAGGGAAGTTAAATCTTCCATCCTCAGTGATACTGAAAATACATACATTTCACGTGTACTGGAAGATAGAATAAAAATAAAAAATTTCGATATTCCCGAATACCTTTACGTTACAGACCTTATAAACCCTGTAAGGTCATATTTTACAAGAAAATATCCAGAGATTCCGCTGCCAGAAAACGTTGAAGCCAGAATGAAAAACGGAGAGGAAATACATTTTCTTGCAAGGCAATGGTTTGAACAATTGCCGGGCTTTTCCGGATCTGAAGTTATATTGACCGGTGCTGATATAGGATTAAACGTTGTTGGGAGGGCAGATTTTATGCTCTATAATTCCATTGTTGAATTCAAGACGAAGCATGTTGACATGATAGACCTTGAAAGCATATACAGCGTTTACAGTTCTGATCTTGAGCAGTTGCTTTTCTATGCTGCAATGAATAAAAATTTCACGGAAGACAATTACCTCGTTTTCTTTTCAGATGAAAAATTTTATGTTTATAAGGTTTCAGTACATGACAGGGCAATAATAGAAGATGAAATGGTTTACCGTTTTTCCCTTATCACCAGAGCTATGGAAAATGGAGATATCGGAGATTTTCCCCCGTGTTCATATTTTGGATATGGATGCCAGTTCTCAGAGGCACAGGTATGCCCCTGCCACTCACTCCGCCACAGTGATTCTTCATGGATAAGCAATGTGGCAACCGTAGAAGAGGATTATGGCATGGAATCCCGGCTTCAGGATATATACGAACATGGCAAAAGTACTATAGATCTCAGGTTTTATGATCTTATATACCCGAGGAAATATTACCACAAAATTACCGGGGATTCCAGAAATGCAGGAAGCAGCGGGCAGATACCTGATTCCTATTATGAAAAGAATAATATAAAATTCTTTGTCCTGGGTTCCATAGACAGTTCAATACTGAATGTAAGCGGAACCGAAAAAGCAAACATCAATAAGGTATCAACGTTGCCACTATACGGTGATGACAGGTACATCATCAAAAATATATATGACGAAAATACAATAGTTCCATATTTATTAAAGATAAATAATTCAAAATATACGAACAATATTCCTGACACATATTATTCGGAGCTGGCAATTACATGCGCAAGGAGAAATATAAAAGAAGGCCTTATAGTAGTGGTATATCCGAAACTTGAAAAAACCATAAAAGTACACGAAGTTAAGTTTGACATAGATAAAATTATCTCAGCATGCAGGACATCTATAGAAAATATTGAAACTGCTGTTGCCAGAAAGACTCCGGAGATACTGGACATGTGCCCGGAATTTGCAATAAAGTCCTGTGATTTTGCCTCATGCAGTTGCAGAAAAGAAATAATAAAAGGAAGGTAAAAGTATTAAGCTATTATGATGTATTTTAAGTATTGCTAATATTTCAGGAGTTTATCCGTAAATATAGCTTACACCCTTTTCAGGATACTTGAATTGGAGAGCTCCAAATGGGCATGCATAAAGTGCAGCTCCACATTCCAGGCATCTTTCATAGTGGACAGATATGCCATTTTCCTTATCCTCTTCATATGTTCCAGCGGGGCAAACCTTTATGCATGGCTTATCAACGCATATTTTGCACATTTCGGTATTGACCTCTATATGGCTCTGGTTTCCAACTTCATTTTTATTTAGCCCAAGTCTCTTTATTAAATCCATTATATCACCTTTAACATATCCTGCAGCAATGTATAATACCCGATATTGTTCTTTTTTATTTCATCCATCAAAACACTTTTTATATTTTCCCGGGGATTGTCTGTAACTGTGAACATCCTTTCAAGAATCCCTGCCATCATCTTCGGATATGCATCGAATGTCCTTTCATTGCCAAATAATGTAGATACTCTTGAAGCAGCCTGCATATCTTTCAATATAAAGCTTTTCTCCAGCATCTGTTCATAAATATATGTGTCCTTGAAATCACCGGAATCTGTTATTTTTTTAGCAGCTTCCCCCGCAAGGCGCCCGGATTCTATTGCATTGTCCATGCCCCTTATTGTAAATCCATCGTTTATTAAAAATCCTGCTGCGTCGCCTGTAACCATAAGGTTATCCGCATATCTCGCCGGGAGGGTTTCGAACCTGTAAAATGGTATTAAATGGGCAGAATATTCAAGCAACTTCCCCTCAATGCCGAGCTTTTCCCTGAAATCCTCTATTATATTGAAGGCCTTTTCACTGTGCCCCTCCAGGGAATCCAGCTTTAATGTCAGCCCTATTGAGGTAGAATCCTTATTTGTGTATGCAAATCCGCCACCCTTTACACCATTGGAAAGCCCGAGTATAGTTTTTGCTTCACCATAATCTGCATCAGGTTTTTTGTCCACTATTTCCTTTACTCCGACCATGAATTGCTTTGGCATGAAATCAGGATTTTCCTGTAGATTTTTCACCGGCTGCATTTTAAATGCCTTTTCCTTCCTTATTCCAAGGTATCTGGAAGCAAAACCTGCAGCACCATCACTTTCTATTACAAGTGGTGTCCTTATATCTCCCCTGTCACTTTTAACGACAAGGCCACCATCTTCCCTATCAATTCCTGACACAAGTGTGGAGTAAGATACAGGAACTCCAAGATTTTCAGCTTCAGAAGCAAACCATGCATCAAACCTTGACCTGAGTATAGAGTAACTATTTTCAGTATCTTTATTTTCAAATGAGAAGCTTGCCTTATTATTCCCTGTATAAATTTCAAAGGTTTCCTTCTTAATCGGCAGTTCCAGCGGGGCATCCCTGTATCTGTCGCCCAGGAGTGTCTTTAAGGAATGGATATACATCCTGCCACCCGATACATTTTTTGACCCGGAGTGTTCCCCACGTTCGAGAACTATAACCGAGAGACCATTTTTTGCAGCACTTATCGCCGCAGAAATGCCGGCGAGCCCGCCTCCCACCACTGCAACGTCAACATCATAATCCATTATTACGTATAATTACTATATTTAATAATTTTTGGTATATGCTGTTAACTCTTTTAAATTAAAAATTCATTGTGTTATTAAGGATTTCCATACATCCATTTCTGTCTTTTTCCTTCTTTTAAGGTAACTGCTCCAGTAATCCCCTATAAATTTTACAGGTATTGTGCCATTATATACCCTGTATGAACTGTTTTTTGTATACATATATTCTATGTCACGCACCACAATATCTTTTATTGTTGTTTCCTTCATAATGTAATAATTTGCATTTTCGCTGTCATTCAGGATATAAAGCAATTTTTTTCTGTTCCTGTTAAAATCTATATATTTCAATATTTCATTCCTTGTCTCCCTTTTAAGCTCGTTTCCGGATTCCACATCATTCCTGATCATATCATACAGGCTGTATTTCCCAATTTTCCTCTCATCAAGGGGTAGCCTCATAATTTCAAACATCCCCGATTTTGACTTCAATATTTTTATGTATCTGTAATCTGTATTTCCCAGCCTTATCTTTAAATCAATATCGCTGCCCCTGTATACCTTTATTGCAGAAATTTTGCCCGGAAAAGATTCAAAAAGATTTATTACCATATAATATACGGGCTTGTCACATTCATTAATATTGTCAAAATCCTTTTTCAATTTTTTAATGTTGCCTGGTTTAAAAACTTCGGCTTTCATTATTACTACATGTTATTAAAATATAAAAATTTGACATTATCCAACCAAATTATAACTATCCACAAATGGTGTGGATTCTATGGATATAATGTAAAATGTTTATCCAAAGTATCCCAGGTCATCCTTGGGAGCCTTGTTCTGTGCTTCCTGCTTCATCTTTTCGGTTATATCCTCCAGCTGCCTGGTTTTTTCATCTATGTCTTTCAGGTTTATTCTGGTCTTAAGAACCTTTGCCAGAACCATTATTATTTCCCTTGCACTCTTGGGGTCGGCAAAATATCCTGATGTTTCCCCCATAAAACAGGCACCGGGGATTGAAAATAGCTCAGTTCCCATGCCAAGAATTAATCCGGCAGATCCAACTATTCCACCACTTGGCTCGCCTTCTGAGAAAATAACACCTTTGCGGGCAAGGGGCTTTATCAGTTTTTTGTCTGTTACAGCTCCCAGTACGCGGGGTTTTTCAACTATCTTCCCAACACTATAGCCACCAAGCGTATAAATCATTGAAACTTCATATTTTTTAAGAAACTCAAGCATTCTATATGAAAGTTCATACTGCCCTTCCTGTGTAGTTCCCTGGAAATCACCTGTGAGGAAAATAAAGTCGTGTTCCCCACTGGTTTTTTTATAATAAAGTGATTCCCTGACCAGGTGCACCACATTGTTGTTAATAAATACCTGTGGTGGAAGGAATTCGGAATACACATCCGCCAGCTTTTTCATTTTTAATTTGTCAACAAAATAATCAACGGTAATTTTGCCAACATTGCCTATGCCTGGTAGCCCGCCTACGAATATGGGGGAATTTAATTCAGGTTCTTCATAATTTTTAAACATTATTTTTTCCATTGTGTTCATCCTCAAGCAATTTAATCCTGTACTTCTGGAATTTGTCCGCGGGCGAATATTTCATCGGGATTGCCATAACAGTTGCTGTTCCACAATTGCTGCATATATCATTCATTGTGTACAGTTTGCATGATGGGCATATCCTTATTAAAGTTCTCATTGTTCGTCCCTTGTGAAACTGTATGATATGCTGTATTTTTTGCATGCAGTTGAGATCTTTTCAAGCACATTTTTCAATTTTTCCTCTGCAGATTTATAATCCTCATCTACTATGGAAATCCTATATTTTGGAGACCCTGCATATGTTATTTCAATATTGTTTCCGGAGTCGACATCAAGAGCTTCCCTTATGAGCTCTATTCCGTTGGATGCCAGCGAATACATATCTATCTCGCCGCCTATCTTTACCATGGGAATTGAAATGTTCTCCTTTGCAACCTTTATGAATGCATCTTTCCACGGCTCATTTTTATCGCTCATGAACTCCTTATTTGATGCAGCCTCAAAGAATGCGTCATAGGCACTTCCATATTCTGATACCAGGTAATCTTCCATATTCTTTGTTATAGCCTTATCAGATATGTTTGCTTCCTTTGCCACGATTTCCAGGAGTTTCTCAGATTTCTGGTCGTTTTTCCATTCTTCTATCTTCTCCCTCTTCTGGTGCTCGTTAACCCTTTTAAGGGAAAGGTCAACATGCCTCCTGTTGCTATCTACATTCAATACCTTGCATACTGTTCTCTGGTTAACCCTGACAAAGTCTTTAATGTGCTTTATCCACCCTGTTGCGACCTCAGCTATGTGAATAAAACCTGAAACGCCAGGATATTCATCCAGCTGTACAATTGCACCATAATTCTGGACTTCTTTGATCGTAACAACTACTAAATCTCCTGGTTCTGGCATATCTCTGGACATAACTGGCCTATAATTTTATCTTTTCAACAAGCTCTCCAGATGTGGCAAGTGTTGAACCTGTTGGTTTTGCTATGGTTGACCCACAGATGTTGCAAACTACCACAGAAGAGACTTTTGAATAAATTATCTGTTCATTCCCGCAATCTTTACATTTAATTTTAAGGAAATTATTTCCTACTTCCTTCAATTTTTTAAATTCGTCTGCCATATTTATGCCTCCACTATTTCAAATTTCTTGGCTCTCTGTGTGGGTGGTGTTATAGATTTCTTGCATACTGTGCACTTAAGCCTCAATGCAATTCTTTTGGTTGGTTTTTCTCTTCCTTCATATCTTGGTCTTGGAAATCCTCCATAACCTGATGTAACCCTTCTAAATCTCCTCTGGCCTGCCCTTAATTCGCTGGCCTTTCTTTTACGTACTCTTTCTACATCATGTACTGTATGTTTTTTGCAATATGGACAGTAAGTTTTTATCTGTTTTGGCATTTTCATAATATCAAACCTTAAACTATATTTTTTACTGATATATAATGTTTATACAATTACAAATTGTATGTAAAGCATATAAATTAACAAATATTAAATATAAATTTAACCTATAAAAGTGAATGGCCAATTACAAATATAGAAAATATGGAACAAGGGTTAATAAAAATTACCGGGAAAATAATGGTGAAAAAGCTTCAAAAAAACTTGACATGAGGCGGGAAGACGAATTTAACTACATGCTTGGAACCCTGCTGAAGGACCTTCCTGATAGTGTCAGGGGAGCAGTAAGGGGCAGCATATATGCTATCACTTCAAAGAAAGGCATTAAGGATGCCAAGGAATATATAATTAAAAAGAAAGAAGATGGCACCATAGACGAAAAAATGGAGAAAAACCTCATAGATTTAATATATTCATACAGCAAGTACAGGAATTAAATATCCTGTGGCATCTTTCCAACTTCCCCGATTATTTTTATGCTGGCAGTATATATTTTATGGCCCCTTTCAACTACCTGCGGATTATTAACATTGCATATAATTAGATTTGATAAAAAATAATAAATACATTTTATTACTGAACTGATAATGAGTAGCAATTTTTACCAGACTATTGACGTTAACAAATCATCGATGGATATTGAGAAAGAAATAAGGAAATACTGGAAAGAAAATAAAATCATCGAGGATATATTGAATAAGGACAGGAATCTTAAAAGATATACTTTTCTTGAGGGGCCACCAACAGCAAACGGGAGGCCGCATGTAGGGCATCTCATGACCAGGACAGTAAAAGATACTGTCATGAGGTATAAATACATGTCCGGATACGACATAGGAAGAAGAACCGGCGGGTGGGATTGCCACGGCCTTCCTGTTGAACTGGAAGCAGAAAAGCATTTCGGGTTTAATACAAAAAAGGAAATAGAGGATTTTGGAATTGAAAAGTTCAATGAATACTGCAGAAACAGTGTATTTACATACATAGATGAATGGAACGAAGTAGACAGTGAAATAGGATACTGGATTGATGAGAATAAATCCTATGTAACATTGAGAAACGACTATATGGAGAGTGAATGGTATGCCCTTAAGAAGCTATTTGATGAAAATATGCTTGTAAAGGATTACAAAATTGTCCCATATTGCCCCAGATGCGGAACATCCTTAAGTTCCCATGAAGTAGCCCAGGGATATAAAAATACAGATGACACATCTGTATATGTAAAGTTCAGGATAAAGGGCAGCATGAACCGTTATCTTATAGCATGGACAACAACGCCCTGGACACTGCCATCAAATGAACTTCTTGTTGTGAATAAAGATTTTGATTATTCGCTGGTCTCGGATGGGAACAACGAATACTATGTATTATCCAGTACAGTCCAATCATTATTTAAGGATGCAAAAATCCTGAAAACAATAAAGGGAAAAGACCTTGTTGGAACACATTATGAGCAGCTTATGCCATTTCTTCATGTTAGCAAGAATGCACTTCAGGTCGTCCCCGGTGATTTTGTAACAGCAGAGGATGGTACGGGAATAGTCCATGCAGCACCCGCATTCGGGGCTGACGATTTTGACATAGCAAAGGAATACAATGTTAGCCTTATAAATCCCGTGGATTCAGAGGGGAAATTTGATAATAGTGTTCCATGGAAAGATAAATTTGTCATGGATGTTAATCCCGATATAATCGGATACTTAAAGGAAAATAACCTTCTATTTAAAAGCCAGAAAATAAAGCATACATATCCATTTTGCTACAGGTGCGGAACAAAATTGCTTTATTATCCACTGGATGCATGGTTTATCAAAGTATCCACAATAAGGGAACTGCTGAAGAAAAACAATGATAAGGTTAACTGGTATCCCGAATACCTTAAGGACGGAAGATTCGGAAATTTCCTTAATGATGCAAAGGATTGGGCGTTAAGCAGGAACAGATACTGGGGAACTCCATTGCCCATATGGAAATGCAGCAACGGGCATTACCTTGCAGTTGGAAGCAGGGAAGACATAGAAAAGCATGGTGGCAATATACCGGATGACCTCCACAGGCCATTTATCGATGCTGTTAAACTGAAGTGCCCGGAATGTTCAGAAACTATGGAGAGGGAGCCATATGTCATAGATACATGGTTTGATTCTGGAAGTGCAAGCTATGCCGCTATGCATTATCCCTTTAACAAAAATTTTAACACGGAAGGCATACCTGTAGATTTTATAACAGAGGCAATCGACCAGACACGTGGCTGGTTTTACACGCTTCATGTTATATCATCCCTGCTTTTTGGCAGAAATGCATATAAAAATGTAATGTCTATGAGTTTCATCCTTGATGAAAACGGGCAGAAAATGAGCAAGAGCAAGGGGAATTTTGTTACAGCCAGAGATTTTATATCTATGTATGGTGCAGATCCTGCAAGGCTTTTCTTCTACACAGGCGCACCATGGAATTCAAAATCAATTGACAAGAAGCTCATAGGCGATACTGCAAGAAAGGTGTTCGGCACACTATCCAACGTTTACTCATTTTTTGCATCCAATGCGAACCTGGATGGATTCGTCTTCCAGGACCTTGAACCCTCCAGCAACCTTCTGGACAGGTGGCTCCTTTCCAGATTAAATTCTACAATAGAAAATACCCGGAAGAATATGGATGAATTTGACATGCATATAGCCCTCAGAAACATAATGGACCTTATAAACGATTTTTCCAATTATTACCTGAGGCTATCAAGGAAAAGATTCTGGGAAGGGAAACTGGACGATGAGAAGAAGAAGGCATATGAAACACTGTATTATACCCTTATAAATATATTGAAACTTCTTGCACCACTGGCGCCCTTCTATACAGATTATATGTACCAGAAACTCTCAGGCCCGGAAAAAACAATCCATTCAGAAAAATACCCGGAACCTGACAATAATTACATAGACAGCGATCTGGAAAAGGAATTTAAATATGCCATATCCATAATGGAACTTTCCAGGCGGGCAAGGCAGGAATCCAATATAAAAGGAAGGCAGGTTGTGGGCAATATAATGCTGTACAGCGATATGGAATTAAATCCGGCTATTCTTGATATAATATCCCCGGAGCTTAATTCTATGGATATTAAATTTATACCATTTGGAGAAAGGCCTGTTAAAACAACAGTAAAACCTGTTTTCTCAAAGGTAGCTCCAGTATTGAGGGGAGAGACCAATAAATTTGCCGAGTACCTGAATTCAGAAAATATTTACAGTGAACTTAAAAAGAACGGCAAAATAACGTATAAAGGCAATGAATTTACGCCGGACTTTTTCGAAATCCATGAGGATCCATCACCGGAATACGCCTTTGCCAGTGACGAAAAAACAGGGATATCCGTATTCATAAACAAAAATATTGACAGCAATCTTCTGCTGGCAGGATATGCAAGGGAAATTATCAGGAGAATACAGATAATGAGAAAAGACCTTAATCTGGAATATTCCAGTAATATCAAAACGGAGATAAATGTGACAGGCGATATAAGAAAATCCATAGAGAAGTTTATGGACCTTATAAAGAATGAAACATTAAGCAAAAGCATAGAATTCTCATCATCCAACGATGGAAAAGTCTGGGATATTGACGGGGAAAATGTCCAGATCAGCATAACTCCGGTTAATTAATCCTGGATAAAATAACAAATTGCCGGATCAGCGATTTATGCTGGTACACAGGTACAATTTTTTCTATATTGAAATATTTTACTGCATAATCCAGAAACTGGATATTATTTACTATAATGGAACACTTCCCGCCGCTTTTTAACAATTCATTAAATTTTATAAATGATTCCTGGTATAATTCCACTATGTCATGGTTATTTATTCCGGAACTCCTCCCATACGGCATATCTGTGACTATCCCATCAACCTTCTTATCCAGTGATAAGCTGGCTATATCTAAATTATACATTTTATAATTCTCTATGCCAAAATACTTAAAATTCAATTTTGTGCCCATTACCATATTAAGTTCTGAATCGTTTCCAATTATTTTTCTTCCAAGCATTGAAGCTTCTATGAGTATGCCGCCAGTTCCACAGAACGGGTCGAGCAATGTATCTCCCTCCGCTGTTCCTGATGTGTTAACCAGGTATCTTGCATATTTGGGGTGGAGGGAAACAGGTGAAAAAAATGGCCTCATAGGCGCCCTGCGCTCTTCGAAACGTTTTTTATCCCTTTCATATGTGAGGATGCACAGGTACCATTTATCAAGAAAAATTGCCCTGACAATAAAATCAGGATTTTTAAAAGATATTCTGCCTTTGCCACCTAAATTTCTTCCTATTTCAGATTCTATCCCCTCTGTCTCTGTTTTAGCTTTTCCTATAACCCTGACGTAAAAACAACCATCCGGAATTTCTGTTCCCGTAAAATTATTGTAATCGTCACTTTCATTTATAACTCTGGATATATAATTGGTGAATGCAGAGTTCATTACCTTCCCCGGGTCACCATCAATTAATGCAAATTTACCACTGAGGAAAATTATCTGAAAATTTTTATAAGTTTCCTGAATAGATTTTATTTCAGTGTGGGCTATTTCAATATTTTCACCTGAAAGTTCCAGGATATATCTACTGTTCATTTTTTTCTGTGCTGGCTTTGAATTTTTCAAGTTCCTTCTGCAATTCCGCATCCAGCGATTCGTAAATCTTGTTCATGCGTTTTATAGCTCTTTTAATTGCAGCCTGGGGCTTTCCCGTACTGACTTTTACATAAATCTCCGGATTGTCTATGTCGGGGTGTTTTATGTAATAGTGAGATTCCACAACCTTATCATCCTTTAATATCTCCTCGACAAGGGGCCTTAAAACGGTATTGTCATAATTTATCATTTCTACTTTAATTGAATCTTTGTCCTTTGAAATAATGTTAAATTGAGAATCCATGTAGCTATATTTTAAATTAGTATATATTTATTATCACAGGAGCGAGATATTTTTAATTTTTATTATTCATCATTGCAGAGAGCAATTTTCATAGTTTCTATCCGGTTAAAATATTCTTCAGGAGTTTTCAAATAAATTCTCTAGCCTAAATTCCACCGGAACCTGCCTCCTTCATTTGAAAAATTATCATACACCCAATATTCGACAATTTTGACTTTTTTTGTGGTACCATATCCAGGATCCGGTTAGAACGGGCAAAGCCCCAGTATTCCATTCTGGGCCAGAAATTATGCCACAAAACATTTTTTAGAATTAAAGATTCAAGTATAACTCCCGCGTTTTTATCTGTACTACCATTATGATAAGAAAGATATTTAAATATTAAAGTATTATATGGTAAAGAAAGGATTGTCAATCCTGGTTAAAGGTGAAAGAAAATGGCAGAATTACCACATATGAATTTAGTTATAATAGGGCATGTCGATCATGGAAAGTCTACTTTCGTAGGAAGATTATTGTTCGAACACGGAGAGATCCCACAGCACATAATAGACGAGTACAAGAAAGAGTCTGAAGAAAAGGGAAAGGCAACATTCGAGTTTGCCTGGGTTATGGACCGGTTTAAGGAAGAAAGGGAAAGAGGAGTTACAATCGACCTTACACACAGAAAATTCCAGACAGACAAATACTACTTTACTATTATTGATGCACCCGGACACAGGGACTTTGTTAAGAACATGATTACAGGAACAAGCCAGGCAGATGCAGCAGTGCTTGTTGTTTCAGCAAGAGAGGGTGACGGTGTAATGGCACAGACAAGAGAGCACGCTTTCCTTGCCAGGACCCTTGGTGTATCACAGCTCATAGTTGCAGTCAACAAGATGGATGCAACACAGCCAGCTTACAGTGAAAAAAGGTACAACGAAGTAAAGGAACAGGTTACAAAACTGCTTACCCCGATTGGATTTAAGGATGTTCCAATTATACCCATGAGCGGTTACAAGGGAGACAACATCATGAAAAACAGCGCAAATCTGTCATGGTGGAAAGGCCCAACAATTATGGAAGCACTTAATAACCTTAAGGTACCAGCAAAACCAACAGACAAACCGCTTAGAATACCGGTTGAGGATGTTTACTCCATAACAGGTATAGGCACAGTTCCAGTAGGGAGAGTGGAAACTGGAGTCATTAAAATAAATGACAAGGTAATATTCCTTCCTGCAAACAAGTCAGGGGAAGTGAAGTCAATAGAGGAGCATCATACTGCAATGCAAAGCGCTGAACCTGGTGACAATATAGGATTCAACGTAAGGGGAATTGCAAAGAACGACCTGAAGAGAGGAGATGTCTGCGGCCCAGTATCTGCACCGCCAACAGTTGTAAAATCATTTACAGCCCAGATAGTTGTACTTCAGCACCCGAGTGTAATAGCAGCTGGATACAAACCTGTATTCCACGTACATACTGCCCAGATAGCCTGCAGATTTGAAGAAATCATAAAAACAATAAACCCGAAGGATGGAACCACACTTAAGGAAAAACCCGATTTCATAAAAGCAGGGGATATAGCTGTAGTTAAGGTTATACCTGACAAACCCCTTGTAATAGAGAAAGTATCGGAGTTCCCGCAGCTGGGAAGATTTGCAATAAGGGATATGGGTATGACCGTTGCAGCCGGTCAGTGCATAGACCTTGAAAAAGCCACAGTAGCGTGATGATATATGGCATATAAAGCAAGGATTTCACTGAGTGGCACCGAAAATCAAATAGTTGACGTAGTTTGCAACGAGATCAAAGCCATAGCAAAGAGAACTGGTGTAGAAATACACGGTCCAATCCCATTGCCTACAAAAAAACTTAAAGTTCCATTAAGGAAAAGCCCCGATGGGGAAGGTTCTCCAACATGGGACCGCTGGGAAATGAGAGTACACAAACGCCTTATGGATGTGGATGCCGATGAGAGAACCCTAAGGCAATTAATGAGGATATCCATTCCTGATGGCGTCAGGATTGAAATCCAGATAAAAAGCTAAATTATCTGTGTTTTTTAATATTATTTTTTATTTCAATTAATTTTTCTTTATCTCCGAAATCTTCAAGATTATTTTGCTATATGCAGTTTGTTCTAAATGAGTTATAGAATGGTCATTACTAATGCTGGCCTGCTATTGCTGTAAATTTACCCATTATATTATCCCAATATTCGACTTGATAACTATCTAAATAATAAATGGAGCACGCCAGTGAATATATCTATAATACATTGAAATAGATATACAATAAGGCAAAGGAAATACTAAACGGGCGCATGAAAACGTTACAGAATCATATAAAAATCATTGAATGAAAATTTCATCCATATAGATACACCATATGAATGAAAGAAATCCAGAGATTTTGTAAACAACCAGTTAAGGCATAAGAGGATGATAGATTTCGATTTGTAATAAAATCGACCTGCAAACAATAAGTCAGAAAGGTCAATAAGATCAATAATTACATAATGGAAAGTATCAGATAGTCCATAGTATTTTTCACATCTTTACACTGTACAGAAATCCTATTGAAACAAAAATAAATTTAAAGCCATATTAACTCCATGTTAATTCAAACCATTGAACTATTACTATATCGAATAGTTTATATATTTTTTAGAATTATATTTATTATGAAGCAAAAGTATGTAGCACTAGTTGCGGTACTGATTGCTACTATGTTTATTATGATTGCATATTCATCTGCCAATACTAATTATATAAACAATATTAATGATGCCAAATCAAATAATAACATACCAGTTTCCTATATTTAACCATTATGCATGACCATGTCATATTTATTCTATGATTTAATTTTTAATTATGGATGAGAATGTCAATAAAATCCTTAAAAAACACTGCAATAAAATATCTAAAGAATCAAAGGTTGAAGGAATAGGCATAGACAGCTATTCCAGGAAATTTAACCTATCAGCACATCTATCCATTTTAGCAACTGGAATAATTAAAAAGAATGACCTTACAGATATAGCATATAACAATGGAATAAGCAAATCACAGCTGTCAAAGCTTAACAATAAAAGGCCATACAGTATATTTGAAAAGGTATTTTACAGTATTCTGAGGCCCTTTATAAAGGCACACAGGTATGATATATACCATGATTATATTGACAGATTATACAGTGTTCTGGCAATAGATTCTACATTTATAGAAACAATGGTTAAGGGTTCAGGCATCTATCAGAGGGGGGAAAGGAGAAATGGAATAAAAATACATACTGCAGCCATTGCAAGCCCCTATCCTTTGCCATTGAAGGCAATAATTACACCTGCAAATGTACATGATTCTAAAGTATTTGATGATCTGCTGGAATATATCAATGAATACATATCTGGCAATACAGTATTAACATTTGATTTAGGGTACTATAATCTTGGCAGGTTCATGGAGTTAAAGGAAAAAGGTATAAATTTTGTTTCAAGGATAAAGAAGAATGCTGATTATACTGTAATAAAGGAGGAAACATTCAATTCTAAGATTGTAAGGTTTAGAAATGGATTGGAATTAAGATTGGTATCACTGGATATTAATAATAGGAAAAGGGAATATATAACAGATATACTGGACCTTCCTGAAATATACATTTATTATATCTACATGAGAAGATGGGTAATAGAGAAAATAGGTTGTGTATGTAATTTTGTGTAAATATAAACCCCCCTGTTATCAATGAATTTAATCATTAAATAACAGGAAAGGATACCTCTTTTGAGCAGAGAGGTAACAAAATATGGAAAATACAGATATAAACATATCGGCTCTTGAGAATGTAGATATAGATAGAATATTAAAGGAAGCAATAAAAGAGAAAATAGAGAAATTAATGGAAACAGAATTAAATGCATATCTAGAGGAAAATCCAGGAATAAAGAATGGAAAATATAAAAGAGATTTAAAGACAAAGTATGGTGAAATAAAACAATTAAATGTTCCCAGAGACAGGGATAGCAATTTCCATACACAGGTAATAGAACCATATAACAGATCAATAGGAATGGAAGATCTTATAGTATCAATGTATTCCAATGGAATATCTACAAGGAGAATAGCAGGTATAATGGAGGATATTTTAGGGAATAAATATTCTAAATCTACTATATCCAGAATAACAGATTTAACCATAGAAGAGGTTTATAAATTTATTAACAGGCCATTGGACAAAAGGTATATAGCAGTATTCTTAGATGGATTATTCTTCTATTTAAGAAGGGGAAATGTAGATAAAGAGCCTGTTATATTTGCATTAGGAATAAAAGAAACAGGAGAGTATGAAGTATTAGGGTTCTATTTAACAGTTAAAGAATCACATAATGCATACAAGGAAGTACTTGAAGATCTGTATAATAGAGGATTAAAGGAGCCATTGTTAATTGTAGCAGATGGAATAAAGAATTTAGATGAGGAAGTAATGGAAATATATCCCCGATCAGAATTCCAATTGTGTACAATACACTATGCAAGGGGATTAAAATCCAATGTAAGGGAGAAAGATATTGATGAAATAACAATAGATGCGAATAAGATGTTTAAATGTGATAATAAGGAAGAAGCTATAATAAGATTTAATGATTTTAAATACAAATGGAAGAGTAAGTATCCTAAAGTTATATACAATACTGAAAAGAATCTAGGTAAATTATTAAGATTCTATAATTATCCTGTAAATATAAGGAAATCATTGAAATCTACCAATGCCATAGAGAGATTTAACGGAGAAGTAAGGAGAAGGGTAAAAACAATATCATCATTCCCTGATGAAGATTCAGCAATGAAGGTATTCTATTATAAGTCAATAGAATACAATTCAAAGCATGCATTCAGGAAGATGAACGGATACTATAAATGCAAGGATGAAATAAAGGAAATGTTTCAGAAGCGGTATCCTTTATAAATACACAGAATTCTGGACACAATCGAAAATATTTGAAAATATGAAAAGGATTTTAAAAATAACACATTTAATATCAAGGGATTTAAATGGAATTATAAACCAGGTATTTGCAACTCTTATTTCCTATATTGTACTGTTGATATTGCAATCATCAATGAATATATACCATACTCCTGCGGAAATAGTAAGGTCAATAAGGAACAGTAAAGAGCTTGATATTGGCCATGATTACATGAGCAATTTCAATAAAATATAATAGCAATAAATTAAATCGGGCTTACTTAATAGTAAGCCCTTACCCCTTCCATCAGGCAATATTATGATCTTAATTTTTTATAATAATTTTTCCATTGGATTTACAACCAGCAATCAGAGAATTTTAATTATAATTCCATTGCTCGACAATAATTGTCATAGCAACACTGTGTAAATTGATGTTATCTTTATGAAATTGCAAATGATCAGATATAAATATTGGAAATCTGTATGTAATAATTATGTTAAACTCGGGAACATTACATTTATGAACAATTTTATTGATTCTAACAATGGCACAATAATACCAGCTAATATAAACAAAACTTCCATAAACAACATATATAATTATAATAACAATGATATAAAAAATAATAGTATAACAGCATATCAATACAATTATACTAAAACAAACAATTCAAATTATCTATTACAGTATTATAATAATTCCACTATAAAGTATACAATAGCATTTACAGAAAAGTTCAAAGATTATAAAGTAGAAATAGCTGATATAATAGCAAATGAAAATAATAATAAGATATCTTATATATATGCAAACATAGTTCCCATAAACTCATCAAAGATATTATTAGGCAATGAATTTACATTGAATTATAAGGGCACGTATAGTAATGAAATGAAATCACTGATAGGCGATGTTAAACTGGTTGCATTTAATTATATGTTCTCCGGCAACAGTACATTAAATAAATTTGGCATAGAATATTCATACATTGCTATAGCAATGAATACTATGTTAGGATTTACAAATAATAATGTAAAAAATATAGTTGTAGATAAAACAAGTGCAATAGCAATAGACTGGAGTTGGGGATGCATAGTATCAATAACGATTCTTGTTGTTGAATTAATGGGAGTAGTAGCAATGTTAGGAGGTCTAGCTCTTTCCACTGGGATAACCGGAGGAGCGGCCATAGCTCTTTTCATTCTAGGCTTAAGTCTATCTATAGGTTTGATAGGTTATCAAACATATCTGATTGGTAATGCATGTTATGGGGGATGGTAAATGAACAATACTCATAATAATAAAGAAGAAAATAAGATAAGCAAAAAAAAATCTATAAAATTAGGGATAATTATACTTTTATTGTTTGTTATTGTCGAACTTATAGCAGTTGCATATGATATATCCCACATAAATATTTTACTTTACATATTTATTATTGGGACAATAGTTTATATAGTAGTGGTCATATATCTAGTAAAAAATAGGCATAATATTTTAAATAATTAAAGTTTTTCCTTAATTATCATCTAAATTTCCAATACTTATATCTAATTATCTGCAATTTCATAAAAATAACATCAATTTCAGTGTTGCTATGGAAATTATTATCGGTCAATGGAATTTTTTAATATTCCCACGTTTCCTCTTCTATTTTAGTATGACCAGCATTCTTCTTTAGTCTTGAAATAAAATACATATTATTCTCCTTTAACCCCATGACCCCGCGGTTGTTTTTGAGTATGGTTTATACCATTGTAACTTTGCACGATATAAACAAAAGAGAGATTAAACATTAAATTTAAATAGTGAATCATAAAATATAATACTAATCCGGCGTATCTATCAATATTCAAAAGGCGCAACAAGGTTGGAAATGTATGATATGTTTTAAAACAATTCCCTTTTTTATAATTAGTATTGTATTTATTAACTTTAAGTCCCCATTTATCCCACATATAAACGGTGTGGTCTCCACCACTCACACTAATAAAATGAAAACATATAAATTCGTATAATATATAGTGGATATAACAAAATACATATTGTTGTCGTAATATCATTAAATTTTAATAATTATTAAATAATGATTTTCGATACGGTATTATAAACGTTAAATGGTGTTGTTAATGGGGCGAAAAGAAGAAAATGTTGCAAAAGCAATGAAATTAGTCGAACATCCAGAATTGATCAGAAATATTGATATTGCTGCTCATATAGACCATGGTAAAACCACATTGAGTGATAATCTTATTGCCGGTGCTGGCATGATGAGCGAAGATTTGGCAGGAAAGCAGTTGCTGCTTGATTATGATGAACAGGAGCAGGCAAGAGGAATAACCATAAATGCAGCTAATGCTTCCATGGTGCATGAAGTAGATGGAAAAGAATTTCTTATTAATCTTATAGATACGCCAGGGCATGTTGATTTTGGCGGTGATGTTACAAGGGCTATGAGGGCAGTTGACGGTACAGTAATCGTTGTGGATTCTGTTGAAGGTGTAATGCCACAGACAGAGACAGTGGTAAGGCAGGCCCTTAAAGAGAGAGTAAAGCCAGTGCTTTTTATTAATAAAGTGGACAGGCTTATCAATGAATTGAAGCTGAATGGAGATGAAATGCAGAAACGTTTCATAAAAGTTATTACAGATGTAAACAAGCTTATAACAAAATATGCACCGAAGGAATTCGCTGATTCATGGCTTGTAAATGTTAAAAATGGAACAGTGGCTTTCGGTTCAGCATACCATAACTGGGCACTATCTGTTCCGGCAATGGCATTATTCAAGGTTACATTTAAAGATATAGTAGATCTCGTCAGTGCAGGAAAACAGAAGGAACTGGCTAAAAAAGCACCTTTACATAAGGTGGTTCTTGATATGGTTACCAAAAACCTTCCAAATCCGGCTGTTGCCCAGAAGTATAGAATACCACAGATATGGCATGGGGACCTTGACAGCGAGATAGGCAAGGCTATGGAAAAGTGTGATGACAATGGCCCTGTAAGTATGATGATAACAAAAATACTTATAGACCCGCATGCAGGAGAAATTGCAGTGGGAAGAGTTTTCTCCGGTATAATAAGGAAAGGAAGTGAATTATATGTTACAGGAGCTGGAAAATCAAAGGTCCAGTTACTATCTATGATGGTTGGCCCTGACAGAATTTCAATAGACGAAATAGCTGCAGGAAATATCGCAGCAGTTGTTGGATTAAAGGGAGCAATTGCAGGTTCTACAGTATCATCACTGCAGGATATGGATGACTTTGAACCAATGTCCCACTATTCTGATCCAGTAGTTACCCTTGCAATTGAAGCAAAACATACTGCAGACCTTCCCAAACTTATCGATGTACTGAGATCGGTTTCCAAGGCAGACCCGTCCATACAGGTAGATATAAACCAGGAAACAGGGGAACATTTAATCTCTGGTATGGGAGAATTGCATCTTGAAATCACAATGTACAGGATAAAAAATGATTACCACGTTGATGTTGTTACCTCAGCTCCCCTTGTAGTTTACAGGGAAACTGTGGACAAAACAGGTGGGCCATTTGAGGGAAAATCACCCAACAAGCATAACAGGTTCTATTTCAAAGTTGAGCCATTGCCTGAAGGTGTAGTGCAGGCTATCCTGGAAGGTAAAGTGCCTGACGGGTCTAAAATAAAAGATAAGAAAGCTGTCATGGCCATACTCGAGGAAGCTGGCCTTGACCATAATGAAGCCAGGGGGCTTGTATCTATCCACGGGGCAAACCTTCTTCTGGACATGACAAAGGGAATCCAGTACCTTGATGAAACAATGGAACTTCTTATAGAGTCATTTAACGAATCCCTGGACAAGGGCCCGCTTGCAAATGAAAAGGTATATGGATTGAAGGTAAGCCTGATGGACGCAAAACTTCATGAGGATAGTATCCACAGAGGGCCGGCACAGGTTATACCTGCAGGAAGAAACTCAATATATGGTGCAATGTGCCAGGCAGGCAGAGTATTAATGGAGCCCATGCAGAAAGTTTTCATCAGCGTTCCACAGGAATTAATGGGCCCTGTAACCAGTGAACTCCAGCAGAGGCGTGGCGTTGTTGAAGATATGCAGCAGAATGGTGAAGAAATCACTGTTATAGCAAATGCCCCTGTTTCAGGAATGATAGGTTTCGCATCCGCAATAAGGAGCGCAACAGGCGGAAAAGCTATATGGAGTTCAGAAAACTCTGGATATCAGCGTGTTCCATATGAACTGCAGGCTGGAATAGTTGCAAAGATAAGGGAAAGAAAGGGACTTAAGCCAGAACCATATGATGAATCCTACTATTCATCCCTTTAATTTTTTTGCATAGTATTTTATTTTTAATTGTATTCTTATTTTTATGCGCACAGTTTGTTTTAACGGCCATCCACGGCTCGAGCACGAGTTAAGATGCAGGCAATGCAATGAACCATTTGAAATTGTTCCGGAAGGAAAATTTTATGATGATATGGATAAAAATTTTAATTATATCTCCAGATGGGTAACTCTGGGCGAAGTAAGGACACCGGTTGTCAAAATTAATAATGATCTTTCATTCAAACTGGATTACTTTTCACCAACTTATTCATACAAGGATCGTGGTACAAGAAATCTGATTTCCTATATAGCCTCAAGGAGAAAGGAACTTAATATAGAAATGATCAATGAAGATTCTTCCGGGAATGCAGGTTCTTCAATAGCAGCATATGGAATAAGCGCAGGCTTTAAAACTAATATTTACGTTCCTTCAAATGCGAATCCAGCCAAGCTGAAACAGATTGAAAGTTATGGGGCTCATATAATCAAAGTAGATGGCTCAAGGGATCATGTACAGGAAGAAGCAGAACATGCGGAGGGATTCTACGCTTCCCATATATTAAACCCTGAATTCAGGGATGGCATCAGGACACTTGCCTATGAAATATTCCTTCAGGGCAAAATGCCTGACAATATATTTGTACCAATATCAGCAGGCACCTTGCTTTCAGGGCTATATAGCGGCTTAACCCATCTTTATAATTCCGGAGAAATAAGTAAAGTGCCTGTAATAGTTGGTGTCCAGCCGGAGAATATTTCACCTGTATGCTCATTCATAAACGGAGAAAAATACGATCCTGACAATAACCTTTCATCAATAGCCGATGCCCTTGTGGCAAAACGCCCTGTCCTGATGAACAAAATGATTAAAATTATGAAAAATGGCAACAGGTGCATTTCTGTATCGGAAAATGAAATAATAACAGCAAGAAAAGACCTTGCATTGAAAGGGTTTTATGCAGAATACAGTTCTGCTACTGTATTCGCAGCCTACAAGAAATCCCATTTTGAAGGGTCATCACTGCTGGTACTTACCGGGAATGGGTTAAAAAATTAGCGGTAATCCTGCCCATTTATTGTATAATAATAGGAAACAGGAATACCTGCGCCTTTGACAGTGAGCGATACCGAGCAATATTTTTCTAGAGACAGGTCTATTGCCTTTTTCACAGATTCCGGATCCATGTCTCCTTCAAATATGTAATGGATTTCACCATATTTTAAAAGTTTTGGATCAGTATCCCTTTTCTCGCCTACTACTTCACATCTATAACTCTTAATTTCCTTTTTCATCTTTTTTAAGATATTGAGCACATCATCGCTGCTGCATCCTCCCATTGCCAGAAGCAGGAGCTCTGTAGGTGAATGGTATTCCTCATTGCCTACTATGGAATTTTTGAATCTTGTTTCTTTTTTTCCATCATCAGAAATAAATCCAACTTCACTATCAAACTTAAACGATACTTTCATATTTGCATATTTATAAAATATATATAACTTTTAACACTTGCTTGATTATAAAACGGATTTTATTATCCATGCAAAAATTTATCCACAATTCCTTTAACAAGCTCTTCAGGAATTCCCATATTGTTAGCAACGATTGATATATCCATAGTTTCAAGATATCCGTATATTACCTTTCTGTAGAAATTGTCAAAGCCTGAAGCTCTCTCCTTTAACATGCCTATTATTGCATCCTTTTTCGATGAGAGTAAATTTCTTTCCCTGTCGATTTTGTCTATTTCACCATTTAAATCCTTTAATTTATTGACAAGATCGGAATTATCGCCTTCAACATTTTCGTCCACATAATCAATATCTATTTTCTTAATTTTCATAAAATTTTTTGAATAATCTATAATTATGGTTGAGAACCCCATAGACCTGTAAACTTTCCGTGGCGGCCCCATGGTCGATGGTATGCTTCCATCTGTACATATCAATCCAAGTTTTTCAAGAATTTCCAGCTGTTTATTGATGGCCTGCTGTGAAACCCCTATCATTCTGCTTAATTCAAGCCCATAGGAATTATAATTTGCCAGAGTTTTTAGCATTTCTCTCCTGGTGTTGTTTTCCAGCGCAATTAAAATAGACCATAAATCATCGTCCATGTAAACACCATAAAATATTAAAAATATATTTAATCGATTTTTACTGCTCTGCCGGTACTTTTGTTGTTTACTTTTTTAATTGTTATATCCAGGACGCCATTGGTAAATTTAGCTATAACACTGTTTATATCAACGTCCCTGTCGAATTCTATATTTTTATAGTATTTCCTTGACCCCTTGTCCACCTTAAGTTCTATGTTGTTCTCGTTTACTACCAGGTCAATATCATTTTTCTCGACACCGGGCAATTCATATGTAATGTACACATTTTCTTTATCTTCGTTTATATCTGTAAGCGGCTCCCTGAATCCTTCCTGTGGCTCTGCTTTTGGCCCTATTCCATTTCTTGGCACATTGCCGAATTCCTGGAAAACAGGTTTCCCATCTGGCCCCATCTTGTAACTGAATCCATATACATATGGACCCATGATTTTGCTGTTCGGTTCTCCTTTCATGATGGATTCCCAGAATCTGGCAATTTCCCTGTTTATTTTCTTCATATCAAAGCCAAATTCATCATACATGTCGTTAAATATATCATCCCAGTCATCATCTCTTCTTCCATTCATTTATATCACCTTGGTTAACAACCATTGGTTGTTATCTGTATATTATTAACATGTATATAAATATTTATTTTATTTAAATATAATATAAAAATATTGCATTATAAATAAATGCTGAATTGCGAATATATAACTTCTGGCACGGATGCAATCAAGGTACTGTTGCGGGAAACATAAGTAATAAATGAAATGTTGTATACATATGCACAATGGAGTTATAAATGCAATCCATATAATCTATGCAAATAACTGTAAACTCCTATTATAAGTATGGTTTAAGTTATAAAGTTAACCGGTAAATCATTCAACAATAAATAATTTATTAATATTATTACAGAAATATATATATTCATGTATTAATATCATTGTGAATAAAAAGAAAGTAATAATAGGTGTATTAATGGCAGCAATATTTGTGATGCTCGCATTTGTCCCTGCAGCAGACAATATGCATACAGCTCAAAGCAATACGGCAACAGGGAATATTTCTCCCCAGGTAGCTATCAGCAAATATGTTGTAAATAAATCACAACCCACTATCACAACAATTTCAAACCTATCAAATAAAATTGCAGTATCATTCTCCAGCTGGTATATGAAGAACCGTGTTAAAGAAAACCTTCCTGAAATATCATCAACTACCGGGCAATCACTATTCATGCAATACATTAACCAGTCAATAGCAGGGAAGGCATACATATCACAGCTTACAGTTAATGAAAAATCATCCTTTAATAAAAGCAATAAAATGGAAGTAAGTTCAATAGAATCTATACTTCATTCAGGGCATAAGGTTCCATCAGTTATAAAAAATGGAAGTTCGATAACATATATTGCTAATGTAAGGGCAGATCTCCCTAATGGTGTTACATCCGATAGTGGTTCATGGGTGATGGTTACAATTAACTATTTCATATACCATGCACCATGGTGGCTTGGAGGGTGGACATGGAAATATGGGCAACACGACGTTATTAATACTCTCTATGGAGGAAATAAGGCACAGACGGTGTTCAATGGGTTGTATAGGCATGATGGAAGTACAGCAGCAATGCTTACAACTATATTTGCCGCTGCTACCGGTATAGCTGTTGAGACATTAGGATTTTCTGAGCTGGTAGCAGCTATATCACTTGTCGTATCTCTGGTTTTAAGTAATATAAAGAACGTTTATTTAGAAATGTATGAATCAACATATGCAAATAAGCCTTCAGGTAATAAATATCTATGGAGTTATTTATCAATAGATCAGTACGATAAAAATAATCCCGTTGCACTGGCATCATCAATAGGTTGGTATGGAAAACTTGCCAGTGGAAAGACAGTGACTGTTATACCGAATATACCTGGTCTCAGTTCTCCAGTAACTTTAAGTTTCTCAATGTGGGCAGATAATATAGCCAGTAGCATAGGTACTGATAATTGGTTTATGGGTGATGCACCGTGATACTTTCAGTAAGAATCTATATGTTTATTATGATTTTGATATTTTCAGCATTCTTTTTTATTTTAATCCCCATAAGTAGAGTGCGCCATAGCCCGCATTATGAATACCGCAAAAATGCTTCAATGTACTTTGGTACGGATTTTTTAATATATAGTTTCATATTTTTATATACCTACGCCATGCCCCCATCATATTTTGATGTTATTGTGGCTATCTGGTTCGCTCCAAGTTCATTATTTTGGGCAATTATAGGCTATAGAAAATATTATGACAAAAATGGAGATTATATAGGCAAGGACTAACTAGAGCATTGAGCGTGCAACTGGATCGTAAAATATGTGCAGTATAGATAAGAAATGTGGTGAAAATTATCGGGTGAGTTAATGTTTGGTGTTATTTTATTGTGGATAGAGTTGATGATAATATTTTCTATAGTTTCAATAATGTTTACTTTTTTCTTACATAAACGCAGATATGATTGGTCAAAATCGGAGCAATATTTTACTCTTTTTATGATGCTGGCGAATGGAATAATTGCTATAACTCTTATTGTAATAGGTTATCCATACTCAAATAGAGTTTATGCATACAATTCAATACAAACCCACGAATCTACGTGGGTGGTAATATATGGTTTTATTATATTAATAATTGGTCTGATAGTATCTATAATATTCAAAGTAAAAGAATCAAAGAAAGGTAAATTAAACAGATAAACGGTTTTGCACTTCTGTGTTTGTTCAAACAAACACGTTAAGTTTACTTATAAAGTGGAAATTATTTCAACCTTTCTCTGGTGTCATAGAAAAAGCTTGCAATTACGTCGTTTTATACAATATAAACTGTGATTTAATATTGATGATATAAAAAATTTCAGTTATAAATAATCCTACTTTTTCATGAAACCAATGCTAGTTATTGTTATAGATTTAAATAATACCAGAAAGCAATCTTTGCTTCCAATGCGATATATAAAAACAGGCGCATAATTCTGATTTAAATTGAAATGTATTTTCCATATCAGATGAGAATTCAATTTCATAGAAGGGCAATTTAAGTAAATGAATATTTCTGCTTACTTTACTGGACTCTGTTTAACTACCATAGATTAAAATTGGATGATAATTAAATTACCATATATATTAAAAAATAGTGGTAACGCCGTTTAGTCCTCTCCTGTTTTATGTGTATAATATATTCCTATTATAGACTCCACTTCCGGGTCTGGCAGATTGAATTTACGTATTGTAATATTACTTTCAAGCAGCATCAATTCAGCAAGGTCATCCGGATACCCTTCGGCGAATATTATTTCCTCTATGCTGGAATTCATTATCATCTTGGAGCACACAACACAGGGATGTGTTGTTACGTATATTTTAGATCCTTTGATTGACGAACCATTAACTGCAGCCTGTATAATCGCATTCTGCTCTGCATGCAATCCCCTGCAAAGTTCGTGCCTTTCACCTGATGGCACGTTAAGTTCATCCCTTATACATCCTACTATATCACAGTTTACCGTGTGCGATGGCGGCCCATTATATCCGGTAGCCAGTACATTATTGTCTCTCACAATAACCGCGCCAACTTTTCTCCTTGTGCAGTTGGAGCGTGATGCCGCCAGATAAGCCATACGCATAAAGTATTCATCCCATGACGGCCTTTTTAGCCTTTCTTCCATAAGCTATTGATTAAAAATAAGGATATAAATATTCTTTATCTCGATTCATTACAGTCCGTATATATAAACACGGACAATTATATTTATTTATACAGATGTATTATATGTAAAATGGTGCAAGATGAATTTGACCTGGATTTCTTCAGGGACAACAATTTCCTTAGAAAACAATGTATAGTATGCTCATCGTTCTTCTGGACACAGAATCCTGGAAAAAAGACATGCGGGGACCCTGCCTGCGAAGGCTATTCATTTATTGGCAATTCTCCTGTAGATAGGAAATATAGCCTTGATGAAATGCGCCAGGAGTTCCTGTCATTTTTTAAGGAGGATAAACTTCCACACACTATAATAGAAAAATATCCTGTAGTTCCCAGATGGCGCGATGATGTTCTCCTTGTTAATGCGTCCATATACGATTTCCAGCCACAGGTAACATCGGGACTGGTACCACCTCCAGGAAACCCACTGGCTATGTCGCAGCCCAGTATTCGGATGCTGGACCTTGACCTCGTGGGCAAAACCGGGCGGCATCTTACATCATTTGAGATGCTGTGCCATGATGCGTTCAATTATGAAAACAAATACATATACTGGAAGAACGAAACAATAGAATATTCATATAGATTCCTTACAGAAAAACTCCATGTGGACGGAGCTGAAATAACCTACAAGGAAAAGCCCTGGTTTGGGGGTGGCAATGCTGGAAATGCTGTGGAAGTTTTTGTCCGGGGATTGGAGGTAGCAACACTCGTGTTCATGGATATGAAAGAAGACCCGGATGGAGAAATAGACATAGAGGGCACTAAGTATTCCATGATGCCGCTAAAAATTGTTGATACAGGTTACGGATTGGAAAGGCTTGTGTGGCTTTCTACAGGCACGCCCACAGTTTACGAATCCATACTGGGGGAGACGATAGAATATATAAGGAAAAACTCCTCTGCAGGAGATATAGACCCGGAAATTATGCAGAAGTTATCGGAACTGTCCGCGGAAATAGACCCATACAGTGAGTCAAAACTCCTCAAGCAGGTAGCTCCATGGCTTAAGAAGAAGCACATATCCATTGATAATGAATTCCTGCGCAGGCTCAAAAGTTTCAGAAGCCTTTATTCACTGGCGGACCATACAAAAACACTTCTTTTAATGTTTGCCGACTATGTTATACCTTCAAACGTTAAGGTTGGATACCTGGCAAGGACTTTAGTAAGAAGGTCATTGAAATTTATGGATGATATAAGTTTCTCAAAGGATTTTATGGACCTCATGGACTTCCAGCATGAAATATTTTCCAGAATAGTTTCGAACTATGACAGGGATTTCATCAAAAATATTATTGATATAGAGAAGGAAAAATACGCTGAAATAAATAAATCCGCTGAAGGGAAAGTAAGAAAATATATACATTCTGGCAAGCTTGAACTGAAGAATGCAATCACGCTTTATGACTCGGAAGGCATGAATGAGGACCTGATCAGCGAATCATTTAAGAAAATTACCGGGAAAGACCTCGAACTTCCTGACAATTTTCAGGAAATAGTAATATCCAGGCATGAAACCAGGCATACAAAGAAAAAAGAGGCACCTCAATTTCCTCCTGTACATACGAGGCCACTTTATTATGACAATACTAAAATAAGCGAGTTTACAGGAATAGTACTTTACTCCGGGGAAAAGTGCATAATACCGAATCAGACTGCATTCTATCCGGAAGGCGGAGGCCAACCATGTGATCTCGGATATTTTATTGCCAACGGAAAAAAAGTTAACGTTGTTGATGTCCAGAAATACAATGATTCAATAGTACATTTCCTTGATAATAATATACCGGCTAATTCACGTGTTAAGGGATATATAGACTACACAAGGAGAAAGCAGCTTATGATACACCATTCAGCAACACATCTTTTGCTTGGAATAATGAGAAAATATTTCGGTGAACATGTATGGCAGAGTGGTGTAAAGAAAGATATAAATGAATCAAGAATAGATATAACACATTACAGGAAAATAACCCTGGAAGATATCCGGCATATAGAAGATATGTGCATGGAAGCCATAGAACAGGACAGAAAAATTACGGTGTCAAATGTAAGCTGGAATCCGGCCATAGAAAAATATGGTTTCAGGCTTTTTGAAGGGGGTGTTCCCGTGTCATCTAAAATCAGGATCGTTACCATAGATGGAATAGATTCTGAAGGGTGCGGAGGTACGCATCTGGACAGTACAGCCCCAATAGGCTTTATAAAAATTATGAAAGTAGAAACCCTACAGGAAGGAATACAGAGGATTACTTATTCCGCAGGCCCTGCAGCAATGCGCTATGTTCAGTTGCTCCATGACACCGTCCAGATGGAACAGGAATACCTGAAGGTTGATACGGAGGACGTATACAGGCAATCCCTGGAAATTTTCCATGAAAATCTGGAAAACAGAAAACTTATAGATAAGTACAGAAAAGAAAAAATTGAAGGTATACTTAATGCCGGGGAACCTGTTCACGAAAATATCTATGTTTATGCCACAAATCTGGACCGGGATGAATTTAACCTCCTGATCCAGGGCATATTCAGGAAAAATATTAAAGCTATTATAATTAACAGTGAAACGGAGCTTACTGCAATAGGGATTGATGCTGGCGTTGATACTCTCATATCCGGGCTTTCCACGCGCAATATAGGCGTTACAGAGAAATCAAGAAACAGAAAACTGTACACTGCAATATGCAATCCAGGAATAAATGAAAAGTTAATAAAGGAGATTTTAGTAGACATTAACGTATGATAGAATCCAGTATCATTGATGGAATAGTAAAAAAGTATTACGACGTTTCAGAAGTTGAAAATACACGCTATTCTATGGTCTTCCATATACAGGGCAGAGGGAATGAAAAAACATTCGGTTACCTTCTAGATGAACTTGATACAGTAGGTGCAACAGCTTTTACAAACGATTTTCCTGATAGCCAGATAATAGTAATAAATAATGGCAATGTAAGCCGGGAACGCAGGGGATTAAAAACCCTGATGCTTTTCCTTTCTATGGCTGCCCTGATTTATACCGGCTCTGTTTATTATTCATCATATTACTCATCAGATTTAATATATCGGAATATTATATACGGAACATTATTCTATGCAATACCTGTGATTTTTATTCTGTTATTCCGTGAAGCAGGAAAGTATATAGCTTTAAGAAAAAACCATATAAAATATAATTTTCCCATTTTTGTTCCATCTCCTGGCCTGGGGACACTTGGAACCATAAATTCAAACAAAAATCAATTTAGAGACTCAAAATCCATGATTGAGGCAGGCACATTTTCATTATTATTCGGATTTTTTGCATCGGTCGTGTTAATCATTGCCGGTGCGGCTATCATGCCATATGTGAATTATAGTTCGGCAATCCATTCCCCAATTTCTGCCCTTAACTTTCCCCTTGTTTTCCCGCTTGCCCTTGACCATTTATTCCCTGCATATATTATACCGGACCCTCTGGAACTTGCGGGATATGTTGGCATTATAACAACTGCGTTAAACTCAATGCCTGTTGGGTTTATGGACGGCGGGCTGGTTTTTTCAGGAATACTGGGAAAACAATTTAAATATGCATCCTACGCTGGAATAGCCATACTTCTAGCCGCCAGCATCCTGTATCCATACATTCTCATTCTTGTGGTGCTCTCGGTTTTGCTCGGGATTAAGGGGGCACTGCCAATGAATAACTTCTTTAAGCCACGTGCTTCAGTCAAATGGTTAGCATTGGTAATCGTAGTTATAGTACTCATTCTTGGCTTTGCCCCATTGCCTTTGCATAATACAAATAGCAACAATGTGGCCATTCCAGATTCCTGTTATATAATGCAGCAGAACAATACCGGAAATGTTTCCGTTAATATTACAGTACAGAACCATGGTGTAAATATTTCTCCTTTATTCTCGGTTACACCCGGGAATTTTACAGTTAAAGGATTTACACAGAATAAAACTGATACTATATATACTCTAGAACTGATAACTTACAACCATAATTACTCAGGCAGGAAAAATTTTACCATAACAGTCGATACCGGAATGAGGAGTGTCCAAAAAACAGTTTCAGTATATTTCCTGAAACCTGATAGTAATATGCATATAAATAAAGCACCTGGGCCGGAGAGTTTAACAGAAAAAGAATATAAGCCCTTCAATATCACCGTATTCAATTATAGCAACAGGACATTGAATGCGCAGATAATACCAATTTTCAACGGCACAGGCTTATATATGATAGGCTATCCAGTTAATAATACAGAAATTGAACTTAACCCCTATAGTCCTGGAGGGGTATTTTTTGGAATACCTGGTAAAGGGAACCAGAAATTGACAATGGTGTCATATGACCCTGGAAATTTAAAACTTATTATTCTGGAGCATGGAGGCCAGGCACTGATTGTGAATATAAATATACTGCCAGAGCCACAGCCAAAGACTCTTAGCCCGCCCGGTATATTTCCAACCATCAATTATACCGGATACTATTACATGCAATTAGACACCATTCATTCTTTTTATAATTTCTGATGAAAATTCAGAGCACTTTATAGGGCTTATATCCGGCCTTGTGTTTATATCTTTTGGAATTTTATTATCCCTAAAAGCGGCTGATATTGCATTCTCAATAATTTGTGCGGCCTCAACCCATCCTATGTGCATAAGCATCTCACATCCTGAAAGAATGAATGAAAGAGGGTCTGCAGCATCATATCCTGCTTCAGATGGCAAAGAGGACTGGACAGCTTCAAAAACCGCACATTCATCCCCGATACTTGATCCATACTCTATATTAATCGTACCTGCAAGGTAGTCTACCAGTGTCTGGCTTAATACATTGTCAACAAGGATAACCTCAAAATCTTCCGGCGAGGATATCAGCCGTTTCATGAATTCCCGTGTTTTCAGAACCTCATAACCAACATCTTCCTGGGCTGATGCTTCCTCTATGCACCAGTTTGCAAATTCATGGTTTTGCTGGCTTTCCAGTATTGTAATTTTCTTTTTTCCATTCCTTCTGGAATACCTTACAGCCTGTTTTGCAATCTTCCTTGTCCTGAATTTGCTCTGGGGCATCATATATATCCCTGAGTCAGGAGTAATATTCAATCCATAATTGTCCGATATAAACCGGATTAAATCATCGGTGCTTTCAGAAGAATGGTAAAATATGTGGCTGTTAGGGGTGGAATCCCTTATAATTGTTAGATTCAGCCTGTTGAATGTATTTACCGGTATATCCATTCCCTCAATATATTTTAATATCCGTATATTTGAATATAACCCAAGTCGCTTCCTCAATATTGTATTCAAATCTCTCTTGTCAGGCATAAAGTTCAGTGTTGATTTCATGGCTATATACATTTTCTGGATTTCCTTTATGGAGTCCTCCGGCACATAAGTTCCAAACTTCTCATATGCTTCTGTTCCTATGAGTATTTTATGCCATTCAATGGATCTGCTGCCCTGATACGCAAGTTCAATCGCACTGTTAACAACTCCTATCATAGCTCCGGTGATTTCCGGGCCTATGCCATCGCCATCTATATAACCGATGGTAAGGATATCCGGAACCACCATGCCAGAATCGGTGAACTCTATATACATTAAATTCACCATGCTTACAAGCATATAATTTTTTTCAATGTGCAATTTCCAGAAAATAAGATACACTATTCGAAGAGTTATTTATTATAAATGTTTAATCAATCATATTTTTGAAAATATTGATAATACAGTTTTATGATGGTCTGTTGCTCCGGAAATATAGAATAATACGCCATTTTGTCTATATCATAGCTTCAAAATATTTATATCCAATAACATAAAGCTATATGCTCAATGCAGATTATGGGCTTGGTGACAAAAATATGGGATTTGTAGATGACACCCCAATGGAACTTTTTTTAATATCATTGGTGGCAATAGTTTCTATTTATATGTCGGCTTGGGTGTATATTGAGTTCAGGAAAAACGGAGCTAAAAATGTTAATGAGATATTGAAGCCAGGGGCGCTCCCGCTTGGAATACTGGGTGCTATAATTGTTCTTATGGGGCTCTGGGGTGAGATGGTATGGCCACTTCCCGGGGCGTATAATATACTTTTTGACGACCCATTTATGTTCCTCGGCATTATAGTACTGATGATGGCTGGCACAATAGCCCTAAAACAGAAACTTCAGTATGTCGGTATTCTTGCATTCTTTGCCGGTATAATTTCTATATGGTATGGCGCAAATGCATATGTGGACAAACTTACCTCAAGCCCAATTGCAATGTTCGGGCTCTTTCTGGCCTTTGGATTGACAGGGGTTTTCACTTTCCCCACAACACTTATCTATGATATACTTCCAGGAAAGACTAAAGTCTCTAATGTCTGGACAGTAGTTCTGGTGTTGTTCTGGATAGGCCTGGTAGTATCTGCTGTTGTTGCTGCATTAATAGGATTAGAAGCTATTCCAGCACATCTGGTTTCGCCTCCATAATTTTTTTATTTTTAATATTTTATTATGTGCCAGTGTAGAAATTTAATTTTTTCCGGATAATGTTAATTTTATCTGCAATATGTCGAAATTAAAAAAAGGCAATGTAGATTCCTCCAAAGTCATGAATAGAAAGTGAAAATATAACATTAGGAAACAATTTGTGAGATGTTTGAAAAGTGAGAACCAAGGTTTATTAAAGCGTATGCATAAAAGAAGGGAGATGCCAAGGCATTAAATTGCATGCGTACTGTAATACCCGGAAATCACTGTGTTGCCAGCCAGTGAGCCTATTGTAGCTGGTGATATTTTCCAGATTTGAACACACAGTTTCCAGGTTCATTGCTTTAACTCGCCAGTTGACAATGTTAAATGTATTGATTAAAATATTTTTATAGTGATATAGCATTGTTATTTATGAGAACAGAAAGAGATGTAATAGGCGAAGTACAGATTGACGATTCCATTTATTATGGAATTAATACTCTGAGGGCAAAAAATAATTTTAATATTTCCGGAATAAAATCAAAAGACCGTGACCATATAAAAGCAATGGCCATTGTAAAGAAAGGGGCAGCATATGCCAACTATACTGCCGGGAAGCTACAGAAAGAGCTATACGAAAGCATAAGCAAGGCATGTGACAGATTAATATCAGGAGATTTTGATGAACAATTCGTAGTTGATGTTTTCCAGGCAGGGGCAGGTACTTCATTCAACATGAATACAAATGAAATACTGGCGAACCTGGTTCTGGAATCACTTAACCATAAGAAAGGCGAATATAAATACGCACACCCAAACGACGTAATTAACATGAGCCAATCAACAAACGATATTTACCCCACCATGATGCGTGTGAGCATAATGCTAAAATCACCAAAACTTATCGAAAATGCGGAAGCCCTAATAAAATCATTAAAGGCAAAGCATAAGGAATTCGAGAAAGTTTACAAAACCGGGAGAACCCACCTTCAGGATGCCGTCAGGGTTACCCTGGGGGATGAATTCAATGCCTGGGCATTTGCTATTGGCAGAGATTTGAAGGAATTCAAATCCGCACTGGACTATATACTGGAATTAAATATCGGCGGTACCGCAGTGGGAAATGGGGCAAATACACCGGATGGATACAAAGAATACGCCGTGAAGAAAATATCAGAGGAAACAGGCTTCAATTTCAGGCCCGGAGAAAATCTTATGGGCATAATGCAGTTTATGACCGATTTTTCAAGGGTAATCAACTCACTGTCAAATATGGCACTTGACCTGAGCAAAATTTCAGATGATTTGAGGCTTCTCTATTCCGGGCCGGGAGCAGGATTACATGAAATTGTCCTCCCAGCAGTACAGCAGGGTTCATCTATAATGCCAGGAAAGATAAATCCATCAATAGCAGAGGCTATGAATATGATATGCCATTCCATAACCGGATCACAGCAGGCTGTCAATCTATCTGTAAAAGCAGGGCAGCTGGAACTGAATGTTATGATGCCCCATATTGACTATGAGATATCCAAGTCAATAGAAAGGCTGGCAAATGGAATCAAAATGCTGGATGAAGAAGCCATACAGGGCATAAAGCCGGATCTTAATAAGATAAAGGAAAACATAGAAAGAAGTTTCGGGTCTGCCGCATTGCTGAATCCATACCTGGGCTACGATACCATGGCCAAGATTGTTGAAGAATCCCTTGAAACTGGAAAAAGCATAAAGGACCTTGTTCTGGCAACTGGAAAAATAGATGAAAAGAAATATAAAGAAATATTTAATTTCTTGAACTAATTTTTTTTATATACCTACCCAGGGGTCTTTTTTAAACGCCTTTGATACCACCATAGTATCGTATTTTACTATTCCATCCTTCCTGGCAAGGCTATCTTCAAATTCCTGTATTGTTTCAAGATTCAGGAAAAGCCCCTGGAGAAGTAACTGATTCTGTCCCCTCCTTCTGTAAAGTGATAATACGTTTGGATTTGCAGCCAGTGAATCGGCTATTGCATCAAGCCTGTCTCCTTCAGTGTCTATCCTGATGCATACCTTTATGCTATTTTCTATTGCATGCAGGTCAACAAGTGCAGAGAATCCTGTAATGATCTTCCTCCGCACCAGCTCATTAATCCTTCTTCTTACTGTAGCTTCGCTTGTATTCAACATTTTAGCTATTTCGGCATTGGACATTCTTGCATTATAACGGAGAAAGCACATAATCTCCTTATCGAGGTCATCAAATGGCAGAATAGATGGGTCAATATGCCCCCATCGGACAGAAAGGTCACACTCATAATTTTTATTATCTTCGGTCTTCTCCATATTATTTTCTTTCGTCATAAAATTATATTTTAAAGCAATATATAACTTTTTTCAAAGTAGAATTATTAAAAAAATTCGGCACTTATCGAATTTAGAATGTCGCATGGCAGTATAGAAATATCCATATATAAATCATTACTCCCGCCTATTGAGTAAGAAACATATTATGATGCACATTGAATGCTCCTCCAGTAATTATATTAATTATCAATGGAAATATTCTGGAAACCTTTATTGCCAATGGAAAACTATACAGAAAATTTAAACAACCTGATATTCAACAGCTGCCATAGTAAATATAATAATCGTTATTAACGTAATTGTAATTAAAATCCATGAAAATTTATTTCGAATCCTACGGATGCACTTTACAGAAATCCGAATCTTCACTTTACCTAAACAAATTGCTTAAGGATGAAAACAACCAGATTGTCAATAGCCCGGAGGAGGCAGATTTGAGCCTTATAGGCACCTGTGTTGTTATTAAGCATACAGAAGACAGAATGGTAAAGCGCATATCCTCACTTTCAAAGGTTTCAGGTAATGTCCAGGTTCTGGGATGCCTTGCAACAGTCAACGGAAATACGATAGAATCAGGTAATGTCCAGGTATTAAAACCACGCGAATTCAGGAGTTTTTACGAGGGCGATCTGGATGGCATAGAAATAAAATCAGATATATACGATGGAATACCTATCAACCAAGGATGTACAGGCAGTTGCAATTTCTGCATATCACATATAGCCAGGGGAAAACTCCTTTCAAGGGGAATAGATAAAATTGTAAACCAGGTAAATATGGAACTTGACCGCAATATAAAGGAAATCAGGATTTCCTCACTGGATACTGCAGCATACGGAAAAGACATAGGAACAGACCTTGCAGAACTTGTAAATAGAATTTCATCCATAGATAGGGATTTCTACCTCCGCGTTGGAATGCTGGAACCAAGAAATACATACGATATACTGGATAAGCTTGTGGATGCATACAGGCACGATAGGGTATTTAAATTCCTCCACCTGCCTGTGCAGAGCGCGGAAAATAATGTACTTTCTGCCATGAACCGGGAATACACAATAGAGGAAGCGGAAGCAGTATGGCAGAAATTCCATGACGCATTTCCAGATATGTCCATAGCCACAGATATAATACTTGGATACTATAATGACAGCAGGGCAGGCTTCGAAAAAACTATGAAATTCCTGGAGAAATATAACCCTGATATAATAAACGTTACACGCTTTTCGCCCCGGCCATACACTAAAGATTATAATAAAACGCCTTTAAATTCCAATCTGCTTAAGGAATGGTCAAATGAAATCATATCATTGCACAGGGAACAGATGGAGAAAAAACTTGATAGTTACCTTGGCAGGGAAGAAAAAGTTTTGATTACTGAAAAGGGGAAAAATGGAACAATGGTCGGAAGGGATATAAATTACAGGCCAGTTGTATTAAAGGGAAACTATGAAAAATATTCAGAAATTAAATGCACCATTGTCTCCCATGGGTCCAATTATCTTATAGGGGAGTAGGAATCGACACCCACTATTTCGTCCATTATATATTTATTATTGCTTTTAAACCCGAATAACTGTTCGAATTCTATTGGCGTCAATACAGGCATGCTGAATTTATCCTCATCGTCTATAGATACCCTCGGGCATCCTGTGAATACAACAGCATCACACATAAGGTTCTGGAAATCTACCGGATTTATATTGTCTGCTGTTACGATTATGGCATCACGCCCCATGCCTTTTACCCTGTTGTATATGCTGTATGCAAGTTTTTTTCTGTATTGCCCTATTTTTGTGTCAATAACTATGGCAAATTTCTTTGCATCTATTGCCGGTTCTATTCTCGCATACCTTTTTCTGAGAAATTTATCTATATCTGGCTGTATATTTCTGATAGACCGGTTATTCAGATCCAGTATGTATACAGGTTTATCTGTGGATAGCTGTGCACCTATTCCGTGGAATAAGCCGGTACTGACAAGCAGGTATGCATCCACTTTAGCAGCTATTGAATGTGCGGCACTGAAATTGCAACCCAGAACCTGGCCTGGGTATTTCATCCTTCCATCCACATTTCCCACTATTACATTATATCCCAGTTCCTTTAATTTGCCATTTACATACTCCATTTCCTTATAATACTGCACGGATGAAAGGAGCCCTACATTTTTTACAAGATTTTCAGCCAGTATGGAAAATATATCATCATCAAGCTCTATCTGCTTGTAGAAGTATTCTATGAATAGAATGGGTTTTGTGTATTTGATATTGGGTATTTCAGAATGGCCGAACTGGACTATGCAGTCAACATCCCTGTACACTTCCATATTTCCTATGTCACACGCACCATAAAATGATTGTGAGCTTATTATTACATTAAATTCCTTTGAAAATTTATTGAAAAGGTTGAAAGATTCAGGCTTCAAACCGTCCGGTATCTGGAGCAATATCTTTGAAGCCTTCATCTCCCGTAATCTTATTATTGCATCGTCAACTTCCATTTACTGCATATCGTTTTATGCCTATTTAATGTTAAGGCTGGAGCTATGCCCGCCAAACATTGTTGCATTTGGAGTCAGGTATTTTTTGATAAAGTTGATTGCAATATAAGCATTTGCGCCATCAATCGCTATTATAGGGTGTACAGGTTCTCCCGCTGCCGTGGCCCCATCACCTACTGCATAGATGCCCTTTAAATTTGTCTGGAACTCATTGTTTACCAGAATGGTTCTGCCGTTTTTGCTTGTTTCTATATTTACAGATTTAAAGACATTTGCTTTTCCAACATGCCCTATGGCAATGACAAGTGCATCAACTTTTATACTTCCGGTGGTTTTGTCTTTTTCATTTATAGTAGATATTTCCCGTATTTTTGAGTCGCCCTTTATTTCTGTTACGGAGGTATTCATCATAAGCGATATGCCTTTATTGTTCATCACCGCATCCAGTGTTTTTTCCGCTGCCTTGAATTTCTCACTGTGGTGTAAAACATAGACCTTTTTTGCTGTGCCTGAAAGCTCATCGGCATAATCCAGTGCAGAATCCCCTCCACCAACAATAGCTACAACCATGTCTTTAAATTTGGTTATATCCTTTACAGTATAATCAACTCCCTTGCCCTTGAATTCATCTTCGCCAGGGCATCCAATCTTTCTAGGTGTGAAATCGCCTATGCCTGTGGCTATAAGCACAGCTTTGCATTTGTACTCTTTAACACCATTAACTTCTATTATGTACTCATCATTATCCGGAATAATATCGGTAACCTTGGAACTGAGCTTTATTTCACCGTCGAAAAGTTTTGCCTGTTCGTACATTTTATCCCTGAGTTCCGTAGCATTTATCTTTGGAATCCCCTGGACATCATATACCATCTTTTCCGGGTAAAGTTCAGGTATCTGCCCTCCTGTATAGTCAAGTGCTTCCAGTGTGACACTTTTTATATCTCTCAGGCCAGCCAGAAAAGTAGCAAAGAGGCCAGTAGGTCCAGCCCCTATTATAACAAGATCGTATTCATCCATACTCCGCAGATTGAAAAACTATACAAAAACTTTGGTATGGTCTAATTTGTATATCAGGCTATAATTTATACAGTGTACTGCCGAATTCCTGTGATGCTGCTTCCAGGGACTTATACCCCTTATGCCTGTTGGCCAGATAACTTTTTACAGTATTAATTGCAATATCCGGAGTGTTGTTCTTTTCACTCAGGTGTGTAAGGATAATGCTTGTCCCATCTGAGGCGGAGCTGTATATGGCCTCAGCAGACTGTTCATTGGACAGGTGCCCGTGGTCACTCCGTATCCTCCTTTTAAGTGCCTCTGTATATGGCCCATTTTTAAGCATTTCCGGATCATGGTTTGCTTCAATTGCCATGATATTGGAATTTTTCATTTCATCAAGCAATTCATCATTCATTATTCCCAGGTCAGAAACCACCGATATTTTCACGCCCCTGTTCCGTATAACGTAAACCACAGGGTCAACAGCATCGTGGTTTACATGCACAGGGGTAACGGTAAAATTCCCTATTGCAACTTCGCCGTTTATGCTATAAGAATTTTCCAGGTGAAGCTTTTCAAGTGTCCCGCTTCTGGAATACAGGTCAGCCTTGAGTTTCCTGGAAATCGCCTTTGCACCTGCAGAATGGTCTGAATGCTCATGGCTGATAAAAATAGATTTTTCAAGCCCATCTATCTGAAATTGTGAGGTTTTCTCAGAGAATTTCTTCATGCTTATCCCGCAATCTATAATTATGGCATCATATTCATCCCATATTATAGTCGAATTGCCCCTGCTACCGGATGACAGCATATAAAAGTTCAGCATAAATAGTGAATAACTTACAGGTATTATTTTTTGCCTTTTTATAACAATTATTAATTTAATAATATTTATATATTTATATATAATATGGAATAGGGGTTTTAAATGGTAGGATTATCAGGAAATGCAGAAAAAATATACAGTTCATTGAAAGCAATGGGCGCCGTATCTGAAGAGAAGATGAAAACAGCCGACGATATAATGAAAAAAGTAGCCCTGGGAAAGGCGCTGGTTAATTCCGGGCTTAAGGAACTCATGGACGGAAAAATGGTAAAAAGGGTGGCAAGGCAAAAAAGTGCAGGATACTTTATACTGAAATGATTATCAAACAGGATATATTGCTGGATTTTCTGAGGAAAAAGTATTTTAATACTAAGATTTATTTTTATAATCTGAATGTAGGGTGTGGGACACTATTCTAATACCTCCCCATATTGAATAAATTGTGCCAGACATTGGTGCATAACAGTGCATTGCCTATCCTGTCATCCCTTCTCTGTGCCATATTCCATCCCAGCATCTTCTTGTCTGCTGCAAATCCTGATTCTGAATTGCTTCTTTTATGGTACTTTTCAAGGTAATTCATAGTGTCATTGAGAAATTCCCTTATTATAGATTTCCATTTATGTGAACCGTGCAATGTAGAATTCTTCTTAGGTATAATGTATACCTTTGTATCCCCTAATTTATCTACATATGAAGGTGATGAATAATACCTGTCAAGCCTTATAGAATCTATATTAATACCTATTTTGTTGACAATCCTCATTGCATTGTCATATGCATTTCTTTCAGATTTCATGCTTGTTCCGGAGGCTATATACATCCTTGTCCTTAAATCCATAATGGAAAAGGAATATGCAAACAATCTTTTTCTATGCCCTTTTGATTTTTTATCCTTATGTTCTTCCTTTCCAATTTCTTTATTCTCCTTTGCAAGGTCTTTCAACCTCTGTGCATAGGATTCGTAGTTCTTCTTTACTGTTAATGAATAGCCCGTGCCATCGCCTGTTGCATCTGAATTTGCAATATTCTTATTCTTCAGTAACAATACATGGAGATTGAATATGGCCATTACAACTTCATTGTCTGAATATAGCCTTTCTATTGTTTTATATGATACATCTATGCCTGAAAGCATAGAAAATATATCGAGCATATTAACAAACATCCTGTTTGATTCGCCAACAAGCTGTTTTATAAGTATTAATTTCACCCTCTGGGCAAGTAATAATGAATGTGGATGCCCTGGCCTTTTAGCAATATGCATAATGGATACGGCTTTTTCAATAAGGGGATCAAGTTCCTTCATTGCAGTTTTAATTCTCCGTGAAAACTCGGATTCGTATGTTCTCCAGTTTCTCCCCTTTTCCGGATGTTCCTGTACATACTTCTTCCCCAGTATATTGTTTATCTCCTCAAGTTTATACTGTATGTCCTCACTCCTGACAAGACCCATAGATAGATATATATACAATGTATATATACATTACTATGGGAAAAGTGGAAATACATGAGACAACAGAGGTCTCTATAAAAGGAATATATGGATTCATAGAGAGGAAAGTAACAAAGTTCGGATCGGGTGCAAAGGTGGATTGCCCTAAGGAATTTCTCGGCAAAAGGGTTTACATTGTAATAACCAGGGACGAATAATAGTGTCCCACACCCCTGAATGTAATAAAACTTATATACTTGCTTTTCCTATTATAATTATACTGTATGGCAACTCTTGTATTGAATGTGGACCGTGACAACGATTACGGCATAAAGGCCGGGGTGGATGGACCCGTTACGGGATATGGTGAATGCTATAATGCAGCACTTAAGCTGATTTCTGTTGACCCTGAAGATTCTGATGCAAACGCCCTTTTTGGCGCAATAAAGGTATACGAAGACTTGCAGAGAAAAAACGAAGAGGTTGAAATTGCCCTGATCACCGGTGACGATGATGTTGGTGCAAAATCAGATGAAATACTTGGAAAACAGCTGGATGATGTACTTTCAATGGAGCATTATGACGACCTTATACTTGTGTCAGATGGTGCAGAAGACGATTATATAATACCGTTAATATCATCGAGGATAAGGATAAGGTATGTTAAGCATATTCTTATTCGCCATAACGAAAATATAGAATCACTTTATTATTACATTATAAGGGGCATTAAAGATAAGAAAATAGCCAGGAAATTTACAATACCCGTTGGCCTCCTGCTTCTGAGCTATGGTGTGTCGCTGCTGGCTTTTACTATATATGCCATGGTTATTACAAAATCTTATGTACTTGATCCAGCCACAGGGGCAGTTATGTTTGTTACCATTGTCCTGGGTGCATATTTCGTTGGCAGGGCTGTTGAAATAAACCAGCTTATTATAAAATTAGCTGCAGACGTAAAGGAATATTCACAGGAGGCAAAAATTTCAATGCTTTCATACCTTGTGTCTTTCTTTATTATAGTAATCGGCATTGCATATAGCTACGAATCCATAATAAAAACCGTACCGATTATGAACAAGGTACTGGTATTTATATCTGCATTTGTATGGTGGGTATTGGCGTCATTCGTTTCAAAGGAACTTTTTGATGCCTTTGATGTTTACATGGAGGAGAGGCACGGGATGTCAAGGATGTGGTATGGCATTTCGTTTTCGCTGGCTATAGTGTTAATAGTTTATGGAATGATGAATTACGTCAGGTATATAATTGGCTTTATACCATATTCATCTATGATACTGTATTTGACATATATAATTGCTGGAATAATAATAGCATTATCGGCATCTGCAGTCCATAAATACTACTCTTCGTCAAAAAGCAAAAATCATAATATGATGGAGATAAAATGAACTTTGACCAATGGTTCCAGCTGTATCTCCAGATTACCGATTCTCTGGGAATTAATAGAAAAATGGATTATGAATCATCTATGATTTTAAGGAAGTTTATCCATAACAGCGATAATATTTTAGATGCATACCGTGGAAGAAATGCTTTTATTATCGGCAACGGGCCAAACTTAAAGAATGCTATTAAAACAATTTCAGGTGGATATGTAATAGTTGCTGATTCGGCAATAGAAACTTACAGCAGCTTATATGGCAATCCGGATATTATAGTGACAGACCTTGATGGAAATATCAATTCCATAATAGATTCGTACAACCGCGGTTCAATTATTCTCGTGCATGCACATGGGGATAATATAAACGCCATAGAAAAATATGCAAAATATTTCAGTAATGGTATTGCTACAACACAGTATATACCAATGGCGCATCTTTACAATTACGGCGGATTCAGTGATGGTGACAGGTCAGCTTTTCTGGCAGATTATCTCGGAGCAAGGCATATAACGCTGCTTGGTTTCGACTTCAAGAATGTTAATATCAAGCCATATTATGATAACACTGCCATTATAAGGAAAAAAATTAAGCTTGAGTGGGCAAAATACCTTCTCGGGTGCCTGTCAAAATTAAGGGGAACATCCATGCACTATGGTGATGTTATTGAGATTTAAGTTACAATAATGTGCCACAGGATTTTCATTTAACCGTCGGCTACCATATTATTCGCTTGCTGAAGGAGATTTCCCGCTCAATTTTGTTAAGGGTATTATTTTTCCATTGCTGTATATTATAGGTTCATGGTAAATATCAACTTTCAATGAACTTTCTATATCGGCTGCTGCACCCATAATTTTAAGCCTCTTTGCACCATGGCTTGCCCTTATCTGGTTGCAGTAATCATCAACATTCACCTCTTCGCCTTCGAGCTTAGCTTTTAGCATATTTGCATAGATATAATCCTCATCTGATATGCCATCAGGCCTGTTTGAGACAATAATGGATACTTTTTCCCGATCCTTGATGGCATTATATGTTGCAGTGAAATTTATGAATGATGATAAGTATATATCGCCCGGGAATTCCCTTATCTTAAAAAGAACCTTTATTCCATTGGTTGAGGTAAATAGCAGGGTTTTGCCTGAAAGGTCTTCGCCCATTATTACACTTGGCGAATTTCCATAATTGAATCTTGGGATTCTGACGCCATATCTTTCGCCGCTTGTCAGATAATCCGGGTTTTTTGCTTTCATTTTTCTTGTTTCTGTTATAGTTCTTACAGGTATTATGGATTTTGCATTTCTGTATAACATCAGGGGAATTGTTGTGGTAGCCCTGAATATATCAATAAGAACCTTTGTTGAATCATCAAAATTTTTTTCCCTTCGCCCGTCGATAACGTTAACTATCATTTATATGCTATATTGTTTTTATATATTTACTTTTTATTTATTCTGACATTATGTTGCTATATTATTATTTCATTTATATACCCTATAAATTTTTGCTTTAATTTTATCAATGTTATAAATTTTATTCTTATATACTGTAATAACTAATGTTTCAGGACGTTATGACATACTTTTAGTCTTAGAAAATAAAAACTCCGGATTATATATTTTATTTATACCCAGAATACCGGTATAAAATATTTGTAGAACAACCTGATTAGAAACTATGCACTAAAATAAATATGTTAAAAAGAAAATATTAAAAATGAGTTAGAAATAGGGTATAATCGAAGGTGTAATAAATGGTTGCAGTTAAAACAATGGTTGAAGGTGGAAAAGCCACATCAGGGCCTCCTTTAGGCCCTGCCCTTGGTCCTCTTGGACTTAATCTCGGGCAGGTAATAAAGGATATAAACGAACAAACAAAGGATTTTGCTGGAATGCAGGTCCCGGTAACAGTAAATGTTGTGGACCCTTCTACCAAGAAATATGAAATAATAATAGGAATACCTCCGACTTCAGCTCTGTTGAAGAAAGAGGCTGGAATAGCCAAAGGTTCGGGAAAAAATAAGGAAAACTACGCTGGAAATTTGACAATGGAACAGGTCAAAAAGGTTGCGGAATCCAAAAAATCCGGTTTACTTTCATACACAATGAAAGGAGCTGTCCTTGAAGTTCTTGGCACTGCGCTGTCTCTGGGCATTACAGTAGATGGCATAAATGCTGCAGAACTACAGAAAAAAATCAAGGCTGGCGAAATAGATGTCGGTGAGAAATAATGGAGAATAGTATTATAGAAAATTTAAAGGAATTAAAAGAACTCAAGAAAAGAAATTTTGATGAGAGCATAGAGGTTGGAATAAACCTGAAAGACGTTGATATGGTAGATCCTAAGAATAGGATCAATGAAGAAATCATACTTCCTGCGGGCAGAGGCAAAGACCTGAAAGTTGCTGTTATTGCCAGTGAGGAAATGCGTACAAAGGCAAAGAATGCAGATTATCTGTATTCAGTTGAAGACCTGAATAATTTTTCAGATAATAAAAAGTCATTCAAGAAAATTGTCAAGGGAATAGATTTCTTTGTAGCAGAATCCACACTTATGGGAAATGTTGGTAAAAACCTCGGTATAATTCTGGGCCCAAGGGGAAAAATGCCCAAGCCATTGCCACCAGGGCAGGACCCAAGTGCATTAATAGAAAACCTTAAGAAAAGTGTAAGGGCCAGAAGCAGGGATAAAATCACATTCCATGTACCTATCGGGACGAAAGCTATGAGCAATGAAGACCTATTTACCAACCTTAATACAGTTCTGAAAAGAATAATTTCCCACCTTGATAAGGGTAAGGGAAATATAGCCTCTGCATATATTAAGAGCACGATGAGTAAGGCAATTACAATTAATTTAGGTGATATAGAATGATCGAGCCAGCACAGTGGAAGGTGGATAAGGTTAATGCCCTTACTGAGGAATTAAACGAAAGCCCCGTATCAGCAGTTATTAGCATAAAGGGATTAAGAAATAAGGAATTCCAGAAAATAAGGAGCGATATACGCGGGAAAGTGAAAATAGAGGTATTAAGGGCAAGATTACTAAGGCTTGCATTACAAAAATCAAACAAAAAGAATATTGCAGGAATGACAGAACACGCAACCGGGCAGATAGCCCTTATTACAACCTCTGAGACACCAAAAACAGTTTACGATATGCTTGTCTCAAAAAGGACAAAAGCGGCTGCACGTGGTGGAGAAATAGCAGAAGAGGATATAATAATAGAACCGAAGGAAACATCATTCCCACCAGGGCCTATGATATCAGTATTCCAGAAGGCAGGTATACCGGCAGGAATAGAAAAGGGGAAAATAGTAATAAAAAGCGAAGTTACACTGGTCAAAAAAGGCGAAGTAATATCCAAGGAGAAGGCACAGGTGCTGGAAAAACTGGAAATACTTCCGGTTACAGTTGGCCTTGAGATGATAGCTGCATATAGTGACAGGCTTGTTTATTCCAGGGATGCCCTATCCATAACTATAGAACAGATAGTATCGGATATGGCCGGAGCTTTCCTGAAAGCAAAAGCACTTGCATTAAAGGCAGATTTCCTTGTTCCTGAGATAATGCCTGAATTATTGTCCAAGGCATATCTACAGGCACAGGGTCTTGCACTTGCTGCAAACTTTGTTGATGAAAAGAATATAGATATTTTTATAAGGAAAGCAGTAATAAACGCTACAACTCTAAATTCATTAATAAATAAAGATTTAAATAATGAAAACATAGAGAATGAAAACCCTGAAGAAAGCCAGACAGAGGACAAGAAAGATGAAGGATCTGGAGATGACGCAGCAGCGGGTCTCGGGTCTTTATTTGGATGAGGTGACAAAATGGAATATATATATGGAGCTTTACTGCTTCACTCAGCAGGAAAAGAAATAGATGAAGAGAACCTGAAGAAGGTACTGACAGACGCAGGCGTAGCGGCAGATGACGCAAGACTTAAATCATTGCTTGAAAGCATGAAGAATGTAAACATAGAAGAAGTCTTGAAAAATGCCGCAGCAGCACCTGTAGCAGCAGCACCTGCGAAGGAAGAAAAGAAAGAGGAGAAAAAGAAAGAAGAGAAGAAAGAAGAAAAGAAGGATGAATCGGATTCAGACGCAATGGCCGGTTTAAGCTCTCTTTTCGGATAAATACATTTTTTTATTTTAGATTTTTATGGGTTTTTATAGTATTTTATGGATAATAATTAAGTATCTGTTGCCAATAGGCATTTTAGCGTATTCTATAATAAAATTCAATCCGTTTCTGATAATGATCTCAGTTTTATGGTTACTTGTAACATTGGTTGTTTCTCTTATAAATTTCAGTATTAAAAGCAATTTTGTAAGATCTTAAAATTAATAAAATTAAATAAGTTTTAACTCCTGAAGCTTTTCATATACTTCTTTTGCATGTTCTCCCGGGCTCACTTTCGGGTATACATAAACAATCTTTCCATCTTTTATAATATATGTAACTCTCTTGGCAGTAGCGAGGCCCAGTACGCCATATTTTTTTACTATATCTTTCTGTTTGTCACTGAGCAATGTGAAATTAAGGTTATATTTTTCCTGGAATTTTTTATGTGATTCACTTGAGTCTACGCTTACCCCGAAAACCTTCACGCCTTTTTCAGTAAACATATCTATATTATCTCTGAAGTTTTTAGCCTCCATGGTGCATCCCGGCGTATTGTCCTTCGGGTAAAAATATAATACAACCACGCTGTCTTTAAAATCTGAGAGCTTTACATTTTTTCCATCCTGGTCAATTGTTTCAAAATCAGGAGCCTGTTCTCCAATTTTTAATGTTTCCATGAAATATATATACAAATTAGATAAATAAGTATTTTGTATACTTTTTAGTCTATAAAATACTGCATAACATGGCGCATAATTAGATATGGCAATGATATCTTATAATGAGCCCCCATGCCTAAGCTTAAAATTCTTTCATGACTTTATCATTAAGATAATGCAATATCTCCACTGCTTCACCCTTTCTGGAGGACATTATTGCATCACCGCTATCATTGGCCCTTCCTATTGCTATATATAACCCTTCCATGTTTTTGATAAAAACCATGTCACCTTTTTTAATATTCGGGTCCATATCAACAATCCCGGGCGCGAATAGATTAGATCCATTCATTAAATGGGGCACAGCACCATTATCTACAGTAACGTTATGTGTCTTTATTTTCAGATAATTTATAAGGTATAATGTAGGCATGCCGTTGTAAAATACCGGTTTGCCTGAAAAATAATACACCTCATTTTTTTTGTTTGTTTCCACTTCAATATCCGCCATGGATGTTCCGTCTATATTGAATGCGCTGAGCTTTTCCATGAATGCCCTGTAATCTTTTTTTGACAGTATATGCTTTGACATTATCCTATTATCCCCTTTATTTTCTTGAGCTGATCGTTTATATTCCGATCATTAACCATGTCATTTACATAGTCATATATTCTTTTTCCCAGAAGTATCTGGTTTTCAGTAAACATCCATCCTTCTCCACTTCCTATTGCTTCAAGAAAAGCATAATATATTGATTTCTGTATGTCATTATTCATGTTCTTCCTGCCAAAGTTTATTGAGTCGGATTTTCCATAGTTGAAATAATATGTAATTAAGTCTATTAGATACCTGGAATTTTCAGACCATGGTTCCATGATCTTTGATTTCACCGACTTCTTGCTTTTTAATAGCTTTGCGTTTTCCATGATCTCCATGGGGTTTCCTTTCAAGGATTTTATTTCCGCGTCTGTAAGATCATATAATAGCCTTACAATTTCATTTTTATATTCAGGAAACAGGTACTCCAGTACCTTGCGCTGGCTGGGAGAGTCAAGTACAAATCCTTTGGATGCTATTTTCTCCCTTATGAACGGCTTTAGCCTGTCATCAAATTCCAGTTTATCCAGAAATTCATCTATTCCATAATTCTCGTAATTTATAATATAATAGTTATTCTTGATTGCATAATTTATCTTGTCTTTCCGTAAACGGGACAGCAATTGCTTTGTGCTAAGCCTTTTGTGTATAAATTCAGTTATGATATCAGGATTATCGGGTATAAAATCCATAAAATCTGATTGAATTTTAAATGGCATATCAGGCAATAACATATGCTTAAGCAATGTAAAAACTATGTTGTGGTCAAAATCTTCATACACGTCCAGTATGGCATCATATGCCGATACAGTAATTTTATTGCCGGTTGTTCCAATAACTATCCTGTCTTCGGCTCTGGTAAAGGGTATATTCTCCTCGTTCAATAAATCTGTTATAAAATCAATATCAATCTTTTCCCTGCATGTTGCTGTAAAATAATTTCTTGTGGAATACACCCTTAACTTCTTCAATTTTACTGTATTTGTAAATGCAAGAAGCCTGTATATATCGTTATCATAATTCTGTACACCTGAAATTATCAGTTCATCAGTGTTTCCCCGCTTACAGTAATTAACAGAACCATAGTTTGTCTTTATAACCCCCATAAGTGGTGCTTTTTCGCTCTCCAGTATTCTGTAAGTCTCTGACACCCCAGCCAGGAACTGGTCTGCAGAATTATGGTATTTGCCAAAATTGCTGGATTCTTTCATCTTCTGGATTTTCTTTGCATAACCTTTTATAGGGCACATAAAGCAACTGTCAGTACACTCTGGAAGTATAATCTCAGGATTGTCAAAAAATTTTTTAATATTATCGATAAACGCTTTTTCTGCTTCTTTTGAATTGGATTTAGTTATCATGTTTTATCCAGATTTCTAATAGCTTCAGCCTTTACAGTAACCGGTATAGGAACCATGGATTCTATTAACTGGACTGTTACCTCTTCCTTTGCTGCATCAATTGCAGTAATCTTTGCCCTTTCTCCTTTAAATGGCCCTTCAACTATTTCTACAAGTGAGCCCATTTCAAGGCCAGTTACTGCAGGCTTTGGCGTAAGGTATTTCTCTATTTCTGATATATCTATATCTCCAGAAACAAATCCCCTGAATCCCCTTATAGATTTTGACAGTACGTCAACCCTGTCTGCATGCATTGTTTCAATGAAAAAGTACCCCTTTATCTCATATGGGGACATGACGGCCATAACTTCATTCCTGGCGTTTTTATTCATTGCCATGCGCTCTTCCCTGTCTCTTTCGGCATGGTTTGACAGGTCTATAGCGATGTCAAGCTCCTTTCCTATGGTACATTTGGCAATTTTAATAACCGGCACAAGGTTAACACTGAATTTTTTATTATAACTATTTATTCCATCTTCTGATTTAATTGAAAGATCAATATCAAGCCTGTCACCCTCATATCCGCCTATGGGTGTATCTATCTCCAATCCCAGATCCCTTGATTTGTTTCCATCGAGATCAAAGTCATATGTTATCTCCTCTATTTTTTTGCTTGAAAGTGTATATTCGTCTTTTAACTTTAATTTCCAGTCTATAGACGGGTCTTGAAGTTCCAGGGATGTCCTTATATTAATGTTGAATTTCCTTTTTGCACCCTGGATATTCTTTACAGTAATAGCCAGTGGTATAATTTTCTCTCTATCATCTTTTTCTTCAAGTTGCTTGATACGTTTATCACATCCCGCATTTATAACATCGGGGATATCTGCCGTTAACCAATCATATTCCATCATTAAAGTCACCTAAAACACTATCTGCATTATATAATATATAATAAACCCTATTAAACCTAAGAGCACAATACCGCTGCCTGCTATAAGCACCACTTTTGTGTATTCATTTCCATTGGGCTTCTTGGCCATTTTGAGGATACGGGCATATTTTCCCTTTCCTATACCCTGAAATTTTCGTTCAATTTTTTCCTGTTGTTCAACAAGTTTGCCCTCAATACCTTTATCCATTATATAGATAAGATAAACATAAAATAAAATCTTTTCTAAAATTTAAAAATTATATGAATAAATATGATGGAATGGTACATGAATAGATGAAAATCAATATAACAAATACTTAACAATATAAAACAATAAAAAATAAAAAGTTTGTAAGGCAAAGCTGCCTTTCACATGGAGGTGATCCATCCGCAGGTTCCCCTACGGATACCTTGTTACGACTTAACCCTCCTCACCGACATCAGATTTGATTTAACCCTCTCGAATTAAACCTCATCCAACACCAACTCGGATGGTTTGACGGGCGGTGTGTGCAAGGAGCAGGGGCATGTTCACCGCGGGTTGTTGACCCGCGATTACTACGGAATCCAGATTCATGAGGGCGAGTTACAGCCCTCAATCCTAACTATGGACGGGTTTCGCGATTAGCTTCCTCTTTCGAGGTTGCAACGTATTGTCCCGTTCTTTGTAATGCGCGTGTAGCCCGGGAAATTCGGGGCGTACTGACCTGCCGTCGACCACTCCTTCCTCCAGCTTAGCGCTGGCGGTTTCTCTAAAGTGCATGCATATTCTCATATACATTTGCAATTAAAGATGTGGGTCTCGCTCGTTATCACACTTAAGTGAACGCCCTACGGTACGAGCTGACGACGGCCATGCACCACCTCTCCTGCTATCGAGTAAGCTCGTCAGGTTGACTCTCATGCACAGGTCGTTCCCGGTGAGTTTTCCGGCGTTGAATCCAATTAAACCGCACATTCCTCCCGTTGCGGTGCTCCCCCGCCAATTCCTTTAAGTTTCAGTCTTGCGACCATACTTCCCAAGCGGCCCATTTAACACCTTCGCTCCGACACTGCCTTCCCTCAACGGAAAAGCAACATCAAATGGGCAATGTTTACAGCTAGGACTACCCGGGTATCTAATCCGGTTTGCTACCCTAGCCTTCGTTCCTTACCGTCAGATTCGTTCTAGTTAAACGCTTTCGCCACTGGTCGTCCTTCCGGGATTACAGGATTTTACCCCTACCCTGAAAGTACGTTTAACCTCACCCGATCTCAAGTCTTGCAGTCTCTTCAGACTTTCTGGAGTTAAGCTTCAGGCTTTATCTGAAGATTTACAAAACCGGCTACGAACGCTTTAGGCTCAATAAAAGTGACCACTACTCGTGCTGCGGGTGTTACCGCGGCGGCTGGCACCCGTCTTACCCAGCACTTATTCCTCATGCTTTTTAGGAATGAGAAAAGTCTTGGCTATGCCAAGACACTCAAGCTCCCCGTGTCGCGCTTTCGCGCATTGCACAGTGTTCGCGCCTGCTGCGCCCCGTAGGGCCTGGACTTATGTCTCAGAGTCCATCTCCGGGCTACCCCTCCCAGGGCCCGTACCCGTCTGAGGCTAGGTGGTCCATTACACCACCTACTACCTGATAGGTCGCAGACTCATCCTTGAGCGTCGTAACTTTTATTGCAAAAACATTCCAGTTTTAAGCAATTATAAGGTATTACCTTCAGTTTCCCGAAGTTATCCCTTACTCAAGGTTAGATTATCCACGTGTTACTGAGCAGTGTGCCGGCATCTTACGATACCTTGACTCGCATGGCTTAGTCGGAACTTGATAGCAGTGGCCGCCGGCAGGATCAACCGGAGTTAATCCTACCTCCACTCTTATTAATAAGAAATTAGCGGCTTTACCTTACATATCGGAACCCATCTTATGATGAGAACTTCATCTGTCCCAATCCTGGAATATAGATTTCATAATCGCACTGTGTGCATATCCATCTATTTGCTGTAGATTGGCTTTTGTTGACTATTCTAAATAACTAAGCAATATTTAAGCATTTTCAATTCAGAAACTTATATAAAATCAATAAAAATAATGACATAATATATATTAATAATATAATATAGATTTCACATATTTATAAATCCGTTCAAATTACGGCATCTCCACTTAAATTTAAATCTGAATATATCTCCAGCCCGAGCCTTTTCAGGTCAACCAGAAATTCTGGATAACTTTTATTAATTTTCTCCGCATTTTTAAATTCCGTATGAGATCCTGCTATTACCCCAGCTATTATAGCACTCATTATCATGCGATGGTCTGTGAATTTTATAGATTCCGGGTCTTTAAGGATGCCCTTCTTAATTTCTATAAAGTTTTCACATACTGAAACGGTCGCTCCAAATGCCCGGCACATTTCAATTATTCCTTTCCATCTATCGGATTCCTTCGTTTTTAACCTCTGGTAATTATAAATTTTTACACCTTCAGTCGAAAATATCCCTATAACCGATATTACTGGAGCTATATCAGGGGTCGCAGAAGCGTCTACAATAATTCCTTTTATAAAATTTGCCTTATCAACGGTAAGTTCATTGCCACCAATTTTTATGCATTCTGTTGCATTGTTTAACAATTCTATAATTTGCCTGTCCGGCTGGAGTGAATCAATACCCAGGTTTTTTATTTTTATGTTCCCGGTAAATATGCCCAGTACTATAAAATAAGACGCAGAGGAGTAATCACCTTCAATGCCAATTTCTTTAACAGCGTAATCACCATTTTCTATGGAATAATTATTTCCATTATTGTGCACCGTGATACCAAAATTCCTCAGGCAGTTAATGGTAATATTTACATAATTCGCAGAAACCATATTGCTGACAGTGAAGTTTCCTTCTCCAAGTATGGAATAATAATATAACATAGCACTTACGAACTGTGAACTTGTTCCACCATCAATAGATACTCCTGTAGAAGCAGAATTTCTACCATCTACCATATAAAAGCCATCTTTGTGTTTTTTGAAATTGGTACCTGCATCTGATAAGGCTTTTATTAAAGGTTCAACAGGCCGCCCTGCCAGTTGCTGTTCTCCTTTTATTGTTGTTTTGCATTTTCTTGCGACCAGTAATCCTATAGAAAGCCTGTAAGAAGTTCCGGATTCTCCAACATAAATGCTATCCGGGCATTTAAAATCCGGTTTTATTTCTATATCTTTTCTGTTGTAATTAATGGTGGCATTGCAGCTTTCGGCAATTTTAAGCGATACCATCTCATCCTCTGAAAATGAGACATTTTTAATTTTTACCGGCTTATTGGAAAAGGCTGAATAGAGCACATACCTCTGGGTATAACTTTTTGAAGACGGTGCGTAAATTGTACCTGAAATAGTTCCATTTTTTATTTTAACGTTCATTGTTCATATATATTAATTCCATAATTATTAAACCTGCTTCTTATCACGTTGTATCCTTCTGATGTAAGCTGTTTAAAAGAGCTTTCCATGGAACTTTCTGTTTCGTATATTCCGAATATGGCAGGCCCTTTTCCACTCCTTCCTGCATATATGGCACCTGTGCCGAGCATCTTTTTGACTATCCCGGTTTCTGTTCCATCACTGAATATATACCCGTTGAGCATCATAGATTCGAATATATGTCCGTCCTTCACAAGTTCCAGCAATCTTCCGTAATAATTTTTGTACCCTGAAAAATCCCTGTTTCGCATATCATATGTCAATGCCATTCTGTCCTGCAATTCCAGGATAATGTATTTTTCCTCAATCTGCTGCTTTGATATAATCCGGTTCGAACTGTTGTCAGTAAAACAAAACCCGCCATAATATGCTATGGAAAGGTCATCTATTGCCCCTGTTACCGATGTTTTATTGTGTATTGAGGCCTCTGACGCAATCTTTAAAACTTCCTGTGGTGCGATGTCCATATGATTTATTTTAAAAATTCCGTAAATTAATGAAAGTGTCATGGCACTGCTGCTTTTCAATCCCATTCCCATTGGAATCTGGCTATTGATATTTATTGAATATTTATCATGGATGGAAAATCTGTTCCTCAGAAAATTCACAGTATCTGCCATTTCAGGTGTGGGAAAAATATCCTCTCCGCTCTTTTTGATCTCAGTGTACATTGGCAGGTCTATGGATATTGCAGCACCATAGCCGTTGACAAATGCTGACAGAACAGAAAGGCCGCCATTGGTTTTTATTATCATTTTATTTACTCCTTAAATTTTCATGGAAAATATCATAAAATTTTTCATAATCTACCGTTATCCCATATATTTTTTTTAACGTTTCAATTCCCTGCCCGATGAACATGTCCTCTCCGTTTACCGGAATCCCACCATTTTTTTCGACTATTTTCAGAAATGGGGTCCTGGAGGGATTATACACAAGGTCTATGCCGGTTATTCCATTATGTATCATATTTTCCGGGATAGGCATTCCAGTATCTGGAAATGTGCCCAGTGGCGTGCAATTAATAATAATATCATATTCCTTTATATCATTATATCCTGTTGTGGCTATTCCGTAAATCTTTTTTTCCCCAGGATTCCTTGAAACTATGCTGATATTTGAATTATAATTTTGCATTATTGAATATGCAACTGTCCTGGCTGCACCACCTGTGCCCATTATTATTACATTTTTACCTGAAAAATCAATATTATTTTTTCTGGCAAGCATCATAAATCCAGCGTAATCGCTGTTATATCCGTATAATTTTCCACCCTGGTTTTTTACGAGATTAACCGATCCGGTATCAGAAACTATTTTATCTGCATAGTCTATAAATTGTATTGACTCTTCCTTATACGGTGCAGTTATGTTGAAGCCTTCAATATTGCCCCTGGACAAATCAAAAAATCGTGGCAAATTTTTCCTGTGCAGATCTATTGCAATATACATGGAATCTATACCGTAGTCCATAAACAGGCTGTTGTAAATATCCTGACCTATAGAATGGCCTACAGGGTTACCTATTAAAGCTGAAAAATTCATACCTTATACCTCCTGAATCCCTTAATTATTGCTGGCATAATGTTCCTGTCCAACGCAATGTTAATGCGCATAACTTCTTTCTGGAAAAGTTTTGCAGATAAAGCATTAAGTACAGTGTTAAATTCCGGGATGCTTCTTTCCATATCGATATCTGTAATTGTACCTATTGCCCTGTGACACCGTGTCATTTCACTGTTAATATTCCACATAGGATTATAAATATTTGTACGGTTATTTCCAGAATCCACACATCCTGTTAAATCAATGGTTTCCCTTCGTGCTTCTCTCTTTGTAGAGATTAACATACATCCTCATCTGCTGGAATCCTATTTCACCAATTTCTGCCTGTCCGGGGCCTTTTAACATTACCATATTCAGCTTTCCATTTTCGACTTTTTTGTCATTTTTTATAAAGGATACCAGCTTATCTGTTTCAATAGTGTTGAAATCCAGCAATGGAATCCCATAGGCTGATACTGCATCCCTTACTGTTTCGTAAAATGGTTCAGAAAATCCGGCCTTATATGCCAGATAACTTTCCAGTATCATGCCATTGGCAACAGCAGTTCCATGGGACACCCTGTTTTCAGTATAAGATTCTATAGCATGCCCGATGGAATGCCCAAAGTTTAGCAGGTACCGTATTTTCCTGGAATCAAAAAAATCTTCCGAAACAACATCCAGTTTTATCTTTGCGCTTTTTGATATTACATATTCCAGGCTTTTCCTATTGTATATAGAATTCAAGTTTTTTGAGGTAAAATAATTAAAGAATCTCCTGTCCTTTACAAGGGCCATCTTCATTGCTTCTGCTATGCCATCCCTTAAAAGTGCAGGGTCCGACCCGAGCAGGAAATCAACATCGGCAAAGATTACATCAGGATTATAGAATGTCCCCATAGCATTTTTTAAATTTTCAAAATTTATAGCGTTCTTGCCACCTATGGAACTGTCTACCTGGGCAAGCAAGGTTGTTGGAATTCCTATCAGGTGCACTCCACGCTTATACACAGATGCTGAATATCCTATAAGGTCTCCTATAGTTCCCCCGCCTATATACGACACGGAATTGTCCCGTTCAATTTCCATATTTATCAGTTTTTTTATAACAATATTAACATACTTCTGAGATTTAGATGATTCTCCATCTTTCAAAAATGATTTGTATGAAGAAATGGCATTTATCTTGCTTTTGTATAGCTGCTTCAGTGCATAGCTAACAAAGGAAATATTTTTGCCATAATCTTCCATGAAACTGTTGATTTTGTTTTCAAGCCCGGAACCTATGTACATCTTTATATTTTTGCCATTTATGGGTTTTTCCAGAATCTCCATGAATTATAATGGCAATATGTTATATTTATCAATCGATTTTATCCGGATCCGTTAACACTGGATATAAAAAAATATAACTACATATAATTTATTACCAATAATGCTTCTTTTTGATGATTACAAAAAAATTATGCTGGACAAAATTAAAACCATATACAGTGTACAGGACAATGACATGGAACTGGGTACAAATTTTGGTGATTTTACACTTAAAATATTTAAATTTAAAGATAACCGTGAGGAGGTTTATTCCAGAATTAAATCAAGCATGGACATGGAGTTTATTGACAGGGTAGAGCTTCAGGGCAATTACATAAATTTTTATATAAAGTCTAGCAAGATGCTGGATACAGTGGAAAATTCTATCGGGACTTTCGGCAAGTACCCAAACACTTTCCAGGATACATCAAAAGCACTCATAGAGCATACAAGCTCCAATCCCACCGGGCCGATACATGTAGGCAGAATAAGGAACTCGATAATAGGCGATTCTATTTTCAGAATAATAGAACGTTATGGAACAAGATCTTTAACCCAGTACTTTGTAAACGATTCCGGCAAACAGGTTATTTCACTGTACCTGGGCCATATTAAATACCACAAAGATGAGGAAATGACAGTGGAAAATCTGCTGGACGGATACCAGAAAATTTACACAAATATCGACAGTGACCCGGATATAAAAAGAGAAGTCCAGGAACTTGATGAAAAATATGAAACAGGGGATAATGAATTAATCAAGGAAATACAGAATACCGCATCCATAGTCCTTAAGTCAATAACAGATTCACTGGCCAAACTGGGCATACATATTTCTACATATGTATGGGAGTCCAATTTTATTATGTATGGCAATGTTGCACAGTTAATAGATTCACTTTCGGAAGACCTGAAGTCAGAGGGAAAGGCTAAATATATCGAAATTGGTGATAAAAAAATATTTCTAACAAGGCAGGATGGGACATCGCTGTATTTTGCCAGAGACCTTGTCTACCATATGTTCAAATCAGAAAATTTCGACTGGATAATCGATGTTTTAGGCGAAGACCACAAAGACCATGCCAAAAATCTTGATTATGTCCTCCATAATTACCTGGATTTCCCATCCCGGATCGACTATCTGTTCTACGGGTTTGTTTCCCTCGATACAGGAAAGATGTCAACAAGAAAAGGAAATATTGTTACTGTTAACGATCTATATGAAAAAACTGTTGAGGAGTCTGCAGCTATAATAAAGCAAAAAAGGCCGGAGTACAGCAAGGAGGAAGTTGATAAAATAAGCAATGCCATAGCAGCATCATCAATCCGTTACAACATTATAAAAATAAATGCCAACAAGCCATTGACATTCAGGTGGGATGAGGCACTCAACTTTGAAGGGGATTCTGCTCCTTATATTATGTATGCATATGCCAGGGCATGCAGCCTGATTTCCAAAACTGGCAATACTGAAAGTTCCACTGAGGAATACAATGAATTCGAGAAGGCGCTTATAAAGGCGATGTATGTTTATCCATACTATTTACAGAATTCAGTTGATTTCCTGAGGGCGGATATAATAGCTGGCTATATCCTTTACCTTGTTAAATCTTTCAATGAGTTCTATTTGAATTGCCCTATAATTGGCAACAGCGAGGAAAATAAAAGAATGAGGATAGTCAGGGCATTTAAGAAAATCATGGAGGATAGTGCAGACCTTCTTGGAATACAGCTTCTGGAAAAAATATAAATTTCCACTAAATGGTTAACCAATAAGCTTATTATAGTATCAATTATCAGTTTTTATGACGAAAACCAAAATAGTGGCCACCTTAGGCCCGGCAAGTTTTGATGAATCTATTATCACAAAAATGGCTGATAAAGGATTGGCCACCATAAGGATTAACACTGCACATATTTCAGAAGGTTATATTACAGATGTCAGCCGCCTTGTTTATAAAATAAATGAGAAATATAATAAGAAACTTGGAATAATGGTGGACCTCAAGGGGCCTGAGCTCAGAACAGGGGAATTTCCCGGTGGAATTTTAAACATAACAGCCGGGAATACATATGGAATTTCAGATAACCCGGGAGTTAAATCTGATATATCCATTAACTACAAAATCTCTGATTATGTTGATAAGGATACACTGATAGCGATAAATGATGGCAGGGTAAGATTCAATGTGGAATCCATCAGCAATGGAGTAATAACAACTAGAGCCATGGATACCGGAACAATACACGATAGGTCAAGGGTAAATATTCCGGGCAAATACATTGACCTTGGAGTCCTTACAGATAGGGACAAAATGTTCCTGGAGGAAGGCCTGAAAAATAATATAAATTTCTATGCACTTTCATTTGTCCAGTCACGTGAAAATGTTTATGAGCTTCAGGACTACATATATGACCGAAAAGGGCAGGGCGATATTATAAGCAAAATCGAAACAAAAAGCGGTTACGATAATTTAGAATCAATTGTGAAAGCTTCTGATTTTATCATGGTCGCCAGGGGAGACCTTGGTGTTGAGCTGCCATTGAAAGAAGTTGCAATGGCCCAGAAAAGGATTATAGACATATCACATAAATATGCAGTGCCAACCATAGTAGCAACACAGATGCTTGAATCTATGGTAAATTCAGATTCACCCACCCGGGCTGAGGTATCGGATGTAACAAATGCCATACTTGATGATACTGATGCTGTTATGCTGTCTGAGGAAACTGCTATCGGAAAATATCCGGTAGAGGCTGTAACATACCTCTACGAGATTTCCAAATATGTAGAATCACAATCCACATCTTTCCCTGAACCGGAGAATTTTATGGTGGATCCCATAGCTTTCTCTGTTGCCAAGGGTGTGAAAATTATGTCAAATACCATTGATGTAAGTTCCATTATTGCAATGACAAGAACAGGCCATACAGCGAAAATATTGTCGGCAATCAGGCCTGTCAATGATATCTATGCTATCGTGCAAACTGAATGGCTTGCAAGGTCTATAAATCTCATGAGGGGCGTAATACCAGTTGTACTGCCGGAAGCACAGGCGAAGGAGGAAAATATATACGATATAATAAATAAAATAGCCCCGCTTGGATTGCTGAATCCAGGGGAAAAGGCCATCGTTGTATCAGGTTCTCCATCCCTATACCTTGGAGGTACAAATAACATCAGGGTTATTTCTATAGGGCGCTTCATTGGCAGGGGGTACCCTGCAGGGCACAACGTAACAGGAAAAATTGATACGGATGCTCCTGAAAACGGAAACATCATCCTTCTTGACAGATATGACAGCAATATCGATTATTCGAAATATAACGCAGCCATAATAAAATCCGATGTTACCAACAGGATAATAGACAAATTCCTGGATGCTGGAAAAACTCTGGTATATAATGCCGAACTGGTTAAACAGATAAACAAAAATACAACAATAAGCATAGATGCCGATACAGGCATCATCACAGAAATATAAATTTATAGATTATCAAAAAGGCTGTTGTTTATAGTATTTATGTAAAGTGCCTTCTTTGAATAATCAACATATACATTTTTTAACTTCAGATATTCGTTTATTCCATATTTGCTGCCTTCTCCTGCCTGACCTGTCATTCTAAATCCTGTATGGTAGCCCTGTGACGCTTCAGGCCCTGGCATGTTTATATAGAGTTCCCCGAATCTGATTTTCTCGGATGCCTCCAGCATGAGTTCAGGGTCTTCAGTGAACAGGTAAGATGCCAATCCAAACTTCGAATCGTTTGCTTTTCTATACATCTCATCTACCCCGGAAATCTTTTCAGTGCCTATAATAGGGCCAAATATCTCATCCTGGAATAATCCGGAATCCTGTGGAACGTTTTCTATTATGGTTGGTGCAAAGAAATACCCGTTTTTATACTTTCCCTGAAGGTCCGGAGTATTGCCGCCTGTGAGTATTTTATACCCGGAATCCTTTGCATTGTTTACTGTCTGTACCATCCCAGCCAGCGCGTTTTTATTTATCAGTGGCCCAACATCGGATGTATCCGGATCCCCTGTTGTCAATTTCTTTGTGATTGCGACAAACTTTGACATAAATTTGTCATATATATCTTCATGTATGTACAATCTCTCTGCAGCTATACACGATTGTCCAACATTGAGGTACTTTGCCCATATTAGGCTTTTCAATGCCCTTATCATATCGGCATCTTTCCATACGATAAATGGGGCTTTTCCACCAAGTTCCAGAATTAATTTTGCCATATTTGAGGATGCATTTTGCATGATTTTTTGCCCGGTTGAAGTTGAACCTGTCATAGTTACCAGGCCGACCTTTTTATGGTTTACTATATAATCACCTATTTCAGATCCACGGCCTGTTACAAAGTTCAAAACTCCCTTGGGTATTCCTGCTTCTATAAATTTATTGACGATCCAGTTGGCAGTAAGCGGTGTATCTGAACTTGGCTTCAGTATAACGGTATTTCCTGTCAACAATGCCGGTGCAAGCTTTCTCACAACCATAGCTGCCGGAAAATTCCATGGCGTTATTGCAACCACTATGCCATATGGAACTTTATACTGGAATATTTTCCTTTTTGAACTGGACCCTTCCACTATATCTCCTGTTAGCTTCCTTTCAAATTCAGCGTAGTATTGAATCTGGTCAATAACACCATCAACTTCATCTATAGCCTCACGTTTTATTTTTCCAACTTCTAAAGTTAGCAGGTTTTCAAGCTCCCCTCTTTTCTGCGATATTAATTCTACTGCCTTATACAGGATTTTTGCCCTTTCCTGTGTTCCCATATCTGACCATGAGGGAAATGCGGATTCAGCGGAATCCATAGCTGCATCAATATCATCTTTAGTGGCAGCGGGAAATGTATCAAGAACTTCTCCAGTGCTCGGGTTGTACTTGTTTAACGTATTTCCATTTGATGATTCTTTCCATGTTCCATCAATATATATTTTCATAATAAACTATTAATACAATATATAAAAGCCTTGTTAATAGGGTGAAAATATATATAATTTAACCATGCCCGGACCGGTTCCCCGTATTTCAATAAATATAAATAGAAATTAATAATTCCATACAGTAAATTATTGGTGATTATTGATGAACGATGGAGATTTCATAGAATTAAGCTTTGAAATGCGTGCAGGGCAGGATAAAAAATTGATTTCAACTAGCAAGGAAGACTTAGCCAAACAGGAAAATATATTTGACGATAAGAAAAAGTACAAAAATGCAGTTATTGTTATTGGCACGGATGGCCTTTTCAAGGAAATTAATGATTCATTTAAGCAGGCAGAGCTCGGCAAAGAGTACGAGGTAACAGTCCCGGCAAAGGATGCATATGGCATGAGGGATACCAAAAACATTAAGGTTGTCCCCATGAGGGAATTCCAGAGAAATAAAATTAATCCTGAAATTGGAAAAGAAGTAAATATAAACAATAAGGTAGGCAGAATAATATCTGTTACTCCCGGCAGGGTTTTAATTGATTATAACCATGAACTTGCTGGAAAAGACCTTTACTATAAGTACCAGGTTAGCAAAGTAATAGACGATGTCAAAGGGAAAGTAAATGCCATAATAGATATGGGCTACTCAGATTCAGATAATTTTGTGGTTGAAATAGAAAATGATTCTATAAGCATTCAGATTCCGGAAGAAGCCAAATTCGACGTCAACTGGATAGATTCCAAGTATAAAATTGTGAATGACATCAGGAAATACATGCCTGAGAAAGACGTGGTTGTAAAAGAACTTTATAAGAAAGAGGAGAAAAAAGAAGAAAAGAAGGAAGAAGCTCCTGCTGAAAACAAGGAGGAGAAAAAAGAAGATTCAAAGGAAAACCAGAAAGACAACGTAAAAGAAACACAATAAATGTTAGACCTTGATAAAATTATCTCTGTGGTTCTGGTTGAGCCAAAATACCAGGGCAATATAGGGGCAGTTGCCAGATCAATGGCAAATAGTGGAATAAGCGATCTCCGGATCGTCAAAACCCCTATTGAAACAGAAGCTATTTACCGGTCTATGCATGGCCGTTATATTTTAGACAATGCAAAAATTTTTAATTCTCTTAAGGAAGCTGTGAGTGGCTTTGAGATAATAGCAGGGACTTCAGATATTTCTAAATCCGGCGAAAAGTTCAGGAGAGTTCCAACCGGGCCTGAAGAGTTCTGGTCAACTAACGGGCTTACAGGGCAGAAAGTTGCCCTTGTATTTGGAAGGGAGGACAATGGCCTGAACTATGAAGAACTGGGAATGTGCAATTTTTTCCTGAAAATAATAGGGAACCCTGAATATCCTGTATACAATTTATCACATGCTGTTGCAATAATACTTTATGAAATGATCAAGGCAAACTATTCAGGCAATGCTACTATAACACATGACCTCATAGGGCGTGACAAAATTGATACACTTGCAGGAAGGCTTGAAGAATTGCTGGCTAAAATAGACTATAATGAACAGGAAATTGATACGCTTATGAATATGCTAAACCGTATAATAGCCCGTGCAAATATAACCGATTCTGAATTTTTTAAAATAATGGGAATCATGCGCCAGACCATAAACAGGTTGCAATAAATTGGTTTGGCAAACTTTATCATTAAATATATAATAAAGAAAGGATTAAGATGCTTTCTGTTCATAAAAGAATAGATGAACTGCCAGTAAGCCCGATTCTGCTCAAAATAACACTGCTTTCCTCAATGGGTATTTTCATGGATGGCTATGTGCTTTCAATTTACTCAATTGCCATACTTTATATGCGTGATTACTTCCACCTGGTTTCTGGAACGCCATTTTACGTTTATTACATTGCATTCATGGGTTCTTCCCTGTTTATAGGAATGTTCTTTGGAAGCATAATCCTTGGGAACCTCTCCGATAAGTATGGCAGGAAAAAAATATACGAATACGATTTGATAATAACTATGGTATTCCTCATTATGAGTGGAATTTCTACCAATATCCTTGAATTTATCATATTCGAAATTCTGGCAGGTGTAGGAATTGGTGCAGATTATCCAATAAGCTCATCAATCCAGGCAGAATTTTCACCGAAAAACAAGCGTGGAAAATTCCTCGTGTTTAACATATTTTCATGGACAATAGGCGGAATAGTGCTGCTTCTGGTTGCAATTCCTGTTATCCTTTACATTCCTGCAGCTATAAACTGGAGAATATTATACCTTACAGGTGCAATTATACCCTTTTTCGTTATACTATCGCGGAGAAACCTGCCAGAGAGCCCATTCTGGCTCACAGGAAAAGGAAGAGACAGTGAAGCATTAAAATCATCTAATTACCTGGGCAAATCAGCAGGCATGGAAGTGGACGAACTTCCTGTTGTGGAAAGTGGAAATTCAAAAATCAGGGATTTATTCTCCAAAAAATATCTTTATTATACTATATTCGTCTCAGTTGCATGGTTTTCATACGATGTTTCCAGTTATGGCGTCTGGGAATATACCCCATCTGCTTTTGCTTATAGCAATTCGAACATTGTTATGGTTGTTCTTGCCACCCTCCTTGAGGAATTGCCAGTCTTTATAGGTTTTCTTATATGCATGTACTATGTTGAAAAAACCGGGAGGAAGAGCCTGGAGCTAATAGGTTTTGGCGGTGCCGCTGTTTCTCTTATTATCTTTGCTGCAGTATCAAATTTTATTGCCCTTGGAATCCTCCTGACTTTCTTCTCCTTCGCAACAATGCACCTTTTCCACAATATGGGGCCAACAAACCTTACCTATGATTATCCTGTGGAGATATTCCCAACAAGGATTCGTGGAACAGCAATGGGTTTTGCCACATCAGTATCCAGAATAGGTGCTATTGTTGGCACCATAGCATTTCCAATTATACTATTTACACTGCCATTTACATTTGTCCTGATTTTCCTTGTGGTGTTTGAAGTAATAGGTTTTTCCATTACTTTCCTGCTTGCACCGGAGACGAAGGGCAAAAGCCTTAATTGACCTTTTCCTGGCAGCATCTGCCTGTTTGCCGGCAATCAAGCATTGCCCCTGTCTTTCTTTGTAGCTCAGGCATTCAATAAATTTATTAATTAATTATCAATATAGCCCTATGTCGATCAAAGTAGAGAGAAAGACAAGCGTCTATTTAATAGATGTAATAAATAATTTGCTTGAAAGATCGAGGGAAAGCCAGAGCATATTCTGGCGTGATATTGCCTCTCGATTAAATTCTTCAAGAAACCATTACGCAAACGTGAACCTTGGGAAACTTGACAGGGTTGTTTCTGAGGGAGATACCGTGGTTATACCCGGAACACTTCTTTCATCAGGAATACTCCATAAAAAGGTCAGAATTGCAGCGGTAAAAGCAAGTGATAAGGCAAAGCTTAAACTTGCCGAATCAGGTAGCGAGTTCATAGAGTTAAAGGATCTTGCCAATGAAAATCCAAAGGGTACCAATTTAAAAATTATAAAGTGATAAATATGATATATATTGATGGCGACAACCATATTTACGGAAGGCTTTCAACCTATGTGGCGAAACAGCTTCTTTCAGGCGAAGAGGTCGTTATAGTTAATGCTTCTAAAATAGCCATAACAGGAAGCAGGAAGTTTATTCTTGATAAATTTAACCACAGGAGAAATATAGGAAGTGTAAGAAAAGGTCCATACTATCCCAGAACACCGGACCAGATTATGAGAAGATCGGTAAGTGAAATGCTTCCAATAAAGAAAACAAAGGGGCTTGAAGCACTTAAAAGGTGCAAGGTATACAGCGGCATACCAAAATCCTTAACTGATGTTGAATTTGTTAAAATAGACAAGGCTATGAATACAAACGCAACAGGATTTATAACACTGGGAGACATTTCAAAGATATTAGGTGAGAACCAATGAGCAATGAAATACTTACAATAGGAAAGAGAAAAACTGCAGTTGCAAGGGCCATAACCCGCAAGGGCAACGGAAAAGTCTTCATAAACGGCAAACCGGTAGAACTCTATCCTATAGAACTTTTGAGAAATAAAGTCATGGAGCCCCTGAAGATACTGGGAGACAGGGCAAATGAAATAGATATAGAAATAAAGGTAACCGGGGGAGGAAATACCGGGCAAACAGACGCCGCAAGAACTGCAATGGCAAAGGGAATAGTAAAATACTTCTCAGATGACCACGAACTGGAAAACACAATCAGGACATATGACAGGACGATGCTGGTAAACGACATAAGGAGAAAAATGCCGAAAAAACCTATGGGTTCAGGAGCCAGGGCGAAGAGGCAGAAATCATACAGGTGATATCATGATAATACCGGTGAGATGTTTCAGCTGTGGCAAGGTTATCGGTTCCGATTACGTAAGATTTGTAGAAGAATCTAAAAAAATACGCAAGGATACCGGACACGACCCTACTGGCAAAGAAAAATCAGAGATACTTGACAACCTTGGCGTTGACAGGTACTGCTGCAGAAGGATGATACTTTCAAACGCAGACCTGCTGGATGAGGTTATCTCATATTCCTGAAGAACCATAAAAATTTATAATTAATATTATGTGCAGAATTATAATATAATTTCTGCTATTGAAAATTTTTATATCCTATCTGGATATTCATAACACAAGGGACCGTGGGGTAGCTTGGTATCCTACCAGCTTGGGGTGTTGGTGACTCCGATTCAAATTCGGACGGTCCCATTTATACATATCAGAGCATTTTAACATTTTTATACCAGCAAAAATTTTAACAAATCCCGTTTATTTTGTACGTTCTATAAGTTGATACATCCTGAATATGCTGCAATACAATTAGTTAGGTATGCCTAACAAACATTTAAATATACACTTTGGCTAACCTAAAAATACAACACAGCCATATTGTATTGTAGGTTCAGGGATGTAGCTAATGGACGTAGACGATTTACATAAAAGGCGGAGATTATTAAACAGGGATACCATCGCCCTATTCGGGCCTGCATGGCTTGTCATGATGGCTGATATGGATGCCTCCTCATATATTGGAGCAGCACAAACTGGTGCAACTCTTGGATATGGCTTAATATGGCTTATGCTCATTCTTATAATACCGCTATATGTGATTCAGGAACTTGCTGGAAGAATCGGGATAGCAACTAAAGGCGGGCTGGGGGACATTGTCAGGAAAAATTATGGGAAAAGAATAGCATCCATTGTTGCTTTGCCCATGGCTTTAACCGATACAGTAACCTATGGCATTGAATACCTTGGAATAGGAATAGGCCTGGAAATAATGGGGCTTTCAATTTATTATACTATTCCAGTTATATATGTTATACACATATTAATTGTCACAAGAAAAAAATATAGCGAGGCTGAAAAGCCCCTTATTATAATTTCACTGCTTTTGATAATCGCATTGCTTCTATCGCTGGCATTGAGAGGTATTATACCTGTGTCATCACCTCTGGCCAACCCCATATTGATAAAACCTACCGCAGGGTATTTCTTCCTGCTTGCAGCTAATGTTGGTGCAGTAATAATGCCATTTATGATATTCTTCCAGGCATCAGCTACCGGGCTGAAACTCGGTGATCTGGATGGTGGACATATAAGAATTACCCGGCGCAGGTCGCTCAGAATAATGCGCAAAGAAACACTCGCCGGGGCCATAGTGACTGAACTTCTTATGGTCATTGCTGAAATGGCTTTTGCGGGAATCCCACATGCAAGCCATTCATCCTTTTTTGCAACTCCACAGCAACTTGGCAAAGTACTTATTCCGGTAGCAGGAGATTTCTCACCAATTATCCTTGGGATAGGATTAATAGCTGCAGGTTTTATTGCACTTATTACCATATCCCTCGGGAGTGCATGGGGCATAGCTGAATCTCTTAACATGAAAAAGAAATCATACTGGATCGTATATATACTTGAAAGCCTGCCAGCCGTAATAGCTGTCTTAATTATCAACCCATCAAGCATGATAGCCATTGTTCTATACCTCCTGATATTCTTTGTTTTTGCATTGATTGCCCCTCTAGCAATGATGTGGATAATTGGCAGAAACAAAAATATAATGGGCGACCTTGTGTTATCAAGGAAAAATGAGGTTGTATACCTGTTTATGTTTGGATTAATAATCGCTACTGCATGCATAGCTGTTGCAACATAAAATAGACATAGCAATATAAAATGTGTATAATATTAATTCAACTTATTTCATCTATAAACTTCTGGACAATATCAGCAAATCTAAGTGGTTCCTCAAACATTGGACAATGTGCAGAATTCTTGAAAACAACAATGGTAGAATTTTTAATCCTAATATGAACATCTTGAAGCTCTTCAAAATTTCTATTTTTGTCATATTCTCCAAATATAATCAGCGCTGGCAATGTTAAAAAATTAGCTGTGCTTGTAAAATCATAACGAGATATAGCTTTTAACTGGCATTTTAAAACATCTATATTATACTGCATAAATTCATCTGTAATCTTTTCCAAGTCATTAAAATCGATATTTCTAAAGAATGATCTCAGTATTGTCCTGTATGTACCAATATTACCCGAATTTCTGTTAATTAGTGGCATTAGTTCACTGTTTCTAACGGAGGGTTTAAGCCCGGAATCTATAAATACTATCCCTTTTGGTTTAACACTGAAATTTAACAATAAACTGATCATTATGGTAGCACCCATGGAATGGCCAAATAAAAAATCTGGGTAAAAGCTATTTCTAGTTAGAATATCATTTATTATATTGCAGAATGAATTGAGATCGCAATTTTGTTCCAAATCAATTTTTCCCAGGTCAATTGTCATTATTTCAAATTTATTCAAATCAAAAAATTGAAGTGTTTTACTCCATAAAAAAGGTGGTAAACCCCACCCTTGAAATAGAACAATTCTCACTTTTCCATTTCCGTATTTGTGTACCACTTTATGTGTGTCCATGTTCAATCACATGTTAGATATAGACTCCAATTCTCTCTGGCTTGTTTTTGGCCCAAATAACATTATATCAACTATTGTAATCACAACAAGTATCCCCAGAACAGAAAATACCGCAAGCGATCCATGCGATAGAACAAATACTACAATAAGGGTTGGTACCGACGCTGACGCTATGGCATTTATGCCCTGCCCCATGCCAGTTCCAGAACCTCTAAGTTTTGTTGGGAATATCTCAGCCTGATACTGATGGAAAAAGTTAGACATATTCCATAGCATAAAAGCTACAATGAATCCAAATAGCACTATCTCTGCTGAATTATTAGCAATAGAGAATATAATGCCAAAAATTCCTGCCAGGCCTACAAACAAACAAACACCAATTTTTCTCTCTAATTTGTCTATATACAGTAAATTGACTAGACTGCCTACTAGAAATCCCATATAGATAATTATGCTAAATAAAAAGGTTGAGGCTAAAGAATATCCCTTTGCAATAAGAAGAGTGGGCACAAGAGCTGTAAACCCGAAAAACACACCACTTTGCGCATATTGGAATATAATTACCATAATGGTATTTTTCCGTAATTTTTTATCAAAAAGGTCTATCCATTTCGGTTTCTCCTTAAGTACCTCTGTATGGTTCTCAACCGGCGGGAGTGAACTTATATCTTTTTCTTTCATAACCTCTTCTTCAATGCTATTCATAAGATTGTTTGCGTCTTTATATCTACCAACAGATTCCAGCCACCTGGGAGACTCTTTCATTCTGAATCGTATTACCTGAAATACCAAGGCGGCTACACCTAGAACTATTAGGAAAATTCTCCAGCTATCCGCAAGGTTGATGTTAGACATCTCTAACAGCCAGAACGCACCTAATGGAGCACTAATCACACCTATCGTGTATACTAATGCTAACCTTCTACCCCTATTGCGCTTCGTCATAGTTTCGCTTATGTATGTATCTCCTAGCGGTATTTCTGCACCGGTGCCAATCCCCGCAATGAACATAAACACTCCTATAAGTATGTAATTTGACATTAATCCTGCAATTATCGCACCGATTGCAAAAACCAGTAGATTAACAAAATAAATTTTCTTCCTGCCATATATATCGGCAAGCCTCCCGAATGCAAATGTTCCGACAACCATCCCGCTATAGAACGCTGTTGGCATGATATAAGTTGACACATCTGTTGACAGGTGAAAAACTTCAGAAATAATGGCCAGCAAACTTCCGACTAGCAAGACAAGGAACGTAATTATAAATTCGCCTCCTGTAACGTACAGAAGAAACTTCGTATGGAACTTGCTCACCGGCAATCGATCAAGGCGATCCCCAACACTACCTTCATAAGGTTTATTTTGCATAAAAATGCATATTAAAAGTATATATAAAGTAGTATTATAATATGTTAGATCAAATATACCTTATTTAATCATTGTTTTTATTGCCTCTTCTATCCTGGTATCGCTATAACCCAGATCAGACAGTATTTTTTTGGTACAGTTTCCAAGTGGCGGTGCGTTATTATTCTGCGCCACCGAAAACGGAAGCCTCGGGACCTCATAGCTATTATTGTTGTAATTCATATTTACCATATAGTTTAGAGCCTGCGGGTCATGCAAAAGTTCCCAGGGCTTATTAAGCGTTCCGTAACTTATATTATATAAATCCAGTATATTTTTTATCTCTTCATAATTCATAGATAATAACCTCTTCTGAATTAATGGTATAAGAAAATCTCTGTGCATATATCTTGCATTGTTGCTGGAAAATTTTTCATCTGCGATCAGGCTTTCCAGCCCGAAACCTTCACAGAACTTTTTCCACTGGTCATCCGTGGCTACAGCTATGAAAAGTTTCTTATTATCAGATGACATAAAATAGTCATATATGCCCCAGGCAAAATTCATTTCATTTATTGGCTCCAGACCCTTTTTTTCTATCTGGTATGTTGCTATATGCTGCCCCGCCAGAAACATTGCAGTTTCAAAAAGGCCTATTTCTACCAGCCCGCCCTTATTTTCTGAAATTAACTGGAAAGACTTTGTAACACCAAGTATAGCAGCTACCATGTCTACTATCGATGCACCCATTCTCATCGGCCGGTCTTTTGTCCCGGTCATATAAGCAAGTCCAGATTCTATTTCTACTGGATAATCAAGGGATTTTCTATTTTCGTAAGGGCCTTCCATATATCCCTTTATGGATACATATATGATTCGGCTATTGATTTTTTTAACATCTTCATAGGAGAATCCAATTTTTTTCATAGTGCCGGGTGCCATATTTTCTACAATAATATCTGCAGTACTCAAAAGTTTAGTCAATACTTCTTTTCCAAAATCTGTTTTGATATCCAGTTCAAGGCTCTTTTTGCCCCTGTTATAATACATAAATGTTCCAGCACTGGTTCCGGTTAATTCCCTTGATATATCACCGCTGCATGGTTTTTCAACTTTTATAACCTCGAATCCCATATCGGCAAAAATTAATCCTGCAGTGGGCCCAGCTACTATCTGCCCTAATTCTATAACCCTCTTCATATGGCACCATCTGCGATTTTTATAATATCCTTAACGGGCAAAGCCTCACCACGGATAGCAGATTCATCCTTAATCATGGACACTATTTTCCCTATTTTTTCTCTATCATATGTTACATTATTGTTATCCAGTATCTCCATAATCATTTTCTTCCCGGTATAAACGTTCACAGAATAATTCTTTTCGGTAAATGCATTTCCATAGGCTACATGGGTTCCAGCTGTCTGTATCCCAGAATTGTTTCCATACACTGGCAAATTATCTGTAAAGAAATTCATGCCAATTTTCTTTAGAATAAGGCCATACACATAATTGTATGCTTTTATAATGCCCTTTATATCCAGTGACTTTTCCAGATTATTTTTCATTAGATAATCTGCCAGTGTTATAGAATCAGCAATGCCATTCCTTTCTCCTGTGCCAAATATTGTTGTATCTATATAATCGACACCTGCCGATATTGCTGATATTGTATTGGCTACTGCCATTCCGTAGTCATTATGGCAATGGGCTTCTATTTTTATATTTGTGGCTTTTTTTGCAGCTTCAAAGACATTTTTTATTGCTGCAGGATTCATTTTACCACGTGTATCTGGCAGCTGGACCACATCAACATTTAGCTCTTCCATTTTATGGCAAAACTTTGTTATCTGTTCAACGCTGAACATATCTATATCCACAAAGCCAATTTCAACAATTTTTCCAAGTGTACACGCATATTTGATATTCTCATACACCTGGCCCATATTGTCAAGTTTAAATGGCAGATGAAGTGAAATATTCGCTCCAGTTTCATTAATCATATCAATATCTTCCTTTACTGTGCGCCCAAGCCCAAATACCTGCTGAAAATATTTGCCATCCACAATAGCAGCTGTAACCTCAAATTCAGATTTATGTGCCGGTGGGTAGGCAACAAGTGCCCGCTTAATTCCGGCAGAAGAAATAAGTTTTGCAAGTTCTATCTTTTCATCATAAGACATGGCAAATCCGGGAGTTTGCATTCCCTCCCGCAAAGTATCATCAGTTAGCATTATGTATTATTGTATGCCACTATATAATCTGTTAATATAACATATTATAGCAGGATAATAGCCCCGTGGTATGATTGCCAATAAAAAAGAATTTTAAATTAAATGCACAATAATGATTTTGCATGATCAATAATAGAGTAGGTATAGAAAAATTTTAATGACCGCTGCACTCCAGAAAATTCAATGGAATAAGTACTATGCTATTTAAACCGTCATTTGCAATATTGCGTGTTAATTAAAGTTATATACTCGATTGGGCTATTTTAATATGTATTTCCTGAGTGTCCATGTAGCGGGAGACTGTAGCCTATCAAAATCAACCGAAAATAACGAATCAAAGATTATAATATCGAATATTTATAATATGAGCGATAGTGCAAATTCCCTGATAGCATATTCCATAGGAAGTGATATCAATAATATATACCGGCGTGATTTCAGTACCATCAGGTTCATCAAGGGGAAATATGCAAACATGTTCATAGGCACAAAAAAGGGGCATAATATAATGCAATCTATAAACGAAAGTGGCGGAATTCCAATGTACCCTTTCATTGCGTTTAATGGTGGAGAGAGTTATTTTATTATGCACTTTGATAAATCTTCTGTGATGCATGATTTAGAACTTATAGAAAAGAATAATAAAATAAAGTATTTTGATTATACATCTGTGAGTTCTGGAGATAGCATAATGGATATATCGAGGAATCTAAACCAGGAAATGAATATTATGCGCCTTACCCCGACAGAGAAAAAGATAATTCAGGAAGCATACAATAGTGGATACCTGGATTGGCCAAGGACCACAAGCCTTGATGATATCGCACGCAGGTTTTCCATATCTAAACCCACTGCTTTATTGCACATAAGAAATGCAGAAAAAAAGATCCTGTCGTGTTTTATCGCCAGGCATTGATGATAGAATCCGGATAAAACAAAGTTTATTTTTTGCTTTTCAGCATGCAGTGCAGGTAACCTCTTAAGCCATAAAAATTCCTGATAACATATGTAGGCGAGAATAGATCTTTCATATTCAGCCTGTGGGACAATTCCAGTGTTCTGCCATACTTTTCCTTTAGCTGGCGCCTTCCGTATCCGTTCCAGTATGCCTGTTTTTTAAAATCCCTGAAAGTTTCCCTTGTTTTTGTATATACAATGCAGGTATCACATACTGCATATTTCGCACCGGATTTTACTGCCCGTATATTCATATCAATATCCTCGGCAGTTACAAAATTTTCATCGAAGCCACCTATGCTTTGAAAAAGCGATTTTGAATACATTAAATTAGAGGAAGGGCGCGTAACCTCAAATCCCCCATAATAAAGCTTGAACCTCTCCATGGAATATCTCATATTGCCTGTATTGATGCTTTTACCGGCAACAAGGTTATAATTTTGTGTTAAAGCCCTTAAATTTTTAATCCATGACTCGCCAGCTATTGCATCGCCATCGATGAATGCTAGATAATCATAATTTGATTTCGATGCGCCATAATTCCTTCCGCCGCCTCTGGTTGTTTTTTTTCTATAATATTTCACGAAATCATATTTTTCAGCGTACTCCTTCAGTATCTTCGGGGTTTTATCCGTGCTCATGGAGTCAACTACAATAACTTCAAATGGTTGTTCCTGGGAAATTAGGGAAACCATAAGGTCCCTTATATTTTTCTCTTCGTTAAGAACAGTTATAATCGCTGAAATGCCTTCCATCTAAAAACTTACCAGTCCATTCTCTGTGTTTCCCTTTCTTTTTTAGTATTCTTCTTGTACTCCTTGTAATGAACTTTGCATAGATGGACCTTGGTTTTCTCTTCCTTCAATGAGAAAACCTTTCCGGCCAGGTCAGCTGGCACCGTTTGAAAACTTTTTTCATTGCATCCTTTGACTTCACATATTTTTTCCATGGATTAGCAATATAATATCTGCTTATAATTTTTTACCTTTTTCAATATAAGAACAGACTCCGTGGGAACTAAGCATTTTTGCAAATGAACCTGAAATATACAGTATATCATTCCTGTGCAGATAATAATCCCTATCAGGTTGCGCTATTGGTGGCTGGTCTTTAATTATCCTCACGAGCACCATTTCTTCTGGAACCGGCGCTTCTTCGATTTCAGGTTCTGTAATATTTTTCTCAGGAGGTTCTTCCACAATATTTTCTTCTTCAGGCATCTCTGGAATTTCCTCTGTTTGCCTCGTTATGCCGGTAAAATCATCGTAGTACCCCTTCATCTGGGCGTTCAATTCCTTCATTATATTCTTTTCCTCGGGGCTCATATTGTAAAGGTATTCCTCTATTTCATCATACACGGAGTACTTCCCAATTTTCTCGAATCTCACCTGAAAAAATGCCTTAAAATTTTTCCTTACTTCATCAAGGAGTTTAGTTATTTCCATATATTCTGTAATATCGCTGGATACAACCCTATCTTTTTCCTCCGTTAACTCAACAAACAATGAATGTATATTTTTGTAAAAATTAGGCTCTATCCTGTTTAATTTTCTGGATTTTCGTTCAGAAAACAACATTGCCTTAAGGTCTTCCAGTAGTTTATCATATTTGCTGATGTCGATCATTATCATTATGAATACCATAGCCATTTAAATATTTATCATTAGAAGGATTTTATTGTGCCAACTTACTAATAAATCCTGGAACGCAATATAGATGATAATAATATGGCAATGAATAATCATCTGTCGAAGAATTCCTTCCTGTAAATCCTGAATGGCACTTCCTCAAAAATCCTGTGAAATATTTCATCATAATTTTCGTATAAATTTTTTATCATTTCAGCCCTTTTCGGCACCGAGTATACAGGAATAACCTTGCCAGGCTTGTCTTTCTGGTCTGTATAATCTGTTTCCAGTAAGAAATCCTTGCCAGAGCTTACTGCAGTTTTTATATTGTTCCTTGAAGCAATAAATGATTTGGTTATGCTATCATTAAAATTTATATCCGTGGCATTTGCATGGTGCTTTATTACCCTATCAACACCGTAATGCATTTTAATCAGAGATTCTATTCTCAAATAGCCTCCTTCATCCATATCCTCTGTATGCAGGATCAAAGGAATATCATGGTCATGGCATACATCCAGTGCATATTCCAGAATAGTCCCGGAATCGCTGTAGACCTTTTCATCAACGGGAAAATGTGGGTAACCTATCTCTCCCATGGCATCAGCATTTCCGGCTGTTATAATGGATGCCGCCATGTCTATTCCTCTCTTCATTTCTTCTACAGGGTCCTTCCCTGCGGATTGGAAATAGAAATAATCCAGTGGATATGGCCCGATTGTAATCACTGTATCCACCCCGGCATTTCTAACTGTTTTTGCAACATCTATGGTTTCCCTGTAAAGTTTTTCATAATGTGATTCCGGTGTATAGAAATAATCCGGAAAATTAACCATGTTCATGGATGTTCCTCCATATTTCAAAAATTCTTTTGCTGCATCAACGTAATACCCATTTCTCCTTATATGTGCAAAATTGTCAAATACAGTTCTATATGGTGACATATGCACACATAAAATCTATTAATATATCCCTTGTGTTTTCAACTATTTAATTATCCTGTATTTAACATTTTTTTCTTTTACGGGATTAGGGAAAATTTTATAATGAAATATACATATTGATTTGAAGAAAAGATTATAATCTTATATTATAATTAAGGAAGAGGTGAATAAATGCAACAGGGTCAAATGGCTTATGACAGAGCAATAACAGTATTTTCTCCTGATGGGAGATTATTTCAGGTCGAGTATGCAAGAGAAGCAGTAAAGAAAGGTTCAACAGCCCTTGGTATAAAATTCAAGGACGGCGTATTGCTTTTATCAGAAAAGAAGGCAAGAAGCAGGCTTGTAGAAAAGAATTCATTGGAAAAAATTCAGCTTGTAGATGACAATGTTGCAACTGTAACATCAGGTCTTGTTGCTGATGCAAGGGTACTAATAGATTTTGCAAGGGTTGGAGCACAGCAGGAAAAGGTAACATACGGTTCGCTCACAAATATAGAAAACCTTGTGAAAAAAGTGGCCGACCAGATGCAGCAGTACACACAATTTGGAGGCGTCAGGCCATACGGAGTATCTATCATATTTGCTGGTACAGACACAATAGGCCCGAGATTATTTGATTGTGACCCCGCTGGAACAATAAATGAATATAAATCAGTGGCTATTGGTGCAGGGAAAGATGCAGTTACCGATTATATTGAGAAAGAATACAAGGATGACATGAGCCTTGAAGACACAATAAAACTTGGAGTAGCAGCTCTTAAATCAGCACTTGCCGACGCAAGCTCAATGAAAGAGCCTGAAATCGCTTCAATAAAAGTTGGTGAGACTTTCCACGTTTATACGAATGAGGAAGTTTCAAAATACCTTAACTAAACTGTAAATGTAAAATAACTCCATGAATATTTTCCCTTTACCAGGGAAAACCATTTAATTTTTAATTTTCTTGTTTTCTTGATTTAAAATAACAGTTTTATACTCAATTAATATAACATATAGGTTAAAGTGATTTCAGTTATTCTTGGTTTGCAGTTTGGTGATGAGGGGAAGGGTAAAATTACTGATTTTGTCAGCAGAGATTATGATGAAGTTGTACGTTTTAATGGCGGCAGCAATGCAGGGCACACAGTTGTCATAAAAGGTGAAAAATTTAAATTCCATCTGGTTCCATCCGGAGCAATGCAGAGCAATAAAGTCATACTTGGAAATGGAATGGTTATAGATCCGGAAGAACTCGTATCAGAACTGGACCTGCTTAAAAAATCCAAGAAAGATATAGAGATAAAAATCAGTGCAGGCGCACACATAGTTACCAAAATGCACAAATGCCTTGACAAGAAAGAGGAAGAAATCAGGTCTAAATTAAATATAGGGACAACATCCCAGGGCATCGGCCCAACATACGAAGATAAGTATGCAAGAACCGGGATACGCTTTATAGACCTATCTAATCCAGAAATTATTAAAGACAAGATTGAAACAATATACAATATGAAGAAACAACTGCTAAAGGGCAGCATATTCGAAAATCCGGAAGAAAGGGCTAAAATGGTTAAGGACCTTTGCGGCTTTGGCAATTCAATCATGCAATATATGGATTATACGGAGAACGTTATAAACAACGATTACCGCCTTGGCAAAAATATACTTTTTGAGGGTGCCCAGGGAGGAATGCTGGATATAGATTTTGGAATATATCCATTTGTCACATCTTCAAACACACTTGCAGGAGCACTATCAACCGGGTCTGGATTCTCTTTCAGAAAGGTTGACCGTGTTATCGGAGTTTTCAAGGCCTATACATCCAAGGTTGGTTCAGGGCCATTCCCCTCGGAAATAATAGGGGACAGCACATTGAGGGATTTAGGCAGTGAATACGGTACAACTACAGGCAGGCCAAGGAGAGTCGGCTGGCTTGACCTCCCATTGTTAAAGTATACCATAATGATGAACGATGTGGACTCTTTAGCCATTACAAAGGTAGACATACTGGGGAAAATGAAAACAATAGAGATAGCAACAAAATATACAATAGATGGCAAGGAAATTGACTATTTTCCGAGAAGGCTGGATGATTTTGAGAAGTTGCATGTTGATTATGTGGAGTTGCCCGGTTGGGGCGACATAGAAAACCCTGATGATATAATTGCAAACGGATACCAGGCACTTCCCGAGAATATGAAAAAATATATTGAGTTCATTGAGGAAAAAACAGGTAAAACCATTGATATTATATCGCTTGGGGAAGACCGTAGAATGACTATAACAAAACAAATATTTAATTAATATAATGCGATTATGGCATACAACTTTTAGGCCATTAATTCCAGGCTTATTTGTATGCTCCGATGGTGTAGTCAGGCCAAGCATTCCGGCCTTTCGAGCCGATGACTCGGGTTCAAATCCCGGTCGGAGCACTATAGTACAATTTTAATTCTTTAACCAGGAAAATCTTAAATCATCTCTCCTTAAATAATTCATATCTACTTTTTCTGATATAAACATGTTATGATATAATGAATACAGAATATAGATATGCCTTTTCTCAGTTCGTCTTCTACATTCCTTTTAAAATTTTTCGGGTAATAATACCCCAGTAGGGTAATTTTTAATTTAAAAACACTCATGGATAAATTACCCCTGAAACCTTTCATCAATGTTTTTCCTTTGTTTGTTTCACCTTTAAACAGTGAATTTAATATTAACCTTTCCCGCTATTCCTCTAATTTTAATTATACCATTTTCTGGTCAGTACTAATTAACAGCCGAATCTGAACTGCAACATACTATAAAAAGGAAATCATGGCACAAGGAATATAAATGCACTTAGATTCATGTATAAAAATAGCACAACAGAAGTTAAGCCCCCAATTTTAAGTGCTGCTTTATAATTGTCCAGTGTAATATATATGATTGATAGTGATGCAAATCCAATTATAACAGAAATATTCAAATAAACAATGATCAAACCGGTTATACCCAATGGAAACATATCTTTAGTTGTTAATAAATATATATCATATAATGGATAATATAATAAGATTAGTATAGAAAGTGTAATTACGGTTGAAAATAAAATTGATTTTTTAGTTGATGATTCTGGAAGGTATTTCCTGTATACTAAAAAAAGAATATAAACCAGCATCCCCCATGAAATTATATAAAATATTATTAAATATATAAATCCCGTTATTAAACCATATAAATTTACCATTTAAATGCACTACCCCGAAATTATACACCCTATAAGAGTTATCCATAGCAGCAGATATTTGGCTTTTTACGTGTTCCGGATCCCAAACAATGCCACTCTCCTATAGGTAGTTATATCCCACTACCTATTTTACCTCTTTTTCATATTCTATATATAGTGACACATATAAGCATATAAAGATTTTGGTAAATACTGTATAATAACTTAAATGCCTGCTCAAAAGCCCAGAGTTCAGGACGTATTCAGGGGTCTTGTTTAAAAATTGTAAAAATATAAGATTTCAAAATAACCGTTTAGGGGTGAGCCATCGGTAGGCAGTATAGTAAAATTTTAATGTTATAACATGGAAAACATTAAATTATCTATTTTCCCATAGAACACGCCCCTCATTTTTGTAACATAAAATGCAACGCCCGTTTCTTATATATTTTTGAACCAATAATAATCTCTTTGCGGTTAACTATATCCTAAGAAATATGCCTGAAGGAAAATTTAAATATTCAAATAAACTTTACTTTAATAAAGTATACTTAATTGATAAAGATGATATTTAAAATAAACAGGAGTTCTGGTGACTTAAAATCTAATGTACATAAATTTATTGACCTTTCAGCACTTTCAACATCAAGCGTAGCACCTGCATTCAGCATAGCAGCATCATACGGTGTCATTGCAATGTACCTTGGGTTTTATTCAATTATGGCAATTATCATCACATTTCCCATATGGCTTGGCGCAGCTATATTGTTTAGAAAATTTAACAGATTATACCCCAGCGCAGGTGCATCATATCACTGGGGAAATAAGATCGTATCAAAGAGGTACGGTTCTTTGCAGGCATGGATAATTACCCTTGCATATTTTTTTTCAATTCCACCAATAGTAATACCTGCAGGCGAATATACAGCAGTGTTGCTTTACAATACTGGAATAATAAGTTATTCCATATATAGCAGTACAGTAACCATATTCTTGCTCGGCAGTGCATGGATTTTAATTACACTTGTAGCATCTATAATGGGTGCAAGGCCAACTGCAAGGCTCACAGAAATCTTTCTGGTACTGGAGTTATCCATAATTGCCGTTTTCATTATAATAGCAATATATTTTTTGCCGGGGCATACTGTAAATACGGTTTCGCCAGGCTGGTTCATAGGTTTTGGCGCTCTATTGAAGAATCCATATAAATTTATGTTGGCTTTCCCCATAATAGCCACAATCATGGATGGATGGGAAATTGATTCATATGCATCCGAGGAGTCATTTAATAGGGAAAAATGGCCAGGAACTACAGGAATTATAGGGCTTATTGCAGTATTTGCCATTTATCTTGTTACAATGACATTAATGGATATTGAGACACCTATGAGCCTTCTATCAGCTAGTCTGGACCCTCTCGCCACCTGGTCCCATTACATAATTCCACAATATTCATTTGTTATGGATATTGCAGTTATAGCATCTACTGCAAGTTCGCTGTGGTTGACAACCTATATACTCAGCAGGGCATGGTACGCTATGTCCCGCGAGCATCTCCTTCCAAAGCAATTCGGATATATTAATAAAACAAGGAAAAGCCCATATGCTAACCTTATTATAATTATGATAGCGGCTGAATCAATAAATGCAGTCATGCTTTTTGTGCCATCAATAGAAAGCTTCTTTGCACAGTTGCTGTCAATATCTGGAATATTTCTGATGATGGAATTCGGAATAGATTCTCTGACAGGCATATATCTTTATTCACACAGGAAAAATGTCAATATGAAACACATCTATCTTGGGATTTCCATCTTTTCATTTACCGGATTTTTTGTTATGATCATGTTTGGAATCGTTACAAATACTTTATTTATAATACTCGTTATAATATTGATAATTCCAGGTATCCTGATTATGTTTAAAAATAATCAAAAGATAATACCGGATTAAAAAAGAAAAAAATTTTATTTCCTGGCATTTCTCCCTCAATCTTTTATGTAGATGTTCGGGCGTTTAATGCTTCCTGCCATAGAAGTAATAAACAGTTATTCCGAGAAGCACTATAGCCACCCCTATGCCAATATAAGCTCCGGTGAGTTCTGTATGAACCGGTACAACGTTTGTACTCGAAAGGTCAAGAGTGTACGTATAGCCAGTTGAAGTATACGTTTCATTTGAGGGTGTTGTTCCACTTCTTACGGATTTTTCGTGAACATTTGCATTTAAACTTAATATGACATTTGTGGCGGAGCTGATATATATTGCGCCTGTTACATTACAATATGAAGCTGCAGTTGATGGTGTTGAGTTGCTCGTTATTTCATGCTCAGATATAACATATTCCGTGGCCTTTACTGTTCCAAATGCGGTTTTGTAGTATGAAAATTGAATAGCTTTTGAATAGTTAACTGTATAGTTGTAGTTTCCATATAATCCTTTAAAATTTCCCCCACTCATTGGAATTAAGACTGTCAAACTTTTAGAAGAATTACTGACATATATGGGCACCATATATTTTGCATCACTTATGGGGACATTGGTATATGACGATATTCCACTGCTTGTTGGAACAGTTATATTTGCTACTGTGTTGTTTGAACTGCTTACAGATACATTATAATAATATGTGGCAGGACTCACAGTAGTATTGCTTATGGTGGTTTTTCCTATGCCGTTTGAGTGTGAGTAATCCTGGGAATAAGTGTATCCTGATGTACTGCAAATGTAATTCATTGATGATCCACTGTCTAAATATGCATGTGTGTTTCCCGGGCTTGCTGCTGCAGATAATGGCATGCTTATCATAAGAGCTGCCGTTATTACCGTGGCTACAATCAATAAACTTTTCCTATTTACAGTTATCATATAGGCAATACATTTGCTGCGTATATAAATTTATGTACAAGGATATGTATTTTAACCATATTTATGCGTTTTCTTTCCTGTAAATTTTATTTGAAATTTATAAATAATATAAATAAATTATTAGATTTTTAGAATTCAAGATTATAAAATAACCATTTCACAGAGTTATTGAAACTTTAGATATTGATATAATGATTTTAATTTATTACTATTCATATATCTTAATAATGGTTTTATTTAAGCTAGCCATAAAACCATCCACTTTTTTATTATATAATCATACTAACTATTAATGGGCCTGGCCGGATTTGAACCGGCGATTTCTTCCGTGTGAGGGAAGCGTCATAACCACTGGACCACAAGCCCCTTAGTCTGTATCTGTTTTTAGTTATTAATTTTTTAGGGTTTTATCGGCAGCGCAGTAAAGGTAAGCGCAAACATTACCAGGCAGAAGACTGCTATCCCGATATCAACTCTGGATATTTTCTCGTAATCATTCAGGGCTGGCGGATGGGCCATCCCCATAAAGATAACGAATAGGGCAAGGAAAAGCCAGCCTATATAATGATATGTTATCGTTAGATAAAACAGGAACCCTATGAAGATATATCCTAATATATATGACCTCGGGCCAAGTATGCCCCTGGCAATATGCCCTCCATCCAGCTGCCCCGCCGGTATAAGGTTCATTGCGGTTGCAAACATGCCTACCCACACAGCAAAAACCATGGGGAATATGGGGACATTGGAAGGTTCAACTATTCCAAATATATGGTAAATTTCAGGGTAATTTAAAATGAACGGTATGTAATTGCCTATTGGCTTGAAAATGCCCTCCAGATACTGGGCAAGAAATAGGAGGGGGACAGCCGCCAGGAAACCAGCTATAGGGCCCGCTGCACCTATTTCTGCCATTGCCTTTCTTGTGGGGACAGGGTCCCTGAGTGAAACAAATGCCCCGAATGTTCCTATCAAATATGGAAATGGGATAAAAAATGGCAGTGATGCATTAACCTTATATAAATTGGAATATAATGAGGTGATATAATGGAGAAATTTACACCAGATGAAAAGGTAGCAATAGTAATGGAATCATTTACATCAAATAATATAGCAGAGCTATGCAGGAGGCATGGAGTATCTGTAGCCAGCTTCTATAAATGGAGGGATAAATTTATAGAATCAGGAAAAAAGGGATTCTATGAATCAGGTAGATCTGGAGAAAATGAATACCAGAAAGAGAATGAAAAATTAAAAAGACTGGTAGGTGACCAGGCTCTGGTTATAGATGAATTAAAAAAAAATTACAGAGGGAAGAGATAATGGAAGCAGTAAATAACCTTAGAAATAAACTATCAGTATCAAGGTTCTCTAAAATAACCGGAATACAGAGATCATACATCTACTATAACAGGAAAATTACAGTAAAGCATAAGAAATCAAGGATACCTGAAAATACAATAAATAGGGTACTGGAGATATCAGGAAAAAGGGTTACATACGGGCACAGGAGAATATGGGCTGTATTAAGGAATGAAGGGGTTAAAATAAACATAAAAACGGTAAGGAGAATAATAAAATCAAGGAATTTACAATTACCATATGCAAAGCATAAGAACAGGACAAACAAAAGGAATTTAACAAAGCCCTCAGACATAAACCAGCTATGGGAAACAGACATACACTATGTCAGCACACATAATGGGATGTACTATTTAATGGCTGTAAAGGATTGCTTTTCCAAAAGATGGATCTCATACAATTTCTCAAGGACATGCACAGCCAAAGATTGTGTAAAGCCAATAGAAGAGGCATATGCAATAAGGTACAGTAATTCTAATCTTAGTAATCTTGTACTGAGGACAGACAATGGAACACAGTATATAGCTAAAAGCTTTAAAGATACTGTAAGGTTACTGAATATTAAACATGAATACATTAAAAAGCAAACACCTGAGGATAATGGGGATATAGAGTCATTCCATAATTCATTGAAAACTGATTATATATGGCAGAATGACCTTGAAAGCTATGAAGACGCTAAGGAATTAATGGAATACGCCTTCAATGATTACAACAATTACAGGCCACATTCTTCTATAGGCTATTTAACACCTGTAGAATTTGAAAAACAATGGAACATCAGTGAAGAATTCAGGAATAAGTTTCTGGAAGATAGAATGAAAAGGGAGGAGAGAAGATTGAAAAGCAGGAAAATTAATATAAGCAGGAGGAATGAAAGTGTCTCAATATTACACTAAAAAACTGTCCAAATTTTGGGGGAACAGATCAATAACCTTATCCATATTTTCATTTTCAACCCTTACACTTTGAAACACAACAGCACCTCCATCAACATCTTATTTATCCATATAAGCTAGCAATAATGTAGATATGGTTTTAAAACTTTACGCCTATATAATTTTTTACAATAGATTTCAGGATAAATATTTGCCTGTCCTATGGACTTTGCAGTTCTGGCAAACAGGCACACATATGGAAAGATTTATTTTTGAATGAAATATATTGTTATTTATATGGATACATTTTCAGATTTTATGAATTATCTTGACAGGAACAGTGATTCAATGAAAAAGGATTTGAAACTGGACAAAACGTCAAGCATATACAAATTTTACCGTGACCTTTTTAATTCCAATTATATTAAATTTAAGCCTTCGGACCCTGGAAAAATAGATGCTGCTGCAACAGACAGTTCTGAATTTCTCAGGATGCTTTACAATGGAAAAAATATTGTGATTGTCAGGGCATTTACCCTTTACAACAATGAGGTAACATCGGATTTTCATGCTGACCTCGTTGCCGTTGACCCTGTGGATCAGAGAAATTTTACCATACTTCTTATGGAGCATTCAGAACATAAGTCAATGTTAAAGTTTCTTGATGAACATTCCCCCGAATATCTCTTTGTTGATGGATCTTTAAAGGGGAGATTGTCGCACAGGATAGAAACGCTTCCAATAGAAAAATATGAGAATTTTATGTATGAATACATGAAAACATTGAAGGAACTTATAAGAAAATCCTACGAGAAAGGCACAACACTCATATTTATGGCAAAGAGCAGCTATACTGAATGCTTTAAAAAGTACCTTCTGGAAACTGCACGCAACGATCCAGAAACTATGAAAATAAAAGAAAAGGAATCTGGAATTTACAGAAATGACCATTACCTGATAAAATCATTTGCAGAGGAAAGTGGATATACAACTCCCGTGATGTACAGGAAGAATCTAGAAGGTACAGATATAAATTACGTCTCCTTTGATATCCTTCCAGACCCTGTAGATTTGCCAATGAAGGTGCAGGTGCTGTCAAAGAGCTTTATCAAAGAGGATCTGGATCGGAAGCCATACAACCTGGACGAGAAGATAATAAATACATTATTTTACGGTTATACCGGATACAAGGTTTACAACCTCTGGCTGGTTGATGTGGATAAAAAGGTCAAATTCAGGTCCGTGGAAATGGAGAAGATATATATGAGGGCACTGGAAAGAAAACTGGAAATACCATTTTACGAAACAAGGGGTGAAAGGCGTGCAAGAATCAGAGCTTAAGATAGGTTACATAATAGGTGAAAATACTTCAGGAAGGTTCCAATTTGTCATATCGGATGATAGCAATATAAAAAAATGGGAATATGTTTACCTGAAAATTAAAAATGAGATAGTAATAGGAAGGATTGAGGAAATAAAATCTAAAAGTGAATTAATGAATGATGGCATGGACTACCAGAGCATTGATAAATATGCAAAGACCGGGATGAATGACTTTGTCAATATATGCATATCCACAATACTTGGAAAACTGAAGGATGGTTATCTCGCCCAATCAAGGGAAATAATAAAGCCCGGTATGCCCGTATATCCGGCAAGTGATGAAATACTTCAGAAAGTATTTTCCTTTAACACGGAAGAATCATTGAATATAGGATCCTTGCCGGACAACAATGTGAATGTTTCACTTAACGTGAATGGATTGCGCAGGCATCTTGCCATACTGGCACAAACCGGAGCCGGGAAAAGCCATACAGCGTCTGTAATAATGGAAGAGTTGCTTAAAAAAGGTGCATCTATAATAGTTCTTGACCCACATGCAGATTATGTATTCATGAAAAAAGGTGTAGATGGGAAATTTTACTCTGAGGGCATCAGTGTATTCAGGACGCCACTGAGCACAGGCCGGTATACAAACAACGATGTGGGCATAATCAATAATTTCACGATAAGGTTCAGCGACCTTACACCTGACGATGTAAAGGGAATAATGGATATAAAAGAGGGCTATACAAACCTTATTTCCATAGTGGATGACATATACAAGAAAATGAAGGGAAAGAAGGACCTGAACGATTTCCTTGAAACCGCTGAATCACTCCCGGCGGAAGACTATAAGAAAATCAAGGGAAGGCTAACATTCCTGAAAAAAATTAAGGATATATTCCAGGATTATACAACCGGGATAAATGATTACCTTGGCCCTGGAAAAATGTCTGTAATGGATTTATCCGGCATGGACCAGTTCCTGGCCAATTACTTCTCTTACAGGGTGCTCTCTTCCATTTACGATGTTAAATTATCATCTGAATTCAAATATCCTGTATTCGTTTTCATTGAAGAGGCGCATAATTTTGTTCCACCAAGAAGCAATAGCAACATAGCAAAAATGATAAAGAAGATTGCAGGGGAAGGCAGAAAATTCGGAATATTTCTTGTAGTCATTACCCAGCGCCCGGGAAAAATAGATGCAGATGTGCTGAGCCAGTGCAATTCACAGATAATACTACGTGTTACCAACCCCTCGGACCAGAATGCCATACTGGAAAGCAGTGAGAATATCACGGGCTATCTGATGGAAGACCTACCATCCCTTGACACCGGGGAAGCCATAATAGTCGGGGAGATTGTCAAAATGCCGGCTGTTGTCAAAATCAGGAACAGGGAAACCATGGCAGGAGGGTCAGATATCGATGTAATAGCACTGCTCAGGGAAGCCCGGGAAGAGGTAAGGAAGAAGAATGACCCCTCAGAAATACGGAAAAAAACAAAGGACCTCCTGGGTGAATTTTAATGGCACGATTCCTCCATTTATCAGATACACATCTGGGATATCGCCAGTACATGATGGATTTGCGGGAAGAGGATTTTTATGAATCATTCAACGAAGCAATAGATTTCGGACTTGAGGAAAATGTAGATTTTTTTGTCCATACCGGAGATTTATTCGATACATGGTCTCCTTCAAACAGGGCAATGAATGAATTTAAGAAAGCAATGATAAAACTTTATAAAAAAAATAAAACAATGTACCTGATAATGGGGGACCATGACCGCCCTAAAAGAACGGATGAGGTAGCTTCCAGGATATTCGATTTTCTGGGAGTAAAGCTCCTTGGAACTGAGGAATTGCAGAGCATTGTAATCAATTATGGTGGTGAAGACATACTGCTTTCCGGAATATCCAACATGAAAGGGCTAAGGAAAAACAGCCTCGTGGATCAGTATAGAAAGGCCGATATTGAAGCAAAATCATATAAAAACTCCATAATGATGTCGCACCAGGGCGTTTCACCGTATCTTATACCGGAAGCCTGTGAGGTAGATTCTAAAGACCTTCCTGTTAATTATAAATACCTTGCATTTGGCCATGTACATGATTCTTATTTAATAACAGATAAATATCCGGTATTTTCATATGCAGGGTCTACTGACCTGAACAGCACAAATGAAATTAAAAATTTTTTAAGGAACGGGAAATCAGTAAACCTTGTAGACATAGAAAATGGAAAAATAGATGCACAGAGGGTAAAACTGAAATCTACAAGATACCTGAATGCTGTAAACACCAATTATGCCAGCTATATGGACGATATGCAAAAAATACTGAAAACTCCGGGAATAAACGGCAAAGAGCCGCTTATATCATTAACTATCCACGGGGACGCAGACCGGGATGATGTAAAAGCAAACCTGCTGCTACTTAAAAACGTCATAATAAGAGGGCCTGTGTTTGAAAAAGAGGTTAAAAGCATTGAGGAAAAACCCAATATGTCAAAACTGCAGGATTACTTCAAAGCCTATTTCAAAGATGACCAGATGGCATCACTGGCTGAAAATATATTTAACTCAATAAAGAATGAGGACAATGAAACATCCTACAGGTTAATAAGGGAGATAATGCAGGTGGAATAATGATTATAGAATCCATAAAAATTATAAATTTTCTATCACACGAGAATACTGAAATAACCTTTGAACAGGGCATTAATATAATCACAGGAAAGAACGGTGCCGGAAAAACCAGCATACTTGACGCAATAAAATTCGCATTATTTGCTGAGTCAAGGAATAATGAAAAAAACAATGAATTGATAAAAAAGGGAAAGAATTATTTCGAAATTACATTGAATTTCAATGTAAATGGTGAACATTACGAAGTATACCGGCACTTCGGCCTTAAGAAGGCAAAAAATGCAGAAAGGCTTGCATCTGTTAAAAAGAACGGTGTAATAGTAGCTGAAACATATGAAGGTGTAAACGTTGAGATAACAAAAATTTTGAATGTTTCAAGGGAAGTATTCAAAAATTCAGTATTTGTAGAGCAGGGGCAGATGGATTCATTAATCTCCGGCACCCCGAAGGAACGGAAAACAATTTTTTCCGATATAATAGGGCTCACATCACTTTCAAGGAGCGCTGACCGGCTCAGGGAAATCATTGGTGCATTCAGGGAAGAAATGATCCTGCTTCAAAACTCCAGTGAGAGGCTTGATCAGGCAAAAAAAGATATTGAAAAGTTTAAGGAAGAGAAAAAAACAGCATTTGAATCCATGTCCCGGGCTAAAATTGAATCCGAAAAATATTACGGGGAACTGGAAGAATTAAAGGCAAAACAGAAAGAAAGAGATCGGTATATAACTGTTATAGAAAATATAAAAGCCAATATTTCAAAATATCTGGATGAGATAAAAGAGAGGGAGGGCCAATCAGTGGAATTATCTGCAAAAATTTCTGAAATCACTTCAATCGAGAAAAGGGTAACAGAACTTCAGGAGAATCCATATTATAAAAAAATGGATTTTATTAACCGGTATTTTCTGGAGAAATCGGGAATGGACAGTGCAGCAAAGGACATGGAAAAAGCTAATAAAAGACTATCAGAATATTCTGATTACGCCGGAAAACTTGAAAAGCTTTCGGAATACCATAAAAAGTATTCGGATATGCACGATAAATATACACTGAACAGTGAAAAAATAAAGGAAAGCAGGAAAATGCACGAGGAATACCTGAGTGCATCCAGCAACATTCAATCAATGGTAGATAGATTGAATAAAATGAAAAATTATGTTGACAATTATTTAAAATCCTCCGGCTTGAGCCTGGAAGATATACAAAATTTCAGGCCAATCAGGGAAAAAATCAACAGGGAAATTTCAGAAAAAACATCCAGAATCTCGGAAATAAAATCAAACGTGGCATCATACAGCAAAACCCTTACTGAGGTCAGGGAGAATATGGAAACACTGAAAGGCAAAAGCACATGCCCCCTGTGTGGCACAAACCTGACTCCGGATCATATGGAATCAATATCTAAAGAATATGACGAAAAAGCAGGACAAATTATTGGTGACATAGAAAAATTGAAACTGGAGAAAAACTCAGTTGAATCTGATCAGGAGAAGCTTAAGGACAGGTATAAAATTTTTGGAAGCCAGGAAATTGAAACTGCAGCATCCTACATTAACGAAATCAAATCTTTAGAAACTGAGAAGAAAGAGCTGGAAAATACCATTGAAAACGCATCTAAAGGGCATGAATTATTCAATGTACTTTCGGCGGAAAACGAGAATCTGGAAAAAGCCATAAAAGAACTGCAGCAATATGAAAATGAATATATCAGATACAGCAGCATAATCTCCGGTATGGACCCCGGGGCAATCAAAAAAGAAATTGAAGCAGCAGGAGAATCATTTACCACATTTAAAAACAGGATAAATGAACTGCTATCTCAAATTGGCTTTGTGCCGGAATATAATGAATATCAGAATACAGGCAAAATCTCTTCTGAAATCAATCGCCTTAAAACTGAAGTAGAACGGTCCAGGGAAATGAAATCAAAACTGGAATCGATTAAGGATGAAATCGAGAATAGGAAGAAATCTATTGAAGGATTGCGTATTGAAATGGAAAATAAACAATCGGCAATGCATCAGTATGATGGCATAGATGAACAGGCCGGTAATATAGAATCCCGGTATAAGTCTGCATACCAGGAAAACATAAAAATGAAGACACTGGTGGACTCATATACAGAACGGATAGAGGAAACAGAGGAAAATGCTAAAAATCTTGAACAGGATGCAGAAAAATATAAAAAGACCAGGGAAGCTATATCAACACTGGGGAAAATAAGGGAAGCCTTTGATTACAATGGCATACAGTCCATAATCAGAAAAGACGCATCCGCTTCCATGACCAACCTCACAAGAAAGTATCTACAATCATTCAACCTGGATTTTGATGACATTTCCATAGATGAAAATTTTGACATTAAAGTCACCCAGAACTCTATGGAACAGACCCTTGAATCACTCAGCGGGGGAGAAAAAACAGCACTGGCAATAGCAATACGATTGTCCGTAACAGAATACGTCCTGGAAATAATAAGCATCATAATTATGGATGAGCCAACAAATTTTCTGGATGAGGACAGGAGGAACAATTTGAAAGATATTATATTATATTCATTGAAAGGCGAAAACATAGTGCCACAGATGATAATGATCACGCACCACAGCGAATTGATATCCGTTGCAGATGCATCCTATGAAATAATAAAAACTGCAGGAACGTCGAGGGTTATCTCATCATAGGCAGCAAACTTCTAAAAATTCAATAAACATAAAATATCTTTATAGTATTATTGAGAATCATGATTAATATAGATTATTCCGATGATGTCTATAAACCCTCAGATGATACTTACCTTATCCTGGATAATGCCGAATGCGGGAAAAGTGTTCTGGAAATGGGTTCCGGTTCCGGCTTAATAGCCATCACACTGGCCAGACAAGGCCATAGTGTTACAGCTGCAGATATTTCACCGGAGGCAATAAATCTCATAAAGCATAACGCATTTATCAATAATGTGGACATGGAAATTGTTAGATCAGACCTCTTTGAAAATATACATGGAAAATACGATACAATAATATTTAATCCGCCATACCTGCCTGTTGAAGGCGAGAGCCCCCAGTGGGCGGGTGGAAAGGATGGCTTTGCCGTAACCGGCAAATTTCTCGCAACAGCCCATGAATATCTGAATCCAGGAGGCAATATTTTTCTGATTCTGTCCGATTTAACAGATATAGAATCATTTATTGAGAAAAACCGGAAGTATGAATTCATAAAACTTAAATCTATGAGTTTTGATTTTGAGGCCATATTGCTTTATGAGTTAAAAGTGAGAAAATGACAATACAGGAAAGGATAAAGGAAATAGAAGACGAAATTAAGAAAACCCAGAAGAATAAAGCTACAGAAAAACATATAGGGTTGCTCAAAGCAAGAATGTCAAAACTTGAACTGGAAGAAGAATCACATAAAAAATCAGGTGGATATGGTTTCTCCGTTTCTAAAAGCGGGGATGCCACGATGGCACTGGTTGGATATCCAAATGTAGGAAAAAGTTCTCTTCTGAATGCCCTTACAAATAAGAAAAGCACTGTAGGGAATTTTGAATTCACAACACTCACAGTTATTCCAGGAACACTAAATTATAATGGTGCCCAGATACAGATACTTGACCTTCCAGGAATCATAGACAATGCTGCACTGGGTGCAGGCAGGGGAAGGGAAATCATCAGCACCATCAGGAATGTGGATCTTATAGTGCTTGTAACTGATATCCAGTTAAAAGGACTTGACAGGATAATTGCTGAACTTTACAAAGCAGGGATTGTACTGAACAGGAAAAAGAAAAACATAGCATTTAAGCGTACCAATTATGGCGGATTAAGGATACATAAGCCCAGAAATGTGGATATTGACAACGGAGATATAAGGGACATAGCAAAAGAGTTCAAGATAGTCAATGGCGATATATACATAAGGGAAAACATTGATATGGACGATCTAATAGATTTTTTTAAGGGAAACATAGTTTACATAAAATCTTTCATGGTTGTTAATAAAATAGATATGCCACACGATGAGGAACAATTGAAGCGAAAGCTGAAAGACTTTGGCAATTATATTGAAGTATCCGCAGAGACCGGGCATAATCTGGAAAGCATGAAGAATATGATTTATAAAACACTTGACATGGTCAGGGTTTATATGAGAAATAAATCCGGGGAAGTGGACTATGAACGGCCTCTGATATTAAGCGAGGGTGCCACCATACGGGATGTAAGCAGAAAGATAAGCAGGGAAATGATTTCTACCTTCCGTTATGCAATAATAACCGGGCCTACCAGAAAGATAGAAGCAAGGGTTGGCCTTGACTATAAAGTAAATGATGAAGATGTTGTAACCTTAATAAGCAAATATTAATAAAAATTTAAAAAATTAATTTTTCTGTGCTTCATTCTTTCCTGCCTGTTCAGTGGCCTCTGCATTGCTTTTGTTTGTTTTTTCAATCTTGTCAGGATTTATAGACATTCTGCCGCTGTTGTACACATATGCATACATTATCATCAGCAGCAGGAATAATATACCACCTATCATGCTAAGCCAGAAATTGGCAACCAGCATTGAGTTTGGAGAAGCAAAAGTGTTAATAGAGTATGCCCCACCGGCTATCCTGGTTATTGGCAATTCAAGGAATAATACTGCAATTGTCATAACAATAAACCAGAACGGTTTGTATGAAGCTAAATTCGTTGTTGGCTTATACATATATAGCAATGGTATAGCTATAGTTATTATAACGGGCAGAATCATATAATCTCCCATGAATTTTGCACCTGCTAGCGTAGCAACCACGTTCCATGCATTTACATTCAGGAATAATCCAAGTATTATTGTAAACAGCGGTATGTAACTTGTCCTTTTAGCTATTCTGTAGAATACCTGTGACATCCCGAATGCTATAAATAATGTGCCGAACAGGAATTCCCAGTAAACTGCAGAGTATACCGGAGCTGTAAGCAATGCAATATAGTCAACATAGGATTTTGACAGGTTAGTAAGATCCAGATGCAGTAATGGAGGCAATGATGGAATTGCCGTTGATACACTGTTTCCTACCATCAATGCCGCAATTGCAGTTACAAATCCTATAACCATTAGAAATGTTGCAGCTGAATAAAACATCATCAGGGGTTTGCTGTCAACTTTCTTCCATATGAACTCCGAATATATTATTGCCACATTCCTTAATATGAGCAAAGCAACGAACAGCCCTATTACAGGTATAAAGAGGTATGAGGATATCGGTACCAGCCCGGAATATATAAGCTCAAGTTCCACAACAAAAAATACTATCATAGTTCCTGTGATTTCCCATATTGGAACTATGTGTTTCAGCACTACTGTTTTATGCTTTTCATAATTGCTGAATATGGGATATATTGCTATGAATTCAGAAAACAGGAATGTAACCATTGCTGCAATGACTATCTTTAAGAACACGCCGTTAGCTTCCAGATATGAAAATGACATTTATCTCGCCCCCGCATTTAGGCTATTTACGTCCTTTCCAGTTTCAGGGAGATTTAAATCCCTCTCTGCCTTCCTCAACTCTTCCTCCACATTTGAAAGGTTCAGTACCTTTGCGTTGAAGTAGAATGTGAATGGTATTATTATCAGGTAGAATAATATTATAACTATCCCTAAATACCATACTATAGTGGAAGTTGAAGCTGCCTGGGCTATTGTCATTACCCCATAGTGGCCTGCTACTATCGGTTGTCCTGCAGAATTATACGGCATCAGTATAATATACGGCACCCTTCCAACTTCTGCTGTATACCACCCATCTTCCATGGTGAAAATACCAAGAAATCCTAAGGCAATAAATCCATAGAGTATGGATTTCATTTTGAATATATCCTTCTTCATTATTCTTAGCACAAGGACTATAAACCAGAATAATCCCATCAATAAGCCGAATCCAACCATAAGGTCCAGGGTGCTATGTATAACCGATGGTGCCCATGTGTATGTTGGGTAAGATGATAATCCCGGTATGTATCCGGCATTTCCCTTGGTCAATGGATATGCTAAAAGCGATTGTATGCCTGCAAGTGGAATGAAGTCAACAGCTTTTCCATTTGATATAAAACCGAATAAATGTTCTGGAGCGCCTGCCATAACAGGGTGTAAATTCAACTCCAGCATTGCATATTTTAATGGCTCCACTGTGAGTAGAGTAGATAATTCTATTGAACCGCTTATTCCTATGAGTATTATATCAACAATTCCTATTGCTGAAAGTATCTTCATGGCTAATTTGTCTATTATTTTTTCATTTTCATTCTTTGATTTCAGGTACTTATATGCGAAGTATGCAAGAAGCGCCATAGAACCCGCAAAATACATTGCCATAAACATGTGGAATAGTTCTGCCCCTGTTGACGGCTCATAAAAAACTTTTAAGGGGTTAACTCCTGTTATAATAGTTTCTCCGCTGCTCATGTATTTTGCAATGTTAAACGACCCGGTTGGGGTATTCATCCATGCATTTACATTGGTGATAAGCCATGCAGATGCTCCTGTTCCAATCAAAATTCCCCAGCTTACCAGCCAGTGGTTCCACCTGTTTTTGAAATTATCCCAGAAGTAAACATATACCATAAGGGTAACGGACTCAACAAGAAATGCAAAAACCTCTGCATAGAAACTCAGCATTGCTACAGCACCAACCAGCTTCATGAAGACTGGCCAGAATAGCATAAGTTCCACAGCCATAAACACTCCAGAAGCGGTTCCAATAGCGAAATTTATTACCAATGCTATACTCAATTTATGGGTCAGAGCCTCATAATACTTATTTTTATGTTTAAGTGCTATATATTCGGTAATGGTTATCATCAGCGCCATTGCCAGTGTGATGGCAACTATAATGATATGCGCAGAAATTGTATACGCGAACATTGCACTATCCCAAACTGGATATGAAATTCCCATCTTAATCAAAATTATATTAATTGAAAGTATTTAATTGAACTACCTTATATATCAGGTATATCCTTATTATACACCTATGAAAGATATTTATGCATATTTGCAATAAGATAATGTTGGCTAAAATTAACAGGGAGGTAGAAGCAGAATTTACGCTTGAGCGATCAGATTGTGATGTTACAAATTATATATTTGAGAATTTCAAAGGTGCAGGTATAGAAAGATTAAAGATAGATGGAAAGAGCACAACACACAGGATAACATTTGAATCAGCAGAGGATGCTGAAAAAGCCCTGGAAGGAATAAAAAAACTCACCAGCAGCACATTGAAAACGGGGAATAAAACAATATGGGCAAAATCATCATGTTGCAGTGCATGCTCCATAATAGGCTCACTGGATTCCATAATACTTGGAAGCAAAGCTATCAATTCATCCGCGATTAGTTACCGGCTACTATTCCAGAACTATGGCAAATTACTGGAATTAAAGCATATGCTGGAAATGAATGGCATTGTTTATTCTATTGGCAATATAAATTTTAAAGAAAATTTCGGCATAACACACAGGGAAGCAGAGATCATAGTCAGGCTATACGACGAAGGATACTTTGACCCGGAACGGAAGCTGAGCCTGACTGAAATAGCGGAACAGTTAGACATTTCAACCGCAGCACTGTCGGAAATATTAAGAAAGACACTCCGTAAAATTGTAGGGGAATACATTGAAAATAAGCTATGAGAAAAAAATTTATTGAAAAGTATGATGATCCATTATGTCAACAGTTAAATTTGTATTTCATGGCACTGTACAGGGAATTGGCTTCAGGGCACATGTGAAGAAAAAGGCAGTAGAGCTGGGCATAAAGGGCTGGGTTAAAAATAATCAGGATGGCTCTGTTTCTGCTGTGTTTTCAGGGGATGAGGAAATGATATCAATTATGGATGGCTATTGCAGAAAAATCCCCTTAGCAGAATTATCATCTGTTGAATCCATGCCAGCCGATGATGCTAATTTTGATTCTTTTGAAATAATAAGGGATTAATTGCCTATCCTATTATCCGGTATTTATAGCCAAGTTTATCGAGGCTCCCGAGCAATTCATCTATTCTCGATTTGTCAAGGATGTTTATTGTGAATAGGAGATACTGGTATCCTATAGGCGTATCCTTGTTTAAATTATCCACCTCAGCATGGTATATATTGGCTCCGGAAGATGATATGGCATTTACTATTTTTTCCATTATACCCGGGTGGTCAGGCAGATTGAATTCAAGGCGAAGCAACTTGTTTTCCATTTCAAGCGCCCTGTATATTATGTTTGACAGCAGTAGGAAGTTTACGTTCCCTCCTGAAAGTACAATAACAACTTTCTTGCCCTTAACATCAATTTTATTTTCAAATAATGCTGCAAGGCCAGCTGCGCCGGAAGGCTCCACAAGCACTTTTTCCCTTTCAAGCAGCTTGAATAGTGCATATGCAATATTCTCATCCGATACTGTAACAACTCCATCCACATATTTCTTTACCAGTTCAAATGTTATATTTCCCGGATATTTTACGGCGATTCCATCAGCAATTGTATCGTTGCTGGTGTATGGAACTATTTTGCCTTCCTTTATAGATAATTCCATGGCATTTGCCTTTTCGGACTCTACCCCTATTATTTTTATATCCTTGTTTTTTGATTTAATTGCAAATGATATCCCTGAAATAAGCCCTCCACCACCTATTGGCACTATTACAATGTCCGGTTTCACATCTTCTAAAATTTCAAGGCCTATTGTCCCCTGCCCGGCAATAACATCCTCATCGTTATAAGCTTCAATAAATTCCCTTTTCTCGTCCACTGAAACCTGTACCGCATATTCATGTGCTTCGTCGTAGCTATTGCCCTTTAGTATAACTGTGCCGCCATAGGATTGGACAGCGTTTACCTTGGCAGGCGGTGTTGTTTCAGGCATGACAATTTTTGCATCAACGCCATAATAGGAAGCCGCAAAAGCCACTCCCTGTGCGTGATTTCCTGCACTGGCGGTTATTACTCCATTTTTTTTCTGTTCAGCGGTCAACGTTGAAAATTTTACCATAGCTCCTCTGGATTTGAAAGACCCCGTCTTCTGAAAATTCTCCATTTTAAAGTAAACGTCACATGAAAACATATTGCTGAATGTTGTTGAATGGAATAATGGCGTTCTATGTATCTTCCCCTTTATCTCATTTCCTGCTCTGACTATTCTATCATAACTTAACATAGATTTGGATTGCGTTGATACATATATATGCTTTGAATGAAACCTGAATGGAAAATATATAAATTAACGTATTATGGCTTTTAGCTTAATGTTTAAATTACAAAAAATTTTAAAATTATTTTGCCCCGGCTTTAAATTTGCTAATTTTTCCCTCCTCTATTTCATTAACCTGCTCAAGTGTTTTTCCCTTTGTTTCAGTAGCAAGGAATATGGTAGCAAGCAAGCCAATTACAGATAAACCGGTGAAGAAGAAAAGGCTGGTGCTGAAGCCATAGATTGAAACAATAAACGGGAACGTTGTAATGCCAAGAATAGCCCCGATACGGCTAACTGATGTCCCGAATCCCTGTGCACTTGCCCTGTCTTCCGTGGGGAAAAGTTCTACCGGGTAAACAAAATCAGTAGAACCTGGTCCTATTGCTTCAGTTATATAAAATATTAGAAACAGTGCAAATATGAGGATTCCATCTGTTATAAATGCTGACCTATCAGGAACGTAAAATGTTATAATTCCAAGGCTTAGGAGTGATATTACCATACCGGAGAATCCAATTATTGTTATCCCTTTCCTGCCTATTCTATCGATCAGGAGAATTGCTATTAAGCTTCCAATTATTGCAAATGTATCAAAAACAGCAGACCCAAGCACCGCTAACCTTGCTTTTAAACCCAGCAATTCCAGTATTGTGGGGCTGAATATACTTATTCCATAGAATGCCGCATCAAATGTAAACCAGAATATTCCCACAAAAAGAAGGCTCTTTATGTATTTTCTGCTTAGCAGCTCTTTCAAAGGGTTCTTATTATCACGTTTAATTGCAGTTAAATTATCAGAAGTGCCGGTCAACCTCCGTTCTATATCCTCAGCTTCACTGGCATTGCCCTTATTGCTTAGCCACCTGGGCGACTCTGGAACATCCCTCCTCAGTACCAGAATTATGGCGGCCGGGATTATCCCAAGTAGAAACATATATCTCCATGACTCATTTCCCAGCGGGAGCAGAAGATATCCTGTTACTGCTGCTACTGCTGCACCTAAAAACCATGAAAGCACGTTGGTTACCAGCAGTTTCCCCCTGTATTTCACCGGAGAAAATTCCCCGATTATTGTTGTACCTATAGCGTAATCGGCACCTAATCCAAGTCCGAGGATAAATCTCATAATAAACAATGAGGCAAAGCTCCATGAAAATGCTTCAGCTGCTGTCAGTACAATAAATAAAGCCATGTCATACATATACATTGTCCGCCTGCCGTACAGATCAGTTATGTACCCGAACAGAATTGCGCCGACGAGCATTCCTATTGTTGTAGATGCCGCTATCATAGCTTTGCCAAAATCAGTATCCAGCCCAAATGCAGTTTTGGACATAACTATAAGGGCTACAGATATTATTGAAATATCGTAACCATCCAGGAATGTTCCTCCAACCGAAAGTGCTGTGATTTTCTTATGCAGAGAATTTATCCTTGCATTATCCAGAGCGTTATACCCCATAGCGTTCTATAAATGCCCCGTATTTAAGAAAAATCCAAATAAGCTATACTGGAATATATATGCCTATGGTTTATATATGGAGAATATTTAATTAAAAGGTTGGCTTGATTGTATATGTCAATAAACGGAACAGGAAATAGGAGGAATGATTTGAAATGCAAATTAAATTTTTAGGAAACTGGTCATCACACATACAGGCAGGGAAAAGGAACGTTTCAATTATAATTGATGGGCATATTGTCCTTGACTGCGGGCCACATACAATTGAATCCATGCTTGAAAATGGGATTGACCCTGCAAAAATTGATAAAATGCTAATCAGCCACATGCACCTTGACCACTACGGCGGCCTTGCTGAAATACTCTGGTACAGGGGAGCCAGAAATGTAAAAGATGAATTGACAATCATGGGACCAAAAGGAATAAGAAAAAATACAGAAAAAATATTGCAGATATATAATACCCCGGATAATTATATGTTCAGCGTAAAACCCAATTATGTGGAGATAAACAATAATGGGGAAGTATACGAGATTAAAACGGAATTTATAGACAAAAGTGAGAATGACTACATAGAAGCATTTTCAGGGAACCATATCATTCCGGACAATATGTACAGGCTGGAATACCGTGGTAATACTATTGCCTATACGGGAGATACAGCCTATAACGATAATATTCCACTTTTAGGGGAAAATGCAGATATCCTTTTGCATGAAATGACATATACGGATAAAGATGCTGAAATAGCAAAATTCTGGAAACACTCTACTTACTCGTCGGCAATAAAGGGTTTCGGAGAAAGCCATGCGAAGAAACTGGTGCCGGTACATCTTACAGATGAAACCGTTTCCGTTTTAAAAGCAAAATACAGTGAAAATATTATTCTTCCATTTGCAGATATTAATCTGTAATAGCTTAAATATCGCCCTTTTTCACTTATTGCTTGAAAAATAGCTATTCCTCCTGCTTAATATGATATATAACTATAAAATTTATATTGTCCCGTAAATATTTCCTATATATACCCTCTAAAAATATAATAAAAGAATATAAGCCCAGAATGAAGTTAAATGAGAAAAAAATAAAATATATAATAAGGGAGAAAAATAAGAGAAGATCATCTACAGAAATAGCTAAGGAAATGAAAATAACAACAAGGTATGTAAATTACATATACAAAAAATACAGGGATAATGGAGAATATACAATAGGTAAAAGGAAACATAGGGAATTAAACAGCAAGGATATAGAAATAGTTAAAAAAATAAGATATGAATACCCTATGTCAGGACCTGAAAGAATAAGGAAATACCTTAAAAGAAAGGGGATAATAATAGCTAAAAACAATATATACAGAATACTGTTATTATTAAATATGGTTGATAACAGCAATAATAAGAAGAAACAGAGAAAATATATAAAATATGAGAGGAAACATAGCAACTCACTATGGCATATGGACTGGACTAAATACAGTGACAGTGAGAAGTTAATAATAATAGAAGATGATGCTTCAAGGTTCATAGTAGGAATGGGAATATACGGTGAGGAAACAATAGATAATACAATAGAAGCACTGGAAATAGCAATAAACACTTACGGTAAGCCTGAAGAGATATTAACAGACCATGGAACACAGTTCTTTTCAAATGGTAAGAATGGAATACCTGGAGATCACAATAAGTTCCAGGAATACTTAGATAACAGTAATATAAAACACATACTTGGAAGGGTAAAACACCCTGAAACAAATGGAAAACTGGAGAGATTAAACTATACCATAAAACGTTTAAGGCCATATTTCAGTACCTGGGAAGAGGTAGTATACCATTACAACTATGAAAGGATGCATGACTCACTGTCAGATGGTGATAATATAGTTACACCAGCAATGGCATATAAAAATAAAATGGTGGTAAAATGAAAAAATATAAATTCATACAGTATATAAAGGAAATAATAATGGGACAGTACAATAACTATAAAATTAAAAAATGTAATAAGGGAAATGGCATGTAAATCCAGTCAGGCATCAAAGAGACAAAAAAACAAATTGGATATTCTTATAATTCTAAGCAGGAGCAGCCGCAATATTAATGGCAAGAAATAATATTGCAAACGTTAGTATTCCAATTTTTATTGCTATTTTAGAATTATAAAAATAATATATAATTAAGGAAAATGCAAATCCATTTATAAAAGAAATAAAGATCATAAAAGTAAGCGGATAAAACTGGCCATATCCAGGACCGGGGCATATACTTTTAATCACTATTGAATTTACCGGGTATATTGATAAAATAGTAAATATTCGTCCAATAACTATTGAGGATATAATTGCTTTTTTATTCGAAATATACATTCTATAAACTAAAAAAAGTACAATAGATAAAACAATCCAGAAAATTATACCAAATAAAGATACGCTTTCGATCATTATGTCATATAGTATACCTGCCATTTTTACATCTCATGATATTATATATTCTTTATAAGAATTATCCGTAGCAGCAGATATCTGACTATTGACAACTGTTTCACTTTTATACGGTATCCATACGTTATCAACCAATTCAAGTATCGCAATCTTTATAGTTCCATGAAATACCCCAGAACTAAGTGATATTTCTGTACTTACTGCGGTTAGCCAAAATGTTCCGAAATAACCCATGAAACACGCGTTAATAGTGCTGTAATAATTTCCATGGCTAGTTGAACATGAAACTTTATGCCAGTTAGCTGTATCAATTAAGCAATAATATGCATCATAAGAAATATCTGTTCCGTCAACTATGATTTCATTCTTAATGTTATAAATATCTATTTTAGTGAGTGTGTTATCGTATAATTTAAATGTGAGTGTAGTTGTACATGGTTCCACAGGCAATCGCATTGGCTTGATTGCGGGATCTATTGAATATGCCTGTCCTTTGTTTAATTTTATATTGTTGAAATTAAGTGAAAGCATGTATGAATTATTGTTTATTCTTAATATTCCATTATGGAAAATCCCCATTTCATTTGCCCATGATGTTTTTATGCCATTTATCAATGATGCACTGTAATTATCTGACAATTTAACTGTCCTGTAATTTTTTATATTATTTCCCTCAACAAATTTTATGTTGTATACGGCTGCTACATTGCTTTTTATTACTATATTGGAATTTAAACTCTTATTATTGACTGATAATACATTATATATGCCTGCATATCTATCCCATCCATGTACTATTATTGAATTATCCGTATAAATTATGTTATAGTTATGGAAATGCAACTGGAAAGTTTCGTTTCCTGCAACCATGCTTACAATCCACTTTATTTCATAATAATGATTATCTATGTCCACATTTAATATATTATTTCTAGATAGCATATTATTACACGACAATATGCTGTAATTGCCTACCTTATAGATATTAATTTTCTGATTTTCAATATTTTTTAAATTATTTCCATTTTTGTTATACACTGAAGAGTTTGAAGAAAGAGATGTAACCGCAGTATTTGCACCCGTATTTTCTATGCCCGTAACAATATTAAAGCCTGACATCAAAAATATAGCTACCATTAATACACCTATTATTATTTTCTTCTTCATAGTATTATTAACACATAGATATATATATATTTCTATATTCAGTAGAAATTTAACTATCAGTTCTCTATCCATAATAATAGCATAACTTCTCTATTTGCCAAGAGGTAGATTCTGAACTAATACCCAACCTGTAACCCTCTTTATATTCCTTTTAAACAGTTTAAAAGAATAAAATATCTTGACATTGAAAGGCATTATGGAAAGACTTTGAATCTATCCTGACAGATTAGAAAAATGGCAATTTTTGAACGAGGAAATTTAAATTTGACCAGATAAATCAGAGAAAATATAACAGCCAGATAGAGGAATAATTCAAATATTTCCTAAATCCGGACAAAAGTAAAAGGCTAAACTCTCATAGATTCATCCTTGAAGGATAAAAAATTTCTTGCCCATGAAATTATGAATTTGTTCCACTGTACATGTTTATATAGCGTGAAATTATCTTTTTGTAAGGTGTGCATTTGAAAGATGAATATATTATGATTCAGCAGAGCGCAAAGGAATTTGCAGAAAAGGAGATAATTCCAGTAGCAGCAAAAATGGATAGGGAGAATTTCTTTCCGAGGGAACTCTTCAGGAAGATGGGAAAGGAGGGTTATCTGGGTGTAACCATTCCGGAGCAATACGGTGGATCAGGGTCAGATTACGTATCCCAGGCCATCATAGAGGAGGAAATAAGCTATGCATCAGGTTCATTAGGGCTCTCATATGGGGCGCACAGCAACCTGTGCCTGGACAATCTCTACAGGAACGGGTCAGAATACTTGCGTGAGAAATATTTAGAGAAGCTATGTTCCGGGGAACACGTAGGCTCACTTGGAATGACAGAACCCTCATCGGGATCGGATGCACTTTCAATGAAAACATCAGCAACAATGGATAAAGGAAATTTTATATTGAATGGAAGCAAGACATTCATTACAAATGCCCCATATGCAGATATTTTTCTTGTCTATGCTAGAACCGGGGAAAACATAACTCCATTTGTGGTTGAATCCTCTGACAGGGGATTTTCCAGGGGCCAGGAGTTCGATAAAACTGGCATGAGGGGTTCACCTACAGGAACAATATTCTTCAATGATATTATTTTGCCGGAGAACAGAATAGTAGGAAAACTGAATGGGGGAAGAAATGTATTGTTAAGCGGCTTAAACCTGGAGCGGGCTGTACTTGCATTCAATTCAATAGGAATAGCAAGGAGGGCACTGGATCTTGCAATAGGCTATGCGTCCGAGAGAAAACAGTTCGGCAGGCCTATAAGTGATTTTGAGCTGGTACAGGAGAAACTTGCATACATGTATACTAAATTTGAATCCTCCCGTCTTTTTGCCATGGAAGCTCTAAAAAGGGTGCAGGAAGACCGGATGGATTCCCTGGATGCTGCCTCCGCAATACTTTATGCATCCGAGTCATCGGAATACATAGCAAGGGAAGCCCTGCAAATTTTTGGCGGTTATGGTTACATAAAAGACTTTGAAATAGAACGTGTGTTCAGGGACTCCATACTGCTAACAATAGGCGCAGGAACCAATGAAATCAGGAAAAAGGTAATAAGTGAGGCCTTAATAAAAAAATACGGAAAGGGTGGAAAAAGTGTCAAATAAACCGCAAAAAGTCTATATGATAGCTGGAGGAATGACAAAATTTGTTAAATCAAATTTCAGGGAAGATTTCAGGCTTAATGTCAAAAAATCTTTTGATTACGCATTAAAGGATGCAGGCATGAGTGTAAAAGACATAGATGGTTCGGTATCTGCATACTTCTCTGACCATCTACAGGGGCAGTTAATAGCAGGTGCCATGTCAAATGACTTTATCGGGCTTGCAGGAAAGCCATCCAAGAGAATCGAAGGCGGTGGAGCCACAGGGGGGCTTGCATTTCAAACCGCCTATGAAGAAATCGCTTCGGGGAATATGGACACATGCCTTGCATATGGCTTTGAAAACATGTCACATGTTGGAACCTGGAGGGGAAACGATATAATAGCTCTGGGAAGCGATGCAAATTTCGATTATCCACTGGGAGGTTTCTATACCGCATATTACGCTTTAATGGCAACAAGGCATATGTATGAATTCGGTACCACAGAGGAACAGATGGCAATGGTATCGGTAAAAAACCACCGAAATGCCATCAATAACCCATTTGCACAGGCACCTATGAATATTACAGTAGATGATGTATTAAAATCTCCTGTTGTTTCCACCCCATTGAGGATGCTGGATATCTGCCTGATGTCGGATGGTGCTGCCTGCGCTATACTGGCATCAGAGGAAGTTGCAAAATCATTTTCCGGAAAACCGGTACTCATAAGTGCCATAGGATCATCAAGCGATACTATGAGGCTGGCAGACAGGCCATTCGGTGATGTCCCCCTGCTCCCGAATGAAAACAGCGCAATGTACAGAGGACTTAAATATCCAGGCGTCCATTCCTTCAGGGCCGGCAGGCTAGCAGCTAAAATGGCATATGACAGAATTGGCATAAAAAATCCAGAAAAAGAAATCGATTTCGCTGAACTTTACGATGCATACACATCTGCCGAAATACAGGCATATGAGGATATGGGATTCTGCCCCTATGGCAAAGGAGGCAAATTTATAGAGGAGGGCAATCCTGAACTGGATGGCAGCCTGCCAGTGAATATGGAAGGAGGGCTCCAGGCATCCGGGCATGCCATAGGCGCAACCGGGATAATGCAGGCAGTATACGCTTTCTGGCAGCTCCAGGGTTCTATGCAAAAACACATGGGTAACGGAAAGCTTCAGGTTAAGCCCCCTTCCCGTGGGCTAATCCATAGCCATGCTGGAACAGGGGCATATGAAGCGGTTACAATAATGGAGGCGGTTTAAATGGCAGGAAAAAAACTTATGAAGATAGACCCTGCAGTTGTTGAATGGAATTATAATACTGAATACAGGCACAGTTATGCCCAGGATTCGCCATTTTTCATAGCCCTGGGAAAAAATAAGCTTCTGGGTTCCAGATGCCCGGAATGTGGATATAAATACGGGACGTACAGGAAATACTGCATGTATTGTGGTGCAGAAACAGAGGACATAGAACTTCCCCTGAAGGGCAAAATACATTCATTCACGACATGCTACTACTCCGGGGAAAGCTTCCGGAACGATGTGCCATTTACGCTTGTCCTTGTTGAGTTTCCAGGGATAGATTCCCTTTTTATGTCTAGGCTTTATGCAGATGATACCGGCAAAATTAAAATCGGGATGGATATAATTGCAAAATTCAAAAAATTCCAGGATTTTACTGTAAACGATGTTTACTTTGTTTTAGAATAAAATTCTTTATTTAATTCCTTTGAAATATTTTTTACTATATTTTTAATTCTTTATAAATGATAGGTCTGTAAGGTATTCTATCTATCACACACAATAGTTTATGTACTATGGCCATCATTGAGTGTCTGCCCGATTAGGATGTAGGAACTGGAAATTCCAGTACTTTGAAATATTTTTCTGTATACCCCAATTGTTATTGGACCCATTATATTGTAAATCCAGTATTTCTCTAATCCCTATAACAAATTCAAAATTATTATATACAGTCAATAATTGCCATAGTTTATGTAGAAAAATTTATATATTAATTAATATTATTATTATTATTATTATTATTATTATGGTAAAGCGTGAAAATAGAAAAATTATGGTCGCACTATTGCTTGCTACAATTATGATGATGAGTGGATTTATGGGCTTAATATATTTTAACCACGAAAATAATACTGTTGATAAAACACATATACCGGAGTTAAATTACTATTTAAATAAATATGATTTTAAAGATTTCCATAATGTAAGCCATACAAAGGTATTTAATAATGCTAATGACGTTAACGCCGTTACCGATGTTTCTAATAATACAGTATTAACAATGTCTTACACGTTTTATAATGGCACAGATAATGTAACTGGAGAATTATTACATATATATAAAAACGGTCAGTTATTCCATGAATCGTTATTGGTAAATAATACGCATGGTAATAATTACAATTATAGTGTGATACCATTATATTCAAAATCCGGAAATTATAACATAACTATACTAAATCATAATGTCAATAAAGCATCAGTTAAAGGAATTAGTAGTGATGTATATATTGATCTTTACGCAACAAGGAGTACTGGCCCTTCTGGATGGGCATGTGCATTTAGTGAGAGTAATACAGAAGTCTTAATAACATATATAGGTGCTATAGGCGCATTAAGCGGAATCGGTTCAATGGGAGCTTTAGCAGCAATAGCGGTGATAGGAGCCGCTACGATCGCATTTTTTGATGAAGAGGGAGGAAACAATGGAGTATATTTCTATGAAGCACATGCATGGTTTGTTCCATATACCTGGATTAATGCTCCTGCAAGTGCCGTGCCTAATAGTTATAACGAATACGGCTCACATAGAGTGACATTATATGAGGGTAATATAGCATGATAAAATACCATTTTAATAATAAATACCAGGAGATTTTTGTGATGTTGATGTTATCGTTTACAGGTTTGAACGCACTTACAATATTTAACACTATCCCTTTATCCATTCAGAAAACCTTTATATTCGATGTTATAGACTTAACATTAATATTTTTGGCCATATCGTTTCTTATTGCAGGTTCTATAGAACAGTACCTTAAAAACCGGCGCCGTATAAACCGGTAATCTGCTACCGGGAACTCCTGATATTTTCAGTGATATTGTTTTTTATTGTAATATTTACTTTCATATGTTAAATTTTAGAACTTTCTGTTATCATATATACATGACAGTTTCCAATTTTTAAATGTTATATACGATGCTATGTCAATTCATTTTCCGAATGATTGGAGGTTACCTGTTCAGAAATTTGTAAAGGCTAATAAATTTATAAAATTAACTTTTCAAATCCATGATGCCAGTTCTTTCTGCTTCATTTTTGATGGGAGCATAATTATAGAATGACAGAGAATATTAGCATTACAAGCAGCGATGTGTAAAGTGCCACATGGGCATAGAGCAGGATTGTTACTATTGCAATGTCTATAGATCCCCAACTATATTGCCAAAATTACATACAAGTGCGTTGGGCCTGGTGCAAAATTTCTGCGGTATTGTCAGTGCAACGTAGGCGAACAAGGCAGGGAAACTGGTAAATGCAAATGTTGCATACAGTAGGTAAATAACTGTTATAATGTATACATTATGGATTACCTAGAATTATAGCAGTTCCTATGATTGTATAGGCAGCGGCAGCTACTAAACTATAAAATTCACCGGAAAATGTTGTTGAGTAGACGAACATAATTTCTAATATTCTTTAGTTTCTACAGAATTTTATACAAATTATATGTACTACCGAAAAAGAACCTTGATAATTTCCATAAGAAAATAAATTTACATAAAAACAGAAATTTAAGAACCACAAAATCATAGAAATGCTAATAAAGACTTTAATTATAGTAAATAAATGCCATCAAGATCGATGGATTGGCTAAAACAGGCTAAAAGGGATCTCGAAGAGGCTGAAGGCTCATTAAATAATGAAAAATACGAATGGGCTTGCTTTGCATCCCAGCAATCTGCTGAGAAAGCAGTGATAGCCTTGTACCATTCAATAAATAAGGAAATATGGAGCCATTCTGTATCAAGGATGCTGTTGCAACTTACAGAATTTGATATAGATAAGAGTCTAGCTGACAAAGCAATGGAACTCGATAGAGTGTATATAGGTTCAAGATACCCGGATTATTATACTGAGGGGTCCCCGTTTGAGTACTACTCAATAGAAGACGCAAAGAGGTGTTTAAATTATGCAAAGGAAATATTCGAATTCTGCAACAAGAACATACGAAATTAATTACCCTTTTATTTTTGAAAAACTTGTTGAATATGGAAATAATTCAATTAAAAAAGGTTCATTGTTAACAATTTTGATTGGTTCTCTTGCCAGAAGAGATTATACTCCATTTTCAGATGACGATGTTATAATAATTACAGATTCAACCAGAAGTGAAATAGAATTCATGGACCCTTATATGCCAATTGATATAGAACCACGTGTTTTCACAATAAATAGGATATACGAAATGGCAAAATCCTTGCTGGTAACGATGAGATATTTAATAATTTAGTTAAATTTTATAAAATTGATTAAATCGATGAATAACAGTAAGGAAATTCAGGTTTTCATTGTAAATGATGTTTACTTTGTCCTGGCATAGTATTCTTCCTTTGCATTTTTAGAAATATTTTCCACTATATTTTTATCTCGGCATATAACCGTTATTATGAATCCGAGAATACACGTGATGGATAGAAATATAAGCCCTATGTCTATGCCCGCCATCCCGAAGAGGGCAAATGCAAGGATACCTATAAGCCCGCCAAATCTCCCGGCCATTTCATTGAATCCCTGCCCTGAACCACGAATCGATTCGTCATATTTTTCAACTGGCATTATTACTGTGGTCTTATCCGGCCCCATGGAACCGAAGAAGAATGCAAATCCCAGAAGTATTATAATTTCTATTCCGGTAAACCTTAATGCGAAATATAGGCCGAACCCAAGTATCCCGAGAAATACTGACCTTATAATAAATCCAGTAGCCTGGAGTTTTCTTGTTCCAAGCCTCTGTATGATTAAAAATGCTACTATTGATGCAGGTATGGTAAATGCTTTGACAAGCACAGCCGAAAACGCCCCGCTGACTACAGAAATACCCAGTGCAGATATAAGTATAAATGGCAGAAACATCGTAAGGCTCTGGTCCCCAATCTGGTAAAGGAACCATGGAATGGAAAATCTGTAAAGATATTTTCTGTTTTCCCTTGACGTTACATCTTTTAATATGGTTTTTATAGACTTTATTCTCTTAAATTTCCATAGGGTGGATTCCTTGAGCCTGCTTCTCATAATCAGGGGGACTATTGCCAATATGGCTCCGGAGAGCAGTGCATATCTCCAGCCTGTAGATCCAAGAGTCAACAACGTTCCTCCTATGAGGTAAGAAAATAATATTCCAAAATTGGCAAAGAACATTATCAGGGCTAAATTCCTTGTAGAATTTTTTGTGGCAAGAATCTCAGAAATATATGTGAAAATTACAACATAATCAATTCCAACACCAACTCCTACCAGTGTCCGGAAAAACATCAGCATTGCGATATTGGTGGATAATGCACTCCCGATGCCTGCACCTATAAACGTTACTATATCTATTGTAAGTATGCTGACCCTGCCAAACCTGTCAGAAAATACCCCACTTATTATCGCACCTATCATGGCGCCAACAAATATCAATGCACCCAGAAGATATACTATACCGGTGCCGGTTTGAAATGCATTTTCTATGGGTTTTAGTGCTACAGATATTATAGCTATATTGTAGCTTGCAACGAAAATGCTAATGGCGCCGATTGAAATGTAATATGCATTAGCAACAGGCTTTTTCTTTACCTGTCTTTCCATTCCTGATAATTAGGTATGCCTAAATAAACTTTAAGTAGTTGACTATTTGAATATTCATGACAGACCTGTGATAACTCCTTTATCATCTATATCGATGTTCTCGGCTGCAGGATGGCGTGGCAACCCTGGCATTGTCATTATGCTTCCCAGTATTGGTATTATGAACTTTGACCCGGCATTTATAGACACAGAATTCACCTTTACTTTGAAATTTACAGGTACATTTATCAAAGATGGATTGTCGGATAACGAAGATTGTGTCTTTGCCATGCATACATAGAATGAGGAAAAGCCGTTACGTTCTGCGTGTTTAATATCCATAAGTGCTTCTTTTGAATATTCTACCCCATCTGCGCCGTAAACTGTTTTAGCTATCTTTTCAATCTTGGCTTTTATGGGATCATCCATGCTGTATGCATAATTAATCTTATTTTCACCTATAGATTCCAGGACTTTTCTGGCAAGGTCAACGCCACCTTCCCCTCCACTGGAATATACCCTTGATTCAGCATATTTTATTCCGGCAGAATCAAGCAGCCCGCATACTTTTTTAATTTCCTGTTCGGTGTCCAGGGGGTGGATATTCAATGCAACAACAGGCTCAATCCCGAAATTCCTCACATTTTTAACGTGTGCAAGGAGGTTACCAATACCCTTTTCAATAGCAGGTAGGTTTTCAGAATCTATATTTTCCGCATTGCCATGGTGCTTTATAGCCCTGATTGTAGCGACAATAACCACAGCGTTTACCGGCAATTCTGCCTCCCTTGTTACTATATCCATGAATTTTTCAAAGCCAAGGTCTGATCCAAATCCTGCCTCAGTAACAGTATATTCAAACATATTCAGTGCTGCATAATCTCCAAGGATGCTTGAAGTTCCATGGGCAATATTTCCAAATGGCCCTGTGTGTATAATTGCTGGCACATTTTCCACGCTCTGAGCAATATTTGGCTTCAGTGCGTCAGCCAGCAACGCTGCCATAGCGCCGTTTGCCTTTATATCCCTAGCAAAGACAGGGCGATTATTTGGCGTATATCCTATTATTATATTTCCCAGTCTGTTCTTCAGATCCTGGAAACTTTTCGAAAGTGCCATTATTGCCATTATCTCGGATGCCGCTGTAATTACAAAGGAATCATTTGCCAGAACCCCATTGCTTTTTCCTCCATTTCCCACTATTATTGATCTTAAGGACCGGTCATCCATATCCACAGTCCTTGGAAAGGTTATTTTTTTAGGGTCAATGCCAAGTTCATTGCCGAAATATATATGATTGTTAATCATTGCAGATAGTAAATTATGCGCAGCCGAAATTGCGGGGAAATCCCCTGTAAATATAAGGTTAATTTTATCTGAGGGTTCCACTGTGGATTTGCCACCGCCTGTTGCCCCTCCCTTAACACCGAAGCACGGGCCAAGTGAAGGCTCACGTATTGCAATACCAGCATTTTTGCCTAATTTTTTCAATGCCTGGGCAAGTCCTATTGCAGTTGTTGTTTTGCCTTCACCTGCAGGCGTGGGCGTCATTGCAGTCATAAGTATCAGTTTTCCATGGCGTTTTCCACCATTGCAGTTTGAAATGCCAATTTTTGCGGCATATTTTCCATATAATTCGTAATCATTTATTCCTAAACTTTTCAAAATTTCCTGTATATCCTGTAACATTGTGTGATAATAACAATTATATAGTAAAAATTTTTGTTCAGGGAATAACTGAACTTTCTATTTTTTTAACTTTTTCCATAACAAACTCCACAGCTTCCATAAAAAATTTGAGTTTTAACAGCTCTTCAGCCTTAAAATCCACGGATTTCTGGAACTTCAGGTTTATTTTTATGTTGTTTAATGATGTATGCACTGTGGCGTATGCCATATATGCTGCTGTTATAGAATCTGTGATTAAATTTCTGTTTCCATGTTCACAGAGGTAAAGTGCATTTTCCATATTATGTATAGAAATTCTGGCAATGTCCCAAGACACCCCGATGCTATTTTGAATTGCCATATCTATTGCAGTTCTCCTGTTTTTATCGGCCTTATCCATATGCAATGCATCCATAATGCCCTGAAATGATTTTTCATCTTCATTGCTGAGGATTTTTAACTTTTCAATAATATTGTCTGATTCTTCAGATATCTGTTTGAAATCATTTTCATATGCTGACAATTTAGGCTTCCCGGTAGAAAGCAATGCTGCCATAGAATTAAGCGACGCAGCGAATATGGATGATATGGCAGATGCGGAGCCGCCTCCTGGTGTTGCTGAAGAACTCTTCAACCTGGATATATATTCATCAAGATCCATTATATGTTATAAATCATTGTTTCAAAAACATTACCCTTTTTATTATGGATAAATGTATATACTTTTATAATAACTATATATTTTATTTATTACCTAATTAGCTCAAATATATTTATTCAATATGGGTAACATAGTCTTTTACTATGATAACATATCCAGTAAAAAAAAACTTTAAGTCTATTCATGTGCTTTTGTTCTTACACTCGTGATGCAAGATGAATAAGGTTTTAAATACAGTAATTAAAAGAGACGGATCCAGCGTGCCCTTCGATAAGAAAAAAATAGCGATGGCCATATTCAAAGCCATGCTCTCCGTGAAAATCGGGTCCATGGAAGAAGCAAATAAGCTTGCAGACTATGTTGCACAGGAACTTGAAACTTCTTCAGAAGTGCCAACAGTTGAGTTAATACAGGATACTGTTGAAAAAGTTTTAATGACACGCAGGATAAACGACGTTTCTTATATCGCAGCAGCAAAAGCGTATATCCTCTACAGGGAAAAGAGAAACACAATAAGGCAGGAAAAAGAATTTATCGGCGTCAAAGATGACCTGAAACTGAGCTTAAATGCTGTTAAGGTACTTGAGGCCAGATACCTGTTCAAGGATTCAGAAGGCAAGATAATTGAAACACCTAAACAGATGTTCCACAGGGTTGCAGTGCATCTTGGGATAATACAGGGGCTTTATGATTATATATCATACAGAAAAACCGGAAAATTAAACGAGAAGGGAACTGTATATAGTGGCATAACTAAAACCCAGAATGAGGAGCTTGAAAGGGCATTCAATGAACTGAAAAAGGAAAAGGCCATTGATGGCACCTACACCGAATTTATAGATTTTATCAAAACAAAGAAGAATATGATAAATTACTGGATTGAAAAGTTTGAAAATATGATGATCAAACTTGAATATGTCCCAAATTCACCCACACTTATGAATGCAGGAGGGCCGCTGGGGCAGTTGAGTGCCTGTTTCGTTCTCCCTGTTGATGATAGCATAGATTCAATTTTTGATACACTTAAAGCCACAGCAGAAATACACAAATCAGGAGGAGGTACCGGTTTCTCATTCAGCCGCTTAAGGGCAAGTGACGACATAGTTGCCTCAACAAAGGGTGTAGCCTCCGGGCCTGTATCATTCATGAGAATATTCGATGTTACCACTGATGTTATAAAACAGGGTGGAAAGAGAAGGGGAGCCAATATGGGCATATTGAACTATAACCATCCGAATATAATGGATTTCATAAATAGTAAAGATGCAGAAAATAAAATTCTCAGCAACTTCAATATATCCGTTGGCGTAAATGACGAATTCTTCGAAAAATTGGACAACGATGAGAATGTAGACCTTATAAATCCGAGAGATGGAAAGGTTACAGGCAGGGTGAAGGCAACTACACTCTGGAATTCTATCATTGACCATGCATGGTTAACAGCAGATCCAGGTATGATATTCCTTGACGAAATCAATAAGAAAAATCCCGTAAAAAACATAGGATATATCGAATCAACCAACCCATGCGTTACAGGGGATACAAAAATATTTACATCTGAAGGGGTAAAAAAGGCCAGGCAACTATACGAAGAAGGAAACCCGCTGAATGTAAAAATAGATGGAAGATTTGGCGGCGAATTTAAGCCATCCTCAAATGTTATATATACAGGGTTTAAGGATATATATAAAATACAGACAAAGGAAGGCTTTGAAATAAAAGTTACAGGAGATCATAAAATATACAGCGAAAAGAATGGCTGGACAGAGGCTTTGAACCTGAAAGAGAATGAAAAAATAAGGATATTAAATGAAGGAGGTTCCTTTGGCAGCTCTGGCACACTGGAAGAAGGCAGAGTTCTTGGCTGGCTTGTTGGCGATGGCCATATCAACAATGGGAATAACAATGACCGTGCTGTTCTGAATTTTTACAGCCAGGATCGTGTGTTTGCCGACACCTTTAGAAAATATGTAAATGATATAGTAAGGCCTGCTACAAACAATCGGGAATATAATGTGGGAATGGTAAATATTGAAAGTAGAAATTGCATAACAATTGCATCGGAAAGATTAAAGGAATTTGCCTCTGAATACGATCTAATAGAAGAAAAGTTAAATGTTCCTGATAAGGTATTTGCAGGGAGCATGGAACTGCAAAGAGGCTTTTTACAGGCTTTATTCGAAGCAGATGGCACTGTATATTCCGGGCAAAAATCCAGGCATTCTGTCAGGCTAGGATCAATCAGCTTAAACCTGTTAAAACAGGTTCAGATGCTGCTGCTTAACTTTGGCATATACAGCAGGATATATCAGAATCGTAAAAAAGCCGGAATGAGAATGTTGCCCGATTCAAACAGGGAGATGAGGCTATATGCGACACAGGATTTCCACGAATTAAACATATCTGCTGAAAATCTGATAAAATATGCAGATTCTATAGGCTTTATATCGGAAAGGAAGAACAGCAAGCTTAATGGGGCTGTAAATAGCTACAAAAAAGCTCCAGTAAAGCCTTCCTGGTTAGCCCGTGTTGATAAAATTGAATACGTAGGCAGGGAAGATGTATACGATTTGGTTGAACCCTCTACACATTCATTTGTAGCTAACGGAATAGTAGTGCACAACTGTGGTGAACAGCCGCTTTTGCCTTACGAATCATGTAACCTTGGCTCAATAAATCTTGCAAAATTTGTCGAGGATGGAAAATTTAACTATGAAAGGTATAGGGAAACCATTGATGTGGCAACAAGATTCCTGGAAAATGTGGTAGACGCCAACAAATTCCCTGTTGAATCAATAAAAAATATGACAAGGAAAACAAGGAAAATAGGTCTTGGCATAATGGGATTTGCCGATGCGCTTATAATGCTTGGAATACCATATAACAGCAATGAAGCCCTGGAATTTGCAGAGAATGTGATGAAAACCCTTAATGACGAGTCGCATATGGAATCACAGAAGCTTGCAGCGGAAAGGGGCGTATTTCCTGGATGGTATGGATCAGAGTATGAGGAAAAAGGCATAAAAATGAGAAATTCAACAACTACAACAATAGCACCTACCGGGACAATATCCATAATAGCCGGATGCTCCTCATCCATAGAGCCACTATTTGCCCTTGCATTTGTAAGGCATGTATTGAATGGGCAGGAATTGCTGGAAGTGAACCCACTGCTTGAAAATGCCCTGAAATCCAGAAATCTCTGGACACAGGAGTTAATGGAAAAGATAGCGGAAACCGGAAAGCTCGGCAATCTGGATCTCCCGGAAGATGTAAAAAATCTATTCATTACTGCACAGGAGATCGACCCGGACTGGCACGTGCTTATGCAGGCAACATTCCAGAAATACTGTGACTCTGGGGTATCAAAAACAATTAACCTTCCATTTGATGCGACAAGGGAAGATATTGCGAAATCATACCGCCTGGCAAAGGAATTGCATTGCAAGGGAATTACAGTATACCGTGACAGGAGCAAATCACAGCAGGTATTATATGCAGGCACAAACCAGAAAAAAAGTGATGAAGAGCACAAGATTGACCTGACAATGAAAATGCCAGACAAACTTCTGAAGCTCGGCGCAACCTTCGACCCCGCATGCCCAACTGGAAAATGTGATCTATAATATTTATAATTATAGATTAAATTCCTTAAATCACAAAAAATATTTATTCTATTATATATTGTTATATTTATGGCATTAAAATCTATGGAAAGAGGAGACCTGGAAAAATTTATAGATGAAATAGAAATTAATTCAAAGGAAGCATATAAATTATGGAATTTTAAAAATGAAGATGAATTTATCTCATTTCTCAAGGGTTATATATTCGGTAGTTTTACAATGGGAGTTATTGATAAAAATAAAACCATAAATAAAAATTTCATGCTGAAAGAGGAAGACATCAATGAAATTACAGCGATAATAGAAAGAAGATCTTCTGAATTCAGGGCAAACCTTGAAAAATAATTAATCTTTTATGAAATATAATTCTCATATCCAACCATAAAAATGGCAGTATTTTTCCATAAATTAGGATAAAATACTATGAACATCCAATATTATATTGAAAATTCAGGAAATATGTATAATGGTATACAGGCGTTATTTCCTACATTGAAAAAATTAAATAGGGTTTTAATATGGGCTATTATGGATATTGCAGTCCTTGTTAAGCAAACGGTCGATATGGACCAGATCAAACTGAACGACGAAAATGAGCCAATCATGGACAACCTCCCATTGAAAATGGACATTCTGAGCAAAAACGCTATCGAAGCGGCAGTTCAGTTAAAGGAAAAATACAGTGGGAAGGTCACAGGGTTTATTTTTGGAACTGAAAAATCAACATCCACAATGAAAGAAGCATATGCAATGGGCGTGGATGAAGGCACAGTTATAAAAGGATACCAGAAATCAGACCCATTGGTTACCGCCGGTGTTATCGCCGCCGAGCTGAAAAAGGCAAAATACGACATTATTATTCTGGGAGACCAGTCATCAGACTCATATTCCGGGCTTCTAGCAGGCTTGCTGGCTTCTGAACTGGATTTAAATGTAATAACAAATGCTATTAATATAGAAGTCAAGGATAAAATAGCAAACGTTACAGTGGAATCAGAAAATGAAGACGTTACAGTAGAAACAGGCCTTCCGGCAGTGGTTTCTGTGGCACAGGAAATAAATGAGCCCAGGCTTCCAAAAGTCATGCAAATTATGATGGCAGGCAAGAAAAATATTAATATTGTGGATGGAAACCCCGGATATGAAAATGACACAAAAATACTTTCCGACAGGGCACCGGAAAATGAGAGAAAGAAAATTATATACGAAGATGGGAAAGGCATAGATGAAGTTGCTAAAATATTGAAGGTGGTGAAATGAAGGCACTGGTATTTTCTGACGAACCAAAAAATGCTATGGAGATAATTACTTATCTCAGGGGAAAGATGGACATAGACGTAATATCACAGGAAAATAAGGAATTGCCTGAGTATGGGGCAAATACTGTATACTTTTACAGCAATGGCTTTGTGGACAATCTGGGTAAATTCCTTGCTGACTACATTGGAAAAAATAACTACGACTTTATTTTTATTTCATCCACAAATATGGGCAGGGAACTGGCTGGAATACTATCATTCAAGCTAAAAATGAAGTGCATGCCAGAAATATTCTCTTTCGAACATAAAGAAAAAAACATTACCAGAAGATTCTACCATGGTGGGAAAACGGTTGTTGAGGAAGAAAGCAATTTCAAAATGTTTACCGTATCACCCGGGATATGTGAAGCTGAGAAAGCGGACAAAAAATCTGAAGTTAAGAATTTAACACTCGAAAAAAGCGATTACAAAATAGTGGATGTAAAAAGCAAAAAAACTGCTGGAACAGATATCAGAAATGCAAAGGTTATAGTTTCAATTGGCAGGGGATTGGGAAGCCAGGAAAATATAGAAAAGATAATGCCGCTGGTAGATGTTTTGCATGCAGAGATATCAGGTTCAAGGCCCGTTTGCCTGGACTATAAATGGCTTAGCGAGGATAAGCAGGTAGGGCTATCAGGAAAGAAGGTAAGGCCTGATTTCTATATAGCACTTGGAATATCCGGGCAGATACAGCATATAGCCGGAATCAGGGGTTCAAAAACTATCATAGCTATAAACAAGGACAAAAGCGCACCAATATTCGAAGAATGCGATTATGGCCTTGTAGGGGACCTATTTACCATTGTTCCTCAACTTGTTGAAAAACTCAAAAATTAATAAAATTTTTTAATATTTCCATAGCAGGGCAACACAATATTTTTTATTATTTCAATGTAAATTGCCGGACGATCAAATTATCACGACCCACCCGCAAGGAAGCCTGTGACTTCAGTCACAGGAACAATTGCGACAATTTCATATATTGAGTTCATATTTGAATAATGTGCTTAAAACTCTTCAAATCAAATTACTTCCAACATGCGATCAGAAAGATATACTCCTTGACACATTCAGGCAGTTCAATGAAGCATGCAATTTTGTCTCTAAAATAGCATGGGATGAAAAAATATATAATAAAATCTCCCTCCAGAAATTAGTATATTATGATATTAGAAACAAATTCGGGTTATCAGCACAGTTAGCTATCAGGGTTATTGCAAAGGTTGTGGACACTTATTTAACTTATAGGTCAGTATTCCATGAGTTCCGAGAATACGGCTCAATAGTATATTACCGGAGAATAATGAGTTTTAAAGGCATGGATGAAGTAAGCCTTAACACCATCAAGGGAAGAATAAGAATACCTATAACCATTGGAAAATATGCTGATATACCCTTTGAGATGGTAAGGGGCCAATGTGACCTTGTACGGAGGCATAATCTCTTCTATCTAATGGTCAGCGTTGATATACCGGAACAACCGGTTATTGAACCTAAGAATATTATAGGAGTAGATATGGGCATTGCTAATATCTCCGTTGATTCCACCGGCAAGTACTATTCCGGAGAGAAGGTAAAAGAAGTAAGGGAACACAATTTAGACCTCCGTTCCAGGTTACAATCCGTTAATACTAAATCAGCAAAAAGGCATATTAAAAAGCTTTCAGGAAAAGAGCATAGATTTGCTACAAATACCAACCATATAATATCTAAAAATATTGTAAAGAAAGCCAGAGGCACCTCTTCCGCTATTGCCATTGAGGATCTCAGTGGCATTAAAATGAGGGAAACTGTTAAAAAAGGAAATAGATATATGCACAATTCATGGGCTTTCTACCAGCTCAGGCTGTTTATTGAATACAAGGCAAGAGAAGCAGGCATTCCGGTAATTGTTATAGACCCACATAACACAAGCAGGGAATGCCCTAACTGCCATACTATATCTAAAAAGAACAGGCCTGAGAGATCAGTTTTCAAATGCATTTCCTGTGGATTAAAGGGAGAAGCGGATTATATTGCTTCCCTTAATATCAGGAACAGGGCTGCTGCCAACCAGCCTATTGTAGCGGGTGATTTTTTTGTCCATTGTGACAGCCCAGTTGCAAGCTTACTGCTTTAGCTGTGGGTAGTTGACAAAGAATATGTTTATATTTAGCAGAGAATATATCTAAGAATAGCCAGTATACACTATAAATGATTAAAGGGATGATAAGCATTGAAGAATAACAATATAAAAATACAATATTATAAAACAAAAATTGGTGAATTAATACTTGGTTCTTTTGAAGGCAACCTATGCATACTCGATTTCAGATACAGCAAAAAGAGAACAACTATTGACAACAGGATTAAAACAGGGCTTAAAGCCAACTTTTTAGAGGAAGAAGATGAAATACTCGCAGAGACTAAAAAACAAGTTGCGGAATACCTGGATGGAAATAGAAAAGAATTTGATATTCCACTGCTAATGGTTGGAACAGATTTTCAGAAAAATGTTTGGAATGCATTGTTAAAAATACCATACGGAACCACCATAACTTATCTGCAACTGGCTAAAAATATAGGCAATGCAAAAGCTGTGCGTGCAGTGGCAAATGCAGATGGGGCAAATGCCATGGCTGTAATTATCCCATGCCATAGAGTCATAGAAAGCAATGGCGGTTTAGGCGGTTATGGTGGAGGCGTTGCAATTAAAAAGCAGCTTCTGGAACTCGAAAAAGGCAACCCTGAGCAGTAGGGAACCATGTCAATATTGTTGGAAACAATGAATGTTTTCATGTATAATAGCACATAGAACATATTTTGCAAATAAGTGTGTTTCACCTTCTATATAAATGATCCAGAAATGCCAGGATACCACACAAGACGATTATAGAGTCAAAAAATATACTGATATAACAATAAACAGTAGAGTAAAAGACAATCTATATACCAATAAACTGTTTAAATAAATAAAATCTATAAAGCCATAGAATTTTATCCAGTTAGTAATCAATAGAAATATAATACAACACAACTACTGCACTTTACACCGGCATGGATATAATGCAAACATTTTTATATTAATATATTATAAGTCAACATGGATATAAATCAGGCCATTGAAACGGCTAAATCCGGGATACAAAAACAGTTTAATGTTACTGAGATATCTATAAAATCGTCCAATTTGAAAAATGGCATATGGCATATTAATACCTCGTTTATTTTAAATAATGAACAGAAATATTATAGTGTCAATGTAAATAATGATAGCGGCTTTATAGAAGATATGAATGAGACAAAGTTAAGTACAGGAGATGCTGGCAGTGCGCCAACACTTGTAACTATAGCTTTTGTTATTCAAATTATTGCTGTTATAAGTTACGCTATAGCGTTTGTTGTATATGCCGGATTTGCTATTGCTACCGCGTCTGTTAGTACATATACTTCCGTCACTTCGGTTCCTTCCGCAAACCCTGCTATTTTCAGTATTGATGTCTTGATAATAGTACTTATTGTTGTCTTTTTAATATTGTTGTTAATAGACATATACATATTAAGAAGAATAATGAAAATAAGGAAGTTTATACGCAATGGAGATTATAAATCTGCATATGAGAAAAATACTATTGCATTTGGGATATTAGCATTAATTTTTGGCGGTCTACTAACAGGAATTTTATTGTTAGTAGCACGTGATGGCTTAAACCAAGCAAGTAATTAAATTAATATTCATTTTTAAAAAATGTTAGTTGTATATGCCATCATTTTTAGGTTTTATAGAGGTGTTATTTTAATATTAATTTATTGATAAACTATTACACAATCATTTCTGACATACTCCCACTGCTAAGCATGTGGGGTTCCTACTTTTCCTTATGATTCGTCTTCATCCCTCACGGTCCGGACGGTTTTGCAGGAACCAGTTGTTGAGTTTTAAGGTCGATGCCGGTTATGACGGTGCCTCTTCAGGGGTATCAGTGTTCCCTTTGCATGCATCCCTGTCTACATGCAATTGGAATATGCCTTTTGCCTGTACCATGCTGTACCGGGGCACAGAGGCGTTTCCAACCTGTTACACAAGTCCTTACGGATCAATGATGTACTCAGGATTTACTGGCATAACTTGCTTAAAAGTAGTATAATGCCTCAGTATTGATATTTTATAAATATATAGAATTTACGCATTCATCCCACAGCTGAAACAGTGGGCTTTCTGCTACAGGATCGTAAATATAAACCTCCTGTTATCAATGAATTTAATCATTAAATAACAGATAAGGATGCCTCTTTTGCATCAGGATGTAACAAAATATGGGAAGCACACAAAGCATTTAAAGACTAAGCACGATGAAATAAATGAATCGAATATTCCAGGAGACATGGAAAGCAATTTTCATACACAGGCAATAGAACCCTATAATAGGCCGATCCATGGAAATAGATGATCTAGCGGGTCAATGTATTCCAGTGGAATATCAACAAGAAGGATAGTAAATATACTTGAAGGCATACTACGGAGTAAATATCTAAATCTACCATATCAAGGATTACAGATTTACCGTAGAAGACATCTATAAGTTTATTAACAGGCCATTGATAAAAAGTAAATAGCAATAGTTCTGGATGGGTTATTCTTCTATTTAAGAAGGGGAAATGTAGACAAAGAGTCTGTTATATCTACACCCGGAATTAAAGAAACAGTGGAATATGAGGTACTGGGATTCTATTTAACAGTAAAGGATTCATATAATACATACTTACGGTATTTACAATATCTCTTGAAAATAGCAGTTAAATCCGGAGTTGTAATTTTGTTTGTCGTAATTGAAACTTATTCCCCCAAATTCTAAATTTGGTATACACTTAATTTTCCTTTTAACAGATAAAACTACATGGATTTACGAGGAAACTAAATTATATGGTAAGACATGCTGAGAGTCCGTAACCAAACCAAAATTTAATAATCCCAATTTACCTCTTTTTCATCAATCTCAAAAGCAGTGGTATTTCCAGAAGTGTCCCTGGGCTATCAACAATTAAATGCTCAACAGGTTTTTTGTATGGGTCAAAACGGTCTACATGCACTTCATAGTGCCCTAGAAATTCAACAACATGGATGCCAAGGTTTGAACCATCAACGTTTCCCCTGTAATCCCTTATCTGTCCTCTGGGAGAACCCACAGATCTTACAAATAATCCTGTTTCCATAGGGTTGCCTATTGACTTTGGCACTTCTATTTTATCCGCGGTAAAAGCTAAAGCACATAGAGTATTCCATGCATCGTACATACATATCTAAAACACAATATTTAATAAATCTACTGTTTTTATTGCAACGAACAGAAAATATTTCTGATAATAAAATAATGTATTTTAGAAGGTAATTACAGAAAAACCTTCATCTATTTTTTTAGCCGTCTGGACACCGCCCATTACAGGTTCTATGCCCCCCAGCATCTGTTCTTCACTTAACCCCAATCCCTTTGTAGATACTTTGCAATAGGTAACCTCTATATTTTCAGACTTCATCTTATCCACAAGGTCTATTATGGGTTTTATTCCATTTGAATCTTTTAATAAATTCTCAACTCCCCTTCCAAGAAACATAAAATTTACTGTGGCTCCAGCATTTTTTACAGCGTTGTATGAAAAGTTGGCAGCAACATTAACCATATTTAGGTCATCCTTTCCTTTTGTCAGTATTACGAATATTTTTGCCATAATACGTTATTTAAAAAACATTAATAAACATAACTGAAAAAATAGTCATGCATCAGATAAATATAACAAAGGCGAGGGCAACTGCAAGCAACGTTGATACTGCGTTTACCTGCCCCTTGGACATTTTTCCTTTGTTCTCGAATACCGCCCCCAGGATGCTATCTATCTGGCATCCAACAAATCCGAGGATTGTTATTGCCAACAGAGGTATAATCGCAAATCCATGAAAATCCAGAATAATATACGATAACCCTATTATAAAAGCCCCCAGGAGCGCTGCACCTTCTCCCAGAAGTGACACACCTCCATTTACTCCCGGCGTTATTTTTTTAAATCCTGTGATCATATACACCTTGCTGTCAAATACACCTATTTCAGAAGCAAAAGTATCTGCATTGACTGAAGCGAATGAAACACCAAATATAAGAAAATAGGGGAACCCTCCAATCTTCGCAAAATGCATGGCAGCAATCGCTATACCTATAACTGCAGCATATATGACATTTGATGCGTGCCTTTCCCCATTTTCCCCTTCCTGTAGCTTCATTTTTGTCTTTTCCTTAATCCTGTACTTGGTGGCCATCTGGGCCGTGATGGCAAAAATTAGCATTAAAATTAACCAGTAAAGGGAACCCAGGACAACTATGATTACGCCAACAATAAGTGCTGCAATAGTTCCCTTGAGGTCAAATATCCTGAATTTAAGAGCTAGAACGAATAACAAAATCAGTAAAACGGCAGATTCTATGATGTAATAAATGCTCATAGGAACCACCCCGGGTTAAATAAACTCCTCTTTGCATTAAATAATACATAATGCAACAGCACAATGGACATTATAGAGTGTATAGTGTAGAGATATAAATTGTTTATCCCATATCTTTTGTATAAAAATAATAAATTAAATATTCCGTCATGGATTGATGGATTATTGTATATATATTAATATAAAATATATAGTAAATGCTTAATATATGGTTATAATATATATTTAATGATAGAAATAGTAGATAGAAAAAAGAAAACGAATATAAATCCAGAAGCAGACTATCTGGAAAACATAAAGCTGATGGTATTTGACATGGATGGGGTACTGTTAAAGAATAGAAATTCATGGGATGTTATAATAAACAGGTCAATGAATAAAACCACTACAGGCACCGGAATGCAACTAACATTTGATTACATATACCAGAATGGAGTGCCGGACAGGTTATACGAAAATTTAACAGAAACAAAAATCATGACCTATCTAAACCTCAACGACGTAACATCAAATATAGCGAGGACTATTGGATACCTTAAGGATCGTAATATTAAAACAGCTATAGTTTCGGCAGGTTCCCATGTATTTGCCGGGTACCTTTCCGAATTGTTTGGCATAGACAATTTTATTGGAAATGAGGTCAATGTTAAAAACCATTGTTTCATTAAAAATGTGGACCCTGCAAAGAAGGATACTAATGTAAAGGATATACAATCCAGGTATGGCATATCCCCTGCAGAGACAGTAAGCGTAGGCGATTCCTATATGGATTTATCAATGAGAAGAAGGTCAAAATATTTTGTGGCATTTAACCCCGGCACCAGGAAGCTTGTTGATGCAGCTGATTTTGTGGTTAATTCAACCAATCTGTACGGCATAATAGAGAAAATGGCAGTGCATGAGATTTTTAACAGCTAAAAAGCCCACAGATATTAATAGTAGTACCACACCGGTTTTTATTAATATTATAAGGATTCAATTGAAAGATTTGCCAGTAAAAATTTTTATTCTATAATATAATAGTATAACCTGGGTACCATGGCAATCTCCAGAACAAAATATGATAGTAAAACTCAATAAAATTAAGTGGTAGGACATGAAAGTAAAAGTGGCAGCATTCTTTGTTAACCCTCTGGCCGGATACGGAGGCATCCGTAATAATAAGGGTTCAGACAATATGCATCTGCAGAACATTGGTGAATCTGTTTCAATAGGCCGTGCCATAGAATTTTTATCCGGAATTAAATGCAGGGATATACAATTTATAGTCCCTGATGGGCCAATGGGCGCACTGGAAATGGATAAGGCTAATCTGAAATACACAATTTCATATTCTCCGGGAAATCCAACAACGGCAATGGACACAATAAATTTTATACATTCGGCAGCAGGAGCCGATATTATATGTTTCCTGGGCGGAGACGGAACGGCAAGGGATATCCTGAGGTCAGGCACAGATTTGCCTGTGCTTGGAATACCTGCCGGTGTAAAGATGTACAGCTCTGTATTTTCTATGAATGTAAAGCATGCAATAGATGTATTCGATAATTTCTGCGGAAATGAGATAACTCTCAAGGATGCAGGGGTAGCAGACATAAATGAAGATGAATATAGAAGCGGGAAACTGGATGTTAAACAGTTTGGAACATTAAAAATTCCGGATTCTTCAGGAATAATCAGTTCCTCAAAGGCGGAATATCCACCATCTTCTTCCTACGATATGGCAGAATATATTATTGACAATATGGTTAATGATTTTTATTACATAATAGGCCCGGGAACCACATGCAAAGCTATAACAACATCTCTGGGGTTCCATACCAATATGCTTGGTTTTGATATAGTTAAGGGCAAAAAGCTTATAGTGGAGGATGCAGGCGAGGAGGACATATACCGGTATGCCGCTTCTGGCAGTGTGCATATAATAATATCAATTATAGGTGGCCAGGGATTCCTCCTTGGCAGGGGGAACCAGCAACTTTCAGGCAGAATTATAAAAAAGGCAGGGTTTGAAAATATATCAGTTATATCCACCCCGGAGAAACTTATAAGCCTCAGCGGATTAGCTGTAGACATATCTGATAAAGATATTTCAGTTCCAAAATTCATAAGGGTACTTACTGGCTACGGACAATTTAAAATAATGAGGGTAAATTTTTAACGGTGTGCTAATAGCTAAAAATCGCAATAATTTATATGTTATATTTCAATTCCCGGGTGTGCAGAAAGAAAAAACCCTTGCAGGGCTCTCAAGGTATATCAAAAAATCACCAAAATGGTATTATTTTCTGATTCCAATAATTGCTATATTTTTAATAGATGGCATTATACTTAGAAATCTTGATGCACTTTCCTTCATGTCTATTTTGCCCTTCATCTTCTTCTTATTGCTGGATGCTTTAACCATAAAGCTTACCAATAAAAAATTCAACAATAACCGGATTATGTATCTGGATTTTATATCCCTTACACTGGTAACACTATTCTTCTGGATCGGTGTCCTTTTATATCCAGTTATACGGATGCCCTTATACTATATCCTTGCACTGGCTATTGCATTTCCGGCTTTTTTGAGATTTCTTGTCCTTTACATTTATTATCCATCAAACATATACCTGGCTGCAACACTATCAATGAACTATACATTTTCATATATAATCATAGCTTTAATTTTCTATGACATAAGCAAAATTGCAATAAAATTCATTATACCACTTATTGCTGCAACTGTAATATACGTATTATTCTCCTATATATTCCTGGTATTTACCACAATAGGATTCACAAGGAAATATAAATCACGCCCATCGGAACTCATTGATTTTTTCCTTAACAGGGACAATGATGGGGCTATAGGCGAGAAATTCTTTACCCATGTTTATAACAAGAAAAGGCAAATTCCGGTCATTACCACAAATATTAGAAAGGAAAACAGAGACCTTGTCACCCTTGTATTCCCGTATGTCCATCCTGGTCCATTTGGGAATCTATGCACAAGCAACCTTCCTGTAAAGATCAGTTCAGAGATGGGCAGGGACAATATTATGGTATTCCACACCGCAACTACCAATAGCAATAACTGCAGCGGAAAAAATGATATAAAAAACATAGCGGAATCTGTTAAGGATTCAATCAAAAAAATGAAATATTCAGATACAGTATCAGACTTTGTAAAATTTAATGTGGATGGTTATGACGTTTCACTTCAGAAATTCGGAAATTCCGGTATTTCGGCAGTAATACCATTTAAGAAGCAATTTGACGATATCTCCATTGATGCAGGCTTGAAAGTTGTAGCTGCCCTGAAAAAAAATGGTGCAGAAAATTTTGCATTGCTTGATGCACAGAACAGCTTTACCAGAGATGCTAAGGAACTTGATAACTGCGACATGATAATAAACCCGCTTATTGAAAAATTTAAAGCAACCGGATCCACATATCCTGCCATTATTGGTTATGCAAGAAATTATGAAAAAATCGATGGCCTTGCTTCTATGGGAGTTCAGGTACTGGCAATAAAAATTAATGATTATTACAATGTAATAGTGCTTACAGATTCCAACAATATAGGAAGGGAAGTTATAAAGATGGCAAGAAGTGGTGTTGATAAGAGGGTAAAAAACATGGATATATATACAACCGACAACCATGTTGTGAATGTGAGTGAACTGGATATAAACCCCCTGGGCATGCACTGTGAGCCACAGGTGGTTGCAGACCTTATAAACAGGACAGTTCTGCAGGCTATTGAAGATGCGTCACCTGCAACAGCAGGCACCTATACAGAAAATATAACCGTTACAATGGGGGAAGAAAATGCATTCCATAACCTCATGGAGATAGTTATTGCATCACTGCGCAAGGCTAAATATTCTATTGCTTTCATTTTGCTGATATCAATACTTGTCTCGTCCTTTTCATTCCGCTACATGGTTTTGCATCTATAAGGATTTTCTGCACATTATAAGGTCAAGCATAACAAATGCAGCCATTGCCTGTATCACCGGCACCGCTCTGAAAGATATAAACGGGTCATGCCTGCCTTTTACCTGCACCTCAGAGGGCTCCATGCTTTTCAGGTTTACTGTTTTCTGGGAGATTCTGATTGAGGATGTGGGCTTCATGGCTATATTGAACACCACCGGCATTCCGTTTGTGATGCCACCCAGTATGCCACCGGAATTATTCGTCCTTGAGAGAATTTTTCCATTTTCTGCATAAAATTCATCGTTTGCTTCTGAACCATACATATTGCCTAACTTGAATCCTGAACCAAATTCAATAGCCTTTAATCCCGGTATGGAAAACATTGCCCTTGATATTTCGCTTTCAACAGAATTGAAGAATGGCTCGCCGATTCCTGGCGGAACGTTGTATATATGCGTGCTGATCACGCTTCCCATGCTATCTCCATTCTTTATTGACTCTAATATCTTATTATACAGCAACGAATCTTTTTCCCGATCCGGCATCCGTGTACTGAAGCCATACACATAATCCTCATCTTCCTGTGGTTCATTGTCTATGCTTATTCCCCCTGCGGATTTTATATATGTAACTATTTTTATATTATATCTCTTCAGAACGCCCATTGCAAAAGCGCCTGCAGCAACCAGCGGCATTGTCATCCTTCCGGAAAAAAAACCGCCCCCTTCATAATTCCTGTATTCGCCATATTTGTAAAACATTGTTAAATCTGCATGCCCGGGGCGTGGATTGTCCCTTAAATCATCATAATGCTTATCAATATAATCTTTGTTTTTAAAAATAAAGGCAAGCGGAGAACCATCTGTGAATCCTTTCCTGCTTCCACCAATTATTTCTATTTTATCGTCCTCATTTCTCGGAGTTGTAATCAGGCTCTGCCCGGGTTTTCTCCTGTCAAGCCACTTCTGTATAAATTCCTGATCAATTGCCAATCCTGCAGGAAGCCCGTCCACCGTGCCGCCTATGTAAGGGCCATGTGAGGATCCAAAAACAGTAAGCTTGATTTCATTGCCCAGTGAAAACATACAGACACAATAATGTTATAATTTATTAATATTTTTATATCAAATAGCAATAACTATACACAGCTCCGTGGTGTAGTGGCCAAGCATTACTGGCTCTGGACCAGCAGACGGCAGTTCGAATCTGCCCGGAGCTATTGTAGTTACATTTTATTGAATAATTTAATTAAACACATTTAAATTCACTATTATGGAAGACGAACAATCAGGCGAATACTGTGAATTAATTGACAGGAACCTGCCCCCTGACCATGATTTTTTTCTCTATGAATCACATGTAAAAATAGTTAAATCTTTTCTGGGGCTTGCAGTATCAGAGGCAAGAAACGTTGAAAAATTAAGGACTATGCTGGATATACTGGACACACTGAATCAAAATTTATACGATAATGAAACCGTTCTCGCCGATAATGTAAGGAAGCAGCTGAGGCGGGAAACAAAGGAATGGATTGATATTGATCAGAAGATGGATAATGGTGATAAATATACAGCGTACCTTGTGCTTGCAGCATCAAATCTGCGCATAGCGCTCTCATATCTATGGAGATTGTCAAAATTGCCTGATTTTTCAGATCATATAACAGAATACCCACTTGAGTTCATGCAAAAATTGATAAATATGATAAATAACGAAGCCATGGGCAACGTACTTTTATAATTTATTTATGTCGGTTGAATTTATATAATCTTTAAATGTTATGGGCTCTTTGACATACCTGAATAAAGATGTATTCTCTTTGTAATAATCCAGCTGGAGCATGTAAAACTGTTCCTTTGTCAGCAGTCCGCGCTTCTGCAAAGATCCGACAAATGGCTTGAATACAATAGATGAAATCTCCTTTACCGGTGGCATGCCCAGTTTAGCACGTACAATATTAAACATATCAGCAAATGTTACGCGTTCCCTGGAGCATATATCTATTGTACCTGACCTTTCCATGGAATTTTTTATTACCGTGATAACATCATTGATGTGTACCGGAGCCATATTGCCACTTTTTGGCAACATGGGAACTTTCCCCTTTGCAACCTCAATAAGCATCTTCGTAAATTTGTCTCCGGGGCCAAACATAGTTGAAGGCCTGATTATTAATGAATTCTTGAGCAGGTTTGCATTATCTTCTCCCAGCCTTTTGTACCTGAAATAGTCCGTGCTTCCCTTATCCGCATTTATGGCTGAAAAATATACAAGTTTCTTGTTTCCCCTCAGTTCCTGCATGGCATTTACGACATTTTTAACCCCTTTCAATGACAGGTCTTCATGTGTCTCTTCTGTTTCCGCAAGTACGTCAATTGCATGGACAATAACATCGTAGTCGGCTATGGCACTTTTTACATCATCATATTCCCTTACATCGCCTTTTATATATTTTATGCCAAGTTTGTCAAGTTCATCCGAGTTATTTCTTGAAAAATAAGCCTTTTCTTCGGCATCCATCTGCTTCAAGATGTTGCTTCCAACAAATCCTGATCCTCCTAAAACTATCAATTTCATAAAGGGATATATACTATCCATATAAAAATATTATATAGCTATTATCATAATACAATTAATATGCATCGTTATATTTTTATCCACCGGACTGATACTATTTTCATGGACGATTTTTCCAATAATGACCGGGATGTTTTCCTGATAAAGACTGATATGATAGACAGGGGAGCTCTCATGTCAAGATATAGCAGAACCGCAAATCTTGATATAAGGGAGGTATACGGGAAGGAATTTAAAAATAATCCTGACAGGGCAAGCAATTTTTATAAGAGAATATTTCTGGATTATGGCGATGAATCAGTTGCAGAATTAACCACAGCACAGATGGGAATACAGAACGTTTCCAACATAGTCACCAAGGTCATAGAGGAACCGAGGATAGGCCTTTCATATCTGGAAAAATCATCAAGGTATGTGAAATACAACAAAAAAGTTAATGGAAACTACCTGTTTCTCCGGGGAGAGAATGCCGGCGTAGGAGCCATGGAATCCAGGTATAACAGCTACTGCAACGATCTTTTTGACTTTTATTCCGCTGCCTATCCTGAGATGATGAAATACATGGAAGATGCAAATCCAATAGAAAACTTCACATTTGAAATCGGCGGAAAGAATTATAAATACACGAATCTGGAATCCGTGGATGAAAACACACTGTCAAAGTCATACAAATCCTCCCTGAGGTCTGCAGTACTGGATGAGATAAGGGCATTGCTGCCTGCTTCCACATTGACAAATATTGGCATATCCGGCAATGGGCGTGCATTCATATCACTTATAGAAAGGCTTAAGGCATACGGGACACCTGAGGCAGAGAAATACGGGGAATTAATATACAGAGAGCTTGAGCCAGAGCTCCCGGAACTTATAGAAGATGCTGTATCTGCCCATGGAATAGCACAGATAAAGTATAATAACGCGAAGGATTCTATTGGCAACTCTTTTTCAAATGATACAGCAAATGTGCCAGCTCTAAAAGTTATAAATTTTATGGATGAAAAAAGGGCAATAGACCTTGCTACAGGAATGTTGCTATATGGCAGTTCTGCAGGTTCCAGCAATGTAGATATCCCACCGGAAAAACAGTACAGCATTCTAAAGGAACTCGAATCATTGAGGGGAAATCGCAGGCATAAGCTTGGCAGGGCCTTTGAGGGCATAACCTACTCATTCGAAGTAAATATGAATTACGGCGCCTTCAGGGAATTCCAGCGCCACCGCTTTTTCTCAATAATCAGAAAACCTTTATCCACACAATATGGATACGATATTCCAGAAAATCTCGGAAAGATTCCTGAACTCAGATCCAGATATGTAGAATTAATGGATGAAGCCCGCATACTGTATAATGATATTATGGGCAGGTCAGGAAGAAAAATTGCCCAGTACGTTGTTCCATATGCATACAAATACCCGGTAGTTTTCAGTTCAAACCTTAATGAATTAACATATTTCATAGAACTGAGGTCCAACCAGCAGGTTCATCCCGACCTTAGGAAGGTTGCACTTGATATTTACAGTGAGATTAAAAAAATACACCCGCACCTTGCCACACTGATTAAATTTGTTGATACAGGGGATTACAGGCTCGGGAGACTGCCATCCGAGGTAAAGAAAGAAAGCAGGAGAAAGACATTATCCGGGGAAAACGATTAAAATTATTCTATACATTTAATTTAAATATTTTAATTTTAGAAACATTTATATTGAAGAACATATTTATGAATCGATTGTTATGATGTCAGGTCAAACGCCAATATTAATATTAAAGGAAGGTACAGAAAGGCAACAGGGTAAGAATGCCCAGAAAAACAACATTGAAGCCGCAAAGGCAATTGCAGATGCAGTAAGGACAACACTGGGCCCGAAGGGAATGGACAAAATGATGGTTGATTCAATAGGGGATATAATAATCTCCAATGATGGGGCAACCATATTGAAAGAAATGGATGTAGACCATCCTACAGCAAAAATGATTGTTGAGGCTTCAAAATCCCAGGATACAGCAGTTGGAGACGGAACCACAACTGTTGTTGTATTTGCTGGCGAACTTCTTAAACAGGCAGAAGCCCTGCTTGACCAGGGAGTGCATTCAACTATTATAGCTGATGGGTACCATCTGGCTGCAGAGGAAGCAAGGAAACAGCTTCTAGCAATGTCTGTAAGTGCAAAGGATGATGCTATGCTCAGAAAGATAGCTATAACAGCACTTTCCGGGAAAAACACAGGAGTTGCACCGGAATTTCTTGCAGACCTTGTTGTAAATGCAATAAACTCTGTTACTGAAACAGATGGAGATAAAATCATAGTTGATACCGCAAATATTAAAGTAGACAAGAAGAGCGGTGGAAGCGCAGCAGATACAAAATTCATAAACGGGCTTATAATTGACAAGGAAAAGGTTCACTCAAAAATGCCTTCTGTTGTAAAAAATGCAAAAATAGCACTTATAAACTCTGCACTTGAAATAAAGAAAACCGAAATAGACGCCAAGGTACAGATAACAGACCCATCAAAGATACAGGAATTCCTTGACCAGGAGAGCGACACATTAAAGGAAATGGCCGAGAAGATAAAGAAATCAGGAGCCAATGTTGTCCTTTGCCAGAAGGGAATAGACGACACAGTACAGTACTATCTTGCCAAATATGGAATATACGGTGTCAGAAGGGTAAAGCAGAGCGATATGGAAAAGCTTGCAAAAGCCACAGGCGCAAAAATGATCACCGACCTTGATGATATAACAGAAGAAACCATGGGAAAAGCCGAAACCGTTGAGGAAAGGAAAATAGGGGACGACAGGATGACATTTGTAACAGGATGCAAAAACCCCAAGGCTGTCAATATACTTATCAGGGGCGGAACAGAGCATGTTGTTGATGAAATCGACAGATCCCTTAACGACGCAATAAGGGTTGTTGCAATAACAAAGGAAGATGGAAGATACCTTCCAGGTGGAGGAGCCACAGAGGCCGAGCTTGCAATGAAGCTAAGGTCATATTCCAACAGCGTGGGCGGAAGGGAGCAGCTTTCCATAGAAGCCTTTGCAAAGGCCCTGGAGATAATTCCAAGGACACTTGCAGAAAATGCCGGGATGGATCCTATTAACACCCTGATATCTCTTAAGTCAGAGCACGAGAAGGGAAACAAAAACTTCGGTGTTGACATGGAAGCAAACAAAATAACAGATATGATAAAGGCAGGAGTATTCGACACATTCCGTGTTAAAACCCATGCAATATCAAGCGCTGTGGAAGTTGCCACCATGATACTCAGGATCGATGATGTAATAGCCAGCAAGAAGTCATCTGCCCCACAGGGCGGAGCTGGCGGCATGGGTGGCGGAATGCCTCCAGGCATGGGCGGATACTAATTTTTATAATTTTTTTATTTTTTAAAAGTATATATACGATTTTACAATGTTTTAAAGGTGATTTATAATGATGCAATTTAACATTAGTTCAACTGAAAGGGATTATGAGACTGATTATGATGTAATTATCATCGGGGCTGGTGCGGCAGGCTATTCAGCCGGTGTTTACATCAAGAGGTCAGGTATGAGCGTAGCTATACTGGAAAGGGAATCAGTTCCCGGAGGAAATACAGCAGTATCCCCTCTGGTAGAAAATTATCTGGGATATAAAGCTATAGAGGGCGCAGACCTGGCTGAAGATTTCAGAAAACATTATGCCCAGTATGGAAAAATTATCACTGAAATTGATGTACGTGATATTAAAAAGGAGGGGGATAAGTTCAGGATAATTACAAACAGATCAGACTTTACAGCGAAAGCCATCATTGTAACAACAGGGACAACCCATAGAAAGATGAATGTTAAAGGCGAAGACGAGTATTATGGAAAGGGCATATCCTATTGTTCCACATGTGACGGCTATCTTTTCAAAGACAAGAACGTTGCAGTCATTGGTGGCGGAAATTCCGGCGCTATCTCAGCACTTTACCTGAAGGGCATAGCAAAGAACGTTTCCATAATAGCACACTCAAAAATAAAAAAATGTGAGGATGCATATATAAAATCAATAGACGAAAAGAAAATTCCATTCATACTTAACGCGGAAACTGAAGAATTTATCGGCGATGGCAAAAAACTTACAGGACTCAAATACAAAGACCTTGCTACAGGGGAAGAAAAAACAGAGAACCTCGATGGAATATTTGTCTATATTGGCGTTATACCACAGACATCGTTCCTCAAAAACATAGGAGTTAAACTGGACAAGCACGGATTTATTATAGCAGATGAAAAGGGAAGGACAAATATTCCTGGCATATATGGAGCAGGCGACGTACTTGCAGGAAGCGAAGAACAGATAGCGACAGCAGTTGGCGATGGAAGCAAAGCCGCAATTACGCTTTATACCGATATCATAAATAAAAAGTTTTAAATTTATTTTCTTTCTTTCCATCTATGAAAAGAGATATTCTATCAGTAGCAGATATGGAAAATGATTTTGACCAGATAATAGATACATCTATAAAATTGAAAAAGGATAAGACAATAAAATTTTCAGATAAGAAATTGCTTGGCATGATTTTTGAGAAACCCAGTACAAGGACAAGGATATCCCTTGAGGCAGCAATGGAACAGCTCAACGGGCATGCTATATACCTTAGCCCACATGAAATGCACCTTGGCGATGGTGAAACTATTGCGGATACAGCAAGGGTCATGTCCAGATTCCTGGATATTATTTCATACAGGGCATATGATTACAGGAATGTCAGGGAACTGGCAAAATATGCCGATGTTCCGGTACTGAATGCACTGGACAATATGGAACATCCTCTGCAAATTGTTGCAGATTTTATGACCATTATGGAAAAGAAGCACAGGCTTGAAAATCTTAAACTGGCATATGTGGGTGATGGAAACAATGTATCCAATTCCCTGCTTCTGGGTGCTGCATTGACAGGCATGGACATTTCAGTTGCCTGCCCGGAACACCGTGAACCGGACAGAGATATACTGTACAGGGCTAAGGACCTTGCATTGAAAACCGGCAGCAGGATAGAGATATTAAGGGATGCCAGAACAGCGGTAGATTCGGCCGATATTATATACACAGATGTATGGGTGTCCATGGGCGAAGAAAAAGAAAAGGACCAGAAAGAAAAACTATTCAAGGGATACCAGGTAAATGAAGAACTTGCCGATTTTGCAGATAAAAATTATATATTTATGCACTGCCTCCCCGCAAGAAGGGGGCTGGAAGTAACTGATGAAATAATAGAAGGAATACATAGTGTAGTTTTTGATGAAGCAGAAAACAGACTCTACAGTGAAAAGGGGGTTATTTATACAGTTCTATCATGAATTATTTGCCTGAAACTTACTGTATAACGCCCGCGCCGGGATTTGAACCCGAATCTAAGGCTCCGCAGGCCTTCAGGATATCCAAATTACCCCACACGGGCTTCCAAGTATCACATAAACATATTTTAATTCTTGCGAGTCTGTAAAATCTATAAGTAATTCCAGTGCTCTTTTCTTTCTAGCTTATTATATTTACATCCGACGCCTTTCTGCGGATCAACGTATAAATCTCAGGCACCATTCTATATTATATGTTTTATCAAACGCGCGGCATTTTCAATAAAAAATAGTACCGAAAATAACCATTGCCAGAAGCAATAATGCCATTATTACAACTGCAATCTTCAACGTTAAGGCCCCCATATTAATTAATATGCAACTGAAATATTAAAATGTATCTTATATACCTATGCTGGTCATTGAGCGACTGCCCATTACCATGCAGGTATAAGAACTCGTAGTACTTTTAGATATTTTTCTGTACACCTCAATTGGCTTCTGAGCCATTTATATTGCAAATCCCGTATTTCTATACTCTCTATAACAGATTCAAAAATATTACATACAACCAATGCCCGCCATAGGTAATAAACATATGTTTATATATATTCAAATTGTATCATTTATATGGATGCAGATATATCATTAGTACATGCTCCCAGCATTTTTGACTTCAGAACCCGGGATATTAAATTGGGGCCTATTAGTGATGTTATTCCATCAACCCCTGTATTTGAGATGTATCCAGTTGGATTTATAAGTATGCTCAACTCACTTATAAGTTCAGGTTACAATGCGAGAATATGTAATGTAGCAGCCATGATGGTTTCATCAGCATCGTTTGATCCGGTAAAATACCTGAAACATGTCAAATCAAAAATATATGGTATTGACCTTCACTGGCTCCCACATGCAAATGGCGCCTTAAAAGTTGCAAAAATTATAAAAGATTTGCATCCAGATTCAAAGGTATTGCTTGGTGGTTTCTCTGCCAGTTATTTTGCCGATGACATAATGACACATTATGGTTATATAGATTATATTTTGAAAGGCGACCTACAGGAAACAAACATTGTCAAACTTGCTGGCGCAGAGGATAGTTATCAGGCACTTGATCGCGTCCCCAATTTGATTTACAGAAAGAATAACAGGATAATCCATAACAAAATAGAATATTCATCTATAGACGATGTTTTTTTGAATTATGGCCTTCTGATGAAAAACGCAATAAAATATCATGACATTAAAGGACACCTGCCATATGCTTCATGGCTGGATAACACAGAAGCTATGACCGTAATAGAACATGGTTGTAGTTTTAACTGTGCATTCTGCGGGGGGTCTAATTTTGCTTATAAGAATAATTATAATAGTGTTGCACCCCTGTATAGAAAGCCTTTAGTTATAGCAGAAGAGATATCACTTGTGGGAGAAATGCTCGGGAGCCCCGTATTTATTACAGGTGATATGAACAATGCTGGAGAAAAATTTTATTCCTCACTTTTCAAGGAATTAAAAGATAGAAAAGTTAGTTTGCCACTTTTAACAGAATATTTTACCCCACCTGGTAAAGAGTATTTAAATGAACTTAGCCACAGATTTCCAGATTTTACTGTTGAAATATCGCCAGAATCTTCCAGCGAAGTGATAAGAAATAGAAACGGAAGACCATACAGCAATAAAGGTCTTGAAGATTTTCTTCAAAACGCTGTTACCGCGGGAGCAAAAAAAATTGATGTTTATTTCACTATAGGCATGAGTGGCCAAACTGTTAATGATGTTAATGCAGATATTGATTATAGTGAAAAATTAATGAAAAAATTTTCCAGTGCTAAGGAAAAGCTTTATACATTTATATCTCCACTCACTCCATTCATAGACCCCGGGTCATTGATATACGAACACCCGGAAACTTACGGCTTTAAAATTACTGCAAAAACCATAACGGATTATTTTAATCTTTTAGAAAATGGAAAGATCTGGACAGATTTTTTAAATTATTATACAAATTGGATGTCAGTAGAACAAATTGCCCGTGCAACATATGAATCGGAAATACGCATGATAAAAATGCGCCAATCCCTGGGATTGTTAAAGGACGTAGACGCAGATGAAATAGTAAAAAATATAACGGCATATATGCATGGCGACGATTATATTTCCAATGAAAATAAGAGTAGCCATTTATCATATATAGAGAAGGATGTTGAATGGTCAAATAAACACAAGCTGACAAGAGATTCTTTTCTTATATCCTTATATAAAGACTATAATGATTTTAAAAAGAAATTATAAATTTCCCGGATAAAGATGGGCGGATAGATAAGGGGAATATTATTTACATGTCATTATAGCTTGATATAGTTTACTGGAAATTTTTTACGCATTTCTAACAGTTGCTTTTTGGTATGTGTTATTTCTTATACAGTACTCACCCTATTTTTATATGTCACCGGTACTTAATGAACTCTCTAAGTATTATTTATATTGTTTATTAAATGCCTGTTATATTTCCTTATTGTATTTCCCGTAACCAGCATCCCGCTTCCTATTAGCAATATTCCACCAATTATAGTATACAGTGAAGGGATCTGCCCGAGAAAAACAAGGGCAAAAATTATTGCAAATACCGGGTCAAGATAACTCAGTATTGAAACAATCTGTATATTTAGATTTTTCAGCGAATCGTACCATAAAAATAAGGCCAGAACGGTCTGAACAGATCCGGAGATCACTATAATTATTATTACGTCATAGTTTATGGTAAACCTGATGACAAAGACGAATGGCAATAATATTATCATAGAGATTATGGATTGGAGAAATACTAAATTCATTGAACTCACATACTTTGCTGAAAATTTGCTTGTTATTGACAGTAAACCGTAGGTTATTCCCGAAAATAATGCCAGCAGAATTCCAATTATATTTATAGAAAGCGAACCTGCAGACATAATTATTATGCCGGCGAACGATATGCTGATATTCAATAATCCACCTTTCCCTATTTTCTCCTTTAATAATGGTGAAAATAGTATTGCTATTACCGGCCCGGTATAATAGAATATTATCGCTTCAGATACCGGTATCATAAATACCGCATAAAACAGAAATACCCAGTTTAATGATAATAGTACTCCTGAAAGTATTATATAAGGATTAAACAACTTCCTGATATTGCTTTTCAAATCCCTGTGAAGTATTACTGTCAATAATAAGGCAGATATTAAAACCCTGAAGAATACAAATATTGGGGATGGTAACAGTGACCATATTGCAAATAGGGGTATTGACCCCCAGATTACGGTAGATGAAAGTATTTCTATAAGCCCTTTTCTAGTATTAGTGTAATCGATTAAACCACCTGCGAATAATTAAATTATAATACTTAAATTTTTATAATGTTATTACATGAAAATACAGGTTAACTCTCCATTATACTTTTAGAATTATGCAAGGGACGGGATTTGAACCCGCGAACTCCTTCGAGATAGAATCTTAAGTCCTACACCTTTGGCCAAGCTTAGTTACCCTTGCTTACATGCAGCTAATATGTTTTTGATTAATAAGTTTTTTTAAGAGCTAACCGGACAATGCAAATGCACATAGTATAATATTTATAAGACATTTAACTAAGATATTATGGATGATAATAACAATGCAGTAATGGGCTTCAAGCTGGACGAAGAGCCTAAATGGATACGCGTGACACTGGAAGATGGAACCGTACTGGAAATCAAGACTGAAATCATGTCAATAATGAAAGTAGGAAATGACCCGAATACCGGGCTTCCACAGTACAGCATCAATGCTGCCCCTATGATAAGGATGATGCGGGTTCCTAAAGAATCTGTAGCTAAAAAGGCGGATACAGATAAAGGGCTGTACAGATAATAAAATATTCGTACAAATAGATTTAAATCTCTTCCGGCAATTCTGTATCATGGATGAGACCGATTATAAAATTATTGACTTTTTGAGGGAAGATTCACGTGAAACAAATATGGAAATAGCCAGGAAGCTTAATGTTTCAGAAGGCACAATTAGAAAGCGGATAATGAATCTTGTAAATAGTGGCATTATCAGGAAATTTACCATAGAAACTTCCTTATCAATTGAAGGCATTGTATTGATAGAACTTGATTCCAGGCAAGCGTCAAACACATTAAAAACTTTAAAAAGCCTCTACAGTGACATATACGAATTCTCCGGAAGCATTGACGTTGCTGTGAGAATATCAAAAAACACCATAGAAGAGCTTAATATGGAGGTGGACAAAATCAGGGACTTAAAAGGCGTGGTAAATACAGATACCATGGTACGGCTTAAATGAATATGTAGCCTGTAGTAATTATATTAGGTCAGAAGAATAATTATTTTTCATGCCAATTGCAAGGATAATCAGGACAATTGATGTTGTTTGCACAACAGGATATAATTGCCATAGTTTGTAACGATATTATTATATATTTATAATAAATCAACAATTGGGTAATTTACATGTCTGAAGAAAACATAATCTTTGTGGGGAAAAAACCAACTATGAACTATGTACTGGCTATAGTGACACAATTCAACAACTCTGATATGCCTAGAATTGTGATTAAAGCAAGGGGGAAAGCTATAAGCAAGGCAGTAGATATAGCCGAAATTACGAAACATAAATTTATACAGACTGCGAAATACGAGAGTATAAAGCTTGATACAGAAACCCTTGAGGGAGAAAACGGGCCATCTAATGTTTCATCAATTGAAATAATCCTGGCAAAATAAAGTTTTATACCTTCAATTTAGAAAAATTTCTACAAAACCTTAAATCATAATTTTCAATACATAAAATATCTCTGGTGTTTCAATGAAAAATTTCTATGAGTGGCAATATGGTTTACGGGACAAAATAAATGAGGTTAACTCAAGGCTTCTACAGGCTATTAAAACTGACCAACCATATCTTTTTGAAATGTCCAAGTATACCATAGACGCAGGTGGAAAACGTTTCAGGCCACTGCTTACCATATTATCCTATGAAATTTCATGCAACGAACCCTATGACAGTATACTTGACCTTGCTTCAGGCTATGAGCTTATACATACAGCAAGCCTCATACACGACGACATTATAGATAAATCGAAATACAGGAGAGGGCGCGAAACACTGGCATCCAGGTATGGCATAGACAATGCCATTGTGGTTGGCGATTACCTTTTTGCCAAGGCATATGAACTTGGGTCGAGATACGGAAAAGTTGTCTCAAAGGTTATGGCCGATGGTTCATCGCATCTTGCGGAAGGCCAGATAATTGAAGCATTGAATATTGGCAATCTGTCTCTGGATATAGAGACGTATAACAAAATTATAATGAACAAAACTGCTTATTTCTTTTCAGCATGTGCTGAAGGTGCCACAATAGCGGCTATGGCACCAGACAATGTAAGGGACAAGCTCAGCAAATTTGCTTACAATATGGGGATGGCCTTTCAGATAACAGATGATATACTTGATATTGTTGGAAATGAAAAGGAAATGGGGAAGCCTACAATGGTTGATCTTAACCATGATGTGATAACACTTCCCATAATACACGCATTATCTCATGTTACCGGTGAGAATAAGCGTACACTGGTTAACATACTAACAGGAAAATACACAGACAGTGATTATAAATCCAAGTTCCGTGATATACTTTTTAAATCCGGTTCTCTGGAGTACACATTTAAAATTGCAAAGGACTACATATTAAAATCCGTTGAAAACCTGAATGGCATCGGGAGATCGGATGACCTGGGCCTTCTAATGGATCTGGCGCTTATAGTAGTTGATAGAATTAATGAATCAGGAGTGATATGAATGGCAAGAGTATTATTATATACAGGCAAAGGAGGAGTTGGAAAAACAACTGTGGCGGCTTCCACCGCATCCATGCTGGCTAAGCAGAATAAGAAAACAATAGTGATGTCCACCGATCCTGCACATAGCCTCGGGGACTCCCTCCAGGCTGAAATTAAATCATCTCCGACAGAGATATCCAAAAATTTATTTGCCCAGGAAGTTAACATCAACGATGCGATACAATCCCACTGGAGTGATTTGCGTGAATATTTAACTGCCCTGTTCCAGTATCAGGGACTTGACCCCATATCTGCAGATGAAATAGCAATACTCCCTGGATTTGAGGAGGCCACATACCTGCTTTACATAAACGATTATATTAAAAATAACTCATATGATGTTATTGTGGTTGATAGCGCACCAACAGGCGAGGCGCTCAGGATGCTTTCGTTTCCAGAGGTAATGCGCTGGTACATGGAGAAAGTATTCCCCATTAGCAGGACTGCAGCAAAGATAGCAAGGCCATTGATGAGGCCATTTTCTGGCATACCCATGCCAAATGATAAGGTATTTAAAAGTGCGGAAACACTTTACGATGATCTTGGAGATATCCACACAATACTTGAGAACCCGGATATAACATCCATAAGGCTTGTAACAAACGCAGACCAGATGTCTTTTAATGAAACAAAGAGGGCATTTACCTATCTCCTTTTATATGGATATCCTGTGGATGCTGTGATAGCCAATAAAATATATACGGAAGACACCGGTGATTTTTTCCAGAAATGGAGGGAAACACAGTCAGGAATACTGGGCGATCTTGACGCTGCATTCCCGGAAATAAAAATATTGAAAAGCTATCTTCAGAATAATGAACTGGTAGGGCAGGAGAAGGCTTTAAAATTTGGCCAGGACCTGTATGGCGACCTTGATCCATATTCCGTTTTTTATAAGGGTAAACCATTGGAGTTCATCAGGAAAAATGGGAACAGTGTTGTAAAATTGAAATTGCCATTTGCAGATAAAAAAAATCTCAACCTCTACAACAAAACCGGGGAACTCATAGTGGAAGTAAACAACTGGAAACGGATACTGTACCTCCCCCAGACCATGGCCAACCTCCAGCCATCAGGAGCAGAATTGAAGGATGGTTACCTATATATAACATTAAGTTGATTACTATACATGGATCAAAAAACTATAATACAGATAAATATAGAGGTGCCACATATCGTGGGCACAGTAGTTAAAGAAAGCAAGAAATTTTTCGATGGAGGAATTGAACTTCTAAGGTTCGGGTCCAGAATAATAGGCAACAACCAGGAAACAAAAAAACCGGTTAAACAACTGAGCAAAATAGAGATAAAATAATTTAATTTTCTGTTATTTCAAGTTTATCAAGTGTTTTCCTTATTTCTCTGTCCACATCTATTTTTGCATCTTCAGGATGTTTTGCTATCATTGCAACGCGGCTTTCAAATCTATCCGCATATTCAGTATATCCAAGCCTTTTTGCAAGTGTTGACGAGAATTCCATAATTTCATCATGGGAAGGCATATTTTCAGCAGTAAGCCGGCCTTCGGACTGGCCTACATGCACATAACCCTTTGATTCGATAAAATCAGGGTCTGCCCTCCTGTCCATTTTCTCATATTCGTCATAGAATGGGAAATTAACATTTTTTACCATTGTATGCCTTATTACCGTCCTTGTATCCAGTGATGGCAGCAAATCAAGAGTTTTATTGAAGTTCTCCCAGGCATTTCCTATTGCGGGGTGAAGCACATCGTTAAATATCTCCTTTGTAGGCCCTGCTACCGTGATGTATAGCTGGGTAGGCAACGGGTTCAGTGTTTCAAGCACCTTAGGCATTGTTCCATTGCTTACAACAAATGTTGTAATTCCCCTCCTGGTAGCCGCTTCTATAAGTTCACCCAGCCTGGTATACAATGTGGGCTCGCCCGTCAATGATATTGCCATATGCCTTGGATGTGAAGCCTCTTCGAAAAGCTCCTTCTTTACTTTAGGATTGCCCTTGAAGCCGGAAATAAGCTTGAGATGCGCCTTTATGCTTTCTTCAAGTATAAATTCCGGATCATCTTCCTCATTTATATGCATTGAATCAAATCCCTGGAATCTCCAGCAAAAATCACAGTTTTCGGAGCACTGGTTCAACGCCGGTGTCATCTGTATGCACTGGTGTGATTTTATTCCGTAAAATGTATTTTTATAACATGGTGCTTTGCCCAGCAATTCGCTTTTCGTCCAGTGGCATACTTTCACTGCAGAATGGCTGCCCACAAGCCCATAATGCTGTTTTTTGTAGACTGCCTCATAGTTATTGATCATTAAAATCAAATTTAAAATAGATATATAAATTCTTTGAAGTTGAACTGGCGAAACATTGAAATTACTTTGCAGGGTTTTAAAATCTTTTCATTAAGAATAAGGCTTTTATAATCTGGAAATATATTATAAACATGGGAAAACTTGACAATAAAATAGTATTAATAACCGGGTCTTCCCGGGGATTGGGAAAGGCAATAGCCATGAAATTTGCCTCTGAAGGGGCAAGAATAGCAATCAATTATAACAGGGACCAGAAATCGGCTATGGAATTAAAAAACATGCTCGCTGGATCTGAAATTTTCCAGGCTGACGTATCTGACCATGCAGCAGTTCGCAACATGGTAAATGAAATACACAGGAAAATGGGAACAATAGACATTTTAGTTAATAATGCGGGAATTCTCAGCGCAATCACATGGGATGAGTTTGATGATGCCAGAGTGAAAAAAATATTTGACGTAAATCTTATGGGGCCAGTATACACAACCCGGGAATGCATTGAAGACCTGAAAAAACAGCATGGAATTATTATTAACCTGGCATCCAATGCAGGTGTTGGAACTGCTGCTAAGGGAACAACATTTTATTCCATGACAAAAGCCGCAATAACAATGCTCACTAAAAGACTTGCATTTGACCTGATGGACTGGCACGTGAGAGTCAATGCCATTGCCCCCGGCTGGATAGAGTCCGATATGACCATAGGAGGGAAAAGTGAGGAAGAGGTGAACAATCTCAGGCAATCATTCAAATCGAAAACGGAGCTTGGCATGACTGGAAAACCTGAAAATATTGCAGATGCCGCAATATTCCTCGCATCAAATGAATCGGAATATATGGATGGGCAGGTACTTGTGGTAGATGGTGGGAGAATAGACAATCTTACCCACAGCCTGTGATCAAACCAGATACCCCAGTATAAACCCTATGCTGGGCGATAGAATCCATGTTAAAATTATTATAAGGAATGGGCGCATGTAAATTGCTTTGTATTTATACGATATGCCCACCCCAAAAACACTTGATGTGAGTGTCTGGGTATTTGAAAGTGGCACTGCAAAAAACGTTGCAATTTCAACCAGCAGAGAGGATACCACAAGGGACACAAGCGCATTAGAATACCGCATTGAATACATTTCCTCACCAACCCTTTTAATTACGCCACTGCTAAGGAAAAAGGCTCCGGAAAATATTGCAACCGTCATTACTGTTATTGTAAGAAAATTAAAGCCTTCCACATTGGCTATAAACCCCAGTGTATTTGCGCCAAGGGTGAAAGCAGTGAGGAATGATGATATTACTATAAGGAATTTCAGCCACCTTGCGACGTTCCATACATTTTTAAAATTCCTGCGAAAAATTCCCTTCTCGGCAAAATATGAAACCACTATGGATATGACCGGTGCAATAACCCAGAACGCCACCATAAGAATTACAAATTTATAGTCTATTAAACGCCCTATGCGCACATCTATGCCCAGTGCTGTACCGGCCAGTGCCATTGTAAGCGACAGCGGTGCCCTTCCTATATTTGCAAACAGAAATATCAGGAATGAAACCAGGAAGGCATATGTTATATAAAAATATGAGTGTGGAATCAGCGAGAGTGCGGCTCCATGGAGAAATCTGCCTTCAAGCACAAGCCCAAGAAAAAATCCTCCTGCTCCAATTATTACACCGCCGTACCTACCAACAATACGTGACCCTACAAGGGTTCCCACTGCAGCGGAAAGGTTGTTTCCAGATACAAGAAGGGTTAGCAGGAACGTAAGGATAAGTGAAAATATAAATAAAATCAACTCGTCACCGCAAGCATTATAGTAAAAATTAAATCAGATATATCTTCACAATCATCCAGGAGGTCGTCAAGTTTGTGCGCCAGTGTATTTAGATGTTCAAATACAATATATGATATCTTTGTGGAATTTTTATATGTATAATCTATTATGTTGTCTTTTATTTCGTCTACCTGTTCTTCTATGGCTTCTATGCTTTTTCTGTCCCCCCTCATATTTGACAGGTCATTTTCATTAAGTATGCTATGTACAAATTCCAGTGATTCTTTGTTTGCTTCAAGAATTTTAATGAAACTGCCATATGCATATTCTTTTATAACGACTTCATCAGGCGTCATACTATAATTAATATTGAATCTGTTAATTTCCCTGCTTGTAAAGTAACATTTGTCCAGTATGTCATCACATTTCTCAATTAAATCCAGAAGATTGCCCATGAGGCTGGAACTTATGGCACCGCTTGTTACTTCGTGCCTGAAATTTATATCCATTTCATCCCCTTTTTTTTCTATTTGCCGTACTATTTCATTATATTTTTCAATGTCGGAAGGGGCATTTTTAAGCATGAATATGAGATTTGAAGAGGATTCAATTCCCATTAACGGGTATTGTGAAAGCCGTGATAGCAGGTTCTTTTCTCCTACTACTAAAATCCTTTTTAAAAAATTATAATTAACCATGGAAAGGTATAAAAAATTGGTATAAATACTTTAAAGGTTTAAGCTCTGGTAAGGGTGCTAAGTGATGAAATTTCTTTCTCGCTTTCAATTCCCCATTTCTTGACTTTGTCTATGTCCACGCCCTTTTTCTTTGCTATTTTTTCCACGACTTTAAGCATTACTTCGCCACCAACGCTCAGTATGGTTCCTGTGCCTGCCCTTGCAAATATGTTTCCATTGGCATCTCTGAAACCATCCCTTTTTGCCATCTTGGCTAGATGCCTGTATGATGCATAATAAACACCCATCTGCACAGGATTAAGCATGGAGTTAAGGCTTCTGGATTTTATTCTTCCAAGTGGCACATTTACCAGAGGCGTGACTGTAAATTCAAATGGCCTGCCATCAACATATGAATGGCTTAGCTGGTTAATCATGGCTATGGAATCCCAGTTGTCTTCATCTGTCTCTTCCTGCTGCCCTACCTGTATTGTAAATGCGGACCTCCAGTAATACTTTGTTTCATTGTATACGCCCTGCCATACTATATCTCTGAACGAGCCATCCGCGCCTATCCTCAATGGCATTGTCTTATTGGGCATATGCTTCATTGCAAGTGAGTCACTGCCAGTTTCTACTCCTGTCTGTATGCCGATCCAGTTGTCAGGCCCTGCCTTTAATATGGTACTGAGCTTCTGTATCAATTCAGGGAAAGCTGCAGGTATGGATATTCTCCCATGTGTTGGGTTTGAACCGGTTACACCCTTTATAGACATAACGGTTTTCATAAGATTTACCATTTCATCCTGATTTGGTGTGAACATTTTTTCATGTTTATATTCAAATATTTCATCGGAATGGAGCCATGCATGGTCGTTTCCACCCTTTACATTAACCTCTATTTCCTTTTTTATTCTATCCAGTGAATAATACCGTAATGGGCGCAATGTAACTTCACAGAAATCGCAGCCTACACCGCAGCCACGCATAACTTCAACCATTCCCTTTGACGCAGGGTTAACAATTTCAGGTATGTCCTCAAGTGCAGGGTATGCCCTTATTCCGGTTCCCCTTCCAACGAATAATTCATCATTTTTTACAACCCTTCTGAAATGGTCATCGTATGTCATGTATCCCCTGGTGAACATATTTTTATCTATGTCATCATGCTCTATTCCTCTGAATAGGTCAGAAATAATATCATCCATTTCTCCGGATACAACATAGTCAAAATGGTACTTGTCTATTTCATCTCTGAGGACAGTGAACTCCCATACTCCCGGCCCACCGATAACGAGCTTTGCTTTTTTGCCCTTTCTAACCTGGTTTATCCTTTCTATGAGTATATCCCATTCCCGTCTTACCCAGGAATCCAGATCGCCGCCGAAAAGGGCCGCGTATGACATTGTTGTCGGACCTATTCCAAGTGGGTCCATGGTAGAAACTCCTATTATTTCAGTGTCATCAGTGATAAAGTTTGAAAGATAGTCCATGTGTGCAACGGCTACATCCTTCCTTGGATTGTCTCTTAATAATCCTGCTTCAATTTTCCTTATGGCATATGGTGCGTACTTTGCCTCACCGTTAGGCAATGCCTCCGGCGCAGGCCCTCTTAAAAATCTATAGACCCTTCCGGGTACCTTGTCTCCCGGGGCGCATGGCAAAAAATCCAGCAACGGGAAATTTCTATAGTCATAACTCAAGGTAGAGTCCGAAATTAAAACGTATTTCGTCATATGAACAGACTTATAGAATTATTGTTAATAAATATTACCATGAATGTGATTTTCTATATAAATGAAGCTGCCAAAATGCTTTTGAAATTTATCTGTACATATCATGCAAAACACAGATATTAAAGGAGCTGTGAAAACATAAACGCTGAATAAAATCTGTTATCATACATGAAGCAATCCTTTGAAATTCCATCTATTGAAAATCCGTTTCTCGTCAGGACTATTATTGAACCTATATTATCTATAAGGGCACTGGTATAAAGGCTGTGCAACCTTAAAGTCCTGGCGGCAAAGTAGATTACCGCCTTCAGCGCCTCTGTTGCAATTCCCTTTCCCCTGTAATCTTTGCCAATCCAGTACCCTACATGCGATCGGGAATTATCATAATCAATGTCGGACAAACCAATTACCCCTGCAACGTTATTTTCATAAATAATATAAAAATCAATGGCAAATGATTCACCTTCGACTTCCCTGTTCTTATCAATAAACTCCATAGCATCTTCTTCTGTGTAGGGATAATGAAATCCATGTGACATGAGATTCAACCCAAGGCTACTGTCATTAGCACAGGATACAAATTCATTTATGCGTTCACGGGGAAATTTTGTTGTAATAACTATATTTCCGGACTTTATTGTGTAATCTGCCATCCTTACTATATAAACATTATAAATATATTTTTATTGAACCGGGCATTCTGCATGAATGGACGAATGCGGGATAGATGAAGCTGGCAGGGGGCCTCTTATAGGCCCTATGGTAATGGCTATTTTATGCGGAGATAGGGAATCACTTGAAATCATTGGTGTGGCCGATTCAAAGAAATTGTCACCAGGCAGGCGTGAAAGCCTGTTTGCCCGCTTGCAATCGTACAAATATAATTTTGTAATTATAAGCCCTTCCGAAATCGACAGATATGTGGAGCATCAAAAACTGAACGTGCTAGAGGAAACCTATGCCTCAAAACTGGCATCCTGGGCTCCTGCAAGCAGTACTGTATATGTTGATAGTTTCGACGTTAACGAGTTGAGGCTGCAGTCTCTCCTCATGGAAAATACAAAAAGGCAAATTGTATGCAGGCATAAGGCAGATGAAATATATCCCTGTGTTTCTGCAGCATCTATAATTGCAAAGGTAATAAGGGACCGTGAAATCGATAAGCTCCATAAGGACTATGGGGATTTTGGCTCAGGTTACCCTTCTGACCCGAGAACAATAAATTTTGTTAAAAATGCATTGAAAAATGGAATAAATATTGATAGTATAGTAAGGCACCAGTGGAAAACCTATAAAAGTATGTTAAATAAAAAATTAACATACTAAAATATAATAAATGTGTTATGTTATTCTGTAGAGATGAATGTAACTGCAATTATCCCCACTATCAATGAAGAAGAAACTATAGGCTCTGTAATAGACGGGCTCCTGAATTCAGTAGAGGGGATAGAAATCATCGTGGTTGACACAAATTCCACTGATAGGACAAAGGAAATAGCAACAGGCAGGGGCGCTACTGTAATAAACGAAAGCCGAAGCGGTTACGGCATGGCATATAAGACCGGATTACAGCATGCCAAAGGGGATATTATTGTGTGCATGGATGGGGACAACACCTACCCTACAGATATAGTCAGGCCTCTTCTGGATATTATCCGCATGGATGAGGTCAATTTTATATCATGTGACCGGATGACATTGAGAACACAGCATAACTATACCTCCCTGCATTATATTGGAAATAGTGTTTTGAACTTTACAATGAGGTTGCTTTTCAAAATTAACCTGAACGATTCCCAGAGTGGCATGTGGATTTTTTACAGGGATTTCTACGATAAAATGAAAAATCTCAGCAATGGGATGTCTTTTTCAGAGGATATTAAAATAGATGCAGTACGGCTTGGAAAATTAATAGAGATACCGATAAAATACGGGATAAGGATAAGCAAACCTAAGTTGAATACCTGGCGTGATGGGTTCAGGAACCTCTTCCATCTCTTTGTAAAACGTATTCAGGAATGAGATTTGATTATTTTTTTGGAATACTGGATATCAGGGGGTTTTGAGTAGAATATTATTAATAGACCGGATAAAACTATGATTGCAGAAAGTATAAAATCAAATGAATAACCTATATCATATGCTATAAATCCGGATAATCCTGCCCCTATTATCTGGCCTACGCCATTTAGCGAATTATAATAACCGATAACTTTCCCGCGTATCAGTGTAGTAGCCATATTTGAAATGCTTGTAATCTCGCTTATTCCTATAAAGCTCCATATTGCACCGAATACTCCATACATTACAATGAAAAGCAGGAGATATCCGACTGTGTCGAAAACAAAAAACGATACTACACCCATCACCAGGAACAACACCACCCTTATTGATGTGGAAATAGAGAGCATCCTGTTTGATCCTATATAATTTATATATCTGCCTGCAGGTATAAATGTTGCTGCTGAGAATAAGCTGTTAAGCAGGTACATAATGTATATGTCATTCTCACTGGCATTCATCCTGTCAATAACGAATACTGGATAGGGTATGAAAAACAGTTGAAAGCCCATCATTAATATCAGTGTCGTTATTAAATACAGTTTTAAATGGTCAGGTATCTTAATTTTGTTCTCCTTGCCCGGTATATGTACCAGATGGGTAGGAAAATATCTTACCCTCTCAATAGCATGCAGGGCAAACAGGTATCCTATTTTGCCCCTGCTTATTTCAGTTTTTGGCTCTTTAAGCACCAGTATTGAAATTATTCCAGCAACAAGGTAAAACCATGCTGCAACAATGTAAAGATAGGGAATTAGTTTGCGCCCCATGCCGCTAAAAAACGTGAGTATTAAAACGCCGATTCCCAATCCGAGTACAGTCCCTATTGCGCTGTAACTGTTAAATTTGCCCATAACATTTGACCATGATGACTTGTCCGAATTTTCCAGTATTAATAGTGTGGAAACAGGTACACTGGCCATCGCCACTATCTGGAAAAGTATCAGCATCGACATATATGTAGATACTGTATGGACAACCAGCACCAGCAAAAGTGATAAAAACGACCCGACGAAGCCTATTATAATAAATATTTTCCTCCTTTTTATCTTATCTGAAAGATTTCCCCACACAATAAGGGCCGGTACGGATGCAAGGGAAGAAATTGCAGAGACCAGCCCTACAAATTCAACATTGCTTTTAAGGTAAAATACAATAAACAGCGGAATAAGGGGTGTTGTTAAGCCCGCAGCAAGATTGGAAAATACATAACCTATAAACCATCTATTGTCCGTTAAATCACTTGAGCCACCTAATCAAAAAACTATATATTTATTTTCCTATTTAAATGATTTAGCCATATTTTGAAACACAATATATACGCACATTTCGGCTAGATATTTTAGCTGTAAACCTGATCAAGAATCAATACATAATTATACAAATTAACAATATAATAACATGGAAAAATTTACCCCCAGGGAATGGCAGGATGCCCTGATAAGCACCGTATCAAAAAACCTTGAGGAGAAAAACAAAATTGCCATAGAGGCACCTACCGGTTCCGGAAAGACCAGCTTCATACTATATCTGGCTTTTATTACAGGGAAGAAATTAATTTACCTTACCAGAACACATAATGAATTCACGAGGCTTTATGAGGATAACCAGAAATATTTCAACATACCCGCTTTATATTTATATGGAAAAAGCAAATTATGCCCGCTTAAAGAGAGGTGGTACGACTCAGAAGATGATGGGCAGAAAAATGTATGCAAAGGGTGCCCCTTGAAGGATAAAACCATAAAGCTTGATCTGAAAAATATAAGGAGCCCGGAGAGTTTTCTGGAAGACATAGAAGCTGATTCTACGGAACTTATCAGGCAGGATGTGGAATCAAAGGCCCTCGGAAGGGATACAAAGGGGAATCTTGTTACAATCAAGAAAGAAAATGTAAAATCCTATTGCCCATATTATTCTGTGCGGTCCAACATGGCAGATGCACAGATAATAGCCATGACATATAACTATCTGTTAAATCCATCAATACGGTTCAATGTTTTTCATGGCACCGAAGGGGAAGAGATGATTGACCTTAATGAATGCTATATAGTTTTTGATGAAGCACATAACCTGGATTCTGTAATAGAAAATTTTGGCCGGACGCTGCAGATAAAAACAGTAGAGAAGGCAATTGATATGCTTGTAAAGGATTTTCCAATTGAAACTTATAATTCATATGATAGGATTGAAGCAAATTTGATGCTTGAAAATCTTCTGTCCAACATGAGCTCAACAAGGGGAACCGATAGTCTCAAGCTATTCAAATTTTCTAATGATTTTGCATCAAGGATTGCAAACCTTGAATCACTCAGGACATTCAGTGATGAATTTGAAGAAAAAAACGAAAACAGGCCATTGAATAAGAGAAGCAGGAATTACCTGGAAAACGTTTACAATTTTCTCTATGATTACCAGAGGATGGAAAATGGTTCAGTGTACTCCACTATCAATAATCCGGAAAAAAAAGATTTAAAACTTAAATTGATGTATTATGATACATCCGGCTATCTTTCATTTTTACGGGATAACTCTGTTATTTTTATGTCCGGGACAATGCCATCTGTAGACCATATCTCAAAGGTATGGAATATGGAAAATGTCCTGTACCTGAAAGTTGACAGCATATTCAAAAACGCCGGCGGGCTAAAGCAATACCATATAGTTAACGGTTATACAACTCTGGGACGTTACCGCGAAAACCTGGATGATTGGGCTGAAATGCTCAGAAAATATATGCAGTTTGCCATTGATGTTTACTCAAAATCGGATAAAAGTGTACTTGTTGCTGTCCCCTCATATCGCATACTTTTTGGCGACACCTATACAAAAACACCAGGCATAGGCAATTACCTGCCAGAAAGTATGAGGGCAAACTGTGTATTCGAAAACAAGAAAATTTCTTATTCCTATATAGAAAAGAAAGCGAAGGAGAGAAAAATAATTATTTTTTCTGTACACGGTGGCAAACTTCTTGAGGGCATACAGCTGGTTAACCGGGGAAAAAGCCTGATTAGCGATGTAATCATTGCAGGGCTTCCCCTGATACCCCTTGATGATTACAGAAAGGATAAAATAAAATATCTTGAAAAAGTGCTGAAAAAAAATGCATACAATCTGCTCTATTATGAGTTTGCGCTTATCAAAGTAAAACAGGCAGCAGGCAGATCTACAAGGTCTCCAGAGGATACTTCCAGCATATGGCTCTGTGATGACAGGTTTGATGAGCCTTTCTGGCAATCCAATTTGCTTCCTAACACAAAATAAGTATTATAAACCATATTCATATTTAACCCCATGGCTGCAATTATAGAATCCACATTAAAAACTGAAAAGCTGGTAAAGCCGATAAATCCAGATTCGTCCAACTGGTATATTCCGGCCAGATCACTAAAATTTTCTTCGAAATTGGGAATTGCAAATGAAATCGATATGGAAGGGCGCATACTGAAGGTCACTGGCAAGGAAAAGTACCTTAACACCGATGACCTGGCAGATCTGGAAGGCACTCCTGTCAGGCTATATCTAAACCCCGGAGGCTGTGGCCCCAATGACGGGATATTCTTCTCAAGAAATGCTTATAAAACCCTTGATGCCCATTCCCTTATCCCTGAAAAATACACAATCAGGCTGGAAATATTCAGCATTGGCGAAAATGAAATAAAGGACGATATAGAAATAATACAGTAAAATATTGCTTTTAAAATGATAAAATATTTATCCGATTTTGTATTCCGTCATATACACTTATTGTTACTGCCTCAATATTTGAAAGCAAAATATTAAAAGCAAAAATGCAATAACCGTAGTAAGCCGCCATAGCTCAGTTGGTAGAGCACTCGGCTGTTAACCGAGCGGTCGTCGGTTCAAGCCCGACTGACGGCGTTTGGGGTTGTAGCTCAGCTAGGTAGAGCGCCTGGCTCATAACCAGGTGGTCGTCGGTTCAAACCCGGCCAGCCCCACTGAACATATTTTTATATTACACCATTTAATTTTCTGTGAATATGACTTTAGCAATTCTCTCTATATTTTGAAAATAAAAATACATCCGGGATTAAGGAAAATGTGAACCAACATGCAAGTCAATATTTGCAAGTTCTTTATTATTAATGGTAAATGTTTTCAAAATAGGCATGTTTATATATTCATTAAATATTATTGTACGTCCGAAAGGATTAAAGGAAGTAATAATATGGATGAAATAACCAAAATTAAGGATTTAACACCTTCATCAAGGCGTGTTAATGTTGTTGGGAAGGTTGTAGTACTAGGAGAGCCAAAAGAGATCAAAACCAGATTTGGAGAAGACAAATCAGTAAGTGAGGTTATAGTTGCTGATGATACAGGAAAAATAACACTCACACTGTGGGATGACCAGACCAAAGATATAAGGGATGGAGAAGTTCTTAAAATCGATAACGGATACATTTCCCTGTTGAGAGGCCACATGAGATTAAACGTAGGGAAATACGGAGCCATGGCAGAATCAGAAGAGGAAATAGAGCCGAACGAAGAACTTGATATGAGTGAGAAGGAATACGAATACCAGTACAATAATTACAACAACAGATACGGAAATCAGGGCAACCGTGGAAACGGAGGCCGTGGTGGATTCGGAAACAACAACAGAAGAAGTAATTATAACAGAAACGACGACAACGAAGAGTAAACACTCTTCTTTATTTATTTTGTTTTTTTCTGCATTTTATAAAGTTCTATAATTTCATTGGTAGTTGTAGCGTCTTCAGCGTTTTTATCGTCACGTATTTTAATTAATCTGGGAAATCTTAACGCAAGGCCGGAATCTTTCTCTATTTTTCCAAAAGCACATGTATGTATAGGGCTTACAGTAATTTCTGCTCCCTGGATTTCCATAACTATCTGTGGATATATCCAGATGTCAGGAACCATTTTTGATTCAACCATAGCAGGTTTGTGGTCTCTTACAAGATCAGAGAGCATTTTTGGCAATGAAAATAATACCTCATCACTGAATCCTGTTCCCAGTTTTGTGACTGACTCGAATGCATGTGTTTCTTCGTTATATGATGCCATGAGGAGTGCACCGTATGCCCCTGCCCTCCTTCCACGGCCATTAAATGCACCGATAATTACCAGGTCCATGGAATCCGCAAGTTCTTTCTGATAATCCCTTTTAAATTTTATCCAAAGCCACCCACGAGCCCCTGCACGGTAAACAGATTCATCAGATGTATCCTTCGCAACAATGCCTTCACACCCATCCTCTATGCTCTGTTCAAAGAATTTGTTAATCTCTTCAGAATCATCCGAGGACAATCTTGTTGCCAGCCTAAAGTGCTCATTATCTACAAAATTTTCTTCAAGAATTTTACGCCTTTCTTCGTATGGGAGATTAACAAGTGTCCTCCCATTGAGCTCCAGTATATCAAAAATAAACATTACAAGAGGTATTTCAGTGGATTTTTCTGTAATCTGATATTTTCTTCCCCTCCTTTTGGAAACCATCTGGAATGGGAACAATTCCCCTGTATCGGGATTAAACGGAACCGATTCTCCATCAATTATTATGGATTCAAATGAATAGCTCTTTTTGAAATTTTCTATAATATCCGGGAAATTTTCAGTTGTTTCCTCAAGCCCTCTTGAAAAAATCTTAATTTTATCCCCTTTTTTGTGCAACTCTGTCCTGAGCCCGTCATATTTATACTCAAATGATACGTGGTGGTTCATTTTTTCCCTTATATCATCAATGGACCTCAGCCTTTCTGCAAGCATTACCTTGAATGGAATCAATGGCTCAGGACCTATGTTGCTTATGGCCTTTATATCGCCTTTCTGCAGGAGCGTTGCTATAAGCCCTATGTCTGGATGAAAATTGTAAGCTGTTTCTACCATATCTGCATTATCTTTAGAGGAAAATGCATGCACCAGGGAATCAAGTATTGTGGAATCTGCCACGCCTAGTCTAAGTTTCCCCATGATTATTCTCGTAATATACTTTATATCTTCAGGATATGAATTTACCATGAGGTCCGCATAAATATCTGTTTTCCCCTTTACACTTCCATGCCCTGCTGATTTTGCAAGTTCCATAAGCCTTGTATACACATAGTGTACGGTAAGGTCTTCCCTGAAAAGTGGCTTCTGTTCCATTTTTTCCCTGATTTCAGAGGCAGTTATACCAAGGTCGCCATTCTTGTAAAACAATTTGTTGACTTCTTCCTCATCCATTCCGGATATGGCTGCAAGGGATTTCACTATAAGCTTCCCCGAAACTCCAAATTCTATACCCTCATAATCCGGTGCCAGCTTGCCCTGTATTAAATATACCAGTTCCTTCAGGTCATCCCCTGCATTTTCAAGCAATGAACCCAGTATTGATGTGAGTTCAAGCCTCTTCGTTGTCGATTCCATCTCCATGAATTTTTTGCTGGCTTCTGAAAATAACATTAAATAATAATCATATAGTATATTATAAGATTTTGTCATTGGCTGGCATTTCTGCTGCTAACCGTATTTTTGTCCAGTTCCATGGAAACAACATAGTCTGGCATATCCACCATTTCAGAAATTTTAAGGTTCCCTGCCACGCTGCAGAGGATATATGCTTCTTCTCTGGAGAAACCATATTCAGAAAGTATACCGATCATTTCCCATATGGCCGCTTTAGCTGATTTTTCTAAACTATCTTCTATGCCCATAGAGATTATGCAATCAGTTCCGGCATTTCCTCTGGACTCTATCCGGGGGTATTTTATTGCCTTCCCCTTTATCAAATCTACTTTCACCACAGCTGTGCAGGATGTCTCTATGGCAGTCCCGCAAACCTCGCCATCGCCCTGGGATGCGTGGGGATCGGCAAATGAAAGCAGTGCACCATTTACATTGACCGGCAGGTAAAGTACAGAACCGGCACCTAAAAATTTATTGTCCATATTCCCGCCAAAATTCCTCGGGGGTATCATCCCAAATTCTCCATTTCCAGGAGCAGTTCCGATGATGCCAAGGAAAGGGTTTACCGGTATCTTTACATTGTCAAGAAAGCCTTTATTCATGCATCTGGCTTCTGTTTTATTTATATCCCATATTACGAGCCTATCATCAAACTCCGGGCTCAGGGCACCAAAGTCTTTCATTATTGCGCTCCATCCCCATGTTCCTACTTCTATGCTTTTTATTTCTATTTTCAAAGTATCTCCTTTTTCAGCCCCATCTACATACACCGGCCCCACAGCTGCATCTACCTTAGAGTCGTCTATTTTCTTAAGGTCCTCACTATTAAAATCTTTCTGGATCTGCTTTGTTGATGAATCCGGAATTTTAATGGTTAGCGTTTCTCCAGGGGACACATGTTCCACAGGAATATTTGCCGGAGACCATCTGAAATGCAAGTTTTCATTTTTAAATCCATCTATTACTTTCATAATATCCAATAAATAGATTATGTTAATTAATTTATAGCTTAACAGCAGGTATCTAATGAAATTTTGCTGTTGCGGAGCAAATAAAATATTTAATTCAACAGAAGAAAAATTCCATCGCTTTAACTGTGGAATGATACCACCATTAGTTATTCAAGTAGAATATAATAACCGGCATAAATGTTAAAATTTATATCCGTTGTAATGATTATCTGCTACCCGGCTTAGCTCAGTTGGTAGAGCGATGGACTGTAGAGTGATATACTGCCAGAAAACGCAGTCATCCATAGGTCTCTGGTTCGAATCCGGAAGCCGGGATTTATTCAGGTTTATTTTTATGATTTAAGCAAATTCTTTGATTATTTTAAATAAATAGCAGAAAATAGGCAAATTTTAGCAAAAATATTAAATAATCCACCTACATCTTACCGTAATGTACGGACTATCCGACTCACTTCTTGCACTTTTATTTATCGGTGCATTGTTGCTACTCGCCAAACTTGGAGAGGAGTTATTCGAAAAATTCAGGATCGTTTCATATGTTGCGGCAATAATAATTGGAATAATTATAGGCCCGGGAGTACTGGGGCTGATAACAATACTTCCAAACATTTCCCTATTTATATCCCTTGGAATTAATTTTCTGCTTTTTACGGGAGGTGCCCTGGAATTCAAGGAACTGGAAACAAAAAAGCTTCTGAATCCTTCAAACATATTGACCGGCGTAATTGAGTTCATACTTCCATTTGGTTTAATATCATTTGTTGTATACTACATATTTCACAGTGTCCTCATAGCCCTGATTGTGGGCCTGGTAACAGGAATGAGCAGTGCCGGCCCTTTAACAAGGCTACTGACAGACACAGGGCTGAATCATACTGAAGAGGGAAATAGCATTTTCCAGCAGGTTGTAACAATGGAAATATCCGGAGTTATACTATTTTCATTCCTTGCTGACCTCTACGGAAAAGTAGTTACCATATACCTGGTTCTCAAAATAGCAATGGAGCTCGTTGTATCACTTGTTTTTATACTATTATTTTCAAGATATGTACTGACAAGGCTACTGGTGAAGATAGATTTCAGTGCCAGAGCCAATGAAACTGTAATAGCAGTTATAATCGGGTTTGTCCTTGTACTTGGATTTGTCGGGCAGCTATATGGATTTAACTCAGCTATTATTGCCCTTTTTATAGGAATCTCCCTGAGAGAGTTTATTAACGAGAGGCCACTTGTTGCCGAAAAAGTATCAACATTTACATATGGATTTTTTGAACCCCTGTTTTTTATTGGCCTTGGCCTCTATTTTGTTAAGATTACACTGCCACTTATCACCCTTGGACTTTTGATTTTTGCAATAGCCATTATATTAAAGCCAATAGCAGGCACCATAACCTCAAGGTTCATGCATGTGGATACATGGAAAAACGCCTTCGGAACATCGGTGCACGGGGGCGTGGACGCAGCTTTGCTTGTTGTTGCTCTTGGATTATCCCTCATTGGCAGGTATGATTATTCTGCAGTCATGATAGCAATAACGTTATTGACTGTGGTAATACCGGCATTGTTTAATGTTAAGGCACCGGTGGTCAAAACTAAAAAGTCAAATTATGTCTGGGAAATGGTAAACGCTGAATTCAAAAATTTGAAGGCATGTGATATAGCAAGTTCCTTCCAGTCTGTGTCGGTAAATAGTAAAAATCCTATAAGCCTGGCATTTAAAATGTGTACAGACTTAAATGCAAGGGCTGTTATAGTAATAAATTCAAAATTGAAGGTTCTCGGGCAGCTTACGCTAAGTGATATGGTTACCATGGGGCATAACCAGTTAAGGACACTATCAGTATACCAGGGAAAAATAGTTCCAGCAGCAAAGGTACGTTGCGATTCTCCTGCAACCGACCTGATTAAAATATTCAAGGAATATGACCCGCCTATAGTTGCCGTCGTTGACAAATCGGGAAAATTTATAGGAACTATACTGGAGAGGGAAATATTGAAGCACGTAGCAGGTATCCTGGACAGTGATAAGCAATAAACGTATGAGTATTACTGGCTTTAAGATTAAAGCTGCATTAAATCATTTATGCCATTTAGGGCCACATAGCGGAAAGCCTATGAACTTTACCAATGTTTTAGATATGGAATATAATCGGTGAGGCATAAAACTCTCTCAGAAAAGTTATTCCATTAAATCCAGAATACATCATTCACGATCAGGTGGCAAGGAAGCCCACGTGCTTTAGCCAGGGGTAGTTGACATTGAAGGACTTACATTATATTGGCAGATCCCATATGTCCTGTCATATTTGTCTTACAAACTGTCTCATAAAGAATAAAGCTATATCAGTCACTAGGAAAATTATTAACCAGATTGAGAAATATACAATTAAGAAAGTCTGCAAAAAGTTATTTCCCTGTGCAAGAATATAAGAAACCGGTGCAGATATTATAGCTCCAGGTACCAATTTTATTAGTGTTCTTATTTTTTTTAGCATGATCCATATTATGTATAACGGGTAATATTATTAATAATTACTTATATTATATGCATAATGTGATATGTACACTTTAAAAATACAGGATAGTGTACATAATTATATGTAAATATAAATCCTACCTCCGGACAGTGCTTTTTATGTTGTAATACGAAACAAAATATGTAATTAATTACAAAGATATATATACAATTTATAGTTATGTAATCATATGAATAAAGTTGTAAGTATTAGATTATCAGAAGATATGCTAAATACTATAAATAAACTAATAGCATTTAAAATAGTAAACAGCAGGACAGATGCTATAAATTATATAATGGAACACGGAATTAATAATGTTAATAATGTAATTAAAAAAAAGGAAAAAACACAGGAATTGCTTGAAAAATATTTAAAGGAAGGCTTGCCGGAATTGCCAGCAGGGTTGTCTGAAAAATCAATTTTAGAGAGAGAATAATGGAATACATAGATACGAATATTTTAATTTCCCTTATTGATAAAAAGGACAGTAAATACAATCTAGCCAATAAATTAATGAAAAATTACGATAATAAAATTATTACTGAATTAAATCTACTTGAAATAAAAAGTGTTTTGTCCAGGTCCGGTGTAATTGAAGAGGAAATAGACGCATTAGATGAGTATCTATTAATAAAAAATGATATAAAAATAGTTAATATTGATTTTAACAGAAGCATAAATACCGGAATAGATATAATAAATTCCATAAAATTAAAAACACTGGATTGCCTGCATATTGCCAATGCTATTATAATACATGCGGATAAATTTATCACCTTTGATAAAGATTTTAAAAATAAGGAAAGAACTATTAAAGAATTTGGAATAGAAATAATATATCCATTGTGATATATTTAAAGGGATTTTCTGTGGATTAGCAGAGAAGGTATATTTTATTGATTCATTAAATATCAGGAACAGGGCTGTTGCCAACCAGCCTATTGTAGCAGGTTATTTTTCGTCCATTGTGGAAACCCGATGGCAGCTCACTACTTTAGCTGTGGGTAGTTGGTACGTATATTTACCCTGGAAAACTAAACGCTCACAGATCTATTCCTCGGTATCCTCAGCTACAGAAAATTCGCTTCTATGGGCTTTGTATTTACAATATGGGCATTTAATAAAACCAACTCCAGGGGGTACCGCACCAAACCCGAGTCTTTTTTTGTCCCATCTAGGCGCATCAAATTCTTCGTTGCATTTCGGGCAAACAATTTTAGATTTCATATTTGTGTTATGTAGTCTATAACGTTATATAATTTTTTTCTATAATAATTATATCAATTGTATACAATAAGACAAATAATATTTATATTTTTGTGTTAGTACCGGCAAGATAAAATATCCAGTTAAACGGTTGTCTGTGAAATTATGTGTAAATATAAACCATCCTGTTATCAATGAATTTTACCATAAAATAATTTGAAGATATACATCTTTTGAGCAGATAGGTAATAAAATATGAGAAATACAGATAAAAAGATACGGGGTAGGTGTAAGAGTTCAGCCGTTTGAGTTACCCGGATTTATTACAGCTTACAGTTTGTCTTTCTCCTATTTATATTTTATGCTCATTATTGTCTGTTAATTTATTGTATGTATCTTCAAACAACGTATTTGTCCCGGTTACATTCTATGCAATAAGAACCAATATTGCAAACCCTGTAATTTCTTTATCCGAAAGTTTCATGACATAGATTTCAATGAAAGAAATTCTTGATAAAGATTGTTATTTTTGCCCCTAAGGTCAATTTTCTAATAAAAATAATTTGCAATGCTGAACTGTGTTTCTATGTTAGGCTCTCTCCAGAGCGAAGTTGCAGGTCTATTTGGTATTAAATATTTTGATACTCCCTGATGCGTGTGATGATAAGATTATCATGTTTAATCCAGTGTTTTTATTGTGCTAGGAATTCTGAGCTCCGGTAAATTTATTTTATAATATTTTAATTGATTTATATTTTCCATGGTACTTCAGATGTTATTAAAGATTTTACCCATTAAACATCTGATATGTTTTTCCTGCGCGGCGCACCTCTGCTATAACTACAATTTTATTTATATATGCCTATATCAATCTCCCTTTTTACTAAATCGGGGTGCTGGATATTCATTAATTCTGTTATCGTTCTTTTAACAGATTCTTTATCTAACATATGTTTCTACATAGAAACATAAAAAATATGTTTTTGTTTCCTAAAGGAAACATATTATCATTATACCTTAGCAATACCGGTATTGTAATTATTTGCCATCTATGCTATAGAAAAATTTTTCAACATGAGAGCTAATTAAAATAGGGATTAGAGCGACTTTATAGTACATAGCCTCTGTGAGAAGCTTGCCAACAATTACAAATAATACAACATTAGTATTCCGATAATGCTTTAAAGCTAGCACCCCCCTTCATGTGAATTGCAGAAGGGATTTTCAGGTATACTGTCTTATTCAGTAATAATAGTGCACCAGAAATAATGGCCCATACACGAGCTTATCCTATAGATATTTATATTAAAAATAAATATACGTATCAGGAAGCATGGGGTAGTCAGGTATCCTAGAGGGCTCCAGTCAGTTTGTGATTAGCTAAAGGTCGTCTGAATTTATGATGAATGACTGGAACGATGAAACATGGAAGAGACCCTTAGATCTGGGTTCAAATCCCAGTGCTTCCACTACATTAGGGTCAGCCCCCAACTGCTCCCACTCAAAATCCGTCATTTGCCGATTGAGGCGAAATAAGGCCTCAACACTTTCTTTTACAGCTTCCCCAACCTCTTTTTGTGTTAAGTGAGTATACCTGGTTGTGGTCTCAATGCGGGCATGCCCTACCAGAATTTGAACCCGCCGTATGTCTACACCAAGCCGTACCAGTGTCGTGGCGTAGTAGTGTCTGAAACTATGTGGATGAATATCTGGAACACCGCTGTGAACCCCAATATACTTGATGAGCTGCCTTAATTTGTTGTAATTGTACCTTCCGGTTCTGGTGGTGAACAATGCCCTGGAATCACTGTGGTACCTGTACTTTTCAATGTATTCATCGACTTCTGACGTAAGTTTTCCAGGCAATGGCACCGTTCTGTCCTTCTCTCCCTTTTCTGACCTTATGTACAGTGTAGAATTTTTATAATCTTCCAGGTTTGCATGTATAAGTTCACCTGCCCTCATCCCGGTGGCTATAAGCATGTCCATCATGCAGAGGTTTCTTGCCCATGTATACTTATCCTTCCTGGAAATGCAGAACTCCCTCATCCGCTGTATATCCTCAGGCTCCGGTATAAATGGATCGGGATCTGGCTCTTTCTTTAATACTGGCAAATCATCTTTTGATATTGGTTTTCCAATGTATTTGCACCAGTGGGATAGATCTGATATTTCCAGCCTTACTGATTTCTTTTTCAGGCCAGATCGCAGGCGCATTTCAACATAGGAATATATTTCGCCGATATCGGGTTCATTTACATTGATATGATTCTCCAGCATCCTTATTCTCCTCTCCCTCCTCTCAGCCGTTGATATCTGATCCCCATGGCTGATAAGATATGATACGAACTTAGGGTACTTCAGCTTCATAGATTTCCCTCATGTATGCCGTAATCCTTCTGGCTCTGTATTTCAATCATTTTCCCGCTTTTTATTAAAACTATATCTTCCAAGTTATTCCACTTTAAAGCCTGAACTAACCCTAAGGGAATATATATCCTCGCAGCCCCCGATTTGTCTAAATAGCATTTTCCAACCTTTAACATCTGTTCCATATTACCACTTTACAATAGTGTAATCCAAAATTATATTTAAATATTTTCACTTTACATTAATGTAAATAATATTATTAGACTAATTTTTATATTAAAATCATTTACACTATACATAAATGGAATTAAGTAAAATACTCAGCCAAAAACACGCAATTTCTGTGTTGCTATTTCTTTCAGAGCGTGGAAGTGTTAAGCAAAATGAATTGTTAGAAGTTATTCCCAGCAATTTAACGATTGAAAAACTTAGCAATTCTTTGAAAGAAGCAGGTTTAATAAACATCACACATCAAATGATGGGTCGTAAGATCTTTATATATTCCCTTTCAGAACGTGGTCATGTAGTGGCTCTAAAGCTTAAAGAAATGTTAGAAGCAGCTGAGGGAATCTATAGTGAAAAAAATATCCAGGAAGTTCCTCTTAACCATGATAGCCAATTTAGAAATCTCTCTATACACGGCAGCTTAAATGCCCTTGATGACCATATAGCAATAAATGAAATAAATTGGGATAGATCTGGTAATGACCGTGTAGTCTTTGTCTATGTAAAATTAAATGGAAACAACATCATACGGCTCTGGTGTGAGGTTGACAATACCTATGAATGTGTCCATACACAATACGCCTGGTCTCTTCCAGATGTCCAGGCTATGGTGCAGCACCAAGTTTTAAAGGTGAATATAAGGAAGATTAACTGAATTGGAGATTAAATATAAAGATGCAAAGAAATTAATTGGAACCATATCTCTGGAAAGTAAAGCAAGCAATTAAAATGATGCCATCTACAAGTGACATATATTCATTTCAAAAGGAAATCCCCAAATATTATTACACGGAGATAGATGCAAAATTTACAAATATTACTCGTTTTAATGCTATTGATATTATTCCAATTAAAGATTTCCTTGACTCTCTTGACTATATTGGTTATGGCACAACAATAATAGTAAAGAGGGAAGGAATTAAGAAGTTCATTGATTATATAGAAAGAAGAATGGAAAACTTCAGAAAATCTAACCAAAATGAGACCCGCTAAATCATGAGAACTAAAGGTGTATTAAACAGTGAGGTGAACTAAACGGAAGAAGCAACAGAAAATCAGCCCCATACTAAATAGTTATTCTTAAACAAGATAAAAGAGCCAAAACTATAATGGTCCGTTCGGGGCGCTTCTATAAGTGTTTAAGTCCCTGCAATACATAAGCAATAATATTGTATCCTTATTTATATATTTCCAATTCTGTTTTTGTAATATAAGTGAAATATAAGAATACAATTATTTAATTATTTACGGATTAAAAATTTGGAAATAAAAAACACATATTATACTTTAAAATTTTTACCTTAAAATTATAAGACATGTTATAGGTTAAACAGGTTAAAGATAATCCGATTATATACGAACACACGCTTCGAGAATGCCATTATTTTAATCGGAATATGGTTCATGGTAGAATTTCCTTACAGTCAAGAATCGGCTATATATTTCCACTTTTAATTTTACATTAATACACCAATGATAAATTGCCTATGGTTGATATGCCTTAAACGGTGACAGAATGCCAATATTTTAATTCAAATTAATATCCATGCGTAATTACCATTCATACCTTTTTCAGTTAAATATGGCATAAAAACACTATTTTTACACATGGTAATCTCAAATCAATTTGTTAACCTTAATGTGATACTAAGTTATCATCTGACTCTTCCTTAAATAAAAAATCCTTATGCCAAAGCCCAGTTCTAAAAAACCTCATAACGTCTTGAATTTAATTCATAACGGCTTCATTGTAAATTAATACCACCAATCATGTTTCAACACTTTTCTTAGAAGTTAAATATCATATAATAAATATGTTAAAATGGCTTATTTTAATTTGAAATAGTTCATGGATTAAACAACCACTAAAAAATCCTATCGATGGTGTATTCTTAAAAAACTGTATTAACAAACTATTAAATAACACCACCATATTATTTGTATAAACGTTAAAGTGGTGTGAAAAATGAAACTAATAGGTTTTGGAAAAACTGACGATTCTGATTGGAAACTTCCTGAAGAAGATATGACTTTTGGAGGGAATACATTATATGTTGATTTAATACCATCAAGCTGCTGGTTTAGTAATGTTAGATCTTTAGTATCTTACGCTGATTGGAGAATAATAAGAAATAAAGTTATTTCTCGTGCTGAATATAAGTGTGAAATATGTGGGTCGGAGGAGATGCCTTTACACTGCCATGAAAGATGGGATTTTAACGATAAAACGCAGACGCAAACACTAAAAAGGTTAATGTGCATTTGTCCCGCATGCCATGATACAACACATTTTGGAAGATCGCAGATAACAGGTCATGGCAAGACAGCTATAAAACATTTAGAAGATGTTAATAAATGGAATATCACTGAAACAAAAAGCCACATATCTAATGCTTTTGCGTTATGGAAAGCACGTTCTAAAATGGAATGGAATTTGGATATTTCAATAATTACAAATGCAGGAATATCAGTTAATGAAATACCAGGAAGCAATAAACGAGAAAAGATATCACATGAAACAATAAAGCGGATTAACAAAAATGATGATCAATATTAAGTTGAACGAAACTAAAATAATTTATTGGTATTCTAACTTATTATTTTTAACATTAAATCTCTCTAAAATTTAATTCTAATATCACAGTATCTTGGCAGAAAGCCAAATGTTTCAAGCGTCCCTTGTTATGCCTATCCTCGTATCTCTGCATAAACATAAGGCAAGAAAATGGGCATATATTTTATTCTAAATTCATGAGCTCTCCCCTTATTTTTTCCCATACTGCATGCCAATTTTAGCCACATATTGTTACCCGATAGCATCCATTATGCTTTCTGCTATTGCCCTTACAAGTGAGAGAACAGCATTTTCTCCATGACCTTGTATTTGTCAGCGAAGTTCCTGTACTTGAATATGAAAAAAGAAATACATACCAATTATTGTGGATAAAAGCCAGAGAAATTTCCCCGTATTCACTCATCATCACCATAATGGAGATACAGTTAAAATCATTATACAAGAGGGAACTCACCAAAATCAATATAAGAAATACAAAATTGTTAAAAGTTCGGAATACGCTTTCCAAATTTACATATGTAAAAAGTGCTACGGCAGTGTAACTCTCAAAGTGTTTCTCATCATGTACTCCATGAATTTGAAAATTTGGGCTCTCACAGAGAAGCTTATCCGAACAGATTATATCCATATGGTTTATCCACATTTACAATAAGTGCAGCGGGACCTTTAATATTCCTGAGCCATTCAATATCTTCCATGGTTTCATCGTTCTCCCTTGATTCTATATTAAAGGAATCCAGTACTTTCTTTAATTCAATGGAAAATGAAAGGTATTTCTTGCTTTCTTTATAATTGACATCAGAGAATTTTTTGAGTATTCCGTATCCATGATTGTCCAGTATTATAATTTTCACAGGGAGGTTATAGTTCTTTATTGTCCACAGCGTCTGGCTTGTGTACATAAATGCACCATCACCTATAACACATAATACCTTATCCTTTACCGTTGCCATGCCCGCAGCAGCAGGAAGAGCCCAGCCAATCTGCCCAGATTTCCCTATGAAATATGAATCCGGTTTATATCCTACTATGTTTCTCAGGAAAGGAGATGCTGATATGGATTCGTCTGATATGGTATAATCACCGAAGTTTTTTGATATTTTAAGCATAACTCTTTGAATCTGGGAATTTTTATCAATTGCAGGTTTACCCGGTATCACAGAAGGCTTCCTGGGCTTAATGTACTCTATTACACTTTGAAGGAAGGCAGCAGGGTTCATGAAATAGGAGTCCCCAATTTTTCCTGATATATCCATTCCTATCTTTATTATTTCTTTTCCTTCAAGGAGATCAGCCTTGCTATAGGGATAAAGATTAATATCACCTCCAACAATAATAATCAGGTCATGTTCTGAAAGTTTGTCATTTATTAAAGCTGCAACAGGTGGCAAATCACCGGCATAATTTTTATCGCCAGAGTCAAAGGGCGCCCTGCTTGCAAATGGCTCTGCAAATACTGGAATTCCAAGTTTGCTGGCAAAAGCTCTGGCGTACCCTATCCCACCATACATATCCAGTTCATACCCGGTTACCATAACAGGGTTTTTTGAACTATTAATCATTTCTGCAATATATTTGACCGCATTGATATCCACAACGTTTGAATTGCTATCAGGCAAATTTAATCCCGAATATTTTCCTTCTTCACCCATAATATCCATTGGAAAACCAAGGAAAGAGAGAGAATATGGAGGTGCCATTGAACTGGTATATGCCCTTCTAATTGACTTCTCTATGTCATTTGCAGAATTTACTTCAAATTTGTATTTAACATAGGGTGAAATCATGTCACCTATATTTCCGGAGAGCAGAGGATCATAGAATATATGCCTTGAATCCTGTTCACCTGCGGTAATTATAACCGGTACCCTATGCACAAATGCGGAATAAATAAACGCCATGGAGTTTCCAACGCCAAGAATGCTGTGTAGATTTACAAATGAGGGCTTTCTTGTGAGCTGTGCTCTCCCATCTGCCATACCCACAGAAATAGAATCATGAAGAGTAAGAATATACTCATCACTGGACACGCCTTCCAGCATTGGTATTTCTGTAGTTCCGGGGTTTCCAAAAACAGGAAATAGTTTCATATTTTTAAGTGTTTTGTTTAAAATTTTATAACCAATCATAGCTATCATTCTTTTATTTTGTAATTTGATTTATTAATATTAGTTTTATTATCTGCCGATTTTGTCCATAACAATGGATGTCAATTAGGAATAGAACACACGAATAATATGTATTAACGCAATTGAAGCTGACATTGCTAAAATTACCTAATATAAACATATTTCCCCTGATTCTTTTCTTGCATTTTAAAATCGGAATATACCTCTATACCACCCAAAAATATTTTATACGGCCATCCTGTAAACTCTTTATTTATTTCAGGGTTCCAGTCAAGACCTGGTACATTTTCTAAAAGTTCCGGTGTGGCTTTGTGGTAATTTTTATCATCGACTAGTACTATGTCTGCATCCTTACCAACAGATATTGACCCTTTATTTACTGCTCCTATCACTTGAGAAGGCCTTTCTGACATAATATATACTAAAGTCTCATAACTTAGAATGCCACTAGATACAAACTTTGTTATAAGTCGCGGTAAGGTCATTTGTATATTGTCAAAGCCAGGACTTGCATCCCAAATATTTCCATATTTGTTAGCATTTTTTATTTTTTGTTTACTGTTAAGTGCATTAACGTCGGAAGATATGGAATCTATCTTTCTCTCTGATATTTTTTTTATCAAAAATTCGCTGTCTCTGGATGTTCTGAGTGGTGGGTTTACCTTCCCAAAAACTCCAAGAAGTCTCCACATAGAGTCGTCATAAAAAAGGTAATGTGGTTCCGTTTCAATGGTAATGTCAACACCCAGATTCCTATATCTTTCTACTGCCTCGTAAGCTTCAATTGATGAAATGTGTGCTATATGGATCTTAGCGCCAAAATGTAATGCCAGATGTCCAATATGATCTATTTTAATAGCTTCTGCGAACGGAGGTCTACCTCTGCTAAATGCATCAAGTCCGTTTTTTTCTCTCTCATTAGCTGTACAGTATTTCACCGTACTGTTATCTTCAGCATGGAAAATAATACGAGTTTTTCTATATTTAGATGCTGTGGAAAGCACTTTTATTACTATATCATCTATATCCTCATCTACATATATACCTAGGTTTCTACCTTCCTCTCCTTGATAGGCATTATAGTATATTTTATATGCATTTATCCCCTTATTTATTAATTCCTCAAGTTCATTAGCCTGATCCATTGTACCTATCATTGGGTTAAACGAAAAATCAGAGTAACTAACTTTCTCAGCGTTTTTTATGATATGGTCTATAACTTTCAAATATCCGGACTTACCATCTTCACCTATAATCAGGTGGGACCTAACGTACGTATAGCCACCTGCAACAGCAGCCCTTGATTCTAATTTCAAGTCATTATAAACACTGTTAATGGAACCCATACCAGCGTGGAAATGAAGATCTATAAATCCTGGCATTGCAAGCAGGCCACTTCCATTTATTAAATTTCCTGTTGGATGTATTATGCCAGTTTGATGTATACCCGCTATTTTTCCATTGTTAATGAAAACATCAGCGGGGTCAGATATTCCTGATGAACTTACTATTCTAACATTTGTTATAGTTAGAGAATTATTAGAATTCATGGTGATACAACCTCCAGATCCTTTTTAGACGTATCATCTGCCATAAAAAACGCAAGTATAACATATACTACAAAGGCCCCTATGGCTACCAGACCTATACCAGTTAAATTGTACAATGCGTATACATAAGACGTCAGAACTTCCATAATAGCCACACCTCCAAGACTTGTTGCCAGAATGAAACCTGTGCCTATATTTCTTATCCTAGTAGGATACATTTCAGGAGAATATAGCCATATAGTTGTATTTGATGCATACGAAAAAATTGCGAATATAAACAGTGATATTACCACTATATACGCATATGAGTGAAATGTTACTGTAAGCCCGGCCCCGATTATAGCTAATATCCCTAAAGTAGATATCAATATTTTTCTATTTTTAGTAGCTAGGAATACCGCTGTGAATGTTCCCAGGAGAGTTCCAAAATTAACTATCGTTGTAAGTGTGAATGTGCTGCTAAGATGCAGTGCCGTTGCTACTGACGTAAATATTTCAGGATATATTATAGTAAATGATGCGGATGTTCCAAAGGTAATAAAGGACAGTATAAATAAAAGTAAAGATCTTCTTGCATATTTGCCAGCAAAAAGTTCCCTGGTTTTGGGCTTTTCGTTTATAGGCTTAAGACCAATATAGTTATATTGTTGTCTCAGGTCGTCCACCTTATAATAGTTTTTTAACTTCTTTAGTGGAATTAGTTTGTTCTCGGAAAGCATTTTAATCACAGCGAAAGCTTCATCCTGCCTCCCCTTAGATATGAGAAATCTTGGCGTTTCAGGTATGTACCTTCTGTAAAGCAATATTAGCAATGCTGGTAAAATCAATATTCCTAAAAACCATCTCCACGCTAGCTTTGAACCCCCAAATATTTGTTCATAGGGCCCTATAAAAATTAATGCAAGAATTGCAACTGCGAATATGCCGAATCCCGGACCAACATTTACAGCTCCAGTAAGTTGACTTCTAACTCTTGTGGGCATAATCTCGGATATTAATGTTAAACCAATAGCCACTTCACCGCCAAGTCCAAGGCCGACAACTATTCTGCCAAAAAGGAACATAGAATAATTGACTGAAAGAGCCGATATAAGGGCACCTATTGCATATATTCCAAGATTAAAAGAATATAAAAAACGCCTGCCTAAATTATCACCCATATAACCCGCGATCACTGCCCCAACTGCCATAAAGCCAAAAGTAATAAATTCCACTTGGGTAGAAATTACAGATGCACTTATATGAAATACTGAGGAAACTCCTGAGGCTGCATATCCGGCATTATACTGTTCGATAGCATCAAAAAATGTACCAAAAACAACAAGTAATATTATTATACTAAAAACTTTATTACTTTTTTCTATTTTGTCAAGTTCTTTCCTGGAAATGTCATACATGCTTATTTCTTCTACCATTTGCATCACCTTCGGGCTCTATGGTAAACACTATACAAGTTACTACCTATTGTCAATCTTAATACTTCAATACTTTTATTATCTCCCATAAAAATATAACTTATTGAATTTTATAAACATTTCTCTTATAGACCTATATTCGAAAATCAAAGAATAATTTTCTTTAAATTCTATATATCACAATTTTAATATGCATATTATTGGCAATTAGAGGAAAATAAAATACAATTTCAGCAAATATTTATTAATGTAAATATTATATATTTATATATGGATAGCTTGTAAAAGTTTAGTTGTTTCATTTATCCTGATTTCGCAGATCTTTAAGTTCCCCCTCCTTCCTATGGAATTCCAGTACACTGTATACGCCTGTAAAATAATCTGCACCTTTCTGTGACCTTGAACTTCCTAATACTTTAGGTATGTAACTATCTGCCTTACTGCCCGATTGTTTGTAGATTCAATGGATCTACTTATTACAAATCTGAATAAATCACCCCTTTTCCACCTTAGTTGGTTGTTTACAAATACCTGGCATTTCTTAGATTCATATGGCACATTGAGCTGGTAGGAATCCTGATATAAATATTCTAAATCAGATTCTCCAATATCTTGAGGCTTCTGTGAAAGCATTCCTTTGGCTTTACTGTACACATATTTGGTCTATTGTAGATAAATTCAGTTTCTTCCTTGTTGCACTGTATAAGCTTCCGGGCATCATTTATTATAAATCCGGTGGTCATATTGTCTGTTATCTTTGGAAGTTTAATGTATACTAAATGTCTATCGTGCATATCTACGCCATTATGTTCCATCAGAACCTTTTCAGGCACATCATGTTATCTTGATCTTGTAACATATAATGTTTCACTCTCTGCAACAAATACTCACATGTATGTATTTTTGCCATCCAACTTTTATATTGTTTCATTCGTATGCATTGCTTCTGCCCGCCTTATTCTTTTTACAAATTTTTATAGTCCCCATGCCAATGTATTTTGACAATTGCTTAACAATATGCATTATTTCCTCTGCTGATACCCTTATGCTTAATATATTTTCTATTATTTCAAATACCCTTCTGACCGGCAATCTATCAACAGTGTTCATGTATGCTATTACCAGCATTGTACGCAATGATAGTTATACAACGGCAATGCATTATCTATATGCGGCTCAACTATCTTTTTGCAATTATAGCAGTAATACCTGTTAATATTACATTCTATAATTTTTGGTTTAATTACAGATAGAGCTTCTACTATACCCCTTTCCCTGTTTCCACTATTTTATCAAGCTTATTCCCACAGCTAGGGCACTGTTCCATGATTATATCCATATGCCTGTCAATATTGCCGGGTGCTTTCCCGTGGCAACCCCTCTGGCCTTTAACCGCATCCGGCTTTTACTTAGGCGTATATTCCTTCTTTACCTTTCCCTTTTACTCATATGGCTTGCGTTCTTGAACGCTACATTTTCAGCATGCCTTACCTCATATTCATCAAATTCTTTTTTTCAGTTTTTCAAAATCTTTCTTAATTCCATTATTGTTATTTTTCAGTTAATCAATTTTATTCTGTAGTTTATCCATAATTTTATTATAATTTTCTAATTCGCGCTAAAGTTCCTCTATTATAGCATCCTTATCAGAGATATTTACAGGTGTCTTATTCATATCATTATTATAGTATAATAATTATACAAATATTTTACCATTGATATTATTGCTTTATAGGACGTTCAAACCACTAAACTCATACATGACACCATAAATTTTAATTAGTTAGCCGCTTCATAAGAGAATTGTAGATAGAAGCATTTGATATTAAAAAATGTTTGAAATATCGTGGTATTTGTAAATATTCAGTACTGTGTGCGTATCTGATCGTTCAATTTCCATTATTTTCTCCAGTTCATCCAATATGTTGACGTAATCATCCTTATTCCTTGTGGCACATAGAATGTAAAAATCAATGTCTCCGAGCAGGAACAGAACATCAATTACCCCTTTGATCTTCATTATCTTTTCAGCAACTATATCATGGTATTCTATTCCATATTTAGCCCTCACAAAGGTCGCTGTGATAAAATTATATCCTAGTTTGTTAAAATCTATTTCTGCCTTAAAACCCTTTATCAACTTATCTTTTTGCATTTCTTTTATTCTCCGGCTTATTGCAGACGGTGAATATATTCCTATGGACTTTCCTATCTCTCTCAAAGGTTTTCTTGAATCTTTAGAAAGTTCCTTTAAAATTTTTAAATCAAAACTATCCATATATAAATATATAATAACTGTATTAATAAAGATTTTCACTAAATTATCAATTATATTGATGTTAACATTATTATATATATTAAATCAAGAACAGTATTCTTTAAAATTCATGTGTAAAGGCACCATAGAAATTATTATATCATTTGATAAGCTATATTTTTTATGGCATCAAATAACTATAAAAACCTACCAAAAATTATTACAGATGTACCGGGACCGGAGAGCAAATTATTACTACAGAAACAAAGGGAAATGGAGTCCAGCACAGTAATCTACCCGGATAGTTTCCCCATTGCAATTAAGAGGGCTGAAAACTCATTAATAGAAGACCTGGATGGAAATATTTTCATTGACTGGGTATCAGGAATCAGTGTTCTTAATTTAGGATTTAATGATAACATAAGAAAAGCAGTAAAAAACCAGGTGGATGACATATGGCATGCCCTGGAAATACCTACAGAAGTTAGAATTAATTTTCTTGAAGCATTGAGAAACAGCTTCCCCCCGGAGATGAGGAATTATAAAACAATATTTGGAATCAGCGGGGCCGATGCATGTGAAACTGCAATCAATATAGCACATGCAATAAGGAAAAAGAATGCCCCAACAATTGCATTCGAAGGTGCATACCATGGAGTATCAGGCGGAATTATTGCTGCTACTGCCGGGAGAAAATACAGGGAAGCAGTATACAGCGATGGGTTTAAGGTAATAAGGGTGCCATATCCATATAAATTATGGTATGACTATGATGTTTCTGATATAATTTCTATAATGAAAAAGATAATGGATGATGGAGAAGCAGGATATGATCGGCCTGATTCTGTTATAGTTGAACCTGTACAGGGAGAAGGCGGTTATATAGTACCACCAGATGGATTTTTAAAGGCCATAAGGGAATTCTGTACTGAATACGACCTTACAATGATTGTTGATGAGGTTCAGAGTGGGGTAGGCAGGACAGGCAAGATGTGGGCATTTGAATATGAAAATATTACTCCCGATATAGTATGTGTCAGCAAGAGCATAGGCGGGGGGTTGCCAGTATCATTAGTTTATTACAGGGATGACTATGACAAAAAATTGCCGAAGCCATTCCATCTTGGAACATACAGGGCTAATCCCCTTGCAATGGCTGCTGGAATAACTGTTATCAATGAGGTTCCAAAATATTTCGACAAAGTGAAGTCCAGCGGGAAGGAAATGTTAAACAAATTCAATAAAATAGATTCCAACCTTATAGGGGAAGTGCGCGGAAAGGGCTATATGATAGGCATAGAACTTGTAGATAACGGAAAGCCAGTGAATTCAAAGCACATGATGGAATTAAAGCATGAACTCCTCAAGAATGGATTGTTAATGCATACATGCGGGCACTATGGTAATGTATTCAGATTCATGGGTGCATTGAATATAGAGGAGGAATTGCTTAACAGGGGCGTTGAAATATTTTCGAAGGCGGTGAAAATCAAATGATAAGCATTTACAGTGGATTTAGTGAGGTGATATAATGGTTAATGAAGATTTTTTAACAATGTTCCACAGGCTCACATCAGTGGGATGGGCCGAGGAAAATGGAGTGAATAGGCTTGCACTTAATGAATATGATATACAGGCCAGGAAAAACCTTGAGGGTGAAATGAGAGCAGTAAAAGCAGATATAAAACATGATGATGCCGGTTTAATATTCGGAACACTGGGTTCCGGGAAAGACAATACAGCTATAGGTTCACACATGGATTCCGTACCCAATGGGGGAAGATTTGATGGTTTCTATGGCGTAATGTCCGGCATGCAGCTTTTAAAAGACCTGGGAAGCACATTAAAAAATAGGAAAATTACAGCTATAGATTTTACCAACGAAGAGGGTGCCAGGTTCCAGCCATCACTTCTTGGCTCAGGGATTTCAACAGGTGTATTCACAAAGGAATTCGCCTATTCACGGAAAGACAGCGATGGAATTACATTTGAGGATGCGCTGGAGAAATCAGGCTATATGGGAGAGGAACAGAACAGGGTTAAAAACCAGGACATATCACGGTACATAGAATTGCACATTGAACAGGGTCCTGTTCTGGAACTGGAAAATTACCAGATAGGAATACCAAAAGGCATAGTAACAATGGTTGTGGACAATATATCCTTTACCGGTGAATCAAACCAGGCGGGACCAACACCCATGAAGGTAAGGAAAGATGCACTTGTAGCTGCATCAAGGTTTACTGTAGCTGTAAGGGATATAGCTAAGTCATCAGGGAAGGAATTAACCATGACGATAGGGAAAATTAATAATTTCCCCAATGCGTACAATGTTATTCCGGGAAAAGTAACAATGAACCTTGATACCAGAAGCCCGGATAAAAAAACTGCAGAAGAGTATTCAAAAATGGCAAAGGAAATATCAGAAAGAATAGCTTCAGAAGAAGGCGTACCGGTAGATTTCAAAAACCAGTGGACTACAGAAACTACACTATTTGATGAGGATATGAGAAAGGAGATAATAAAATCCTGCAGAGCGCTCAACCTGAAATATAAAGAATTGTACAGCTGGCCAGGGCATGATGCACAGTACATGAATAGGGTGGTACCCACAGCTATGATATTTATTCCATCACATAATGGAAGGAGCCATACAAAGGAGGAGTACTCATCTGACCGGGATTTAATTAACGGATATTCTGTATTGAAAAGAACTGTTGAAAACCTGTAGCCCAGTAGAGTTACAAACTTTAAATTTATGTAATGGGGGATAACATGTATGGGACTGTATTAATTCAGGTAAATACTGATAAGGTGATTTAAATGGGATACAGTTATAATTACAAATTTTTTTCACAATTGAGAATTAACACATCACTTCAGCCGATATGCGAACATGACGCTTTCATGAGATCTATTGATAGAAATTGACGTAATTAATTTTAAAATGAACGATTAAAATTTAGGAAAGTAACACCTTGGTATGTCACCTTTAAATTTGGACCCTTTTAATGATATGGGAAGATTAATAAAATCCTTTGTTTTGCTATCTCCATGGGTAACCATTATTATCATATTTTTACAACATATCCATTTTATTTCTATTAGATTGTCAGGCAAACCAAATTCCTGGAATTGTTAATCTGTATGTTCATATATAAGCCAAAATTATAAATGTAACAAAGTATGATATCGTATTATTTTTACACACTAATTAATATAGTATACTTTATAGACATATATAATTATGGGCACAAACCTTTAATAGCATAAAATTAATAATACTTTATGAATATTAAGGAAGATAAAATTGAACTTATAGCTCTAAAAATAAATCTAAAACATAACAATTGTATGTCAGATATTGGGTTCAAATTGAACGATATAAAGTTGTTTCTAACTACGTCAATTGCAATGAAGTCAAATAAATATTTATTCACAATTGAAGATTATTATCCCATTAACACCAATAAAAAAGTTTCTTTTATAATTTCAAACTTAAAAAAAAATCCATCTATTGTTTCTATGGAAAATAGTTTTTTAGAGGGTCGTATGCTAAGAATATCGTTTTTAGAACATTCTATAGATTCTCCATACGGTTTGCTTAACTCTTTGGGGGTTATAAATTACAGAGAAATATCACAAAGTGGGATAGATTATATTTCATTTTTATTACCAGAAGAATCTAATATTAAACAAATAATAGATATATTAAATAGTATTGGTAAAATAACAAATTTAGAAAAACATAAAATTGATGAAAGATCATTTAACTTTAGGTATATGCTTACTGAGCAAGAGAAAATAACAATACAAATCGCTTTGTCCTGTGGTTTTTTTGATAATCCTAAGAAATGTCATATTAAAGATATAGCAAAGGAGTTAGATATTTCGACAGTAGCAGCTGATAAATATTTAAGAGATGCTGAAAAAAAAATTATGCTGGGGAGTGATTGCAACTATTCCTTCCATAATATGTAATTTAGTGGTATGTTTTGACACAAAAATTTCATGATGCTTGCATTAGGGACATTATATTACTTGCCATAATCCGACAGCGTATTCCATCAGATAATCTTGCTATTACCAATTGCTTAATATGAAAAACACTATTAAATATATAATTGAGTGCAGATAAATATTAACTTTTTAACCATTTGTATTATATTTAAGAAAATATTAATATTATATGGATAATTCAAAAATAAAACAGAATACTGAGACAACACATTTAAGTAAGGGCAGTATTGGATTGTGGACTCTTGTGGCACTATCTATGGGTTCCATTTATCCATTATCATTTGCAGTATCTAATGGAGCAAGCGCAGTTGTGTATGCTGGATTTGCTGCACCTGTAGTTCCTCTAATAGCTGCCGCAGCAATATTAATAGTTTCGGTTCCAGCTATGTTGTTTTCAAAATATGTTAGTTTTGCAGGCGGATATTATGGATTTGCAGAAAAGGCCTTGGTAGAAGTGCTGGTAATTCACGGCAATGACGATTTATGGTACTTTATTATGATGGATGTAGTATCTGTGGTTGCTGTTTCATATATCCTTTCTACAGCTCTTTCTGCCATATATAATTATACTCTGCCAATTTATTTATACATTATAATCGCATTAATTGCCACATTTGTTATGTTTATATTCACGGTATTCAACATAAAAATGTCAGGCAAATCAGTAATACTAGTTGTTGCTATACAGGTGATAATAGTAATTATATACTCGCTTATCGTAATTATTAGAACCCCTTTTAATACTTTTCAGGCATTTAATATAGCTCGAGCACCTGCTGGTATTTCTGGAGTTATGCTTGCCGCTATCACTGGTGGATTTTTATTTTTCACCGGATACGGAGCACCTTTTTATTTTGCCGAGGAATCTCATACCCCAAAGAGAATTGTTTGGAAATCAGTGATACTATCAATAATATTACTTACAATTGTTAGTGTGCTAGTAACTTATGCTGAAGTTGTTGCTGTGGGTTTATCCAATTCTTCAAGTCTTGCAACTGATTGGAATCCTGCAGTTGTAGCTTTCTTGCCATTTATAGGGTCTATAGGTGTTTTAATATTCTTAATAATTGCTCTAACCGGTCAAGTATGGGCAGGTGTTGTGGGAGGAATGTCGGGGGCAAGATTAATATATTCAATGGCGAGAGATGAATTTTTCTTTCCAAAAAGATTTGCCACATTAAATAAATCAAGGAAAACCCCTGTCATCGCGGCACTTTTTGAACTTGCTATAACATCTATATTATCTATTATTTCGCCCTTAATCCTTGTTTCAATATATGGATATGCGAATGGTATATTTTATTCACTTTTCCTATTCGGTGCCCTAACAACTTTCATGTGGATAATACAGCATTTAATTGCTGATGCGGCGTTGCCATTTTTCCTGCATAAAATAGGTACAAGCATTTTTACTATTAAAAACATTTTATTGACAATGGTAACTACTATAATTGCCGGAGGCCTATTTGTATATGCAGACATAGAAGGTTACATTGGGATCGGAGAACCATATTTATTTGGTTTTGTGCTTATGGTGATATTAATAGTTTTCAGTATCATTTATATAGCTGTGAAGTATGAAAAAGGTGAGCTTTATTCCATGAATGATATAAGTGATGAAAATGAGGAAGCTGTAGGGAGGAGGTGAGAAAATGACAAATGATTTTAATTTTAAATTCAATGATACCATTGCGGTTGTAAGTGGTGGTTTCCAAGGTATAGGAAAAGCAATAATAAGTCAGCTAATAAGTTCTGGATGTAAGGTATATACTATCGATCCAAAATTTCCAAATACGTTGGATGATAAATTTACAGTTAACAAAAATGTTATAAGATATTCTGGTTACACTTCTAATAGTGATGATATGGAGAATTTATTTCAATATATATACAGTAAAGAGAGTCGGGTAGATTTTCTTGTCAACAATGCAGGAATCTATTTTTATAAAGATATAGAAAATTCATCTTTACAAGATTTTAATAATATAGTATCTGCAAATATTTTAGGGGAGTTTAACATGACGAAATATTGCACTAAATTATTGAAAAATTCAACACACCCATCAATTGTTAATATAGCTTCGGTCTCAGGTCAGAGAACAGAAGAAGGGCATACGCTTTATTCTACTACTAAAGGAGCAACTCTAGCTTTTACTAAGGCACTTGCCGCTGATTTTGGAAAATATAAAATTCGCGTGAACAGTGTAAGTCCAGGCAATATAAAAACTCCGATGAACGACCTTGATATTGAAGCCCAATCCAAAATCAAAGGTAGAAGTTTTGCAGAAACAGAAAAGGAATACTCTTCAGAGAGCATATTACGGAGGAGAGGAACTGCTGATGAAGTGGCATCAGTAGTTTTATTTCTTTTATCTTCTGCATCTAATTACATTAACGGAGAAGATATAATTATTGATGGGGGGCTTTACCTAGTCTAAATTAAGCAGGTGATTACAATGTATGAAGATAAACTAAAAATAAAAGAAGTAATAAATGCAATAGGTACTGTTACATTTCTTGGTGGAAATAGGATTTCTCCCGAAGTATTGTCATCTATCGAAGAGGTAAGCAAGGTATTTGTTAATATGAAACAGCTAATAGATGATGCCGGATGCAATATAGCAAAAAGTATGGGAGTTGAATCGGCATATATTACAAATGGTGCCGCTGCTGCAATAGTTTTATCTGTTGCATCATGCATAGTTAAATCAAAACCTGGACTAAAATATAAATTACCGGAGTTGGGACGAGATGAAAAATTTGTCCTGACATTCAAGAATCAGATTAGCGAATTTAAATATCTTATAAAACTTACAGGAGCTAAAATAAAAGAGATTGGAACCGCGAAAGATACTTCAGAACTATCTTTTAAAAAAGCATTGAAAAAATTTGCAGATAAAACTGTGGCAATTGTTTACTTTGCATTTGAACCATTAAGGGAAAGTTTAAAAATAGAAGATGTCGTTTCCATAACCCACAGCTTTGGGATACCTGTAATAGTTGACGCTGCTGCAGAAGTTCCACCCATTTATAATTTTAAACGGTATCTGGAAGCTGGGGCAGATATAGTTATATTAAGTGGTGGAAAAGCTATTGGAAGCTTCAGTGACACTGGACTAATGTTAGGCAAAAAGGAAATTATAGAGATTGCAAAAGAAATAGGTCCACATAGCGAGGAAATTAGTAATTCTAGAAATACGATATTCATAGGAAGAACAATGAAAGTCAGCAAAGAAGATATTGTAGCCACAACAGTTGCTGTTGATAAGTTTCTGAAATTGAATGAATCAGAGTTTATGAATGACATGAACACCAAATGTAAAGAAATAATAGATATTCTTGGAAATAATACTTCAATCCGCATTAAAAAAATAAATCCGCCATGGTATTTTCCAAGACCTGTTACAATACCCCGCGTTGAAGTGGAATTCAATAATAAAGTAGATGCAGGTGTTATAGCAAATAATTTAAAATACTATAACCCCGCTATCTATTGTTTAGTAGACAAGGGGAAATTATATATTAATCCACAATGTTTAAGGACTGGTGAGGAGAAGATAATTTCTAACGCTATTTTACAGCTTGTAGATAGAGAAATAGTGGGTAATAATATTGATAACTTTACTGGAAAATAATTCTAAAGTATTAATTTCTAGAAAGGGCGCATATGTTGAATCCCTGATTATTAATGGTATAAATATATTAAAAGAAACTAATGATAACATAGAACCGCACGGTGGGTTAAGTATACTCATACCATATGCAGATATTGTATCAAAAGCAACTTATAAATTTAATGGAAAGCAGTATTTATTGCCAAAAAATGCTGGATATGAAGGTGATTTAATTAATAGTATGCATGGTTTAACACTCGATCAAACATGGAAAGTTATTACTAAGAGCGATAAAAAAATTGATTTTCAAGTAATTTTAAATGAAAATTTCTATCCGTCAAAGCTATTAATAGATGTTATTTACATGATTGATAATGCAAAATTCAGTGTTGATTATAGTATAAAAAATATTGGTGATAAATCCTGCCCTATTATGTGTGGAGCTCATCCATATTTTATTTTTAGCGATTATTGGAAATTTGAATTTCATGATGCTGCAGTGCAATTAAAACGATACAACACAAAGAGTATTACTACTCAGAGGATAACTGATACTATCAGCAATGTACCCAATAAATTATATGACAATGCCTATTTTGGTGGGGGTATTGTAGATTTCTACACAAAGTATTTGAAAATGGAGATAATTAGATATAATATGCCTTTTTTTGAAATTTATAATGGCACTTATGCTGGTCAAAATTCAGTGGCATTTGAACCATTAACCGGAGCGCCTAATTGCTTTAATAACGGTATGGGATTAAAAACGTTAAAACAAAATGACAAATTTGAATGTGGTTTCTCCTGCTCACTTCTATGAAAAACGAAATCTACCTGTACCTTTACTTTTAAATTTTACATTGTTTAAATACGAGATAATTTACTATTTAATATTATAATTGTATGTACTCTCCAAGATGGTTCTTATATTTTTCCAAGAGATTTTTCACTTTCTTTTTTTCCCCAAAATCATCCCACTGATATATAAGCTGAGTAATTATGAAGAACGCTATATATCCCACAATCTTCTTGTTTTTAGGCACTGGAGGAGATTGGAGGAGACCCGTTGAGGCGTCTAATCCCACATACAGAGATTCGTTTTTTAAGTCATTGTAATATTTTATGTTTTGACTACTCATAGTATCTATAATATCCTTAGCCATTTTTTTAACACTATTTGACAGCTCTTCACTTGAGTATATTTTCCTTTCATTACTTATTTTAATACGCCTCGAATCACGTTTTTCCCCGAACATGCCATCTTGTATGATACCACCAATATAAGATGAATATTCGTTCAAGTCAAGTGTTAGAATCTTTTTAGAGCCGTCATCAAGTAAGTTTTTCATTATTTCTATCTTAATCCTATGAGACTGAAAAATCTTTATTAAAGTCTCTTCCACATTGCCTCCCACCAATGATTGTCCATGGTCATCTGACCGTTTGTAATCAAACAGGAATATAGACTTAGCAGTTTCTTCAAACGACAGTTCCATCAGCGCTGTTCTAGTCTGAATTGAAATATCATTATTTAAAGCATCGTCGAGTAATCTCTCAGCATTTCTCATACAAATTTTACAATCGTTTTCGGTAAACTCGTGTTTTTTTACATCCTTAAGATCTTTATTGTTACTCATACCCATGCCCTTACCCTATCCACAGGATTTTTCCTATTAGATATTTCTTTTTTACCCATAATTATCATATCAATAACATGTATACGTTTATAAAGAATTCTTTATAGGAAATTAAATAAAGGCATAACATTCAGATTGGTATTTTCCCTATATATTCTTAATCTATGTGCTGAAAATGAAAATATAACTGGATACAAACACCCTCATCTCAAAAGCATAGTTCTAAAACACCTTAGAACGGCTTGATTTTAAGCCATAGATGGTTCAATGTAAAATACCACCAATAGCACATTCTTTTAATTAGCTCTATTTTGTTATATTTTAAGCCATGTTTTAGATAAATATTCATACACTTGTAATGAAAATGTAATATTCCAAATCTATCTGCTAGAATATCTGAGAAAAACAGATTCAACCCTTTATATGCTCTTAAAACCTATTTTTTTATCCAATGAGCATAACTCCAGCCTTCCACAATATCTTTCCTACTACTAGCTTCAATATAGTTGGCAAAACGCATTTTTCTATTTCTATTGCTATGTTCCATAGAGACACATATAATTATTGCTAAATAGCATAAATAACCTTGATACACTACGTGCCACAATACTGTGAAATCAATTGTTTTCATAGCAATATCCCCTTCAATGCTTCTCTCTCTATCTCTGGCGTAATCACAACATAGTAGTGTAATGTGGTCATTGCATTCTTGTGTCCCAATCTCCTTGCGATAATCTGAATTGGAACACCTTTCATGAGTAAATATATCGCCAATCCATGCCGGAACATGTGCGGGTGTAATTTTAATCCTATTTTATCCCCATAGCCTTTTACCTTCTTCCAGGCAGTCTCCCGATCCATTTTGAAAAACCTTCCGTTGACTTCAGGATACGCTCTCATAAAATTAGATATGTCCAATAACAAGTTATCCGATACCGGAATCCGATTTATGAAGCCGCCCCTTTTCTTAACCTTCAAAACTATTATTTTATTTTTAAAATCTATATCATTGATTTCTATATTCAAAATATCCGATATTCTTCCACCCAGTTCCCACATGCATTTTAACATCAACATGTCCCTGGCTTTCAGGAATGGAATCATTTTCTTGTTAAGAAAATGGCTATAAGGATTATTCATTATCTCATTTAGTAGACTCTGGTATTCATTATATGTAATATGCTGTGGCAAATCCGATTCATCCTTTATTTTCATCATTGAATTTTTCAAACCTATTTCATTCATTATGCAACCACTTTAAAAGTTGTAGCATGGTTTTAAATATAAACTTTTTCCTGTATTGCTGTATTTGATTTTTTAAATAATAGAGTATTTAAAACAATGCAACAATTCTATATCTTTTGTTGCATAATAAATGTTTTTGAACATAAATATACAAGGCGTGGTTATTATTTCCATACATGAAGCCGTAGGCTTTATCCTGAGAGAGAAGTGTTGTTTAACTACTTATATATCGGTCTTTAGGAAAAGAATTTAAGGTATGACCTCCTGAACTTTATATGCCAAAAGAATGGGTTCTAAACAGTGCCAATATGCGTTGGGGGTTAACTAAGAAAAAACAAGTTGGGGCTGTTGCTGAAGAAATAAGAAAGTGTTCTCCTAAAGAATTAAAGGATTGGGAAGATTATTACTACAACAATGTATATCCAAAATCCCATCTTATTGAATTAGGGGAAAAATTATATGTAAAAGTTACAGAAGTAATAAGAGCAGAAGTTGATGACATAACTGAAGAAGACTGTATTGACTTTGTTGTTAATCTTGTTATCAATAGAACATTTGATGGGTATGTTTCAGAAAAAGAAACAATTTATGGGCAATTGCAAGACATATTAGGAGTTAAAATAGAACCCGCACCAGATAGTTGGGATAGGGGTTATAATGTAGACTTCTTTATCAAGATTAAAGATAAGTATATCGGATTACAAATAAAACCTACAGGGTATGAATATATTACCCAGATAATAAATGAAAGAACACAACAGAAGATAACTCATGGAAAGTTTACTCAAAAATATGGTGGTGCCGTATTTTATATCTTTTCTGTGAAAGATGAGCAGACAAAGAAGAAAGTTATTGCAAATCCCGATATAATTGAAGATATACAAGCCGAAATCAAAAGATTGTCTTAACTATACTCAACCTCAAATATATTCTCGTTTGTTTTACTAATCTCCTTTAATTTCAAGAAAAGTATATTTTTTTCCTGGTTTGTAACGACAGGAAAATTATAATTCTTATTAAAATATTTATGTTCACCTTTTAATTCAAGTCTTTTCTTCATAAATTCTATATGCCTTGACAATCTCTCATCAATATAGATATTTGAGGTATCTTTAATATTTTTAATCCTTTCTTCTACGATATCTTTAAAGTTTCCATCAATTTCATAACCTATACTATTTCTTGCAGAAGCAATTGCTCCTAATGTAGTTGTTCCTGTTCCGAGAAATGGATCCAGTATAGTATCCCCTTGAACGGAGAACATATTTATTAACCTATAAGCCAATTCTATTGGATAAGCCCCACTCCTCTCCCTAACTTTTATATGGTTTAACCTCTGAAAAACCCCATTGAGATCATTCCATTTATCAGAAAACCATGTATTTCTCTCTTCCCAGAAGAAAGCACTATTCTGCCGATTTAGTTTTTCTTCTGCACTTTTAAATTCTCTTTTATAACCTTTTCTTAATATTAAGATATATTCGTGCTCCAATGTAACATAAGCCCCTACTGGCAACATTCCAGAACCCATAAACTTATCTGGCTTGTTGGTCTCTTTTAACCAGAGTATTTCGGGTAGAGCATGAAAACCTAAACTTAAACAATAATTCAATATTCTTGCGTGATTTGTGTAAATTTGAAACTTGCCGCCCAAACTTCTTGTAGCATCTCCAATATTAATACAGGCAATCCCGCCTATCTTTAAAACACGGTAAACTTCTTTCCAAACCTTATCTAATTCTTTATTCATTAACTCAAATGCTTTTTCTCCATTTTCTTCTCTTAATGCTTCGGCTATTTCTGGATTTTGTACAGAAAACATATCATCCCACATCTTTATCATAGGATATGGTGGGGAGGTTATCATTAAATCTACACTTTCAGATTTAACTTCCTTCATTTCTCTTGCATCACTATAAATGATTTTATGTAGTGTTTTCATTGTTAGCATAATATTTTAATTGATATTTACTTATCTCTTTTATGGGCATCTCTATTTCCATAACAAATAGAATGATGAACTCAATATTCTGCATTATAAAAACTGATGGGTATTCACGTTAGATTAATATATTTTACATCGATATAATTCTATGGATATTACCCAAATTGTTTATACAAAAATCACACATTTGGAAAAAACAAAACAAATCATATTTTATCTAGTTACAGTAATTTTATTGAGCTTATTACTACTTTTGTATTTATACAACAATAGTTACTATGGCCTTTTTCCATTAATACTATTCACAGGATTGATAATAGTGATAGTTTCAGCCATATCTTTGACTTTTGAAAACTTCCATATCGTTAGAGATATTAAATATAATGAATTCCTATTACAAAGTTTGATAGAAGATAAAACTTATGCAGAGTGATTTTTGCATTAACTAAATTCTAAATTAAAAAATATATGATTTAATTATTTCTTTGTTTCCAGCTGTGCATTTATATCCTGAATTATGTGCCTGGCATTGTTCATTGCCCTATCCAGATTCTCATTGCTCAGGGTGTGGCCTTCCTGTTTTGCATTATCAAGCCACCCTTTCATGTAAGCTGCAGATTCGTCCTTGAAATGGTACCCGAAATGCTGCCCTACCAGGTATGTGGACAGCTCAGCTTCAGCTTCTCCAATGCCATAGGGAATATCTTTTCTGTTCAGGTGATCCAGCCGTGCATGGGACATTTCATGGATTAAAGTATGCAGTACATCTTCATATTCTTCAGGTATCTTCATAACCACTATTTCCTGGAGATCTCACTCTCTAGAATGTGCTGTGTATCCACTGGTATCATTGTTAATGAATTGTATAGTTAATTTAGAAATTATTAAAAATATACAGTATATTTTTATTTTCTACACATTTATAAATTGATTTTACATTGAAAAGGGAAATAATACGTTAAAGGTAATTATATAGCGTTAAAAGGCAAAATTGAGGCTTTGTATTTAAATGCTTGGTTTAATTTTACCTGCAATCATAATTCTTATTTTCCTTTTAGTACAAAATTGATGTGCATCAACGTTATGTTAATATATTTTAAAATAATAGATTTTAATGGATATAGCTAAAATTGTTAATTCCCAAATCACAAATTTGGAAAAACTAAAAAAGATTTTATTTTATCTAGTTACTGGAATTTTATTGAGTTCATTACTGCTTTTATATTTGTACAATAATAGCAACTATGGTCTTTTCCCATTAATATTGTTCACAGTGTTGATAATAGTAATTGTTTCAGCAATATCTTTGACTTTAGAATACTTCCATATTGTAAGAGAGATTAGGTATAATGAATTACTTTTACAGAGTTTAATGGAAGATAAAACTTATGTGTAATACCTCTCTAGGAATGCTTTCAATTCTTTTATCTCAATTACACTCACATTTTGTAATTTATTATATTTTTCCATTAAATTTTTGTTAGGAATTATAATAATATTAGATTTATCACCAGTATTGGTCCTTTTCTTTAAATCTGTGATATCGTGCTTTAAACCTGTTTCTATTTCTATATTGAATTTTTCTGTAGATATGTCAGGTAGATTTTGACCCTTTTTTGCTATAATAACATTCCCTCTAATAGAGCGTTCAGATAATATTTCTAAGACTTTATTTTCCATGAATTTATGGAATAAGGACAAATTAGCAGAATCTAGGGTTTTTCCAAAATACACATAGGTCGAATCATATAAAACTCTATTGATCTCTTTATTTTTTATCAATGTTGATATTGAATTCTTCACATTAATTTTGACTGTGTTTTCATCAATACTATAATTTTTGGAAATTATTTCAACAATAGTAGGTATTTCAAGTACATTATCATGTAAAATTTTTATTACTTCAGCGTCATAGTTCACTGTGCTTAAAACACTTCTAGCTTTATCTCTATCTAGCGGATACCAAAATATTATAAATTCTGGAACCACTTTATAAATCCAGGGATACCGTGCATCTGTGAAACAATGTTTTGGCATGTTTGGTACGGCCCATTTCAATTTTTGGTCTATAATTCCAAGTTGATCCAAGTCCTCCTTTATAGATGTGTTGAATATATATTGGGTGGCAAATTGGTTCCTAACATAACTAGGCATATCAGAATAGTTTTGTGTGCTAGTCCAAAGTTTCCCAAATGCTCTAATCTCTCTCGACATTTCGATATATATAGATTGGTACCTTTCAAAATTATAAAGTAACCTATGTGCCTCATCTATACATATTAGTACTTTTTTTGAATTTTTGGTTAATCTTTTCCAGAGTATCCTTAAAAACAATTCTGAATAAAACGTTTTGGAACTTTCATTTACTTGCGAAAAATCAAATACTATACTTTCATCTGCAAGATCTATATTCTTTTTGTAATTTGAACCTATTAAAGCTTTAGAGTGCTCAATAATAAATAAATATGCTGACCTTTGTATCTGGTCTTTCGAACTTTTTAATTTTATATTTAAATTATATAAAAAATCGTTCCAATCTTTGGATATCTTTGAAATATCTCGCAAGAATATTGGGATATACTGTGAGATTATACCCATATTCTGTATAGGGTACGTTATCAAAAATGCATTTACAAATGCTTCTGTATCCATGAATGGATCAGGCATTTCGTTTTCTACTTGAAGAATATTATATCCCATTTTTAGATAATCGTCATTTTCTTTATATGAGAAAATAAATTTCTGTTCTTTAGACAAATATAACAGATATCGCATTAGCCTACTTTTCCCCTGACCGCTAGTTCCGCAAATCAATACATTCTGGTTTACTTTATAATCTATATAATCTAAAAAATTCAAACTTCTTACTGGAATTTTTATTATATTATACTCTTTATCTTTGCCAATATACTGTTTTCTATATAAAACTGAAGAATATGATACGGCCCCTGAATGGTGACCTTTTATAAAAAATATAATAGAAAATAATAGCAGAAAAATGCTTATAATTTCTGTATATTTAAAATTGTAAAATAACATGCCTGCAACAAGTATAATTGAAAAAAGTATATACAATCTTAGTTTAAATGTTTTCACAAATGAAAATTTTCTGGGCCCGAATTCTCTGTGAAATGCTTTACTATCCATCAAGAGGGAAATGATATCTAAATCAAAAAATTATCGGAACTTCAATGAGAACTATTTTCCTTGCTATAATTTCATAACATGCTATTAAAATTTTATAAGTTAAAGTTATTACCCATTGTGAAAAAGAGACTTATTATACTCACATTAATTATAACTCTCATTATGGTATTGATGCCAGTGAATATTTCCCATACTAGTTCTGATAACATTCAAAATCCAAGTTTAAATGTCTCAAAATATTATTTGGACCATAATATTACAATTACGTCCAATTATTCCATCTCTAATGAGAATTTAATCATATTTCAACGGAATATAACTATTTTTGATTACGGTAAGTTAGATATAACCAATTCATGCATAGAACACACAAATTTTAGTATAAATATATTTGTTAATAAAGGCATATTAAACATAAATAATTTATCAATTGGTTCCAATGGAATGATAAAAGCGACAAATTCAAATTTAACTTTTAACAATTTAACTATACAAAACAATTCAAATATGATTTTTAACTTTAATCATGATAAAGTGGCATTCAATTATAGCAATATAAGATTTTATTCAAACCCTATTAAACAAGTCTGTTTTACAAGTGGAAAATTATTTGGAAAATCATATCCTTATGACACATATGGCAATATTCCGTTTAAAGAAACAGATATTTATAACAATTCCCTTGCTGGGAATTTATCATTGCATTTGTACATTCGTGGTGACAACAATGGTACAGGAGAATTGGAACTATATGAATTTGGGAAATTTATAAAAAATGTAACTCTTCCTGTTTATACAGGCTATTATAATTATACAGCTAATATTAGTTTACCACAAGATATACATACATCAGAATTTAATGATACCAATATTTTTTCTTTGAAAATACCAGAAGCAAATGATACAGCTGCGGGGGAAGATGGATATCTCTCAATTCATAATATAACTATTTTAATCAGATCCAATGACACTGAAAGTTACTTTGGATATAATAATTATAACATGATAATTTACAATAGCTCTATTGATTCTTATTCTTCTAATTTCCACACGAATATGAAAAAATTTTATATATACCAGCAGATTTTAAATCCCTATAAAAAATCGGTATTTCTGGTCAATTCTACATTTTATTCATATTCATCAAATTATAACGGTTATGTATATAGGGATTCGCCGTTTTATAGTATCAACTCAACAGTATACTTCTATGAAAATCCTGAATTTGTATTTTCTAATGGTGTATCTACCTTTAACTTAAAATCTTCTATAATCCCTGATAATGGTAATAAAACATCAAATTCAATGACAAATAAAATAAATAATGGAGCGGCTGGCGTAAATAACGGTGTAAAAAATTTTATAATTTTTGATGTGCAAAAAAACAATTCTGTTTCATACTACGGAGATTACCAATTGCATATTGGAAATTTTGAGTACAACTTTTCTTTACCTCCCTTGCCCTCATTTATAGTAGATGATAAAATAATTGTGCCTGTAAAGATTCCAATGATAGTATATTCAATAGAAAAACCAAAAAAACTCATTTCAGGACAAAATAACACACTAAATTTGTCAATAAAATCAATGGCATACTCCTCCAGAATTTCCGTGCTGGTAGAAAACAATAAAACTATACTTTACAACTCAAGCTTAGATGTACATAAAAATAATACTGTTTCTTTGCCATTCAAAATTTATTCAAATAGTACAGCTAATATAACTTATAAAATTAGATACAACAATCCATATTATAATTATACTGATATTCTATACAATTCATCACTTTTGGAGTTTACAAAGCCCAATATTAAAATTCCTGAATATACACTGATAATTAAATCTCCTGAACCGGATTGGAATGTTATGTTAAACGACAATAATATATCGGAAAATGGTAAAGTTGCAACGTTCACACTGGATAAAGGGCATTATATTTTAACAATGTATAAGGCTGGTTACACAAAAGAAACCTATAATGTAAACCTAAGTGATAATATGACCCTGTATATTTCAATGCATAAAATTTATCATACTAATAGTGTGCCATACAGCCTGTATATATCAATAAGTACAGTGATAGTTGGCAGTGTTATAGGTATATTTGCATATTCAAAAAGGACAATTACTTGCAAAAACTGCGGAACCAGGCACTATGCAACATTCGATAAATGCCCCGTTTGCCTTACCCCAATAAAACATTGGATAAACAGATAAAAGAAAAGAATAGCATAAAATTTCTTGAAAATCGGAATCAGGCACTATCAAGAGATAACAAAATCATCAATTATGCCAGATGTTATATGTTTACATTCAATTTGCTTGATCTTAATTCTCACATATACACGAGATTATTGTTTACCTCCTAAATTAGTACTTCACCTATCCCGTGTTCAGTTTATCTGCTCCTCCGCTTCCAGATTAGAATACGGTAGGAATCATAAGCCTCTTTATTTCTCTTTTAATATCAGGGTCAAATATTTTGGCTTATATGCCTTAAAAACTGTACTGGCAAATCCTCGGATATTTTCCCTGCAAAGAAGTCTTTCTCAAACAGTTCATAATCAAATGAAATTTTGTATCTGCCATAAACCCCAAATTCCTCTTTCATAGGGGACATATGTTCTTTATTTTTTGCGGGTATTACTTTCATCCCTTTCAAACATCCCAGCCGAATTAGTTTCTGTCTGGTAAATATAGTAGCTGAATTGGAAATAAAAACTTCATCTTCTTTTTCTATTATTTCATGTGGTTTTATTTTTCCTTCCTCAATCCATCTTTTAATTGTAGAATATATGTCCAGCGGCACTACTTCGCTTATTCTGAATATATCACTCTGAACTAAACTCCTTAGATACCATGCTTCATAATCTGATTCAAGGTTTGCTTCCAGTTTTATTCTCTTCTGAGAGCTGATTCGTTCCTTAAGCCTCTTTATTTCCGGCATGATCTCATTTAGTTCTATTTCTATTTCGCTTTTTCTCTTATTCAAAGCCTCAAGCCTTATTTCATCAGGTCCATGTGGCATCATTGAATGAATTGTATCCTGGAATACCTCCGAAGCATTGATTTCAGGATGGTCATGTAGAAATATCTCTATATCATTATCTGATATTATATGCCTCGATGGCTTTTTCTCTTTTCCTAAAGAGGGTCTACCCGGAGTTCTGTATCTTTTGTCCATTTTTTCACCTTTTCAATTTAATTATTCTTTTTAATTAATTTATAATAATAAATAATATAAATAAAATAAATATTTTAAACATACATATTAATAAACACAAAAAAATAGAGGCTCTGCAAATACCTGTAGAATAATTTCGATGTACATTGAAATTTAAAACCCCGTATTCTTAATAGTTTAAACGGTTGGCATATGCACTTACGAATAAACGTAAGAATGTACATATAAATTAACGTTGCAAAGAATACGTATTTTCCACTAGCTATATTGATCCTAACACCGGTTCCTGATTTGTTGTTTATGTAAGTGGGCAATATTTTATTTGCAATATCAGTTAATAAGTTAGCATGATTGCTCTCAAGAGTAAATATGTTAAAATTCTTAAACTTGCCAGCTCTCGTGCATTCCCTCAATTGAACTCTAAATAACTTATAGCTCGAAATGTACATTTCCGTATGACTTTTAAAAAATAATTTATCCATGTTATTACCTCTCCACATTTGCCATATATTTTAAAAAATAGTCATTTCCATGTATGAGCCTAATAGGCTTGGCATTAAACATATTAATTAATGATTTCAAGTACCTTCTTTTAACCGAACGAATAAACCTCATAACATTCCGTTTGTAATGGTAAATGGGAGCTATCATACTAAAACGCTCAAATCCCAGTGCTTCCACTACATTAGGGTCAGCCCCCAACTGCTCCCACTCAAAATCCGTCATTTGCCGATTGAGGCGAAATAAGGCCTCAACACTTTCTTTTACAGCTTCTCCAACCTCTTTTTGTGTTAAGTGAGTATACCTTGTTGTGGTCTCAATGCGGGTATGGCCTACCAGGATTTGAACGCAAATCTTCCTTTTATATTGGTTTCTCATTAAGTACTATCGGGGTATAACTTCAAAGCATTGAATGTTTTTATGGTTGGCATATATCTATAATCTTGCTATTACTTTAGATTATTACAATGGAAAATGGGTCGCTTAAGTTTTTATGGCCATTAATGGAAGGGAATATTACAATTTTTTGCTGAAGTTAACATACGATTAAACAGAGTTACCTGTTTATGATAAAAACAAAAATCGCAATCATTCAGAGAAGACTTCAAAACAGAAAACAACTTCAATTTTATATGGTCATATGCATGATACACAGGCTTTGGCCGCATGGTTATTCTGGACTATTTTTATCCGATGAAATGTTGTAGTTATATACGTATTACAATAATTTATAAATATGTGTAGTATATATTGCCGTATGTCTAAGTATACAACACTATCCGCGAAAATTACCGAAGAAGATAGGGAAGAATTAAGAAAACTTGGTATAAACCCGACTGAGCTTATTAGAAAAGCCATACACTATGAAATTAAAAAGTACAGGAATAACGAACTGATGGAAAAAATGAAAAAAATAGCACCCACTTTATCGAAATTAAAAATGGATGAATTAGTAAAAGATATCAGAGAGGATAGGGACAGATGAATATATTAGATACCTCTTCAATATTTAACCTGTTCCAGCGGGGCAAGTATACGGAAATCATGGATAATGCAACTATACCTCTTGCAGTTTATGAAGTTGGAAACGTTATATGGAAAAACAGTAATATTAAGAATACAATAACACAGGAAGAAGCAAAAGATATTGGTTCAGTTTTATTTGAGTTGATTAATTCTATAGAACAGGTTATTCCGACATGGTCTTCTGTATTGTCCCTTGCCTTGAAGGAGGGCCTAACATTCTATGATTCGTCATTTCTTGTATCTGCAATAGAAAAAGGCTATGGCCTAATAACTGACGATATAAAACTATTTAGAGTTGCAAGTTCCAGGATAACTGTAAGGATGAGTAGAGACCTTTAATTAAGGCATGTGTTCAATTCAAAATCTTCCTTTATTGATTTGTTCGGAGCAATAATGGTTGTTTCAATTTCACTCGTTTTTATTGACCTTTCTTTAATTCTGTCCGATGCGTGCGATGATAATATTATCATATTTAATCCAATGTTTTTATTGTGCCAAAAATTCTGAGTTCCGGTATATTTATTTTATAATGTTTTAATCGATTTTTAACCGATTTAAGATCCGTAAGACTCGCATTTAAAATTTCTATGCCTACTATTTTTCCATATTTTGATACATCAAAAAAATATTCTCATTTTTATTATCAGGAATGGTGTCAACAATTTTTAAATTAGTTAGGTATATATATAAAGTGTCGGCTACGATATCATATTGAATTTTCATCATTTAAAGATAATAAACAATAATAAAAAGTTTCTTATAAAAGCATTCTCTCCGCATATCGTACCATTTAACTCCATCACGCAAATTCAACGAAGCTGGAATTTGTGTACAGGTTATTAAAAAAAAATTTTTAGAGTGTATATTCCCTGGAATTAAGAGCCCATTCATAAAAGTTTACTATTTTTTAAGTTATGCTTATCCACGAATTTCTTCAAAGGCCTTGTTTAGCATTCCCGGTTTGATTTACTGCAAAAATCATGGGCTTCCCTGCGGATTGGATCGTAAAATAAAATTTTCCTTAACGGGAAGCGATACCGCACCACTGAAGTTGCGCCCTCTGAAGATCAGAATGTTATTATTCTATAACCCTGATCCGCAAAATTAGTAATAGTATCAGAAACGTCTTCCAGCTTCATTCCTATTTTTGATATATCTTCACTTACATTCTTGGCAACAGCATATCCACTGCAGGCAATCTGTATAACGTTCATATCTCTCAGTATTTTTAAGAGGGTGTCAACATCAGGATCATGCTTTGCCAGAGACTCTTCGCTTGGCCCAAAGAATACGACTTTAACATCTTCTGCCAGTTTTTTCCTGTAAATGTTCTTTGCAAAATTTAGCCCAACAATCATCTTCCCTTTCTGGTCAAGACCAGAAGATATTATTATAAGGTATTTTCCAGACATATGACAAACATGCAGGGGTAAAATATAAATTTTATCGAATTAACACATTGGCACATCTTTGTTGATAATTGGAGAGCGGAAGCTATGTCACACTTAATTTCTAACAGTTTTTTAGTTTAATATTAAAGTACTTCCATTCAACACTATCATATAATTTTCCTGTTTGTTTAGATTGGAATTACTTACATTCTGGCATATACCATTTCTATTGATTTTATGCAGGCATGTCCACTAAAAATTATATGTTAGCCATCCTCTGGAAAAACAATCCTTTACACATATTAAAAATCAAGTAAAAAATAATATACTGGTAAATTATAAAGCATAATATGTTTCTTTCTACTTCTCCCGTAGCCCGCAATTTCATCAGGATTTACTATGTAATTCAATCCGGGGTGTAATAATTGGATAGAAGGGTGTTCTATCTGGGCCTCACAAGGCTAATACGTGCATCGGGCAGGGTATCTTCCTTCATATTCCTGCCTTTAATATTTGTTTTTATATACCACATATCATTTATAGAAACTGGAATAGTTTTGGGCGTTGCAATTTTATTGATGTCTGCAATACAGTATTATTCCGGAATATTGACCGATAGAATTGGGCGGAGAGTATTTTTAATATTAATCCCTGTCCCCGCAGGATTGTTGTATATATCTATGTATTTTACCGTACTTTACAGGCTTCCTGTCATGTTATTGATAGGGCTGTTCTATTCAACAATTGCCATAAATGCATTGCAATATCCCGCTATACAGGCTTCAATAGCTGATGTCACATCCCTGAAGCAGAGATTATCGGGCTATACTGAAATAAGGGTCATGGCAAATGCCGGTGCGGCTATAGGGCCTATACTCGGTGCTATTTTATCTGTTTACGGCTTTCAATACATATTCCTAATGGCAGGTATAGCAACGTTCATAGAAATAATAATATTATATTTCAACGTTAAAGAAACCTATTTCCCGTCTAAAATAGAATATTTAACAAAGAATGACATCAAACTGGCATATAAGGACAGGTTTTTTATTTTATTTATAATTATAGGCATTATCATGGCCTTTGTTTTAAGGCAAAGAGGGGCATCATTAACACTGTATGCATTTGACTTTGAGGGGTTGCCAATACTTTATTTGGCTTATATTTACTCACTGAACGGCATTCTCGTAGTTTTATTGCAGTATCCCATTTTCAAACTAATGAACAGGGAAACAAGGCCCGTATTGTTCCGGTCAGTGGGCATGCTATTCTATTTTCTGGGTTTTATAGTTCTTATGTTTTCAAAAAACATAGACTATTTCCTTTTATCCATGGGGATTATGACTGTCGGTGAAGATTTTGTTGCACCTACAACACAGACAATAATAACTTCCATTGCCCCAAACAACATGAAGGGAACTTACATAGGGATATATAATTTATTCATAAGCTTTGGTTCATTTTCAGGTTCAATAGTCGGATTGTATATGCTATCATATTACGAAAGTGCAACGGCTACATTCTGGCTTTTAATTGCCATGAGCAGCCTCGTAGTTTCTGTATTATATTTAGCAATTAACAATGCATTCTTAAAGCGTATGAATTTAAGCATTAAAAAGAAGATTTCATCTTATAAAAAAACCTCCGGGCAATAATATATTTTATTTTGCCTCCAGTTATGTTGTAGCCCATATCACATAATTTCAATAAGTCGAATGTAAACCACATAATTTAGCACACCCATTTAAATTCTGTCTAATAAATTGTGCATGAAACGTTCCATGTCCCCAGTCAGGCTTTCCCGAATATGGATTTTATGGATACTAATATTTTCCGGATACAGTAACGGTGTGTCCTATGGCGTTTCTGTTCATAATTATGCTTCTTATAAAGCCAGGATCTGTCTCCATTCCATTCCCTATCGATATACACATCTATTTCGGACTTCTTTCTATCATTATAAATTCCAATATCACGTGGATCTAATGGTGCCATAATATTAGATACGCAAGCATATTATATATGGATAATAATTTATAAACTTTATAAAGTAAAATAGATATATATTTATATTATAACTGGATTCATTTCCATGGAAGAATATCCAACACCGGTAAAAATAATACTTTTATTGAAAGAATTTCCGGGCCTGACCCTTGATGAACTGGCCGAAAAAATGAGCATATCAAAAATGGCAGTCCTTAATCATATTTCTGCTCTTGAACAGCAGGGAGCCGTGGCCAGGAAAATAGTAAAGAAAAAGGTAGGAAGGCCTTCTTTTATATTTTATGCTTTGCCAGTATCAAACAATAAGCTGGGAAACAGTTCTGATTCAATGCTAAATGATTTCATGGATTTTATAAAAACTACCGGCAATGAAAAACTTCTCGAAGAATTTCTAAAGGACAGGTATTCAAAAGTTAGATCTGAATATACCGGTGCCATGAGGGGAAAAAATCTTGATGAAAAGGTAAATGAGCTTGCTATACTCAGGAGAAATGCGGATTATTATCCGGAGGTTAAAAGAGCCCAGGGAAATTTTGAGTTAATAGAGTATAACTGCCCTATACTTTCTATTTCAAAAAACTTTGGTATTGCATGCTCCATGGAAACAAAGATGTTTTCACAGGTTTTAGATGCAAATGTAAAATCTACGCACAGGCAGGTAAATGGATACAGCGCATGCAGATTTCTTATATCCAGCAAAAGTAAGGACGAGGAATAATTAATTCATTTCCATTATAACTTCTTTGCCTATAATATCCAGATCCTTCCCACAGATAGATGAAAGTTCCATATGCAATTTTTTAATTCTCTCAGCAGGTTCATCAAGCCCCTTGAGATGGTAGCTGTTTACTGTATCTGACAGAGTTACTATTTTCTTCCCGGATACCAGGTTATCTGCCTGGGCAACTATTTTTTCTTCCAGGGTCTCCTGGATGTAGTTTCTATCAGGAAGCCCCAGTTTTTTAGCCTCATCAGGTAGGATACCCGCCCCTGTGTGTTTTTCCACAATCCTGACAATAGCCTCATCTATGTTTTTTTCTCTGAGAATGTCAGCACCGGCTACTGCATGCCCGATTCCATTGGTTTTTGTCCTGCCTATATCATGGAGCAATGCACCTGCGCGGATTAACTCCATATTTGCGCCGGCATATTTGCCAATAGCCATTGCCAGCTTATAGACGGTTGTTACATGCTCTATAATCCTTTCATCTGCCTTTTCCCCATAAAGTAGTTTCATGCATTGCTGTTCATCAGGAATAAATTTTACCATTTTTCCATTGTCCATGGGGATAACATTCATTTTTCCCTCATATTTTTTTTCCAGTTCCTTGCCCTCATAAAAACGGTCAAGAAATATAGCGAGGGCAGAAACTTCACTGTGTGGCTGATTTGCAATTGCAATGTTATAATCAGCAATATTATACGCATCGATTGGAACCTTCTCTGCACCAACTAAAATTATAACGTCCTTTCCCTTTGCTGATTCTCTTATTGCATCTATCCGGTCATCAACATTTATTCCGTACATGGAAAGGTTTACCTTTACTCCATTAAAATCTTTGAATTCCTTTTTCCAGTTAATTCCTGTTTTTATGGAAAAATTCCCGCCAAAATTTTCTGTTACCCTATTGACAGTGGATTCAAGTGTTTCATCTTTCTCATCCACAAGTATGCGGTCAGCTCCAAAAGCTCTGGACACCAGTGCCACATGGGTTGTAATCCTCTTGTCCCTGAATGGCCTGTGCCCTATCCTGATTACTGTGATCATGCGCCGTTTTCCATCTCTATTCTATAGCCCTTAATTGTGAGCACGGAGGATCTATTCACAATTCCCTTTAAAAGTGTCTGTGATATTTTTAATGAGTCCGCAACATCACCTACAAACACTCCGCCATTTGCCATCATTGCTATAATCTTTTCTTCATAGGACTGAAGTTGCTCATCGTTTAATGTGGTAGCAAATATTATGTCTGAAAGGTCAGCCATAGAACCTATAAGATTGATCTGAACATTTGTATAATAAGTATGGTATGCCTTTTCCGGACCCTTGTTTCCTGTTATCCACTGGCTCTCTATCATTCTTATTTTATCCAGGTAATGAAGTGATTTTTTGCCTTCAACGCCATACCTTTCATCTATCTGTGGCATTGTTACCCAGCCGGTAGAAAGGTCAAGGAGTAACTTTCGTTTTACATCGGTATCAGCCGCATGGAATATGGTAACCAGCTCACCGACATCATTTATAACTTTAATCCTGTTAACCATTCTATACACTATAGCACAATAAAATATAATCATTTCTAAGTTCAAAGAAAAACTTAATGTATTATCTATATATTGGCAATGGTGAAAAATTATAGTGGCCATATTATATTTGATGAAAATTTCCAGTGGAAGGATCTGGAAAAATACTTTCCTGATATGTGGGAAATCGTTGAAAGTGAATCAAAATTAAACCAGGAGGAGAAGCAATTTGATGATATCCTGCTGGAATTGAATATGGAAGAGATAAGGAAAAATAAAAAACCTTTCGGGTACAGAAGGGAAAATACAAGGTTTAAAATGATATTCCCACAGGATAGAAAAGAATTGACAATCTACAGGAACATTATTTCAGAGGAAATAGAGGAGCTTACAGAAAAAGTTGCACATGAGATAAGGAATAAAAAAATCAAATATACCCTGAAATATGACCAGATGCTTTCCATAAAGCTAAAGAAGAAATAGGTTTAATTTTAAGGCTATAAATACAAAGGTTATGGCATAGAAAAGCAGGCGGGATATTTCCCCAATGCTGCCGGCCAGATCACCATTTAACCCCCCGTAATGTTTTTCCATTGCAGACCTCATGAAATATGATAAAAATATCAGAGCGGCAATTATTGCTATATTATAGAGATTAAATGCGAATGCAAGCAGCAAAGGGATTACATTCAAAACTATTGCATTTGCGCTTACCTTATCAATGAACATTTTCCCGAGTCCTTCACCGAATGCTTTGGCCCTGTACATGGAAAATAATGTGGCGTATTTCGATGCCATTTCCCCCGCAATAATTATGAAAAAACCTGTAACCGGCTTAAAATAAGTGAGAAATGCGATGGCAGGAATATATATAATAAATAACATGCCAATGCCGCCGGAGCCCGTATATCTATCCTTTATAACACGTTGTTTTTCCTCTTTGCCCCTTACCATGATGGAATCACCAAAGTCCATTATGGAATCAAGATGGTTGAATCCGTATAAGAGGATAATAATAGCAACTGAAACCGTGGACGCTATAAGGGAATTATACGGCCTTAGAACCAGGTATGGAATGCCTGCTATCAATCCAACAATAAGCCCCGTGAAGGTGAAAAAATACATGGTATAGCCGGTTATTTTATAGTTTCCCCCTAATGGTATTATTGTGAAAAAAGAAATTGCTGATATTAGCCCTTCCACGTATTTATTCATGCCTATTTCCTTTCATAATTTCGTATTTTCCTTCCCTGAAATCTTTGTTTAGCTTCAAATATTCAAGAGAATTAAGATGAGCCATTGTAAAATACTGTTCACCTGTCCTTTTAACCTTTCCAGGCACTCCTGCTATCATGCAATTCCCATCGGACTCAAAGTTCTCAGGTATCACAGTGCCGGCAGCAACCACTGTTCCGGGCCTCAGGTGCGCCTTATTCAACACTATTGCTCCCATACCTACCAGGACATCGTCATCTACAATAGCACCATGCACAATAGCGTTATGCCCTACTGAAACGTTTTTTCCTATTACTGTCTCGCAATCAAGGTCAACATGTATCGTTGCATTGTCCTGAATGTTGCTGTTATCGCCAATTTTTATTGAATTCTGGTCTGCCCGTATAACTGCGGAATCCATTATTGTAACATTATCACCTACTGTTACATTCCCTATTATTACGGCCGTATCTGCAACATATAACCCTTTGCCAACTTTTATCATAATTTGTAATATCCCTGATATAAATAGACTTTATGAATTGACCTCTAAAAATTTGTTGCTTTATATATTTAAAAAGATTTTTAAGCCTATAGTTAATACAATAATGATAATCAATGGAAAGCTATACCATCAATGACCTTAACGCAACTGCAAGGGAAATCAGAAAGGAAATTATAAAAATGGTTTACAGTGCAAAGAGCGGGCATCCAGGGGGTTCTTTGAGCATTGCAGATGTTATTACTGCACTTTATTTTAAGGAAATGAATATAGACCCTGAAAAACCAGACAAGCCGGATAGGGATATTCTTATAATGAGCAAAGGGCATGCATCCCCTGCCGAGTATGCTGCCCTCGCTCTCCGTGGCTATTTCCCCGTGGAATTGCTGGAAGGCTTCAGAAAAGTAAATTCAAAGCTCGAAGGGCATGTACACAGGGGAATACCTGGTGTAGAATCCTCAACAGGTTCACTTGGCCAGGGGCTCGGTGTTGCGATAGGATTTGCACTTTCATCCAAGCTTGATTCAAAGACAAATAAAATTTATGCCATACTTGGCGATGGTGAAATGGAAGAGGGAAATATATGGGAATCTTTGATGGCAGCTTCCAAATACCATCTGGGCAACCTTACCGCTATTCTTGACCGGAACATGATACAGCTCGACGGATTTACAGAGGATATAATGCCACTGGGCAATGTTGCTGAAAAGGTGGCCCCATTTGGATGGGAAGTTATAACAATAAACGGAAATAATATGGATGAAGTTGTCAATGCGCTTGAATATGCAAAGAAACCAAGGGATAGGCCATTATTTATTGTTGCAAACACAATTAAAGGCAAAGGTGTAAGTTATATGGAGAATAACCCGAAATACCATGGCTCACCTCCGGCCAATGAGGAAGAATATGTACAGGCATTAAAGGAAATTGAGGGGTCACAATGATGGAAAAGATGGATAGGATGGAAAGCTTGAGGGATGCCTATGGAAAGGAACTGGCTTCACTTGGTGAAAAAAATAAGGATATTGTGGTACTTGACGCAGACCTTTCATCGTCAACAAAAACAGGGGTATTCGGGAAAAAGTTCCCTGAAAGGTTCTTCAACATGGGTATATCGGAGCAGTCCATGGTTTCTGCAGCAGCAGGCCTTTCGCTTGCTGGAAAAACTGTATTTGCCTCAACCTTTGCAGTATTTCTAAGCAATACATACAATGTGATACGCCAGTCAATATGCTATAACGAAGCTCCGGTTAATTTTGTGGTAACACATTCAGGCATTTCCCTTGGTGAGGATGGCCCAACACACCAGATACTGGAGGATGTTGGCATTATGTCCGGGCTGCCAAATATGAAGGTTATTGTTCCTGTAGATTCAATTGAAACTGTCAGTGTGATAGATTACCTCGCAGCCAGGAAAACATCACCATATTATGTCAGGCTTACCAGGGAAAAATTCCCCGTACTCAACGATGAGAATTATGAATTCAAAGAAGGGAAATCTGTTACTTTCAGGGATGGCTCTGATGTGACAATTATGGGATATGGCATAATGGTTTCATTTGCCCTTAAAGCTGCAGAACAGCTAAAAAACAGGGGAATAGACGCAAGGGTAATCAATATGTCATCAATAAAACCTTTAGACCGCCCCGCAATAATTAAGGCCGCACGGGAAACAGGGAAAATAGTTACCGCTGAGGAGCATTCCATATACAACGGACTTGGCTCACGTGTAGCAGAGGTAACATCTGAAGAGTACCCGGTTCCGGTTATGAGGATCGGGATGCCGGATATTTTTGGAAAGAGTGGCAAGGGAATGGAACTGTTCGATTATTTTCATATAGGGGTAAACGATATAGTAGAAAAGACAGACAGATTCTTTAAAGGTGATTTTAAATGAAAATATTTATAGATACAGCAAACATTGAAGAAATAAAGGAAGCAAATGAATTTGGATTGATTGATGGTGTTACAACAAATCCATCTTTGATCATGAAAGCCTCAAAGGGCGGAAAAAGCTTTAAGGCAATAGCAACAGAAATATTGAGGGAGGTTAACGGCCCTGTTAGCCTGGAAGTAGTTGCAGAAAAAGCTGAAGATATGGTGGAACAGGCACTCAAGCTCCATGCGCTGGGAAGCAATGCAGTCATAAAAATACCCATGACACTGCAGGGATTGAAAGCTATGAAGATTCTTAAAGAAAAAGAAATAAAGGTCAATACAACACTGATATTCAATGCAATACAGGCTTTGCTTGCTGCAAAAAATGGGGCTGCATTTGTTTCTCCATTTGTTGGAAGGCTGGATGACATTGGGGAAGATGGCATGGCTATTATAGACCAGATTAAAACTGAATACACAAATTATGGATACAAAACAGAGGTGCTTGTTGCATCAATTAGAAATCCAGTGCACGTACTAAGGGCTGCCCTTATGGGTGCAGATGCCGTAACAATTCCATATGATGTGATAAAGAAACTAGCCATGCACCCGAAAACAGATGAAGGGTTAAACAGATTTCTGGATGACTGGAAAAAAGTTTCGCCTGATGGGTCATTGCCCCTATAATTTTTATAAATATTTAATATTATAAAATAATTTTTATAATTAATTCTGGCTTATTTGCACGTGCATTAGATATTTTCTGGATATTGCGGAGTATATAAGGCCCGCAATAGCCCATACTATAAAACTCACAGATGCTATTATTACAACGTTGTCAATGCTTATAAAACTTCCATAAAATACAAACGCCAGTATTACTATCGAAACAGCAGGCAGCACAACATCCATTGCAATGTTCATTTTCAGCTTCATTTTATGCAAAATTCCCGCCAGTGATGCATTGGCAATCATATGGACCAGCAGGGCACTTAATGTGGCGGCGATTCCAGCGAACAGGAAAGCATTGAACCCTCCTAGTGTTATTACAGAGATAACGCCTATTATAAATGAAATAATGACCATAACTCCTGCAGCAACATGTGGAGTTTGCCTGTGGGAATGGACACTGGACAATATTCCAGGAAGTACATTGTCCCGGCTCATTGAAAAAACAACCCTGGAAAGTGAATTGGTAAACACCACAGAATCTGTAAATAAGCTATTAACAAATAAAACAGTTATAACTATTGCTCCGGCAAGCCCCAGATAGTTTTTTGCTAGTATAATGCCTGGGACCAGTTCAGTAGAGTAGGTAAGCATGCGTGTTGGCCCCCATCCTACTGTGAATGCATAGGAAACCAGGGTGAAAAATAAGCCAAGCACTATTGCAGATATAAGTACGCCCCTGCCAATCACGGCGTTTGCGTTTTTAGCCTCTTCGCCTAATGGCGTTGCAGTGCCAAATCCTGAAAATGCAGTGTACATAAATAATACGCCGAGCATTACTCCGGTAAATCCGTGTACAGCGTATACCGGTGTAAAAACTGAGACCGTGTTTATTGAAGGCTTTGCAGTTATTATTATAATGCTTACAGCTGCTACTACGACAACTTCAATTGTAGCCATTACCATAGCGTATCTTACAGAATTCCGCACTCCAGAGAATGATACAAAATACCCGAATCCCATTATGAGAATCAGAAGCAATACCCATGAATAGAATGGGATATCAATTCCGAATACGGTTCCAAGGAGGGCTGGAAGGAATATGGCTACACTCAGCCCGATAAAGGCCAGTGACATGATCTGGTACATAATATACATCCAGCCTGTAAATATTCCAGCAAAGTTTCCAATTCCTTCCCTGCTGTAAGCGTAATAGCCGCCAGCACCTGCAACGTGCCTTGAAATCCTATTGATGATTACCGCATTTATCAATACTATAATGAATGCTACTACTGCTGACAATGGAAGGGAACCAAGTGCAAATGCTGCGGATCCGGTTAAAGTTGCAACAGCAGCTCCTGCAGGGGCAGATCCTGCTACGCCCTGAAAAATAACATTGGACAAAGAAAGGGAATCTTTTTTCAGACTGCTTTTCATAAATAGCAATGGAAATCAAATATTTAGATTTGTGTATTTAAATTGAATATTTGCCAATGAATATAAACCTATATTAAATAATATATCATATATCTATAAATATATAAATTATGTTGAAAATAATATATAATTTTAAAAATTTTCAACTGCAACATTGATAATGCAGTGTTTTCAATTAAATAATTAAAATAGCCTTGTTGTTTCAAGATTTTTCATGGATATTGCCTCTACGCCAAATTTTGTATGGATTAACCTTGCAAAATCATAGCATTTGTTTCCATCTCCATGATTGACAAGAATCCTGTTTGGCCTGGGCTGCATTCCACCTATGAAATTAAGCAGCTCCCTCTTGGTAGAATGCCCTGAGAAACCCTCTGCGTTTTCAACTGCCATATTTATGTCAAATTTAGTGGATTTTCCGCCATCAGAAAGTGTGATGCTGGATGCACCTGATTGAATTCTTCTGCCCAGTGTTCCATCAGCCTGGTAACCTACAAACGCAAGTGTATTTCTGGAATCTGCTGACAATGTCTTGAAATATTCCAGTACAGGGCCACCATTCATCATCCCTGCAGTTGCAAGTATTACTTTGCTTTCAGGTGAGTCACATACATCAATCCTCTGTTTTCTTGTTTCCACACTGGTGAATATAGGGCTGAGAAATGGATTTTCACGTTTGATCATGATCTGATCCCTCAGGTCCCTGTTAAGGAATTCCGGATAAGCTGCATGTATAGCTGTTGCTTCCATTATCATCCCATCCAGGTATACTTTTGTATTCTCGGGTATCATTTTATTCCTGTATGCATCCTCAAGCACAAGCATTACCTCCTGGCTTCTCCCTACAGCGAAAACCGGGACAAGGACAGAACCACCACGGTCAAATGTCCTGTTTACAACATCAATTAATGTATTTGTGGCTTCATTTCTTGTATAGGAATAATCATCTCTTCCCGCATACGTTGATTCAAGCATAAGTGTCTCAACACGTGGAAAACGGTTAACTGCAGGATTAAAAAGCCATGTTTTCTCGTATTTCTGGTCACCGCTGAGCACCACATTATACAGGCCTTCCCCTATATGGAGATGCACGGCAGCAGAACCCAGTATATGCCCTGCATTGTAGAATGTCAGCCTTATATCTGGCGTTATATCTGCTGTTTCGTTGTATTTAAGCGATATAGTATGTTTAAGCTCTTCCCTTACATGTTTTGATTCATATGACAGTTTATGGTTTTCGCTGTGTGATACTTTCAGATAATCGTTCTGCAGCAGTGCTGCAAGATCCCTTGTGGGTGCTGTGGAATAGACGGGGCCAGTATACCCATACTTGAATAATAGTGGCAATAATCCAGAGTGGTCCAGATGTGCATGTGTCAATACCACCGCGTCCAGCGATGTGAATGGTTGAATTTCAGGTGCGTAAAGATATGGTGCTTCTTCCCATGGGTGTTCAGGGTCATTTATGTTTATCATGCCACAGTCAACAAGAACCTTTGAATTATTCGTTGATATAAGTGTGGCGCTCCTCCCTACTTCCCTATGGCCTCCCAGTGCCGTTATCCTTATCCATGTCTCTCCTGGCATCAGGGGCGTTGTAAGTTTTATTCCAAGGTTATGGAGAAATTCCTTTCTTTCCTTTTTAACATCCCTCAAATATTCCCTGACTTCTTTTACAGTCCTTGAATACATTGGCGGAGCCCGGACTATTCTGGGTGACCAGTTAGTTTCGGCTTTAATGGATTTTATTATTTCCGGATTTGCTATTGTGGGCTCATCCACTTCTATAACAGCTTCACCCGTGTCGGGCTCAAAATATATGTCCTGCAAACCGGCATCGGATGGTATGATTCCACGAATTTTTGCATCCGCCTCCTTTTCATCAGACATAATACTGGGATCAGGCCTTATAGCTATTCTCCTCCGCAATTCCTGGGCAATCTGCCTTGCAAGGTCATCACGCTGTGAAAATAAATTCTGATCCTTCGTATATACAACTATTGTTGAACCTTCGTAATCAATCTCCGTAATCTTGTTGTCTGGATAAAGCCTATCAAAAATAGACCTGCCCTCGCTAAGATAATCTCGAAAAGACATGTTTTAACACCTTTAATGTAAAAAAAATAATTTATAAAGTTAGTTTTAATTTTTTCATTCTGGACAGTATGTCGTCCTCTGAAAGATAGTTGAATCCCTTCTCCGGGTCTATAACTCCTATTTGCAGCATATTTCCGGATGCAGAATCCCTCTGTTTTGCAACGCTAATTGCCTTTATTGCAAGGTTTATAGCATCGTCAAGTTTCATGTTAGGCTGGTATTCAGCTTCCAGAACTCCGTAAACGAATGGGGAGCCGGATCCTGTACTTGCGTACTCATCTTCTACAGATCCTCCCGCAGCATCTATAGAGAATATATGCGGTTTTTTGTCAAATCCCCCAACCAGCAACTGCACCATGTATGGATAATATTTGGACTGGTTAAGCATGTTTGAAAGCAATGTTGCCGCTGCTTCTATGGGCATATTTATCTTTCTCTGGACCCTGTAAAGTTCCATTTCAGCCCTCATGTATCTTACCAGGACCTGTGCATCTCCTACCAGGCCAGCAATAGTCATGCCTGCATAAGTATCTATTTTGTACAATTTCTGTGCATTTTTATTTGAAATGAAATTGCCCATGGTAGCCCTGCTATCAGTTCCCATAATAACGTAATCGCCTGCTGTGATACCGAGTGTTGTTGTTCCAGTTTTTAATACTTCCATATAATCCCTCTAAACAATTATTATTTTCTTAATAACAAATAATATATTTAAATTTTCTACAGCACTTAATTAACCTTAGGTTTAAATATTTTATGGTTTATTCTTTAGCAATATATTCCGTTGGAAGAATAATTATTTTTACTGTATTTATTACTGAAAATACTGGATGTTAAAGCATTTATATTGTATGCAGCAGTTAATATACATAAGGGCAATAATACCTGTGAAAACAATGGCGAAGAACGGAAAGGAGTATTAAAACATGGTTGATGAAAAGCGTGTAAATGGAAATGTTGTGCAGAAGTATTCAGGATATACTGGAAAGTATTTGCATCCAGAGAATGGTATTGAATTATGTTGGTATGCTGCAATATATTGCCGGGCTTTTAAATAAGGGCATAAGCCTGGAGTATACCGTTCAATAATAAAGAATAGTGGAATATAATATGAAATACGGTGTATAACAAATATCATAATAGGGAAAGAAGAAATAATAATTGGTATATATAAAAATATATCAGGAATTTTTTTATTTAGTAACTGTTACGGGCGTATACTTATATTTGGGTGTTTTAGTTTCGTCATCAAATTCTGGAGATACGATATCATTTATTTTGGGATTGTGCATATAGGTAAATACAACTCCTGGTATAACATCATCTGTAATCTTTGCTATTATGTCCAGTTCACCGCTCTTTGATGCAAGTTTTACCATATCCTCGTTTTCTATTCCGAGATTTTTTGCATCTGAAGGATTGACCCATAATGTGGGATTGTATTCCTGCATACCGGGTACCCTATTTATAACCTCATCACTGTTGTATCTTGTTACGGTTCTCCCTGTAACCAGTATCAGCCCATCATTATGTTTTTCGGAATCCACAGGAATAAATTGCGCTTTTCCGGATTTTGTTGAAAATTTCTCCCCATAAAGGTGCAATTCACCGTTAGGGTATCTTGAATCTTTTGAATAATCCATCACATCATCTATATTAAGATGGGAATACAGGGGAGCCGCTGTTTTAAGCTCTTCAAACAGTTCTTTCGGGTTTGAATTAAAGTTATACCCGGCAGCCTTTGCCAGGTCAGAAAGTATTTCATAATCTGGCCTTGCCATTCCTGGCGGATCAACTGCTTTAAATCTCCACTTCACAAGCCTGTCAAGGCTGGCTACAGAACCTTCCTTCTCAGCCCATGCCGCTGCAGGTAGCACAATATCGGCGTAACGGGCTGTATCAGTCATAAATATGTCCTGCACCACAAGAAGTTCAAGGGACCCGAGAAATTCTTTTACTTTTTTTCTGTTCGGCAAGCTCCTTACCGGGTTGTATCCCATAATAAACAGTGCCTTTATATTTTTGGAACCATAAAAAGTATCTATAATGGAAGAACCCTTGTTTACTGGTGGCTTAAATCCCCATATGCGGGATAATGCTTCACTATTTGCCTCATTCATTTCACCATTAGGAAACACATCCGGTTTTATGAGGTCTCCGGACCCCTGCACATTTGTTTGTCCTCTGTAAACAATTACCCCTGCGCCTTCTTTCCCCATATTTCCAGTTAACAATGGGAGAGATAAATAAGATTTAATTCCCTTGGTGCCAGTAGATTCAGTAAGCCCCAGCCCCCATGAAAAAATAACCTTATCCTCAGATATGTATTTTGCAAATTCTATAATATCTTTTTCAGCTAACCCTGTTTGTTCTACTGCGAGTTCAAGTGTATATTTTGAAACATTTTCCTTATATTTTTCATACCCTTCAGTCCTTGCAGCAATAAAATCCGGTTTAATCATATTATTCTGGATAAGGTAATTGGCAACCGCATTGAATAAAAATATATCACTTCTGGGCTTTATCTTTAAATGGAGGTCTGCAAAGCTTGCAAACCTTGTATTCCTTGGATCTATTAATATTATTTTTGTTCCTTTTTCCTTTGCTTCCAGAAAATACTGTATCAATACAGGATGGCTATCTGTTACAGATTCTCCTGCTACCACAACAACTTTTGCCTTCGGGATTTCTGTAGCGGAATTAGATCCGGCACCAACTCCTACAATTTCCTTAAGCGCCTTCGCTGATGGGTCATGACAAACCCTTGCACATGAATCTACGTTATTGGTTCCAAGGGCTCTTGCAAGCTTCTGCAAAAGATAAACCTCTTCAAGGGAGTTCTGGCATCCTCCGTAAAAAGCCACAGAGTCTTTGCCATATTTTTTCTGTATGTTTTTTATAGATTCTATAGTATATTTTATTGAATCTTCCCATGACGTCCTTTCAAGTTCCCCCTTTACTTTCTTTAATGGATAGTATAAACGATCCCATGCTGTCAAAGCCTCATGTGCAACACTTCCTTTGCCACATAAATGCCCCCTGCTTACTACATGTTCTGGAACAGGTTTTACGCCAACAACAATATTATTTACAGCCATTAATTCAAGTCCACAGCCAACACCGCAAAAAGGGCATATTGATTTCATATAAATTAATCCTGGATAATTATATAAATATTGGTATTTTTATGATTATCATCAATGTTTAATTATTGTAAATTTATTTTCCAGCATGGTTTCTAATGTACCGTATTTATTTACCACCGGTGGAAAAGAGATTTGTACACTCACCGTGAAGGCCACAGCAAAGAGTACTTACTTAACTACATAGCATTCTATGAAGAATCCTGGAGAATGATGAATACAGTAAACGTAACCGGAAACTGAATCTTGAATTCAGAAAAACGGCCGGAAAAATACAGTAATATGGAAGCTGTACAGAATATTTTCAACACTGCATCATTTCATGTGCACTATCCATTTTTACTGGAATGTTAAAAAAATTATATCAAATTCAATGTAGAAAGAGTACCGATATAACAATTATTACGGGAATAGCTATTATTAACACAAGTATAACTTTGCCAGCAGGATGGGCAAAGTTAATTGTATATCCCACACCGAACCTTTTAGGCACCATTATGCGCGGATCGTTTTTATTCCAGTATATTACGCCAGCTTTCCATAATGAATCATCATTTCTGTTATCCGACACTGAATTATCCGGAATAGTATTTTCCGGCCCTTTACTTTCAGGAATTTTAATATTGCTGCCTAATTGCCCTGTTTTCACTGATATGGCAATAACAAATATAATCAGTAAAAATACCGGGATAAGTATTAGAAAAACATTTTCCTTAATTATGCCCCATTCACCGAAACTGCCAATAAGCAGGCTAGAATTTATAAATACCGGTGTTAGAAGAGTCAGGTACACCATTCTCTCCTGATATATTACAACCCTTTCAGTTCCATGTGGGGATGCGTTATCGGTTTTTAGTGGAGTCCTTGCTATAACATATGCAATCAGAATCATCATAATTGTTATTATTATGCTTATAAAGCCCAGAATAAATACACTTTCTATTGATTTTGTTGAATAGGCATTTGCGATTCCACTGGCATTATAATGTGTTGCAAACCTTTCTGGTATACTTTTATAATCCAGAATGCCTGTTACGAAAAGAGAAACAAGTACCAGAATACCCGGAAGTGTGAAGAACCAGGGAAACTTTTTTCCATCCTCTACATTGAAAACTCCTGTAACACTGCTAGCATTGAATTCCCATTGTTCGTCTCTTTTAATCCTTTCCAGGCTATAATGTTCCGGCAAATACACCATAAATTCAACCAGTACCATAAACAGGGGCATGAAGAAAGTTATTACGAGGAGGTATGATGACAATAGATATGTCAGCACTGTTAAAATAATGGTTAAAATAAAAGTTATGGAAACGTATATTTTCTTCATTTTTCTGACTGTATCTGAATTTATTTTATCTGTAGGGACCCGTACCCCAAATATTATTGACTTCTCTGTCAGATACGGTATTATAGATATTAAAATTCCTATTATAAGTACCCATACGGGCTCAATAATCCTGAACGCTTCTACATTCATTTCTCATCCACCTTTGTGAGCCCGCATTCAAATATATATTCTATAAAATATAACTGATTATTCATATTCCTAGCCTCAATACAATCATTTGTTTCTGCTCCTTTTCTTAATCATTGGATTAATGTCTGTGTCTCCAGGTGCCATCACATATTTTTTATTCTTAAATTGCCTGATAACTCTGTCCTTGAGCAATAGCCCGTATGCTCTATCAACAGCGTTCAAATTTAGCCCCAGGACGCCTGCTACCTGCTCCGTGGATGGTATTTTAGTTTTATAATATAAATTGCCGGATCTTATTTCATCTATCATTCCGGAATATATCTGGTCACAGACCGGAATTGTGCTATTGTATCTCACAGTTATTTTAAACATATGGCTACCTGTTATATATGTTATATAACAACTCTATATAACAACTCTATATAAAAACTTTGTTTATCAAATAACTAAGCAATATACTGATACCTATGTTATAAGGTATTGCAGCCTTGCTTTTTACTCCATTTGAAGAAATTAAAAATTGCAATTTCAATTTTCAAAACAGCAAGTGTATAGTTCTACCGGCATTATGCATATAAATATATACTTATATATATTTTAATTATATAATATAATTAACCTAAATATAGTAAACTATATATAGAAGTTTATTTTTACTTACTTGATAATCATGATTGGTGGTCAACCCATATTTATCCTTAAAGAAGGAACTAAAAGAGAAAGCGGAAAAGATGCAATGTTCGAGAATATTGATGCTGCAAAGGCAATTGCCACATCCATCAGGTCTACACTGGGCCCGAGGGGAATGGATAAAATGCTGGTGGACTCATTAGGTGATATAGTTATAACAAACGACGGCGTCACCATTCTGAAAGAAATGGATGTAGAGCACCCAGCAGCAAAGATGATGGTAGAGGTCTCAAAGACCCAGGACAGTTATGTAGGCGATGGGACAACAACTGCTGTTATAATAGCAGGTGCATTGCTTGACCAGGCACAGAGCCTTGTAAAGCAAAATGTCCACCCTACAGTGATTACAGAGGGGTACAAAACAGCCGCAGCACAGGCGAGCAGGGTTCTGGAGGAAATATCCAGACCAGTTACACTGAAAGACAAGGAAATCCTTATAAAAATGGCAAAGACTTCACTTAACAGCAAGAGTGCATCTGTGGAAAAAGAACTTCTGGGAACTATTTCATACAATGCAATAAAAACAATAGCAGAAGAGAGGGATGGCAAATATCTTGTTGATTTTGACAATCTCCAGGTTGTAAAGAAAAACGGTGGCGAAATCAATCAGACTGAACTTATAGATGGTATAATCCTTGACAAAGAAAAGGTACACCCTAACATGCCAAAGCTTGTTAAGAATGCGAAAATAGCGCTGCTTGATCTTGCTCTTGAAATAAAGAAACCAGAGTTTGATACAAATCTTCAGATAAATGACCCTTCAATGATACAGAAATTCCTGGGCCAGGAAGAGGATGTCCTGAAGGAAATGGTTGATAAGATCAAAGCAACAGGCGCAAATGTAGTAATTACCCAGAAAGGCATAGATGATATGGCACAGCACTACCTTTCAAAAGCCGGCATATATGCTGTAAGGAGAGTTAAGAAAAGCGATGTAGACAAGATAGCAAAAGCTACCGGTGCTACAATAGTTTCATCACTGGAAGAAATCGTAGCATCCGACCTTGGAGCCGCAGACGCTGTAGAAGAAAGAAAAATTGGCGACGACTACATGACCTTTGTTACAGGCAGCAAGAATCCAAAGGCAATAAGCCTGTTAATCAGAGCTGGTACAGAACATGTAGCAGATGAGATTGAAAGGTCAATTACAGACTCTCTACACGTAGTAGCAGCAGCCGTTGAAGATGGGGCATATACAACAGGCGGTGGATCCGCTGCTGAAGAAATAGCATTTAATCTTAGAAGCTACGCTACTAAAGTTGGTGGAAGACAACAGCTTGCAATAGAAAAGTTCGCAGACGCACTTGAGGAAATACCCAGGGCTCTGGCTGAAAATGCAGGACTCGACCCAATAGACATACTTATAAAAATAAGGAGTGAACATGCAAATGGGCACAAAACATTCGGAGTGAATGTCTTTTCTGGAAATGTCGAGGACATGGAAAAAGCTGGAGTCATAGAGCCGATCAGGATAGGGAAGCAGGCAGTAGAAGCATCAACAGAAGCTGCGGTGATGATACTCAGAATTGATGACGTAATAGCAACAAAGTCATCAAAGGGTGGTTCACCTGGCGGAGCAGGCGGAATGCCTCCAGGCGGAGACTATTAATTTTTTTATTTTTCCATAATATTTATTAGTTGTAAAACCATATCTTTTTATGATCCATGTAGGTTTGTATTACAAAGTTAAAGAAGGGCATAACGATGATTTTGTTAAAACTTTCAACAATGTTTTAGAATTGCTTAAAAGCAAACCGGAAACTGGATTTGTAGATGGCAAATTATACCAGGAAGTAGATTCGCCACGTGAATATATGATTTACACAGAATGGAAATCACGTGAAGCTTTTAAAGATTTTGTAGAGATGAAAGCCTTTAAGGATACCACAGATTACGGAAAATCCATACTTGAAGGTGCTCCAAGAAACAAGATTTTTGGGGAATCCAATGGACAAACTTATTAAACGATTTCATATATAGATTCATGGAAATATATTTCAAAGCCGGAAGTATAATATCTGATGAGAATTACTCTGGCATATTTTCATACGATGAACGAATTAAAAAATACAGGGCTCTAGCTTACCGTTATGTAGATATCATAAAGAAGCCGGGAATCATTGACAATGTTTTTAAGGATAAAAAACTCGAAATTAGTTCTGAAATAAACCTCAGGCCATACCAGAAAAAATCACTTGAGATGTGGCAGCGAAATAATTACTCAGGGACAATTGTTCTCCCGACCGCAGCGGGAAAGACTATACTGGGTATATATGCAATTACCATGCTTAAAGTTCCCACAATAATTCTGGCACCGACAATAGAGCTTATAATCCAGTGGAGGGAGAAATTGAGGGATCTTCTAAATGTGGAAGTGGGGCAAATCGGTGGCGGCGAAAAAGAAATCAGGGACATTTCAGTATCGACCTACGATTCTGCCTATTTAATGGCTGAAAGCCTCGGAAACCGTTTTAAGTTTATAATAGCGGACGAAGTCCACCACATGGCTTCGGAAAGCTATTTACAGATAGCAAAATATTATGCATCGCCCTATAGATTGGGTCTTACAGCAACATATGAAAGGGATGACAAACTGCATGAGGTGCTGGAAAAATATATGGGCGGCAAGGTTTTTGAACTGGGATATGAAGAGCTGAATGATTTTATTTCCAATTATAAAATTGTAAGAATACCCATAGACCTCACCGATGAAGACGAAATAGAATATGAGAAAAACCATACTATATTTTTATCCTACCTTAGAAAAAGGGACATAAAGATCAACGGGAATATGAATTTTGAAGATTTGATCCGGTCATCATGGAGTGCTGAAGGGAAAGAAGCGCTCATGGCATGGAGAAAATCAAGGGAAATCGCATTCAACGCAGAGAGAAAGGTGGAGTACCTCAAATATTTGCTGAGCAAGCATGCGGGCGAAAAAATAATAATATTTTCAGAAGATACCTCCACTGCATATCTGATATCCAGAGAATTTCTTGTCCCTGCGCTTACATACATGACATCAGGAAAAGAACGTAAAAAATATCTGGAAATGTTTAAATCAGGTGAAATTACAGTACTGGCCACATCAAGGATTCTTGACGAGGGCGTTGATGTGCCTGACGCATCTATAGCCATTATAATGAGTGGTTCTGGCAGCACAAGGCAGTTCAGGCAGAGATTGGGCAGAATACTCCGGCCTTCCGAGGGAAAAGCCAGCTATTTATACGAGCTGGTATCCTCCGGCACAACGGAGTATGGAACTTCCAGGAGGAGGAGAAAAGGTGTTCCCGTCGGACTTAATGATAGTGCGTAAACTTAAAACAGGGCTTGTATTTCCTGTATTTTTATCAGATGAAAACAGTGACTATATAGATAGTGTGAAAACTGTTTTTAATGAAAATACAGGGAACAATAGGGAAACAATACTGAAGGCACTTAAGGAATTAGAGCTAAATTCATCAAGTACGAAAACTATAAGGGCTCTCTCCCTCCTATTTTTCAGAAATTCTATTTTTGAACCGCCGGTGGATGTTGATGCCCCTGCATTGCGTGAGGATGTTTTTAAAATAGCCAGGATACCGCCGGTAAATCAGGATGAAAAAAGGAATATTCTCAAGCCTGTGGAAGAAAAATATGGCCTCAGCATGGATGAAATAATCAACGGGCTTTATGCGGATAAAGAAAGTGAACTCGTGCTCCATCAGGCGTATTCTGCAAGCAACATTGAAATTGCAAGGGCTTACAACCTTGAACAGGTTGAGACAATAATGATGAGGTGCAGTACACTCTATATTACTACTTCATCAGACTGGAGCTATACAATCACATCAATTAAACGGCTTGGGTTATTGTTTACGGCGCAGATAGATGGAAGTAAATTGAAATCCATTAAAATTACCGGGCCGCTTGAAATGTTTGAATCGCCTGAACGTTACGGTTCAAGATTTGCCATGTTAATACATAAAATAAGCCAGCTGGAAAACTGGGCAATAGAGGCAGATATAAAAATCAAAGACAAATTCGAAAAAACCGTAAAGGTATACAAACTTAAACTCAGTGACACAGTTTCCTATTACCTTCCTGAATCCAATAAAACTGACAGCATAAATTACGATTTTGTTGAAAAGGCACAACCCTTGATAGTAAACGGAACCGTTTATTTTCCGGATTACGTAATGAAAATAGGGGATAAAACTGTTTACATAAATATTACAGGAAAAACATACGCCAGACAGGATAATGAGATAAAGGAGAATCTTAAGGGTAAAGTAAACTGGGAAAATATATTCATTTTAAGGCAGAAGGACAAAAAAATGAAGGATGAAATAGCATTCTACGAAGACATAGATTTTCCTGCATTGAAATTAATACTATCGGAAAAATATTCGGCAAAAAAGAAGTTAAATGGTGAGCTTGATGACAATTCAGTTGATTCAATCAAGAAAGAACTGGAGAAGCTATATCCACAGACGGAAAAAATGTTCGATTATGTTGAGAGCCAGGGGCTTATACCTGAACGGGTTCTTCCAGCCCTTGGCTACAAATTAAAATGGCGTGGCCTCGATATTATAGTGACAAAGAATGATTAAATATAATTCCAGAGCGGGTCCTGCCAGAGATCGTATTCCTCTGTAAGCTCTTTTATTCCGATTTTTTCAAAGCCCTGTTTTCTTGATTCTTTTTCATATTGAGCCATGAGTGCATTATAATCTGTCCTGCTCAATTGATCAAATTTTTCCTTTATTTTTTTCCTGTTTTCAGGGTGCAGTTCAGATATCTTTTCTCCTTTATATAAAACCCTGTAGTATTTTTCCTTATCAAGTGTTACGTGGAAAATCCTCCATGTTATATCCATGTTTTCCTCATTTTTGAAATAATTGCCTGTTAGATTCCCCAGTGCGGTGACTATGTCATTTTCACCATCTTTGTTAGTCTGAAATGCTATTTCTACACCTTTCATAAATTAATATATGGGATACCTATAATTATTTTGCGTTAGGCATTGATAGCATTAGCTCTTTTTTATTATCCTGTCCCTTATCACATACCATGTTCCAAGAGCCACTATTCCCAACTTGCCCTCAGAGTCAAATAGCTTTATTTCCACTATGACTGCCGTTCTTCCAGCTTTTATCGCTTTCCCCTCTATTCTAAACGGCCCCTCTGACATGGGAGCTAGAAAATTAACTTTTACTTCCTGTGTTACCTGGTCCATTCCATCGTTTACCGTCATCGTGGTTATTCCGCCTGCATAATCCACAGCGGTCATCATTATGCCACCATGTAGAACATTCCCGGCACGGGTTATTTTTTCACTGTATGGAAGTGATAGTTCGCAATAGCCCTTGCTAATTTTTGTTATTTTTATGCCTAAGTATGCAAATAAATTCTCGTTCTGTTCAAACATTTTATTCAGTGTTTCCAGGTCATCCGAAAATTTCATAATCTGTTCTATCCTGTTTGCCATAACATGGTATCGATTCTAGGTTAATAAATATAATAATTCTCCCATTGTACGGCCGTAATCCCCTGGCCTTGCTGCCTGTGCAGTTACTGTATTATATATGTGAAATTTCTGGTATGATATGGATTGTATCAATGCTTATCATTACACCATTGTCAAAAATTATTCTATATCTGTTAGAATCTCTGATACAAATATATTGATATTTTCATAACAATGACCTTAAAGCACATAATAATCAATATTTTCCAGTCATTTTATGTTATAAAATTTATATTAAAATGAATGGCTCTTTTTATATATACAATAAATTTATATTGGAAATTGGATTGTATATTTCATGCCGGTATATGAAGTAGGAAAGGATCTGGATGAAAAGACAAAGGATATGTCAAGAGCAAGGCAATCGCTAATAGAGGAAATGCAGGCAATAATGTTCTATGATGAGAGATTGGATGCATCAAAGGATCCTGTATTGAAGGAAGTAATAAAGCATAACAGGGACGATGAAAAAGAACATTTCTCATTGCTGCTGGAATACCTCAGGAGAAATGACCCGGAACTTGACAGGGAATTAAAGGAAATATTATTCTCTAAAAAAGAATTAAAAGAACTGGGAGATTAAACATTTAAGAAAACCTATTTATTTTATTTTACATTTAAGTTGACTTATGTTTGAAAATAAAATTTCAGGAGCAACGGTAATTATAGATGGGAGCAATGTTGCTCTTTACGGGCATAAAGATTCTGATAAGAAAACTGCCGTGCTCGGCAATATACTGGAAGTTATAAGAAAATTGAAAGAATTAAAAGCCTCAGAAATTATAACAATATGTGATGCCAATATCAGGTACATTATAGACGAAAAAGATAAATTTAACCGGATGCTTGCAAACAAAAAGCTAATTCTCTCTCCATCAGGAATAAAAGCAGATACATTTATACTTGATTATGCCCGGGAAAAAAATTGCCTTATAGTCTCGAACGACAAGTTCAGGGAATACAGGGATAACGACTGGGTTAACAAAAATATAGATAATATCACCCTTGGTTTTATTTTTGTTGGCGGTGATGTAATGCTGGAACCTGTAAACGGAGTTAAATCTGGCAAAAAGAATAAAGTTGATAAAAAACAATCCGGATGGTGGCATTTCTTTAAAAATAAACAATGATTTTTATTATATAATTTCCAGAGTTTGATACGGGATAATGTTATATATATTATTTTAATACCAAGTTGGAGATAGCCTCGTGAGTTAATAATAAAATAATATTCAATTAATAACCATTATGATCGGGGGTATTTTCACCAGCGGGTGAATCATAATGGAAATGGGAATTAAGGATGAAAATGTAACGAATTCAATTCTGGAGGCAGAGGGAATATATTTTTCATACGACAATGGTTATGATGTATTTGAAAATATAAATATTGAAGCTGAACCCGGAAAATTTATTGCTATTATAGGCCCATCGGGAATCGGGAAATCAACACTTTTGCGCATATTAGGCGGATTTTTAAAACCGGATAAAGGCATTGTCAGGTTAATGGGAAAACCATTGTATGAACCTACTCCGGAGGTTGCATTGATTCATCAGTCTATAGTAACATTTCCATGGATGGATGCAAAAGAGAACGTCATGCTTTCCATGAAGACAAAGAATATGACAAAGGATGAAATGGAAGAGAAAGCCACAGTGTCATTGTCAAGGGTCGGGCTTGATGGTTTTGAGGATTTATATCCGAAGGAAATGAGCGGGGGAATGCGCCAGAGGGTTGCAATAGCAAGGGCTTTTGCTGCAGACCCATATGTCTTTCTCATGGATGAGCCATTTGCGCATCTTGATGAACTTACCGCTGAAGGTCTAAGGCAGGATATATACAACATACTTTTCAGCGGAGAAACTCCACTAAAATCGGTTATAATGGTTTCTCATAATCTCACAGAAGTTCTGGAACTTGCAGATGAAATATATATATTGAATAATATACCCGCAACTGTTATCAGCAAAGTACAGGTTACGATGCAAAGGCCAAGGAGCCCGAGAAGTGATGAATTTAATGCAAATTTAGATATGCTTTATAGCTATCTGACACCGCCGAGGAAGAAGAAATGAGGTGTAATTATGGATGCGATAATACTAATAATACTGGCTGTGCTTGCCACAGCAGGACGTGTAATCGGGCTCATACTGCTTTCCATACTTACAGGCTGGTTTCTGGCATATGCCTCAATTAAATCCAAATTCTTTGAGAATATATATATCATTCTTATTGAAGTATTTGAATCAATTCCGGTAATTACATTCTTTCCAGTTGTTCTGGTGATATTCATTACACATGTTGGCGGTACACTGGGTGTTGAACTTGCCGCAGATTTTCTGGTGTTTACCGCTGTAGTATGGAATATCTGGATGGGAGAGTACCAGGCTTTTAAAACGGTTCCCCGTGAAATGGTTGAAGTTGTAGAAAACTCCAGATTCGGTCTATTCTCAAGGCTACGGTACCTTTATATTCCTTTTTCTGTGCCACGTATTACTGCAAACCTCTTTCCAAGTGTGTCCAACGGTTTTTTTTATATAACTGTCAGCGAAGTTTTTGAGGTGGGTGTACATACATACCAGACCTTCGGCATAGGGTCAGTACTGGATACATTTGTAGCCGGTGCACAGCTCTTTAATATAGAAATGGCGCTTCTTATACTGGGCATAGTAATAGTGGCAATTGTTATTGTATTAAGGGAATTCAGCAAATACGCAGTTGGCAGGTATACACTGGATACAGATGCCCCTGTAATGAAACGTGGCAGGCTAAATCTAAGGGAAACAGCAAGGGTTTTTGCGGCACTTTCAAAAAATCCACTCACAAGGCTGGCAAGATACTATAAATACAGAGAGGGCGACAAACATGAGCAAACATATGAGAAGAAGGAAAAGAAGCAGAAGAGGTATAAATACATCTATGCTTCAATTGGCATAATCATATTGATTGCTTTATTATACGGCGTTGTCTCTTTAATAATTTCAGTCAAGCCATCAGAATGGAGTATATTATTCAACAAAACCCCATTTCTGTTAACAGGGCTGGGATTTGACTATGTCCGGGTGGGATCAATACTTCTGGTATCCATGGTAATAGCTATATTCCTTGGATATTATCTGGCTGTGAATAAAAGGGCAGAAAAATACTGGATACCGATCATACAATCTTTGAGTGCTTATCCGGCTCCTATTTATTTCCCATTTCTGTTTATCTTGACAGAACCATTCATGTTAAGTTTATTTGGAGGATTTACCAATGAACTCTACGTGTTATCGCTCGGGTTTGTCAGTACCTTTTATTATGTATTCTATTCCTTCTGGATGGGGGTAAAGGCAATGCCATCTGAATATTGGGAAATTACAAAAAATCTCAAACTCGGGTATTTCAAAAAAATGAGAAAGGTAATAATTCCTTCTACATTCCCATATCTCATCAGTGGAATATCATCCACAATAAACAGTGCATGGGGAGGGTTAATGATAGGAGAATACTGGCCAAATATATATGGCACGCATTCCCTTTCTGTACACACCGGGCTTATGAAAACTATAGATATTGCTACTGCCAACGGAGACCTGACCCTTGCGGCCTGGGGGTCCTTAATATTCGGCATAATAGTAGCTATTTACTCTGTACTGTTTACAAGAAAAATGATGGATCTTGCACAGAAGAAATATGTTGCTGAAGAGGGTGTTTACTCGGCTTGATACGCCTCAAAAACTATGCCTTTGTATAAGTATTGCCCTCACAAATTTGCCGGGTTACTGATTTAAGGCCATCTGTTCCTGTTTTAGAAAAGAAGCTTCTTTCCATACGATCGTAAGCTCACCAGCAGCCCCAAAATGCCATATGATATTGAAGTGGAGCCTATAACATATTATTGGAATCTATATCAAGAATAATAAAAATGTCCATACTATTATGTATTCACTGGAATTTAAATTAATAATTGTATATATTAAAATTATACAATTATAAGCACATTATAAAACATTAATATTATAAATGCAGATTATATATACACTTTATGGATGTAATTGACCCCGATGCAAGGATAGCTGACCTGCTGGGATTGCTTTATGTACTTAATAACATATTCGATGGAAAAACTGACCTTTATCAAATGGAAAAGGAAATGGAAGTAGACCTTGACGATTTAATGCCAATAGTATACACCGCATCAAATATTGGATTGGTGAATGCAGAATCCGGAGATATATCGATATCACAGAAGGGAATAGAATATATAAAATCGGGAATGAATACAAGAAAGCAAATTATACGGGATTCGCTTAAAAATATAGAGCCATTTAAAACTGCTATTTCTATGGGTGAATTCACGCTTGAAGATATAATAGATAAGCTTAAGGAAAATGATGTGCCTACATTCAACAACCCGGACGGAACTCATGACCTGGAGGTAATACTTATTGAATGGGGAATTTATTCCCGCCTTCTGAAAAAAACAGATGATGGTTTCCAGGTTATTGCCTGATCTCGCCTATTCTGTTGTTAAAATACCCTGCATTCCTATCTATAAATAGTCAGGAATAATCCTGGCAACCATTTTTACAATGTTTCTGGCACCATCAGAAACCTCAAAGTCAGTGGCCGAGCCATGAATCATTCCTATCCCCCTTATTCCAACTGCCCTGACTCCCGCTTCCCTGAGTTTTTTAACATATGTTTCTTCAGGGTCTCTCAAAGGGTCGTATTCATTAGTTACCATTATGGCTGGTGGAAGATTTGAAAAATCATCGGCAACAAGGGGCGAGAAATATGGATTTATCAGATCCTGCATATTTTTTGAATACATATTTCCGAAATATCTTATCATCTTTCCCGTTAAGACATAGTTATCGGAATACTCAATAAAAGATCTGGAGAAATTATCCGGTGCAAGGCTTGGATAGAACAATACCTGTACAGCAGGCATTTCAGTTTTCCCATCACGGCATTTCAGGCATAATGCAGCTGCAAGATTTGCACCGGCACTATCACCGGCTACGCCTATTCTGCCTTCTATTCCAAAATCTTTCTTCTTTTTAGCTATATAATGGAACGAATCATAAGCATCATTGAAAGCATCTGGAAATTTATGTTCCGGTGCCAGTCGGTATTCAATAGATATAATCTTAACCCATGACTCCTTAGCAAGGAAGCGGCAATAATTATCATATGTTTCAATATTGCCGAAAAGAAAGCCTCCACCATGGTAATATAAAATGGCGGATTTTGCATTGTTGTTATCATACATTCTGGCATTCAGTGTACGCCCATCCAGTTTTATTTTATAATCTTTAGTTTCCTTTATTTCCACCGGCTTCCCCCTGGAGCTCAGTGAGGATTCGTCAAGGAAATTTCTAAGCATAGCAGGCTCTATTTTTGTCATATCTCCAGCACTTTTTGACAATTCTATAAGCGAATTAAAATCCGGATCTACCATATTCATTAAATTCATAACAGTATTTCAATTTATAGTTTTCTCTGTTATGGCCTGTATGAAGTATTACTGGCCCTGCAATATGCCTTTGAAAATCAGATTTATATTGTAACAAAATAAATATATGCTTTTTAGCTTTATACCTCTATGACAGATACAATTCCGGAAAAACGCAATGGGCATCCGTATTATATGTATGATATGATCAGAGAAACGCCAGAATCTATTGAAATTACAAGAAAAACCATGGAAAATACCGATTATTCATTCTTATCCAGCAAACCTTTGCTGTTCACAGGGAATGGCACTGCATACCATGCGGCCCAGATAGGTGCGGGATTCCTGTATAAAACGGATTTAAAATACGCATTTGTCCAGTCATATGAACTTTTAAATTATTATGTCCCTGTTCATGGAACCGTCGTCGGAATATCAAACAGTGGAAAAACTAAATCGACCATAGACTCCCTCATATACCAGAAAAAATTTTCGTATATAGTGGGAATAACACATTACCATGGAACACCTATGGAACTCATATCAAACAAAAGCATAGTTATCGATGCTGATGACAAATCACTCTGCAATACAAAATCCTTCTTTGACAATGCCATTGCATCTATGTACATTGCTTCGAGGTATGCAGGAATTGACATGAACATTGATAAGACCATAGAAACCCTGAAGGGGCTTGTAACATCCATGGATTCTACTGTAAAGAAAATTGCACATAACCTTTCATACGTCAACAGGATATTCGTACTGGGTGCAGGTCCGGAAGAGCCTGTAGCCAGGGAAGCTGCCCAGAAAATAAAGGAAGCTACACATATACACGCGGAGGGAATAGAACTTGAAGAATTTATTCATGGGTGTACATCGCTCATAGACGATAAGTCGCTTCTTGTCATAATTAATAGCAATACAGTTAATTCAAGGACAGATGACATAGTTAGGGCATGTAAAGTAGTAGGTACAAAGACCGTGGTAATTAACGGGGATGGTGATTATTCCATAGATTTGCCGGACTTAGGGGATGAATACATAAACGCCCTTTTAAATGTCCTTCCATTGTATTATCTGGCATATTATATGGCGGTGGAACAGAATGTCAACCCTGACCTATTGAGGTTCGATGAAGAAACCTATAGAAAATTCGATGATATAGTTTTTCCGCCAGGGGCACATTAATATTAAAATTGATATTTTAAGCATAATTTTTATTGATAACTCTTATATATGCTATTATAATCAAAGCCCATGGCAACAGAGATGTATATAGAATATATAGCCAGCGATACTGCTTTTTCAAAAATGGCTTCGCATATACATCATCATAGCGAAATAACCACAATTTATAGTTTGCCAGATAGTATTTTGAGTTATAGTGGTTATTTTGAAAATGGAAGATCAAAAATTAAGTGATATAGCCTACTCCATCAGGAAATCATGCCATGATTCTGGATATTCCGAAATATTCCCTCCTGCATATGTAAAATCGGGTAGGATAGACGGATTCAGGTTTATATTCCGGAATGATGTGTATGTTCTTGAGCCAGACATTACCCTCAGGTTAATGAACAGCCGTTTTCCTGGAAATTCCCGGGTTTATTATATTTCACAGCAGGCAGACGAATTTCTCGGTGAATCACTCAAAGCTGGATTGGAAATTATAGGGCCAGTTCCCGGTGAGGCAAATATAGAAATATTGAAAATGGCCATAAAAATTCTGGATGACCTGGGGATAAGGGATTACAATATTGATATCAGCATTACAGATGTTTTTGACCCATATAGAAAGAAAAAAGATGGAGGAATAATTTTAAATGCAGTGAAGAACAGGAATTACCCACAGCTTCAGAATATGGAGATTGATGGCATGGATAAGCTGTTTCAGATAATGGACACCAGGACAAGGAATAGTGGCATACCTGAACTGGATAGCATATTAGAAGAAATAAATGATCCACGGGTTATTATAGACCTCGGGACGGTAAGGCAGCCTGAATATTACCGTGGCCTTATATTCGAGATCTATGGAAGGCACGAATTTCTTGGAGGCGGTGGAAATTACGTAATTAAAAAGATGAATGGATGTGGCTTCTCGCTTGATTTGCAGGCATTATCAAAATTATATGGCAATTCCTATGGAGATGTGCAAAGATGAAATTTGTAATACCAAAAGGCAGGTTGATGAAAGATTCTCTGGCGTTCCTTCAAAATGCAGGGATAAAAATAAATATCGATGATGACAGAAAACTTATGTTCTACCAGGATGGCAATGAAATTATATTGCCAAGGGCAAGGGATGTGCCCGTATATACAGAATACGCAGGGGATATAGGCATATGCGGTTCTGATACACTTTCTGAGAGCAGGAGCAGGCTGTTTACGCCATTGACCCTTAATTTCGGAAAATGCAGGCTCAGCTTAATTGCCCCTGAAAAATACAGCATAAAAGATTTGGAAGGGCTTGACATAGCCACAAAACATCCTAATATTACCAGGGATTATTTCTTTTCCATGGGCATAGATGCCAATATAATACCATTGAACGGTTCCCTTGAGCTTGCGCCGGAAACAGGGATAGCCGACGCAATTGTGGATGTAGTCCAGACCGGCGAAACCATGAAAAAAAATAATCTGGTGGAAATACAGAAAATAATGGATATCTCTGCAATTTTGGTGGTTAACAGGGTATCACAGAAAATAAAATATAAGGAAATAAATAATTTTATTGAAAAAGCAGGTGGATTAAATGGAAATAGAAGAGTATGTAAAAAATATATTGAATGATATTAAATCAGGCGGCATTGATGCAGTTTCGGAATATTCCAAAAAATTTGATGGCTATGGGATGCCATTTAAAGTTCCTGAAAGCGAATTTGCCGAAGCGAACGAATTAATACCGGAATACCAGAAAGACATAATAAATAGAACATATAAGAGAATATACGAAAACCATGCTATACAGTATAACAACGATAAGGTACGTTTTTCCAGGGGTTCTATATATGGAATCAGATACACGCCAATAGAAAGGATAGGAATGTATATACCTGGAAAAAAGCCTCTGCCATCTACCGTAATGATGATAGGGATTCCGGCAAAAATAGCAGGTGTCAGGGATATTGTAATTGTGTCTGCCCCGGAAAGCAATGGCAGGGTAAATCCATATACACTTTATATAGCTGGGCTTCTGGGCATTCATGAGGTATACCGTATCGGGGGTGTGCAGGCAATAGGGTCAATGGCATACGGCATTGGGATGAAAAAGGTTGATAAAATATTCGGCCCTGGAAATTCATACGTAAACGAGGCAAAGAGGCAGGTCTATGGATTTACCGGGATAGATGGCTTATACGGCCCATCGGAGGTTATGGTAATATCCGATGGAACAGCAAAGGATGAATATATACTGGCCGACCTCAATTCACAGCTGGAACATGGCATAACATCAAAGGCATGGCTTCTCACCACCGGCAAAGCCATTTCCACTGCCGGAAATGAAAGAATAGGGGTAATGGTTTTTGAAAATATGGATGAACTCATATCAAAGGCAAATGAAATAGCTCCGGAGCACATGGAAATACAGGCAAAAGATCCAATGGAAATATTTACCAGGATAAAAAATGCCGGTGCAATATACATTGGTGAATATGCCCCTGTGCCAGCTGGAGATTATTTCCTGGGCGTAAACCACCTGTTGCCAACCGGGGGGACATCCAGATTTTCTTCAGCACTTACAGTGGACGACTTTATGAAAAAAACATCATTTGCCAGTGTGTCCAGGGAAGATTTTATGGCTGATCGTGAACTGGGTCTTGAACTGGCAAAAATAGAAGGGATGCCACTTCACTATAAATCTATGGAGGCAAGGCTATGATAAGGGAGACGAAGGAAACTGTGATAGAGGTTGATATTGGTTCAGAAAGTACCGTAATAGAAACGGGGGATAAGATACTGGACCATATGATGCGCACATTGTTCTTCTACATGGGCAGGAATGCAAAAATTAAGTGTTCCTATGACCTCAGGCACCACCTGTGGGAAGATCTGGGCATAACAATTGCCATGGAGCTCACAGCCTTAAAGGGCGAAAAACCGGTAAAGAGGTTTGGAAGTGCAACAATGCCTATGGACGAATCACTCATAATGGTTTCTTTAGATATTTCAAGGGCATACATAAATTTCCAGGTTGATTTCAGGGATGCAGAGGGTTTCGAGTTGAACCTCCTCTATGAGTTCCTGTGGGCACTTGCAAGGACAATGCCCATGACACTGCATGTAATTAAATTCAGTGGAATAAATTCGCACCACATAACGGAAAATGTCTTTAAGGCTTTAGGAGCAGCCCTGGGAAATGCACTGGAAGGAACTGAATATACAAGGAGCACGAAGGGGATACTGTGATAGCAATTATCGATATTAATACAGGAAACCTTTCCAATATAAATAGAATAGTCAGGGGAAAAGTAACCAGCGATCCATATGAAATAGAAAAATCTGTAAAAATAATTTTTCCGGGGGTGGGGTCTTTCCAGTATGTGTCACAAATTATTGAGCCTATTAAGGATCTGCTGGTAGAGAAAATAAAGTCCGGGATTCCATATCTTGGAATATGCCTCGGGCTGGAAATCCTCTTCGAAAACAGCGAAGAAGGCCCCGGCAACGGATTAGGAGTATTCAATGGAACTGTAAAGAAGTTTAATGGTGTAAAAACTCCCCATATGGGATGGAATACAGTAAATGTAAAATCCCCTTCAAAGATTATGGAAGGCATAGGGAATGACTCATTCTTTTATTTTATGCATTCATATTATGCCCCTGAAAATCAATATACAGTTATGGAGACAGAATACGGAAATAAATTTGCTTCAGGAATCGAAATGGGAAATATCTATGGGGTGCAGTTCCATCCTGAAAAATCCGGAAACGATGGCATACGGGTATTGAAAAATTTTGGAGGTTTGAAATGATAGATATATATCCTGCTATTGATATTTATAATGGAGAAGCGGTATCCCTTGAAAACGGGAAGATAGAGAAAATTGAATCATTCGGAGACCCGGTAAAATTTGCACAGGAATTTTCTTCAATCTCGGGCAAATTGCATATTGTTGACCTTAATGGGGCTTTCACAGGAAATCCTGCCAATACCAATCTTATTAAAAACATAAGGAAAAATGTGAAATCGTTCATGCAGGCAGGTGGCGGCTACCGTACAATGGAATCTATTGAGGCAGGCTATAGCCTTGGAATTGATAGCATTATAATAGGCACAGCCTCCCTTGATAAAAAAATTTTGGAAGAAGTCTCGGAAAAACATAAAAATATAACTATCAGCATAGATGCATACAATGGATATATCAAATATAACGGATGGGCAGATGGGACAGAAATCAGTTACCGTGATTTTTACTCCATGGTAAAGGGCAGGGCAAACCGTTTCATATTTACGGCAATAAATAGCGATGGTACCGGGCATATAAGCAGGATAGAGAAATTCTGGGATGAAGGATATTTTATGTATGCCGGTGGCGTGAATTCTATTGATGACCTGAAAAAACTTGAAAATATGGGGTTTAATGGTGCCATAATAGGCAAGGCCCTTTATAATGGGAATATAAAAATAGAGGAATTAAAATGCTTGCAAAACGAATAATAGGGGCACTGGATATTGCCGGTGATAGGGTAGTAAAAGGTGTAAACTTTGAGAATGTAAAGGATTCCGGAGATCCTATCCAGCTTGCTAAACGCTATGAATCGGAAGGAATTGATGAACTTGTATTCCTTGATATCCGGGCAACCCGTGAGAAAAGGAACATTATGAATATGCTTGTTGAAAGGGTTGCCTCAGAGATATATATCCCATTTACAGTAGGAGGCGGGCTAACCGATATAGAAACTATGGTAAAAATAATAAGGAATGGGGCAGACCGCATATTTATTAATACATATGCAGTTGAACACCCTGAAATAATAGGGAAAATATCGGATAGGATTGGATCAGCCAATACAGTTATAGCAATAGATTCAGGCAGGCATAATGGAAATTATTATGTATACACCCATGGAGGCACTTTGAATGCCGGAATTGATGCAATTTCATGGGCACAGAAAGCAGAAAGCCTTGGGGCAGGAGAACTCCTGGTTACTTCTATAAACACAGATGGCACAAAGAAGGGGTTTGATACTGACCTGATTAGAAAAATAACGGGAAGTGTCAATATCCCTGTTATTGCCTCCGGTGGTGCCGGGTCACCTGAAGATTTCCTTGGCGTATTCCAGGCCGGGGCTGATGGGGCGCTTGCAGCTTCCATCTTCCATGAAGGGAAATATACTGCAAATGAGATCAAAAAATACCTGAAGGGGAATGGTGTAAATGTCAGATTATGATTTAAAATTTGAAGGGCTCATGCCCGTTGTTGTACAGGACAGTGAGACAAAAGAGGTTCTAACGCTTGCATATATGGATGGAGAAGCATACAGGAAAAGCATGGAAACAGGCCTTATGCATTATTATTCAAGATCTAAGCAGCGGGTAAGGATGAAGGGGGAAGCCAGTGGAAATATACAGGAAATAAAGGATGTTAAGATAGACTGTGATAATGACTCCCTCTTATTCATGGTAAAACAGAAGGGTGCTGCCTGCCACCTGGGAACCAAAAGCTGCTTCAGGGAAATTGCAACTCCCGCTGTTGCAGGAAATATAAATTATTCACTGGAAGTTCTCCTTGAACTTGAATCATTAATAGCTAAAACCAAAAACACACCCAGGAAAAATTCGTACACAACGGAACTTTTTGAATCTGGAGAGGAGAACATAAAGAAAAAGGTTGGTGAAGAAGCAGTCGAATCAATACTGGCACAGGGCAAGGACAGAATTGTGTATGAAACTGCAGACCTGCTATACCATCTCCTTGTATTCCTCTCATACGAGAATATAAAACTATCCGATATAATGGATGAACTATCAAAAAGGAGAAAAAATTAAAAGTTCAGGAGACAGCATGCCCCCTGCGGCTTGAAATTTTTGATTTTTCTATACCCTTTCCGGATAATTTTTCCATAGACTGTTTCAGATTTTCAAGAAATATATCGGCAAGGTCCCTGCTAAAGCCTTCGCGAACTACAACTCTCATAAGCACCGTATCATTTGCGTTATCCGGCAGGGAATATGCCGGTACAATCCATCCATAGCTCCTGATTGCAGCGGAGAGGTCGAAGAGGGTGTAACTGCTGGATGTCTTCTGCCTGAACGTCACAACCGGTATATGTTCTGCCCTGCTTACAACCTCCAGTTCCGGAAATTCACTTATTTTGTCTGCAAGATATTTCGCATTCTTCATTATATTTTCAGCTATATTGCGGTAACCTGATTTTCCAAGCCTTATTATGTTATAGTACTGTGGTGCTATGTTTGCAGCACTTTTGGAAAAATTGAGAGTATATGTAGGCATATCATCGCCAAGGTAATTAACATAAAATACCAGGTCATCTGGCAGGTCGGCTTTATCCTTGAAGAGAAGCCAGCCCAATCCAGGGTATACAAGCCCGAATTTGTGCCCTGAAACATTTATGGATTTTACATGGCTAAGCCTGAAATCCCATTCAAGTTCCGGTTCTATGAAGGGAGTTATGAAACCTGCACTTGCAGCATCCACATGTATTGGAATATCTAAACCTTTTTTAGATTTTAATTCTTCCAGAAGTGAATTTATCCGTTTAACATCATCAAAAGCACCTGTAAAAGTTGTTCCAAGCACTGCACCAACAGCTATAGTATTCTCATCAACATTTTCTATAAGCTTGTCCGGATCAACCACCCTTGTTTTTGCATCAAGTGGGACTACCCTTGCCTCAACATCAAAATATTTTGCAAATTTGTCCCATACCACATGTGTATCGGCACCGAAGACAATGTTGGGCTTTGACGCATCCTTTTTCAGGGCTTCCATTTTAGACTTCCAGTTCCATTTGTGTGCCAGCAATGCCAGCATTATGGATTCGGAAGAACCTATTGTCGATGTTCCCGTAAAATCTTTTCCCTCCGGTGCATTGTAGAGCCTTGAGAGTATATTGACAATTCTCGTTTCTTCCTTTTTTATCTGGGGGTATTCGAAACTATCTATGAAATTTTTATGTGCATTTTCCATATACAGATTTTTTGCTTCCGGTTCCATATATGTTGTAACGAAAGTTGCCAGATTTAATTCTGGAATTCCATCAAGCTTTAATTCCTCATGTATCATTTCATATGCAGCCCTGGACGCCATTCCCTCCTCCGGAAATTCAAATTCAGGCACTGGATTATTAAAATCCCTGTTGCTATAAGTTCCATAAATCTTTCTTTCAGGATTCATCTTTCTAGATACCATAATAATGAATAGGCAGATAGTATAAAACGGTATACGGTTGTATCATATAGACATTATTTATTTTTCTTCATTGTGGAAACTCTTGCTCTCCGGAATATTTCAATACCTGGCTTAACAAGCAACTGTATGCTCGCGGCTATGAAAAGGTATACTCCATAGAAGTAATCTGCCTGGCTTAAAAATAATATGCTGCCACTTAGAAACTCAAGGCCTATTGCCACATCATTGCCTATAGCGACCCAGCCATAAAACTTGCCTGCTCTCTGCTTCTTTATTTCATTATATTCGTACCGGTTTATAGCCGAAATTACCCTGGTATCACTCAAGAACTCTGCGCTGTGCAAGAACAATGACGCCAGAAGCCCGCCGGCAGCCATGCCGTTTATTGTTTCAATATAATTTAACCTCGAATTTTCCGGAAATTTTACGTATGCCAGGCCTTCACCTGTATTGTCTTTCATAGCCAGCACTATTTTTATAAACCACATGTCGCCAAGATATTTTTCATAATTATCAATAGAAAATTGAACCTTATCCAGCCTTGTTTTACAGAAAGACCTGAATGGTACAGAGTAGTAAAAGTCCATGGATGACGCCATTGCCATAGCTATTCTTAAATTTATATACCTATCCTCTAATTTATTTATTATAATATTCATGTTAATAGAATCAATTATAGCCCTCCCTATTTTACGGGATGCATATATTATTTCCATTATTCCTGGCACGTTTTCGTCCGTGGAAAGAAACTTTATAATTGCGCTGTATAGGGATTCACGTTGAGATCGTGGCAGGTTCGAATCTATATTATTCAGATTGGTTACTTCAAGTATTTCATTATCGGAGCATGTATCCACAATTTCATTCTTAACAATGTCATCAAATATGCTATCTCCAAATATTGCAACAGAAATATCTTTAATTTCCTTCCATTTGAACTGGATTCCCATGCCGTTATCCTGCAACATATGGAGAAAATAGAGATGGGTACCAGTGTCCACGTGTTCCAGCATTATACCTTATCTGTATTGATTTATAAAACTTTTTATTACACTTTTGAAATAATATTGGTTAACTGCATTAATATAGTTCAGGGATGTTATGCGACCATAGAAACATTGAAATACAACATAGTATGCTGGTTCATGAAATATAATAAATAGATGCCATGCAGTATTCATTGAAACAGGCAAATATGCCACAAATAATAATATAATCATCTTGATATTGCTGCTATTATTAAGTATTATGCAATTATTTATATACATCTGGTTTATACTTTTTGAATGACAGAAAACGAAACTGGAAGTCAAATTAAAATTCCCGGCAGGTCAGTGATTACAACACTTTCCGCTATGGGGTATTTTCTGGATGGTTACGATTTGAGTGTGATATCCGTATTTACTCTTGTGCTTGTTACATTTAAGCCATTCCATTATGATCCATTTACGGAATCTTTTGTTACCGGCGCAGCACTTCTGGGTGCCTTTGTGGGTGCCGTTATTTTCGGGCATTTTGCCGATAATATTGGCAGGCGGTATCTGTATATATTCGATCTCATATTCTTCGCTGTATTTGCTATACTATCTGCGTTATCCACGAACATATATGAAATGATAATATTCAGGTTCTTCGTGGGCTGGGGAGTTGGAGCAGATTACGCTTTGAGTCCGGTATACACAACAGAAATGTACCCGGACAAAAAGAGGGGTGCAGGATATGGCTGGGTCTGGACATTCTGGAGCATCGGTGCAGGAGCGGCATTTGCAATCGGATACGTTTTTTATATGATAAACCCTCTTGTGGGATGGAGATATACACTGGCTATAGGTGCAATACCTGCAATAGTTACAGTAGTGTTAAGAACACGGATGCCAGAATCTGTGAGATGGGATATACTGGAGCCGGGCAAATCAAAATTATCCGCAAAAGACCTGGATTCAATAGCAGAACGGGTAGGGATTACAAAAGAGGATATAAAAGCTATAATAGCTGAAAGGGAGAAGGAAGAAAATATCGCCGCCGGTTCATTCACAGCACTATTTAAGGGGGAATATGGAAAACGTACGGCTATTATATGGTTCCAGTGGATACTCTATGATATAGCTGGATATGGTATAGGCCTTTATTCACCAATTATACTAACTACACTGGGAATATCACATAGTTCTTCACTACTGTTTTCCCTTATATTTAACATGCCGGTTGGATTCCTCGGTGCATTCGGTGCAGTAATGCTTAATGACAGGCTTGGCAGGAGGCCTTTGCAGGCTTTAGGATTCGGTGGAATGGCAATAGCCATGGCTATGTTCTTTATTGCATCCAGTGCGATAGCAAGCATAGGGATAATTATCGGAATTGCAGCATTTGTGATTGACTATGGCATAGGCAACCTTGGTCCCGGTGATACCATGGGATTATACGCAATAGAACTGCTTCCAACAAAATTGAGGTCTTCATCCATGGGCGGTGCTACAGGCATAACAAGGATAGCTTCTTTCCTTGCTGCGTTCATGTTTCCGCTTATAAGTGCATCACTGGGCAAATCATCGTTCTTCTTTATCCTTCTCGGTTTAATGGTTCTGGCCTTTGTATTTACAATATTCTTTACGCCAGAAACAAAGGGGTTAACCCTGGAAGAAATTGCTTTAGCATCCTATAAGCATGTCCATGGCGTGCCTAAACTCATATTGCCAGAAGCAAAGAAAGAGCAGTCATAAAATTAATCCCATAGATATCCATTCTTTTATTTGAGCTGTATAAAACTTTATAGATTCAATATCTTTTTCTTTTAAATTTTGCTCAATTTTCCATAGTGGTTCCGGCAAACTCTGGTTATTGCCACTTTCATTTATTATCCTCATTATGGCAATAGATATAGATTCATATTCTTTCTGTTTATCTATCCAGTATCTGGGAAATTTAAAGTTAAGCACCGAATCCAGTATTGAAGATAGTTTTGGGACTGTTATTTCATTAATTATTGCAGTGTTTTTGCCTTTCCTTATTGAAAATTTTGGAGGTGGGATCAGAAGCAGGAAGTCCAGAAAATGTATAAGGCTATTTTTTTTGTCAGTGTCCAGTTTTTTATATATAAAATTCCCATTAAAGGCAATAGCTACCCTGGCCCCCTTGTCTTCCATGCTGTTTATATTTAATTTAAATATATCCAGTGCTTCACTTAATTTTGGATAGTCCCTGTTTGCTGGATAATATATAACTTTCCTTGTATTATAAAGAACCTTGATCGCCTGGGCCAGGTTTGATTTTAAAAGCACAGTATAATTTCCTATAGTGGCCTTAGTTTTCATTTCTAATACAAGTATAACTGTTCTATATAAAAACTTTTTAAAATAGGAATTTGTTAACTAACAATGAACAAATGATATGCATTAACATAATGGAAGGCAGCCATAGAAAAACCTATGGCATTATTGCTTGCTTGCTCTTCTGGCTCTCTTTAATCTTCTTATTTTCTTTTTTCTCCATTTCCAACGCATGTTTCCTTTCTTTTTCCAATCTCTTGAACTTCGTTTCAATATGTCACCTCAAATATAAATGTATATTTGGTATTATTTTTTAATATAAATACCTATTTTATTATTAAACCATTATTTATGGCTGCAAAGGTCATAAGTATCCGGTGTACCGGTGCAAGCAACATAATTATTAAATAAATTTAAATACTTCTGTCTGATTATTTCTAATGAAAGTTTTAGTATCATATGATGGATCAGAGGGGGCTAGAGAGGCGCTTAAATATGCCCTTGAATTAAAATGCACTGTTGATGAATATTATATTGTTTATGTTATACCCACAATAGTTGGAATCAGTGCGAGCTTCGATTCCTATATACCACAATCTGTTTATGAGGGGCAGGATAAAACTGCCGACCAGATCCTGGAAAAGGCAAAAAAAGTTCTGGATAAAGAAGAAGCTAAATACGAACTGATAAAGATAAGTTCTAATGGTGAGGAGATACCGAAAATCATTCTAAAAACAGCAGAGGAGAAAGGAATTAACTTAATAGTCACAGGCACAAGGAAATTGCATGGTTTCAGTAAACTCATACTAGGGTCTGTAAGTTCTGGAATTATAGCACACTCCAATATTCCAGTTACAGTTGTTCCCCCAAAGGAATAATTATTTTTATAAATTTTCATTTTTCCAGTTCAACTAGATTCATAAATGAAATTGTTTATATATTGTTTTAAAATAATGTGTTAATGGGAAGCATAAGGCCGTCTAACATAAAAAGAATTTCTGAAGAATTAGTTGATAATAACAAGGATCTTTTCAATGAGGATTTTAACCATAATAAGGAGATTTTACACAGTTTTATAGAGAAAACTGTAACGAAAAAAACTGCAAATGCCATTGCAGGTTATATAACAAGATATATACTTAAAAAGAAATCCAAAGAAAAGAATGAACTGGAACAACTTGGATTAGCATAAATTATTTTTCTACTGGAAAATTTTCCTTTCTCCATTTATCCATACCGCCTTCAAGGTGGTATAACTTTTTATATCCTTTCCTAACAAGCCTGTTTGCCGCTGCACGGCTACGGTGACCGGTTTTGCATATAAGAATAATAGGGTCGTCCTTTGGAAATTTTTTCTCTATTTCATCTTCTTTTCCAAGTTTATAGGGTATAGCACCCTTTATATGCCCATGCCTGTATTCAAAGCCAGTGCGTACATCAATTACAGGATATTTTTCCTTCAAGGCAGTAAGTTTCTCGGGCGTAAGGTTTTCCAGTTCCTGTGGCTGATTAAAATAATCAGAACCCCTGAAATAATTTTTTATCGACATCTTAAATCACCAGTTTATCCCCATTGTATATTCCAACAAATATCGGGGCTTCATTTATTATCCATTTTCTTGCCATAACTTCCCTCAATTTTTCTGTTACATGTGACCATGCAGCAAGGTCATCCAGTTCATAAAGAACCACAAATTCCTGGTCTCCCAATCCGAATGAGTATGTTGTATAGGATATTATTCCCGGGCTTTCCTTGTCGCTTCTGGCAGTTCCTATGTGTCCCGCCAGTATCTTTTTTCTCTCTTCATAATTGATCAGGTACCATTCCCTATCCTTGCTCATAGGATATACCACAAAATATTTTTTTGGGTCTGTTTTCAAGGTATCTTCCAGGCTGTTTGTTGCATTTACATATGGAGAATGCTCGTAGAGTGAGAACATGCTGTATTCACTTTTTCCATAGATTCCAATGGCAGAGTTTATTCCTTCCTTTAGCCCTTCAAGGTTAATCGGCATGTCAGAGGCTGACCAGATAAGAATATCATTGTCATGCCTTATTGATTTGTAGTATTTTATACTGATAAGGTTTTTTCTGTAATTATTAATGAAATGTATAATGTTGCTGTTTACATTTTCTTTTTCTTTGTCCGTAAGTGCCCAGAATTTGCCATTCATTTTATAAGCAAGGACGTACATATATATTGTCATAGTTTATCTGTTAATAATATAATTAACGGATATAACTTTTATTAATCAAGTGTTTTCTGGCTTGTATTTACCACAGTATATTTCTTTATGTCATATTCATTAGAAATAATGTAGTTTAAAAGTTTTGTTATGGATATTTTATCAGCATCAACAGGCTCTATAAGCGTGCTGGACGGTGATATTTTTATATTCGCTTCCCCAAGTTTTTTAATATAATCAGCCCTGTAACGGGAATCAACGTATTTAATGGATTTTGATGGGATTACCACATTGCACTTTTCCAGTTCCCTGGTAAATATAGGCCTTTCAAATAAATAATGGAGTACAAGCAGTGAGTTATATCCCGCATTGCTCTCATCAAATTTTTTCATGTTTGAACCAATTATACTGTATATGTCCTGCTTATTCTGCCCGATAAATGAAAATATCCTTGCTGGCTTTATTTCCCTTTCACGCAATATGCCAAGTTCAACCATTGCATTCAGGTAACCTGTAAGCACAAGCCTGTGCATATTTATTCCTTTTTCTTCAAGTGATTTTTGTATTCCCGTTATGGATTTTTCTTCTCCATTAATTTCGTTTAATATTAATTTATACCTCTTTGTATCCTCGAAATTTTCAATCATATATCTCACCTGCCAGGTATTTTTGAAGGTTATCAAAGTTTTTTATTGCATCTTCGCATATTTCTTTTGAAACACCGAGGAAATTTTCAGGCTCCATAGCTCGATCAAGTATTTTTTCAGAGATGTGGTTTAGAATACCCATATCCACCAGAGTTTCCTTTAACGTTTTTTTCTGTTTATAGGCATGCATTGAAGCCTCCCTGACAAATTCATGGGCATCCTGCCTGGGCATGCCATTTTCCGTTAAGGTGGTGGTAACACTTTCAGACATAATAAACTCATCTCCATATGCCCTTTTTTTCATCTCTTCGCGGTTTATAAACAAATGTGAAAATACACCGGTCATTTTAGTTATTATATCATCTGCGAGTATGGATACATATGGTATGGTAAATCTCTCCAGTGCACTGTTGGTAAGGTCTCTCTCATGCCACTGGACTCCCGCCTCATATTCAGGAATTATAAATGACCTTGTTAATCTTGCAAGGCTAACTATATTCTCGGAAACTATGGGGTTTCTCTTTGATGGCATGGAGCTTGACCCTACCTGCTTATCACTATCGAAATATTCTGAAAGTTCATAAATTTCCGGCCTTTGAAGATTCCGTATTTCGGTTGCAAATTTTTCCATGGATACCGATATATTGTTTATTATTGAAAGATATTCAATATACCTATCCCTACCAACTATCTGGGTTGATGCCGTTTCGTGTGTTATGCCCAGTATTTCGCATGTTTTTTCCTGAATCTTAAGGGCATTTTTTCCAAGTGCAGCGCCTGTTCCAACCGGGCCAAGGATTTTGCCTGCAATAATCCGTTTTCTTGCTTCCTGGATCCTCTCCAGATGCCTGCCGATCTCTGAAAGGTACACAGCAAACTTTAGTCCCAGTGTTATAGGGGATGCATGTTGCCCGTGGGTCCTACCAACCATTATTGTCTCTTCATTTTCTTTTATCCTGCTTACAAGGGCTTTGCCCAGATCCTCAAGGTCAGATATTATTATGCTTATGGCTCTTTTCATCTGCACTGCAGAGGCAGAGTCGTTTATGTCATTGGAAGTAACACCGAAATGCACATAATTTTTTCCAGTAGTGCATTTTTCCGTTAAACCTTCCACTATTGACATTACATCGTGGTTTATGATTGCCTCTATCTCCTTTACCCTGCCTATTTTTACTTCATTGTTATCAACAACTTTTCTTATGTCTGCATATGCCTCTTCAGGTATGATGCCGTAATATGACTCGGCCTGGGCAATTGCAGCTTCAACATTTAGCATAATATTTAACCTTGTTTCCTCTGAAAATATGTTTTTTACATTGTCCCTGCCATATCGATAATCCAGTGGTGAAACGATCATATAAGCCTATTACAATTAGTTTAAAGTTTTTTGTGTTGTTAATGTAGATGTTCAGGGCCCTCTACTATTCTTATTCTCGAAATTGTATCATTGGTTAATGGACTAAGCTCCTTCATGGACATATTTATCCAAGGTAAAAACTCTAGTTCACAGGGCATCCAGCCCTGTTTCTTCTCTGAAAAAATCTCTGGCATAAAATCATGTATATTGGTTATAGCATTGGAATTAAAGACGAAAAACTAATCCTACTTCCGGGCATTTATTTTCCCGAAAAGTATTGTAACCATTGCAATTATGATCCCTGAACCGGTTAGAAGTGCACCTGCAGCAGCTACATAGCTTGCATCGGTAACCCTTGCAAGTTCTGAGGATGTAACAAAATTATAATCCATTGTTGGTGCCTTGTCTGTAATGACCACATATTTGTAAGTCCCGTTCAGGTTAGCATAATATGGCTCACCGTCAACGTATTTAGCTGGAGTAACCGTGTAATTGTGTATATTGGATGAATTAAAACTGGATGCATGTTCCTGTATATTGCTGCAATTTACCAGCCCTGCTGAGGAATTATCCGATGTTACCATTAAAAGTACCCTGTTGGTGGAAAAATTAAACTGGGTAGATGTATAAACATTGCTGCTGTATTCTTTTACTGTATGATCAGAAGGTTCACCGGTAATTGTTGCAACGCCGCCGATGACAAGTGAAATTCCTATTACTATAAGCACAATGCCAACAATTACTTTCTTCTTGACCATTCTCTTTTGTATTTTAAATTATTATATAATTATTGTTAAAGTGTAAGGTCTAGCTTTCCACTGTTGATTTCATCTTCCATTTTCTTTACGCGTTCCTCTACCTGTTCAGGTGTGAGCCCACATTCTAAAAGTTCCATATATAATTCATAATTATCCTTTTCCGGGTCGATCTGGCCGGCAAAGATCCTGATGGAACCGCATGCCTTATCTTCATAATTGAGCCTGTAACTGATTTCCAGGGTTAAATTCTTCTCTTCCATAAATCTTAATTCATGTATGTAATCGGACATAAGTCCATATTAAGACCTATTATTATAAATTTTTGTGATTAAATATATTTATCCAGCCCCTTTTCCCATATGGAACGCAGTTTTTCACTTTTGGCGGATAATATATACCTTCCATTTTCACTGATTTTTACCTCGCCATCTATAACAGTTCCAATTTTCCTGATATTAGACCTGCTGAAAGCTTCAAGGAAATCTTTTTCATCCGATTTTCTTACTTCTATCAATATGCCGGTCCCAAGTTCTGAGAACAGTTTCTCATTTGTCCTTCCATGGATATCAGATATATCAGCCTCAATCCCGTATGGCCCTCCGAATGACATTTCGAGAATTGCCATGAGCAATCCGCCTGTGGAAATATCGTGCATGGACTCAATATAGTCCATTGAGTCAGATAAATCCTTATTAATATTGACAAGTTCATCTATATCCATGTCAGGCAATTTTGTGTGAACCGTGCCCATAATAGAGGAATACTGGCTCCCTGCCAGGTCATTTATAATGGAGCCTGCAAGATAAATAGGATTCCCGGGAGTTTTTGCCTCTACTGTTTTTGCCCTTCTCACATCTTCTATTTTTCCTATCAGCAGCATATTCGGGGTTGGAAGAATTTCAATGTCCGTTTCATTGTAAAAGCTGACATTTCCAGATACAAGTGGCAATCCTGTCGCTTTGCAGAAATCTGATATTGCATGAATCGATTCAATGAATCTGTACATTGTTTCAGGGTTTTCCGGATTCCCAAAATTCAGTGCGTCCACTATTGAATGTGGTCTGCCGCCAGAACTAAGTATATTCCTGTACCCCTCTGATAAAACATGCATTGTTCCATTATATGGCTCTATTCCTACCATTTCCGGTATAGATCCGGATGTCAGGCAAAGCCCCTGATATGATTCTTCTACCGGCTTAATGATGGTTGCATCTGAATGTGTTTCATGATTGGGGAATCCAGCAAATGGTTTTACAATAGTATTCCCGCGTACTGTGAAATCATACTGCCTTACTATGTTGAACCTTGAGCAAATATTTGGATTGGAAAGAAATTTAAGAATAAAATCCCTGTAATTTTCGGGCTCACGGTCCAGTACCGTTTTCTCCTCCATCTCAGGCTTTTTGTAACTCCGTGCATACATCGGCCCTCCGGTAAGGAAGGAGAGCTTCATATCCAGAATTTTTTCCCCGTTAAAATTAATTACAAGGTTTTCATTTTTTACTGTTTCTCCTATAATGGAATATTCAATGCCCCATTTTTCAAAAATTCTGCTTATTTTCTGGAGGTTGGATGGCTTAATTGCAAGAAACATTCTCTCCTGGGATTCACTGACCCATATTTCCCAGGGCTCCATATGGCTGTCCTTCAGGAGCACCTTATCAAGGTTAATGATTCCTGACATGCCTCCTGCAAAGAGCATTTCACTCACTGCACTGGATAGCCCACCGCCACCCAGGTCTTTCATTCCATCTATAATTCTCTCTTCATTTGCCTCGAGAATAGCATGTATCAACGGTTCTTTTATAATTGGATTGCCAAGTTGCACAGCATTTCTATTTTCTTCACTGCCTTTGTCAAGGACCTTTGATGCAAAATTAACTCCATGGATCCCATCTTTGCCTGTCCTGCCGCCACATACAATAAGCAGGTCTCCTTCCACACTTACCCTGCTGCGCACTACATGATCTTTTCTTACGATTCCGATGCACCCTGCATTCACCAGAGGCATTCCATTATAGACTTTATTAAAATGTGTAGATCCAGCTACCGTGGGGATGCCCACACGGTTTCCATAGTCCCTGATGCCTGCAACCACCCTGTTCAATATAAAGCGCTCTGTGAGATTTCCATCCATATTGTCAGGGTCTCCAAAATAAAGGGAATCCACGAGGGCAACCGGCTGTGCACCCATGCAGAGTACATCCCTTATGATTCCGCCAACTCCTGTTGCTGCACCACCATATGGTTCTACAGCGCTCGGGTGGTTGTGGCTTTCCATTTTCACAACATAGGCATAGTCCTTATCAAAGGATATAACACCTGCATCATCCTCCATTGTAAGTATTGTATAATCGCTTTTAAGGCCTGAAAAATATTTTTTAAGATACAGCTTGGATGATTTATAGCAGGAATGTTCACTCCATCCCTGTGCGATAGCCTGAATTTCAATATCAGTAGGATTCCTTCCCAGCCCGGTAAAATAATTTCTCAGCATCACTATTTCATCATATGTTAGCCCCAGTTCACCTGCTATTTTACCCAGGTTTTCATTTGAGCTTTTAATTATATCATACATATTATTCACTTATATCTTCTATTTTATATTCCTGTATAACAGGGTTGGTGAGAAGTTTTTCTGCGATTTCCCTGATTTCACTGATACTATCTTCCCTATCAAGTGAAGTCTCAAATTCATAAATTTTATAGGAATAAATATTCTTTATGCCTTCATACCCGATCAATTCCAGGTTTCTTTTTATGCTTAAAGCCTCCGGGTCCTCCACATTGGGCAAATATTTTATCTGAACCTTAACCTTCATGGAGCAGTATTTTAATTAATAAATTAAATTTATCTATTTTTTAAATTGACAGAAATGGCATAATTTGACCACGCATATTTAATCAATAATTTGTGGAGAGGCAAAAATTTAATATTTCCTTTTGTTTTAGCTAGCTATGGCACAACTTGATAGAAATGGAGCCGTGAGGCTTTTCCGCCTGAGGCTTGTCACCTTTTCCCTCTCACTTATTTTCATTCTATCATTTTTCATATTTACATATTTCACGCTCAATACCGGTTATGCAGCGCGCCACCTGCATATATTCATCACCGGATTTACCGTGCTTGTGGTTGCGGCAATTGGAACCGGAATAGAAACGGTAATACTTACAAGGGCTGCCATATCAAAGTTTACCGGAAAAAATATGAACGACCTGAAACCCGATGAGGTATCGCAGGCAATCCAAAGATTGCGCATTTTGAGGCAAAAGTAAAGTTAAATTTTTTTGTGGAGAAAAAATATATGTATTCTCCTTGCTATGTTTATCATTGGCCTTATCAATAGCTGTGTACTTCCTGTTATAAACAGGTAAACCCCCAGGGTGGAATACTTTAACTCACTGGGCAGAAAGAATATACTGCCTATGACGAATTCAAGCCCTACCATTATATCATTTGCTATGGATAGCCAGTCATAAAATCTTTTAATGAACTTTTCCTTAACAGACCGGGATGCATAGTTCATAATTGCCCTGTTTACTCTCCTGTCACTGAGAAACAGGTCCAGATTTACTATTATTTCAGCGAGATAGTCATTTTCTATTATCTCTCTGACCCCTGATATAAATTCATGACCGTTGTTCTCCATGGATTTTGAGAAACTGTTATTGTTGAATGTTCCATCCCTCAAAATAATTACAAGCTTTACAAACCATTCCCTGCCAAGGTATTTCAGTATGTCTTTCATATCCAGATTGAAATTCTCTATATATGGCTTGCAGTAATCTGCAAATGCTTTTGAGTAATAAAAATCCGGCAAATTGACAATCGGGAATGCAGATGCCTCTACAAGGTCATCCATTGTTTTATCAGGGTTCTGGTTTAAAATATCAATAATGAACTGGGCAATTTTCCTGTCGAGGTACATAATTTTCATAATTCCTGATATGAGCTTATTGCCGGATACAAAATCTATAAATTTATGAAATAGTATTTCCTTTTCTGCGTCAGGAATATTGTACTTTATGTCTGGTATATTTATTATTTCCAGTATATTTTCATCATTATATGTATTTATTACCTGATCATTTTTCAGATTTTCAAAAACTTCTTTGCCGAACATGTATGATATTAATGGCTTGACATGTTTCCATTTAAGGTTGAAACCATAGGGGCTTCTCTGAATTGCATAAAGAAAATAAAGAGGGTCACCCAGGCTATTATTATCCATTGTTCCAGATTTTTTCTTTCCTAATATAATTTAGGGGGATTAAGCAGAATAAAAATTGTTAGAGAAAATCATATTGCACTGATTATATCTTTTAAAGCCATATAGGGATTTGAATGTTTCTCTATTACTGTTCCTGTAACTATAATGTCTGCTCCCGCATCTATAATTGACCTGGCTTTTCCATAATCCCTTATTCCGCCTCCAACTATAACAGGAATTTTTACCGATTCCTTTATTCTCCTGATAACATTGCATCCTACCGGTTCGGGTGCCCCTGAACCAGCTTCAAGGTAAAGAAGTTTGAATCCGAAAAATTCGGCAGCAAATGCATATGACAATGCAGTATTTTCATCATCCCTTCCTATAAGCCTCGCATTGCCAACACGCCCGACAGTCATGCCAGGCTCAAATATTAAATATCCCATAGGTATTGTTTCTATTCCCATCATTTTGAGTATAGACGCCGAGCCAATCTGATGGCCCACTATATAATCTATATTGGTTGAATTCATCAGCATCATGTAATAAATTGCATCTGCATAACGGCTTATCATGCTTCTTGATCCCGGGAATATAATTATCTGCTTTTCAGTTTTCTCCTTAATCCCGCTTATGGTTTTATCCATTAATCTGGAATCTATGTCGGTTGACCCTCCTATGAGGAAAAAGTCTGTGCCAGCCTTATCAGCTTTTTCAGCCAGTTCCACAGACCTGTCAGGAGATTGGGCGGCAGGGTCTATTAATGTCATGTGGACCCTTTTATATTTCAGGATTTCCATAATGTTCTTGTAAACGCTCACATATTCCACCTTATTTAACTTTAATGTCGTTAAAGTTATCCTAATCATACATATAAATGCATCTACATAGCTATTATGTTCCCATAGGAATATTTAAAAAGTGTCAGAATAAAAAACAATCTTTAATTAATTATATGTAATATAGTGTATAAATGAATGATCCATCCAGAAAATATTTCAATTGCACTGACAGGGAAAGGGCAATATTTGAATCCGGAATAAAACTGGGGGCAATATTTCATCAGTTCATAGGAGTGCCAGTAAACGATAGCAACAGGAAAGATATGGAAAATGCAATAGAAAAGAGTATAAAGTTACAGCCTTTTGTAGAAAGCATATCGGTAAAAATCAACATTGAAGGGCAAAGAAACACCTCATTTCAGTATGTATCCCTCTCCGGGGATATGCTTGATGTGAGGCTGGCTATAAGATATAACGATCAGGAGGTAAAGGCAAGAATGCAATATATGCAGGACCTGAATTACCCGCTGATGTATTTGGAGGAATAAGAATGGGAATAAAAGTAGGAATAACAGGACCTATCGGTTCGATAAAAACCGATGCGCTGAATAAAATTATGGAAATGCTTCAAAACAACGGGAAAGTTATAGAAGGCACACTTGTGTCTGAAAAAATTGAGCATGGAAGGGTAGTTGCATATTATATAACAGACATTCTTACAAAGAGAAGGGTGGAATTTGCCAGGATCGATTTAATCTCAAGGGTAAAGGTAGACAAGCTTGGCGTGGATACAAAATTACTTGAAGGCCTTCTGGTACCCAGCCTCCAGAAATCAAGGGAAGAAGCTGATGTTATAGTACTTGACGAACTTGGAAAGGTTGAAAATACAACAAAACAGATAAAAGCAGAAATAGAGGAGACAATGAAATCTGACAAATCTATAATAGTTACCCTGCATAAGAAGTCCAGGAATCCGGTTTTACAGGAATTCCGTGGGTATGAAAGTGTGAGGGTCTTCGATATAACCCCGATTAACAAGAATATACTCCCATTTAAAATTTTAAAGGTATTGAATGGAGAAGAAGAGTCAATTTAAGACAATCAGGGAGGGGGCTGTAGAGTTAATGGCCCCGGATAACCTTATTATTAAGGGCCCGGGCACACGGACTGCTGGATTTTACAACATGGACCAGAAATTGAACAGGGACATCACAATTTCATTTCTCAGAACAGTAAAGCCTAAAATAGCCCTCGATGCCTTTGGCGGTACGGGGGTAAGGGGAATTAGAATAAACAGGGAAGCAGGAATAAAAGCTGTAATATCAGAAATCAATAAAAAGTCATATGAATATATTAATATAAACAGGGAACTAAACAACTCACCTGTTGAGGTTTACAATAAAACTTTCCAGGCTATATTAAACGATTACCTTTTTGATTATATCGATATAGACCCCTATGGTTCTGTATTGCCATACATGGATGATGCAATGATTAATATTAGAAACAGGGGATACATAGGGGTTACTGCAACAGATCTCACATCGCTTACTGGATCCATGCCAGCCAAAACTTTGAGGCGTTACAGAGCATTTGTAATAAACGACATTTACCGGCACGAATCCGGAATAAGGCTTTTAATCGGGGAAATAGTAAAGAGGGCTGCGGCCCTGGACAAAGCAGCCATTCCCATGATCTCACTCTGGCATTCACATTATTACCGTATAATATTCCAGATCATTTCTTCATCCAGTAAAGCAGATGCCCAGCTGGATCAGGTGGGAATATTTGATAGGCACTCCGGATTGTCTGGTGTGTATCCATCTTCCCGGGAAGGCCCTTTATGGCTTGGAAATCTCAACTCAGAGGTAGCTCAAAAGCTGGATTACATAGAAAATCCGGATAAACAATTTCTTTCCACAATGGAAAGGCTCAAAACGAATGACCTTTCACTTTACTTTGCAGATATAGCGGATTTTGCAAGAATATCTGGTAAGGATACAAAATCTATTGAATCGAGCATGATAAAGCTCCGGGATGCTGGCATTGAATGTGGCAGGTCAATGTTCTCAAACACCGGTATAAAGGTCTCTTCCACAGTGCCTGAGGCTTTCAATATAATTTATTAAATATTTAGAAACTGTTCTCTTTTTCCTGTACAAAAGGCGTTACATCTATCCCGCTATCTGATAATACCGTAATTATTGCAGTTTCAAAGTCAATAAACTGCATTCCAGATAGAAGGTCCTTTGCCCTTATTATCGCCTCTTTCTTTGTCATTTTTCCAGAAGCCGACGCTGCCTCAAGCATTCTATCAATAAGTGGCTTTTCAGTGGCTTCAGAAAATAGTTCATCAACATCAATGGAAAAATCAAGCGGGACTATAACACCCTCGGTACTGAAATTCGGCACGTATTTACCGTTTTTTTCAACCAGCAGCATGGATTCTAAGGAAACCTGTAAAAACCTATCAACATCCTCAGGGGGAAGCAGTGTTCTCTTAAATGAAAGAATGTTGGTAAAATCAGATTTGCTGTAGCCGTCTGCCTTCTTGGAGGCGACTATGGCTATAAGCTTCCTGGCCATATCTTTATTCATGATAGTTAATAATATTTCCACTGATTAAGTTATCGGCTCTATTTTAAGATATTTATTTCAAATATTATTCATAGTTACTTTTATCGGCCTCCTTCTCTATAATTTCCAGAATTCTGGATACAAAATTTTCCACTTCATCAGGGTCAGTTCCGGAGGCAGAAACTTCTACTTCAACCCACGGCTTTCCATTATCCAGTTTCGGATGGGTCTTGATATATGCCCTATCTCCATATTCTTTCATTAATTTTGCAATCAAAGGGGCTAAAAGGCTTTCTTTTGCATCGTGAAGGTCTATTGACCTGTCTACGTAATGGAAATCCTTTATCCTGATCCTCTGTTCCACTTCCTTCATTATTGCTTCAACTTCCCGTGGTACACCTGGAAGGATAATGAATACTTTCCCTGATATATTTTCATATATGCCAGGCGCCGTGCCTGCTTTGTTTTCTATCGGTATCGAATTTTCAGGTATCATTCCCATTTTCTCCCTTTCCGGAGTTAATGTATGTACCTTTTTCAGCACCATATTCATCGCATTATCATTTCTCTCCATTTTCAGGTTAAATGCCAGTGAAAAACCCTTTAATGTCATATCATCGTAGGTCGGGCCCAATCCACCGGAAGAAACTATAAGATCGGCAATAGAGGATGCCTCTTTGAATGCACCTGCAATTTGTTCCAGATTATCAGGCACTATTATCCCTTTTATTACATCATATCCGGAATAGGTCAATATTTTCCCTATATCAGAAAAGTTTGTATTTACTGTCCTTCCCTTGAGTATCTCATTTCCAATGGTTATAATAACGGCTTTCATAAATTAATATATTATAATAATATAAATATCATCTGCAAAGGGAGCAAAATAAAAATGCAATTTAATATTTGCATTGGAATATATCCATACGTGGATATCTAAAGTTTTAGTGTATTATTGTGCTATAAACATATCCGGATATATGTTTAATACTTATCAATAATTATAAACATGATCGTATGAAAGTTGAAAGTATTAAAATAATCGGCAGGGAAAAGGTTAAACAGCCTGTGTATAAATACGTAAAACCCACAGATTACTACAAGGACATACTTGGCGAGGTATCTCCAACCGAGGCTGCAATGATAAACGAAGTTTGCACCCTTGAAATGAAGGCCGGGGAATACAGTTCATACTATAATACAACCTCTGATGTGGCATCTTTTGTAATGGAATTTTCTGGCAAGCTTAAGGAATTTAACATCTCGGAAATCAATATGGCATGGGATATGCTTTACAGACTTTCCCTTCCCCTTGGCAGGTCCGGTGTGATGATGCATGCACTCAGTGCTGTGAACATAATGATGTACGATATATATTCTAAATCTCTCAATGTCCCTGCATATAAAATAATGGGTGGGGCAACGAGAAAACGCATAAGGGCATATGCCTCACATCTGCACCCGACGGACCTGAAAGAACTCCGGAAAGAGGCGGAAGAATATGTTTCCCAGGGCTATAAAACAATGAAAATGAGATTTATTTCAGGCCCATCGGATATTAACGGGCTGGAGAAAAATATAGAACTTGTTAAAACAATAAGGGATGCTGTGGGATATGACGTGGAGCTTGCTGGAGATGCCTGGATGTCATGGAATTATAATTTTGCCCTGAAGATGGTCAAAAAACTGGAAAGGTACGATATGGCATGGGTTGAAGAGCCATTGATGCCTGATGATTTCGACGCTATGAAAATGTTATCATGGAAGACTGGAATTCCGATTTCTGAAGGAGAACACCATTACCATGTATACGACTTCAAGCGGTTGCTTGATGCGGGAATAAGGATATTGCAGCCCGATGCTGTATGGACCGGTGGAATAACACCTATGAAAAAAATTATTGCCTTGGCTGAAACCTACGGAGCCATAGTAGTTCCACATACGGGAAATATCTACAATTTGCATGTAATCGGCTCAGAACCTGAGAGCGTCACGCCTGTGGCTGAATTCCTGACAAAATACAGGGAATGGATGGAACAGCACATGGAGGGCACGCTGTTTCCGGAGAAAGGCTACTTTACATTGAGCGATAAGCCGGGATTCGGATTGGAATACAAACCACAGTAATCAATATACCATTAAATCCAGATCTTATCGAGAATCATATTTAATTTTGAATCCATCCGGCCTGGCATTTCAGGTTCCGGGCTTCTAACATTTGTATATATTATTATTTTTCTCCTGTACAGTATTTTCTTTTCTATCTGGACAAAGAATTTTAGATTTTCTGCTTCAAATCCAAGCAATTCCTGAATTTTGCTGAAATCATCAATATACGTTTTATCATTGTTTCGGTATTTTTCATAAACTCCGGATAATATATCCAGAAATGCCAATCCTGTTATAGACCCATCAGAACTATTGTTCAACTCATTAACCATATCGAAGCCAAGATACCCGCCAAGAATGGAAATATCAGGAAAATTGGTATGCAGTAAATGTATTCTCCTGGCACTGTCCTTGCCTTCTGTTTTTATTCCTGCTATATTATTGGCCGCTATGGTTTTCAATAATTTTAATGGCATATTAGACCGGTATCCAAAATCCTGTATAATTACAGGAATATCTATGGAGTTAGATATATCAATAAAATGCTTTGCTATTATGCTATTCTCAAGTTTTCCATACGGGTAATAGTATGGAGGCATTAAAATTATACCAGAAACCCCAGAATCCCTTGCTTTTTCTGCAAGTTTTGCCGCAGCAAATGTTGCCGGTTCGGATACTCCTGCGAATATTTTAATTCGCTTCCTGAATTTACTTACATTATTAATTATTTCAATTTTTTCATTGAATGTTAATTTATAGAATTCACCGCCGAGGAGCATTGGCGCAATGGCACCGGCACCTGATTTAATTGCAAATTCGATGCAGTTTTCAATTCCATCGAAATCTATTTCCATATTATCTTTAAATATTGTTGGTATTGCAGGAATTACCCCGCTGATCGGTTTCATACTATCATAATGGTGTATTTAAATTAAAATCTTCCCCGGAAATGTATGGAAAATATTTTATTTACTGTTCATTTATGATTATCTGGTATAAATGGCTCAAAATGTATTCAGGGTTAAGGTTTTTAAGGTAGGGGAATCAGATGTACCTGCGCCGGAAGTTTACAGGATGTCCGGATGGGGAAACTGGGAAACCCTACATTTTCATATGATAATGGCATATAACGACGAAACAAATTTCCTGATAAATGCTGGAATGCCAGTGGACATGGAAGAAAGAAACCGTGCAATGGTTGAGTTCGCAGGCAGCAGGGCAAAATTCACATCCAGTGATTCCATAGAAACTTTAAGGAAAGCTGGATTTAAGCCGGAAGATGTTAAAAATATCTCATTTACTCCCTTACAGGACTACACTACCGGAAGGGCGGATGAATTTAAGAATGCAACATACCATATATTGAAGAAAGGATGGATTAATGATATTATGGTACCTGGCCCACACAACGATAATAGGAATCTATTTATCCCTGAAAATGTGCTTCAATACCTTTTATTTGAGGCAAAAGACAGAATTCACTTTTTTGATGCAGAAAATATTACTGAACTGATACCAGGAATCAGTGCACTATGGGTAGGGTGCCACCACAGGGCATCGCTGGCCTTTATCATTAACACAGGCAAAGGCAAAATAATATTCACAGACGCATCCTTTAAAAGCTCAAATATACTTAAAAGCATACCAATGGGGATAGCAGAAAATATTTTTGAATGTTACAGTGCATATGATAAATTAAAATTATACGTAAATGTACTATCTGCATATGACCCTGATATAGATGGGCTTGAATTTTAGAAACATATAATCTATAAATTCAATCAAATAATTGCCCGAATGTATTGTTATACATTGATTCAAACATACAGGGGTACACACACTATCCCTTTATATATTGTATATAATATATGCATTATGCAGTATACTATGGAATAGTTTGGGAATTACTATATATACACTAATGGAAATATATTTTAAGGTGAACTTATGGTAGATAGTAAAACTTATGACGATGCTGCGCTCTCATCAACTCATTTCAAGTGGACTTTTATTGCATCACTTGGAGATTTTTTGGACGCTGGTATGCTTGCAGGTACCGGAATAACTCTTCTGGCTATCGGAACATTGCTGAATTTTACAACCCTGGAAGATGGGTTACCTGCATTGATTACACTCCTGGGTGCTGCATTTGGAGCACTTGGATTCGGAAGGTTAGGAGATAAATTTGGTAGAAAATTTATTTATCAGGTTGATATGATAATATATGGCGTATCTGCAATATTGCTCGCAATAACTGGAATTTTCCCCAGCCGTATTTTTAATATAGTCTGGGCAATGGTATTTTATGCCCTTGTTGGAATAGCAGTAGGTGCTGACGTTCCCACATCCTGGAGCCTGATAACTGAATTCTCGCCAAAAAATTATCGTGGCAGATTGATGAGCATTACAACAATAATGTGGTATGTCGGTGTCCTTGTGGAGCTTGGAATAGCGATAGCACTGTACAACACAGGCATGGTATTATTCAGGGTCATATGGATTATGCTCGGTTTACTCGCCTTTGTGAGCTGGTTACTGAGAAGAAACCTTACAGAATCTCCAAGATATGATATGATGCGTGGAAATAAAACAGACCTGCAGAAATCTGCTAAACTGCTTCACATAGATATTAAGGATGAGGAAAACAAAAAATTCACGATAGACAAGTATAAGGAACTTTTCAAGAAATATGGATGGTTCATGCTACTGGCCTGGTTTTTATACCTTATGTGGGGAATACCTGCTTCTACATACGGTGAGTTTTTCCCGTACATATTCAGTTCGCTTCATCTGGTAAGCCTTAGAGACACATATGCATTTGAGGCCATTTACTTTGGAAGTGCTATTGTCCCCGGACTGTTAATATTTTATTATTTATCAGACCGTGTGGGGAGAGTTCCGCTTTACCTTGCAAGCGCTGCAATGGCGGCAGTATCATTTTTCCTTCTCGTTTATCCGCCATTCCTTAAAAACGTATACGTTCTACTGGCTTCATTCCTGCTATTCGGTATTGGCCAGGGGCTCGGTATCTGGACCACCACAAGGCTGCTATCACTGGAACATTTCCCTACAAGCCTCAGAAACTCCGGACAGGGGTTTGTCTGGTTTACTATGAGGTTCGAAGCAGGGATATTCGGGTTATTCACACCGATGATAGTTGCGTTTGGTATTGAGTATATAGGATATATAGCAGGGGCTTTCTTTGTTCTAGCATTTATAGTGGTAACACTGCTTTACATATTTAAGCCGGAATATGTGAGAACTGAAAGAAAATCACTGGAGGAAACTTCGAGAGATGTGGTGAAATAACTGGATATTATAAAATTATATTATAATTTAAATATTTATTATTTTTTGTAACAATCATGCCATTTAACAGATGCACATGTCTGTATTTTTTGTAACTATGAGATTCAAAATAAGAAATGTAAAACGATCTAAGTGATTATACAATATTTTTAATCTTAAATACCTACGGCAAGATATTATTATCCTGTATAATGGGTAAAAAATATAACCCGTTATAAGAATAACCGCTGTTATATCAAAAATTTAATAATATAGTAACTCACATGAGTTTTTCCGTCAAAATTATTATTAAATAAATTTACAAATCCATCTACCAGAACGAAAGCCACTGAGTTTACGATGTGGATGAATTTCTGGAAATAAAGAAATAAATGGAAATAATTTATATATTAAATTGATATAATAAAATTAAATGAATTATTAAAAATTAAAAATAGAAAATTAAATAATTATTTTAAGAAATATAATATAAATTTAAATGTACCTATGGAGCGTAGGGAATTAACGCCTGTGGAGATTATTGCCTCTGGCTTTGAAGGGCTTAATATAAGCCCCTATGTGAAGTTAAGCATGGTCAATGAAGCAGGAAGCCTCTATGCTTTAGCATGAGGTAGTTCACTGTAAATTAACAAGCATGCCGCCGTCAACTAAAAGTTCAGCACCATTTATATATGTATTTTCATCGGAAACAAGGAATAAAGCCGGAGAAGCTATATCGGAAGGATTTCCCAATCTTCTTAGGGGTATTCTGTTTTCCATATACTCCCTTTTCTTTTTATTTGAAAGGTCTTCTGTGTTGATATCAGTAAGTATAGTACCAGGTTCCAGCGAATTAACCATTATCCCGTGCTCACCGAGTATTATGGCCAGTGAATGCATTAATCCATTCATAGCAGACTTTGTTGTGGTGTAATGTGCCTGAAATTTCCCGCCAACTATTGCGCTTATTGAGCTTATAAATAATATTTTTCCCTTAGTATTGTTCTCTATCATCATCTGTGAGACACGCTGTGTGATGAAAAAATGGCTTTCCACATTGACTTTCCATACTTTTTCAAATAAATTCTGGTCTATATTAAAAAAATCCATGAACGGGCAAATTCCGGCATTGTTGACCAGCACATCCACTGTTTTGAACTTATCTTTAATAAATTTCATCAATCCATCTATTTCTCCTATATCCGACTGGTCTATCTTGTATTTTTCGCCTGAAACTCCCTTACTTCTTATATATTTCACAGTTTCATCCGCAGCATTGTCGTTGTTGCCATATGTAATTATAACATTTGCGCCGTTGTCTGCCAGAGCTTTTGCAATGCCATTCCCTATGCCTCTTGAACCACCTGTAACTATAGCATTTTTATTCCTGAAATCCATTTTAATCCCCTACTCACCAAATTTCTTCATCAAAAAATATCTATTCTTGCGGGTCCATTCATCCATGATTTTTCCCGTTGCTTTTCTCATGTATTCTTCCAGGGCTGACTTTGAAAGCCCTGTTATTGTAGCCAGTTCACTGAGATATTTTTCCCTGGGTATGTTAAAATACCCATTCTGGTAAGCCATATACACTGTAAATGCTTCCTGGTCAGTTAAATTGAATACACTATCAATTTTTCCATTTTGCCTGTCGCTCTTCATATGGAAATAGGGCATCTCTCCAAGTTCTGATAGTGATGATTTTAAGGTTTTAACAGATTCAACAGGGACAATTGCCATTATATATTCAAAATTATCAGATATCAGGTCATTATGGTAAACAACATTGTTTTCATACAGCAAAGATACTATCATATTGCTATATTTTTCCTTGAATGAAACTTCATAAAGATTTTTTCTATAGGCACTGGAAGACACTCTTAAAATCTCGCTTATGGCACTGGACCGTTTGAAAAGTGTAAGGAATTTTTTGAATTCCCTTTCTGATTCTGCCTTTATCTCCACAGTTCCGTAAATATAGTTATTGTCTTTATGCACATTGCTGCTAACCGTGTGTATATTAACATTTAAGCCATCAGTAATCTCTGTCCAGCATCGTTCATGCCGCATCTGAAAATCAACTTCAACATATTCATGCCCATCATCTTCTCTAAATATCATATATAACAATATTTAATAGTTTATTTAATCATTTGTATTATCTAATAACTCTAAAATAAAGTATAAAAATTACCATTCACATATTTTTGAATATTGAATCGTATATATTTTTTTCGGAATCTTCTTCCTTTTCTTCCTTTGCTAGCTTATTTATTTTGGCTTTGTCCAGATACCACTGATTGATGCGCCATGCTTTTCCATGGACTATGTTAATTTCCTCCCTGTGGGTTGTTACTATTCCATATTCCTCAAGGTTGTAAAAAACGTCCCTTTCAGCAGCAGAAAGAACATTGTCTATTATGTAATCCTCATATCCGAAAAAAGAAAGAATAAAGTCGCAGAGATCTTCAGAATCTTTTTTAGACATTCCTTTTCTACCATAAATATTATCAATGGCTTTAAATAATTCTCCCCTGCTAACAGTCATGGCAATATCATTAATAACAGGTTATTAAATTTTATGAATATAATATATATAATATAATAGCAGATGTGGCATAGGTCTTTATATAGATATCTCCTCCATTATAGTATTCTCATATGCATACAATAATGTTGTATCCGCGGTTCTTATTACCTGCCCCTTAGAATATTTTTTATCCGTATCATTCTCAATATAGCCTGTGCCTGAACCTATTTTTAATATTTTGCCAGATTTAATTTCAACATTTTCACCTGATCTGATGTAATACTCGACTATGCTTTTCCCCTCATCAAAGTATAATGTTTTCAAGTACCCGTATGATGTGTCTTCCCTACCTTTGTATAACTCTTTTATGGTTCCTAAATCCTTTTCGCTGTCTATGCCAAGCCAGAGGGCATCCTCGCAGTATACGCCCATCCTGTTATTGTTTACAAGGTACGGAAAAACACTTTTTTCAATATCCTTTTCCATATATTTTCTGAAAAATGCTTCAAATGCAGATTTTTTTACATAATATAATCCGGCATTGATATAATGGTTAAGTTCAGGCTTTTCCCTGAAATTGTCAACCTTGTCTCCTGAAAATTCTACTATTCCATAGGGGCTCTGCATTTTAGTTACATACATTACTACATCATAATCCCTCGATTTCGAAAACTCCACAAAGCTCCTGAAATTTATGTCGGTAACAGTATCTCCATTTCTTACTATGGCGTCCTCATTTATATTTTTCATGAGGTTTGAGAGTGAAAATAAAGTTCCCATAGGTTTGTCTTCCCTGAGATAATGGATATTCATATCTTTATAATTTTTATAACGTTCTTCTATAACCTCGCTCAGGTATCCGGAAAGGATATAAACATCAGTGATTCCTATATTTTTAAAATCAAAAAGCTGTCTGTCCATTATGGTATAATTATCCTTAATTTCCACCAGTGCTTTGGGTATATGGTCTGTTATAGGTTTCAGCCGTTTGCCATATCCTCCTGCAAGAATAGCTCCAATCATGGTGTTGTAATGAAATACTTTTATAATTAATTTTGCAGTATATTTAGTTATTGTTATGATTGAACAAAATTGGCGGGTAAAATAATTGCATGTTCCGGATACCCTTTAACAATTATATCTCGTCAGAAAAAAAGAAAATAAGTACTCTAATTATTCCTATAATTGGCATTACTTCATAACTCCATATATCTGATTTGTATGTAATTACTATATAATGATGGAATTTATCCAGGGGAAGGCGTCTAATAGAAGAAATAACACAGGGTATAATTATTCTGTTAACAGGATATAATTGGAATACCGGACACCAAAAAGGTAAAGTAATCAATATCCATTTTTATATATGGAAATATCAACATTTAACCCTTTTACAGAAAAAGAACTTGGCAGGTATAAGGTAGCTAGCCTTGAAGATGTTAAGGAAACTATCAGAAATTTAAAGGAAAACCAGCTCAAATGGAGGGAAAATATTGATAAAAGAATTGACATGCTGAAAGAATCAAAGAAAAATTTTGAAAAAAATGTTGAAAGCCTTGCAACCCTGATGTCATCTGAGATGGGAAAACCTATAAGCCAGAGCATTGCAGAAGTACAGAAAACACTCAGGCTCTTTGATTATTACATTGAAAACGGTGAAAAGTTCCTGGAAAATGAATATATACATACAGAGGCAAAAAAATCCTATATAAGATTTGACCCCCTTGGGGTTATAATCATAATAATGCCATGGAACTTCCCATTATGGCAGGTGGCAAGAGCTGCAATTCCCGCACTGCTGGCAGGGAACGCTGTTCTTCTCAAGCACGCTTCCATAGTAAGCGGGTCTTCTTTGAAAATCCAGGAGTTGTTTAATCTTGATACATTTAGGTCTACAATAACAACAGGCAAAATAATAGATGATGCCATTAAATTCTCAGACGGTGTTTCATTTACAGGGTCTACAGCTGCAGGATCTATAATAGCTGCTGAAGCAGGAAAAAACATAAAGAAATTTGTAATGGAACTGGGTGGTTCAGATCCCTATATTGTCCTGGATTCTTCAAATATAGACGAAGCAGTAAAAAACTCCGTTTACGCGAGACTGCAGAATAATGGCCAGAGTTGCATTGCCTCTAAAAGATTCCTTATAAATGATTCTATATACGATGAATTTTCCAGAAGAATGCTGGAGGAATATAGCAGGGTAAAAGTGGGAGACCAGCTGGATAAAGACACATATATTGGCCCACTATCCTCTGTATCACAGAAAGATATAATAACAAAGCAACTTAAGGAATTGAAATCTATGGGAACTGTAATCTCTACCGGGGATAACTTTGGAAATGTAATAAGGCCAGCACTGGTAAAAATGGATAAAGATTATGGGGAAGAGGTTTTCGGGCCTATTGCAATGTTGAGCAGGTTCAAAACCATTGATGAAGCAATAAAACTTGCAAACGACACTCCATACGGGCTCGGATGCTCAATATGGGGAGACCCGGATAATGCAGAAAAACTTGTTCCATACATAGAATCAGGTACAGTATCAATCAATAAAATTGTTGCTTCCGACCCGAGGTTGCCATTTGGCGGGACGAAGAAAAGCGGAATCGGACGTGAACTATCCAGATATGGAATACTTGAGTTTACAAATATAAAAACCGTATGGGTGAATTGAACTAACCATTAACGATTTATATGAAGGCCCAGAGTTATTTTATTTCAGTTTCAAAGGCATCGAGGTCATTTATATTATCAATGCTTGCAGTTATAACACCTTTCTACCTGTCAAAATTTGTAAATGTTTTTGATGTTGGAATCATAGTATTATTCAGCATTGCATTCTCAACACTGATAATTTACGTATTTCCCGCATTGAATATTAAGAACTGGCTCAAAATGTATGCAATTTCCGCCGCACTGGCCATAGCCCTGCTGTTGAATTTTATATTCATGAATTTTTATGTCTTTATCTTTTCCCTAATGCTTGGCTCAATTTCCCTTTCAGGCAGGGACATAAGCCCGAACCAGCCAATAGAACAGTATGCTATGGCACATTATGAAACGGATATGAAAAGCAAGAGAATGGCATTTTCACTCTATAACTTTTTTTCCTATGGGGCATCAATAATAGCTTCATTATTCCTATTCTTTTATGTGAACATCGATTACAGGATAGTATTCCTTTTACTCACACTTGTGGCACTATGCCAGTTTGTACTGTACCTATTTATAAGGTTCCCGCAGCATAAAAGGATGAAGGGAAAGGATCTGGATGTAGAAACAAAAAAGAGGGTGTTTTCACTATCATACCTCTTTGCAATGGACTCATTTGCCGGCGGCATGGTAACAGTATCAATGATTTCACTGTATTTCAAATACGTATACCACATATCCCTGAGCACAGCCGGTTTGATTTTTGTTGCAGTCAATATTATAACCACAATATCTATTCTGATCTCTCCCTTAATTTCATCAAAAATAGGTCTTATAAGGACCATGGTATACACACATTCGGTGAGCAACATATTTTTAATGCTTGTGCCTGTTATACACGTACTTGCTATCAGTGAAATATTCCTGTTTCTCAGGCAGACAACAAGCCAGATGGATGTGCCGGCTCGGGATACCCTTATAAATACTGTTATTGAAGAGAATTACCGGGTAAATAGCAATTCTATATTTTCAGCAGTGCGGAATGGTGCCCTGATTCCCGGACCCGGGATTGTGGGTGCTGTGATGACAGTATTTCCACCCTTTATGTTTTTCGCCGGTGGAGCCCTGAAGCTTTCCTATGATATTATATTCTTTGTAAAATACAGGAAGATAAAGATATAAAAATTTTCTACCGGTGCACAAAATGCACCTTTGCACATTTTCTTTTAACATTATTGACTTAGCTTTCATGGAAACCGAATATCCACAAGGCAATAGTGGCATATCAAAAATTATGCTAACATCACTTTTTATCGATGAATGGAACATATTCTCTATCCCCATGATAAGCATATTTGTGGAACACAGCTTAAGATTTGGAACAACGATGCTGGGTCTTGTTACAGGTGCAACTATAGGAGGGGCATCCATCGGGTCAGTACTTGGAGGGTATATGGTAGACCGCTTTGGCAGGAGGAAACTGTTCTTTTTCAATCTCATTTTATTCCTCATCTCTGCAATACTATCCGCACTTTCAATTAATTTGACAATGCTGGTTATATTCCGGTTTCTTGCAGGAATTCCTGCAGGTGCAGATATTGCCAACGTTTACTCATATATTATGGAGACAGAAAAACCCGGGCACCGTGAGGTTACAGGGGCTTATAACACACTCATGGCGAGCGTGGCTATACTGGGTTTAAATGGAAGCGTGGTAATTCTACTAATTTCTGGCTTAAAAGCCACAGCAATATGGAAAATTGCCATACTAATCCAGATAATTCCAGTACTGTTCCTTCTTCTGTCCTATAAAAGAATACCGGAATCAGATATATGGAAAGCTAGCAATAAAGAAGCTACTTACATTGATTTCTTCCGGAAATTAAGGCATAACCGGGTACAGTGGAGAACATCTATGTATAGCTGGTGCTGTGGAATCGCAAGCGGGATTGAGGTCGGGACATTTGCCTTTTTCATTCCTTATATAATATTGAAATTTGGAATCTCCGGTGCAATTAATGACCGTTTTATCATTATCGGCATTTATTCTATAGGAATTCCTGCTGGCTATTTAGGCCCGAAGATTTTGCCTAAAATAGGTCTGAGAAAATTAAGTTATTCAGGTTTTGCACTATCGTTTGCCGGGCTTGTCATATCAGGATTGGCACTTCTGTTTAATATATATATTGTTTTGCCGGTATCCATGATGATATTTGTATGGGGAAACCACTGGAATAATGAGCCAATAACTACTTCACAGGCTCTGGTTGCCGATTCAGACATGAGGGGCAAAGCTGTAGGCATCTCCAATTTCATTTACCAGCTCCCTTCATTTCTATCTATTTCCATATTTCCCATTATGTTTTCAGCCATAGGGATGGGGTACTCAACCCTGGTGGTGGCCATTGCTTCGTTCGCCGGAATTATAATTACACTGGCTGTATTTAATGAAATATTCGGATATCGCAATGATGCAACATACGATAGCGAATGTGTGAAATCCTGATAAGTTTAAATCTTTTGCAGCGATAAACTGGTGGAAAAGCCCGAGGGCAACTGACGCCGAAAGGTGAGGAAAGTCCCCCCTCCACAGCTGGCTGCAACCGGTGAAAGCCGGTATGCCGAGAGGCATGGTTAAGAGACAAGAAATAAACGGTTCCATGTGAAGGATGATTTGAAAAAATGACGTTTCATGGAGTGCTGATGAGAACTCTCCCTGCAGGGAGCAAGTCTAAATTGAATCGTTGACTACAGCTGCTAGATTCAGGTAAGACGCATAGTCGAATGTTGCCAACCGAAAGGCTAACAGAAGGAGGCTTACTCCGGGCATTTCCACCTTTTGAATACTGTTAAATATACATTTTTCATAATAATCTATGGAATGCATGGCAGCCGTAGCCCTTATATTTAACCGTGATAAATTTCTGTTAATAAAACGGGCTGAACAGGATGGAGACCCATGGTCAGGGCAGATGGCACTTCCTGGAGGGCACAGGGAAAGGAATGAAAGCTGTGAACAGGCAGCAATAAGGGAAACCATGGAAGAGGTAGGACTGCCAATCACTGTTAAAAGGTCACTGGGAATATACCATACTTTGAATGGAAATGTGAGTGTAGAGGCATATGAGTGTTTTTCCACTGAAACAGCAATACATCCGGACAATGAAATCTCAAAGTATTTCTGGGCAACGCGGGAAGAACTTATGCATAAAAATGAAACATATAAATTCAGGGATTATATCGTGTTCGGGTTAACATACCGCATACTTTATGATTATTTTTCCTCAAATCCATGAATTTTTCAGTTTATCAATTGTTTCTGGATCAGGCTTCTCTCCCCATTTGTCCATGTATACAAAATTAGAAACATCCAGCCTTTTTTCCCATTTCTTTTCCTCCAGTTCCGGTATATCATGGTCTTCGGAAAGGTAGCCCACTGCAAGATATCCTACAAGCTTAATACTTTCAGGAATACCCAAGATTTTCTTTACCATATCAGGGTCAATGAAACTGATCCATCCCATTCCAATCCCCTCTGCTCTGGCAGCAAGCCACATATTCTCTATTGACAACACGACACTATACTCCGACATTTCCGGCATTGTAGCCCTTCCCAGTATGTCAGGGCCTTTTCTGGAAACATCGCATGTTACGGCCATATTAAGATCCGATTCTAAAATTCCTTCAATTTTTATATTTTGGAATTTTATCTTTTTTTCATCCGGGAGAGAATTATAAAAATCCATTCTCTTTTCTTCTACAACTGCCTTAATTTTCTTTCTCGTTTCTATATCCCTGATTAAAATATAGTTCCATGGCTGTGATAATCCCACCGAAGGTGCATAATTTCCTGCTTTCAATATTCTTCCAAGGGTGTTATTGTCTATGTGTTTATCAGAAAACCACGACCTTACATCTCTCCTTTTTTTTATGGCTTCATAAACATCCATCTGTGGGTATAACGTTCTATGATAATAACATTCTATCAGAATATCTGAGGTGTTCCATGTTCCATATATATTGCGATAAATTTATATATAAATTGTAGTTGTATTCTGATGGACAATCTGGATTCAAAATCCGGCCTTGCTACCCATACATTAAGCATGTGGCAGGCACTGGCCCAGGGGCTTGGAACCAATGGCCCGGCTGCTGTTACTGCCTTATTTTTTGTAGGAATTGCCGGGGCTGTTGGCTCTTCAATGACGCTTGTTATAGTTCTTGCCTTTATCATTTATTGTGGCATGACTCTGGTGACATATGAATGGTCAAAGGAGGTTGCATCCGCATATTCATGGGCAGCATTCCACAGGAAAGCCTTCGGGGACAGGGGCAAATTCCTGTCTTTTTATGGTGGTATTTCCTATTATTACTATTACCTCCTTGGATATACAGGATTCGCCATGTTAGGATTAACCGCCTTCCTTTACGCACTGGATCCATCACTAGCTGCAGCATATCCATGGATCTGGATACCATTAACAATTATAATTATTGGAGAGACAACAGTCTTGAATTTCTTCGGTGTTAAACTGTCCTTAAAATACGTTCTTTATACTGGCCTTGCTGAATTTATATTTCTTATAGGGACATCAATAGCCCTTATAGTAATTGCCGGCCCGCATAACTCATATGTACCATTCACAGCTGCAGCAGTGCATTTCAACTATACCGATATTGCAATTGAAATGATTCTTGGAATCGCTACATTTGGTGGGTTGAATTCTGTGGTACCGGTAGCAGAGGAAACTAAAAATCCAAAGAAAAACATACCCCTCGCACTGGGTATACTTGCCGGGTTAATAGGGGCAGTTATAATAATTAGTTCCTATGCCCAGTCCGTTGTCTACGGCGTTACCAATATGTTCCAGTATGCAAACCTATCAGATCCTGGAATTTATGTTTATACAAAATATCTTGGCCTGGCGGTTGCTGCAGTATTTGTCTTATTTATCATTAATAGTTTTAATTCATCAGGGGTTGCATTCGAGACAAGCACTGTGAGAACATCCTATGCATATGCAAGGGATAAAATCTTATTTCCAAAAGTTTTCACCAGTATTAATAAACACAAAGTGCCAGGGAACCTTGTTATATTCACCGGCCTGCTGAGCATAACCATAGCAATAGTATCAGGCCTCATTCTCGGCCCTCTAACAGCCAGCTTATTCCTTATAATAAGCAACTCAATTTTCAGTTTTTCAAACCATGCAATAGCTGGAATCGGCCTTGGGGTTTACCATAGAAGAAAAGGAACTTTGAGAATAATACAGCATTTAATAATACCCTGGGCAGTAGCAATAGCTCTTGTAGTTGCTATTGTATACGTTGTATACCCTGCCCCGGCGCCACCACTTAACTACGCCTCATATATTTCTGGCATATACTTTGTGTTCATTATAGTGCTCTATTTTTATTACAGGGCTAAAAAACCGGATATGCTTGAAGAAGTTGGAAAGTTTACCCTCTAATTTTTATTATTTGAAAATCTAGGCACATTTGCAATTTACCATACATAATTAAAATTCCCATTGTCAATGAATTCAAATAATTTCTCGGAATAGTATACTAAAAAACATTTCCTAAAAATTTATAACCAAAAGCCTCATTGTGGAATTATGCAACCCGGAACAGATAATTTACAGGGTCAATATAATGATGTATTAGCAGAATATATACATGGGAATAAAAAAATTATTGCAACTGAAACAAAACTTGTTTTGTTTAATGGCAAGGAGGAAAAAGATGTCTATTATAGTTCTATTGCAAGTTTGAATGTAATAACCGGGCGTGGTGGTTTTCGAAGTATAAATATTCTACGCATTATTCTGATTATTGTAGGGTTTCTCCTCATGTTGCTATTTCTCGCATTTGGCTATATTGGATTGTCAATTGGTGTGTTTTTCTTTGTGGTGGTTATAGCAATATTTACATATCTACTCAGTCACACCATCTCTGTTACATCCTACTCAATTTCCCTAACCAACGGGTCAAGTATCGTCCTGGCAGAAGGAACCGGCACGTTGGAATTTCTAAAAATAATAGGGACAAAAGGTGTTGAGATTAAATTTATAAATAAACTGTAATGACGGCCAAAATTACCAGGTCTTATCTATATTATGTAGTATTGATTTAAGCCTTTATTTTACAAATCATTCTACCAGAAAGAAAGCCACTGAGTTTACGATGTGGATGAATTTCTGGAAATAAAGAAATAAATGGAAATAATTTATATATTAAATTGATATAATAAAATTAATAGAAGAAAGTATGATAGAAACAAAGAGAAACAAAATTAAAAATTCGTTAAGAATAACAAGAGAAAGAAGAAAAACGCAGGATGTAATAATACTTAAACTAAAAATAGACAATGATAAATTAAATAATAATACTATAAAGGCATTAAACACAATCTTTTTAGAAGCTAAATGGCTATATAATTATGTTATAAACAAAGAATTCAACAATGATATTTTTAATATAGACCCTAAAATAAAGAATGTAAATGTATATGTTAAAGACCATTATGAAACAAGGAAATTAAAATATATATCATCACAGATGAAGGAGAAAATTATTAACAGGGCAATGGACAACATAAGAGGTCTTCATAAATTAAAAGAGAATGGCTTTAAAGTTGGAAAATTGAAATTTAAATCATTTATAACATCAATACCATTGAATCAATATACTATAACATATAAAATAATAAATAATAATTATATTAAAATACAGAATATAAAGCAGTTGTTAAAAGTAAATGGCCTGGATAACTTAGAATGCTATTATGAACCGGCAAGTGCATTGCTAATCAATAAAAACAGTGATTATTATATCAACATAACAGCATACAGAAATAAATACATTTTAGAAAAACCTGTTAATAATCAAAAAATAATATCATTTGACTTAGGAATAAAGAACCAGTTGACATGCTCTAATGGCTCAATATTAAACTATAATATACCAAAATCCAGAAAAGAAATAAGATTGCAGAGGTCATTATCAAGAAAAGCTAAATATGCAGAAGGTTCAAAGAATAAACTCAGTAAAAAACAATCTAAGAACTATTATAAAAACAAAAATAAATTAAACAAAGAACAAACTAAAACAGCAAATAAAAGAAAAGACACTATAAACAAAATAGTCCATTATTTAACATCCAATTATGATATAGTAATAACACAGAACGACAATATAAGAGGATGGAAGCATCTCTTTGGCAAAAGGATAGAATCTACAGGCATAGGTGGAATAATCGATGCACTTAAACATAAGGCATCAACACTTATATTACTGGATAAATTTATTCCTACCACAAAGGAATGTTCTAATTGCCATAATAAATATGATATAAAATTAGATGAAAGAATATACAATTGCCCTAAGTGTGGTTTTATAATCGATAGGGATTATAATTCTGCATTAAATGATATGTATTATGGCATTAAAAAATTAAATGAATTATTAAAAATTAAAAATAAAAAATTAAATAATTATTTTAAGAAATGTAATATAAATTTAAATGTACCTATGGAGCGTAGGGAATTAACGCCTGTGGAGATTATTGCCTCTGGCTTTGAAGGGCTTAATATAAGCCCCTATGTGAAGTTAAGCATGGTCAATGAAGCAGGAAGCCTCTATGCTTTAGCATGAGGTAGCTCACTTCTATTTTCATAGTTAATATACCCGGTTTCTCAATGCATTATAATTATAAGAAAATCACAGTGTTTCAAATCTCAAATAAAATTCATCTATTATTTTTCAATTTCTGGAATGTATAAATGTGGAGCAAAACCATTATGTCAATCACAATAACTCCGAATATTTCATCCTCGGCAACAGATTGCCATGGTATTTCAATAAACAGGACCCATGATACTGGAAGAATAATCAAAATTGCAATTCCTACTTTTCTGAATTTTGTAAATAACAGTGAAATTCCGATTGTAGCATATGCTATAGAAGCAATTATAAAAAACCATATGGAAACAAAGTCATGGGGGTAAGTGCCTTCATGGTATATTCCTATTAACGCTAGAAACAACCCTGCAATTATGAAGAATGCAGACCCTGTATTCTCAATGCTATTCCTGGAGTTTGCAATTGCCGCAATGGCAAATAATGCAATAAGCAGCCCTGTTACCATCAATCCTACATTATAAATATAAGGGTCTGCCGGAGCCTGATGCTGAAAAAAATTTGAAATATTTGTTCCACCCAGGTCGCTTAATGCATTTTTTTGAATTCTAAACCATGGATTTACACTGATAGCTGCAAAAATAGTTATCCATGCCGCAGCAATAGCTGAAAACCCCATATATTTAATATACTTCATAAACAATTATAATCATATTAATATATTTAGTTTTCTAATATATAATTATGAATAAAATATGTTTAATAAATCCATGCTTAGTTTTTATCCAGATTTTTAACAGCTCCTAATAGGACTTCCAATCCATTTTCAACATCTTTGAAATCTGTCCATTCAAGCGGTGTATGGCTTAAGCCCTTTATACTGGGTACAAATATCATCCCCGCCTCAGCTATTTTAGACATAGGTATGGTATCATGCCCTGCACCACTGGGCATCTCCATGCTGCTAAATCCCAGTGACTTTATTGAAGCCTTTATTGCATCCATTACCTTATCTGACATTATGGAAGGTTCTACCTCTGCAACTATGCTGTACTTTATATTAACGCCATTTCTTTTAGTTTCAAGTTCTTCCAGGACTTTTTTCTTCATGTACGCAAGGCTGTCGCTGTGTTCACTCCTCAAATCTATTTTCATTGCTACATGGCCTGGAATTACATTGAACCTTCCAGGTTCCACCGATAATTCTCCAACGGTGCCTACACTATGGTTGTTGTATTTCTTAGATGCTTCCCTTGCAATTTTATCTATCATGGCAATTATCCCGGCTGCCCTTACCAGTGCATCGCTTCTCATTTCCATTGGTGTAGTCCCGGAATGTCCCTGTATGCCATTAACTTCTACAGAAAGCACACATTGCCCTGTTATGGAAGTTACAACGCCTATCTCCTTTCCCTTTTCTTCCAGTACAGGCCCCTGCTCGATATGGTATTCAAGATAGTATTCCGGTTTCCCGGGGAACTCAGAATCACCAAGGTATTCTATTCTCTGCATCGCTGATTTAAAATCAACTCCATCCCTATTTTTCAAAGCCCAAAGATTTGCTTTGCTGATATTTCCTGTGAAACCATTGCTTCCCAGCATAGGCTGATGGAATGCTGACCCTTCTTCGCCGGTAAATGCTGCTGCAACAATATCCCTGTGGTTTCTGTATCCTGATTCCTTTAACCTCAAAAGGACTTCAAAGGCACTGAAAACCCCCATGGCTCCATCGAACATTCCACCCTGGACAACGGAATCCAGATGTGAACCCATCATTATTTTTCCCAGATCAGAATTGCTTCCATTTAACGTAATAAATATGTTCCCGAAAATATCTACAAATGGATCGAATCCGTTCTTTTTACACAGATCAACAAAGTAATCCCTTGTATTTTTATCTCTATCCGTTCCTGCTGGCCTGGTTACACCATCATTTATTGTTAATTCTTTATATTCTGATATTGCTTTTCCGTTTTCCCTACCTATTGATCCCTGTTCAATCAGTATTTTCTTAATTCTTTCCATGTTATTCATTTAAATCGCCTCCTTTCCAAGAAAATGGCCTTTCTTTCCTTTTCCTGTGAACGCATCATTCTCAGCAACTATTTCTCCGCCAGAGATTGTAAGTACCGGCCATCCCTTTGTTTTCATATGGCTATATATGGCAATGTCAGTTCCCATATGCAGGTCTTCAGCCCTTAGCCCGTGTTCAAGCTCAGTATCTATTACGGTTAAATCCGCATCGCTCCCTATTGAAATAGTACCCTTTTGAGGATACAGATTGAAAATTTTCGATGGGGATGTGCTTATTACATCAACAAACTTTTCAAGTGTGATGCGCCCTTTCTGTACGCCTTCGGAAAATAGTAGGGGCAATCTAGTTTCTATGCCAGGTATGCCATTTGGCACCTTATTAAATGGTATTCCTTTCTTTTTCTGATATGCCAGGAATGGCACATGGTCTGAACCCACTGCCTGTATTTTTCCTGATGATATGGCATTCCACATTGCATTAATATCCTCTTTTTTTCTCAATGGGGGGCTGCAGAGGTATAAATTGCCATCTTCCCTATCAAGGAAGCTATCATCCAGGATTAAATATTGAGGGCAGGTCTCTCCATATATATTCACGCCATGCTTTCTTGCACTGTCTATAATTTCAGGCGATGTTTTTGTTGAAAGATGGACACAGTATACCTTTGCACCGGAATCTCCTGCCATCACAGCTGAATCAGCAACGGCAACGTCCTCGCTCACCGGCGGTTTGCTTATGGCATGGTATTTAGGGTCAGTTTTTCCCTGCGCTAAAAGAGCTTCCATATTTCCTTCAAGGAAATCATTATTTTCTGCATGAATCTGAACCATTATGCCATACTTTTTAGCAGTGTTCATTCCCTGCAGAATCTGATAATTATTAGCGTACCTCCCGAGATTCTTGTATGTGGTGAAAATTTTGACAGCCATTATCCCGAGTTTGGATAACTGTGAAAATATTAATTCAAGCCCCTCTATAGATTGAAAATCTTCTGTTACCATCATGGGCTTTATGGTAAAATCCAGTGAACTGCTATCAGAAAATCTTTTTATTTTCGAAGCGGCAGCAGCCACAGTATCCTCATTTTTATTTGCCTGTGAAAAATCCAGCACTGTTGTGGTGCCCCCTATAGCTGCTGATTCGGTGCCATTCCTTATTGTCCCGGCACTGGAATAGCCTTCTATGTGTGTATGCGGGTCAACGCCACCTGGAATAACCAGTTTTCCCGATAGGTTAATTCTCTTTGTATTGCCCTTGAAATCATTTAAGTTGCCTATGGCTGCTATCTTTCCGTTAATAATTCCTATGGATGTCCTTTTTAATCCGCCATATAAAAATACATTTCCATCTTTCAGTATAAGGTCAAAACTCATGTAAAATATATCAGGTATGGTTATTTAAAATTTATGAGCAAGCACGAAATGAAAACATTGCATTAAATTTAAATTGCATTTGCATATATTCTACTATGAAGGCAGTTAAGGCAAATGTGCTTTATGATGGAAATAAAAAACGGAAGAATGTGTATGTTTGTTTTGAAGGCGATACAATTACAGAGGTTACTGAAACAAAGCCTTACGGAGAAATTATTGGTGAAGGTGTTATAACACCTGCATTCATTGACCCTCACAGCCATATAGGGCTTGATAGGGCAGGGGAGCCTCCATATGAGAGTGAAGCAAATGATAAGCTGGATTCTATGCTGCCGCTTGCCCGGGCCATTGATGGAGTTTATATGGATGACCACGCATTCACAGAATCCGTTGAAAGCAATGTGTTATATTCCGTTGTTTTGCCAGGTAGCGGAAATATACTGGGTGGCATGGGTTCTCTGATAAGGAATTTTGAAAAGAATACAAAGGATGCTTTTGTCAGGGATATAGGCGTTAAGATGGCACTTGGATACAATCCCAGAAGCACCACAGAATGGAAAGGCACAAGGCCAACTACAAGAATGGGCGTTGCAGCCATAATAAGGGAAAACTTTCTGTCAGCGCAGAAAGCTGCGAACCTTATGAACAATGGAAAGAAAACTATAGATGAAATAGACCCGAAAACAGAATTTTTCATAAAATTAATCAATGGGGAATATAAAATAATGTGCCATCTCCATAAGGAAGATGATGCATTATTCCTGATGTCACTTGTTGACCAGTTTGGAATAAAGCCCATAATCAACCATGGAATGGATTTCCACAGTGAGAAAATATTCGAGGAAATCAAGAAAAGAGACCTTTCCCTGGTATATGGTCCTCTGGATTCACATCCATATAAGGTAGAACTGAAGCACGAAACGTGGAGAAACGCCGAACTGGTGAAGAAGTCAGGTGTACGTTTTGCCCTTATTTCGGATCATCCTGTAATATTGCAGCGGAACCTTTTCCTTACAACAAGGCATTTCATGAGATTCGGTGCATCAAAGGAACAGTGCATATCATATGTTTCATCAAGGCCTGCTCAAATACTCGGGCTCGATAATCTTGGGACAGTTGAGCCCGGAAAACTCGCATCGTTTAGCATCTGGAATAAAGACCCATTTGAACTGGACGCATATCCTGCAATGGTTTTCGGGGAAGGGAAACTTGTCCACAGTGAATAAATTAACTATTACGTCATCTGGCGTAGTTTAATATATAATTTAGCATTGTAAACATTATGATTTACATTGACGGTAACAATTTGAGTATAGAGGATGTCAATGCTGTTGCAAGTGGCAGCGAAAAAGTAGGCATAGCTGAGTCTGCAATAAAGCAGATACAGTATTCAAAAAAATCATTGATGAAAATACTGGATTCCGGCAAGCCTGTATATGGTGTTAATACCGGATTCGGATCACTCCTTAATGTAAATGTGGACAGGAAAAATATAGTACAGCTTCAGACAAACCTTATACGTAGCCATTCTTCAGGGATAGGGGAACCACTGGATATTGAAACTGTAAGGGCTATTATGCTGGTAAGGGCAAACACACTGGTGAAGGGTTATTCCGGTGTATCGGAGAATATGATTGATTTTCTGCTATTCATGTTGAACAATAATATAATTCCCGCTGTTCCCAGGTACGGTTCTGTGGGGGCAAGTGGGGACCTCGCACCACTGGCCCATATTGGCCTTGCACTTATGGGTGAAGGTGACGTATTCTACAAAGGAAAAATCCAGAATGCAGGTACGGTATTCAAATCACTTGGAAAAGAACCATACAGTTATGGTGAAAAAGAAGGCGTTGCACTGATAAATGGCACATCTGTGATATGCGGCATACTGGCTCTGGAAATAAAAAGATCAGAGAAACTTGTTTCTGAAGCCCTTGGATCATTTGCACTGGCATTTGAAGGTTTATCCGGAACTGATAAGGCTTTCACAGAATGGGCACTGGCATCCCGTCCACATGAAGGCCAGCAAATGATAGGAAAAGCCTTCAGGAAACTATTCAATGGCAGCATGATTATAGAAAATGCAAATAAAAGCAAGGTACAGGATGCATACTCTCTGAGGTGTACTCCCCAGGTTTACGGTGCCGTGTGGGATACACTCCAGTACGCCAGAAAGGTTTTAACAACAGAAATAAATTCCGCAACAGATAACCCATTATTGCTGGGGAATGAATACATTTCCACGGGAAATTTCCACGGGGAGCCTGTAGCTATGGTTTCCGATTTTGTAGCAATCGCCATGACGGATTTTGGTAATATGGTAGAAAGGCGCCTGGCAAGGATTGTGGATACAAATTTGAGCGGGCTGCCTCCATTTCTTGTAAAGGATTATGGACTGAATTCCGGCTATATGATCCCGCAGTACACAGCAGCAGCCCTGTGCAATGTAAACAAAACGCTTGTACACCCGAATTCCGCTGATACAATTCCTACCTCAGCCAACCAGGAAGACCATGTAAGCATGGGAACCAATGCAGCATTGAAACTTATTGAAATTAACAAAAATGTGAAGTCTATAATAGCAATAGAATACCTTCTTGGAGCCCAATCACTGGAATTCAGAAAGCATGAGCCTTCCCCGGCAACTCTCTCAATATATAAGAAAATCAGGGAAATAGTCAGACCTCTTGATTCTGACCGTCCCTCCACAGGTGATATAGGAGCAATTACCAGCATGATGGATACAGAAGAGTTTCTCAGCCTTATCAGGGAAAAATCTGGATTTTGCCGCTAAAACCTTGGCTAACTATCTTTGCAATATTTTTAATTCTAAAAATTTTATTGTTAATTCAAATTAAGCAGCCATTCCCATAAAGGAACGAATATTATTTTTTCATTGTTTTCTATTATAACGCCTTTAAAATCCCATGTGATAATTGATAATTTATGCGCTTCAAAGTATTTTGCAGCTGATAATAATGCAGATATTTCTCTTTTGTCAATTTCACTTGCGTCTGAAGCGTATGTAACCTGTATTAATTCTACAATTTTTAAGGAATCTGATACTACAAAATCAACCTCTTTTCCATTTGCTTTTCCATATTCCTTCCAGTACGAAACATCCAGATTGTTTTCAATACATCTATGATTAAGTTCCAGAAAAACTATATTTTTCATCAATCTTGTTATGGACATTTCATTTTTCAGTGCGTATATAATACCAGGGTCAACTGAATATATCTTCTTGTTATATGACATTTTTTTGTTTTCAGATCTGGTGTATATATTCAGGCTAAACAGAAAAAATATTTCCCGGGAATCATATAAAAATTCCAGTAATTTATTTTTGCTGATTTTATAACCTACAGACTTAAATGTATTGTAAATCTTTGATATGCTGAAATATTTAGAATATATAGATACTGAATACTTCATAAATGCATCAAGAACATTCACCTCAGAGATATTAAAATGTTCAGCCATATCCATGGAAAATATTGTATTGTAATATGATTTCAATATCATTAATTTATTATTATCATTTTTCTCAAGGGCAACCTCGGGATAACCTCCATATTTAAAATAATTATTGAGTTCTGACAGTATATATCCTCGCTGATCGGTGTATCCTGCTAAATTTGAATATTCCATTCTATTAAATTCTAAATATTCCTGAAAACTCAGTGGCATTATAGTATACTCAATATTTCTCCCTCTTAATGAAGTGGAAATTTCCCTGCTTAATAATTTAGAAGATGACCCCGAGATAAAAATTTTGTATTTTGATGTGTCATAAACTCTTCTTATATATTTTTCCCAGAATTTTATATTCTGTATCTCATCAAAGAACAGGTATATTTTTTTATCTTTTGAGGGGTTTGCAAGTTCAATGAACAAAGGAATTATATTATCCATGTCTGAAATTGTTACATTCATCAATCTTTCGTCCTCAAAATTTATGTATAATATATTGTTTTTAGGTTCTGTTTTCAATAATTCATTGATTAAATAATACAAAAAATAGGTTTTTCCTGATCTTCTCGGGCCTATAATTGTGATAATTTTATTTGAATCCATTGACACATTAATATTTCTTTTATGTGCTTCAGGTACACTCGCAAGTAACCATTCTGATATCACTTTTCTGAAAGCTAATTTGCTGCCTTCCATATGTATGCAATACAACAATAATATAAAATTGTTTTCTAATAAAACAATTTCATACATAATTTGTTTTTTTAGAAGACAAATTTAGGTAACAGATTAATTTAGCACATAATAGCAGACCATAAAATTTTCTATGACTATCGCTCAATATACCTTTCTTTTTGAATAAAATTATAAAAATTGACCGGTAAATTATTAAATAGTAAATTATTTATTAATATTGTTACTGTGATATCCCGAAATTAGTTCCCTTATATATTTATTGTTCTTTAACATTTAACTTACCTCCCTTTTCTTCATATGCCATAGCTGGTGTTACAACAGGCCTGTCATCTATGGATAATGACATATGCCTTCTCTTATAATTGTAGTAATATACAACTTCATCCCAGGTACTGAAATAAGGCCTTAGCCTTTTAATTGTGTAGTTTAATCTTTCCAGTTTCCCATTAGTCTGTGGATGATCTATTCTTCCAACTATATGTTTTATATTATTGTTATCTAAATATTCCTGGAACTTGTTCTTATCACCGGGTATTCCATTCTTACCATTTGAAAAGAACTGTGTTCCATGGTCTGTCAATATCTCTTCTGGCTTTCCATATAAATCTATAGCTATTTCCAAGGTTTCTATTGTATTATCAATAGTTTCCTCACTGTATATTCCCATTCCTACTATGAACCTTGAAGCATCATCCTCTATTATTATCAATTTCTCACTATCACTGTACTTGGTCCAGTCCATATGCCATAGTGAATTAGAATGTTCCCTCTCATACTTCAGGTATTTTCTCTGGTTCTTCTTATTAATATCCTCATTTACCATATTGTATTTTAACAGTATTCTGTATATAATATTATGCGATATTTGTATACCCTTATCCTTAAGGTATTTCTCTATCGGCAATGGCCCTGATAAAGGATAATTATCCCTTATGTTAATTATTAATTCCTCTGTATTGCTGTCTATATTCTTTTTCTTTCTTCCTGTTTTATATAATTCTTCTTTTCCATATTCTAAATAATTGAAATAGATCTTATTTATGTACCTTACAGTTACTCCATAAATAATTGCTAATTTCTTAGATGATTCTCCTTTTTCTTTCTGTTTGATTATGTATTTTATTTTTTTATTGTTTAACTTCACCTTTTCTTTAACTCTTTTTTCTATATTATAATGTTTATATAGTATACTATATTAATTTTACTTTTTACATATAAATATTCATAACTTCTATAGCTTACGCTATTGATATTCAAAAATACGTATTTTCTTTAATTATTTTTTAATTTATATTATTCAGAGGATCTTCAAAATCCTTATTATTCTTCAATACGGAGTATATGATATTCAGTAATTTGTTGGAACACGCAATTAATAGCTTATTTCCTTTCATGCCATCATTCTTCTTCCTTGTGTAATATCTTTTAATTACTGGATTAAATCTAATAGCAGATACAGTTGATAAATACAGTGCATACCTTATTAACGGGTTTCCCCTTTTTGATATTTTTGATGTAATATTATAATCCCCAGATTGTTTAACCACTGGATCCATACCTGAATAGGCCCTTAGCTTTATAATAGAATCAAACCTGTTTATGTCTCCTATAGATGACAATATTATAGAACCTGTTATAGTCCCTATTCCTGGAATTGTCTTTATTTTGGAATCCATACTATTATACTCATCTTCTATGATATTTTTTGTTTTCATTAACTGCTTGTTCAATAATTCCAGTGTTTCAATGTTTATATCTATGTCGTATTTGACTGCATTATTAGTATTGCTGTTTATTAAGATATTTCTTATTTCACTGTGTTTACTGTCACTGATATATTTTATTTTATAATTATTTTCAATGATTTGATCTATGTTGCTTATTATTTCCATGAAATATTTGGAATTAACATTGGCCACCGCGGTTAATCCGGGGTATAATAGATCCATATCTACTATTAACTGGTTCTTTGCCATTGTTATTTTCCTGTTTATTCTTATGTATGTGTATACGTATTCCTTAAGATTTGTGTAAGTATTCTCAGTATTTTTATCCATGGTAATTATATTGTTTTTACGTATGATAATATATTTTGCTATTGCTTCTGCATCTATTTTATCTGTCTTATTCTTCCTTATCCTTGAACTCTTCAATAATTTTGTCTCCAGAGAGTTTAATATTATTGCACTGCGACTGTTTTCTATTAAATAATTGTATAAATTCACATGGTATATACTTGTTGATTCCATTCCTATTTTTATATTTCTATAATTCTTTATTATCTTTAGAAATTCACTGAAGCCATAGTTATTGTTTATCAGTATTCCCCTTTTTATTAAATTCATTTCACTGTTTATAATGCAATAATCAAACTTCTTTTTAGCTATATCTATTCCAACATATATCATATAACCTCCAGACCAGTTCACACTCTCCCTTTCCATATTCCAACAGCCTTGCTTATTATCGGTGCATTTGCACAATATACATTATTTTTATACTTGAATATGAAAAGGGATATACATACTATATACGGTGGATTGACCCACAAAGAACTCACAGTATTCCCTGATCATTGCCATAATGGAGTTATGGATAAAATCATTATACAAGGAACTCAATTCTAGATATTATATATTAATATTGTTACCGAAATATATATATATATTCATGTATTAATATCATTATGAATAAAAAGAAGGTAATAATAGGTGTATTAATAGCCCTAATATTTGTAATGATTGCATTTGTCCCTGCAGCAGACAATATGCATACAGTTCATGGCAATGCAGCAGTTAATAAAATATCGCCACAACTTGCCATTGGCAATTATGCTGTGAACGGTAATACATACAATAATTTTGAACAAAACAATTTTGCAAAAGGTGATTTAAATTGGAAGGCAGTTAATTTAGCAAAAAGCCCGTCATTAAGCGGGAAACCGGTTACTGGTAGTTATGCAGCCGTTAATAATAAAATATACACACAGCTCTCAATAAGCAACATTAGCATAGCACATAAGTACACGAATAAAATTACTGAAATTTTAGGTTCTAATTACAATGAATATATTAAAACAACAGGAAATAGCGTATACATAAAATCTATTATTTATAAAAGCAATCAAAATACATGGATACCAAATAATTCAATGTATATGATTACCGGCAGCCATGCCAGATTGATCACTTTCGATCCGCATACTTATCATAAATCGTATGGATGGGGAAACGCATATGTGTTTTATGATTCGGATACTTTTTATGGTTCCATAGGTGCGAGAAATTATTATATCATGCTTGGCCTTATAACTACTGATGCGGGAATAGCAACGGATACAGCCCTTATAGCTGCACCGGAAGTAGCAGCGGTTGCAGTTGCGTTGGAAGCAGTAGTTGTGGCAGCATGGGCTGTATTTACAAATGATCATATTTCAAGTCAGGGTACTACTATACCCTATGTTGAGTTTGATGTTTCAGTAGGAAACTGGTGGGATTTCTGGGATACAGGCATATATGGGGAACTCGGTGCACATTCAAATCGTGCATACAATTTCAATGGAAATTTAACATATTCAGGGCAATGGGCTTATTTTCCATTTTTAACAACGGCTCCCCCTGATCTACAGGTACCAAGTCTATTGCCACATAGCAGCGTTTGGCCAACCCTATCTCCTCCATGGTGATATAATATGAATAATAATACAAAAAATGTTAAAAAAATAAGTAATTACATAATAATTTCTATTGTAGTCCTTACTTTTTTATTTATTATTATGTTTTACAGATTAGCATACCTTGGCTCTATAGGTAATATTATAAGTGCTAAATATAACTTTTATACAGGTATATTCCCTGTCGCAATCATAGGATTTGTAGGTATAGATATTATTTTTTATCTAGAATATTTAAGAGATAAATTAAGCCATAACTCTGTGAGGCATAATCTTGCAATGTGGGTCTATCTACTTTTTATTTTCTTGTTTTTTTCTTTAATTTTACCTCTTTTGCTTCCTTCCACAGGCAACCGTCCTCAAATTATTTCGCACTCTATGCTTATGATTAATTTAATAACTATAGGGATACCGGGTGTATTTTCTCTTTCTATACCTATATATTTATTAGTAACTAGCCACAGATTTCCCCGTCATATATAGTTGAAAGATATAGCTGGAAAGCTACAATTATTTACACCAGATCAACACTTACCTATCGGATAACAGTTTGATTAAACGGCGATATAATATTAATTAATTCTATTCTTAATAAGTATAAAATAATTATTAAGAGCGATTGCCAAATAAACTTCTTATGCCAGAGTTAAAAATAGATGTTGCTGTGGGATTATCAAGGCCCTGCATAATACTTATGAGAACACCGTTATGAAATGCTATTAATATTCTGGCGAGATCTGTAGAATTAATGCTTTCTGAGATGGTGCCATCCTGTTTCAAATTTTCAATTAAATCCGATATATATTTTACATACCTCTTATAGCTATTTTCTATTATTTCTTTTATATTATTGTTTACATTTATTTCATTTAATGCAAATATCCAGTAAAATTTTTTATAATCCGGTAATTTCATTTCATCTGCAAAAAATTTTTCTATGCCTGTAATCATATTCCCTGAAACCGATTTTTTTAAATTTGTTTCCAGTAAATCCATATTTACCTTACACGTTTTATTTAAAAGTTCTTCCTTATTTTTAAAATATAAATATAATGTACCTTTTGTTATACCCATGTCTCTGGCTATGTTTTCCATTCCTGCATTATTATATCCCATCTGAAAAAATAACTTTGATGCAGATTCGATAATCTTTTCCTTTGCCATTTCCCTGTAATCCTGAATAACTTTAGGCATTATGATATATTAAGTTAGAATATTAAATCATTTCTAAACAATAAGTTTTAATACTAACTATTCATTCAGTTTTATGAATAATAAGTACGATATAGATAATGGCCTGCATGTTGTTATCGGTGCAACAGGTGCCTATGGCTATGCTGTAACAAAAATACTTTTAAAAAATAAAATAAATGTGCGTGCTATAGTTAGAAATGAGGAAAAAGCATTAAAATTATTCCCGAAAGATGTTGATATTGTGAAATCAGATATTTTTAACATGGATAAAATTATAAAGGATTTAAAAGGCGCATCAGTAATATACATAGCCAATAATTTTCCATATAAGAATTGGCAAAATTATTATATTTCAACCGAGAATATTTTAAAGGGTGCTGAAACATCAAATTCAACAGTGGTTTTTCCAGGTAATGTTTATGGCTATGGAAAATTTGATTATCTGCCTGTAAATGAAGAGCATCCATTAAATGCAAACGGCAAAAAAGGTATTTTAAGGAATAATATAGAAAAACTTTTATTTGAGTATTATAAAAAGGACAAAATAGGCCTTGTGATTCCCAGATTTGCTGATTTTTATGGGCCGAATGTAACAAATGATTTATACGGCGGGATGTTTATAAAGGCAATGAAAAATAAAAAGGCAATATGGCCGGTAAATCCTGATATCCCGCATAATTTTACTTATATTGACGATGCCGCGAAAGCAACATTATTGTTACTTAGAAATATTAATTCATATGGAAAAGTATACCATGTATCGGGCGATATAATAACAGCGAGGGAATTCATTAATAAAATATACAACAGGCTAAATTTAAAAACTCGAGTTTTGCGTTTTGGTAAATTTTATCTATATTTTCACTATTTAATATTATGATCGATATACCTGTTGTAGATTCACCTGATGTATTGAATAGACTCCTTTTAGAATTCAGGCCATTATTTGGCAGGAGGCAGTTCAGGCAATTCTGCAGGTACATAGTCTCTGGAATAGCATCTTCAACAAGGTCATCAGCACATTTAAATGGAATATTTGTAGAACATACAAACCAGTCAAACCTTAACAGGTTTTTAAGGAATATACCTGCTGATGGCATATTCAATATATCATGTTCCTTAATCAACAGGAATTGTTCTGGTCCTGTTCTCTCCCTGGATGACACAATACTCCAGAGGAATGGAAAGCATATAGATGGAGCACAGTGGATCTACGACCATTCACAGGGAAAAACTGTATATGGTATGCAATACACTACCTCTGTAATATCAGGCAATGAAGGGATATTCCCATTATCCATGGAACTTAAAACAGATGATTCGAAGATAGACCTGCAGATAAATACAATAAAAAAAGCTATGGGTGCAGGATTGAGGTTTAGTACAGTTGTATTTGATTCCTGGTACTTTTCATCAAAACTGGTAAAATTCCTTGAAAGTATGGGAAAAGATTACGTAAGTGAAGCAAAGTCAAACAGGACAGTATGCATTGATGGGAAATGGATCAGGCTGAGGGATTATGCAAATACACTTGATCTGAAATCTATGAAATCATACACAGTAAATGGAAAAACATATTTCATGAAGGCAATAACCACCAGAATGAAAAATGCAGGTATTGTAAAAGTAATAGTATCAAGGAGAATAAACTCTTTAAAGTTCTTTGTTACGAACAGGACAGACTGGAAAGTTAAAACAATAATAGGGAAATACCTGAGAAGATGGGACATAGAAGTATTCCATGAGGAATTAAAGCAGGACGGGCTAAAGCATCTCTATCAGAGGAAACATGCCACTTTGCTTGGTACGGCGAAGATGAGCCTTCTGGGTGAGCTGCTTCTCGAAATCTCTGCAATCAATTCCATGGGGAACCATTTAAAAATCAGGAAAGGAACACCTGAACCCAGGCATAAGCAAGTGGCTATAAGCATTTTAACAGATCTGTTCAAAGCAATAGAGAATAAAGGGAGATCATTCCTGGATGCTATACTGAAGTCAATTGAAGAGCCATACAGGTCAACAAGAAATATTTATGGAGGTGCAATTAATAGTTAAATCGCAAAACTCGAGTTAAAAATAAAATTAAAAGTTATTTCTAAACTAGATTTAAAATTGCTGGCACATTTTAGTTCAAATATAAATGAAATTATGGAGCTTATTTATGAATACAGTGAACCATATATACTGGACGACAGAAAATTTCTAAATGAATACCCGGAATTCAGACATACAACATATGACGATGGAATAAATAACACTATCAACTGGTTTAAAAATGAATATATGTAAATATATATTAATTTATAAGTTATACTGGAAAAATTCAGATCCGGTAAAATAATTAATATTATTAATTTTCAATTATTTCCTGCATTTTTTTTAAATCGAACAAAATAATATTATTTATCTTTGGAATATCTTTCATATTGCAGTTAAAACCAGATTTGCTGAACACTACAAAATATTCTTTTATTATACTAGAAAATTGCAACAGCAATAAATTAGAACTTTTTGTATTATCAACATATAAATATATGCCACCTATCTGTTTCATTGCCTCCTTGATAAGTTCTGTTTTCCTCACCCTTCGATTTCAATATAAAACTACAGGTGAATTATATTTTCTTGTATCATTAATTAAGCTGTTTAATTCTAATTACCTATCAAAGAATCTTTCTATGATTATTTAGATAATGATTATATTTATAATCTTTATAATAAAATTTTATACCTTATAAATAATGCTTTTAATGTGGGAAATTTACAAAAATTGGTAGAAGAGTAATAAATTTTACTTATACTGATTTTGTTGGCAATGTTAATAATTTGCATAATTTAATATCCATTTACAGGATTTAATTCTATGAAGCTTGTAGAACTTATACCCAATTTCAGTGATGGGCGGAATAAAGTAGTAATTGATTTACTTGAAAAAGATGTAAAATCAGTACCTGATGCAAAATTACTGGATTCTGAAATGGACTACGACCACAATAGAAGTGTTATTACAGTTGTGTGCCCCATAGACAATGTTATTGACCTTGCATTTAATATGATCAAAACCGCAGGTGAAAATATAGATATGAATGTACAGACAGGATTCCATCCACGTTTCGGAGCTACAGATATAATGCCCCTGGTTCCACTGGAAGATACTTCAATGGAGGAATGCATAGAACTTTCACAGGAGCTGGGAAAGAAAGTAGGAAAGGAGTTAGGAATACCTGTATTTATGTATGCATATTCTGCAAAAACACCTGAAAGAAAAAATCTTGAAAATATAAGGAACAAAAAATTCCAGATTGAGGAATTAAGAAGCGCTATAGGAACCGGAAATTACATTCCTGATTACGGTCCGGAAGTAATAGGCAGGGCAGGTGCAACAATAATAGGCGCAAGAGATTTTCTTATTGCGTACAATATTTATCTCAATACAGATGACATAAAAATAGGGAGGAAAATAGCTTCTGCAATAAGGGCCAGGGATGGTGGCTTTGCCTGCGTTAAATCTCTGGCTTTCAAAATGCCGGAAAAAAATATTGTACAGATATCGATGAATATAGTAAATTACAGGAAAAATCCTGTATACCGTATATTCGAAGCGGTAAAAACTGAGGCAAAGGGATTTGGTGTTTATCCGGTAAGATCAGAGTTCATAGGGATGGTTCCGCAGGAGGCACTTGTTGATTCTTTTAACCATTATTTGATGTCCGGAATAAAAAATAAAAATGTACTGGATTATGCCCCGGGAAAAATTTAACTTAAAATTTCTCCATTACGTATTTTTTAATTGCTTCAATTGCCCTTTTATTTTCATCCTTTGTTCCTATGGTTAATCTTGACCTATCCTTTACAAGCGGGAGTTTTCTTATATGTATCCCGTTTTCTTCCATATAGCCATATAGATCTTTTTTAAGGAGAAGAAAGTTTGCACTGCTAGGGTATGCTATATCCTTTATTTCATTGTAAACACGTTCCCTCTCCTCTACAATATATTTTATTTTTTCTACAATAAGGCTGTAGTTATCAATCATGATCTCTGCCATTTTAGCTGAAAGTATATTCATATAAAACGGTGCCTGCAATTTTTTGATTTCAGATATAAATTTGCTCTCTGCTATGCCATATCCAATTCTCATTCCTGCAAGGCTAAAAGCCTTGGAAAATGTCCTTAATATTATGAGATTGCTATATTTTGCAATAAGGTCAGTATAATCTTCACCCGAAAATTCATAATAGGCATTGTCAAGTATGGTTGTTACACCGGAATCAAGAATTTTTTTTATGCTCTCTCTATCTATAAGATTCCCTGTTGGATTATTTGGCGAACATATTACCACAAGTTTTGCATCCTTCTGCGCCAGTATACCATTAACATCAAGGGAAAAATCGCTGCGGAGCGGGACATCAATTGCCTTATGGCCATAATTTCTGGCATAGAATGAATACATTTCAAAGGTTGGTGAACTGACAACTATATCGCCTTCTGCACGCCTGATTAAAATATCAAGCAATTCGTCGCTGCCATTGGCTGCAATAATGTTTTCACTGCTAAACCCGGTGAGCCCTGCCAGTTTTTTAATAAGGGAAGGTAACCCCTTTTCAGGGTATCTGTTAAAATCTGCATCCTTTGCATAGTTTATGAATTCTTTTTTTACCTTTTCCGGTACATTGAATGGATTTTCGTTCTTGTCAAGGTATATTTCTTCCATACTTTGACATTTTTATTTTATTATTAAACTTAATCAAGTGTTTTTAGATACTGGACAATATCATTTATTATTTTATTTCCATATACCTTCGAAGCCCCTTTAAATTCAACTCTTGAATTAATTTCATGCACAATCAACCCTTCATCGGTTTCCATGGCATCAATCCCTATTATGCCCGGGTCGAAAAGATGTGCAACCTTTATAAGCATGTCAAGCTGGGATCCTGACAGCACTGCTTTTTCCACCTTCCCGCCAAGGGCGAGGTTTGTTTTCCAGCCCTCTCCAGAGTATCTGTATATTGTTGCAGAGATATTATCTCCCACAACTATTGCCCTTACATCCCTTGGCGGCCTATTTACATATTTTTGAAGATAGTATGAATTTTCGTTTACCATATCATTCATTGAGAATACTGTTTCTGCAATATTCTCATTCTCTAAAAGTGATATCATCCTGCCCCAGCTCCCACTTGCTGGCTTAAAAACTACAGGATATCCAATATTATCTGCAGTTGATAGGGCATTGTCGTGCGAAAATGATACAGAAGTTTCCGGAGTTTTTATTCCATTTTTATATAGATAAGAGGTGGTAAATACTTTATTTCCTGCAATGTTGCAGGTATTAAAGGAATTGATTGTCTTAATCCCATGCGATTCAAGTATATATGAGTAATAAAGAGACCTCCTGGAGCTCATGCACCTTATAATAGCTGGGCCTCCAAAATCAAGTTTTCCTGTGAGATTTAGTGCATTATCCTTTGCGTTAACCAGATTCAATTTTACGCCTTCTGACTGGAGCCCTTTTATCAACTCCTTCTCCTCCCAGGATATTGAATCGTAAATGAATGTAAGCATAGGATAATAATTTTTTAGTGTTATTAAATATTTATCGATTAAAATGTAATATTATATGAATATTATACAATATTTACAGTTATAATATAAAATTTATTAATAAATTTAAAGAATTTCTATTTAATATTTAATTTTGATGTTATGCAGCCCATAGTTCTGTCTATGTTTTCTCTGGATATTTCATTGACCCTGTCTTTGCCCATCATCTTTACTATAAGCCCGAAGTCGAATGAGCTTTTCCAATCTAGTAGTGTTTCTTCTCCCTTGCTTTCGTAGGATATGCTTATGCTGAACTTCACCTTTGAACCAGCTATTCTTCCGCTTCCATCTATGTCTATTGAATCCAATCCAGCCTTATATAGAAATGACATCTTGCCAGTTACACTGCTCATGGCAGAAATCTTAGCAGCAGATATATCAAGCTTTAATTTGCATTGTATTTCACCACCATTATTCTGGAAGTCATACACTCCTGGAAGGCACGGTGTTATATTATTAATGTCAGAAAGAAATGCCGTAACGTTCTCTTTATTATTTTTTATGGTTATTTTGCCGCTGAATTCCATTTAATCACCCAGCCTTATGGCTTCGTTGAAAATAAAGGCACTTTCAAGCTGGGTTAAGTAACCGTAATCCATGCTGGTGCCATATGAACTTATATAATTCATGAATGTTGTGTTTAAATCCTGCTTATGCTTTTCTATGAATTTATCGAAGGCATCATTCAGGATGATTTTCGATGTATCCTGTGAATGTGTTCCTGTAATTTTAGAAAGTTTCTGTGATACGGCCTGCCCCATAAGCCTTGAAGTTGTGAATTTTCCGCCTATTATGCTGAATAAATTGTTCATATTTTCGTATATCCTGAAATCTCTTGTAGCCCTTGAATAACCTTCTCTGATCAGCGGGCGCATGGAACTGTATAGTTTTTTATACCTGTGCCTGGAAAGTGATGGAACCATCTCTGAAACTTCAGATAGCATGGTATCAAGGTCTTCCGGGTCAATGTCATTGTTATCTACATTATCAGATATAATAGCCACAGTGCCTGCAACCGACATACTTCCATATGGGAGCAATATATCCCCATCTGAAGGTTCCCTCATTCTGTTTAAGATACCATGTGAAAATAAATAGTCATAGGATGCCATGTAACCCAGTGTGGGCATGACCTCAAAATCGCCGATGCCGAAGGATTTTAAAAGTTGTCCTGACCATGGCCCGGTCGTGTTTATTATATAATCAAATTTCTCATTCACAATTCTACTATGTGACCTGTATTTTATAGATTCAACAGTTTTTCCATCAACTTCAGCTTTCAGGACTTCTGATTTAAATCTCAGTTTAGCACCCATTAACTGTGCTTCAACTGCCACAGCCGCTGCGAAGGGGTGTGCAGATATAACTTTATCAGGAACACGAAAAGCCCTTAAAATATTTTTATTAATATTCGGTTCCAGGTCAAGCATTTCATCAATGCCCAGTTCTTCTGTTGGTATGCCGTTTTCTTTATTTTTCTGTAGAAGCTTATCGCCGTATTCTGCATCCGCATCATTCAAAGCAAGATAATACCCTCCTGTATTTTTAATAAAGGATGAGGCAGTGTTAGAAAGCAGCGCATTTTCATGTATGCATTCCTTTGCAGATTCCGCATCATTCACAGAATATCTGGAACCGCTGTGTAGCATTCCATGAAATTTCCCTGAAGTACCGGAAAGAATATATTCCCTATCAAAAAGTGTCACGTCATAACCATCAAGTGCAAGGTTAAGTGCGGAGAACAGCCCTGTTATCCCGGCACCTATAACGCCTATCTTCTCCATAAAAGGCTTATTTTAATATTATATATATTTTTATTTAAATGTATTTTCCATAAATGTGCCTATCGTGATATTTATAGGTCAACCGGATATATAAAAATATTTTACATTTCTTCCCGGGTACGGTAAATTTAAAGCTTCAAATATGTCTATAAATTTTAAAATTTATATGTATCTATATACTTATATATATTGACACGTAGTTAATTTAATAAGTTACCTGTAGTTAAGGGAGAGTGCAAAAACCTGCAAGTACAAATAAAATAGTAATTTTATCAGCATTTGGGATGCTTCTTGATGGCTACCAGTTAACGGTAATCGCATTCGCCGTCCTTTTGATACCGGATTATATACACCTCAGTGATTATTCCCTTGATTATGGGCTACTGATAGCATCCGTAATAATAGGTGCAATTATAGGGACAATACTTGTTGGATACCTGAGTGACCTGGTAGGCAGGCGCAGGGTATACCTTTCAACGCTTATGTTCTTTATACTATTTGACATGATTTCAGTATTTTCGGTTAATTTTTATATGCTCTTTATCTCGAGAGTACTTCTTGGGGTTGTCCTCGGAGCAGAATATCCTGTTGCCAATTCATATATAGCTGAGGTAACTCCATCGGATAAAAGGGGATTCTATCTTGCCTTTGCAACTGTATTCTTCAGTGTAGGGTCTATCAGCAGTGCAATAGTTGCTGTTTTTATGTTTCCATTGGGAAATATCGGATGGCGCCTGATGCTCGGTGTCGCAGTCATACCTGCAATTATTGTAGAATTTATGAGATTTTCCCTGCCAGAGTCCAAACTATGGGAAGAGAAAAAAGAGAAAACAGGCTTTCTTGAGATGTTTTCGAAAAAATATTCTAAGAATATAATTTTAGCAGCACTTATCTGGTTTCTTTATGATATTGTTGCCTATGGGCTGTCGCTTACACTTCCAACAATCTTGAAACTGGGGCATTTCGTAACCAATGTTGATAATGCCCTTTTGACCACATTTTTCCTTGTAATAGGAATAGTTTCAGGGGTATTTGTAATGATCAAGGTGGATAAGTTTGGAAGAAAAGGAATCCAGATTACAGGATTTCTTTTAATGGCTGTATTATTCCTTATCCTGCCTCACTTTTATTATCTGGCAGGAATAATAACAATAGTATCTTTTCTTGAACTGTTCAATGCTTTTGGAGGTGCGACTGTAGGGATAATTCCAGCAGAGGTAACAATTACCCGATTCAGGGGGACATCATATGGATTTTCATCAATGATGGGAAAGATAGGTGCCGTTATAGGCGTAATTGCCATGTCTCTCCTTATTACCTCAAAAAATTATTTTAATGCCTACATATTTTTAGCTGTAATCATGATTATTGCAATACTTCTTACGCTATTGCTCCCAGAAACAAAAAATATAAAACTGGAATAAAAATAAAAAAATATTATTTGCTGAAATATGGGCTTTTAAATTTAGGTCCCTTCTTTATTATATCCCTTGATGATTCATACCCGGCATCTGCATGCCTTATCACACCAATTCCCGGATCGGCGTTTAAAACACGCTTTATGCGTTCCGCTGCATCGTCTGTTCCATCAGCAATGATTACAAATCCAGAATGTATTGCATTTCCTATTCCTGTCCCGCCACCGTGGTGCACAGATACCCATGATGCACCTGAAACGGCATTCAACAGTGCGTTAAGTATGGGCCAGTCTGCTATGGCATCGCTGCCGTCTTTCATGGCTTCTGTTTCCCTGTAAGGGGATGCAACAGATCCAGTATCATGGTGGTCCCTGCCTATTGCTATTGGTGCCTCAAGTTCTCCTTTCCTTACCATGTCATTTATCATGAGGCCTATTTTTTCCCTTTCTCCATAGGATGCATAGCAGATTCTGGCTGGCAGTCCCTGGAAGTGAACGTATTCCCCTGCAAGCTTAATCCAGTCCGTCAGATGCTTATCATCTATATTCTTCAATATGGCTTCATCTATCTTTCTAATATCATCAGGATTCCCCGATAGGGCAAGCCACCTGAATGGGCCGGATCCAACAGCAAACAGGTCGCGTATATATGCAGGGACATATCCCTGAATTTCGAAGGCGTTGCTTAATCCCCCCTCCTTAGCTCTTGTCCTTATATCATTTCCATAGTCAAATACAGATGAACCTTTTGACTGGAAATAAAGCATGGATTTTACCTGTTTTACTATAGTTTCGTAAACCTTTTTCTTGAATTGTTCAGGATGTTCTTCCCTGAATTTCTGGAAATTTTCTATAGTGTAGCCTTCAGGGACATATCCAAGGTTTAAATCATGTGCTGCTGTCTGGTCAGATACTATATCCGGCACTATTCCCTTGTCCTGCAATTCCTGGTAAACAGTTGCAGCATTCCCCAGTACAGCAATAGATACAGGTTCTCCGGATTTAATCGCCTCATCCTTGAGTTTAAGTGCTTCATCAAGTGTTTTTGTGTATTTATCAAGATATTTGTCCCTTAATCTTCTATTAATTTTCTCCATGTCCACCTCGACAATAATGCTTGTGCATCCATTCATCTTTGCAGCCAGTGGCTGGGCTCCTCCCATTTCTCCCAATCCTGCAGATAAAAACCATTTTCCTTTGAGATTATCACTGTGGTATACTTTTTTTGCAAGTGCATAGAGAGTTTCGTATGTCCCCTGCAACACACCCTGTGTCCCTATATAAACCCACGAACCTGCAGTCATCTGCCCGAACATAGTAAGCCCCCTTGCTTCTAGATCCCAGAATACATCATCGGTGGCCCAGTGGGGAACTATCTGTGCATTTACTATAAGAACCCTTGGGGCCTCCTTTGTTGTCCTGAAAATTCCAACGGGCTTGCCCGATTGCACCAGAAGTGTTTCGTCATTTTCAAGTGATTTGAGCGACTCTATAATTTTATCATATGCTTCCCAGTTTCTTGCTGCTTTTCCCTTGCCGCCATATACTATAAGATTTGCAGGGTCCTTAGCCACCATCGGGTCAAGGTTATTCATCAGCAATCTCATTGCTCCCTCCTGAGACCATCCCTTTGTGTTTAGTTTATTTCCATGTGGTGCATGGATATCTTTATGTTCCATATTAAAATAAAAACACATGGATATTTAAATGTTATTTTATGCCAGCGATTAAATTATACCGGGAGGCATAGAAACACTGAATACCATATAAAAATATCGCTTTAAATAAATATTATGAGCCATCTCGCAATAATGTTTCCTATATAAGCTAAAATTCCCCGATATTATTATATAAAGTTGATAACCGGATTAACAATGCTTCAAAAAATACGGAACTATGTTGATGTTATTTTCCTAGAGAAGCAAAGAAGTCACTCTAATCTTCTAATTTAATTGATAAAATTTATTATCTTATATAAGATATGTATATAATGCCTATTTACGAAAGTGATGAACATGAGTTCCTGAATGCGAAGGCCAAAAAAATTGAAAATAATGTTTATATCAAAGGGTTACTTTTCTTAACAGATAAGAGGATTATATTTGAAAAAAATGGGCATAGATCTATGTTCAGGGCATCTCCCGCAGTCATGGATTTAAATCTTTTTTTATACAACGTGGAGAATGCTAATTATGCTGCCCCTGCATTCGTACTGTTCACAAAGCAGGTACTGACTATCGAATACTACGATGATTCCAGGAAACTGGCAAGAGTAGATTTTGCTATAAAAAAATCAAAAATGTGGGTTGACCAGATTACCAGGCTGGCTACCATATGCAAAAAAGATGAATCTACTAAGAAGGAAAGGGAAGCACTGGAAAATAAAAAGCATGAAATAGATATGGCAAAGGCCGGGGCACCCAGGGCGAATATAGGGATGGCTGTTTTCGGCAATGACAAGAAGAATCCATATCAGAATATAAGGGAAAATATGGCTGAAAATAATGATGAAAATCTCCCGGATACAGCACACAGGTGCCCGCATTGCGGATATCCTGTTACCGAAGATATGATATACTGCCCTAACTGTGGATACAAATTAAAACAAAACTAATGTTATACATTTATAAATATTAAAGATAAATTGTTCCAGAAGCAATATATTTACTTTCCATATTGCAGATTTTTATTAGAATAATGTTTACATTATAATTTGTGGGTATTTCCATCATGGTGTGGCGATTCGTGTGTAGCAATAGTGATTTCTTCCAGTTTGCTATTTATATAAAATTCCATGGCCTCGTTCTCATTCATATTGTTTGCATAATATATCTTGATTTTGTTCTTAAGAAAATTGACACCAGGTGCTCCGATTTCAGATACTATAATTGCATTCACATTCTTAGAGAGAACCGATTTCAGCATATGTATCCCTCTTGTTGAAGTGGCTTTTATTGCTGGATTTTCATAACTTTCCACAAGTTTATATTTTGTATTTTCAACTTCAAATATATGAATTTCCGTTCCCTCTCCAGGTCCACTTACGTTGCTTCCGTTTACAGGTATCCCCACCTTGTTTGTCATAATAACAAATACCTAGCAACCATTTAAAGAATTCCTTTTAACAGTATAATTTCATGAAATTCAATTAATGTTTTCATCATAAAAATAATTGATAATGCAGTGGTATGTTATCACTGTAGATTTATCCTCAACATTCCGCGGTTGTGCTATAATCCTCAATTTAAAGCCGATTTTACTGGAAATAAATATGGTTCCCGGGAAATTTCAATTTGCGTCTAATAATTCATTAACTATTTTTACTTCATATAATGATTCTCTATCAATTCAAGGAGCATAATCAAACGTAGTTATAGCAATGGGAGAGGAACGATTTTACATAAAAATCAGGTACCCAACTGAAATGATCAAAAATCCCGGAAATAAATGAATAAAAGGTAATCTTTAACATTTCATGAAAATGCCATATAGATATACTCTTGATTTGTAAATTTAAATCATGGGGAATGATATAGCATTATTATGTCGAAGGATATAAAGAAGTTAATAGCATATTTTAATTATCTGGGCATTAAATTCAATATAAATAGTTTCGAGGAACGATTTCAAATCCAAAAAATAGCATTTATACTTAAAACCATGGGAATGGAATTAAATTATAATTTTCATTTATGGAAACACAGGCCTTATTCGAGCTCCCTTGCAAAAGATTATTATGATATTAATAATGATAACCATAATTTTAATAATTCTGGCTATATAATACCTGAAAGGGAAAAAATTATCTTGGATAAATTTATCAATATATTTGATACTAATATTATCCAGATGGAATCTGCAAGTACCATTATGCTTCTAAATTTAACATATGAAGATGTAGAACTTGTAGAAAAGAAAATGAAAGAGATAAAGCCACATTTATCTGATATGGATATAATAAATGGACAAAACAAAGCGAAAGAATTATTGTTTAAGGATGAATTTTTGACAGATGAGCTCAAAAGTGAAATGATGGAATGGGATAATATTGATTGATATCAATAAAATCAACAGCGGCTCATTGTATTTTGTTAACCTGAACGATGTTACCGGCCATGAACAGAATAAAACCAGACCTGCTGTAGCGATTTCTAAACATGTAGAGACAGGACTTGTTGCCGTTATACCCTTTACATCTCAGATAGATGCAGCTAGGTTTCCATATACAATGAAAATAAAAAAATCCACAAATAATCGATTGACAATGGATTCAATTGCATTAATGTTCTAAATTAGATCTATTGACGTTAAAAGATTTATTGCTTTTATTGGAATTCTTGAAGATAAATATATGTGCGATATTAAAAATGAATTATCATTATTTCTTAGGCTTAATTACTTTAACAAAAATCGCTTATAGAGTATGGCAATTTTTAGTAGCTGTTCACGATCCCGTCGCAAGGAAGCCTATGACTTTAGTCATAGGAGGAATTGCGACAATTTTATATATTGAGTTTATATTTGTATAATGTGCTCAAAACCCTTCAAATCAAGTTGCTTCCAGACGATAATCAGAAGGATATGCTCCTCAACACATTCAAAAAATTCAATGAAGCATGTAATTTTGTATCCAGAATAGCATGGGATAATAAAATATACAATAAAATATCCCTCCAGAAATTAGTATATTATGATATAAGAAATAAATTCGGGTTATCAGCACAGTTAACCATAAGAGTTATTGCAAAGGTTGTTGACACCTATATGACTGATAGATTAGTATTCCATGAGTTCCGGGAATACGGTTCAATTGTATATGACCAGAGAATAATGAGTTTTAAAGGCATGGATGAAGTAAGCCTTAACACTATTAAGGGAAGAATAAGAATACCTATAACCATTGGAAAATATGCTGATATACCCTTTGATATGGTAAGGGGCCAATGTGACCTTGTAAGGAGACATAAGCTCTTTTATTTAATGGTCAGCGTTGATGTACCGGAACAACCAGTTATTGAACCTAAGAATGTTATAGGGGTAGATATGGGCATTGCAAATATCTCCGTAGATTCTACCGGTAAGTACTACTCAGGTAATGAAATAAAAGGAGTCAGAGAACACAATTTAGATCTACGCTCCAGATTGCAATCTGTTAATACCAGATCAGCAGAAAGGCATCTTAAGAAGCTTTCAGGAAAAGAGCATAGATTTGCTACAAATACCAACCATATAATATCTAAAAATATTGTAAAGAAAGCCAAAGGCACCTCTTCCGCTATTGCCATTGAAGACCTTACTGGCATTAGAATGAGGGAAACTGTTAAGAAAGGAAATAAATATATCCATAATTCATGGGCTTTCTATCAGCTCAGGCTGTTTATAGAGTATAAGGCAAAAGAAGCAGGCATTCCCGTAATAGTTATAGACCCACACAACACAAGCAGAGAATGTCCCAATTGCCATACTATATCAAAAAAGAACAGGCCTGAGAGGTCTATATTTAAATGCATTTCCTGTGGATTAAAGGGAGAAGCAGATTATATTGCTTCTCTCAATATCAGGAACAGGGCTGTTGCCAACCAGCCTATTGTAGCGGGTGATTTTTTTGTCCATTGTGACAGCCCAGTTGCAAGCTCACTGCTTTAGCTGTGGGTAGTTGACTTATGGGTTAAAATTAAATTAATGAAGCTATCATAATAGAGGATATATATTTACAGAATCCGCGGATATAACTTTTAAAACAAAAACGTTTATTACTTTTATAATATATATTAATAAATGATTAATATCAATGGATATGGAAGTGTAAAACCTTTGCTAAAATGGGCAGGAGGCAAAAGGCAGATAATAAATGAATTATACAAAAGAATACCAGAAAAGTTCAATTATTATTATGAACCATTTGCAGGCGGTGCATCATTTTTAATCCATTTATACAATAATAATTTAATAAAATATGGAGCAATATCAGATTTAAATGGGGAGTTGATAAATTTTTATAATGTAATAAAATATAATTTAAATGAATTTTTGGAAGAAGAAAAGAAGGATAATTTGCCGAATAATATTGAATATTACAATTTAAGGGATGAATACAATGATATTATCGGGGATAATAATTATAAAATAAGAAGAGCTGTACTATTTTTATATTTTAATAAGCACGCTTATAATGGCTTATGGAGAGTTAATTCCAATAATAAATTTAACGTTCCTTTTGGAAAATACAAAAATGTTAACATGTTTGATTATAATAATATTTATAATTTTAGTATAATGTTAAAAAATATCAACATATTTAATTCTGATTTTGAAACCGTAGTTAAAGAAGCAAAAGAGAATGATTTTGTTTATTTTGACCCACCTTATCAACCGCTAAATAAAACATCATATTTTACAGGTTATACAAAAAATGGCTTTGACTACGATGAGCAGAAAAGATTATTCAAAGTTTTTAAAGGATTAGCAGATAAAAATGTAAATGTCATGTTAAGCAATTCCTATAATGAAAAAATGTTAGAATTATATAATGAATTTAATATTAATATTGTAAATGTAAACCGGTTTATCAACAGTGATGCAAGTAAAAGAACAGGATTAAAAGAAATAATAGTAACAAATTATTAATTTTTACAGTTTTTTAAAAACAAATAAGTGTTCGTATGCCAGAAGCATGAAATTGTTTTTTATGGATAACGATGCCCAGTAATGCCGGGTTTTAGTATTATGCTGTACTTTTATTATATCCTCTTTCAGGACAAATCCCTCTTTAAGGAATAATTGCATGATTGTAAATGATATTGGAATTTGATATCCTTTTTTTCTTGTATCGCCTATTAATATTGCACAGTATTTTCCTTTTTTAAGAGTACGATGCATCTCTTTAATTACCTTTTTGAATTTCTTATAATATTCCTCCAGTGATTCTATAGAGGACAAATCATCTTTTATAATGTTATCTTTTGAATATTTTATAATATTAGCATATGGAGGGTGTGTCATTATTAAATCAATACTTTCATCTTCTATTTCATTTAAATTTCTGGCATCGCCGTTGAATATCTCCGGTTCAATTAAATTATTCTCAGAATTATTAAAATTTAGCCTATCCATTGTAATCATTGCAGAACCTAAATTTATATCCATCCCTATTCCATGCCTTTTCAATAATTTTGCTTCGATTAATGTTGTCCCTGAACCTGAAAAAGGGTCTAAAATCAAATCATTCTCTTTAGAATATCTTAAAATTATATTTCTGGGGAGCTGGGGTGCGTAGTTGCCCCTATATTTTGCATTTAGATAATGTGTGCACCATTTTCCTCTTTCAGGGAAGCTCCAGACATTATCTATTTCCAAATTGAATTTTTCAGGCTCTAAAGTTTCTATAATATTTTTTTCACCGATCTTTATTTTATTATCCTCTATTGTTACAATATCATTTAATTTCTTATAATTGTTATAATCATCTAAAGTTATCCTTTTCATTTTCATTTTCCTGCACCGCCAGCCATTTGGTTATTAATGTATTGATTTTCGTTGACATTTTTATATCTTCATTTTTGCAAACTTCTTTGAATTTTTCGTATGTACTTATATCTATTGTTAGCGTCACTCTCTTCTTTCTAATCATAGTATATAAGCAAAAATACATATTGATATTTATTTATATGTATTATAAATGAAGTTATTTATTGAATATTAAATAAGCATTTTTATGGATAAAAATAAATTATTCAATATTGTGAAAGAGTTAGGATATGATAATAAAAAAAGTATACATTCATATGATAGTGCTGAAATATATATCATAAGGCCGTCTAAATTATCTAAAAACTTCGTCAATTATGACCCTTCAAAAAATTTTCAGATATGGTTACATGAAAATAATATGGATTTCAGGCCGAACCACCTGAGAATATTGATAGATTTAAATTTAAGGATAAAAAGCAGGCCTGATTTAAGGAATAAGTTACTGTCTGCTTTCGATTCTATATATTATGGAGAAGACCCGGAAGAAGCATTGTATAGCTTAAAGGAAGAAAATTTTAATTTATATCTAAACAATTTAATGACAATAGGTATATTGCATCAATTATTTTTGGTTGAACAGGAATATTCATATAACAAGGAAAGCCACTTTGATCCACCGAGTTTATTTTTACAGGGATGGGTTAGGGAATTCATAGATTCGCCAAAGGAAATAGACAATATGTGTATGAGCGTTGCACATGGGCAACCTCCTATAAACAGATATGTTTCATTAGAAAATAAAAAAGACAAAAAATATCAAAATAACCTGGAAGAATTGTGGTATATTAAATGAGCTACAGATTTCCAAGTTATCAATACGAACTTAATTATCAGGAAAACACAAACAGTGAATTATGGTAATCTGAACTCTCCAAAGGAATCGAGGTATGGACTCACAGTCAACCTGTACTGTAAATCATTCAGGCGCTCTGACCGGGGGCACGTTATTCATGCTGATGTCACAGCTTCGTTCAACATAGCATTGCGTCGAGTATTTGAGGAAGGCATAGATCAATTGTACGTAGACAGTGATGCGTACAAAGGGAACACTGATATCCCTAAAGAGGCAACGTTAGGAACGATGACAAACTTTGAATCATGCATGCATTGTGTCTGTCTTCCCAATAACTTTTGTACTATATCAACGCATTTGCAACCTTTTTTATAGCACATAATCCTTCTTATATATGGGGAAGGAAACATCTAACCACGAGATCGAAGATGTGGAAAGCATTCTCAAATCTCTCGGGGTTGATGTTGAAAATGGGTTGACTGAATCAGAAGCAACACGCAGAATTCAAAGTTACGGTTTAAATGCTATCCCTGAAGCCAAAAAACATGGCATTCTCCAGATTTTTCTGGACCAGTTAAAAGAACCACTAATACTTGTTCTTGTGGTTATTGGAATCATATATTTTCTAATAGGAACCCCATTTGAATCCTTTACTGTAATCATTATAGTTTTCGCCGTGATAGTAATTGAAGTTTATAATGTAAAAAAGGCCCAGATATCTATACAGGCACTTCACAGCATGGTTACTCCCAAAACATGGGTTTTAAGGAACGGTTCACTGCTGGAAAAATCCACCAGCGTGTTAGTTCCAGGTGATATTGTATACCTTCGAACAGGAGACATGGTCCCGGCAGATGGCATTGTTGTAAGTTCCTCAGGCTTATATATTGACGAATCACTCGTTACGGGAGAATCATATCCTGTGAACAAGGTCAGTTTTGATGAACCTGAAACCAAGCCGGGTGCAAATATGCACAGGGTAGTTTCAGGAACACTAGTGGTGCAGGGAAACGGTAAATTTGCCGTTACGTCCACCGGGTTGAAAACAGAAATTGGGAAAATTTCTGAATCAGTCAAGAATCATAAAGACATTCCAACACCTTTAGAAAAGTCATTGAATAAAACTGCCCGGCTCCTGATAGTAATAGCAGTTTTCTTCAGCGCCCTAATTCCACTGATAGGCTATGTGCACGGTGACCCCTTGGATCAGATGATATTAATGGGTCTTTCTATGGCATTCGCTACAGTTCCCGAAGAGATACCAATTTTGATAACAATAACCCTAGCAATAGGGGCATATTCCCTATCGAAGAAGAAAGCCATTGTTAAAGGCCTTACTGCAGCACAAACTCTGGGTAGCGTTACAGTTATTGCCACAGATAAGACTGGAACTATCACAGAAAATGCTATGAAAGTTAATCATATTCTTGTTGGCGAAAAACTATATGAAGCTGCTCAAAAGGGCAACACCAGTTTCCTTAAATCAGCGGTACTTGCTACAGGAAATTTGGAAATTGAACAGAAATTTTCTGAGGGATACAAAGACCCGATGGAGGTAGCAATACTCAAATATGCAATTAATTCCGGACTTGATATTCATGAATTGGAAAGTGAATACCTGATAACTGGTCGATTCGGTTTTGACAGTAACATAAAACGTGCGAGTTATGTGTATTCCGGTCATGATGGTTATGTTGCATATACAAGTGGGGCCCCCGAAGTTGTTTTATCAAGATGCACGAGTATAATGATGGATGAATCTTCAAATAAAGTCAAATCCGAAAGTGATTTAAAAATTATAAGGGATGCTATAAATGAGGTGGCAAAAGTTGGTGAGAGGACCATAGCTTTCGCCTATAAAAGAATAAATGGTCAGGCTGAAGAGAGAGATTTTGTCGATAGTGATATGATATTCATAGGCATGATTAGCTTCATAGACCCTCCAGGGAAAGGAGTAAAGAACGCCGTAAAGCTCTGCCAGAATGCGGGAATTAGGGTAATAATGCTCACGGGAGACTATCCGGTAACAGCAGAAACTATTGGAAAAATGGTTGGCATAAAAAACGCGGAATCAACCCTTACCGGAGATCAAATCAGGGCTATGCCAGATGATGAGCTTTCTAAAGCCATTGAGAAAACATCTATCTTTGCAAGAATAACCCATGATCAGAAGCTGCGGATTGTAAAGGCACTTCAAAAGAATGGTGAAATTGTTGCTGTGACTGGCGATGGTGCAAATGATGCTTCTGCATTGAGAGCTGCCGAAATTGGCATATCAATGGGGAAAAGAGGAACTGAAGTTGCCAAGGAAGCTTCAGACATAGTACTGGAAGACGATAATTTCCATACTATAGCAGAGGCAGTATTCGAAGGCAGAAAGATGCAATACACTCTAAAAAAAGGCATCAGGTACTATATTGCAGTTAAGATCTCACTGATCTTGATTCTCCTTGTCCCGATACTATTGATCATTCCTTTCCCCTTCATGCCGATACAGATTATAATAATGGAGATGTTCATGGATGTTGGTGCACTCTGGGGATTTTTGAAAGAGCGGGATGAACCTGGCATTCTGCATGCTGCACCACAGAAACGGGGTGCAGATTTCATGGACAGGCCTATGATAATTTCTATTCTGACAAGTGCCCTTGGAGTATTTCTTGCGGTTACTTTCATATATTTATATATATACTATAGTGAAGGGGATATCATCCAGGCACAGACGGCAGCTTTTGCAACATGGATACTTTCCCAGGTGATCCTTGCCCAGAACCTCAGGACAGAGCGCGAGCCAGTTTCACAGAGGCCATTTTTTTCTAATTGGGTAATTCTATCGTGGGGATTAATCGTTGTAGGGGCCCTCATAGTTATAACTGTTTTCCCGCCGCTACACGCTATCATAGATACATCAACCATTGAATACAGAAATTGGGTTTTGATCATAATAGTTTCAGTGCTATCAAGTTCATGGATTGAACTCAGAAAGATTATAATTAGCAAAAGAAAGAAAAACTCTCCCCGCCTATCACAGCAGTGATGTGCCCAATTGTATATGTGAGAGTGGAGACCCATTTCAATTAACATACACTGAATTGTTAATCAGTAAATTCATATATAAACATTTGAGGGTTGATTTCAGAATTAGATTTAAGTAAACCACTATATAAGGGAATTTCAAAGAGAAAATCCGGTATAATGGGATAAGCATGTTAATGATTTGAAAAATCCCTATTAATATTGGCTACCCTTTGCAAAACGATACTTCCAGGTCTTCTCACATATCTATATAAAACCACAATCTGAATAGATTAATATGAATTCAGGTTAATAGAATTATTTAAAACATTAAAATAAAAATGGGTAAATGTTGATAAGATTGGAAAATATGTCGCTTTTTATATACCGTTTTGAAAATTTAGCGTGGTTTATCAGAATTCGAATAATTTAAAAAGGTGTTCCTGTGCTTTACTAATCGTAATTATACATCTAAAATAAATTCAATATTAGGAAATGTAAGGGTATGCATAAAATATAACCATTAAAAGGCCAACCACTATTGATGAATACGCCCAAGCAATTGTGTAATAGGTCTTACTTTGTTTCCCGTTTGATGCATAAGATATAACTGCAATAAGTCCCATTATTATTCCTATATTAGCATACCATTCAAAAACTGACATGAACAAACTACCGAAATATAATAAATTTGATTGAGAATAATAGAACAGAATATTCAATGCAATGGAATTGGTGAAAATGGGTATTCTGCCAACGTAGTGACGTTCAGCTAGATAACCCACCAAAATCAATGAAACAGGTGCAAGATACTGAATATATGCACTTGGAATAACTATTGAAATCCAGGGAAACCCTAGAAGACTGTTGATGAAATTATATATCTTAGAGGCTATTTCGGAAGCAATTAACTCTATAGACATAACTTCCCCTCAATTAGTGGTATTTCCGATTTGCTAAGTCCATGGACCTTGTATTTCGAACGATTCAATTTTTTATCCTTCTTTTTAAGTTCTTTTCCCAAAAGATCTCTTCCCCCGTTATTAGGTAAGTTACGCAGTTCAATACTAAGCGAGAACTCTTTAGACATTTTATCTTTCATAACTCAACATCATCGAAATATATAAATACCTGCTGGGTTTATGTTTACTATAACCTATGAAGCAAAAAGCCCCTAATTGTCTACACGGACACGCAAAAATGAGAAAAACTTACTGTCTGGTTTCATCGGCTGGAAAAAAGAGATGGGTACCTGTTGGTTGGACTTGCCCTGTCTGCGGAATGCTGGAGATAGACAAGAAAGATTTACCAGAGATGGGTCATGGACTTCCCGGCGCTCCTATGTGTAGCTCCTGCAAAAAACCTATGAAAGCTCTGTACTCACAGGTTGAGGGCAAAAATCAGATGAGGCACATAAAGGGGGCGTACGCGTGTTTTTCACGTACTCACGAAGTAAGGACTATTCCTAAGCAGCTGACTGATATTGAAAGAGTAGTAACCGAAGGTTTGCGTGAAGTGATCCAGAATGACGGCAAGGAAATCATGTACGAATGGTACGCAAAGATTCATGGAATAGAGCGAGCTAACGAAATACGACGTGTCGAAAGCCAGAGGACGATCCACGGCATGATGATGGAAGCATGGGGCCTTAGTGGAATACCAGCTCATATGGGCAGAATGGTTTTTCCTGATGGCAAAGTAGGAGAGTTCGTTTTTCCGCCAGAGCTATGGCGAATCTCGCTTCAGGTGAGGAAAGATCCCCCTTGGGATATCATTGAGAAATATCTAGAAGAGATGGGGGTTAAAATGCCAGAATTTGACAAGGCATGTAACCCTGAACCTTATATTAACACAGCAATACTGTATGAATGGGTATGCGAGCACACCCCCGAGATGATTAACGCTGTAGGATTAGTTCTAATTCACCTCTTAACACCTTCTCATGCTCTCGCCAATGCATCCGTGCTGTATGGCACCATGGTGGCTTATTCCTTTTTTAAGGAAGCAAACAACGAGAGCATTGGGTTGGATGAAAGGGAAAGCGCAGAGAGGATCTTCGTGGAACTCCTCAACTATGGCTTTAACATTCGAGTACTGAACAGCGAACACTTTCTCTTGAAGAACTTAAGGAGGCAGATACCGGATAGTAGAAAAAAATTGTATCCCTCTCAATGACCTTTATTTTCTCACAAATTTGGCTAATATATAATCAAAATCGCAAAAATAGGCTTTCTTTCCTTAAAGATCAAAAAATGCTTAAACCTAATTAAATATGGGGCTGACCGGATTTGAACCGGTGACCTCCCGGTTATCAGCCGGGTGCTCCAACCAAGCTAAGCTACAACCCCGTAGACCCCCTATTATTAGAAATTAAATAAATATTTCTATGTTTCATTATCTATTGCCCTTATATGTTCAAGGTCAGAACAGACCTCACATATCTCTCCCGGAGTTGGTGCACCGCATATTTTACACGAATTTAACTTAACATTTTCATTGACATAGTGTTCCCTGATTGATTTCCTCGTTTCATCAAAGAATTTTACTATTGCAAATTTTGTCCCCGGAGTTTCCTTTTCAAGTTTTTCTATAATATCCCTGAATGAATTCCTCTGGGCCATGCTATAATAAGGGCACCAGCTGGAGTCAAAATCTATGCCATTTAAAATAGCGTAAAGCACCACTTCCTTCTCAGGTATTTTTCTCAATGGCAAGATTCTTGGCACTAAACCCTCCCTCGTGTAGGAATGGGGAGCCATCCTTGCGTAGCGTGCCACATCTCCCTTTGCAACATTCATCAGTATTGATTGTGCATAATCGTCAAGGTTAATGCCCAGGGCAACGTAATCAGATTCAGTGTATTCAGATATCCTGTTCATTAATTGCCTCCTCATAGGGCCACAGTGGGAGCATGAAATAGTTTTTTTGTCTATTTTCATTATTTCATCCAGTGAATAGCCATAGTTTTCCTTGTATGATATTACATTATGTTCAATTCCCAGATTTTCACACAATTTTCTGGCCTTCTCAAGCCCCGTGCTCCTGTACCCCTCTATGCCCTCATCCACAGTAAATGCCGTAAGTTCAAGGTTCCTTCTCTCTGACAGTATCTTATGCAACAGATATAATGTTGCAGAACTATCTTTTCCACCTGAGATTGCAACAGAAATCCTGGTTTTTTTATTGCCGAAGTCTACCTGTTCACGTATCTCACGCTTCACCCTCTTTTCCACATACGTAATAAAGTGGTTTTTGCACAGTGCAGAACCGTTGTATTTTACCTCATATACAGCAGTAGCGCCGCATATTGAACATTCCATCCATATATAATTGCTAATCACTATTAATATTATATTGAACCGGTTCCAGCAACATTATTAATAAAATGAATTCAATTACCATTTATGGACGCCCTTATAACTGCTGCCGGGCTTGGAACCCGTGCTAATCTTCCGGAAGGCATGAGAAAAGAGATGCTTCCAGTTTATGCTGTCAGAAATGGGAAAATAGTTCTCAGGCCTATTCTTGAGTGCATAATCCACAATCTATCACTATCCGGAGCAGATAAGTTTTTTATTGTGCTGGATGCTAAGGACAGGCATACAGCAGATTATCTTTCAACACTAAATGTAAAATCCGAATATATATACCAGAAACGGGCGGAGGGATATGGAAAGGCTGTGGCACTGGCTAAAGAATACATTCCAGGAGATTTCATACTGAATGCAGGTGACGGGCTCATACTGGATAGGAATAAAACAAAAAATATGGTTGACCTTTACAGGTCAACAGGCAAAACCATTCTCAGTGTAATGGCAGTCCCGAACCCCCAAAGGTATGGCGTGGCGAATATAAAAAACGGTATTGTGGAATCTGTTGTGGAGAAGCCCGAACATCCCGCTTCAAAATATGCACTTGCAGCGTTCTATGTAATTAAAAAGAATGTGATGGACCTGCTGGACGGTACCGAATTAACCCCTGCAATAAATAGGCACATAATTAATGGAAATACAGTTATTCCATTTAAAATAAGAAGATCGGACTGGCTCAGTATCGGAAATAGCAATGATTATTATAAAATCCTCAGGAGGGCATATAATTTCTCCAGAAAACTTATCTCCAGTTAGTTGAGGGCTTTATAACATTCTTCAGGCTATAAACTGTATTTATGTTGTTCCTCACATCCTTTATCATAACAGGGACTTCATCTTCCAGTGACCTCTGCCTCCTGTATCCGATATCCTTTAAATTCTGGTTTGCCGGATTATAATAGTGGTCTTCCATTTCCACCCTGGGATTAGGCACATGGTTTATGCTTACCTTCTTTCCATATATCGATTCATACCTGTTTTTAACCGTTTCTGCAAGATAATTTAATGGATAATATTCATCAAACTGGTTGTATACCTTGTATTCTTTTTCAGCCGGGTGGTCAAGTATCAGGTTAAGGCATTCTACACTATCTTCCAGGGACAAAAACGCACGCTTCTGGTCTCCTTTTCCATACACTGTCAGCGGGTATCCTATTACCGCCTGTGAAATGAATCTGTTCAGCACTGTTCCGTATATCTGGTCAATGTCGAACCTAGTAAAGAGTTTGTATTTTGTAATCTCAGGAGTTCTTGTGCCGTAAACAACACCCTGCATAACATCACTGACGTTTAGCCCCCAGATCCGGTTTGCAAGCATCAGGTTGTAAGTGTCAAAAATTTTTGACAGGTGGTACCAGGATTGCCCCATCCGTGGGAAAGGCAATTTATCGCTTCTTCCATGGAACTGGACATCCAGGAATCCTTCAGGTATATCAATATTCGGTGTTCCATATTCACCCATGGAACCTAGTTTAACTATATGTATATCCCTGTTCAGGTCTTTTACCGCATATATTATATTCATTGTGCTTTCTATATTTTTGTCCAGTGTTTCCGTCGCCGTTTTAAGTGATATCATTGAATAGGGTGCAGAACGCTGTTCGGCCAGGTGGACTATGGCATCTGCCCCTGAATCCCTTATTATATCGTATACAAATTTCGGATTGCTAACATCGCCCATGTAAAACTTAATGGCATTATTCAGTTTTTTGTTCCGTGTGGCAAAAGAATTAATCTTTACCGCAGATTTAGAACCTACATTTTTTACCCTTCTGCGTGTATAAAAATTGTCGGCACCATATACTTCATATCCTCTATCAAGAAGCCTCAGTGCAAGAGGAAAACCGATGTATCCGTCAATGCCCAGAATAAGCACTTTCATTTTTGACTCATATAAAAATCATATAATATTTTTTGCTTTTTCAGCGGCTGCATATTATATAATAATACATTACCATCTGGTTAAATAAATAAAAAAAATTCAATTTATATATATCATTACTATACAGTAATATGACATTTAGTACAGACTTCCTGAAAGTATTCATGCCACTTTTTGTGGTTATAGATCCATTTGGAAGCCTTGCAATATTTGTAAGCATGACCGGCTCCTTCAACCGTGATACACGAAGGACCATTTCAAGGGATGCTGTTTTTTATGCTGGAATTATAATAATACTTTTCGCACTGGCAGGGGGGCTTATAATAGAATTTTTTGGTATATCCATAGAAGCACTGGAAATTGCAGGTGGAATAATACTCCTGCTCATGGGAATAGAAATGGTGAGGCAGGGAGCTAAACCTGATACGTCCGTAGACAGTTCAAAGAACATGGGAATAGTTCCATTTGCAACCCCGCTTCTCGCAGGCCCTGGTGCTATATCTCTTGTTATTATCCTCATGAAGGGTGACTTATTCACAAAAATTCTTACTATTGTTTCTGTGCTATTGGTGCTTGTCATTGTGTATTTTTTCTTCATATATTCATCCAAAATATTAAGCCTGCTGGGAGACAAGGTGATGACAGCAATAACAAGAATTTTCGGACTTCTTGTTGCAGGCTTTGCCATACAATATTTCCTCGACGCCCTGGTTGCCCTGAGTGTCCTGAAATAATACCTGGTTATTTTTTTCTGTATTTAAATCTCATACTGAATTAATGCAACAAAAATATTTTTTAATAATTTAACTATAACAGTATAATGTTCGGGGACCTTTACAATTTACTGTATGTTTACTATGGAAACCTGGAATGGTGGCCTTCAGAAACTGATGATGAGACTGTAATTGGAACTATACTTACACAGAATACATCATGGAAAAACGTGGAAAAGGCATTGAAAAAAATGAAAGAAAACCATGTTTATACCCTGGATGAAATAGCCACAACGGATCAGGAGAGATTGAAGGAACTTATTAAGAGCTCCGGGTTCTATAACCAGAAGAGCCGGTACCTCCTGACCGTTTCAAAGGAAATCACAGAAAAATATGGCAACCTGCCCGGTATGAAAAATAAAGACATGAAAGAAATAGAAGGATTTATCATGGGCCTTGACGGGGTTGGAAATGAAACTATGGAATCTATAATGCTCTATGCACTCGACTATCCAGTATTTGTTGTTGATGCATATACACTGAGATTTTTCAAAAGATTTTATGGTAAGGAGTTTTCAAGAAAAGAAATAAGGAATTACGCAGAGGAGGAATTTTCTGAGATAGATCAGCTTAAAAACTTTCATGGCATGATCGTAAATCTTGGAAAAGATTTCTGCAAAAAAACGCCTGTATGCAAATCCTGTTTTCTCCGGAATGATTGTTTATACGGAAAACACTAATTTACGGGAATGTTATTCTCTATTGCATATTCCCTGTATTTCCTGTAGGTTTTAATGGATTCTCCCACAATAAGCCCCAGGGTTACAGCAAGTATTGCATCCACTATAAACTGTATTTCCAGATTTGAAGGGAAAATAAATTCAAGCAATATCCTTACCATAAACCCTGCAACCCAGAAAGCGAGTATATATGGAGACCTTTTATAAAAAATCTGGCCGTTCCTGTCAAAAAATGTTACACGCTCACCATAGATAAATCCGGGTATAATTCCAACAACGCAGAGCAGTATTACTATAATAATATAATCTACATTCCCTATGAATGCAACCATAAAGAACACAAGAAGCAGGAAATAAATGGTAGGGGTTATGAATAGCCTTGCAGTTTTATACCGTCTTCCGTTAATTCCCTGTTTTAGCCTTCTATATAAGATCCGGGAAAATATTAACAGAAGAACAATTACAAGAAATGTATTGGATAAATTTAAGCCCGCCACAGAAACTGATAAATTATGAATATATAAACATACGGTGGCAGGCATCCGGAAAAGTATCAAATAGAATTTAACCATGTTTATCCAATGAAATCTGAATGGCTCATTGCCTATGCCTACCTTGCATCTGGCATTCTTATGCTAATTGCATATCTGTTCACCCATATTTATGATCTTTCTGTCTTCATGGAGGTAATATTTATACCATTCTACTTTTATCATTCAATAAAATTTAAAGGTGCTAATTTCACCATGAAATTCTTTGCAGCTTCCTACATTCTTGCCTTTTTTATTGAATTTTTAGGGGTACATACGGGCATTCCATTTGGAAGATATGTATATTCTTCAATTCTGGGCCCTGAACTATTAAGTGTTCCAGTGGCTATTCCATTCCTCTGGTCTTCACTATTATATTTCTCATGGCTCGCAGGGCGTGGGAAAATTGTTACCTCATCTATATTGATGGTGGCAATTGATTTATCTTTTGATCCACGCTTTTCCATACATCTATGGCACTGGGCAGTGCCTGGCATATATTTTGGTGTTCCTCTCACAAACTTCGCAGGATGTTTTATAGCATCCATTTCAATCTTTGCAGTTTTATTGTTAATACTTCCTGGGAGTTCGAAATTTAGCATAAATGCTTTAATATTCTATACACTTCTCGGCTTATTCCAGTGCATTGAAGATGCTGTAGTAGCATTATATTTGCCTGCCCTGATCTCCGCTGTAATATTTGTATGTATTTTTGCAGTTCTTTACTATTCCCATGAAATCAGTATCAGGAAAAATAAAAAATTGCAGGCTATAGGTTAAGGAATATGCTACATTTTAACACATTGAAAACTGACAAATAGTTATATAATAATATATCATAATGACGTAGAAATGTTCAGAGTTAAACTCACCCTGAAGAAATCAGAGTACATAAAATACCTGGAAGCTATAAGGCCAGAGGTCACGGAAACATTTGGAAGGTCAAGTGTTGCTGTTAAGGAAGATAATTCCAGTATATATATAATAATTACAGCCCCTGACACTTCGTCTTTAAGAGCCAGTGTTTCCTCAATAACAAGGGTATTGAACGTAACTAAAAAAATAATGGAGGAAGATATATGGTAGAACCTAACTTAAATGCATATTTGCAGAACCAGATAAAACAGGCACAGGACATGCAGGCACAGATAGAGCAAGTTGCAAACCAGAGATATCAGATTGACATGAAGGTTAAAGAACTTGACAAAACGCTTAAAGAACTGAATACAGTAGGTAAAGATGCCCCGATATATAAAAATGTAGGACCTATTATTTATAAGATTGATGACAGGGAAAAACTTGTTTCTGACCTGGAAGAGCAGAAGGAACTGAGCCAGATGAGGCTTAAAACACTTGAAAACCAGCAAAAGACACTGGAAGAGAAATACAAGGAGCTGGAACAGGCTATCCAGAAAAGGTATGAAGAATCAACCAGAAACCAGAATAACCAGGGAATTAATTAAACTTTACCGGTAATATTACCTATATTTTATAATTGCTTTTTTTGATTGTTATTCGTTAATCTATTTTAGCTATCTATAATCCATTCTCTCTTTATTGAATTAATAGTGCCATTTCAGATAGATTCAAGAATTTTTTGCCTTATTTTTGAGGAACTGTTTATTGTCCCGTCGTATGGCGATGTCCTCCTCACCTTTGTATTTAGCCCGAGTTTTTTGCATTCAGTTTCAATATAGGAATCATCAAATTTCTGGTCATATCCCAGTGTAATTATATCCGGTTTCAATTCTGCAACAGTTTTGAATATATTATCATCACTATGGCCTACCATCACCTCATCCACCATCTTCAGTTCTGACACAAGGGCAGAACGTTCATTTTCATTGAACACCAGTTCCTTTCCATGTTTCTGTGCTGTATAATCTGAAGCAATAACCACGACAAGATAATCGCCAAAGGATTTTGATTCCCTTAAGTAATGCACATGCCCTAAATGCAGTATGTCAAATACTCCGGATGCCATGACCTTTATCATTGCATGTTAAATGCTTTAGCCGTTATAAATAATTCGTTTAGTGTTTTACAATATAAAATTATGAATAAGGTTATTAATATAATTGAATAACAATATATATATTTCAGTACTTTGAAGGACCTATGTATAATATTAATATACTATTATTTTATCCATTTCTGTGAAGAGATATAATAAGCTTATAGCTATAATAATCTCGTTGTTGTTTATAGGCTTATCATTGCAAATGTTTTCCACTGTTCAATCCCAGAATGCAACACCACCTGCTTTTGTATATCATCATGATAATAATCCAATTAGTTTATCTGACGGCGGCTTTTCTATATCCAATGAAAATATAAATTATAAGAATGTAACATTGCCAAATTTTAACCCATGGCAATTGGGAACGGCTGATTATGGTAGAAACGAGCCCCAGGAACCAATTCTGGCTAATCATCTCAAATTCAAAAATGGAACAAAAATTATAAGTGGAAAGGGTTTTGTATACCAGAATACCCATAACAATCTGGTCGCGTATATGTTCAATAAGGAGCAGTGTTATGTTTTATCCAGTAAGTGGCAAAACCTTACATTTGAAACGGGGGCGTATAAATTCTGGGCAAGCCGGCAAAATATCTTCTATACCCAGTTAAATAATGGAACGCTAAACTCTATTACAAATTACGGAGTATACAAAGGATATTTTTACGTACAGGCATATTTTCCCATGAATAATACCTATAAGATATCTAATACAACCCTCTCCGTACAGGATATCGGGAGATATGGATATCACAATTATTATAGATCCCCGCCTGAATGGAATATTTATCCATTTAGCCTCAATGGGACATACCTGATAGATTTCTCTGTCGGCGTTCAGGTTCCCTATGGAATATTCGTCTGGTCAATCTTTGGAAGCAGCAATGGGCATATGGTAGCCTATGATATTGGTGGAATAGGATTGGCTAGCGAAAGTGGGCAGAGTTCCATGACTGAATATAGCTTCAACGCGCAGATAGCTAGCCAGCGGGAAATTACATTTGGATATTTTAACTGGAGTAAAGACAAATTTGTAGTAACTACAAGATCTATGCATGATGGTCATGCTACCACATGCAACAACCAGCCATATTATATAACACCACTTAAAAACGGTAGTTACAAGATAACTTTATCCCAGGACCTGAACGATTCGGCGACTTACTGGTTATGGCATTTTTACTACAACCCTGTTTCACATAATGTTTCATCTGTATATGTAAATGCAAAAGGCCTTCACGTTGACGATATGGAAACTTCGGCAAATCAGGAAGTTCTGGTATCAAATTCAGGTTTTATTACGGGAATTACTGACTCTTTCAGTTATATACATGGATATTATAACCTGTATGCCCCATTTATTTCTTATAACGATTTGACTGCTTACAAGTCAACCAATTCTTGGTTTAATAGCATCTTCAATAAAACAGGGAACCCTCTGATAAACGTGCTCACTGCAGGTTATAACAATTCAGAAATGTATGCATGGGTGAGTAACGCAACTCATAGCGATCTTTCAAAGCACAATGGGCAGTTTATAATTTATTCTATGAAAACATATCGTGTAAAATTTGTCGCCAATACATCATTACCGCAAATTAACTGGATACTGCAACTCAACAATGACAGCGAATTACATATGATTAACGAAAAAAACTACTCACTTAATTTACCTAATGGAACATATTCATACACTGTAAAGACTGTGAATAATATCTACTCACCCTCACCATACTCAGAAAGTTTCACTGTTCAAGGCTCTAATATTACGACAACAGTAAAACTCCTAAGAGGATATTCTGCACAATTTAATGAAACAGGATTGTCTCCCGGAACAATATGGTATGTTAACTTAACCAATAGCACCGGAACTCAAGTAGTAAATTCCGGATCAATAGCAGGGAGTTCATACTATCTCAACTTAACAAATGGAACATATTTCTATAAAATTTCAACACAAAATAATATGTATACATTGCATTTATATTTATACTCATTGATAGTGAACGGTAAAAATGTAACCGAATCAGTTATATTCTATAAAACTTATAGAGTAACATTTGAAGAAAAAGGATTACAAAAAGGAATAAAATGGTCTGTAGAATTAAATGGAACTGTAAAATCGTCTGTAACAGATATAATATATTTCACTGCCACCAATAACACATATAAATATAATGTATTGCCGCTTAGCGGAAATAGTATATAGAACAGTTCCGGAGAAGTTACGGTAAATGGAAAAAATTTAACAATAAATAACATTGTTTTTAATAAAAATACAACGACTGCAAAATCTATAACGGCGATAAAGACTGAAAATGACCCGGTGTATTTTATAATAGCTTTAATAATAACAACCGTAACTATTATCTCACTAGTTATTACCGTAATAGTAAGACACAGGAAATAGCTATTTTCTGCTACTTTTGGATAATTTACTAATAGCCCGGAAGCTGGTTAATATGTAAATTTGAGCCAGAATATTAACCTGCTGATTAATTCATTCTTATATAAATCCCGTGTTATACATATTGCCCACAATTCAGGTTTACCTGGCCGATCAATGTGCATATTCCAACTAGACGCACAATTAATATGTATTTGCCCCCATAATCACGGTTAGGAGCACAAAGGGCCCGGGCATAAGCCATTACCATCTATTATTTATTTAAAGTGTATAAATAAGCAACCTTAAGTTTAAATAAACAATATGGATATTGTTAATATGCAGAATATAGTAGATAATGTTTATAATGAACTTAAGGCAGCAGTGGAACAAACAGCAGATAAGCCCTGTGCGATAGCCTATTCAGGTGGCCTCGACAGTTCACTGCTCCTTGCACTTTCAGGTTACAGGTATATACCCTATACACTGGGTTTTTCAGATTCAAGGGATATTGAAAATGTTGATGATGCATCCACAATCTTAAAAATAAATCCAAAAATAATATTGCTGGATGAGATCGACATTGAGGGCTATATAAGCCAGCTATTAAAAATTGATCCAAAGATCACAAAGATGGAAATGGGATACGAGCTTGTTCTATTCATTTTAATGGATTTTATCCCGGAAAAATATGTTGTTACAGGCCAGGGTGCTGACGAACTATTTTATGGATACAGAAGGTTTATAGACAATCCAAGGCTTAAAAATGATACATACATTAACAGGCTATTCAATGTTACATTGCCAAGGGAAAAGAAAATGGCAGAATACTATGATAAGGAATTGATAACACCATATCTGTCCCCTGGTATGTTGAAAATAAGGCATTATATAACCAGGGAAGATAATATTGAGGGAAACAGGAACAAGCTGATACTCAGGGAAATAGCGGCTAAAACCTCATTGCCGGAAGAGATTTATAACAGGAGTAAAACTGCAGCCCAGTATGGCTCCGGCATAAATAAATACCTTTTACGGCAATCCGATAAAATATTTAGAAATGAATAAATATTAATGAATGATATAGTATATAATTAATGGGATAAACAATGACATACGTAGGAATAATAGGAGGCAGTGGTCTTTATAGTATAATGGAAACCAGGAAAACAATGGATATTGATACACCCTATGGCAAACCATCAGCACCACTTGAGATTGGTGAAATAAATGGAGTTGAGGTAGCTTTTCTGCCCAGGCATGGGAAAAAGCACACAATACCACCTCATATGGTGAACTATAAAGCAAATATTTTTGCATTGCAGAAAGCTGGCGTTCAGAGGATAATAGGCCTCAACGCTGTCGGATCATTAAAGGAGGAATATAAACCGGGAGATATAGTAATACCCGATCAATTTATTGATTTTACTAAAAGGAGGGACCTTACATATTATAATGGCCCTGATGTTTACCATATTTCCATGGCAGACCCATTCTGCAGTGATATAAGTGCAAAGGCATATGAAGCGGGCAAAAAATTATCATTTCCCGTACATAAGAATGGTGCATATATATGCATAGAGGGTCCAAGGTTCTCAACCAGGGCTGAATCAAAAATGTTCAGGAATTTTGCCGATATAATAGGAATGACTCTTGTTCCTGAAATTAACCTTGCAGCTGAATTGTCAATGTGCTATGGCATGCTGGCAACTGTCACAGATTACGATGCATGGAAAGATGAAGCTGTAGAAGCTTCAGATGTTATGCAGATAATGAAGGAAAGTGAGGAAAAAGTATCAAAAATGTTATATAATTTAGTTCCAGAAATTAACGGTCAAAGGAATTGCAAATGTTCTTTGAGATTAGAAAATGCAAAAGCGTGATATAAAATGAAAATAAAATTTCTCGGCGGAGCCGAAGAAGTCGGAAGACTAGCAATAAAGATAGAGGATAAGCAAAGCAAGATAATGATAGATTATGGTATAGAGCCAGAAAAACCACCCGAATACCCACTTCCACCTGAAAAGGTGAATGACATATTCCTGACACATGCCCATCTGGACCATACCGGGGCATTGCCTGTGTATTACCATAACTTTCAGGCAAATTTCCATGCAACGGCTATGACAGCGAACAGCATAAAGCCCATACTCATGGATTCGCTCAAAATCATGAGGCTTGAAAACTATACCAAGATGTTCAACGAGGAAGATGTTGATAACCTGTTCAAGTCAATGATGACGGCGAAATATGAGCAGCCATTCCAGGTAGACAACCTTACAGCTGTGGCACACAGTGCAGGGCATATACCAGGTTCTACAATGTGGTGGTTCCAGGACGCCAGGTCATTTATGATTACCGGCGATCTGTACACAAGGGACACAAACCTTCTTTACGGTGCAAAGCCCGTGAAGACTGATGTACTTATTATGGAAAGCACATATGCAGGAAGGGACCATGAAGATAGGGATGAGGTAATCCAGAGGCTCAAGGAAAGCATAAGGGAAACCATAGAAAATGGAGGCAGGGTAATATTGCCCACATTCGCAATTGGAAGGACCCAGGAAATGATAATGACCCTGAGAGATATGGATTACAGGATTTATGTTGATGGAATGGGAAACAGGATATCCGGAATATATATGGATACACCAGGATTTATCAAGGACCCGAAACTATTCAGGAGATCAATGGGCCGTGTAATACAGGTAAGGAACAACAGGATGAGACAGGAAGCCATAAGGGAGGCAGATATAATTATTACAACTTCAGGAATGCTTGACGGCGGGCCGGTACTTGGATACATAGATGCCTTTGCAGAAGATCCAAAATCTGCCATATTCCTTACAGGATATCAGGTAGACGGAACAAACGGGAGGAGCCTTATAGAAAACGGAACAATACAGATTGCAGGCGCAACAATAAAACCGGCAATGAAAATAGATTTCTTTGATCTATCTGCACACGCAGGGCATTCTGACCTTGTGAAGTTTGTGAAAGGCGTAGACCCGGAAATAGTGGTATTATGCCACGGTGACCAGAGGGAAAAACTTCAGGAATCACTTCCGGAATACAAATTTATATTGCCCTTCAATGGGCATGAATTTACGGTAGAATAATCTACCTGTAATATTTTTTGTATAATTTTTCATAGGCATAGTTTATATTTTTCATCTTTTCAGAATATTCTTCTTCATTTTCCGGAGTTGTGAGGTCAGGATGATATATCTTAGCCATTTTCCTGTATGCATTTTTTATTATTTCAGGATTATCCGTAGGGTCGATCTCAAGAATTTTAAATAACTTTTCATCTCCTCCCTCTTCCTGCTGCGGCGGGCTTTCTTTGTAATTTTCTTTATCTATATATTCATAGAATACATATCCTTCTTTTATAGGCATTCCATATTTTTCAGCGGCTTCTGTTAAAGTTTCTATAATCTTTTTTGCGATTTTTCTTTTCAGTGATTTGTTAATGAATATATGTGCAAATGCCTTTTGCCCCTCACTGTTATGATAATAGCAGAGTATTATTCCATTATTTATTTTCTCCGAAAGTCCAAAAGTCCATGTGGTATCGCCAAATTTTTCAAAAACATTCTGCCTGAATAAAACTTTTCTCTGGAGTAGATTCCCGTTGACAGAAATCTTTGCTATTTTCTTGCCATTGTAGATTATTGAATCATCGGAAATCCAGTACAGGAATATATACTGGTAAACTTTCTTGCCTTTGAACCCGGATAAATCGTTGTCAAATAAAAGTCTATTATTCTGCTTTTTTATGCTTTCAAGCCTCCCGAAATCAGAGAATGGTATGTCTTCAGGTACTGCCATGGAAGTTAGTCATCAGGGCATGTTATAAAAATTTGTAGTATGCACCTATGGGACTTTCCAGGCATATTGAAATATTCTAATCTATAACTGTCCAAAATTAAGTTGAGCGGAAACAGGTCAATATATATGCAATAATTATCAATCTGAGTGTCAGGAGAGGAAATTCATGTGGATTTTCTTCAAGTGTTCATTAGTTCCCTACAGATTTGTATAAAATCAAGATTTTACATGAAATTTTTACTACTATTCTGCCATTTTTTCCTTATATGGTCAAGATATCTATCTATTGCATCCCCAAGCAGTATAAGATAACATACATCTAACAGAATAGTTAGATAAAAATTTTTATAATTAAAAATGTTATAATAATATAGATACCCAATTATAATAAACAGAATAAAAATAGGAATGAAAGTTTTGTTCGATATCTTCCTTTTTTTAATCTTATGTGATAAATTGATTGCCATTTTTTACATCAGCCAGCGACAATATAATTACAACAGGCATATATTTTTTTCCGTTGGGTTATTTCCACAATATTGTATTAATATAAGCCGGTGTTATTTATAAATTTAATCATTAAATAATAGGGTGTCTCACATTTTAACAATTGACGATTTTCATTATCCTCCTTGGTTTTTCTCCCAGTACCCTGTTTGATATTACCATGAGATTGTATGCAATGGCCTTTAATCCAATTGCAGTATCATAGTCCCTGTTCACAGTGTACCCTAAACTCCGAGCTTATTTAGGGAACATTTGAATTATTATCCAGTATTTGGCGAAAGATTTATTTGCTTATATGTGTTCCCTATATACAGAACATGACAAGGGAAATTAAAAAGGTAGGGAAATACAATTACGTATATGAAAGCAGCATGGTATGGGATTCAGAACACAGTAAAAGGCACAAGGTTTCCAAATATGTTGGAAAGGTAATTAATGGTGACATAGAGAATCCTAAAAAGGTAAGAGAGATTGTATCAATCCATGGAATATATGAGATTGGCCATCTGGAGCTTGTGTTCTCCCTTATGAAAGATGTATTGTCATTATTAAGGGAAGAATATCCTGATGATTATATGAAGCTCGTTGCATTCTCCCTTAACAGGCTAATATTTCCAATGCCATTGAAGTCCATAAAATCATGGGTAGAGAAAACATGGCTCTCCAGAACAATACATGAACTATCACCAAAATCATTGTCAGCTATGTTAAAGCGCATAGGGCAGGATCAGGATAAGCAGAAGAGTATCTATATGAAACTGATGAAAAAGAATGAGATCATAGCATATGATACATCAGCTTTATTCTCCTATTCACCCGGAATAAGGATGGCTGAGTTCGGGCATAACAACAATGACATCAATCTTCCAATGATAAGGATCATTATGGGATTTTCAAGGTTAAGGAATGAGCCATGCTATATTCGCCTGGTACCGGGAAGTGTTGCAGATATTGATACATTAAGAAAGACAGAACAGGAAGTCCATACTGGACAAATTCGTTATGGTACCGGCTACTTTTTTGTATATTTTCTTCCTGTTACATACTCCTCATTTATGTCCATCATTATTGAACCTGCCAATCTCATTGCAGAATCATCAGATGGAAATGCGCCTATTTTCTTAGTCCTTCTTTTTATTTCTGCATTTAACCTCTCTATGGTATTGGATACTCTTAATCTCCTTAATCCCTGCATATTTGTATTGAATGATCTGTAGTTGTATAATGAATCATAGTATTTATCGAACATAGTAGAACATTTATCTAATCCTCTATCAAAAAGCTTATCCTGCAGTAAAGGGAGTATATCAGGATTATCCAGTGCCTGTTTTATAAGCAATGATAGAAACTTCCATTGCTGTTTTCCCGTTGATTTCCTTAAGTTCCTCATAAAATGGACATGGCAGTATTGCCAAGATGATCCAGGGAATGACTGTTTAACTGCTTCCCTAATACCCTTATTGCCATCTGATATTACCATCTCAACACCATTCAATCCCCTATCCTTAAGATCATCAAAGAATAGTTCCCACTCTATTTCAGTTTCAGAGTCATATATTCTTGCTCCAAGAACTTCACGATATCCATCACTGTTAATCCCTACACAGATGTATATTGCCTTATTCCTGTACCTCCCATTATTTCTTATTTTAAGGTATGTTCCATCTATATATATGAATTTATATTCTCCATCAATCTTCCTTTCAAGGAATTCATTTACTGTTTTATCAAGCCTTGAGGATAATGATGACACATAGGATGGTGATACTTCTATGCCTAAGGATTTTATTACCTTATTAACGCTTCTTGTAGATACACCGCTCAGGTATGATTCCAGTATTATGGATTCTACTGATTTTTCTACTCTGGAATAATTGTCAAATACAGCTGTATGGAAAGATGTTTCCCTGAACTGTGGCTTATCTAATATAACCTTTCCATCTGTTGTTAACAATGATCTCTGCTTATACCCATTTCTATAGTCTTTACTATTATTATTTCTCTCATACCTGGATGCATTTAATTGCTCTTCTGCTTCCTCGTTCATGAGTTCATTAAGGAACCATTTCTTTAAATCCCTCATGTTCTTCCTGTTCAATCCATAACTTTTTATCTTTTCTTTTAATACTTCTAATTGGTCTTGCATTTTTTTCATCTCCTAAATCTAAATTATGCAAGGCCATTTATAATTTACAGACAATTACTTACACTATCTGGCAGGCTATACAGGAAAATTTATTTATCAATAATGATTATGAATCCAAACATCCCGAATCAGGAATATAAAGAATTGAAAGCTATCTATATGTACCGTAACAAATAGTACGGGAATGAATTACCATAAAAGGCTTGGAAACACCTGGAAAAAACTTTGATATTAATATTTGCAAGAGTAGTATCATCAACATCTACAGGAACATCTGTTTATGGAGGTTTTAAAGCAATGAAGAATAATATAACACCATATAACTTTCATTTAGGAAATTCAGCATCCTATAATATTCTAGCCAGTCTCATCTCGTTTGCAGTAATTTTATTAATAATGATACAACTTCAAAGTTCAAAACAGGGAAGAAAAACGGATATAACTCAACGTTTCAGTGCAATAATAGATTATGATTTGTCTAAAAAATACACTGCACTAACCAAGCATATAACTCATGTTGATTTGGAAGTATTTAAATTCCCTGAAGTTAATAAAACATACAGATCTCCATCATTTACCCCTTTAGGAAAACAAGCAAAGATATTTATAAATGAAAATTTCTTTCATTCCTTGGACGATAGTGAAAGAGAAGCTTTAGTTTTTCACGAAATCCATCATTTCATTAGAAAAGATGCAGCCAAAACCTATATTCTAGCTCTCACAATTTTACTTATAGCAGCGGTATCTCTAATAGTATTGATACAATTCTGGCTTTCCGGTTTTATTTTCTTTTTATAATTTCTGCCATAGTGGCATTATCCAGTATAGTTATAATTATACTTATCCTCAAGATCCATCTCATATATAGCGAAATATCTGCAGATACATTTGCCGCAGAGACAATGGGAACAACTATTCCCGTAATTTCAACGCTAAAAAAAGCTTTGGAGATTGTTATACAAAATTACCCTGATAAAGGGAAAAGATATAATGCAATTTACCTCCGGAGAAAAATTAGCCTGGAGAAGAAAACATATTTAAATGGTGCAGATGAAAGTAACGCATCTAAATGACATGGTGATGGTATATATGGGCATTAGACCTATAAGATTATGTGTTTGAATACACCCGCGTTTCCACCAATTGATATAGATAAAAGGGGCGAATAGTTACTGACGGGTTACCGGTATACACAAATATCAGGATTGAGTTGAGAAAGGAATATACTTCTATACTCACCAATATTGGAAATAGAGAGTACTTTCAGTATACTGGAGGGGATACTAAAGTGTGAGAATATCTGGTACATAAGCAAAAGAAACTTTGTTGCTGCTATAGGCCTAAAAACAATTGCACACAATCTAATTCTAATATCAAACAGGAGACTGGAAAAAATCAGTGTAATATTGCAAAATGTATTTTAAAATTTGAGCTACTCCATAAAAAAATACTATTTAAATTCCATTATGCCTATTCTTTTTAACCCAGTTATTTTGTCAAAATTCCCATCCCAAGATATGTTAATGAGCTGGTAGATGCCTCGATACTTCTATTTTCCACTTTTTCTAAAATAAGTTTGGCATTATTCCCCCAATCCTTCATTGATAAGTGCAGCGAATATAAATATATTAGAATCGGTATATATCATGATTTATTCCTTTTAATAATTTCATCCTCATATTCGCTATATTTTATTTCATTTACATTTTTTCCCTTTTTTGAAGTCTCCCTGAATATATTGACTGAATCTATTTTTAATTTTTCCAGTATTATTTTATTACCGTCTATTTTGAAAATCATTTTTGAACCGGGGGTGATTTTTAATGTTTTCCTTAACGCAACCGGTATTACTACCTGCCCATTCGAACCCACAGTCATTTCCTTTTCAAACATATATAACTCAACAGTATACCAATGCATAACTTTTATCTATACTTTATTATCTGGTCTATAACCGATATTGACTGTATGTAATGATTTTCAATCTGTTATGGCGAGCACAGAAATACTGGATTTGCAATACAATAGCTTAGATAACAATTGTGACGTGCAGAAAAATATCTAAAAGTACCGTAATTTCCTGTAATTACATTGCAATAAGGCAGAAACTAAATATTCGGCATAGATAGAAATACTTATATTATATCCTAAAATATTGGAAGCGGGCTCGTGGCCTAGTATGGATAAGGCACCGTCCTTCTAAGTCGGTGATCGTGGGTCCAAATCCCACCGAGCCCGCTAGAATTCTCTTATTCATAGCATTGTCTAATTTAAAAAAACTAGAAAAATTTTAAAATTTATTATCTCTCCGATTGTTTATATGCGTCCTCATTGAGAATTCCATGGGATATTTTCCCAATAATGAATATAGCCAGGAAAGAGATCGCAAATACAGTTATAACTACAACGAAGACGCCGAAAGCCTCTATACCAAGCTGTCTTAGAGCAGCAAAACCACCACCGAATAATAATCCATTTGGCAGTATAGCGTTTCCAGAAGCTGCGGCAAATGCATGCTGTGTAAATAACCCTATCATCAATACACCGAATATGCCACCTACTCCATGGGCAGGGAATAATCCCACTGGGTCTGAGAACCATTTAACCTTAGCGAATAATTTTTCTGCGCCAACAAACAATGGGCCACCTATTAAACCAAGTATAAGTGCACTGGCAGGGCTGACAAATCCTGCCAGGGGAGTTACTATTATCAAACCCATTAATATCCCATTGACAGCGACAATAATAATTGGAGTTTCCCTATCAAACATTCTTGAAAACAACATGGTGGATACCATTCCAGCTCCAGAGGCGACAAATGTTGCAATCACAACTACCAATACATCATCATTGAATGCAAGTATGCTCCCCGGATTAAATCCAAACCACCCAATCCATAAAATCAATATTCCGACCGCTAGCCACTGGTAATCTGGCTTTATATTTACTTTCAATGATGTTTTTAACCCCTTTTTTCTCTCTTCCCTCCATATTTCATATACTATGGCGAGCCCGGCGATGGCAGCAGCCCCATGTACTACAATCCCGCCTGCAAAATCCCTCATGCCCATCTGGTAAAGCCAGCCAGATGGATTCCAGATCCATGCAGCAGGGAGATTCCATATAAATATAAAATATACTATAGAAAAAGCAAAAAAGGCCCCGAATTTTACCTTATTTAAAACTATGACACCAACAAGGGCGAGTGTTACAGCTGCACATGCAGTTTCAAAGAAAAAGTATGAACCTGTAGTTAAACCTGTATTAAAATACGAGGTACCCATTGACCACCAGGTATTGAATATGACTCCAGGGGAGAATCCGCCAAGCATGAAGCCATCCTTATAAAATGGATTTCCAATTATACCATATAGTGTAGGGGCAAAAGCCGTATTAAACCCGATTATAGCCATTACAAACATAGCTGTCCCGGTGATTACTATGGTTTTCAGCATACTATTTTTAAATTTCTTTCCCAGCTCACCTACTTCCAGGAATCCAACTGCAATTGTCATAGCAAAAATGAAAATTGCAGCGATTACTATCCACAAATTATTTATTAAAATATTAGAAATCGAAAGATAATCAATGAAATCAAACATATTTTCTACCTGCTGGGTAAACTGATGTTGTTATAAATAAATATTCATGGAGATATAATGCCCTGTTGCATGGATACTTTTAATCATAGTTGCCTGAAAGCAATACAAAACAATAGTATATCACTTTATCAGCTTTCAGGAATTTAAGGCAATCTCTACCTGAAACCCTTCAAGGATAGAAGAAATTAATTATTATCGCAGATATTGCAATATATATACATATTTGTCCGATAAAAACTCAATCAGGCAAAGTGATATGTATGTATATTTATTAATAATTATTTTATTCCCACCTATGAGAGGATATATATTTATCAGGCACGGTGAAAGCAACATAAATGTTGAAAAAGTACTTTCCGATGATGTTGACCACAATACACTTACGGATACAGGAGAAAAACAGGCAGAGAGAACCGGTGAACAATTAACCGGATTGAAATTTGATGGAATAATATCAAGCCCGATAAAGAGGGCATACGATACAGCGAATATTATTTCAAATTACGTTGGTCTGGATGTTAAAATAGATGACCGTTTAAGGGAGGTCTACCTGGGAAACGCTAATGGGCATAATATAAACGAATTCCTTGATACCCTGTATCCAAATTCACATATAACGGGAAAAGTAAGGGACTCACTGGGAATGGAAACGTGGGAACATCTACAGGAACGTGTTAAGGCATGCATGGATGAGTATAAGGGAAAATATATATTTGTTTCACATTCAGACCCTATCCGTGCAATTGCATCCTATTACATGGGATTATCTGAGGGAGAAAGTTTTGGCATGGCTATTAAAAATGCATCCATGACTGTTATTGCCCGGAGCCCTCTTAAATTACTGTCACTTGGAGCTATAAACCTTGATGATAAGATAAAATCAATATTTTCTTAATTGGTTTTTACTGTTTCACTTCTGCGTTCAGAACTCTTCTCCGGATGCCAGCTTTTCACAAGCACATAATAAAGAACTCCGCCGGCGGCCTGCATGGCTCCGCCAATCAATAATGGAAATGCAAAATTTAAATCCATAAGATAGCCAGATGCACCGGTTGTTAGCTGTGATCCCCTTCCGGACACTCCCTGTATTGAAGTGGATGTGCCATAATCCTCCTTGTCAATGCCCCTTACGTTTATGGCGCCCCTCATGGGCGATCCTATTCCTGCAACAGCCATTCTTCCAACATATATAGCGGTGGCTATAAACAGGAATGGGGTAAATGCTATTATTATAAACAATGCCCCCTGAAGAATATGGGCTATAGATGCCATCTTAAGTGAATCTATCCTGCCATTGATGAATTTTCCTGAAGTAAAAGACCCTATTGCCGTAGCCGCATAAGCTATTGTATATATATTTCCCACGGTTCCGGGGTCTACATGGAATTTCAGCTCAAAGAAAAGAGGCAGCAATGGCATCGCTATCCCAATTGCAGCGGCGTTTATGCTATTGGGCAAAATAATCCTCAATAGATACTTGAAACTGGCCTTTTTCATTATTCTTGTTGTCTTTTTAGGCCTTCTGTATTCATGAAGCCTTGATAATGCTATTAATGACCCGAATACCAGCAAAAATGATACTATAAAGAATACGCGGTAAAACAGAAGAATGCCTATGGCGGATGATATGATGCCATAGAGTGATAGGAATAATCCACCGAATATTGAAAAAAAGGATGCCGTTGCAGTCAGAAGCGACAGGCGGTTTACCCTGTTGCCTTCTCCTGGATAATTATTGGCGACGAATGCTGTCATTCCAGGTGAAAATGCACCTCTCATCCCCCCTGCACCACCGGTGATTCCAGCTATAATTGCACCTGTGGCTATAACATATATGTTCGTGGATAAGGCAAGCAATAATAATCCTACTACAGGAAACGCCTCGCCCAATATGAGTATTTTTGAATATCCGATCTTGTCACCGAGCCGTCCAAGAATAAGTACAAGGACTACATTAAAAAGTATAATGGGGATATATATGAGGCTGATAAATACCAGTGAGAAGTGGAGAAAGTGAAGATAAAGGGGCAGGGAGAGTGTTACAAATATAAGTGCAGAACTCCGGAGAGCCCTTGAAATGAGCAGATAACGGAAAGACCTGTTAACAACATCAGGCGAATCTGAAAACATATTATTCAATATTGTTTATTAGTATATTATTTATTTGTTTAGTTGTGTGTTCCGGTTTCTATTCCTTATTACCCTGACAATTAGATAAACAATTATTACAGCAAAGATGGCGATGCCCACATAGGAATATTCAGTAAAGTATTTTGAAAGAATTTCCCAGTGTGACCCGAATAGTATACCAAGGTAAATAAGTACCACATTAAATATAATGTCTCCCGAAAGTGTATAAATGGAAAATTTCCTGAAGTTCATTGTAGCAATCCCGGCCGGTATTGAAATAAAAGTCCTGAATACAGGTATAAACCGCGTTATAAAAACAGAAAGATCTCCATATCTGTTAAACCAGGCCTTTGTCCTGTCTATTGTATCAGGTTTCAAGAACAAATATTTTCCATATCTAATTATAAATGGGTCACCACCGTATTTGCCTATCCAGTAAGCTATCCATGCACCTATAAGGTCTCCAACAGAACCCACAATAAGAAGCAGTACAACTGAGACATAGGGGCTATACGGATCCAGGAGCCTGTAAAAAGCAAGGTAACCGGAAAATGTCATGACGATTTCAGATGGTATTGGCAGTAACATACCCTCAAGAAGCATAAGGAAAAATACTCCACCCAATCCAAGCTTTATTATTATTGCCTCAACGAACTTTATAAGGCCTACAGTTATAGAAGTAATTACACTCAATTTATCTGCTCTCTATTTTTAACGTATTATTAAGATTTATCTATATATACTATATATAAATATATAAAGCCCAATCTTTCATGGAAAAAGTTTTATTATTTTATTATATGAGTTTATATGTATAAAATTCTTGTGACCAGGAATATACCGGGAAATTATATTGAAAAAATAGAAAATATGGAGATAGAAGTTTTTTCCGGGAATGGGAATATGAGAGATTGGCTGCTTTCAAACATTGGAAGCGCTGATGGAATATTGATAACATTAAATGAGAAAATAGATAAAGAATTAATAGACCATGGTAAAAAATTGAAGGTAATAAGTACATACAGTGTTGGATACGACCATATTGATGTTGAATATGCAAAGTCAAAGGGGATAATAGTTACGAATACTCCAGAAGTGCTCACAGACGCTACAGCGGACCTGATATTTGGCCTGATGATAGCTGCAGCAAGAAACATTGTATCCGGAAACGACCTTATACATAAAAATGATTGGAAAGCCGGATGGAACCCCACATTTATGCTTGGAAGCGAAATACATGGCAAAACACTTGGAATAATAGGAATGGGTAGAATAGGGAAAGCAATAGCCAGAAGAGCCTCTGGCTTTGATATGAAAATTATATATTATAGCAGGCACAGGCATGATGTTGATGCTGATTTTGCCAGCATAGACGAACTTCTGCAACAATCAGATTTTGTTATAATAGCACTGGACCTTAATGCAGATACTTTCCATTTCATGGATTACCAGAAAATTTCTAAAATGAAGAAAACTGCATTTCTTATCAATGGCACAAGGGGAAAAATTGTAAATGAAAAAGACCTCGTAAGGGCACTGAATGAGAAAATAATTGAGGGTGCTGCACTTGATGTTTTCGAGGACGAGCCTGTTGACAATACAAATCCTATTCTTTCATTCAGCAACGTTGTCGTGACGCCACACCTTGGAAGTGCAACATATGAAACAAGGGACAAAATGGCTGAGACTGCAGTAACAAATCTTGTAAATGTGCTCAATGGGAAAGACCCGCTATATAAATTATAATACTGTGCTATAATTATGTGCCATGGCTAATGATAAGGCAGTGATACTGATTTCAGGAGGGCTTGATTCTCCTACCGTTCTGGCATATGCACTGGATAATGGTTATAAGGTTTATCCTGTAAGTTTTGACTACGGGCAGAGGCATATTCGGGAACTACAGAGTTCGGAGGATATTTGCAATTACTATGGGGTCAAGCTGAAGAAAATAAAAATTGACATGACACAGATAGGTGGTTCTGCACTCACAGATAAAATAGATGTGCCTGAGCGTGGATTGGAAAACATTGAAAAGGAAATACCGGTTACATATGTGCCAGCCAGGAATACCATATTCATCTCACTTGCTGCCGCATATGGAGAAACAATAAAAGCTAATTCTATTTTTATAGGGGCAAATGCAATAGATTATTCTGGATATCCTGATTGCAGGCCAGAATTCTTCAACACCATGGAAAAAACATTAAATCTTGGCACAGAACTGGGAATTACAGATGGATTCAGGATTATGGTGCCATTGCAATACCTTACAAAAAGTGATATAGTGAAGCTTGGCAGGAGACTTGGTGTTCCATACCGGCTTACATGGTCATGCTACAATGGAAGGGATAAAGCATGCGGAAAATGTGATTCATGCCTGCTCAGGCTGAAAGGCTTCATGGAAGCCCATGATTTCGATGATATAGAATATGAGGCCTATCCGGAATTTTACAGTGAATACTTAAAAAGCAACGGAAAAATTTGAATTAACAATATTTATTTAGCAATTAACCATATTTACCATTATGTTTCCAGTTGAACGTATGAGAAGGTACAGGTTAAATAGCAATCTAAGGGATATTTTCAGTGAAACTACAATAAATTCAGATAAGCTTATAATGCCAGTTTTTGTAGATGAGACAGAAAAATCGAAAACTGCAATTAAGTCAATGCCAGGAATTTACCGGTATGCATTGAACGAATATGAAAAATATATAGGGCATCTTGAGGACATCGGGGTCAAAAATATTATAATTTTCGGAATACCAAAACATAAGGATTCTTCAGGCACCGCATCCTATGACCATGATGGAATAGTCCAGAAAGCCATCAGGTCTGCAAAGTCAAATACAAAATTGAATGTAATTGCAGATCTCTGCCTCTGTGAATATACGGATACAGGTCATTGTGGGGTAATATCCAATGGCTATGTGGATAACGATAAAACCCTTGATATTTATGGAAAAGAGGCAATAAGCTATGCAGAGGCAGGCGTTGACATAGTTGCCCCTTCGGGTATGATGGACGGGCAGGTCGGGGCCATAAGGAAGGCAATGGATTCCAATGGCTATGTCAACACACTTATTATGGCATACAGTTCAAAATTTGCATCCAACCTCTATGGGCCATTCAGGGATGCCGCAGATTCCACACCACAATTTGGCGACAGGAAAAGTTATCAGATGGATTACCGGAATGGTGACGAGGCAATGCGTGAAATAGACCTTGACGTGAAGGAAGGCGCCGACATAATTATGGTAAAGCCAGCTTTATTCTACCTGGATATGATTTACCGGGCAAAGCAACTTTATAAAATGCCACTGGCAACATACATGGTGAGCGGTGAATATAGCATGGTCAAAAATGCAGTACTCTCAGGGGCACTGGCTCCCGATACTGTAAATGAAGCGCTTATTTCCCTGTTCAGGGCAGGCTCTGACCTAGCGATAACTTATTTTGCGGAGGATTATATAGCAAATCATGGTAAGGCATAACCTTCCAGTTATTTATTGTGTAAGCAGATGAACCCTGGACGGTTCCATTGTACCCTATCAGGTCAATTGTAATATTATCCGGTATTGTTTCACCCCTTACAGGGTACAGTGTAATATTTGTTGTGCTTCCCGGACTCAATCTATTACCAGTGTAATTAAACAGGAGGCCATTATAATTTGTTTCATTTATTATTCCCCTGAAATATATATTTTCCGCGGCAGTGCCTGTATATGTAACATTCATGTATATCTCCTGGATTTTACCCTTTGACATGTCAAGGCTTATGGAATTGACTTTCACATCCTCTGTGGAATGCACACCGAAATATGCCCCCACAATTAATATTGCAATTAATATTGCAAAAGCGTATGTGGCATAACGTTTCAGGGCTTTTTTATCTATATTTATTTTCTTTTTATAATTTATATCCTCTATGGATATGAGGGATATAATTGGCCAGAATGCAACATAGGTTATGAGCAGCCTGTAATTGAATAACAGTATCAGCATGGGAAATGCGAAAAGTTCGAATTTTAATGTATCATAATGGGTTACATATAAAATAAAGGTTACAACCAGTGACAGCACAAGCAAAACAGTAAACATGGTGGCAGGAATGTGTATAAAGTTAAGGAAAGACAATTGCGATGGCCCGAATCCGATGCCTATGAGCTTTGCTATCTCTGAAGAAAGGATATCTTTGAAATACAGTACAGGTGATTTGATAATAAAATATCCATTGATTAGCATGAATACCAGGAATGCAGATAAAGTCCACTTTATGGCTGCAACTATCCCCTTTTCCCTGTATATCATATAAAACATAAATGGGAAAATAATTGCAGGAAACTGCTTTGCTGACAATGCCAATCCAAAAAATATGCCGGAATACACTGGTTTATCCCTGTAATAATATGATACCATAATGAATACTACCCACACCAGCCCTATTAATGAAAAAGCCGAACTGTAAAGGAATATTACATTTACCAGCAGGGCAAACATTGCATACAGCGCTACTTTTCTGTTATTGAATTTTTTATATATTATAATGAACGGAATAAATGCTATAGCAGAAATTATCAGGTTTGCAAATTTGCCTATGTACACATAGGGTATGTAAATAAGGAAAGCCAGTGCGGGATATCCCTGCAGTGTTATATCCTTACCATACATGGTGGGGGTTACGTTAAGGTCAAGGTTGAAATGCTTGAAATATAGAAAGACCCCTGCCGTGGTTGCAGGATTATAGGGATTCAATCCATGCATGAATTTCATTGCGGAATACAAATCAATAAGAAACTCATCAGTGGGTTCAAATGCAACAAGTACCGCAATTGCAGACACAGCTACAATGAATGCAGCGGACACAATTATGTAAATAGGTTTTACCATATGCTCCCTTTTTTTCAGGAAATCGTAGGAATCCGGGTCTTTATAGAATATATAGGACACAAGCAGCAACAATGCTGTCACAACTGCAAGAAGAACATATTTCATTGCCCGGTTGGAAACTGCCAGAAATATTACCATGTCCACAAGCAACATGGTGGAATACAGGAAAGCCTGTACATAAATTGGGCTGAACCTGAACCACCCATTGAGGTTAGATGCAAGAAGTATTATAAATGCAAGCAGGAGCAATGCAGTTTCCAGTACTATGGCGTAAACGTTAAGGTAACCAAAAAGCCCGAATGCCACGAAAGCAGATAAAATTAGCACTGTGGCGGTTTCATTCAATATAATGCGTTGAATCCTGTTCAGTGTACCTGTTTTTTCCATGTTACCACACTATCATGGTGGCAGTTGTGTATGTAATTATAAATGCCACCAGTATACCAAGGAAATCTGCCACATATATATCTGTCCTGTAATACACCGCAGTATAATACACACCAAGATTGGCAGCGAATCCTATGAGATTAAATAAATTGTACTTAGCCAATCTCATGTAAAAATGCCCCCTCCCTTTAAATGTATATCTATTGTTTAAAATAAAGTTATAAATAATTGAAATTTCAATTGCAGGTATAATGCTTAATTCGCTTCCAAGCTTGCCATGCAGGAGGAGCAGCACACCCTCATTTACAATGACTCCTGTAATTCCAACAATAACATACCTGAACATATTTCCTCTTCTGATAGTCAGGTCCAGGAAGTCCTTAAAGTGAATATTTTCCCTGCAGCGCAATCCGGTATTTATTATCTTATATTCAAAACTCCTGTTCTTCAACAGCAATGTGTTTCCAAGTATCATGTTTTTTTCCATGTCAGGCACAATATTTTTTGAAATGAGATATTCATAGGCATTCTTTGAATAAATAGTTCCAAATGGAAGTACCTTCCCTTTCTTGACAGATAGGGAGAGTTTGATAAACAATCCATAAATAAAAGCGATAATACCCTGCTTTCCAAATAATAGTGTAAGGTCGTAACGATTGGAATAAACGTCATGGAAAATACCGTCAAAGGTATCTGATTTTATTGTCATACGGGATATAAGTATATAATCAAAATCATCTCCATATGAAGGTTTGCCCCTGTAATATTTCTGGATCATCTAAGAAGTGATATTATAATCCTTTTTATTTTTATTGATTAAGCTTAATCCTGCTGTCATATTTTAATTCACAATGGGCAAAATAATATATTAAATCGCAATATTAATTTATGGAAATTCCTACATATAAAGAAGAACCATTTGAATGGTATCGTGAAATGAGGAAGAACTCACCTGTATACAGGGAAGGAAATATGATACATATTTTCAAATATAATACTATATCCAAAATCCTTTCTGACCACCAGAATTTTTCTTCCCAGTTCCGTGATCTTTTAGGGGAAGAAATGGCCGCAATGCTCAATGAGAAAACCACACCAAGCATATTGCTGCTTGACCCTCCCCTGCACACCACTTTAAGAGGGCTTGTGGGCAGTGCGTTCACACCGCGGAGTATAGAATTATTTGAACCGAGAATAAGGGAAATTGCCAGAATGCTTGCTCATGCAATTGTGGAAAAGGAAAATTCAGATATTGTTTCAGATCTGTCCTACCAGTTGCCAATAAGGGTTATTTCTGAGATGCTGGGCGTTCCAGAGTCCGATTCTGAAATTTTTAGGGATTGGTCCGATAAGCTGGCAACATCACTTGGAAGGGGGCCTGATATAGAAACGCAATATGATATGGCAGATTATTTTTACAAAAAAATAGACAGGAACTCTAAGGGAAATAACCTCATATCAAGGCTTTCTACAGTTGAAATGGATGGAAGGAAGCTTTCAGATAAGGAAATTGCCGGATTTGCAATACTGCTTCTTGTGGCCGGAAACGAAACCACAACCAATCTCATCACAAATGCTATTCTTTCTTTATATGACCATCCTGAAATTTATAATGAAATGCGAAAAACACCATCCCTAATACCCGGCGTTGTAGAGGAAACCCTGAGATACAGATCGCCGGTGCAATCTACCCGGCGGTACTCTAAAATCGATACAGAGATAGAAGGTGAAGAGATTTTGAAAAATGACATACTTGCTTTGTACCTCGGATCCGCTAACAGGGATGAGGAAGCATTTGAGGACGGTGAATCATTTAATCCATACAGAAAGGAAAAGAGGCATATGGCATTCGGCCAGGGAATACACTTTTGCCTTGGTGCACCACTTGCAAGGTTAGAAGCCAGAATAGCACTGGAAGAATTTTCAAAGGCTGTTCCTGGATTTGAAATTGAAAAGCCTTCTCCTGATGATAGAATAGATAGCGATATAATGTATGGTTTCAGAAAGCTTAATTTGAAAGTAAACCGGAGTTAAGCTATTGCATGGGGAGAATATATAAACTCTGAAATTCATAACATAGGGTCATATGCCAGGCAGTACTCACCTGTAAATCACCGGCATAAATGCTTTAACATAACAAATTGAAAGAATTTTATTCTATATACCAGAATGCCTGGCCGTGATATCATAAATAATGCTTTTAATTCCGATCTATCACAGTCCCACTTTCCATATTTTCTATATTTGAAATTGAAGTGATATAGACCTTTTCGCCGCCGTGTTCAATAAATCTTAGTGCGGCAAGTATTTTAGGCTTAATTGTGCCCTCCTCAAACTTAATTTTGTTATAATATTCCAGCATTTGTTTATAGGATATTTTGTTAATGGGATCACTTTTATTCTTGAAATCCAGATATACGTTATTCACATCTGTAATAATAATAAATTTCTTTGCGTTTAGAAGTGTTGCGAGCAAGGACGAACTCAAATCCTTATCTATGACACCCTGAAACCCCATATATTTTTTATTCAATATTTCTACAGGCACCCCACCTCCTCCGACTGCCAGTGGCAAATAGCCATTTGACACCAGATTGATTATAGAATCTATCTCCAGAATACTTGCAGGTTCAGGAGATTTTACCATTTTCCTGTACCCTTTGTTCATTTCCATGGCATATGTATCGTCTATCTTATGATCGAAAAATGGGCCTATAGGCTTTAGAGTGTATTTATTTTCGTCTATAACAGTATTTGTCAGAATGGGGACTATATTTTTTTTGAGCTTGCCTGAAATCTTCAGGGAACCATATGCCATTGCCAGAATGTGCAAAAGCAGCCCCTGGGACATGCTGCCGCTAATATCTAAAGGATATCCTGTTTTATCGTATATTTCACCTACCTGTGGCCCATTTCCATAGGTTATTACAACTTCGTTGTTATTTATAATTTCTGACAGCCTTAGAAATGTTTCAGAGGCTTTTTCTATCTGTTCATCTATACTTGATTTTCCATTGTCGAGGGCATTCCCGCCAAGTGCTATTACTATGCGTTCCATAGAATTAATATCCCATTGCCCATTCTATGCTGCTTGCAGCACCGTATATTTTATTAACTCCCTGTTGCCATGCTACTGATTGTTTTCCTTCTATGACTTCATCTGTTATTTCAAGCCCTCTTTCTGCGGGTAAGCAATGCATTACAATGGCATCAGGCCTTGCAAGTTTCAATAATCCACTATTAATCTGAAATCCTTTGAAATCTTCAAGTCTTTTCTGCCGTTCTGCCTCCTCTCCCATGCTGACCCACACATCTGTATAAAGTATATCGGCCCCAATAGCCGAATCATGGACATTATCTGTTACTGTTATTGCAGACCCTGCTTTTTTCCCTAGTTTTTCAGCAAAAGCTTTATAAGACGCATCCGGCTGATACGCATCAGGAGTTGCTATTGTAAGATCAATTCCTGTCATGGAACATGCAAGCATAAGGGAATTAGCCATATTATTGGTGCCATCGCCGACAAATGTCATTTTTAATCCTTTAAATTTCTTTTTCTTTTCCATTATTGTAAGAAAATCAGAGACCATCTGTGTTGGATGTTCGGAATCGCTCAGTGCATTAATTACCGGGATGCCGGAATATTTCTTAAGCTCCTCAAGGGTAGATTGTGCGAATACCCTTGCAACCATGATATCCAGCCATCCACCAAGCATTCTAGCCACATCTTTTACAGGTTCTCCTCCGGAAAGATGGAGCTGGTCTGAAGATAAATAAAGTGCATGCCCACCCATTCTTTCCGAAGCTACCTCAAATGATGTCCTTGTCCTTGTTGATGGTTTCTCAAACAATAGCCCTGCATATTTTCCTTTTAATACTGGAACTACCATTTTCTTGTTTCCAATCATTGATTTATAATACACTGCCCTGTTTACCATTTCTGTAAATTCTTCCGGTTCTATATCCTTTAATGTTAATAACGACCTTACCATTTCAATCACTTTCTCTCTATTGCAGCTGTCATGCAGTGTGCCCCACCATATCCGCCTGTTATATTCTCAAGGTTGAGTACATATGCATCTATTCCGTTTTCGTACATCTCTTTTTTGTATGGGAAGACTCCCCCTGCCCCGGTGAACTGGGCATATTCCTTTTTTACTTCATCGAGTAAAGCGCCGTATCTGGAAGGGTTTTCTTTGGCTTTATATACCAGATCATTCAATACTGATTTTATAATTCGTGCACTATCTATAGCAAGTATTGTACCATCCTTTATGCACAGGAAGTTAGATGAATAAGACATCTGTTCCAGGGTGGACAGGCTAACTATGTTAAACCCCTTCGATTTTATGTAGTCATGCAGGTTTGTATGTGTTCCTGATTTTTTATAATTGCCCATCTCTTCCTTATAATATACATCGACCTTTGCATTATTCAATAAAAGTTCCGAACCTATTACAGTTGAGCTGGAAGCCACGTTAAAATATGTATCCACATGCATGTCTATCATGGGATCAGGCTGGTCTCCGGGTATTAAAGGGTGTAAAGGCTGGTGTACAACTGCAACTTCATCGAATCCAACCCCTGATTCAAGCATTTGTTTAACTCCCTCATCGTTTGTCCTGTCGCCATTGCCCAGCAGTGCAAAGTCTTTCATAGGTATAAAATCACCACCCTCTATGGTTGCGTTGCCCTTACCTTCACCTGCTATAGGAAGGTTCATAGCTTTCCATACCAATTTTGTTACCTCAGGCTCATGTCTCCTCTGTGGCTTAGACATTCTCGACATGAATATTCCCCTATCTGTTGTTGCCTGCTGGTCGCGCATGAAATATAGGTTTGATAATGGGTCATTGCTGGTTATTTTCATATGCATGGCCGACGCCCCCCTGGCACTTTTAAGATGGACTTCAGGCCTCATCAGAAGAATATCGATAAAGTGGTTCATGTCGTACAAATCGATGTTTTCTTTTAGCTGTGCTTTTGCTTCATTTACTTCCGCTTCCACTCCATCGAAATGGAGTACACTTAGTGCCATGTCTATTAATGCGGATTTTACCGAATTGTCCTTTTCTGCAATATCCATAAGAGACTTATCCATCCTCTGGACTGTGACACCAAATTCCTCCTTCAACGTTCTCTGCAGGGTATCATGCTCGGATCTTGCTTTGTACCTGTTAAATGCCCTTTCATAGAGTGAAGCTTCAGGGTCGAGAAGACCCATGAACATTTCTATTCCCGGCTTATGCACCACTACTTTTCTTAATGTATCCCATTCTGCTTTTATTTTTCCTTCCATTTTTTCACCTTTTATTATTTTTCCTTTTTTATTCTACCTGGTCAGCCAGGGGCTTGTACTTTATATTTTCAAAATATGCCCATACAAATATTATTGAGGCAAAGATCCCGAGTGTTATCAAATCGTATGGTGAATTTAATATTCCCAGCGGGGCTATGGGCAGGATATTATCATATATGTACGTCTTGCTTCCGATATAGGATATTACAACTATACCGACAAGATACACTATTAGCCAGAGGTTCCTCTTTAATTCAAATGTTTTTTCCTTTTTCACGAATATGTAAAGCACATAACCTATTAGAATCAGAATTCCTCCAATTATTGTCCATGGCCATGATGCAAAGTATATCAAAAAAGTGCTCAGAACAAAACCAAAGAATGCAAAAATTGTTCCACCATATAGCTTGAATGGCCGTGTTGTATCCTTATCGGTTTTTCTCAGGATGGGCAGCGACAATGCGGCGGCTGCATATGGCACCAGTGTTGTGATTGATGCGAGAAGTGCAACCTCCGGAAACGAGGGGAGCAGTATCATCGTCACTCCTGTGAGAACCGATGAGAATATTAATGCGTTCTGAGGGGTTTTATACTTTTCATTGACCTTGCCCATAGGTGCCCAGAAAAGATCGTTGTCTGCCATTGCATAGGGTATCCTTGCTTGAAGAAGCACCCAGTCCTCCCCTGCCCCAAGTGTGCTTATTATAACACCAGCTACCACGATCGCTGCCAGTACAGGAAGCCCTATAGAGTCAGCCGCTGTTGCAAATGGGGATGAAAGATTCCCAATAGCTCCCCAATCTCCTACTGGTATCCCGGCAGCGCTCCAGTTGAACATTCCCGTGAATGCAATAGACATTATAGCATAGACTGCTATAACTATTAATATTGTAAATATCATTGCCCTTGGTATGACTTTTGAAGGATTCTTAACCTCTCCTGAGGGTATTACAACACTTTCAAACCCTGTAAATGCGAAAAAGTCAAGTGCCATTGCCAGTCCAAGGCCACCAAGGCCATAGGGCAGGAATGGGGTGAAATTTGCAATTTTGAAGACTAAAAACCCAATTACCGCAAATATTACCAGCGGTATTATCTTGCCTATTGTTGTAATCACAGAGAACAAAGCCCCAAATTTAACTCCAAATACATTTATTATTGTAAATATAGCCAGTGCGACTAGAGATATCCCTATGCCCAGTGGTGTAAGCACAAGCCCTACTGAGAGTCCAGGAACATAAAATCCAAGGTATGTAATAAATATATCTATTATGGCAGCAGTCCCTGTAAAAGCATATATAAAATATCCCCAACCCAGCACGAATCCTGTATCATTCCCAAGCGCTTTCCTTGGAAGGGAATAGGGCCCACCGGTCATGGTGTATGTTGATCCCAGTTCGGCATAAATGAGCCCCAGAATAAGTATAATGATTCCAACAGCAACAACTGATATGACAAATCCCGGCCCCGCAACAGCTCCCATAATTGCCGGCAGGGCAAAAATACCTGATCCTATAACCCCACCAACACCAATTCCGACAAGCCCTACTAAACCAATATCTCTCTTGAGATTTTCCTTTTTAGGCATATAAATTAATCAATCAAGATGGACAGTTAAATATGTGTAAATGCAGGAACATGTTCACTTGATTGCAAAGAAATTAATATACAACGTATATATATTAAACAATTTATCTTATTTTCTATAAATTAATATACAACGTATATATATTAAACAATTTATCTTATTTTCCATGAAATATAAATAACATTATTATTTGTTTACTCCCTCTATATCCATATACTTTTCCTATGAATACCACTGAAGAAGCAGTCATCTGTGATGAAGGTCGCAAGACAGGATTCTGAGGAGAAATAGCTATATTTAACCGCCCCTGGTCTTTTATTGAATAAGGATCATGGCAAAACTTCAGAAATGTTTGTAATAGTATACAATGTACAATTACAGGGCATTTAATGAGTACAATCAGAGAAGGCAGAGAACAAAATACGTGCCAGGAGATCAAATATCGAATTCAAAGGGATGAAGAAGATATGATCATTTCAACAGAAAATTATTGTTAAGGCCGGTTTTATTAATAATGAAAGATATCAAACAGGAATAGGTCACCGGCAGAATTAATATTAACATGTACGTAGATCATGATGTTACAGCAACTTTTTGAAATTACAGCAATTTATATACACTATCAATAATTTAAAACAGGATATATATAATTTCCTTTGATAAATAATAAATATAGTAATGTAATAAAGTGTAAATGACTTTACTTTTAATAGCATTGAAATTCCTAACTATAGTTTTCGGTTCTATTATTGCAGGATTCATTGGATCATTAACGGGACTTGGAGGAGGAACAGTACTGGTTCCTGTGCTGACATTATTCTATGGCATTCCTTTTATCTTTGCTGCCGGTGCTAGCCTTATTTCTACTATAGCAACATCTGCAGGGTCTGCAAGCGCATACACAAAGAAAAAAATAGCCAATATAAAGATAGGAATAGGATTGGAAATTGCTACCACCACAGGGGCAATAGTTGGGTCGCTTACATTAGTTTTTATTGATAAGCACGCATTGATATGGTCCGTTTACGTTATCTTCGGGCTTGTGCTTTTATTTTCATTAATACCAACAATTAAAAAAATTGGAAAGGAAGTTCCACCTGAAACAAAACCGGACTGGAGCACAAAGTTATTCCAGCTTACCGGATCTTATTATGATGAAAGGTTGAGAAAAACAATAAAATATCATGGGATTAGATGGTGGCTTGGAGAAATAGTAATGTTTTTTGCAGGGTTTGTGTCAGGGCTACTCGGAATTGGCTCTGGTGCATTGAAAGTCCTGGGGATGGACTGGGCAATGAACCTTCCCATGAAGGTTACAACAACATCAAGCAATTTTATGATAGGAATAACCGCAGCAACAGGGAGTTCAATATACTGGTATGAAGGATATATAAATCTATTCATAGCTGCAGCGACGGCAATAGGTGTTTTAATAGGGGCATTTTTCGGGGCAAAGGTGCTTGTAAAAATTTCTAATGAGAACATAAGATGGATATTCTTCGCAATCCTATCATTCCTGGGGTTCGATATGGTGTTTAAAGGGCTCCACCTGATAAATTTCCTGATCACATTCTCATTGATGATACAGTTCTTTATATCTGTTATAATATCTATAGTCTTAATATCGCTTCTATATTACAACTCTAAAAGGAAAGAGTGGGGGAAGGTCAATGAAAAATCACGACGATGAAATAATAATTAGTTATTTCCTTAAAGCTGGAGTAATGATAAGCGTTTCTTTTATTATAGTTGGTGTCATAATACTGTTTGCGAAGAATGGGGGAGATGGATTCACACTATCTCAGATGTCCAATTATAATTACGCACTGGCACATGGAATAGATTCAAAATCAGTATCGCTGAGCAAGATAGTATCAGGCCTTTCTGCAATAGATGGCCTTTATTTTATAACAGTAGGACTGTGGGTTCTCATATTCACACCTATCACTGTGGTGTTTATAGGCTGGCTTTCATTTTTTGATGACAAAAACTATCTTTATGTGGGAATGGCTTCTATAGTACTTTTCAACCTGTTCTTTGCAATGCTTGTCATCCCAAGGTTCATAGTATAATTGGAAACATTATAATATTTTATACCTATATATGGCTTATATGGCCGCAGGCAACTCATTTTTTGGTTACCCCAGAGGATTCGAAATAAAAGATAGTGAGACTATCATGGAAATAATAAAGTGCTCATTGTCCGAGTACTATACTAAATCTCTGATACTTGACCTTTACAGGGCATGGCCCCAGGCATTTATAGTGTACGACAATTTTGATTCTGTAGTTGGTTTTATTATTGGAGCTAAATATTCCGGCACGGAAGGCAGAATTTTACTGTTTGCCGTTAGGCAGGAATTCCGGTTTGCAGGCATAGGCAAGGCACTGTTGACACAGGAGTTAAATGTCATGGTCCGTGCCGGGCTGTCAACAGTAAGGTTGGAAGTGCGCACTGACAATGAAAATGGAATAAAATTTTACAAAAGGAATGGTTTCTCTATTATTTCAACATTAAAAAATTATTACTCGGATTTATCCGATGCTTACCTTATGTGGAAAATAATATAAAATTTTAGAAGACGTCTGCTTTTCCGTCAACAAACATCTGGGTGAGCTGGTCTATGTGTGCCAGTTTGTCATCTGCTATTGCCCTTATATTGTTCTTATGTTTTGAAGGGTCAACATTGTCTTCGTAGATAAGCTGTAAAGATGCAACATGAGGCTCGTCTACAGGCCTTCCTATCTGGGAAACTATCCTTACAAGGACTTCCTTTATATCTCCTCCCTCTTCCTTTACCACTTTGTCTGCTATCTGGTTTGACAGTACATTATACAACTTTCCCACATGGGTTACAGGATTTTTCCCTGCTGCAGCTTCCATACTCATTGGCCTGTAAGGTGTAATTATCCCATTGACTCTGTTTCCTCTTCCTACAGAGCCATCATCTCCATTCTCCATGGAAAGCCCTGTAACAGTAAGGTAATAAACGCTGTCTGATTGGACATCTCCAGTATTTACAAATACCTGAACGTCCTCATCTGTGTATTTTACTGCATTATCCTTTATCTTGCTTACAAGTTCATCCTTTATGGAATAATATTCTGAAGGGTCTTTAACATATTTATCCACATATGCTGCTGCCACTGTAAGGTTTATGGTCCTTCCTTTCCTGAATCCCATTACCTTTATATCATATCCTATTGCTGGCAATGATTTCTTAAGGTCACCGTTTATATATTTCTCAGTAAGTTTTACAAGTGTCTCTGTATCGGTGAACGGTGCAAATCCAACTCCAAAAGAGGTGTCATTTGCTTTGAATTTCCTTGTATCATATAATCCTCTAAGATCCACGGATCCATTTCCTATTCTTGAATCTATCATTACATCTGAATCTATGTCAAGATCCGGGAAATGCTCTCTCAAGTAATCTTTTGCTGACTTAATTGCCAGTGATTTTACAGGAATTCTCTCGTTTCCAACGGATGCAGTAGCACGCCCACTTAATAATATGTATGTGGGGTCTAGAACATTTCCTCCTTTGAATTTAGGATCTGCCTGTCCTCCTACTACCTCTACCTGATCTGTATTATGGTGTAATATCCTGCCGTATTGTTTTAAGTAATATTTGCTCAATGCCCTGCTTACTGACTCGGCAATTCCATCCGCAACGCTGTCCGGATGCCCAATTCCCTTTCTCTCCACAATTTCAACTTCCCTGCTCATTGTAGGGCTCTGCTTTATTGCCTCTACCTGGATATTTCTTTCAACTTTTAATTGTGACTCCATAAGCCTCACATAGGTATAAGTTTTTAAACCTTTTGTCTTCAGGATATAGAAATTACTGGCTATTCATAAATATTACCATGAATCATTTTGAAGGTTCCCGGTTAAACATTTCAACATGGTTAAAATAATTTCAATTCAGAGGATATAACCGCCTGAATAATGCATTTCATAAATAACATTATCAGCTTCTTCAATTTCTTCATATCCCATAAAATGCCCTATATCCCCTTCACTGGCATTTTTGTATGTAAATTTATTATTTGAGAAAACATCCTTTCCTCTCAAGGGCAGGCTTTCCGGCATAGTCCTTAGGGCACTCCGGAGAAAATCATGGACCTCTTTTGAGTCATAGCTGTCATCCAGGATTGCACCGTAATATACCATACCCCACTGTGGAATATTATTGTCAAATACAGTTTCTTGCCCGATAAATGATACAGTTCCAGAATAAATGTCTGCATATTTCAATTTACCATCTTTAAATGAAAATTCCAGTGTTCCGGCAATTTTCCCCTTAGAATAAGCATTTCCGGAGCTATAGCCATTTAATTTTGCTGATGTTAAAAATTTTGTGAGTTTATTATCGTCCATTTATAGTATATTATGAACTAAAAGATAAAAATTTTCAGGATACTGTGTTATTGTTGTGTGGCTATGTTCTGCAACTCATCAAGCAACTCTTTTTCTACATGGTCTGACCATGCTATTTCAGGGACATCGACAACTATGAAAATTTCTGAAAGGAGGATAACCTCTATAGCTGTTACGGCAATATCGCCCAGCAATTTACCGACTCCAACCTGGACTTTAACCTGTGACCCGTCCGATGTAAATAGAAATGTAAGTGCCCTGTCAGCTGCAATCAATCCCCTTAATATTCCAAACTTTTGTGCCTGCAGTATTGCTTTGTCTGCCTGGACATTGCTCTGAACCCTCCATTTATTATCTGTAAGGTATTGTGAAAAGGCTTTAATCAGGTCAGGAAGATTTTTAGTAGTATCAATAGTTCTCTCTTTTTTAAATATTTCCATAATTATTTAATTCCTATATGGTATAAAAGTATTTTGAATAAATTATAGAAATAAAATATATTAAATACACTTCCTGGCAATTATTTATTAATTGACGAGCCTATTAGCAATCCCGTTATTGTTATGGCAAATATAATCAGGAAGGTTAACAGTATTACCAGGTAAAATGGAATTCCCGCTATGCTGGACGCTAATGCCGCACCCCTGATCCTTGTGGCATAGGATGGTATTAAAGCTATAAAAATTCCAAGCATTGAGGCTACGCCTGCTAAAACTATATATGAAATTTTCCTAACCATGAAATAGCCGATTATAATTGCAGGTACAATTTGCAAATACCAGTAACCATAATATCCTAGCAAAAAGGCAGTTACAATTAATATGAATATTCCATATATATTAAAATATTTATCATTCATTTTTGACCACCGTACCCCTGATAAAATTGTTCCGGCATATTTACTGGAATTAATGTATAATAGACACCGTTATTCCACGGTATGAAGTTGTTTGAATAATAACTGCTCAATGGGTTTTCAGAGACGCCACCGGGATATATGCCTACGGACTTTGCAGGATTTGAAAGATTCACAACAAGCCTCCATGAGGGGCCAAAATTGGATGTAAGCCCGTATGCTGCGTTTATTGTATTTCCATTTCCAGCCGCCGGGATTTCCTTTGTATTCAATGTATTTATGCCAAAGAAGCTGGATAAATACCTTGTATGAATATTGCCCCAGTCCCATTTCGATGATATTGTGCCATACTTTTTATTAAGCTCATTTATTGTCTGGTTAAATGCGTGCAGTGCCAGCGATGAAAAATTCTCAACATTGCCATTCAAAGGGTTATTGAAGTACGCTGAATCCGGAGAATTAATTGTCCAGTTTACCAGGTCTTCCATCAGGGGGCCATGGTATGTTACATCGCTACCAAGGAAGAATGATATGTTATATAATCCATCCTGAGAAGTTATTCCGTATTCTTCCATGTATGGCAGGAAAGTATCGTTTACTATATTATGTTCCCAGAAATGGAAAACACTTGCTGCTGAAGAATTAATATCCATATCTCCGTTCCATGACGCCAATTCATTATATATTTCTGTATTTCCATAGTATTTCTCTATGGATTTCAACAGGGGCTTCAGGAAAATATTGGTTGAATAATCATGTACCGACAACTGTACTTTTTCCATTTTTGACGTATTAAACCCGGAAGTTGAATTTAACAGTGAATATATCTCATTTGCACGTGGCCCTGTTTCATAAAGCCAGCCCGTGTAATATGGATAACCAGGCGAAACAGTTATCTGGTTAGCAGAGAATACAAATCCCCTTGCCGGGTCGTATAAGGACGGCTCATATTTCAATGGTATAAAGCCCACCCAGTTTGACCTGCCGGTTCCATTTAATACACCTCTGGGATTGCCTGATTCTATGACAGGATAATCTCCATACGGGAATATGCCGATATTGCCCTTTGAACCTGCAACTGCCCAGTTCTGTATTGCAACCTTGAAATATTGTGTAAGGTTGTCCCTGAACTGCGATACTGTATGTGCCCTGTCTATATGCAGGAAAAATGTAAGCTCATAACTCGGAGATAAACCTGTCCAGTCCATGGCAATTTTTGTTCCGGAATCATTGTCAACCACAACCCCATTGTCTGCAACTTCCAGCTGTAGATTATATGGCTTTGAATCCTTCACATTTATTGTTTCATTTATAACTGTGAATTTTGCCCAGCTTCCGTTGGAATAGTAACTGTATGGATGTGCACCGGATGTTTCTTCAGCATAGAAGTAAGTTTCCTGTGTCTGCCCGTTAGTTGCACCCCATGCTATATAGCTATTATGCCCGAGAATTACACCTGGAAAACCAGGGAACACAACTCCGATTACGTTCATGCCTGGAGATACAAGCTGGAAACCTATCCATATTGATGGCACACTTGTTGTGAGATGCGGGTCATTTGCAAGCAAAGCTGAAACATTGTCTGTTTTTACCCCATTGACTGCCCAGTCGTTGCTGAAACTTTCTGAGGATGGAAATGCAAGTGATGTTGGCGATGAAAATGCAGGTATGCTGCTAATGTTTACCGGGATATGCACAGATGGAGTGTATAATGTTAAATTGTTAATATCGCCTGTTTCGTTGTAAATTCCGGGATTGCATTGATAAGGCACAATGGGGTTTTGTATTCCTGCCTGGTATGCCGGATACAGTGCTTTTATAATGTTTTCAGGCATTTTCTGCAATGCATACTGGAAGTAAAGCGGCTCAAAGCCTCCTGCACTGTTTTCCCACAGAAAAGTTTGCTGTATTGCAAAGATATTGGTTATGTTAAAATCATTAGGCTTATAATTGAGCAGTTTAAAAAGCAGTGGCGTATTTCCATAGCTCAAATTGTTTATATATGAATTTATACCTGAGACAAAGTTGCTGGTTGCCATATAGGTGTAAGAGGTTTTTGAAAGGTTGTTTACTTCAGATTTAGCTATCTGGCAATCCATCAATTCCCTTGAAAATATATCTGATGATAATTCACTTTTGCCAACAAGCTGGGACAAAGTGCCCTGTGCTTCCTTCTTGATGAAAACCATCTGTGCAAGCCTGTATTTTGCTTCTAAATAGCCCTGTTCATAATATAACGACCAGTTATGGTTGCTATATACGCCTATAAACCCATCAGATTCCTGGAAAGTTATTACCTCTGCTGTTTTACCATTGTAAGTAATATTCATATATTTAGCACCGGTTTTATACTCCGGTGGAATAGAATAAATACCTTTTGAAGGATTTAGCAGTTTATTAGTCGGTGGCAAAGGCCCTATGGACACTGAGATCATTGAGATTATAACTATTGCAACAATTATCCCTACTATGAATCTTTTTTTAGACGAAAAGACTTTCATAAAATTTGATAACCAGGATTTATTTAAATATTAGTTAGTGGACGAATATAGATTTAACTATAAAATCCCTGGCAATTCCTAAATTCCTGAAAAATATTCATGGTTATTAAAATAAACAATTAAGATGCAGTTTATTAAATAATTATTTTTTTAAAAACTTCATCAGGCCATTTAAATCCATTGTATTTATTACTTTTTCCTTTCCGAGCCATCCCCTTCTTGCGGTTCCAACGCCCAATTCCATAAAATCATACCCGTAAATGTTATGCGAATCCGTGTTTATTGAATAATAAACATTGTACTTCGAGGTTTTTAGAATGTTTTCATCGTTTAAATCTAATCTCTCCGGAGAGGAATTAATTTCCAGTGCAGTTTTATATTTTTCACAGTATTTTGAGACCTCATCTAAATCTATTTCATATGGCGGTCTTTTATTAATCAACCTTCCGGTTGGGTGCCCCAGGATATTTACCTTACCAGTTTTTATTGCGTTTATTACTCTCTGTGTCATATCTTCCTTTCCCATTGAGGTATTCATATGGACAGAAGCAATTACGCAATCCATCTGTCCCAGTGTTTCATCCTTTAAATCCAGTGAGCCATCCTTTAAGATATCAACTTCTGCGCCTTTCAATATTTTTATCTTATATTTCTGATTTAATTTATCTACTGTATCAAAATATTTGATAAAATCCTGATCTCCCATTCCATGGGCTATTTTTAGATTTTTTGTGTGGTTTGTCATTGCAATATATTCATAACGCTTTTCCAGTGCAGCATTAACCATCTCTTCCGTTGTGTTCAGGCCATCGCTTTCCTTTGTATGCAAATGCAAATCTCCCTTTATGTCATTTAAACTTATTAATTCCGGTACCCTGTGTTGCAATGCCAGTTCTATCTCACCACGGTCTTCACGCATTTCTGGAGGTATATAATCCATATTTAGCCTGTTGTATATGAATTTTTCATCCTTACCGGCTGCTATATTGCTATCATTATAAAAGAGGCCGTATTCATTCAACTTATAATTATTGCCTATTGCTATTTTTCTTATCTTTATATTGTGGTCTTTGCTGCCAGTAAAATATTGCAATGCAGCACCAGAGCTTACATCGTTGATAACACGCAGGTCGCAGGTAACACCGGTGCTTAATAGAATTGTTGTTTTTGTCTCACCTTTTACCACTACTGACCTTGCATCCTCAAAATTTATAAATAAATCCATAGTTTTTTTGCTATCTTTCGATGTTGCCAGTATATCAATGTCCCCCAGAGTCTCTTTCATTCTTCTTGTTGACCCGGCGATAAAGCATCTGTCTATAAAATCACTTTTTGTTAAATATGAAATGATTTTTCTTGCCTCATTTAATCCCTGGGCAAGCAAAATTCTACCGTGCAACGAAGCCAGCATTGAAATATTCTTTAATATTAATTCTTCGCTTTTTTTCCCAAAGCCGGGGATATCTGCTATTTTATGTTCTTCTGCAGCTTTTTTTAAATCATTTAAATTTTTTATGCCGAGCTTTTTATACAGTAATATTGCTTTTTTAGGCCCTAATCCTTCTATCCGGAATAAATCTCCAAAATCAATAGGGTATTCACTTTTAATTTTTTCATATTTTTCTATTTTTCCGGTTTTCAGGTATTCTATTATATGCTGTGTGATTCCCTTGCCAACACCGGGAATTTTCATTAATCCATCAATGCCATATTTATCATAGAGATCAGAAACATCATCCGGCATTGATTGCAATTCCCTTGCCACCCTCTGGTATGCCAGGGCTTCAAATTTTGTTTTTTCATCAATGCTTAAAATATTGTATAAATTTTCAAAAATCCCAGCTATTTCCGAGTTTGACATATTAAATACATATTGCCCTTAATTATAAATCTATGGAATAAAATTAAATATGCATTTGTTCTGGTCAATCCCCTGAAATAATTATTGTAACCCGGAGATAAATATGATAACCTCTGCAATAAATATTTAAAACATTTTTTAATAGGGTAATATGAGAATTCTCATAAGCGTCTATGACAAGACAGGCCTGGTTAATTTTTTAAGTTCAATAAAGGACCATATTGATGAGATATATGGGACAGAAGGCACAGTAAAATACCTCAAAGATAATAATATTGCAGCAAATAATTCATCAAATCTTACGGGGTTCGACGATCTTCTTGGCGGGCGTGTAAAAACACTGCATCCCGCAATCTTTTCAGGAATACTTTCAAAACGTGACAGTGAAAGCAATATGCAGCTGGAAAAATATCATTATAAAGATTTTGACATGGTAATATGCAATTTATATCCATTCGTTGAGGCGTCTAAAACAGATGATCTTGAGAAAATGATAGAAAATATAGACATAGGTGGCTTGTCGCTTATAAGGGCAGCTGCAAAGAATTACAAAAATGTTGCAGTACTTTCACATCCGGATGATTACAGCATGGTAAAAGATGTTCTTCAAAAGAATGGGAAAATTGATATGAAAACCAGAGAAATACTGGGGTTAAGGGCATTCTCAAGATCTGCAGATTATGATATCCAGATATACAACAAGCTGTACAGAAAATTAAATGATAGGCAGCCCGAGGAATTATTTATACATGGCTACGATAGGACAGATCTGAGATATGGGGAAAATCCAGACCAGGAAGCATATATGTTTAAGGTAAATGAAAAATATGGCATACCGAATTCCATACAGTTAAACGGCAAAGAATTATCATATAATAATATACTGGATGCCAATGCAGCACTGGAAACAGTACAGGATTTTCAGGATATTACATCCGTAATAGTAAAGCACAGGACTCCATCAGGCGTATCCAGTGCAGGCACATTGAAAGAAGCCTTTATCAATTCATACAATGCAGACCCTGAATCAGCTTATGGATTTGTAGTTGCCCTGAACAGGAAGCTTGATATGGATACAGCAAAGGAAATGCAAAAAAAATTCATTGAGGTACTTATAGCCCCTGAATATGATACAGATGCATTGAACCTGTTAAAAAAGAAAAAGAATATGAGAATACTGAAATGTTCCATGGATCATGACCCTGAAAAAGCAATTTATTCGGTATCTGGAGGTGTACTTGTGCAGTCAAGGCTGGACTACAGGTATGACAATCTGGAATTGAAATCAACGGCAGAAGCAGGAAAGGAAAAACTTGCAGACCTGGAATTTGCGTGGAAGGTAGTTGCACATGCAAAGAGCAATGCTATGGTACTTGCAAAGAACAGGACAACCGTTGGAATTGGTGCAGGGCAAACATCCAGGATAGAATCATTAAAAATAGCTATAGAAAGGGGCAATAGCAATGTAAAGGGTTCAGTGCTGGCTTCTGACGCATTCATTCCATTTGACGACTCGGTCATTGAATGCTATAAGAATGGAATAGACGCTATCATACAGCCTGGTGGGTCCATAAGGGATGATGATGTAATAAAAAGGTGCAATGAATATAAAATACCATTATACTTTACCGGAAAGCGGGTTTTCCTTCATTAAATCGCTACAACTGCAAATGCAATGAGGAAGCCAATTATAACTCCAGTATTGATATAAGGAAGCCCTGGCGCAGGTTTTCCATGGTTAAAAAAGAAAAGAAATCCAAGGGCAGAGAGTGCCCCTGCCAGGGTAAGTGCAATAAACAATGCAATATGGAGTGGATTGTATATTGCAGAGGAGATAATTAATAGTTCAGGAATTGCCATATCTCCAAACCCCAGCATTATTACAGAATGTGTGCCGCGATTATCGAATGTAAGGTCTTTAATTTTGATTCCACCTTGAGATGGAAGGGTGAACATAAGTGGAAACTGATTGTCAATCGCCGCCTTAGCAAGTGTTACCATATGCTTCGTTTTATAAACTGATATATAATCATACACAGCGAAAACTACCAGCAAAGTTATTGCAATATAAGGCCTGAGAAGTATGCCCAGTATAGCCGCTGCCCCGGATATCATAATAAGCCCTGCAGCATCTGTGATATACCATTCATTCCGGAATATCAACATGTATGCAAAGAAACCTGTTACTATAGCAATTATTGCATAATATTCAGGAAGATTCACAGCAACTATTCCTGCAACTATGGATGACACCAGGAAAATCATGTATAGTACAAGTACAATAAATATTGCTTTCATTATCTTTGCATGTTTTTTAATTATGTAAAGTGCCGCAGCAGTAAAAATGACAATGAAAACTATATAGTATATAACAAAGATAAATGATATGCCATTTGACTCTGCAGCTATGCCGGAAATCTGGTCAAGGTTAAATGCCAGGTACAGTGCAAATGCTGTTGAAACTATGAAGAGCAGAATGCCGAACAGCTCACTATTTATTCTCTGATTCGCTTTTTTCAACTTTATCCTTCCTGTTGTATTCACATTTCATATTCGGGCAAAATTTCCATTTTCTCTTTCCATTAACCATTATAAGCAATGGTGCGCCACAGTACCGGCATATTTCTCCTGTTGGCATTATCACACCTTTCTGGGGAAGTGGATATGTTACGGTGCATTTAGGATAGTTGGAGCATCCCAGAAACCGCTTTCCATACCTGGATTGCCTGATTATGAGGTCACCATCATCAGAGGGGCATTTTCCAACAGAAAGCTTTTTTCTGTTATATTCGCAATTCGGATCGACACATCTATATTCGGGGGATTGCCCTTTCCTGATAATCTTTATAATTGGCAGGGAACATACATCACATCTTTTATCCGTCATCTGTACGAGCCCGGTGGCGTTAAGGTTAAAATTGATTTTGCAGCCTTCGGTTGAGCACTTTATTTTTGAAAAATTCCTGAATTTAACCAGTGATATTTCTCCTCCATCCAGCGGGCATGTCCCTATAGAATCGCCCTTGTTAGCATATGATGTAATTGTTTCTTTAATTTCTTCCTTATTTCCCCTGAAACCTTTTAACGCACTGTGAAGCATATTTCTTGAGTCATTGACAACATCATCTAATTTTTTCTGGTTTTCTGCTATTTTATCCATCTCTTTTTCCAGCTCGGCAGTCATATCAGGCTTTGCAATATCTGAATCGATAGTTGTTATAGATTTTATGAACCCTATACCCAGTGGCGTTGGCCTTAAGGGATTGCCTGTTGCAAAGTTCCTGTCATTGAGCTTCTGTATAATGTCATGCCTTGTGCTTTTTGTTCCGAGATTCAATGATTCCATGAGTTTAAGCAGGGATGCCACATCGTATCTCTTTGGAGGCTCTGTATACTTTTCTTCCATATCCCATTTTTTTCCTTTTACTGTTTCCCCTATTACCAGTTCCGGGAGTTTGGACTCTCTTAATTTTCTGTATTTGTAAATATCAAACCATCCGTTGTCTATTATTTTTTCGCCCGACACTTTAAAATTGTAACCTTTTATGTCAATATCCGCATCAGATTTTTCTATAACTGCATTTTTATACAATGTGGCTAAAAATCTTCTTACTATCAATTCATAGATATTTTTATATGCACCTGTAAGGGCCTTTTTCGGATATGAAACAGGGTATATTGGTGGGTGGTCTGTAGTCTCAACCTTGCCCCTGGATGGATAAATCTTTTCCTGCCCCAGTACCATCTTTGCTTCAGTATCAAATTCAGTCCCTTCAAATTTTTGGGCTATGCTTTTAAGTGGTATGGACCGCTGGTAAACTGTATTGTCAGTTCTTGGATAGCTTATAAGCCCGCTCATATAGAGCTTTTCGGCTATTTTCATAGCATTTGAGGGTGTAACCCCTATTCTGGATGCTTCCCTCAGGAAATCTGTTGTGCTGAATGGTGGGGGCTTATATACCTCTTTTTTCTCATTTTTATATGATTTTACTATTCCATCATTCCCATTTATTGCATTAAAAATTTTATTTGCTTCATCTTCGTCTTTTATATTTTTTTCATATACGCCCTGGAAATCTATTCCCTTATTGAATGTAACATTTATGACAAAATATTTTTCCGGCACAAAGCTTTTTATTTCTTCTTCCCTTTCAACTATCAATGCCAGTGTTGGCGTCTGTACCCTTCCCACAGAGATAAAATCTTTCCAGAGCCGGTTGCTTGTTACAGAAAAGAACCTTGTGAGGACAGCACCCCAGAGCAGGTCTATCTCTTCCCTTGCCTTGGCCGAGTCTGCAAGCCCGTAATTTACATCAAGAAGATTGTCAAAGGCATCCTTTACCTCCTGTGATGTCAATGCACTGAATTTGGCACGCCTGATGTTTGTATAACCCGGCTCTATAAATTTTAATGCCTCGACTCCTATAAGTTCTCCTTCACGGTCATAGTCAGTAGCTATAATGATATTATCAATGCCTGAAAATGATTTCAATGCAGAATATGCCCTCTGGTTGGTAACTTTATAGATAATATTGGAGTCTATAAGCTTATCAAGGTCAGATTTAACCCAATCTTTGAACTCTTCTGGAAAATCAGCTCCTAGTATATGCCCACTTAATGAGACCATGATATTCTGCTCATTGTTCCTTTCAAATTCTATATAACTGATGTTCTTAGTTTTTTTCTGCTTCGATGTTTTATCCGAGAGAATGTACGATATACGCCTTCCGGCATCCATTTTTTCTGCTATAATTAAATTGAGTACCAAAGTAATCTACTAATAATTAACAATACTAAATAAAGATTTTTAAGATGTATGGTGAAAACAGCGGCACATAAAATTTATGGCGATTTCTGTAATTAACTTAAATTATAGGAACATTTAAATATTTACGTTGTGATATAGATATATGACAGAAGTAATAGTAGTGCATAAATGGAAGGATGAACAGAAAGATCAGGTTATGAAGTTTGCAACAACCATAATGGATATGGCAAAATCAAAGAAATTGCCTGCAGGATTAAAACTTGAAGAGCTTTTCTTGGCAGATAAGGAAAACCAGGCAGTATGCAGATGGGATGTTGATACACTCGACCATTTGATGGAAACAGCAAAATCAATGAAACCAACATGGGACATACAGGCAACAGAAGTAACACAGAAATTTAAAAAAGGACTTTTCTAAATCTTTTTAGTTATTTTTGGGGGAATGCCAAGCTTAGAGGCATATTCCTCAATAGTTTTTATCTGCTCTCTATGAAGACCAAAAAATATCCCTTTTCCCTTGCCGCGCACATATAAATTTCCATGAAATTTCATGAGTTTCCCAAGTGTGGTGCTTATGAGTATGAGTTCATGTCCTTTTACAGGTATATTGACTTTCTCTGAATTCCAGTTAATTTCAGGATAATCGCTATGCCTTGGCAATAATATCTTTTTAAATGTCATGCTTTCTATATCGATATGTGTAACCCTTGCGCGGCCATATCCCTTTACATGAATGAAAATTATCGCATCATCAGATTTAACACCATCCAGGAATACCTCCCCAGATACCATTATCTTGCCCGGCATTATATTCAAAATATTATATTCATATTTAATAGCTTCATTATAATATAAAATAAATAAAATATATATTTTAAAGGACAGACATAAAAATTATTATATCATTATAGACTTATCCTCTACGGGCTCGTAGTCTAGTGGTTATGATACCGCCCTTACAAGGCGGTGATCACCGGTTCAAATCCGGTCGGGCCCATTTATAGTTAGAAAAGATAGATATAAATTCAAAATGTGCCGCTTTATTTCATTCAATTAATATAACATTATTTCCTGCATTAAAATATATAATATTCAAAATGTACTGCGGTCATATTTAATTTGTCCTTCATTTCCATTTTTGGTTCCATTTTTAAAATTTCTCAAACCCCTTTCTGAGGAAGTGAATGTTTGCCTTTGTTTCACTCTAATGTTAACGTCTATTACATGAAGTCTTTCTTGCCTACGTATTCAGAATAAAGTTCATGGGTTACATCCACTTATGGCATATCCGACAAATTGATATTTCTGTGTTGAGCTATAAGTTTTATTGTTAATAATTTATACAGAATGAATGTATTTTCATTGTATTACATTACTATATTGCTCTTTCCATTTAATTTCCCAAGAGTTGGCGCAGGGACGTTATCAATTATTCCGTTTATATTTATGTTTTTAATATTTTCGCCGTAGTATATACCTTTTTCAATTTTGTGGTATTCACTATTGCTTATTATTGCATCGATGTTTATATTCATTGAATTTGATATATGCAATGCTGTTTTTCCCGTGTCCCTTATCCGCACATCAATTTTTAATATATTATTCATATCTCTGCTATATTTTCCAATTAAAATACCATACTCATTATTATTAATATAAGCCTTATCGTTATTCCATACGGTTCCTTGAAAATATGAATTCTGTGTCGAGTCTATCTGCATTCCTGTGTACTGGCAAGAATCAATAGAAAAATTATTGATGCTTATATTATTCGCATTAAACATCCTTATCCCCGTCGAACAGTTAACTACCTGCAACTCTTTTATTCTTATATCTGATGCATTTTCGAGGCTTAAGCCTATATTGCCCAGGTAGATATCTATATTGTTGATGATAATATTGAAGCCATTTATTTCTATTGCTTTAATAATTCTATTATCAGGGCCATTCCCTGTATTGTATATTTTAATATAATCTATATTTATGGAATTATTTGCATTGTCTTTCCCTATGGATATTCCGGATTTGTTATTCGAATTCAGAATGAGATATTTTATATCTGAGTATTGTTCCACCACGATAAAAGGGATATATTTATTTTTCATATCATTAACCAGGATTGACTTATTATTGGAAATTAACATTGTTCCACTCTTTATAATTAGCTGGGTTTTTATATGATATTCTCCAGGTGAGAGAAATATATAACCAGATTTACTGGAATCTATTGCTTCCTGGATTCCTGAAGTTAATGAATTGTTGTCGGGATTTACAATATCCATTTTTAATACTATATATTTGCAGTAATAATACTTTTCTTTTATTGTAGGAGTTAAGCAGTTTGAGGATATTGCAATAAACCCCATGTGAAATTGAGTATGGTCCGCAAAATTCAGATTTAATCAGGGGAAAAATATTGAAACTATAAGGAACAAAAAAATTTCTTAATGCATACAATATTTATCTCAATACTGCCATCATAAAAGTAGTGAGGAAATAGCTACAAAATCTATGCACATTATGAATAGATAGAAATAGCAGTTATTTTAGAAGTTCTGCTAATCTTTCATATAATGTATCTTCACTGGGTTGCTTAAGATAGTCCTCAATAAATTTATCCGGATTGCTTTTATACTCAAGGAATTTTGATATATATTTTTTCAATGAATCTTCAGAACGCTTGTCCGGTTGTTTATAAATTAGGCCTGATGTATTCTCATGTGTGTTTATTTTTCCTCTCATGCTAATATACCCTATGGCAGTATCTATATTTTCAGGGTTGATATTATTTTTTATAGAATAGAGGATTTTATATGCTAATAACTGTACTCTGTGGTGCGATGCTTTTTCTATGGTTTTATCCGTCTTGTAATCCAGGATAACATATTTCTTTCCGTCACTGAAAACGGCATCAATTTTGCCGAAAAACATAATATTATCAGGTTGACCAGAAAACTCCTCAAACATCTGGTTTATCCTGGCTATTGCTGAAACTTCTGCCTCAATCTGCTCCATATTAAAACCTGATTTTATCTGGTTTACAACAGATTCTATGTTTGAGAGTATCTGTTTATCCACATTGCCAAGAAGTTCATTTTTTATTTCATTTTTATAAAGTGATTCCGCCATTTCATGGGCATTTAATCCGTAATACAGAGCATCTGTTTTTTCATTGAGCTTCAATATATTGTTCTTTAGCATGAAAAACGGGTTTTCAATGCTTATAAGAGAAAATGAGAGGACATTCTTATTCTGGAAAAATTCGTAGATTATATTCTTTAGCCAGTTTTCCTTGCTGGAAAGGGTCTCCTTAGCGCCATTATAATCACCTGATACGAACTGTAAATATGCTTCATTGTATTTTCCCGGTACCGTAACTTCCTGTTTCTCGGGAATATTCTCATAGGCAACCATTTCAGAATATTCAGGTATAAGGTAATTCGGTGCTTCCCTGCGATTTGTACACACCCAGAGCTCCTCTTTTGCCCTTGTAAAAGCCACAAAGTCTATTCTGACGCTCTCGTTTTTAAGTTCATCATCAACGTTGATCCGTTTTATTTCCTCTATTATAGAAGATACAATAATATCTATGTATGTATCTGATTTTCTCGGCTTTTTTGGTAGATATATTACATTGTCAAATTCGCGACCTTTGGCCTTGTGCACTGTGGTAAGGATTATCCTTGAATTGCCAGATTTGCTAGAATTTTCAGAATACGATAAATCCAGAAAATCGAAGAAATTTTTCCGTGTGTAATCACGTTCCGCATCAAAAAATTCACCTATTGATGATTTTACGGTAGCAGCTGTAAGGAAATATTCCCTGCTTATTGACGATGCAATAGGGAATATTCTGCTTTCGAAGAGGTCCATTATATTTTCCCTGGATAGTTCTTTATTTCTCAATGAGAAAAATGGATTTGAACTGTCAAATAAATCAATTGTGTTTTCTTCACTTCTAAGTGATTCAGCAATTTTGAAAGCCTCTTTCAGCGATATGCCAGAAAATGGTGTTACCATGGCATTAATTATATCATCCGGGCGATCATATAGAATACCCTTTAAAAATGCGGTTATATCTTTTTTTGCCTGGTTTATTGTGTGTACATTTGAATCACTTGAATAATCAATACTATATCTATCCAGAAGTGAAGATATAGTATCTATCTGTGAATTTGTCCTTGCTATGATTCCTATGTTGCCACTGGACACTGGAATGCTATTTATAATTTCCATGACAGATTCTTCTGGAGAATCTACTTCAACAATTTTTACTTTATTCCCATTTTTATTCGTTCCCCTGAAATTTTCAAGTTCCGGTACATCATTTTCGAATTTTAAATAGTATTGTTTCGAGTAAGCCAGTATGGTTTCAGTGCTTCTGTAGTTAATCTTCAGGTCTTTCTTCTCTATTCCGCTGTTTCCAATCAATGAGTTAAATACTGATAATGCGCCCCCCTGAAATCCGAATATGGACTGTTTCCTATCGCCCACCAGAAATTTCACATTTCCTGTAGACATTGCAATTCTGGATTCTATATCGTTAACATCCTGCAATTCATCAACAAAAACATATTCGTATGTTTTTTTATCTTCCAGTTTCTGGAATTGAAACAATAAATCATTGAAATCCGGATTTTCTTTATTTTCCTCATAATAATTAAATGCCTGGTAGAAATAATCAAACAGGTACTCTTCCTCCTCAAGGCCAATATTTCTTACAATTCCGGAGTTGTATTTTTTTCTCAGCGATTCCATTATAATATCCCTGTTTTTTGCTATATCCACCGGCATAATTCCGAAGCTTTTTATGTATCTGATTGCATTTTCCAGTTTAGGGACAATATCTTCTATAACATACTCCCTTCCATAATTGAATGCCTCAAGGTCCCTGAGTTTCTTATATATAAGGTACCTTGCAATATTATATGAGACTATATTTTTTTCCGCCTTTGATTGGAAAAGTTCCTGGAATGCCAGTGCATGGAATGTGTAAATGTTTACATCATATGCAGTTACATTCTTAATTTTATTGTCAATTAGCAATTTGTCAATGCTTTTCTGGAGTTCTCCCACTGCATTGTTTGTAAATGTGATGCAGAGTATTTTTTCCGGTTTTACCCCTTCTTTAATCAGATTAATAACTTCATTGGAAATCATGGTTGTTTTTCCTGTTCCTGGATTAGATATTACTAAAGTATCTCTATTGATCATTGTTAATATAATTGTTTTGTGTCTAATAAACTATAAGGTAGTGGTATGCCGGTGTAATAAAAGCTAATTAATCCCTGTATTTCACTTTACAGAAGATTTACATTGAATTGAAATTCTGGCAAAGTGAATTATGCAATACATTTTAAACAATTAAAGAATTTATATTACAATATGGTCAATATTATATTTTTAGATAACCATTTCAATGTTTTTTCATTAATTTCAAATAAGTAATATATAAATTTAATTTATTAATAAATTATTTACTAATACTATCATAGTAATATATATATATTTATGTATTAATATCATTGTGAATAAAAAGAAGGTAATAATAGGTGTGTTAATGGCAGCAATATTTATAATGCTCGCATTTATTCCTGCGGCAGATAATATGCATACAGCTCAAAGCAGTACAGCAATACCACAGCAGGGTAAAGCATATCAATTGAATAATCAGGCTACTCCACATTTTCTTTTAAATCATCCAAATATAACAATAAACACAGTAAAATTACGCGATGGGTTTATGATCTTAACTTTCATAAACGGTTCATTATCATCCTGGGTTATTTATCAGAACAATATTCAGGCTGGAAGAGTGAATATAATGGCATTCAGTGATGGAAATTTCTCACATTACTCACACAATGTTAATGAAAACAATACAACAGGTGCAGTGAATACCAGCAACATGACTAACCATACAAAGGCAAGTATAGCTGCTACCTATTCACCGGGAGATGCAAAGTACAGTATCGGGTGGGATGGCTGGGCTATAAGCTTTTCGCACTCCGAACTTTGTGAAATAGTGACAGCATTAAATGCGGGAAATGCTGTATCATCTATAATCGCACTTATTACTGGATTCAGTGGGATAGGTGCTGCAATAGCCGCAATACCTACTGTCGCATCAATAATTATGGGGTTAGGAGCTATAGGATTATCCGACCTTGCACATAAATGCGGTAATGGAGCTTGGATGGGGACAAATATTTTTGTCCATCCAGAAGTTGGTTGTAATCCCGTCCCGTACGGTTATTAAGGTAAATAATATGAATAGACATTTAGAACCATTTAAAAATTTACCGTTAAGCATTAGAATTATTTATTATGTTCTACTTATTTATGGATTTATATTCCTCTTTGTATATTTTTATTTGATTTATATCGGAGACTCTGGCAAATATGTATCAATTCTTACTATAAATCGGTGGATATTGACAATTAGCGTGGCACTGGCTGTGTTATACCGTATAATGAGAAAGTAGTTTAAACTACATTTTCAACCTAAATTGTTTAAATTTATTCCCGCTGTGCCTGTATAATTGGAATAAATCTGAATACAGTATATATTGACTAATTCATAAAGTTGTTAATTACAAAATTATACGGTAGTGGCACATACATATTAATTGTGAAACGTACTATCCTTTATTATAGTGTATAGATAGGAACTCAATTCTGGATATACTGATTCTGGTTTTTCGCTGGAAATTTGATTAAAGTTAATATATCTAAAAATAATACCCAAGGGCAGAGGTTACCGAGTTAGGACAAAGGCGCTAGATTAAGGGTCTAGTCTCGAAGGAGTTCGCGGGTTCAAATCCCGTCCTCTGCATAATTATAAGGGTTTTTGCATGGAATTAATTTTCCGGTGTTTTTTTAAAGCTATAAAGATTGTATTTAGACTAACTGCGCTTCTTCATACCTGAAGAAAACGTATGGCACGGTTATAAGAACCGTATTTCATAAAACATTAGGCATGAATATTTTAAAAGGTCTAAAGATGTAGTTTTTTTGTGAAAATCATATGCCATTTAATAATTTCCTTATTTTATCATATGACTTTTCTGAAGCAGATACTATTAACTGTTTATTTTCCATCTCCCCTGACAGGGCCATTGCCATAGATGACACGTTGTTTATGTTTTCCATTTTGCCCCTGTAATGCACTTTCGCATAATTTTTTATCCTGCTGCTGCCAGCAAAATACAGTGGTGGAATAATATCAACAATATATTCGTGTTCCTGGAAATCCTGTAGCAGTGAGTTTATATTTGACGTAGATTCCTCTGTATAGGCTCCCCTGTAAGCAACCTTGAACAGATTGCGGTTCATTATGCTTCTAACTAGTTCTGAAGAATTTCCATGTTCCAGCTTATTAATAAACTGGTAATCTGTCATTTTCATGTCATCACTGTTCTTTTCATTATTTTCAAGATATGCATATCCAAGCATTTTCTGTGCAATTCTACAGGTTTTGTGGAAATAAACTGTATTGAACATCAATATCCTGGTTATTATTATGGATTCTATCGTCGGAATTGATTTTTCCACTCCAACCAGGTCTGTTCCTTCCACAATTAATGTATTGAAAAGCCTTTTATAATCGATCTGTCCCATTGTTACCCCGCAGAATAAAGCATCCCTCCTGAGGTAATCTATCTCATCCACATCTATTGGCCCGCTAACCATTGTTGAATATAAAGGATATTTTTTAGAAGAACCTGTTGCCACTTCCGCTATTTCCCCTGGGTTGTAACCATATTTTTCAAGAATATCAGGAATGGTGCTATCACCGTATGGCCCCTTTCCCAGAATAACATCCTTTGTCATATCCTCATGCACTTTTCCGTAAAGCCCGTAAAATTCATTTTCCAACCCATGGCTAAACGGCATGTGGCCTATATCGTGCAGCAGGGCTGCAATTGCCGGTATCTCATCTTTCACTCCAAGGCTCTCTGAAAGCTCATGGGCCATAAACATTGCACCGACAGAGTGTTCAAACCGTGTATGGTTTGCGCCAGGGAATACGAGGTTGCAGAGTCCAAGTTGTTTTATATATCTTAGTCTCTGGAAGTAGCGGGAATCCACAATTTCGCTAAAGAGCCCCTCAATCTTTACCGGTCCATTTACAGGGTCCTGAATAATTTTATACATAAATAACCATAATACTGGACACATCTGGTTCAGACCAGGTGTTTTGGTAGCGTCCTCCACTTCCTCTCCTCCCCGCACCCTCTCAGCATCGATGGTTCGGAATACCGGTGTTCCCTTCCGGGCCTGGCGGGGTTTTCCCGACAGATTGTATATGCATCATCCTTTGAAGTTGCATATGCAAACCCCCGATCCAAAAGGACAGAGACTCTACGATTTCATGAAGACTGCCAAAGGCCTGGTTGCCCTCACCAGACAGTCGCCCCCGCATTTCGGCACGGGTCACAGGGAGTGCCTAGCTCCCCGGTCTAGTCCAGTAATACTCGAATGTGTACATGTTAAAAAAATTTTGCTATTTTCCAAACCTCTGTAAAGCTTCTTTGTAGTCATCAGGATAATTAAGGTTAAAAAAATCATCCCTTAATATCTCTATATTTTTATATGGGAGATTTCCTGTTTCCGGTTTTTTAAAAAACATAGAAATTCCGGATAATTGATTATTAACAATTAGTGTTGCAATTGCAGTGTCCAGGGAAGATGCGCTTGTAACGAAATCGTGTATCATATCAGGCGTGATTATAACATCAGATGGAACAATTAATACAGGCAACGAGCACGTTTTTATGGCATAATTGAGGTCAAGCGCATAATCGCCCTGCCCCATTATTGTTCTTAAAGAATGATACCCATCAAGAAATCTGGTGTTTTCACTTATGCAAAGGCTTATGTTAAAATTTAGATTTTGCAGGATTTTAATAATAGCATCAATAACTTTCTCTCCATTTATTTTCAGGAGCATTTTTTCCGCTGTGCCCATCCTGCTACCTTTCCCACCAGCCATTATAACTGCGTCCACCTGTGTATATTGCCTATCCATAATTTAATTTTGCCTGAATATCTTTTATTTAACATTATTATCCAATTTCATCTGCAAATTTTTTGAAATAAAGCATCAAACCATTCTAATATTATCACTTTGCCCTGTTCAGATACCTGGAATTGCTAGCAGTGAATTAAAGCTTCGTGGAATAATTTATATAATATACAAATATATATAATTGAATATATATGGCTGACGTAAAGTTCTGCCCCTCAGAGGCTCATATACAGGTTAAAAAGGGATTGATAAGAAGGTCCAGCACACAGGAAAACTATCCTATGGAACGGTTATACGTTCAGGATATAGTGGAAGGTGCAGTATCCTATAGAGCAGTAGGGTGGCTGTGCGATAAATGCAAATACGTAGAAATCGATGGCACACCAAAATAACAAAACCACAATTATTCAGAAAATATATATAATAATATATTAACAATAATAAGAAAATTTATAATTCCTGTTCACAATACCATAATATGAAAGATTATTATCTGGAAGGTGAAGAAAAGTTCGGATTTTTCACAACATCGTTTTACAATCGTGTTGCCTGGAGGCTTTTAAAAAAATTATATGGCTTTGCCCTGGATGAAATGAAGGATATGGAACCGTCGTCTATACTGGATATCGGTGCAGGCCCGGGCAAACTGTCATTAATGGTATCACAAAAATTTCCCCATGCAAAGTTTTTTGCCATAGACCCATCGTTAAATATGGTAAAGGCGGAGCAGAAGAATTTTGAAAAAGCCGGCATAAAGGCATCATGCAAGCCCGGGAGCAGCAGGGATATTCCATTTGACAACAAATTTGACCTTATATATACAACACTGTCATTCCACCACTGGCAGGATAGGGATAGCAATATCAAGTACATACTTTCAAAATTAGCCGATAATGGAACATTTTTAATAATAGAATTTATGCAGGATTATTACAAATCTCCCATGTCACTGCACGGAAAACATTCTATTTCAAAGAAATACGCAGAATCATTGAACTTCGATGGGTATGAGCGTGAAATAAATACTTCTGGAGAGTTTATCTCACTTAAATTCAAAAAAGTTTCCTGATCAGCTATGTGGCTGTTCAAGCTTTTTGAGCAATTCATCTGCCTTTCTTTCTATTTCCGGTGTCATTGATAATGTGTCTGGCCACGGCCTGTTATAATTTTCAGCTGGTGACTTTTTGGTTGCGTCTATGCCCATCTTTGAACCCAGGTTAAATAGCCTTGCCGGGTGGTCAAGTGAATCTGTCGGGGTATTTGGAACCATAAAAACATCGTTAACCGGGTCAATACGTGTAGTCATTGCCCACATAACCTGTTTCATGTCATGTACGTCCACATCATCATCAACTACAACAACAATTTTTGTGAACATCATCTGCCCGGTGCCCCATATGGCAAACATAACCTTCTTAGCCTGTCCGGGATACCTTTTTTTAATTGATACAACTATCATGTTGCTTACTACAGTTTCTTCAGGTATGTTCATATCAACAATTTCAGGTATCTGTATCTGAATTAACGGTAGAAACATCTTTTCTATTGCTTTTCCAATCCTTACATCCTCATGCCATAGTTTTCCAACTATTGTGGTGGAATAAACAGGTTCTAATTTCTGTACAACTTTCTTTACATGGAATACGGGGAAAGCTTCTTCAAGTGAATAATAGCCTGTATGGTCCCCAAATGGCCCCTCGATCCTGGTTTCAGAAGGGTCTATATAACCTTCAAGCACAATCTGAGAACTTCTTGGATATTCCATGTTAACTGTTTCGCCTTTTATAAGCTCAAGGTGTTTCTTTGCAAGTATTCCCCTGAAAGAAAATTCATCAATTCCATTGGGTAGTGGAGCTATTGAAGAGAAGAATGTAAGAGGGTCAACGCCTATTGCAACAGCAACGTCCATTATTTTACCCTCGTTTCTGTATTTGTCCATATGCTCTGCACCGCCTTTATGTATGTGCCAGTGCATGCCAACAGTTTCATCATCGTATACCTGCATCCTGTAAGTTCCAACATTTCTCGTTCCTGTATCCGGATCCTTGGTCATGACAACAGGCATTGTTATATAGCGGCCGCCATCTCCCGGCCAGTTCTTTGTTATTGGATAATCGGATAAATGCGGCTCTACAACTTCAAATTCAGAATTTTTCCTGTTATAAACCTTGGGCTTTATTCCACTCATTTCCTTCAGCATTTCAAGCCCGCGTGATATCATGGACTCGGTATCATCAGGTATTCTCACCAGATTCTTTAGTTTGAGGCCGATATTATACGGCGTATCACCCAGTATAGCCTCTATTTTCTTATCTGATGAAAATATATTTCCTATTACGGGCATCTTTGACCCCTTAACATTGTTGAATAGCATGGTTCTCTTCTTGCCTATGCGTTCCTCCTCGCTCAGTATATATGTAAGTTCCAGTTCAGGATCGACTTCTTCGTTTACCCTTACCAGGTCGCCGTTACTTTCCTGATATTTTATAAATTCTTTCAGGTCATCAAATGTCATAGTTACTGATGCCCTGATTAAATATAATTTTTATCTCATAAAATGTATTCTTGGTTTTATTACAGAATCATAAAATTTCATTATAGACTGGATAACGAATAATATTCCTGTAATTAATGCCAGGATTCCCGCAATTATGAGCACTCCAGAAATAGAATCGCCAAGTGCTGCAGGGAGTGCCACAACATTGTAAGAAACCATGGACGCGCCTGTAATAATTAATCCTATGCCAAAGATAAATATTGCGAGTGGTTTTGCAGAACTGGTAAGAAAATCCGATATCATTGCAGAGGGTTTGAAGATAAATCCAAGGATGAGAAGAATTTCCATCACTATAAAAGCCTGTGCCCACAGGGCTGAATTCAGGTAGGATGTGCCGAATACAAAAATATATGGTGCAAGCGGGTAACCGATCAATCCAATATATGCAAGCATTGCCGCGATTATAATCATTATCCTCGAAATTAATTCGTCATCCTTAAAGAAATAATATAGATACCCGAAAGCAAGTGAAACAAACCCCAGAATAGCTGGAATTATTGTGCTCCCTATGCTAATTGACAATAGAAGTTCAGAAATGAAAATCAACGAAAATAAAATCAGTGACATAAATATGAACCTATCCGTAATATCAAACTTGCCTGAACTATAAATGCTGAGTATTATAGCCGCATAGAAAATATCGAATATAATAACAATAATGTCACCAACTTTAAACAAACCACTATGGTGGGTAGTTAATGTATATATTGTGTTTATCAGGGAAGCAGCTATAAAGAATCCAATTGATATGAGCAAAAGCAATCTTGATATGCTATTTAGCCTCTCCCTTGAATTTTCGTTATAATATGAATTACCTGACATATAAAGCTAAACAAAAAAGGCATATTTAGTTTTTCCTATTCTTATTGAGGGATTCAATAGTATCAAGCGGGTCTATCATTGCTTTCCCCTTATCGGTAAGGTAGTACATCACACGTACCGGCTTAGATGAAATAATGTTTTTCCCTATTATACCCTCAGTGGAAAGCTTCCCTAATGCCTCAGTCAATGCCTTTGGTGTAATATTTTCCATAGAATTTGATATTTCGCTATATCCTGAACTCCCGTTAATTGATAAATATTTTATTATAAGGGGCTCCCATTTTCCCCTGAGCGGCCTTAAAGCAATGCTCAGCGGGCAATCATCAGTTTTCATTTTTCTCCCTCTGCTGGTATCTGGCCACCAGCCCATTCTCCAGTATATCCATGCTCGCCACATAATGCTTTCCATTCACATTGAAAGCCACACTGGCAGTCCATTTCTTTAGCCCGGAATAATAAAATACATCTAAAATTTCAACATTTTCAGCTGGAATATTCTCCATTTTTGTTATCTGTTCGACTATAGTACTCTTTAAATCTTCCATACGATCTATGGTTAATTTAAACTCCATAATCAATAATACATTCTATTATTATAAGGGTTTTTCAATTTTTAAGTAACAATATAAGCAAGTATTTTATATTTTTTATATATGCATTCCAATGGAAGACCGCAACACAGCTGCTGCATTTATCAGGGAATACATATACCATAATTATGGGGGCGTTGAAAATATAAGGATAAGGGAAATGAAATTTGATAAATATACAGGAAACTGGACTTCCCACACAAGTTTCAACGACATTGACAGGAGCTATGAAATTGCAATAGTTTTCAATAAGGATAAAATAATATTTGTTAAAGAATTTATATAATAGAATTTCTTAACCACAGTAGGAGCAAAGTTTCAGATTAAATCGTAGGAGTATATATAAAATCTCCTACAATAGAATTGCTTTATCTGTAAATACCAGCAATATGACTAACCATACACAGACAAGCATAGCTGCTACTTATACACCGGGAGACGCAAAGTACAGTACAGGATTCTTTGGTTGGACGGCAAGTTTTTCGCCTTCCGAACTCGAGTTGCTATCCATAGCATTAGGTAGTGGAGCGACCGTGGCAGGCGTAATTGCATTTTTTACCACAGGAACAATAGTGGGTATTCGATTAGCAGCTATACCAGCTGTCGCAGCTGCAATTATGGGGGTAGGGAGTGTAGCAATAGGCATTCTTGCATATGAGTGCGGTAATGGAGGCAATATTGGGACAACATGGTTTGGTTCTCCAGAATTTGGTTGTAATCCGGTTCCATGGGGTTTCTGAGGCAAAAATATGAATATGCATATAGAAACTTTTAAAAATTTTCCATTAAAACTTAGAATTATTGGCTATATTCTACTTACCGATGCATTTGCGAATTTATTGACAATTTTTATGATATATACTGGCAAATTACCATTTGAATACATGATAATTGCCGGTATAAATGCAATGGTATTGGGAATATGCTCGTTTTTCTTTGCGGAATACAGTATAAAGAAAAATATGCGTAATAGCAATAAACCCTAATACCTTATTCATTGATTAGCTCTTTATCTATATTATTACAGTAAGCGGGAAGGCTCAACTCTTTACAGTAGATCAAAAGTTATCCCTCGAGCGCCTGTTTGGATCAACAGGATTAGCAACAAAATGATTCGTTCTTATGTGTTTGGATAATCTAATTTATTTATTTATCCCAGAGCTAAATTGTTTTTTCAACAAAATACTTTGATATTATATAGGGTAAGCTCTATTGTTTTGGCATCATAAAGATATATCGTATATGCGCGCATATAAATATAATTAATTTTTCTCACAATTTTTATCCTTAAATTTCTTTAGCAGGTTCTGATCTTGTAAAATTTTTTCCAGGAGATTTACGATTATTTTATTTCTGCATCGCACTGGCTTTTTTCCAATATAATCTATCTGAATAGAGCCTTAAAAAATTCGTCTCCAAAAGTCCATAAACGCTTATATACAATAATTGGATATATTTTTATGATTTCTTTAAAATTCAAGGAAATGTTTTATGTTGATTACAGCTTGGCTTATGCAATAATAAAACAGTATGGTCTTACAGATAAGGATAAAGAAAAAATAGAAAAAATGAACATGGATCCAGGCGTTAGAAAAGCAATATATGAAATCCTGAAAATAGCATGATTTACTATTCCGCCCTTGCCGAATCATCAGCATTAATATTAACAATATACTTCATAATTTCAGATATATTTTTGAATAATGATACACGTAAAGTAAGGCTAACAGCATATCATAATTATTTATCCTTAATTTTTTTCTTTTTGTGCTATCTATTATAACCGCTATACTTGGTCTGTGGTATTCTATTATTATTTTTATAATATCTGCTATTTTCCTTGGATTTTCCATCGACAAGCTTTTCAAAATGCTTATAAAGGAAACACCTAATTAGCTTTATTATTGGTTTTTATTTCTCACCATCCCTGGCTTCTGTGTTAATCTTACACGCTCTGATTTTATAGCTCGTTCTACTCCATATATTGCCATTACTACCCTATGGATACAGAAGGATTTAACCTTTTGTTGGTTAGCCATCGGCGAGATTTGAACTCGCGACCTGCTGATTACGAATCAGCCACTCTTCCTGCTGAGCTACGATGGCTTGAGGTAAATAGCAATTCCTGATGGGATTTTTGGATAAAAATATGTTGATTTCTGCGGGAATATTACGCCATCCAGAGCCATTTTCAGGAAAACATCCTTCTGCCATGGCGGTATTATAATGGCAAAGTCGCATTCATGCATATCCACCGCATTTATGGCATCTGTGGTATTATATATATACCCTATTTTTGTTTGCATGTTACTTTTGTTAATTCCCAGCACTTCCCCGAATAATATCTTATTTACTATTTCAGTGGATACTTCATACTTGCTATCCATTACCTGGTCAATTGCATATTTTTTAGGTACAAGCTTATAGAAAAGCCCCCTGCTATAAACACGAATATTATTATCTTCCACTATTGTACGTTCAACAGTTACGTCAAATAAATTTTCTATTTTAGGGATATTCTCCTCAAAGTTGGTCCTGTAGACAAGCCTGTCTACTCCACCAATCATTAATCCATTGTCATATATTGAAGTTATATATGCCATGGCATAATTCCAGAAACTGTCTCCTGTTTCCTTTTTTAAATCCTTTATTGCCTGTGTACGGTGGTGCCCATCTGCAACTATCCCCTGGTCATTCTTTATGGAATCTTTCAGTTTTTCTATTTTTTCCTGGTCTTCCAGAAAATAAACATAATTTTCCACTCCACTCGGCTCCTCAAATTTGAATTTTTCCTCAAGGTTGCTGGCAAATCTCCTGACCATTTTATCAAACCCATTATCTGGCACAACAATGAAAATTGGCTCCGGCTCCCCGTTCAGTGAGATCATTACATTTTTTCTTTCCAGAACCTGTTTTTCAAATGTACTTTCATGTGCTTTCAGGCTACTATCTATTTCCGCAAGCGATATGATGCCGTACCTTGTAATAATTTCCTTATTAATGTAAAATACCTGTTTCAATATTATTATAATATCTTTCCCGTAAGGGTAGATAACATTATCGCCAATCCATTTTTTGATGAGTTTTTCCGGTGTTAAACTGGAATTTCCATACTCCGGAAGGCTTAATGCTGTAATGTTATACTTTGCAGCCCGGAGCTTTTTTTCCTGTTCAATTGTTATTGTGTCGAATGGAGGCGATACTGAATCTACTATGTTTCCTGAGAATATATACGGTTTGAATTCTTTAATATTCATTGCACCACCAGCAAGCTCTTCAATTTTTCCATATTTCCTGAATAATGTTCATCTCCACCTGGAGTTTCCATAATCATAGGTATATTATTGAATGTCCTGTCATTTATTATGTTTGAAAATCCAGCATCTCCTATGTATCCATTTCCAATATTTTCATGCCTGTCCTTTTTGGAGCCAATATCAAACATTGAATCATTGATATGCAATGCGCCTATATGGCCTGTAATACCATTGGATCTCAGTGAATCAATAGATTCTTTGTAGCCATTTTTCAAATCATAACCCCCAGCAAAGAAATGGCATGTATCCAGGCATATGCCTATCTTATTTTTTGATAAATCCAGCATTTTTCCCATCTCTTCCGATGTTGCTGGAACCGTGTTTCCTTTGCCGGATGAATTTTCTATAAGCATTGTCACATTTCCTGTTTCCAGTGAATTTAACAATTCCATAATCGAATTTAATGCAATCTCCCTGTTGCTATTGGAACCTGGGTGCAGTACCAGCCTGTCAACTCCAATTCTATTGCATACCTCTATCTCATATTTTATGTCATCCATAGACTTCTCAACCAGTTCGCGGTTTTCTGAACCGAGGTTTAAAAGATATGTGGCGTGTACAACCGGTTTTGCCATATGGAATTTCTTTACTCCATCCCTGAAATTTTCCACCTCTTCTTCAGTAACAGGCTTATATTTCCACTGGAGGTTGCTTTTAACAAATATCTGGAATGTATTGAACCCAAAGGCAGCAGCCCTCTCCGGTGAAAGCCCGATACTTCCTGCTATTGATACATGCCCTCCAACTAATTTATCAAAATCACCAAAATCACATTTTGACTTCATCATTCATCATCATGTTAATAAATTGCAGTACGTGCAGGGAGAGTATAGGGTTATCGGTGTAACCGCAGGCATCCAGATCCGCTCCTGCCAGCATTGCACGTGAATCGTCGCTTGCAACATCTGTTGCTATGAGCCCTTCTTTTCTATGCACCTCTGTGTTGTGCGGAACCCTCTTATTCGGCGGTGTAATAAAAACCACTTTTACACCCCTTTTAAGGGCATTATCGATATTTTTCTTTAACTCACTCCTTATTTCCCTTATTCTCGGTGTTGCAATAAGAATTTCACGCTCTGTCAAATCGAACATCTCGGCCATTTTATTCATTACCTTTGACCTTCCATAAATTGTGAAAACAAGTTGCGGGTCTCCCTTGGATGGAAGCACGTCCTGCAGTTCCCTCAAATCATCAAACAGTTTGTTGACGCTGTTTATGAAGTTTTCCCTGATTTTCCCCATATCTTCAGGTTTAAACATTCTGGGGCGCCCCTCTGTTTCCCTGGCAAACCCCCGTGAAACAAGCGATTCCATTACTTTATATGCAGAAGTTCTGGGAATCCCGGCCGTATCCGCAATAGTATCAGCGTTTGCCACACCATGATATACTAATGAGGCAAAGGCCTGTGCTTCATAGGACGACAGCCCAAGGATTTTAAGCATATTTGCAGTTTTCATAATATGTTCTGGATTAGCTTCCATAACTAATTAATGCTTTATTAATTTAAAACATTTTCCTTTTACCACTAAATAACAGCAATATTTAATCCGGAAAAATTAATTCTTTAGAATATGAATAGGCCATTTAATGGCAATATTTTAACGATACACCGGGATAATTTAAGCATAATTATGTCAAAGGTATATACACAATAAAATCCTTTGATTTCAGTAATATTCCGTGATAAAATCAATAATATGAATAGATAAAAGATATAAAACATGAAATACTATTAAAAATATGAATTACATAGAATCACATTTTGAGAATATGCTATCCGGCAAAAAAATAATAATAGCAAGTTCTGCAAGCATTTCCATATACCGTATTCCTGATCTTATAAGAGACCTCAAGCGTGAGGGTGCTTCTGTTGTATCTGCAATGAGCCAACAGGCTGTTTCCATGATAGGGCAAACAATAATGGAATGGGCTACCGGAAACCCTGCGGTTACCCAGATAACAGGGAATATAGAACACATATCAATGTTTGATGAAAATACAATACTCCTTGTGGCACCTGCATCATATAATACAATAGGAAAAATGGCCAATGGCATATCTGATAGCATTCCTTCACTATTTTTTTCCTATGCACTGGGCCACGGAAATAAAATAGTTGTTGTGCCGGCAATGCACAGGGATATGTTTGAAAATCCTGTCAATAAGGAAAATATTGAGAAATTAAAAAAACATGGCGTTCTGGTTGTTGATCCGGAATTCGATGAAACAAAGGCAAAGATAGCAGACAATGACCGGATAATTGATTACGTTTGCAGGTCTATTTATGGCAATGCCCTGAATGGCAAGAATGTTCTGATAATTTCAGGCAGGAGCGAGCTGGCAATTGATCCTGTAAGGGTAATCACAAACAGGTCATCGGGATATACAGGCTACTGGCTGGCCCGAAATGCTTTCAGGCTCGGTGCCTCAATAATTACCTATGTAGGAAATTCCGAATATAACATTCCCGGCTATGCAACATATATGGAAAAATACAATCTCCGTGATATAATTGTAGAAATAAACACATATATCAGCGTGAATAAATATGATTACATAATTATGCCCATGGCATTAATGGATTTTGACATGAAGGAAAGCAAAACAAAACTTGATAGCGGGGCAGATCAGAACCTGGTTTTAACACCACGCCCTAAAGTCAGGGACAGGATAAGGCAAATGGCTCCGGGTGCAGTGCTTGTTCTGTTTAATCTTGAAAGCGAAAAATCCTATAATAGCAAGAAATTTGAGAAATCAGATCCAGATATGGTGGTGCTTAACAGCTTTGATAAAAAGCCATTCGGGGATACTAAAAACGATTACACAATTATTTCAAAGGGCAGGAAAGAAGAAATAGAGAACGCAGACAAGGCTACAATCTCCCTGGAGATATACAACAGGATAAAGGATATGACACGCGATTCTGGAGAACCCGGGATGAATTCACTTGTACTTTGAATATTAAATGGCAAAAATTAAATTCAAAGTATTCATATAATATTTATGCCCTTCATCATATTCATTGATTTTGATTATTTTTATGCACAGGTGGAGGAAATAATGGATCCGTCTATAAAGGATAAGCCTGTGGTAGTATGCGTTTATTCCGGCAGAACAGAAAATAGCGGAGCTGTCGCCACATCCAATTATATTGCAAGGTCCATTGGAATTAAATCTGGCATGCCTTTGCCACAGGCAATGAATATAGGAAAGGATAAAGCTGTATTCATACCTATCAGGAAGGATTTTTACAAGGAATTTTCAGACAGGGTTATGAATACAATATCAACCTATTCAGATAAAATGGAAATAGCCAGTATTGACGAAGCTTACCTGGATGTAACCGGTGAGTGCAGCACTTTCCAGGATGCAGTTAAACTTGGAGAAGAAATAAAGGAAGAGATATTCAAAGAATACGGTATGAAAGTTTCTGCAGGCATATCAATTAATAAGGCCATAGCAAAGATTCTCGGTGACATGGCGAAACCTGATGGGTTAAAATATATCGACGAATCAATGGTTGAGGAATTTCTCAATACCCTGGAGGTAAAAAAAATACCCGGCATCGGATCGATCCTGTCAAAAAAATTAAACGATGCTGGCATAAAATATTTGAAAGATATACTTGGTGCAAACCGCCAGGCAATGATAGAAATACTTGGCAATGCCAGATATAATTATCTGGTTGAAATCGCTGAGAACCGTTATAATAGCCCTGTTGAAGAAAGAATAAGAAAAAATTACGGGCGTTATATAACACTCCCGGAAAACACAAGGGACACAAATATAATAATGCCACTGCTCCGGAAAGCCGTTGATTCCGCATTCAGCAAAGCGCCAGGGCTTCCGGGCGAGATATCTGCTATCGGGATAATGGAAGACCTTAATATTGTTTCCCGCTCTTATACAGGCGGAAGGATAAGCCTGGAGAGCGCATACGGTATTGCCACCGGCTTAATGGGAAAAATACTGGAAGCAGACAGCAGAAAATTAAGGCGTATAGGCGTAAGGATTGGAAAAATGAGCTCAAATGAAAGCCTTGATAATTTCTTCTGAGGGGATAGGTAATATGCAGGAATACTGGAATCCGGGAAGATATATTAACATATATAATATGCGCATGGACAGGCTTAAGAGAGACTCCTTATTCAGGAAATTAAAAGAAAATGATCCATTCGTGTATGATTTAAGGGTAGAGAATGGCATGGTAGAACTTTCTTATTTCCTGAATATCAATAAATATACAACAAATGCCATGGGAAAATATTTTTTTACCTCTGATATAAATTATCTTCAGGAAATAAGGTCATTCGATTTTGCAGTATACCTTATGGAAGGTGAGCGCTACTGGGAGGCACATGAGGTACTGGAAAATAACTGGAAGAACAGCTCCGGAATAGAAAAACTGACCTATCAATACATTATTCTACTGTGTGCAGCAGGAGTGCACATGCAAAGGGGGCATGATTCAGTATGCAGGAATATAATTCTAAGGGCAAATAAAATGAAAATCCTGAATACAATGGGCAAGCTTGATATTTCAGGCATGCGGAATGAAAAGTCGAAAAATCCATACGCAGAATTAAGCGATCTAGTTTTTCATTACAGTTTACAAAACCCTTAAATTTCATTTATAAATCACCGTTCTGTTTCATAAGCCTATTTAAACAGGGATTGGCACTCCCGCTGCAGTGACCCGACTGCGCGAAGTGATAATAAGATGGATAAAGTAGAGGATAAAAAACGTACGTATATTCTTGTCAGTGTTTTAATAGGAATGTTGATGTCGGCAATAGATACAACAATAGTTATACTGGCATTGCCCACACTTACAGTTGACCTCCATGCCCCTTTTATTAATACCATATGGGTTATACTGGTGTATCTTCTTGTTCTGGCTACATTGACAACACAGATGGGCAAGCTAGGCGATATATTTGGAAGAGGCAGGATATTTAATGTAGGGTTTATCATTTTTATAATAGGGTCAGTAATGTCAGGAGCCTCCCCTACTATTGACTTCCTCATTTTTTCACGTATAATACAGGGATTCGGCGCAGTACTGCTTCAGGCTAACAGCAACGCCATAATTGCAGATTATTTTCCAGCCCGTGAAAGGGGTAGGGCATTTGGCATTACCAGCATGGGATGGAGCATCGGCGGGGTCCTTGGAATTGTCCTTGGTGGAATTATAACCACTTTCATAGGATGGAGATATATATTTTATATAAATGTGCCAATAGGCCTCATAGGGTTTTACATAGCATCAAAGTACATAAAAGATAATAAAAAATCCAGTACAAAGATTGATTATACAGGAACGGCTTTAATTGTGGCCATGCTGGGGCTCATATCATATGGTGCCATTGAGGTGGCTTCAGTTGGCGCAAATTATTTTAATCTTGCACTGGTAATAATAGGGCTTATAATAATAATTCCCTTTGCCATTCTTGAAAAACGCTCAAAGAGCCCTGTTATAGATACACGGGTTTTCCAGAACAGAAAATTATCCATGTCCCTTGCTGCTGCTACACTCCAGGCAATAGGCTTTTTATCAGTAATTTTTATTCTTATAATGTATTTGCAGGGCGTAAGGGGATTGACACCATTTTACGCTTCCCTGGTTCTGGTTCCAGGCTATCTTCTATCCAGTTTTCTGTCACCTAAGATGGGCAAGCTTTCAGACAGGATTGCACCAGGGATGCTTGCCGGAACAGGCATATTATTAATGGCTGCAGGAATAGTTGTTTACCTGTTCCTCGGCGTATCGACACCGGTATATGTGGTAATAGCAGGGTCTATAATAACCGGGTTTGGCGGGTCCATGTTCTGGCCATCAAACACAAGCTCTGTCATGTCCAATTCGCCGAAACAGCTTTATGGATCCTCTTCCGGGTTGTTGAGGACGCTTACAAATATAGGCACATTGATGAGCTATGTCATTGCCATTACAGTAGCTGCATCCACAGTTCCACGGTATGTTACATTCGAAGTCTTCCTCGGCGTTGACAAACTTCAGGGCGGGTTATCCAGCAAGTTCATAGTAGGGTTGCATTACGCCCTTCTTGTTTCCATGATTGTTCTGGTTATGGGAGCCCTCATGTCATATATGACTGTGGCAAGAAAGAAGAAGGCAGCTTCAGTTGAAACAAACTCTGGAGGTAAATAATTTTAATTTATTTTTCCCTCTCCTGGAGTTTTCTCCAGTCAACTTTACCCGTTGCAGTTTTCGGCAACGATTCTATGAATTCAACTATTCTTGGATATTTATAACCACCTATTTCCTTTTTAGCCCATTCAACTATTTCCATTTCAGAGATTTTCTTGTTTCTTCCAGGCTCCCTAAGAACAACATAAGCCTTGACCTCTTCTCCATTTCTTGGATCAGGCGTGCCGACCACACAGGCTTCCAGTATATCCGAATGTTTTAGCATTAAACTATCCACCTGGGCTGGCCAGACCTTGAAACCCGCACGGTTTATCATTCTTTTTAGCCTGTCAACAACAAAAAATGAGCCTTCATTGTCCATATATCCAATATCTCCGGTTCTGAGATATTTTTGCCCATCGATATCTACAAAAGCCTGCATGGTATCAAGTGGCTTATTTAAATATCCGGTGAACAGGCTTGGCCCAGTGACCACAATCTCGCCCGTGCCTTCTTCTACAGGGGTTCCGGTTTCTGTGGAAATTATTTTTGCATCATAGCCAAATTGCGGTATTCCGATGCACTGCAATTTCCTGTGTTCCGGCGGATTTATGTGTGTTTGTCCCATGGTTTCTGTCATTCCATAGCCTTCTACAAAAGGAATATGAAATAAATCTTCCATATTCTCTGCAAGGATTTCTGGCATTGCTGCACCCCCGCCACCGATAAAACGCATGGAGGAGAAATCTCTATTTTCAAGGTTCTTCTGGTTCAGCAGGTCAACTATCATCGGGGCTACAGATACAAAATGGGTTACCCTGTATTTTTCAATTGCTTCTATTGCCGCCTCGCTATTCCATCTTGTTAATATTGCAATTGTTGCGCCGGAATACACTGGAGACAGCATCGAAAATGAGAGCCCTGTAACATGGAAAAATGGTGCTGCTCCCAGCTCAATTGCCGACGAAGTAAGCCTCCTCCATATGGAAGCTCCTATTGCATTGGATATCACCGATCTGTTTGTATGGACACATCCCTTAGGAATTCCTGTTGTGCCTGATGTATATGCTATCAATGCCTCGGCGTCAGCCCCCGACTCAATATGCCCGGCATCAGGGCGATTTTCCACCGCTTCGCTCCATGGTACGCCTTTTATATCCAGATCAGCGAGCACAAATTCAGGAACAGGGATATCGGGCTCTTTAATGTAATCCTTGAGCAGGCCGCATATTACAGGAATATTGAATTTTTCATGGAGGTCCCATGGCACCTTTAAAAGTTCAGCCGTGGTAATTACCATTTTTAAATTCGTATCTCTTGCAATATACTCTGCAGTTTCCATATCCAGTGCCGGGCTCATCAAAACAATTGTGGCTCCGGATCTTGATATGGCAAAAAATGAAATTATGAACTGGGGGGAATTCTGCATCATTATTCCGATTCTATCTCCTTTTCCAAACCCCATCATTTTTATATATGTAGAAAGATTTTTTACGTTCTGCCATAGCTCCCTGTATTTTATTCTATTTCCATAATATACCAATGCATTTTTATTCCCGTATAATCCGGATGGGCTTTCCAGCATTTCCCATATGTCCATTTCAGGATAATCTATTGTAAAAGGTAGATAGTAGGGCCAGATATCAAACCATTTCTTTTTTTCCATGGTTATTATAAAATTAAACTATATTTAAATCTGACGCTCTTCCTGTAAATGAAAAATAGGTATGATACCTGCTGGCTGCAAAAACATTATTATAAGATATATATCATTTTAATAGACTATAGTTTCCCCGGATAAAATTAAATAAGGCATCATTATAAATTATTATGTTAATGAATGTGGAAAGCTATAAGAACAGCCTCAATGATGGAAGAGTTGTATATTACCGTGGAAAGAGGGTGGAAAATGTGGCTGCACATCCTGCCCTTGGGGTTCCTGTCAGTCATGCATCCGGAATTTACCGGCTTCAGCAGGACAGCAAATATGAAAATATGATGTGTTTTACAGACAAAGAATCAGGAAAGGCAAGCATATTCTATAAAATACCGCAGAATACGGAAGACCTTGTTGCACGGCATAAATTAATATATGAAACTACCAGACTCGGCAGGGGGCAATTCAACATAGTAAAAGCCATCGGGTCAGATGCCCTTTTTGCCCTTATGTATGTTTCCAGGAGGATAGACAGTAAATATAAAACAGATTATTATAACCGGGTAATGGCCTTTTACAGGTATGTAGTTGAAAAAGACCTGAGCCTTTCGCTGGCACAGACCGACATGAAGGGGAATCGCTCATTAAGGCCATCGGAACAGGAAGACCCGGACATGTACGTACACATAGTAAAAAGGGATAAAAATGGAATTTATGTTTCAGGAGCGAAGGCACATACAACCCAATCCATAGCATCAAATGAAATTATAGTGATTCCTACGAGAAACATGACAGAAGCTGATAAAGATTACGCTGTTGCTTTTGCCATACCTGCAAACACCAAGGGAATTACTATGATTGCCCGCCCCCTGAAAGAAACTGAAACAACAATGAATGATTCCCTGTCGGTGATAGGCAGGGAAAATATAGAAGTTGAAACCATAACAATATTCGACAACGTATTCATTCCAATGGAGCGCGTATTTTTGAATGGTGAATATGATTTTGCAGGGCTCCTGGCCATGATGTTCCCCACTTTCCACAGATTCACTGCAATATCTTACAGGGCTGCAATGGCAGATTTCCTCATTGGCACAGGTAAACTGCTAGCTTCATATAATGGAGTTGATGATAAATCAAACATAAGGAGAAACCTTGCAGTGCTTATAAGCTATAAGGAGACATTAAAGGCAACAGCTATAGCTTCCTCATATAGCTGTACATATGATAAGCAGGCTTCTCTTGCAATACCGGATATAATCTTTACAAATGTGGGAAAATTATTCGCAAACGAGAATTATACTGATGTTGTAAAGAATATAGTTGACATAGCCGGAGGGCTGGTTGCTACTATGCCTTCCTACGAGGATTTTGAAAATAGCAATGAGAAAACCTATCTGATGAAATACCTTGCAGGAAGAAAGAAAGAAGAAACAATGGAACGTGTAAGGCTATTCCAGACACTAAGGGAATTTATATCGTCTCTGGGGAGCCTCTATCTGGCAGGAATGATTCATGCAGAAGGTTCCATTGAGGCAAGTACTATGGAACTCTGCAGGTCATATGATTACTCTTCAAGTATCGATCTGGCGAAATTTGCCTCAGGGATCAATGATAAACTGGAAAAGTAACTGCGGCTATTTATAGCGCCATGTCCCGTATACTATTCTGAACTTCCCGGGTTTCCAGTGCTATATCAATATATCATTTTTTACAATTTATCTATTTTTCCATGTCTTCCATTACCGGCAATAAACTTTTGCGCACCATCTTCCACTATTCCGCTATCTATAGTTTTTTTCCCGTATTCTGCTTCTATTCTCAATCCCTCGCAAAGAGGCCTAGATAACCCTTCAAGCAGGGCTAAACGATCGTTCAGCATTGTAACGGCAGGATACGAATCCATAAGTTTTGCTATTTCCATGGCTTTATCAAGGCTTTTTCCATGTTCTGTTACGTAGTTTACAAGCCCTATAGACTTTGCCTCATCAGCAGATACAAGCTTGCCGGTTAAAATCATGTCCAGTGCCCTCCCTATGCCTATTATCAATGGGAGCCTCTGAGTCCCACCATCTATCAATGGCACCCCGAAGCGCCTTTCCAGAAATCCAATCATTGAATCAGAATCAGCAATCCTTATATCAGCTGCCAGTGCCATTTCAAGCCCTCCGGCTACGCAATACCCTGATATTGCAGCTATTACAGGTTTTACAATTTTCATTCTCGTAAAGCCCATAGGCCCGTTTTCCCCGAGAACTTCCTGAGACATTGCCTTTGCATCGTTCAGGTCAGCGCCTGCAGAAAATATGCCATTTTCTCCTGTAATAATGGCTATGTGCTGTTCAGCATCCATGTTAAAATCAAGAAACGCATTCCCAAGCATCTTTGAAGTTTTATAACCCACCGCATTTCTAACGTTATACCTGTTTATGGAAATAATAGTTATATGCCCATGCTTTTTAATATTTATTTCACCCATAAATATTCAACATAAAGAATTTAATATTAATTTAACTATTTCGAAAAATATAGAGTTTTAAAAATCTTTTTATATTCAGCTATATTATTAAACTAATGAACAAATTCGCTATTGTTTTCATTTCAATTATTATGATTCTCTCTGTATATGGTGGAATTTACGTCCATAATGGCACTAATGCACATTTAAACAATTCTGCTGTTTCTCCAGCAGTGGTATATCCAGAGGGATATTATACAAAAGAACCGGCTCCTATGGGCATTGCTGATTATGGAATTGGGCCCGGTGGAACCCCCAGTTCCTTCAATTCAACAGCATTCACAGGTATTGTCAACATCACGGATTTAAAAACCTATAATGCGTCTATTTCCAGTTGCCCGAATAATATGGGAATACAGTTAAATTTGATTTATAGTTTTCAAAACGGGAATTCTACCTATTATTACTGGGTTCAAAATGTGGCTGTGCTGAACACTTCCAATCGGCAGGTGGTGTTTATAGATAATGTCTGGAATTTTACATCTACAAATGCAGAAATGCATAACAGTACAATGCATGGCAATGGGACATTAATGAACAGCAGTTCCGCGCACCTTTACTATTTTGCATCCGATAACGGCACATTCAGGTCTTTCAGTTATAGCAATATCAAGCTGAGAAGCGTATCCTATACTGCCAGTGGTTATCCACACATATACATGGAGTATAATGATGGAAATGGATGGAAAACCTATGATACCTTAAATTTCACCTTCGCTTCCAGTGTGTCCCACAACTACGGGTTCATAGTTAACGGGCAAAACCTTCTTCCCAATAATTCATATGCCGATGCGGGTTTAATTCTGGGCGGTCCGGGAAACTCAACCAATACCAGAGTTATACAGGCAAATCTGACAATGGGATTGGAATACTGGAACGGGCATAATTACCAGGTTGTATCCAACGCTTACAACCACGGAAGCGATACGGCAGAAGGCGTTTGTAATGTATCGGTATCCTATAATTCTGCTTCTATGATTCCCATGGCACACATAGAAACCGGAAACACTACTCCCGGCGAATTGTATAATTCAAGCAATGTGGCGGTATTTAACTTTAAGAGTACTGTTAAGAATACTTATATAAAGTTAAATGGAAGCAGATATAATTTTACGGGGCAATATCTAAATTTAACCCTAAATCCCGGAACGTATAACTTTACATTATTTTCCAAATACGGGCAGCCAGTTTATAGCAGGAATTATACTTTATCGGCTGGAGGATATTATAGTTATACCTCCGGCCCATCATACAATGTTACCTTTACAGAGAAGGGTTTGGCTGCCGGTACTGAATGGGGCGTGCAGGTCAATGGTAATGCACTGTATTCAACTGGCAATAACATTACATTCGTTCTGTACAACGGCACGTATAATTATACCATTCCTTCGGTAGCCGGTTATTCAATAACAGGTGGCTCAGGCAATTTTACCGTAAATGGTGCAGATAACAGTATAAATATAACCTTCGTACAGAATCCCTCCCCTGTAACATTGTATAATTATATACAGGATTATAAAATAATTATAACTATTGTAATAATTGGAATTGTTGCTCTAATTGCAATCGCCGCAATAAGGTCAGAGCATAATAAAAAATAATAATATTTTGATCAAATAATTTTTATGTTTCAACTTCCAGCAGATCATCTCCGGGAACTATCTCTGCGTTGATATCCCTAAAAATTTTTGTCACTTTACCTTTTGCCTTTCCTTCAACTTCAACGGTTACTTTGCCCGCCATAATCTGGCATACCGGGGTATCTTCCTTTATAGAATCCCCAACTTTTACATACCACTGTGTTATTATAGCTTTTCCAAGGCCCTGGACATCCCACAATTCCGGAACTTTTATTATCACTTTTTGAACATCTCCATAACTCTGTTTACAATTTTCTGTGTGTCCGGAAGCCAGTATTTCTCCATTGGCTGGCTATAGGGCACAGGCACATCAGGGGATACAATGCTTTCAGGAGCCTTATCAAGTTTCCCGAAGAGGGCATGGCTTACAGCCGATGTAATTTCCGATGCAAGCCCGAATGCAGCATAATCTTCATCAGCCACAAGCAGTGATCCGGTTTTCCCGACAGACCTTATAACAGTATCAGTATCAAGCGGCTTTATGCTTCTCAGGTCAATTACTTCAGCGTTAATTCCATTCTCTTCAAGCTCCATTGCAGCTTCCATTGCCATATGCACCGTAGCGCCTATACCGATTATTGTTATGTCTTTTCCTTCCCTGGCAATTCTGGCTTTTCCTATTGGGACAGTATATTCTTCCTCAGGTACTTCGGTCACTGTAGATTGTGGATATGGCATCCATGGCAATCCCAGAAGCCCCTTATGAAACATATAGACAACCGGGTTGTTATCTTTTATTGCAGATACCATCAACCCTTTTGCATCATAGCTGTTTGAAGGTACCACTACCTTAAGCCCGGGAAGATGCCCGAAGAGTGAATACAACGTTTGCGAATGCTGTGCTGCATCACCATAGCCGCCTCCAACAGCGGTGGTAATGACAACAGGCATATTTACAGTGCCGCCAGACATATAATGGTTTTTTGCTATCTGGTTCATTATGGGGTCAAGTGTTACGCCGACAAAATCTGAAAACATCAGCTCAACTATAGGTCGCTTCCCGGCAGCAGCGAGTCCAGCAGCCGAGCCAATAAATGCTGATTCGCTTATTGGAGTGTCCCTTATACGTTCAGCCCCAAATTTTTTAAACAGGCCGGTTGTTGCCCCAAAAATTCCGCCATATTTTCCCACATCTTCACCCATATAAAGTACATCTTTATTTCCCTCCATCTCCTGGGATATTGCCTCTGAAATTGCCATGTAAACCGGAAGTTTTCTGCCCTTTGTTGTGGGTTCTATTGAATAGTCTACAGGAGCATACACGTCATCCATGGAGTCGCTTCCCACCGGAAGAGGGCTGTCTTCTGCAAATGCAAATGCCTGGCTTATTTCTTCCATAGCCGAATTATTTATCCTGTCGTCTTCGTCCTTTGAGATAATGCCCTTCTTAAGCAGGTCGGATTCCATTATCTTTATGGGGTCTTTTGCAAGAAGTTCCTTTACCTGATCTTTAGGCCTGTATACTTCAGGATCACCTTCAAAATGCCCGTAGTACCTGTACGTATCGATAGCAATAAGGGTAGGCCCTTCCCCGCTCCTTGCCCTCTTAACAGCTTTTTCTGCCGCTTTATACATTTTTACAGGGTCATTATTTTCTATGTAAACTCCGGGCATTCCAAAACCATCGGCTCTTATAGCATCATTTTTAAGCGGCGTAGAATCCTTTGTTTCCACAGATATTGCCCAATCATTGTTTTCTATTACAAAAATTACGGGAAGTTTCCATAATGATGCAAGATTTAATGATTCAAGGAACATACCCTGGTTTAATGAACCATCACCTCCAAATGCCACTGCAATGCTGTCTTTACCATCGAGTTTCGATGCCAGGGCTGCTCCAAGTGCAGAGGGAAAAGATGAACCTACAATTCCGGCACAGGCGAAATTAACCTTTTTATCAAAAATATGCATATGCCCACCTTTTCCTTTGCTTAACCCACCATGCTTTCCCATTATCTCCGCAGTCATCCTGTTCAGGTCTACTCCCTTAGCTATGGCAGTATGGTGTGGCCTGTGTGTGCTGTAAACAAAATCATCATTCCTTAGCAAAACCGACATCCATGCAGCCGACGGTTCCTGGCCAGCCGAAAGATGCATTTCACCGGGAATCTTCCCGGCTGCAATGTTAAATAGTGGTTTTTTATCGCTGAGATAGATATCGCGCAATTTTTCTTCATATTTTCTGATCTTTATCATAGTAGAATATATCGTTATTAAATCTTCATTTTCTTCACTTTTTTCCAAAAAATCACCTAAAATATAACCTTATATGTATATATAAGCGTTGGCATTGAAACATATGTGCGGTAAAAATTGATATATATTATATACATCCCATCACATGGAATTTAAAAAAGAAATAGAGGTCAACTCGGACAGAGAGGATATCTGGGAACTTATAAAGGACTATAAAAGAATTCCTGAATTCTGGCATGGCACCAGAAGCATTGAAAAAGAAGGAAATTACTATATGGTACAGTTTGCCTTTCCTGGAAAGGGGAAAATGCAGCTCAAAGAAGATGAAGATAATTTCATATTAAGTGAGAATTACTTAAAAGGGCCATTCACTGGAGAAAAAACAACGCAGCTCTACGGTAATGATCCTGTAAAAATAGTGTCTGTATGGAATATAAAACTTTCACCGATGCTGAGGGCATTCTCAAACAAATTACAGGGGCATTTTGAACAGGGGACGGAGGACGCTTTGAAGCGCATAAAGGATTATTTTGAATCATCCTAGAGCTTAAAATCCAAATCATATTTGTGCTTTATAAATCCCTGGCAGCAGTCAAGGAATACTGTATGCCCGCACACAGGGCACGCAGAATAATGCCTGTAATTATAACAGCTATCGCATTTGCAGCTTTCATCCATACAATCTTCGCACATGTGTTATTAATTAGACTTTATTATTAAATTTTTTCTCTCTTATACCCCTATTACAATACCTCTTAGAATCAACATATTGATTTATGAAAGGGCAATATTGCGTTACATGGAAACATATGGCCTAAAAAGGATTCTTGGATTGCGGTCAGCCATAATTATTAATTTAGGGGCGATAATTGGCGCAGGTATATTCGTAATTATAGGCATCGCTGCGGGGAAGGCCGGCCCCGCAATTATAATTTCTATCTTTGTTTCAGCAATCATAGCTATATTTACGGGGCTGAGTTTTTCTGAAATAGCCCAGCACACATCCAAAGAAGGCGGCGTTTATGAGTACGCAAAAGAATCATTTGCCCCATCGGCCGGATTTATAGGCGGAACAATGTGGACATTCTCCAATATGATTGCCATTTCAGCAGTATCATTGAGCACTGGCAGTTACATTAACTCCCTTTTTCATCTTCATATAGATCTCATAGTTTTTGGCATTCCTATAATCATAATGTTTGCAATCCTGAATATGCTTGGCATAAAGAATTCTGCAAAGACCTTATCTATTCTTGTCGGGATAAATATCGCAATACTGATTATTTTTGTAGTTTCCGGCTTATTTTATTTTAAATTAACAGATTTTTCTAATTTCGACCCTCACGGATTTACCGGAATAATGGAGGGTTCTGCCCTGATATTTTTCGCTTTTACGGGATTTTCCCGGATAACAACTATTGGAGATGAAGTTAAGAATCCTGAAAAAAATATACCGAAAGCCATTATCATTTCCATAATTATATCATCTGCCCTTTATTCTATTGTAGCTGTAGTGGCAATAGGATTAATCCCATCATCCAATCTTGCATCAGCTTCAGCGCCCCTCTCAGCCGCAATAGCAGTTTTGCACAATTCCTATATTCTTATAATTGTAGCTATAGGGGGAATCACTGCAACTGCCGGTGTAGTATTAACAGGTATACTGGGTACCAGCAGGGTGCTCTACGCGATGGGAAGGGATAGGGAAATACCAGGTACCTTCGGCAGGATAGATAAATTTGGGACGCCTTTTTATTCCATATTGCTTTCTATGGCGATTAGCTTATTATTCGTTTATTTTGTTGGCTTTGCAACAATAATAGAAGCGTCAAATGTATCAGTGCTCATAGCATATTCAATAATAGATTTTTCAGCAATAATGCTCTGGAGAAAGGTAAAAAGAGAAAATCCCAAACATATGAGGGAACAGAAGTATTTTTTTATCATACCACTGATAGGCATGGCTACAATATTCATTACGATCAGTTATCTTGGCCTTCATGCAATAGAAATAAGCCTTGCAGTTCTGGCGCTGGTTTCAGGTATTTATGGCATAAAGCATGTCATGGAATCCGGAGGCTATATCAGGAAAGCGAAACAAATAATTCCAGGATATAGCAAAGTAAGGTTGTTTGGCAGGAGCAGGCAACAAATTAAAAAATGAGTATGTGTTTAAAGCAATTCAATTGATTGGTAATAACAGAAATATTAATAATTCATATGATAATTATACATAGGTTTTTATGGCAAAAATAACATTTGAAAATGGAAAGTGGAAAGTGCCCGATAATCCGACAATTCTGTACACAGACGGTGATGGCATAGGCCCAGAAATCATGGATGTAACGAGGAAAGTTGTGGATGCTGCAGTTAAAAAGGCATACAAAAATAAAAAAATAGAGTGGAAAGAAATTCTTGTAGGGGACAAAGCACTGAAAGAGAAAAATGATCGTTTCCCGGAAGAATCACAGGAGGCAATAAAACAATACCGTGTACTGTTAAAATCGCCGCTTGGAACACCTATAGGTACTGGTTTTAAGTCAATCAATGTAAGGATAAGAGTTATGCTCGACCTTTATTCAAATATAAGGCCTGTTAGTTTTATGAAAGGTTTAGAAAGCCCACTCAAACACCCGGAAAATGTAAATTTAACCATATTCAGGGAAAATACTGATGATCTTTACACCGGAATTGAGTATAAGTATGACAGCAAAGAGGCTGCCGAAATTAGAAAATTTTTCAAAGACAAATTACATGTTGAAATAAGCGACGATTCTGGAATTGGAATAAAGCCAATGAGCAAATATAAAACCCAGAGAATCACAAGAGCGGCTGCAAAATTTGCAATTGAAAACAACAAAAAGAAGATCACTATAATGCATAAGGGAAATGTAATGAAATACACGGAAGGCGCTTTCAGGGAATGGGCATATGAAACACTTAAAAACGAATTCGGTAATTATACATCAACCGATGATTCAAGTAAAATACTTGTAAACGACATGATAGCCGATAATATGTTCCAGCAGATAATAACAAGGCCTGAAAACTATGAAGTGATATTAGCTCCAAATATAGATGGGGATTATATTTCTGATGCAGCAGGTGCATTAATAGGAAATATCGGGACTCTAGGCGGCGCAAATGTTGGAGACGATGCAGGAATGTTTGAAGCAGTGCATGGAACCGCACCGAAATATGCAGGGCAGAATGTAGCAGACCCGCTGGGATTGATAAGAGGAGCGCAGCTTATGATTAAATACCTGAACTGGCACGAAGCATTTGATGTGATAGAAAAAGCTATAGGGGAAGCTATAGAGACAAAGAAAGTCACAAAGGACCTTGCTAAATTCTTTGATGTTCCGGCAATGGGGACAAAGGAATTTGGTGACTCGCTTGTGAAAATTATAGATGGGCTATAAGCCATATTTATAATTCCCTATTCATTTTTTCTACAGATTTTTTATAATTATAAAGTAAGACCAATTCAACCAGGAACAGGAATCCGGCTATAGCAAGTACCGTTAAAGTATCATTTAAGCCTATGCCAATTTTCAGATTCAAATATCCTGTAGCGATCTTTATTATAATCACCGTTACCCCATAGGAAAATAATACTTTTCGATGTTTCCACGTAAACCGCTCATAATCAGCCTGGCTTAATACGGTCATTACAACTTATATTTTTACACTATATAAATAATATTACTCATATCTATTATGGGCTTTCGAATTATTTGCAGAATAAATTTATCTCTATACTATGATACAATGTATAAATATGTAAATTTTATATGAAAAAATCTTTGAGTATTTATCAATAATTTTATGTATGTCGAAATTAATTTCATTTTTATAAAAAAAATAACGAAATTCATAATTTTGACGAAAGTATTAAATAAGCTCCCTGTATCTATTGCTATGCAAGACGTAGATAATAAAGTTTTGGGAAAGCGTACCAAAACTGGAATGAGACGGGGAATGAGCACACATGAAGCCATTATGTTTGGAGTGGGCGGAGCAGTAGGTTCTGGTATACTATTCGCAGCTGCAGGCGGAACAGGATATGCCGGCCCTGCAATTATAGTGTCATGGATTATTGCCGCGATTTTTATCATCCTTGTAACCCTCCCATTTGCTGAATATGCAGCAATGTTTCCGAGATCGGGTATAAGTGCAAGGGTGGCGTATTACTCATACGGTTCATATGGTGGATTTATGTCAGGTTGGGGACTGCTTATCTGGGCTGCAACAATACCTGCTATCGAAGCTGTTGCGGTGTCAACATATGCATCCTTATATTTCCCATTCCTGTATGATTCCACAACAGGAGTCCTTACAGGTTATGGAATACTGCTGGCAATTCTGCTTCTGCTAGGATTCTTTGCATTGAATATGGTGGGCATTGCCAGATTTGGAAAATTCAATAAAGTTCTAACATGGGTAAAGATTGGGGTAGTTGTTGCATTTATTGTAATACTTCCATTGTTTATATGGCACTGGGGCAATTTCACATCTGGCCTCGTAGGAGCAAGCAGTGCAGGAGGATTTGCTGGATTCATGCCATCAGTTGGCGGTTTATTCATCGCAATCCCTGCCTCTGGAATATTATTTTCCTTCGGCGGTTACAGGCAGGTAGCTGATATGGCAGGGGAAGTGAAAAACCCGGGCAAGACAATGCCTAAAATTATAGGAACAGTACTGGCAGTACAATCACTTTTATATATTGCAATGGCAGTGGTAATAGTAGGGACAGTCAGCTGGGCTGGATTTGGAATACAAACCGGAGACTGGAGCTTTGTAGCAGCCCTGGGATCTCCACTTTCCTCTATTATACATGCTAATATAATTCCAGGAATGACTGTAGCTGAAGCAGACCTCCTTGGTGGAATGGTAATTGTATTCTTCTTATTTGCCATATTTTCGCCCGGAGGCACCCTTGGAGTATACCTGACCGGAGCAAGCAGAATTATATTTGGGTATTCAGAAGAGGATGCACTGCCTAAAGGATTTAGAAAAACAACAAAACACGGTGCACCTTACTTTGCATTGATACTCGCACTGGTCCTAGCAATTATATTCCTTCTTCCGTTGCCCTCATGGTATGCACTCGTTGATTTCGTGGTAGTCGCAGCAGTGGCAAACTTTGCGGTGGCATCAATTTCACTTCCTGTACTGAGAAGATTGTATCCAAATGTGGAAAGGCCATTTAAAATCCCGCACCCAATGGCATGGGCTTTTGTCTCATTTGAAGTTGCAACTTTCTTAATCTACTGGGCAACATTCCCAACAACACTTTACGCACTTGGTGCAGTGCTTGCAGGTTCGGTTGTATTCATATACCAGGCCAGCAGAAAGCATTTCATGGGGCTGAATCTTCGCAACTCCGTATGGATACCCGTATACATAGCAGGAATGATAATTCTTTCCTATGTAGGCGGAACACCAACCGGGGGGTTGAACATTATAGCATATCCATTTGATTACGTTGTTCTTGCAATATATGCTGCAATATTCTTCGTGATAGGATTAATGAGTGCACCGAAAGAGGCTTTAATATCTGCCGATTCGTTGCTTGACACCACAAAAGAAGTGGATGTTGAGGGCGAATACTAATATTTTTTTAAATTTTAAATTATCAATATTCATTTTTTATAATTTCTATATCTACTTTAATTTTATTTCCTGTAATTTTATTGATGTTTTCTATGGATCTTTCCTTAAGAGTATCCAGGAATATACTATCATAGTTTATTATTTCCATTACATTCAATACAGTATTGGCATGGCGGATTCTGGAAATAATTTCATCCGGGTATCCTATTTTTTTCCCGATAGATGCCAGAAAATCAAAATTGACGGAACTCTTTGAAGAATGAAGGTCCATATTGTTATCTGCCAGTTTTGATATTTTTCCGGGCATTCCTGCAATTACAAGATTCCTGATTCCTGTGTCCACCGCCCGTTTTACAGAAAATCCAAGAAAATCACCGATTTCTATGAACTGTTCTTCTTTAAAATCCGGGAAAATTTTATGCACTGCAGTATCACTTCTTCCACCTGTGCTGAAAACCAGAGTATCCATATCCATGCGTGAAGCAACCCTGATTCCAAGCACTATTGAGGCTTTCCACGAAGAATCAGAGAACGGTATCACTATGCCTCTGGTGCCCAGTATCGATATTCCACCAATGATTCCAAGTTTAGGGTTGCATGTTTTCGTTGCTACTTCAGCACCTCCGGGCACAGATATTGTGATTTTCAGCCCACGGTGAACCTCATAGGAATCCAGTACTTCTGTAGCTGCAGCACGGAGCATTTTAAGCGGAACCGGATTTATTGCTGGATTTCCGGGCTTTATTGGCAGTCCCTCCTTAGTTACAACTCCAACACCCTCACCTCCGGTAATTTCTATACCAGATTTTTCTGAATATTCAACCCGGGAATAAATATACAGGCCTGTAGTAACGTCCGGGTCATCCCCTCCATCTTTCTTTACCGATGCTATGCAATAATTTTCGTATATTTTGGAATTTTCAATTAAAAAACGGGCAGTTTTTTTAGCCGGCAGGTTAATCTCAACATAATCAACAGTTTTCCCTGTAACCATCATGATCAATGCTGCCCTGGTAGCAGCCGTTGCACAGGCTCCGGTGGTATAACCGTACCTCAAGTTTGTCCTGTCAGGATTTTCAATATACATGTAAATACGCGACCATTGCATTAAATATAGACGCTGCTACTGCAGACCCTCCCTTATTGCTTATATTTGTAATAAAGTTCCCCTGAAATGCTAGCAATCTGGATTTCATTTCAAGGGCAGAGACAAAGCCTACCGGAACACCGATAACAAGCCTGGGAAAGCATATGCCGGCATCAATGGAATCAATCAATGCTTCCAGTGCAGTGGGGGCATCGCCTATAACATATATTGCTTCAGGGTTATCCCTGCATGCTCTGGACATAGATAAGTATGACCTTGAAATTCCGGTACGTTTTGCTTCCCGGATGATATCATTGTCGCCAATGTAGCATTTTTTATTGTTATACCTTGAAATTCCGGACATAACCATATTTATATCTGCAATAGCTATTGATCCCTCCTCAATTGCAGATAAAGAATCCTCAAATGATGATGAGAATACCATTGACTTTCCAATTTCAAAATCTGCAGTGGCATGCACAACACGCGTAATTATACTGGACTTAAGGGAGTTGTCAAGCCCCATCTTTTCCTGTATAAAGGTAAAGCTCCTTCTGTAAATCTCTGCCGGGCTAAGAGTACTGGTCATATCCTATTTTATTCTATAATGATTTAAAATCTTTGTTATTTGTAATGTTGTATGCCCTATATTCTCCCAGCTATAATTTTTCCTTGAAATAATTATTATGTTAATTCCAAGGGAAAGGGCTGCCAGAATTTTGGGTTCAGCATTGAAGCCACTATCCTTTGTAATAACTGTGTCAATTCCATAATATTCCATTATTGCCCTGTCCAGGCTTTCTGTAAAGTTTCCCTCCATGGCAATAATACTGGCTCGTCTTACGCCCATATCAATTAATGCTTTTATTCCATCCGGGTCAGGAAGAACGCGGAAATATACATTGTGCTCTTCCAGAAGCCCTTTATAATTTTCTATATTTCTTACCCCTGTGGTCACAAAAATATTTTTGCCTATTTTTCCGGCGAGGGCAACAGCTTTTTCATAATTGTCTGTGTATACGATCCTATCACTTTTTATTTTCACCATTTCCCTTTCAAATCTGATAAGTGGAATGCCAAGTTTTATGGATGCATTTATTGCATTTTCGTGCATTGCATCTGCATAGGGGTGTGACCCATCTATTATCGCATTTATAGAAAGTTCCCTGCATTTTGAAATAATGGTTTCATGATCAAGTTTTCCTTTAATTGCCTGAATATTTTCCTTTTCTAACTTTTCTGTACCTTCCTCTGTGGTTGCGGTAGCTATTATCGAATATCCATAGGATATAAGTTCTGAACCCAGTTTCCTTGAGTCAGAAGTTCCATCAAGAAGCAAAATCATATATTTCCCTATTTCCTTCCTTCCCTTATTTCTTTCTGGAATTTTTCCAGGTCTTTAAGCTTGACTTCAAGTACGAAAACACCAACATAATTGCATTCCTCGCATTTGTAGACCGGCCCTGCGATGCCTCCTGCAATCCAGTTAATCCTGAGTGATCCGCATTGTGGGCATATCTTCGTTGTCCTGTATTCGTCCATATAGATTGCCATATTGAAATTATATTTAATAATTGTTAATAGGTGCCTGCACCCGCAATTTTCCACAGGTGATTAATCTAAGCAGCTAAATTTATGGGGACTAACTAATTTTATTTCTCTGTAGTTGTTATGTACTTTATCCTGCCTTTAAACAGAATGTTATGGTTCCCAATCATATCTGTTTAGATTTATACCACCTAAGAATTCCTGATACCAAGAAACACCATATTATTTATTGTTGCGCAAATTTCTTTCTTTGGCACGTTCAAGCAATTCATCCATCATAGTTTTTATTAGCTCTATTCCTTCCTCATCTTTCTTCTTTCCCAGGTAGAACGCCTGGCGGATTATCTCTATAATCGGGTGCCCTATATCCTTTATAATATTTTTTAATAATGTATAATCCTCAACATCTGTAAACACGTTTATATATGGGAATTCACGGTCAATGGCATCAAAAATTGCCTGGTCCCGTACTTCCTCATTGAGGTCTAGAACATTTCCCACAAATTTTTTCCCTTTTTCTGTTAAATGATAATATTTCTTCCCATTTCTTACAGAAAAATCTATGAAATTGTCAGATAATAACCTGTTTAAGACCGGAATCAGTGCTCCGTTTGAGATATTTTTTCCCGTTGCAGAATTATAGAGTTTCCTGGAAAGGCCGTACCCTGTCATATCTTCAAGGTTGAGAATGTAAAGTATTCTAAGGGAATAATCGTTCATATTAACCAATTTCCAGGATATTTAAATATTTATGGTTTCTTCCCGGAACCATTATTATTTTTTTCTTCATGTTTTTCACTTCCTGCATGCCTTGATTTTCTGTTTTTCTTTCTTGTGTGCAGCACTGCTGCCCCTATTGCACCAAGAATGATAATTATAAGTGCTGCCATGCCCGCATATAGCGGTTCGGTCAATGTGTTGCTTATTTGCTGTGTTGTTGTAGGAACAATTTTCTGGTTGTAGGTGTACACTTTATTGAAAGTTTCTGCAGTATTATTGAAATGATATTCTACAAGCAACTGCACAGGGTAAGTACCGGCAGCGGAAGTAGAGGTATCTATTATGTAAGTTACCTTAATGCTCTGCCCTGGTTGGAGCTGTGCAAATGTTACATTATTTGCAGTAAGCGCACCAAGTGGATTTGATGATGATACGTGTATAGATAAAACACTGGGAGAAAGCATATGTATTTCAAGGTCTCTATATACTTTATTTCCTGTATTATTCAGATAAAATGTCAGAAGCTGTTTTTTTGTATCTGAGATCATGTCCTTATTTTTAATAGCCACTGTCAAATTATTCTTTTCATTTCCATGTATATATGTATCCATAGTATAAACTGCATTATCAATATGGAAATATACAGGAATTGTCCCTGTAACATTTCTAGCATTTATATAAAATGTAAAATTCATCAACGTTCCGGCAGGATAGTATGCAATTGAATAATTTGCCGGTGACACGACATTATAATCCATGGATGTTATATTGAAATTTACATTCTTCATTGCCGATGTGCCTGTATTTTCTGTATAAATTGTTAATTTAATGAATTTCTCGTTCTGATATATTACCGGTGGGTCGGTAGTATATGATATCACACTTATATCCGGTTTCCCAACAGGAATTGTGAACACTGTGTTCCCTGACATTGTGGTATTATCATAGCTTATGTTTTCATCATAGAAAGATCCACTGGCGGTTTTACTTATATTGACCAGCTGCATTATTGTATATGAGTGCCCTGCCTGAATTTCAGGAATCTGATTGTATGTGCGCACGTTTTTGTCAGGGCCGTTTATGTAAGCATATGTAAATGGTGATTTATAGGCGGACAGATTCATGGACACATTAGCATTTGCAATATCTGTGTAGGATTCAAATGTGACATAAAGTGGTATGCCATTGCTTCCAGGTGATGGCAATTCAGTTGAATTAGGAGCAAACCATGACACAGAAGTTACTGTAAGCTCATTGTTTGCAACCGTTGCCGGTGCCATTTTACTGTGGTTTGCATCTCCTGAAGGCATTAAGCCAGATGCACCGATAGCAAGCATTACCATAGATAAAACTATAAATCCAGTTATTAATTTTTTATATGTTTTCATTATTATCACCTTTTTTCTCCACTATAAGGGTTGTTAGCAGCACTGCAAACAGGAGGAATATTATACCTGTGATGTAGGTAAAATTATAGGCTGTAGCGGATGGGAATCCATAGGTAATTGGAATAAACGGCAATCCATTGAATCTGTAGGGTATTAATCCTATTATTACCCTGACTGAATACATTGTTTCATATGTTCCGCCCAATGCAGGCGCTATTGTCATTCCAAGTTCCCTGAATACTGTGTTCATGCCTGTTGCTTCTCCAGATTTTGATTTCGGTGTTGATATCAATAGAAGATTAATGATGCCCACCAGGACAAAGGAAAAACCGGTACCCAGGACTGTTGCGGCTTCTATAATATCCAGGATAGTTGATCTGTCCAGGATCAAAAGTATAAAAGCTATAAAACTGACTGAAAGGCCGATTAAGATTGAAATTTTAGGGCCACGGGCATCGGTGACCCTGGCGGCAACAGGCGCAAATACCATTGCGAGGATAGTTGCAGGAAGCATAATCAGGCCCGATGTGAAAATAGATTTTCCAAATCCGGAGGGGGCAGGGTCCTGAAGCAGTGTCGGGACAGTAAAAAATAGGAAATACATGCCTGCCATGGTGAGTAGCCCGACAAAATTCGCTATCAATATATTCCTGCTTTTTAATAAATGCATATCTATGAATGCATACCTGCTTGCAAGTTCATATTTTATAAATGCGTAAAATGCAGCAATTGAAAATACGAACGAAAATAATATGAGCGGGGAGAGCCATCCATAGGTATTTCCTTCAGACAACCCGAATATGAGCATTACCAGCCCTGATGCCATTATTGCGACCCCGGCAAAATCTATTTTTTCCTTTGCAGGCGCAGTGTTGTCTTTCAGGAAGAAATAAGATAATATGAATAATGCAAAGGCAACAGGGGCAATTGCGTGATAAGACCACTGCCAGCTATAGGCTTCTGTAATATATGCTCCGATAACCAGAGCCATGCCGGCACCTACAGCAAAGGTTGCACTCATCAATCCCTGTGCAAGAGCAAGTCTCGACCTCGGGACAACATCATTGATTATTGCGTAAGCTAGAGGGTACATGCCAAATCCAATGCCCTGAATTATCCTTATTACTATTAACTCATCAAGGCTTGTGGCAAATCCACCCATTGAAACGGAAATTGCATAAATTAATGAAAGAATTAAAAACACTTTTCTTTTGCCAAACACATCGCCAAGTTTTCCGAATATTCCGGCAGCTACTGTACCTGTAATAAGGTAAGCAGTGAGAATCCATGAGACATTATTATATGTTGTATTAAAAAAAGTGATAAATACAGGGATGGCAGGAACAATCATTGTTTCCACATAAACAATTAACGTCCCTGCAAACGCCATCAGGGCCACTATTCTTGCAATATCACCCTTTTCAATATTCTCCATATATGTCTTATTAGACATGTCTAACTAGTATAAATATATTACCGGCACTTCAAAATATTTATTTAAATGGCTATGTTATATAACTATGCCATATAAAACCATAAAAACAGCAGAGGAAAATGGCACGGGTTTCATTTATTTTGATAGGGAAGACCGCCTGAATACCATTACAGTTGAAATGATAAATGAGATATCCAGTGCATTATCTGATATGGAAAGCACATGCAGGTCAATTGTAATTGGTGGAAAAAAGAATTTCTCCGCCGGAGCGGACGTATTGCAATTTCCGGAGCTGAATCCATCAGAAGCCTATGAATTTCACAGGAAATTAAATGAACTTGCACTTTATTTCCGGGAATATACATGGCCGGTAATATCTTTTTTAAATGGATATGTCTTTGGGGGCGGACTTGAACTTTCGCTTTCTACTGATATAAGGGTGTGCAGCAGAGATGCACAGTTGAGCCAGCCAGAAATCGGGCTAGGCATAAACGCAGGTGCAGGTGGCAATGTAATACTTCCACATGTGGTTGGAAGAAATCGGGCACTCTACATGATACTGACCGGTGCAAGGCTAAATGCCCAGACTGCATACGAGTTCGGGCTTGTAGACATCCTGGCAGGCAATGCACTGGAAGAAGCTACAAGAATAGGGCAAGTAATCAATACTAAACCTGAGAATACTGTAAAACTGGCAAAACGTGCGGTAAACAATACTTCATCGTCACATATTAAAACTAACCTGGATTATGAGGCTGCATTGTTCGGGATTTTATTTTCCGGGCAGGATACGAAAGACAGGATAAATAATTTTATAAAAAAGAAAGAAAAATAATTTTAATTTTCATGGTTTATCTAATACTTTTCTGCTATATGGTTACTCTTCAATTTCAATAAAGTTGCCCTCTTCCCTCAGATTGTATGTTTCCAGTGTGTATTTTTCCATTGGAGTCTGGGGTGCTATAAACGGGGGCTCAACCATTTTTCCGGTGTCAAGTTCAAACTTTGCATTGTGGCATGGGCATATAACATGTTTGCCATCTTCAGACACATTGCCGAGTATACATTTAAGGTGGGAACATATTCCATTGATACCGTACAGCTTTCCATTTTGCTTTGTTATGAAAACTACTTTACCATCTCCAAGATTAATTGACACATGGTTGCCTGAGTTTTCCAGAGCTTTTATTCCCAATATTTTTCTCCATGTCATAGTTCAATATGCATTAATATAATTTATATTTTTACGGCTTCTATAGCAAGAATAAAAATATGCATTCTGTGCAATAATTCAAATAAATATTTATACCAATTAATAATAATAATCCATGTTTCTAAAATACAAAAGTGTACACACATTCGAAGAGACTGTGAAACTAGCCACTGATTTCATTAAATCAAAGGGCATAACTGTATTCTCTATAATAGACCACAGGAAAAATGCTGACAACGCAGGATTGGAAATGCAAAATGAAACTTTAATATTGTTTGGTTCTCCGGTGGTAGGCACATTATTGATGAAAGAAAACCCTGAAATCGGCATCGAACTGCCATCAAAATTATTAATCTATTCAACAAATAGCGATGTTTATATCCTGTACAAAGACCCGGAAGAATTTTTGAAAGTATATGCAATACGTGAATCCACGGATGCAATTGAAAAACTGAAAATGTTATATAAGCAAATAGTTGAGCAGGTAATTTAATCCAGCAACCTTTTTTTAATTCTTAAAACAATTTAAAACTTTTCCCCGGTTTAACGGATATTAATCACGTTTCATAATTTCCTGACCCACGGGGAATTCGAAGCCCAGCCCCTGATCGGATGGTCATTGCAATGTGACACGCAATATGCTATATCCGGAGCCCATTAAAGGCCGGGTTGCCTATAGTCTTACGTCGTCATATATATTCATAAATCGTATATACTTATTTATAAGACATATCTCTATTAATTACTGCTTTTAAATGTTTTGGAAATTACTGTTACAATTATATTAAGTTTGGAAAATAATTATTTTATATTCCATTCAACCTTTAAAATTACTGGTGCGGCAGAAATGTAATTCTTATGCAGCAATTTATAAGGATAAATGTATGGAGACCAGCTGGCAGGATAACGATAATCAATATTATTTATAAAAAGCGATGTAATTTCTGTGTGATATAATAAGTCTCATGCCATATTATAAAATAATAGCAAATATATAAAAAAATTACCGGCTTATTATGCCATAAATTTGGCAATTCTTTGGGAAACAGATGAGGGTACCTTGCCCATTGCAGATTGTATCATATTCATATCTCTTGTTCTAATATCAGCCGGGAGTTCTGAATTTGCTTTCATTCTTAAAGCCACAAATGCTTTCAGCTCATCATCTCCCATGCCTGATGCAATGCCAAGATTTGTGGTGCAAAGACCTATATATGTGGCATCATCTGTTTTGTTCATAGCCGTGATCAAATTTTTCATCATTTCCACCTTTTTGGCATCGTCCTCTTTAAACATATTCCCGAATAATTTCATCATTGTTTCCTTTCTCTTTTCGCTATCCATTTTTGCAATTGTCACTATATCTTCCATTTTTATCATTTTATAATAACTTTAAAACATAAAAAATTTTTTGTTACATATAATTCATAAATATGAAATTTACGAAATATATTTTAAAATTATAGAGATAACCTGCTAATGTGCTTGATATAGCAAATAAAACTTAACTGTATAATTCATCTTTTCTGAATTGCGAAGGTACTTAATGATCATATGCTACCCTCCATCTTAGAATTATGGCGATTCCTAGCATATATAAGGATTAAACTATAGGGCTGCTAATCTACCTGCTGGTTCTGAGGAAATTGCCCGACAATAGAATGGTATAGAACCGTTTCTCCGGAGTATTTTGAATCTATTTTGCCTGTTCTCTCCATATGTACCAGATGTGCAACAGTTTCCAGTATAGCAAAATTTTTCTCCATGTTGTTCATATCCTCCATTTTGCGCCCCCTGCTCCATGCTATGGAGGATGCTATGTCAAAGGCACTTCTCCAGGTGTTTAATTCTAGGGACATGTTATACATCCTCTTTTCGTGATGCTGAATGATCTGGTCAATTCTTTCTGTAAAATTAGTAAAAGTCTCCCTATGCCCCGGATATGCAATTTCAATATCATAATTTTGAATTTTTTTGAGGCTTTCAATATACATGCCAAGGTAGTCTACATTATTTCTGTAAACACTAATATTTGGAGATATATTTTTAAGTACATGGTCTCCTGTAACCATTGCATGGATATCTTTCAGGTATATAGCAACAGAACCGGGCGAGTGCCCGGGGACATCTATGATATCTGTATCTTTCATAGCCATATTGCCTATTATGTTCAGGTTCAATGATGCATAATAGTCCATAAATTTCATGACTGGATTTCCTTCTGTTATATTCCTGAATAACTCTTCTGGCACACCATTGGACATCATTAAATTTCTGTATTCACTGAAATACTCCTGCCTGTTGTCTACCATAGTTTTAATTATATCATAGTCATTTTTTGATATATATACGGGTATTTTATTATTTTTTTCCAGATAAAGTGCTCCGCCTATATGGTCAATGTGCAGATGTGTAATTATACACATATCTATGCGTGAAAGGTCAATAGTATTAGCAATCTGCCTGTATCCATTTTCGGACATGCCAGTATCAACAATGTAGTTATAATCCCCATTAATATTGTAAACATTTGCAGTTTTCAGTGCCCTGATTTCTATAGGGACCTCTATTTTCTGAATGGAATTCATTATAGCTCATTATAAACTATCTAATTAATAATTCCCAGTGGAACATAAAACCTGTTATGGGCATATTCTCTTGCCAGCAGTTGAGTTATGATTCCCGTTTACTGGTAAAATATTAATTAGTGTTTATAAATTACAAACGAGATGGCATTTAACAACACAGATGGAAATAACAGGCATTACACCGGAATTCTGGGTTCTTCAATAATGTCATTTTCAATGAATTCAACATTGCGATTTTTTATTCCTGTACTTATACCCCTGCTGGTATCATCCCTGAACATATCTGTATATCTTGGTTCCCTATTGATAACTGCATACTGGCTTGGTTACACGGTATTTCAGATCCCTGCCGGAATGATATCGGACCGTGTGGGCGTATCAAAAGTCGCTAAAATATCATTTATTTTGATGGTTCTGTCATTTTCATTATTCTACTTTTTTATGGATTCATATACAGGCATTTTCATTATACAGATATTACTTGGAAGCTTCTCTGCAACAGTATACCTTTCTGACACATCAGTGATACAGAAATGGCTTCCACAATCCAGCAGGGCAACCTTTGTAGGAATATACCAGACAGGATTTTTTATAGGGGCGTCACTGGGAGAATACCTTATCCTCCGCACACTTTCTATAGGTTTCCGTTTTGCATTCATTGTTATTCTGTCAATACTTATTATTGCAACAATACTGAACATTGTATTTTTAAGGGAGCCGGAACATAATAAACTGGCAAAGCATGGAAAAATTGATAGAAAAATAATTTATGTAGCCATGATTAGATTTTCTGCAGGGTTTTTATATATAGGATTTATAACCTTATTTACTACTTTTATTGTATTCGACCACATTGTGCCATATTCCAGCGCATACTTATATGCATGGATTCCTGCTGCAGGTGGAATTATTACATCTCCACTGGGCGGGATGATATCAAGAAGAATGAAGCATGGAAAATCCATAGTATCGGTATTGCCTGTAGTCGCCCTTGCAGTTACAATAATTTATATAAACTACGCTCCTGTTGCCGTAATTTTTCTTATATCATTTCTTACAGGAATGTTTTATGGTCTCTATGCAGGCCCTTCAATGGGAATGGCATCTGACTTTAGCGGGAGTGATGCCAACCTTGCCTCATCCAGCAGCATACTGAATTTCAGTTCACAGGTAGGCGGTACGGTTTCCCCGCTCCTTATGGGATTCATGTTCTCAATATATGGAAATTTTGCTCTGGCATTCACAGTTGTTGGCGCAATTTCAATTATTACACTCATAATCCCCTTTATAAAATTAACATTTTGAAATTATTTTTTCATTTCCCTGAGCTTTGCTTTGTCTATTTTTCCAACACTGGTCATAGGCATTTCTTCTATGATAATAAACTCAACTGGAATCCACCATTTGTTAATATTCCCGTTTGATGCGTGGGTTTCCATAAATTGCCTGATTTCTTTAATTTCAATATCTTCCGAAGCTTTGACCCATGCAACTGGCCTTTCTCCCCATTTCTCATCAGCTATACCGGTAACAGCCGCTATTTCTATTCCTGGAAACTCAGATATCAGGGATTCTATAATCGACGTTGGGATCCATTCGCCACCACTTTTAACCACATCCTTTACACGATCCAGGATTTTTATTCCACCATCAGGTGTCATTTCACCCACATCACCCGTCTTGAACCACCCGTTTTCATAGTCATGGTTTTCTGGCCTATTGAGGTATTTTTCCGGAAGCCATGGGGCATTAATCCATAATTCTCCTATTGTTCCGTTTTCCAGTATATTCCCGTTATTATCCCTGACTGTAGCACTTACCATAGGAACAGGGTATGTTACAGACCGTAAAGATTCGTGTTGATCCGGCCTCCCAAGGGAAATAGATGTGGCAAGCATATCTGTTCCGCCATATATTGTTGAAAATTTAATCCCCTTTGCATTTAACTTTTCCGCCAGGTTTTTGCTTATAGGGGAACCGCCTATTAACATTTTTATTCCATTCAGCCTGTTTTCCCTATCATGGGATAAGAGGTCATAAACCATTGTGGGTACAGCATTTATCCACGTTGCCTTATTCTCTTTTATTGCATTCAGCACATTCTCCGGATTATATTTTCCGGTGATTATATAATCTGCACCCAGATACGCAGCATGGAAAGCAGACCCCCATGACCATATGTGGTAAAATGGGATAAGAGACAATATAGTATCACTGGAAGTTAATTTGGCGGGTGTATTAAACAATCCAAGCTGGTAGAGAATACTTAATGCACCGTTTACAGATTTTTCGTTTGTATACAGCACTTCCTTGGGTTTTCCCGTTGTTCCAGAAGTAAATAATATGGAATAATTATCGTTTCCGGTTGTTTTCTCCTCCCTGTGCAAATCACTTGTAAGCATATCATGGAATTTAATATAATCTCCATTTTCAGACAGCGATACTATATGGTCGTCGCGGAATCCTTTGTATATGCCTGCATTCATAAACTCTTTTGATGCAAATACATATTCTGCCCCTGATTCTTTTACTGTTTCCATTGCCATATTCCATGGAAGTTTTATATTTACAGGATATATGATTGAACCTGTAAGGCTGGAAGCAAACAATAATTCCATAAACTCTATTGAATTATAATCAGCAACTGCAATCACCGTTCCTTTCGATATGCCCATTTTATTCATGGACGTTGACAGGCTCAAAACCTTTTCAAACAGGTCTCTGTATGTAATACTTCTGCTGCCAGATATAACTTTCTTTTCCGGAAAAAGGGACGAAGCTCTCTTCAGTATATTTATAACTGTGAATCCATTGCCCATTTTACCACCTAATTTTTCAAGGACCTCTCCGCACTATCTACATGGATGATTCCACCGGCTTGCCCGATAGCATTGCTTTCATAGTCCTCTTTCTTTACAAACCTTCTGGCATACAATGACCCTGCCTTTACAAAATCATTGTTCCCTGTTTTATTACCTATATGAATTAATAGAATAGCTGCCATGGAATGCCCCATAACCTCCATGCTATATTTTGCATGGAATTGTGCTTCTTCTACTCCCATAGATAATAAATTATCTATACTGTTTTTCAATGAATTGTAGCATGATTCTGCAGCAGCCTTCTCTTCTCTAATTTCAGATAGAATGTTCTTAAAGTCTGAGAGCAATTTTATGTGCGCCTTCTTTCTCATTATGGCTTCAAGCATATCAAGTGCCTGAATATTGCTTGCACCTTCCCATATGGGTGTTATAAGTGCCTCCCTGTGCCATCTTTCCACTGGAAATTCAGATAGGAATCCTATTCCACCATGTAGTTCTGTCGCCATCTGCGTAATTCTTGCTGAGGAATCTGCTGTAATGTTTTTCACTATATGTGTCATAAGCCTGGTATAATTATATTCATCATCGTAAGGCGGCTTTGAATTTATGGAATTGTTGAATAGTTCAATGGATTTAAACGTAAGTGCTATAGACCCTTCAAGCAGCACCTCCATATCCAGCAAATCCTTTACTATTCCCGGATGTTCAATAAGCAGTTTGCCAAAAGTCTTTCTTTTCCCGGTATAATAATAGGCTTCAAGGTATGCCTTTCTAGCTATTCCGCATGCTGCCGCGGCGTTATCTAATCTGGATACCATTAAATCTTCAGTTATATAGTATATTGCTTTGCCAGCATCACCTATCATATACGCTTCGGAACTATCAAGCTCAACCTCGCCAGAGGGAACACTTTTAGTAGCGCTTTTTTCTTTGAGTCTCCTGAGCCGGTAATTCAATTCGCCATCATTATTCTTTCTTGGAATAAGAAATAATGATAATCCTTTTGCCCCGTGATTATCACCATGAAATGCAGATGTAAGTGCAACATCTGCCAGTCCTGCATTGCTTGCAAAATATTTATCACCTGTAAGATACCAGAGGCCGTTTCCTGATTCAGCCCTGGTTTTATTTGCTCCGAGATCACTGCCTCCCTGAATCTCTGTAAACCATGTTGCACCGAGCAATGTATCTTTAGTATCACCTATCAGCCCTGGCACATAGTCATTCTGGAAGTCCGGTGCATATTTATGTATGGCATATGCTGTCTGGTGTGTAAGTGTGAGTATGCAGTATATGCCGGGGTCTGCTACCAGATACCCCATTGCGTAGTGCTCCATTATAGATTTCCCATGAAAATATGGCCTGCTTATGCCATACTCATGTATCAATTTGTCAAGGACATGCTTTTCCATCGGGCTAATCAGTATGCTATCTATCCTTTTTCCGTCTATACTCCACATCTTCTGCAATGGCTGTGAAACCTTATCTATATAATCGGTAGTTTCATACAGGTCTTTCCCGGCATATGCTCCCAGCGGGCTGAGATTTAGATGCTTGCCCATATAAAAGTCAAGTATTTTCTGGAATGGCTTATCAATATCATAATGGTTTTTTCCATATATACTGGATAGAAAAGAATATGTATCATCCATATTCATACAACTTCAATTTATATATAAAACCATTGATGTGGCTATTACTTCTTTTTCCCGGATTTTACTTCTGCTGGCATGCCAATACTACCATAAATTAAATACCAGATGTGCATAACATTAAATCTCATATGTTGAGAATAATGAAATATCCTGGATCGAAAACTGCAATAGTAGGTGAAATACAGAGAGTGTTTGACATATCACAATGCACCAGGTTTGTTGACGTGTTTTCCGGTTCAGGTTCTGTGATAATCAATATCCAAGCCGGGATTGAGGTATACAATGACCTTAACAGGGATCTTTTTATATTATTTAATTCACTAAAAAATAACTTTTCGCAGCTTTACAGGGCAGCTGATGCCGTGGCACGGGACAGAAAAATGTTTTTTGACTATTATGATGGCAGGATAGTTATGGATACAGGAAATCCAGACATTGAAAAGGCTTTTTCAATTTTTTTTAATTTTAACACCGGTTTCGGGGGAATGGGCAATAGCTATGGAAAGAAAGACAAATCACTTTTCGGCACATATAGAAAGAATGTATCCAACCTTCTTAAGGCAGAATCAAAAATAAGAAAAATGAAAATAGAAAATATGGACTTCCGCGAAGTTATAGACAAATATAATGACCCGGACACATTTTTTTACCTCGATCCTCCATATCCCGGAAAGGACTGGTATGTGCACAATTTTCTTGAAAGTGATTTCATGGAGTTAAGGAATACTCTGGGGAGCATTAAAGGCAAATATTTAATGAATTTTAATTCCACGGATAAACTCCCTGTAAAAGTATTCGGCAAACCCTCGTTTGTAAAGGAATATGCAAATGAGAATGGTAAACCGGGGGAAACAAATGCAAGAAAAGTATCATTTTATACCAATATGAATGTAAAAATATAATGCCATTGAGATAAGAATTATTATTTATTGTTATTCAATTACATTATACATGATTTACCGTACAGGATGCTCGGGCTGGAGCTATGATTTCTGGAAAGGAAAAATTTATGATTACTCTGAATCCCCATCTAACTATCTCAGGGACTATGCGAGAATATTTGACACTGTGGAAATAGATTCTACATTCTACGCTGCACAGAGCCAGGAAACAGTAGAAAAATGGGCTTCATCTGTACCTGAGAACTTCCTGTTTTCTCCTAAAATGCCACGTAAAATAACACATGAGTTCCGCCTTGAGAGATGCGAGGACGATCTTGCGTATTTCATGAAAAACATATCATTATTAAATAACAGGCTTGGCACTGTGCTTATCCAGTTGCCTCCGGACTTTCCATTTAATACCGGTGTTCTGGAGAACTTTATAGAGCTGCTTCCCAACAATATCAAATATGCTATTGAATTCAGGCATCCTTCGTGGTTCATAGATGAAGTCTATGGAATCCTCCGGAAATCAGGAATAACAATGGCATGGTCAGTCCTGGATTATATAAAAACGCCTGAAATTAAAACCACTGAGAACCTTTATGTGCGCTTTCTAGGAAACAAATCGCTTGAAAAGAAAGACCTTGGCGAAATAAGAATAAATCGGCATGGAGAAATTGAACAATGGGTCGGAAAAATAAAAAAGCAGGATTCAGGCCAGGGTACGGTTTTCATATATGCAAACAACCATTATGAGGGATTATCCCCGGACACCATAAAATTTATCAGGCACGAACTCGGGTTGCCCACAACCGGCAATATGCTGATGGACAGGCAAAAAAAGCTTTTCTGATCTATGTTTTTTACCGTTATTATTTTATATTTTCGTATTATTACCAAAAATGTTAATCGACTACGCCATTGCATCAATCAATGCAATGATGGGAAGAATAGATGATATAGTTATATCAGTATCCGCAGTTCTTATTACTCTCCTGTGGATACCTATTGCACTGAATTTCTTCAGTACCGATGAGAACAAAAAGATAATGGCAAGGGAACGGCTCAAGAATGCTGCTATAGGCACAGTAATATTTATCATGGCAATTAGCGGCATATTATTTACTGTTTTCAACTATGTGGTTACCGGTAAAGTATGACATATACCTCAATTTTCCAGGAAATTGTAAAGGCTATAATAGACCTATCAAGGCCTTCAATAATATTATTATGGCATATGATGGTAAAATACGGGCTTAACCCGGAATATTCCTATGAACAGTTTATAAAGGGTAATTCTCCATTCATTAATTTCTATAACTACCTTTTTTACAATGTTTATTCCGATGCCATCCTTGGAATAATAACAATTTCAGCCATAGTTATGCTTGTGTACAACTCATTTATAAAGCCATATCCGCCCGCTAAATTTTTAATAAAAACATTTGCAGCCGTCATACTTTTTGAAGCATCCTACAGAATATCCATGATATTTATCAGTATTTCCCTGGTATTTTATAATAATATATATTCGCTAAAAACAGGCTGGTATGGACTGGAATTTTCAGGGCTGTCTTTCTCAAATAGCCTTATATCGATTCTATTTACCGGAACATTTGTCATGGCAATTATGCTCCTTTTCGGCGTACTCATAATCAGGCAGGCCTTACTTCTGTTCTTTATTTTGTTTATGCCAGCAGCATCTTTACTGTTAATTATTCCCGGCAGCGAAAAGCAAATATTAAAACTGTACCGGATTTTCTTTGAACTTGCATTTTTCCCTTTTTTCACCATAATTATTCTTTATCTTATCGGCCTATTCAATAATCCATTTCTTGAAATTGGATTGATTTATGTAGCTGCAACTGCACCGTTGTTCTTTGTTACCGAAATGTACAGGTATTTTCAGGGAACTATGAATTTTCTTAACACGGACGCAGCTGTAACTGAAATCTCCTCTGGAATTGGTGATATAAATCCTGTTTCCGTGTTGAATGGAGGAATTAATTTCGGTATTGATCCTGACACATCAGAAAGCCGGATACCCGGAATCATTGACGAAAATGGTGGTATACATTAAAATTCCTTCAAACGTTTATAATTTTAAATCATACATATACGGAATGCCTGTGGAGAAATTTGTTATCATACTTTCCGGAATATCCATGGCGGCAATACTTTTTACCATATCGTTGCCTGTTACGATTTCCGCCGTTGCAATATATTTCGGGTTTATGGCATACATTAAATTTGACTTCTCAAACATTTATAAACTGAGAAAACTCTATTTTCACGGGCTCGCCGGGCATAATATAAAATTTGTCCGCAATGGGTTTTTATTCTGCATCCTGGGGCAGGATATATTTTCAGCAGTGGAAATAGAAAATCAGGAATTGTATACAGATAGCAGGAAACAAAATCATATAAGGGCTATAATGAATATCATTGATAGTCTGGATTGCAGTGCAAATATCATAACAAAAACGGAAGTTTACAATGGCAAAAATTATTACAGGACCTTTGTTATATTAAAAACACATGGATCCGGCATTGAAACATCCATGGATTTATTGAAAAGAAACATATCCCTTATCATTTCAAACACTGCGCTCCATGGAAAAGCTGTTGATGATGAAAAAACAATTAAATCAATGTTTCCAGAAAATGTAACACCGGGGTCAAGATATATAGATGCCGGCGGGTTTTACATGGCATATTTCGATCTGCTTGATACAGATTATTCACAGGATTTCTTTTATCAAACCCTTATTGAAAAAATGGGTTTTATGGTTGAAATTAACATGGAAATCAACCAGATTAAAAACCCTGAGATGCAGGTTAAAAGGCTTCTGGCGTCCAGGAAAGCAGAAATAGTTTATACAAAAACAGGGCATTACGCCGGGCTTATAAGAAAACAGATCTCTGCACTGGAATATATGTCAGGGCAAGAGAAGCTATATAATGCTTCGTTGAGGTTCTCTGTAATATCAGGGCATCCGGCTATTCTCCGCTCTAATGCCGAAATATTCAAAAAAACAATGGAATCTGCAGGATTCAGGTTAAAAACTTTCAATTATTTTAATAGAAATTCATTCAATCCCCTTGAACTGCAGGGACAGGGCATTAAATATATGCTGGATTCTGCTTCAATATCAGAACTCTTCCCATGTTCATTTACACCTATTCCAGATCGGGCAGCGGAACCACTTGGAATCAATGCAATAACCGGGAAGCCATTTTACTTCCAGCCATTCAGGGGCAATTCATATAATATTGCCATAACAGGCGAAACAGGTTCTGGAAAATCTTATTTTGCAAAAAAATTGCTGGATCAGAACGGAAATGCGAAGGTTTATGTCATTGACCCGCTAGGAGAATACTCTTACGGGCACGTGATAGACCTATCTCTTGGGGAGTATGTAGATTTTTTTATTGAAACTCCGGAAATGGCAAATATTATATCAACCGCCATAGCAAAACTGACAGGAATAGGCGAAAACACTATTACCGGAATTTTAACAGGATTAATGTCAAAATCCGGTGTTGCCACGTTCAATGAATTAATTTCTGAAATCAGGCTGGGCTATTCTGGAAATAAAAGTACACATGGAACCGTTTACAGTATGCCATTCAAAACACCTGTAAGACTTGAAGGAAATTTTACAGTATTCCGGTTCGGGCATAAAAATGCAGACATCCGTGATGCCTTCTTCGATCTGGTATTCAGCTATATAATTTCTACAGTTGAAAAAGGGGAGGGAGAGAAAATGGTTGTTATGGATGAAAGCCATCTGTTTCTGAGAAACTCCCGGGAGGCTGAGATTATAGATATGCTTGCCAGAAATTCCAGGCACTTCCGGACTTCTCTCATAACGGTAACACAGAATATAAATGATTATTATATGAACAATTATTCAGAATCTATACTCATGAATTCTATAAACTATTTTATATTCAGGCAACACGGAAAGATTAAAAGCAGTATGTTCCTTGGCTATGAAATTGATCCATCGGGCCTTGCGGGCGGGAGTTATTCCACCTATTCGGAATGCTTTTATTCAACAGGATCGCTTATAAGAAAAGTAAAAATATCTGAGAAGAAATAAAAATATTGCTGTTTGATTGGATTTTTATAGCTTGAAAGGCTTTGCGATATCAGGAACTATTGTCTTAACACCACTCCTTTCCGCTTTCTTCTGAAATTCTGAGGCATCTGCCTTAATCGGAGGGAATGTGTTATAATGCATAGGTATCGCATTTTTAACTTTAAGAAGTTTCAGCGCTTCTATTGCCCCATCCACATCCATTGTATAGTGGCCGCCAATTGGAAGCATTGCAATATCTGGGTGGTAAATTTCTCCTATGAGTTCCATATCTTTAAAAAATGTGGTATCGCCCGCATGGTATATTTTTAGATCACCATTATCGATAATAAATCCCATTGCTTCACCGGCATATGCGCCATTGTAACTTGATGAGTGTATTGCCGGAACCGCAGTTGCCTTCACACCATTATATTCTATTGTGCCTCCCGGGTTGATGTCTATTGTTTCAACATTTTCCTTTTTAATAATTTCAGAAAGCTCAAAAGAACATACAATAGGGGAACCATTTTTTTTAGCTATTGTTACAGCATCCCCTGCATGGTCAAAATGACCGTGGGTAACTAGTATCAGATCAGCTTTAATGCCATTAACGTCCTCACTGCTAAGCGGGTTTGCACTGAAGAACGGGTCAACAAGTACGTTAACAGCATTCTTTATTGAGAATCCAGCATGTCCGTGCCATATAATTTCTGTCGCCATAATGGTTCTATTTCAATATAATATAAAATTTTTAGTTTTTTTTATTTCCATAATAAAGCTAAAATATTCCATGCATGTGTATATCATTCACTGTAATAGGCGTTCTTCATTTTATTATAAAACTGTGGCAGCACAACATCCCACCCATATTTGCCCGAAATATAATTGTGCATTTTAACCCTGTTTTCATATTTTCCCGTGTATTCTATTTTCCTATTCAGATCTTCCAGTGATTTCAGTATTGCACTTTCTGTGCTCTCTATATATTCAAGAAAATTCATTTTTTCAATATCATCAAAGCGCGGCCTCAACGATTCTGACCCTATAACATAAAGCCCTGATGATAAGGCTTCCAGTACGACGTTTCCAAAATTCTCCAGAATCGAGGGGAAAATAAAAGCATCCGAGTTCCTGTATATTTCTGCAAGCTTTTCATTATCCGGATTTTTTAGATAATTTACATTTTTAACCGGCGTTGAAAAAAGTGATTCCAGTTCACCTGACCCTACAACTGTTAATTCAATATTTAGAAGATGCTTTTTAAATACGTTAACAATTTTATCTATTCCCTTTGATTTCTCCAGCCTTCCTACGAATAGAAGGCGAATTGAATTACGCATCCTTTCGGATGGAAAGAAACGTGAAGTGTCGACTCCATTGGGGACACAGAAGGTATTCTTGAATGGTGCCAGATTCATATTATAACAGTTTATGAGGTGCATTGCTTTTATTTTCCTGAATATGAGCTTATTCTTAATCAATGCATATATTGCATTATTCAGCGCTTTAATTCCTGTATAATTTGATGGTATGTTGCCATGCTCACTCCAGACAAAAAATTTCCCATGGGCGAATAAATAATAATAATCATCGTTTGTAAGGTAAATTACCTGTGAGTTGTTTTCAATGTTCCTGATAATCCTGTAGTTTAAGAGCCTATCAAATTTTAAAATAAAAGGCGCCATTGCCCTCACAAAAAAATTTAACTTACCTGATGTGGATATGATAAGTTTTGAATAGACAGAATTAATGCCATAGACATCTTTATTGTTACCTCCAGGTACACCCTGAAGCACTATTTTTTTGAAATCTTCTGTATTATAAGAATTATAGCGGGCTATAGTTTTCTCTATCCCGCCATTGTAATCCAGGCTGGAAGGTATCACAAATGTTATGGCAATCATTAAATTTGATATGCAATTTAATATAAAAATATATGCCGCAAATTTGGCTTGGTTAAGTTATGATTGCATAGAGCAGGTATAGTTTTTTGCTAATATATATTTAGAATTGCAAAAGGTTAATAAATCATAATTTAATAGTTGATTTAAATAGAGAAGAATGAAGCCCATGGCTGAAATGCTTCGAGGTTTGAAATATATATGAATCTGAGGAGAATTTTACTGGATGTAGACAAAGGATTGAATAGGCCAACACTGACTGAACTTGCCGGTTCCATCGAGGATGTGCCGGGAGTAGATGCCGTGAAAATTACGGTTACTGAAATGGACATGGAAACCATGGGTACGAGCATCACGGTAGAGGGAATAAATATTAATTATAATTATCTCATAAAAGTGATAGAGGATATGGGGTGCGCTATACATTCTATTGACGAAGTTATCACGGGAAAACACATAGTAAAATGAATAAAAAATATATATTCCCTGTTAGTATCGGGCTTTCGGATGGCATTATAACTGCATTGATACTTGCTTCAGGTGGGATAATAGGAAAGAGCAGCATAGATCTTTTCCAGGCTTTCAGGATATCATTTGGTTCATCTTTTGCAGGGGCTTTCAGTTATTTTATAGCACAGTATGCAGGCTTGAATGAAGAACTGCACAGGACAGCACTGCAATTGAACCTTAAATCGACAGATTACCTTTTAAAAGGGCACCTTGGCATAGAAATATTTGTTGAATCACTGCTGGGGGCATTAATCGCAGCCTTTTTCGGTTTCCTTGGAGCTTTAATCCCATTATCTTCATCACTTATAGTTAGAAATAATATTGAAATTCCATTATTCCTTTCATATTTATCACTGGCTGTGCTGGGGCTGTTCATAAGCAAAACAACTGCAGGCAGGGCAAAATTCTGGATAGTGGTAATGGTAATAGTTGGCATTATAGTAACCATTGCAGGTTATGAACTGAAACTAATAGTCTGACCACCCAATTTTCCATAGAATCCGGTTCGATCTTTTATATATAAAATAATGCTGATAAATTTCTACCCGGCAAAAATTAAATATTGCTTCAAAATAGCCTGTTAAATATCCAGGGGGAGCTATTATAGCTGAGAGGATAGGGATCGACCCCGGGAACCTGATCCGGCCAGTACCGGCGGAGGGATTGGATGAAAGATGTAGAAAATATAAACCTATCAGAGAAAATAAGCAGAATGCCATGGAACAGGAAGCACTGGATTATTTTCTTTACAGTATCAATTTCATTTTTTATGTGGGGAGTCACACTGGCAATAGCACCATTGATAACAACATGGTATTTTGTCCCGCAATTTTCATATTATTATATTATCGGTGCTGCACCTGCCGGCCTGCTTGCGGGAAATATGTCCATGGGCTATATATCGGACCGCCTGGGGAGAAAAAATATCTTCCTGCTGACTATGGGCATAACAGTTGCCGGCCTTATAGGAATCGGGGTATCTTATAATTACGTTGCACTTATAATATTTGTATTTATCGCGGAGTTCGGGCTTGGTGGAGATGAAACCCTCTCACTGGCAATACTGATAGAATATCTTCCATTAAAAAGCAGGGGGTTTGCAATTGTGGAATCCTCAAATATGGCAAACATTGGTGTTACTGCAATAGCCGGGCTTTTTCTCGTATATCCTTCATCTGTGATAACACAGAAGAGCCTGCTGCTAGCTATTGCAATTATAGCTGGTGGAGCAGCCATATTTGCCCGGTACCACATGGAAGAAAGCGGGCTATGGAATATTAGCAAAAAATTAAATGAAAAACTGGAAATTACTCCAAGAAATACATTGAAATTCCTGGCACTTACATTTATGGGAATGGCAATAATAGTGGGATTTGCATTTTCAGATCTTGTAATTGGCCCGTTCCATTTCCCGGAAGATACAGGGCTGATTATATTTTTTTCCGTCCTTGCAGAATCTTTAACGGGAGTAATTGGTGGATACTATCTAGGAAAAAGCAAAAGAAAATCTATAGCCATCACAGGGTTTTCAGGGCTTCTGATTTCCTGGGCAGTTATTATAGTATTTTTAGGTGCAATCATAGCAAATTTATATCTTCTGTTATTGATGCTGGCTATCAGTTCCATATTCGGGGAAATTGGCTGGGCAGCCAGAGAATTGCTTGAACCTGAAAACTTTATAAGCAAATACCGTGGGCGTGGAATAGGTGTTATCAGGTCAGCGGGCTACGTTCTATATATAATATTTATATTTGCCCTTATAAATGCGGATATTTCAACATACGCCTATTTCATTCTTGGCGTATACATAGCCGGATTTGCCGGATCATTGCTGTATGCTGTAACTGGAAAAGAAACCCGGTTCATTGCCGCCCGTTGACAATCTTTTCCAGAGCCCTGAAATCAGATCTCATGATCTCTACGTTTGCTGGATTACGCAGGGCTGCGGCAGGATGCAGGGTTACAAAATATTTATCCATAAACAGTTTTCCATGTTCTTTCATTATGCTTTTAACCTGAACCAGTGTACGGGCAGCAACTGCACCGAGCAGGACGATTATTGCAGGATTGACTATTTCAATCTGTTTCATAAGGTAAGGAAGGCATAGAGCTATCTCATCATCAGATGGTGCCCTGTTTTCAGGAGGAAAGAATTGAACTACACTGGTGATATAGAGTGACTCGCGATCCATGTGTAATTCATCAGTTATAAGGCTCTCAAGGAGTTTGCCGCTTCTTCCGACGAATGGTTTTTTCATTATATCCTCATTTCTTCCCGGTGCCTGCCCTACAATAAATATTGCGGCATTTAAATTTCCTTCTCCGGGAACAAAACTGGTGCTTAAATCCCATTTTCTGCCTCTGTAAATTTCACTATACTCTTTATTCAGGGCACGCATCCGGTCCAGTTTTTCAATATAAGTGTTTGTATATTCAAGCAAGCCTTTCTGATTGCCGAATCTGAGCTCCTCCATTGCCTCCTGATAGTTTAACCATACATATCCACGGTGTTCATATGATACTTTTACTGTTGTCTCCGGTAAAACTTCGGAAAGATACATGCCAACATGTTTCAGAATTTTGGTGCCCTTATATGTAAAAAAATAATCAATATTGTAATAGAAACCATGGACAAGATTGCCGGGCTGCAAACACACGCCGGATTCTTCGCAGGTTTCCCGTAATGCCGCTTTTACCCCATCTTCGCCTTTTTCAATATGTCCCTTGGGGAAGTCGAGCCACCCCTCTTCCCTTTTGAGCAATAGATATTTACATTCATTATTGAATTTAGAGTATACGACAGTTCCATAACTGAATTCTTCTCTCATAGATGTGTTATTTAATTATACTATAAAAAATAACACAGGCACACTAGAAAATAAAGTTTATTTGCCTTAAAAATTAATTAATCATGGTAATTTAAAATTAATGATTTCACGTATTTCAAAAGGCAATAACAAACTCTTTATTTAATAATTGCTAGCCCAATAGATGAAAACATATGCCGAAATATACCCTTCAAAGAATCTGGATAATATAAAAGATACCATTGATGCCCTGGAATCATTTGATGGGTTTAATATACCTGACAACCCACTGGGATATCCTACAATGCCACCGGAACTTATAGGCTATATTATAAGGCAGAAATTTCCAGAAAAAGACATTATAATAAACCAGAGGCTCAAAGATATCAATGAATTAAAGGTGAGGTCTATAATAACCGCATCTAAAGCCATAAACGCATCTATTATATTTACGCAGGGGGATACTCCAAAATTCGGAAAAGAATTCAATGAAGTCAGTTCATCATACGCAATGAAGCTTGCAATACACCGTGGCGTAGAATCAGGGCTTATTCTCAGCTTTAAAAAGCCATTGAATGAGATACTCCAGAGAATGCAGCTAAAATCAAATATTTTTCTTGTAATAAACATGGATAACCCTTCCATACTGGAAAACCTGGACACATCAAGGTTAATTCCATATATCATAGTAAAAACTAAAAAAAATGCAAATATACTGAATAAAATAAACCAGACTTCTGTGGATCTGGAAGATCTGGCCATCTACATGGATACACTTAATAAATACAGGCTTAAAGGAGTTTTGTTTTCAGTTCCCGGTGATAACGAAACAATGGAAAATATACGTGATTATTTTTAAATCCATTTATATATTGCCCCGGAAATAAAGTTTCATTGTTAAGCACATTTACATTTCTCAATTATATAGCTGGATATTTCATTTTTATCTACTTCGCCACTGTACCTGTTCTATGTTGAATTTAAACTTTAAATCCAGGCCTCGACAAAAATATTAATATTGTTTGGTATCATATTATGGCGTGTACTGCGTAACAATTAAGGACAGAAAGGTAGCAAATTATGAAAACATATACCAGATTTTGCAGTTAAAGGTTGATTCAATATTTGTGATAGATTACGATGCATTGAAAAACAGGTACTTAAATCTAAAACTCTATGAGGAACTTGCAAAATTTTTCGAACTGACAGTAATGAATTACCCGGAAACAGAAAGTGATCTCATGGACACAATAATAAATGGCGCTTCTGTGGTTGTTGTAAACAACAACCTTACATTTAAGCGCATAGCCAGGTATCTGGAATTTACCCAGAATATTGCCATGAAATACCGGTATATAGACACATGTATTTATTTTGCAGAAAAAGGCGGGAATATGTACCTCACGGATAAGGAAATAATGCTGCCATACACGCTCGCCTATAATGCCAGGGGATTTCCAATTAAAAACTCAGTCCAGCTACAGAATTTTCCCCCAGATTTGATGGATTAGAATAATTTAGATATAAAGAATAAATACTGAATATATATGAAATTAAAGCCAGATATAGGCATAGGTGCCGCTAATCCATTTATCCTTGCTTCGGGAATACTTGACGCAAATGGCTACACTATAAAAAGAATTCTAGAAAATGGTGCCGGGGCCGCCGTTACCAAATCCATAGGCTCTGAAGAAAGAAAAGGTTTTGACCCTCCTGTAATTTACAGCGATGGCCGCTCTGTAATAAATGCAATCGGGCTTTCAAATCCGGGCATAGAAAATTACGGGCAGGAAATAAAAATAGCAACATCTTCCGGCAAACCTGTAATAGGAAGCATATTCGGGCAAACTCCAGAAGAATTTGCAATGTTGGCAGAAAAAATGCAGGCATATGGCGCATCTGCAGTTGAGCTTAACCTTTCATGCCCCCATGTAAAAGGATATGGCACAGAAATCGGCTCAGACCCGGAACTTGTTTCTGCAATAGTGTCCGCGGTGAAATCCAGGATTAATATACCTGTATATGCAAAACTATCACCGAATACCTCTGATATGCTTGGACAGGCAATTGCTGCCGGAAAGGCTGATGGGTATGTACTTATAAATACTATAAAGGCAATGAAAATTGATATAAATACAGGAAAAGCTGTGCTGAGCAATATATATGGTGGTCTCAGTGGGAAATCCATAAAACCTGTAGGCATCAGATACGTATATGAAGTTAAAAAGGAAACAGGAAAAACTATTATAGGTGTGGGAGGCATTAATAATTTTGAGGATGCACTGGAATATATTATGGCAGGTGCATCGGCGGTGCAGATAGGGTCAGCAATTTCACAGGCAGGAATTGGAATATTTGCAAATTTAACAAAGGAACTGGAATCATACATGGAGGCAAATTCAATAGATAATATTGAGGAACTTGTGGGGGTGGCCATAGAATGAAATATTTTACAATCAAAGAGAACATAATGGAATCACGGGATGTAAACACCCTGACTTTTGAGGATGATATAAAAATAAAGCCCGGGCAATTTATCATGGCATGGGCTCCCCGCATTAACTATATACCATTATCTTTTTCATCTGTTTCACAGATAAAGAGCATTACTGTAAAGATATACGGAGAAGCTTCTGCATATCTCGCGGGATTGAAACCTGGTGAGAAATTATTTTATGATGGGATTTATGGCAATGGCTATGATGCAGTTCCAGGGAAAAAACTCCTGATAGGTGCTGGAAGCGGAATTGCATCCCTGATACCATTGATTGATGAAAATACAACTGGAATAATTTCCGGTAAAACTAAAACTGACATACTTTTCCGTTCTAAATTTAAAAAGGAAAAGCTGCATATTGTTACAGATGACGGGTCTATGGGGAAGAAAGGCTTTGTAGCAACAGCAATGGATGAACTTGATATTGAAAGTTTTGATATGATCTATGTCTGTGGTCCTGAGATTATGATGTTTTCGGTGTTAAATTACCTTAAGGGCATGAAAGTGAATTGCCAGTTTTCCCTGGAGAGGTCAATGAAATGCGGCATAGGGCTGTGTGATTCCTGTTCCATAAATGGATTCCAGGTATGCCGTGACGGCCCTGTATTTTCCATTGAGAAATTGAAATCAATGGACGAATTCGGAAGGACAAAACTTACATCCTCAGGCAAGCGGGTATCTGTTTAGAAAATATTTAATAACCCTGTACAATTATAATGATACATGGCAGATGGAAGCATAGAACAGGAATGTGTTTTTAACAGGGCAGGAAAATGCTATTTTCTTGAATCCAGTATTACAGCATGTTCACTCTGCTTTAATTTTAAAACATTCAATATGTTAGGCAAAAAAAGGAAGGTATACTATAACCTGTTTGATTATTTAAAGGAAGCAAATCTCTCTGAAGGGCTTTTCCCCAGCAATGATAGTGAACAGGATTCATTAAAAAATTTATAATAAATGTTATATCATTCAATGTTATGTAATCAGAATGTCATCCGATACAGATCATTTTGCCAACAAAAGGACATTTCTAGCATGGATGAGGACAGGTATCTCATTAATGGGTTTCGGATTTGTAATAGCAAAATTTGTTATATTCCTGCATGCCCTTGAGAACAAGCCAACTTCATCCTTCAGCACCTCATTAATCGCCGGGGAAGTTATGATAATTGTCGGTATTATAACTATTGGATATGGCTTCTATGAATATTATTCCACTGAAAAAGATATAGATAATAATAAATATTATTCAAGGACGACAGAACTTTTTGTATTTACCGCCATAATAATAGGAATGGCAATACTGCTCCTTCTGTTTATAATATAAAAAAATAAAATTATTTTTTCGGCTGCCCCCTCAATACAATTTCTCTCAGTTCCCTTCCAACCTGCTCCTCCAGTGAATTGTCAAGGTCATCCATCAGGGAAGCAAGGTTTTTAGAACCCTCATCATACTCCTCTATCCATTCATCGGCAAATTTCCCGCTTTTTATCCTCTCTGCTTTTTCCTTCATTCTTTTCTTGACATCATCATTAATTACATATGTGCCTACAGTAAGCCCACCATACTTTGCAGTATCTGAAACAGCCCGCAGCATTCCTGATAATCCTTTCTCGTATATCTGGTCTGTAATTAATTTCATTTCGTTTATAGCTTCGAAATATGCCATTTCCGGGCGGTATCCAAGGTCTACTATTGTGTGGAAGGTAGCACGCAGCATTGCAGTCAGCCCTCCGACCAGGTCCAGCTGCTCCCCCATAAGATCAGTTTCAGTTTCTTCCTTAAAAGTTGTTTCAAGGACACCTGCCTTTGTGGCCCCTAATCCTTTAGCAATTGCAAGAGCTTTTTGCAGCGCCTGCCCCGAGTAATCCTGATTTACGCCAACAAGAACAGGAACGCCGCCGCCCTTAACAAAGAATTCCCTCACAGAAGGGCCCGGTGCCTTGGGTGCTGCCATGTAAACATCAACGTTTTCAGGTGGCTGTATTAGCTTGTAGTGTATGTTAAACCCATGGGCAAAGACCAGATCCATCCCGGGCTTAAGTACAGGTTTTACCTTTTCAGAGTATATCTTTCTCTGAACCATGTCAGGGACAAGGAAGATAACTATATCAGCGCCTTTCAAAGCTTCTTCTGTTTTCATAGGCTTCACGCCGTCTTCCTGTGCTTTCTTCCAGGAATTTCCTTCCCTTTCAAGACCGAGCTTTACATTCAGCCCGGAATCCAGAAGGTTCAATACCCATGCTCTCCCCTGGCTCCCATAGCCCAGCACTGCTATATTTTTCTCCTTTACATATTTCAAATCTGCATCATTTTCCGTATAAACTTTTCCCAGTACTTTACTCACTTATAACACCCCATTCAAATTTTTTTGATTTTTTATAATTCATTTCAAATTTTTTGTATTCATATCCTTCCAGTTCTTCAACGAAGTCAATATCAACCATCTTGCTTAACGTCACGATGGATAGATCCAGATTTCCAAGATTGTGTGCATCATTTATTGACATGTATATGGTACACACACCAGAATCACATTCCATATTCATCCATTTTATGTCAACCCAGAATCTCCTGAAACTGGCAGCTATCCTTTCTACCAATCCGGAATCTCTATAATCTGCCTGGATTTTTATTACCTTTTCTTGGGTCACTCACTATCACCTCCCTTAATTTTCCACCGGGTGGAAGCGTCGGAAGTGCAAGTTCTTCCTTATCCACCGGCACACGTATTACAGCAGGGACATTATCCCGTATTGCTTTCCCTATAAATTCCGATATATCGGAGTAATTGTTTGCATCAAAGGCATCGGCTCCAAATGACTCTGCATATTTAAGTATATTGGGTGAATTGCCATAATCCACACCTACTATCCGTTTGCTCTGGAACATATCCTGAACCTGCCTTACCAGCCCCAGTGTTCTGTTATCGTTAACCACTGCTATTACAGGTATGTTTTCATCAACGGCAGTTGCAAGATTATTTCCTGTCATCATGAAAGAACCATCACCGTCATAATCTACCACAACTTTTTCAGGTTTTCCAACCTTGGCGCCAATTGCACAGGGAAGCCCGAACCCCATTGTTCCCATTCCTGTTGAAGAAAAGAAAGACCTTGGCTCAAGATTTTCCCAGTGTGTTTCCGCCCACATCTGGTGCTGCCCTACTCCCGTTGTCAATATTGCATCCCTTGGAAGAGACTCTCTAAGGGTTTTCAATATCTTCCATGGCCTCATATGCCCGTCATCAGGAGGGTGCGAAAACTGGGAATAGTATTCCTTCAATTCATTTATCCTCCTGTTCCATGCGTATCTTGTACCATTACGTGACATCTTTGACAGAGCTTTCAGAAGTTCATTTACGAGAATCTTTGCATTCCCTGCCATTGACACATCAGGTTTTATCCCCTTGGTAAAATCCGTCGGGTCAAGGTTTATTGCCATAAAGAGCTTCTTTGTATCATTCATTTCCTCATAGGATGTAAACGTCCTATCACTGAACCGCGCACCTACAGCCAGGAGAAGATCAGATTCCAGGGCGACCATGCTGGCTTCAGCCCTGCCATAGTACCCCATAGCACCCACGTACAGTGGATAATCAGCCGGAACAGCGGATTTCCCGGGCAATGTTGATACAACAGGGCATCCTAAGAATTCTGATAGCTTTAATACCTCCTCTGTTGCGTTAGCCCATGTAACACCATTGCCAACAAGGATAACCGGCTTTTCTGCCTTTAAGAGATTGGTTGCCATTTCCCTGACCGTATCCATGTTTATAACGGTACCGAAGGGTTTGTAATGCACATTGACTTTGCCAGGTTCCTCAACTTTCTCTATATTTTCCATCTGGATATCTCTTGGAATATCAACTACCACGGGCCCTGGCCGCCCGGTTGAGGCAATATAGAAGGCATTCCGTACCCATACAGGTATTTCTTCGATAGTTTTAACCTCTACGGCATACTTTGTCACAGGGAATGACACGCCAAGTGTATCAGATTCCTGGAAAGACAATTTCCCCATGGCATTCCGGTTTACCGCTCCTGTGATAGCTACCACCGGAGAGGAATCCTGGTATGCTGTTATTAACCCTGTTACTATATTTGTGACCCCCGGGCCTGCTGTAGCCGTACATACCCCAACATTTCCGGTAGCCCTTGCATATCCATCCGCTGCATGTGCTGCAGCCTGCTCATGCCTCATCAGTATATGCCTTAATTCTCCGGATTCTATATCTTCTATAAGGGAATCATACATGGGCATGTTGTACAGGCCCGGTATTCCAAATATACTTTTAGTGCCCTCTCTTTTCAGGGAATCCACAAGCAACTTAGAACCTATCAACAGGAACACCCTTTTAAAACTCTAAAACTCAATAACCAGCTATTACAAAATCTGCGATTAAAAACTCCGCCACAGATGTTAGATAAACCTGCTCACACTTTTCACATTTCTCACCTATGCCTTAATTTAAGTTATTGCCACACTGCTAGTCATAGACAGCCGTATTTAGCATAGCAACAATATTGTAATTAAGGTAATATCTTCAAATACTTTATACTATTTAGTATTTTCTTTTTTCTTACTTTTTGAACTGATACTTTATTCCAATTTTTAAAAATCTATTAAAAAATGTTAAATAATATATTGGCTTTTATTTAAAAATGAAACGTTCTGATTTAACATACAGTGGCCCGGAAAGGGCACCAAACAGGGCATACATGAAGGCTATGGGCTTAAATGACAATGATCTCAAAAATTACATGGTAGGCGTAGCAGCCGCATGGAATGAAGCAGGCCCCTGCAATATACATGTTTTATCCCTTGCAAACCATACAAAGGAAGGAATAAGGAGCAGGGAAGGGACTCCAAGAGTATTCGCCACACCTGTGGTAATAGATGGAATTGCAATGGGAACGGAAGGCATGAAGTATTCACTGGTAAGCCGTGAACTTACGGCCAACACTGTGGAGCTTACAGTAAATGCCCATGGATACGATGGGTTCGCAGCACTATCGGGCTGTGATAAGACATCTCCGGGAATGATGATGGCTATGGCAAGGATGAATATACCATCCATAGTTATGTATTCAGGCACAACATTGCCTGGATATTATAAGGGTAAGCGCATAGCTGTTGGAGACCTTTTTGAAGCCGTTGGGGCATATATGAATAATACAATGACATTGCAGGATTTCAAGCTGATGGAAGACAACGCAATACCAACCGCAGGTTCATGCGGCGGGCTTTATACAGCAAATACAATGGCCATGATGACAGAAGTGCTTGGCCTTGCATTGCCGGGCAGCGCTTCTCCACCTGCGGTTGATGGTGCAAAGCAGAAATTTGCATATAAAACAGGGGAGACTGTAATGCAACTCATAGAAACTGGATTGAAGCCAAGAGACATATTGACGGAGGAATCATTTTATAATGCAATAACAGTCCTGATGGCATCCGGCGGTTCTACCAATGCAGTTCTACACCTCCTGGCAATAGCACATGAAGCAAAAATAAAGCTGGATCTTGATGATTTTGACAGAATTTCAAGAAAGGTTCCGGAAATAGTCAACATGAAGCCATCAGGAGAATATGTAATGGCAGACCTTAATAATATCGGCGGGGTTCCTGTATTAATGAAAGTGCTTATGGACCATGGCCTGATAGATGGGGATCAGCTTACCGTTACCGGAAAAACAGTAAAGGAAAATCTTAAGGATATAAAAATTTACACAACCGGGGATGTCATATCTGATTTTGATAAGCCATACAAATCCGATGGTGGCATAAGCATACTCAAGGGTAATCTGGCTACAGAGGGTGGAGTTTTTAAGACATCCGCTTCGAAGGTAAAATACCATAAAGGCCCGGCAAAGGTATTTAACTCCGAGGAAGAAACCTTTAAAGGCATAAAAGATAAAAAAATAAAGGCAGGAGATACTGTTGTAATAAGATATGAAGGCCCCAAAGGCGGCCCCGGAATGAGAGAAATGCTTTCTGTAACATCGGAACTTATAGGTGAAGGGCTCGGTGATAGTGTTGCCCTGATAACAGATGGCAGATTCTCCGGGGCCACAAGGGGAATAATGGTTGGCCATATAGCTCCTGAAGCCATGGACGGGGGTTTAATCGCTATTGTTAAGGACGGTGATATGATAGAAATAGACGCACCCAACAGAAAAATAAACCTTCTTGTGGATGAGGCCGAGATAACCCGCAGGATGAAGGAGTGGAAAAAACCCGATATAAAATACGAAACAGGGCTTTTAAACCAGTATGCAAAACTTGTAGCATCTTCATCCAAAGGTGCTGTAATGCAATAACCAAAACACTATATATTTTTTATCAATGCCTATGAATGGATAGCACAGAAGATATGAAAAAACTTGAAGATAATATAACGGAACAACTGGATAATTTCAGGCAAACTGCAGAAAAAAACTTTAATGAGATTTATGATAAATTGAATAATCAGAAATTGTCAGAGGAGAACGAGGAAAACCTTTCACTTGCTTTGACAATGATGGAAGCACTTGGAATAGATATACTTCACCTGATAAGGGATTACGAGGATTTAGTAGATTATCTAGATATTCTGAAAAAATTATAAATTTTAAGTACAGAGATAATTGCTGAAATAAAATATTAAGAAATCCATATTACTTTTTATAATATAATGAGGAATCTTCATATTGAGATTATGAAATCCTGCATTATTTATGTGTATGAATACCAGTAGTTTATGTTGCAACTTAGAAGTATTTCATTATCATATAACCCTGGGACTATTGTGCTCCGACCCATGTGTGCCTGTATATGTGGCTATGGAAGCTCTTTATGAAGAATATTATAAAACACAATCATCAACATCATACCTATAATATTACCATAATTAGGATTAACGATATAGCAATGAAGTATATGTTGAAATATAGACTACTTTTCCGTGCCCTGATATTAAATGGAGTAAAAAATGGCAGGTCTTCTTTATTGCTATTATCGCCTATCATTTCTATGCCGGTAGCTCTCCTGTTAATGTAAACAACTTTAGCCACTGCGATGCCAACTATATCATCTAATCTTATTTTCATGTAATCTACTACTTTGTTATTATCTCCTTTAGTCCTTATTATATCGCCCGAAATCTCATGAATTCTATGCGTTATATACCCTGAAGCATTTAAAGGCGAGTTAATATTTGAAGATTTGTAAGTTATAATATCACCAACTTTTAGTTCATGCCATGTTTTAATTCTCTTTATTATAACCGAATCTCCTGCCTTAAATTCTGGATTCATACTTATGCCGCGAACTCCTATTAGTGCAAATTCATTTCCATTAATTTTAAACCAGTTCAATTTACGGTGAAAACTAGTGAAAATTGAATTAAGCAAAAAATATATTGAAAATGCACCATAAACTATCATATAAATACTACCTAAACTGATAATATCTATCGTGAAAAATCCAAATACGATGAATCCAAATAAAAATAAAGAAATAAAAAAATATAGTGAGAAATATTCTAATGCCGATATAAAATGATTTTTTAGCAATTTAAAGATGATTATAGCATCTACAGCAAGCATGTAAAAATCAATAAAATAAGCGACCTTTAGCCACTCTATAGAGACATGTTTCATATAAATCAGTTTTGTTTCTATAGGCCAGGCAAAAATGAAGCTAAAAATCGACATTAGTAATCCAGATGCAATAAATTTCATATACATTCTAGCACCAGTAAAATTATCCTTGAGTTTTACACTCTCTACTATAAACATAAACAAAATAAACGAAGCAGCACTTCCTATTACAGTTCCTGAGATTTCAAGTATCCCATTTGGTAGGACATAGTTAAAATAACCATCAAGCATAGAACCTACTATTACTGGTATAGTAATTATAGACATAAAATAAAGATTTGCAAAAGTTGGAAGAAATAGAAAGGGAGAACCTAAAAATATTAGTGAGAGGAAAGCCATGTTGTGTATAATTATAAAGAATGAGACCGTTTTTATATTTCCGACCGGTTTTAAAAATATCAAATAATTGTTGCTGGTTTCAGTTAAACTAAGATATAGAGGTTTATAAATAAGAAATATAAGTGATGTGAAGAACATAACTGAAAAAAATATAATAAATAAGAATATTGAGAATCCATAATAGAATCCTACATTGTCTTTATTATTAGAAAAAAACTTCCCCTTAAAATAAAGTATTATCGGCATTAAAGGAAATAACTCTAATAAACCGTAATAAAGTTTAAAGTGACCGGTTTTATAAAAATTCATAGAGATAAAACATAGATATAATACGATAGCGATGAAAATTGATCGTGATAATGTAGACGAGAATATAAATATTGAATTATGGAAAAAATCCACGAATAATATAGCTAGATAAAACACTAGAAAATAAAATAAAAGATAAGAATATATATTGTACGATTTGTTAGGCATATTCTATCTCACGCTGCCGCTCCAAATATTGCCAATAATATCATATAGCCCCATGGGCCCAGTACACTAAGAACTGTATATCGAATAAAGACTATAGTACCACCTGCAAGAAACGCTTCATATCCAGCAGTACCTAATAGATAAGTCATAGCAAAACCTCCCGGAAAACCCAATGCAGTTAAAGAAAGTGCAGCAGAACTTTCAGATATGTGCCCAGTAAAATACAATGCCAGTATAGCACTATTACCATACATCGTTATACCACTCATTCCTATTACTGCTATAGAAGCAAATGCAGCAATAGAAATCCCAATAGCCAACATTCTATAATTAAGACCTGTATCTCTATATTTATTCATAATTAAATATAACTCATATATATATATATATATATTGTATCTTTAATAACTACATAATGCAAATTATTTAACTAAATAATAATTTTAAACTTTTTCTATTAAGAGTGAGTATCCCTGTCCGCCACCTACACATAACGTTGCAACTCCAAGATTGCCTTTCTTTTCCTGAAGTGTCCTTGCAAGTGTTCCGGCTATTCTTGCACCGGTTGCACCTAGTGGATGCCCGATAGCTATAGACCCTCCATGTATATTTACCCGGTTTCTGTCTAAATTAAGGTGCTTGATAGCATTCAATGCAACAACTGCAAATGCCTCGTTAATTTCCCAGTAATCTATGTTATCCGGTGAAAGTTTATTTTTCTTTAGCAGTTTGTTAGTTGCAGGTACTGGCCCATGCCCCATTATGGTCGGGTCTACTCCGGCAGCAGCATAGTCTATTACTCTTGCAAGTGGCTTTAATCCATATTCTTTAATTTTTTCGCCAGACATAAGCATGAGAAGTGAAGCGCCGGAACTCAGCGGCGGCGAATTCCCGGCCGTCACTCTTCCGTTTTCTATAAATGCTGGTTTTAACTGGCTCATCTGTTCCAGGGTACTCTCTGGCCTTGGGGTCTGGTCGGCATTGATTGTTTTAGCACTTCCATCATGCGTTACTTTAACCGGAAGAATTTCATTATTATAGAACCCTTCTTCTATTGCATGTGCAGTGAGTTTCTGGGATTCAAATGAAAATTTATCCATTTCTTCCCTGGAAATATTATTAATGGCAGCAAGTTTCTCTGCTGTTAATCCAACATGGTATGTAACATCCATATCATATTTTCTGTATTCCGGCTTTTCCATTAATTCCGTATTATATTTTACATACGGATCATTATATAATGGCACATGTGTCATGTGTTCCATTCCTCCGGCAAGGACTACGTCAGAGTTCCCTGTCTGAATTTCCATTGCACCTATTGCAGTGGCATTTAGCGAAGATGAGCAGGCCCTGTCAATTGCCATTGATGGTACACTAACCGGCAATTCAGAAAGAAGTGTCTGGTGCCTGCCTCCATATGTCCAGTTTTCACCTGCCTGAATAGCGCATCCTGTAATTACATCGCCTATGTCTTCAGGATTTATTCCTGTGCTCAGGGAATCTTTTATAAGCTTTGAAAGCAGGACATCCATGGATACCCCGTTGTATACATCTTTTGATGGATTATCGGGCTTTGCTCTGGAGAACGGAGTTCTTTTATAATATGCTATATAAACATCTTTCATTTTAATCACTATTTAGTTTGAAATTTGCAACGGTGCATGGTTCAAACACAGTACTCATATGAGGAACATTTTAATAAATATTCCTTTGTAGAAATATTGTTATTAAGTTTGTACAGGATTGTTTTTGGCTTTCAGTATATATTGATACATTTCTATACAACTATATTAAGAACTTTCAGCTGAAAAATATTAGCAGAAAGTAAAATGCAACCGTTGAGGGAACTTTTGGGATGCAAAATGGAAAAACCTTTTAATTATAAATTTATACTGTTATGTGTATAATTTTGATAAAATGATATCAGACGCAGTCAAACAAATATTATTTTATGGAAATAATAAAGTTGTGTTTATAATGAATTATGGGTCATATTCAAATAATACGTTCCATAACGGGTCCGATATTGATTTATGCATATATTATAATGGCACCCTTGAAGAAAGGCAGAAATTCAGGCTAAGTATGTTGTCCAGTTTAAATGATATATTTGATGTGCAGATTTTTCAGGATTTGCCTTTGTATATCAGAAAGGACGTATTGAATGGCAAATTATTGTATATGAAAGATAAATCTATTTACGAGATAGCAAGAAATACAATTGAGGAATTTGAAGATTTTAGAAGAGGTTATTACGACGCAATCGGACTGGAGAAAATAATATGAGAAAGGATATAGTTAAAAATAAAATAAATGAAATAGAGCAAAGCCTCGATTTAGTTACTGAAAATATGCCCGATACTTTTGATAAGTTTAACGAGCTGGGTATAATAAAAGATGGAATTTATAAACGCATCGAATACTCTATTGAAAATCTTATAGATATATTTTATATGTTTAATTCTGACTTTAAGCTAGGCATACCCTCCGACGACTCTGACCTAATAAATAATTTAAAGGCAAAAAATATTATTTCAGAGGATATAGCTATTAGAATGAGGGATTTAAAGGGTTTTAGAAATATTGTGGTTCATAGATATAGTAAAATAGACGACCGCATGGCATATGATTTTATCAAAACTAATCTGGATGACTTTTATATTATAATTAATGCAATAAAATCTGTTATTGACCAGAATAAATGATACTCCATATCTCCACGTTTTGCATTAAGTGCATATAAAAATTAATCAAAGTTAGGCAATGTGCAGGAAATAAAAAATTATAGAATAAGCATTATATAACTACATCAGTTCGAGTGTAAGAGTATGTCCTCCTCCACCGCCATGGCAAATTGTTGCAAGCCCTGTTTTCATATGCCTGCTCTGTAATGCATTGATCAATGTCACAATTATTCTCGAACCGCTGTTTCCGAGTGGATGACCTATAGCAATGGCGCCGCCGTTAACATTAAACCTCTCCTGGGCAACTCCCAGCTGGTCCCTTACAATAATGGATGCTACTGAAAAAGCCTCATTATGTTCCACAAGATCGTAATAATCGATGTTTTTGTGCTGTTTTTCAAGCAACTTTCTGGTTGCAGGTATTGGAGCTTCTACAAAATCCCTTGTATCAAGTGAAGCTGAGCTGAATCCTGTGATTTTTGCTATTGGTTTTAATCCGTATTCATTCAAAGCCTTTTCCGAGGCAAGAATAAGAGCCGAAGCTCCATCAGACAACTGTGAAGAACTTCCTGCAGTGAGTATCCCATTCCTGTCAAAGGCAGGGTTTAGTTTCGCAAGGTCTTCCATTGATGTTTTCCTCATGCCCTCGTCTTTCTGAAGGTTGTCCAGTTTAACAATTTCCCTGGCAAACTCCCCGGATTCTGTGGCCCTGATAGCCCTGTTCTGGCTTTCTACTGAAAATCCATCTGTCTGGTCTCTTGTTATTCCGTATTTTTTTGCCGAACGCTCTGCGGATACACCCATATGTTCGCCGTACATGGCATCAACAAGACCATCAACAAGCATTGAATCTTCTATTTTGAGATTCTTATATAAAAGCTGTTTGGGCCCCCATCTGAATTCAGAAGGCATTATTAATGGGGAGTTGCTCATATTTTCAAACCCTCCTGAAACAATAATATCATGCTCTTCCAGCATAATTTCCCTTGCAGCATTCTCTGTTGCGAGCATCCCGGAGGCGCATACAACGTTTACTGTATTTTTTGTTACTTCCGGTTTGAGCCCGGCAGAAAACGCTGCCTGGCCTGCCGGATTTTGCCCGACATTAGCCTGTATAACGTTTCCCATTATAACCTCCTCAATAAGGTCTTTGTCTATGCCTGAATCCTGAATTACACCTTTAATAGCAGCCGCACCGAGTTCAGTGGCCTTTATTTTTGCCAGGGATTTTCCAAATTTCCCTATAGGTGTACGTTTTGCTGAAACAATATACACATCTTTCATATTTTTCCATATATGCCATGGCTTTATTTATTTTATCATCGGCTATTATCGAATATAGGAAAATTTAATAACGGGAAACTTATGTTAACTGAATGACGGAAGAAAATAGCGCGGAACCAAATCCGGAAGAAAATCATTCCCCCGATACTGTAAATCCCGGCGATAAGGACACAGGGACACAGAATAGGGAACAGGTCAAAACCACACCTGAGAAGTCAGATAAACATGTTAAATTATATATAGAAATTGGAATAGTCATAGTTGGAATTATACTTATAATAATTGCTTCTGTCCAGATTAAGAGCATTGCACATGTAAAATGGAATGAATTCAGTGAGATTGCATTACCATTAAGCATTATATTTATTGTGTTGCCCTCACTTCTGTATTTCAAAAAACTGAGATCATTAAAACCCGCACTGACACTGGTAATAATAGCTGTAATAGGGATAATATTGCTCTACTACCTGCTTGCTCCGTATAAGATGTTCAGTGTACGTTTCGGCCTTCTGGGTGATGTCTTAGTTGAGTATTTAATAGGAATTTTCCTGGTAATATTCATGATATCACACCTTACAAAGGTACATTTAATGAAAAATAAAACTCAGTGAAATTTTTCAACAAAATTTTTTGCTTCCTGTATAGCTATTTCTACGGCTTTTTCCGGATCATTCTCATGAACCAATTTTCCATCAGTATCCTTTGTTTTTATTTGCAGGTTTCCTATGGATACCACAGTTTTTCCTTCTGTTATTGCAAATGCGGCTTCAGACGTAGTTCCGGAATAACCTTCTATGGCTATTATTGCATCCGATGCCCTTATAATTAAGAAATTTCTCATGTATCCTATTCCTGTAGGGATAGTCAGTGAAAGATACTTATTGCCTTCCATCCTGTTTTCTCCGGGAAGAATGCCTACAACCATTCCATTACTGTCATGCACTCCATGGGACACGCATTCCATTATACCTTCTTTCCCACCACAGAAAACAGCACAATTATTTTCCGCAAGTTTTTTTCCAACTTCATATGCTATGTTGCAATATTTTTTATCCGCAAAACTCCCACCAATCACGCCAATATTATAATTATACATAATAAACAAAGTGTTAAAAGGTATATAATTATTTAATTTTGGAAATGTACAGTGTAAGATCCCTCACAGACTTTACATATGCAATTTCTCCCTTTTTAAAAGTTTCACCCGGATCGTCCGGAACAGCCCTCCATAGCTGTGAATCCACAGCAATTTCATAGAAATTATTTTTAAGCGTTGACTTGATTTCTCCAGTTTTTCCAACAAGGGAATCTTTCCCTGTGGCCGGTTTTCTCCGGAATGGATGCCTTAACCAGAATCTGGAAAACCATGCCCCAATGAAAAAAGCTACAATTGTATCTAAAATGTATCCAATTATTATTATCTGCCCCATGCAAAAATCAATATAATTATAATATATTAATCTTAAGATTCCGGTATTATTTTCGGCCAATACATAATGTACTATGATAACCGGAGGAAATTTCTATACCGCAATATATTTTAGATGGTAGCTAATGGTATCCATATGTCTGGAAAAAATATACTTATTGCAGGAACCGGAGAATTAGGGAAATCATTGAGTTACGATCTACTTCTTCAAAATAACCGCGTGATAATTAATTCCCGGGATGCCGGCAAGCTAAAAGAAATCGTTTCTGAATTTTCAATTTACGGAAAAATTGATTATATAGCCATGGAATTGAAGGATGAAGGAAGTTGCAAAAATCTGGTAGTGAAAGCTGCAGAATCAATAAAACATATTGATTCGTTGATTGTAATGGTGGGTGGCTTTATAGAAGATAGCATTGAGAACCTGGATGGGCTTGAAAGTATGATCACAAACCATCTGAAAATTCCACTATATCTGTCTAAATACGCTCTGGAACATATGGTATACGGCTCTTCAATAATTTTTGTTAGCAATTCTTCAATCTCCATAAAAAATAAGACCAATCTCCTGTCATATTCAATATCAAAATATGCACTGGAGAAGTCAGCAAAGATAATGGCGGCCGAGCTTCTTGAAAAAGGCATAAGGGTAAACGTTGTCGCCCCGGAATACATAAAGCAAAACTTTGAAATTGGAAGAAATTATTCAAAAATGAGAAAATACGGAGATCTGGAAACACCACCTGAGGATATATCCGATCTTATAGATTTCCTTGTAGAGGGAAAATCATCATGGATTAATGGCGCAATAATACCAGTAGACGGAGGGCACAGCCTGAAATGAATATAGAAAAATTAAACCGTGAAATTGTTTCCTGCAGAAAATGTACACGGCTAGTTGAATACCGGAGTAGCAGAAGCCCCCGGGCAGGATTTGCAGGGGAAACATACTGGAATAAGCCAATAACAGGTTATGGCAGTATAGGAAGCAGGATTCTTATTGTCGGGCTTGCACCTGCGTTTGATGGGGGAAACAGGACGGGAAGGATTTTCACAGGGGACAAAAGTTCAGATTTCCTTATTTCTTCCCTATATGCTGCCGGGCTTGCCAATATGCCAACATCAGAGCGGAAGGACGATGGGCTGAAGTATATAGATACTTACATTACCCTGGCATTGAAATGCGCACCACCGGACAATAAGCCCGAAAAAGAAGAACTTAACAATTGCAGTGGATTTTTTGAAAAAGAAATTGAACAGATGGAAAATCTTAAAGCCATACTGTGCCTGGGAAAGATCGCCTTTGATTCCACATTAAAATTCTTTAGAGCCCATCAAATTAATACTCGTGGCATTAAATTTATTCATGGAAAATACTACAATATTGGGGGTGTGCGCCTGTACTGTTCCTACCATCCCAGTCCCAGGAATGTAAATACCGGGCTGCTCAGGAAGGAGGAATTTATATCCTTGTTAAAGAAAATAAGGAATTTTGTCGGTTAATTATTCCTTTTTATGGTATATCCACCGGTCATTTTCCAGATGTATATATCCGCCATTTCTAAGGTATACCCTTATTACTTTATGATATCCTGATTCTATTTCTTCGAAGTTATGCCTGCATATCCTGCTTCTTTTTATGGCTTTTCTGGCACAATCCATCCTCGCCCCACATTTATTCAGGGCCTTCCTGAGGTTCGTAATATTGTCCTTTTCCGCCTTCATTTTCTGTTTTTCTTTGGTTAAGTATCCCGGTTCAAACCTTTCTCTAGATGAATGTTTTCTTTTGCGAACAAATGTTGCTCTTTTTGGAATAAACATGCCTTTTCTTGGAGATACTGACATCATATTATTAATGAAAAAATATTATTAAAAAGTATCCCTGCTTTTCTGCTAAACCAGAATATTTTTAAAATCAATAATTATAATATTTTATGAGTTTATCTATTCCCTCATCGAGGGAAATGCTGGCTTTGAAGCCTATTTTCTGCTCTGTTTTTTTAATATCAGCAAGGGTATAGTAAACATATGTGTCTTTCATGGGATTTTCGATATATTCGGGCTTTATGTCTTTTCCCAGATGTTTGTTAAGTATTTTTACCAGTTCATTAAGTGTATAATTTTTACCCGTTCCCACATTGTACACATTGAATTTTTTATTATTTTCGGCAGCAAGCATGAGTGCTTTGACAAGGTCTTCAACAAAGACAAAATCTCTTTTCTGTTCCCCATCACCGTATAATACAGGTGCAATGTTGTCATGCATTGCCCATAGGAACTGGGAAACCAGGTTCGCATAGATTTTTTTGGATCTTTCATTATACCCATACACCGAGAAAAATCTCATCCCTGAGACATCCATGCCATATAGATTGCAGTAAAGGTTGGCTATTCTTTCCATAGCTATTCTGGCTTCTGTATAATAATCTGATACCTTCGGTATTACATCTTCTTTCTGTTCCTCTATTCCATTATATATGGAAGAAGTTGAAGCATAAACTATTTTAGATTTATTCTTTTTTGCATATTCAAGTACAGTAATAAGATCATCTATGGCATTTGCTATTAGATGTGGATTATTTTTATACATTGGGGAAGAGGAGTATATGCCTATATGGAAAATATAATCAGGATTTATCTCATAATCATTTATATTCTTTACCCGGTCTTTAATAAATTCTATTCTGTCCATAGAATCTTTAAGATTATGCATTGACCCTGTTTGAAGATCATCCAGTGCATATACATGGTTGTCCTTTGATAATGTATTTACCAGGTTTGATCCTATAAATCCAGCTCCCCCGGTAACTAAAATTTCTTTGTTCTTTATTGACATGACCTGTAATTGCACATGTATATAAATAAGTTTTTTATTTATTTTTCTGGCGTTCAAGCAGCATTATTTTCCTGAAATTACAGGGTTTCGATGAGAATTATTCAGTATCTGGCATATGTGGATAAGTTTCAGCATAAAGCAGTGTATACTATATTAATGAATTTAACGTTGATTCCAACCTGAACTTATGCATGAAAAATATCTGATTACTATTTTAAAACAGTGTTATCCGGCTTAGACGATATATATTGCCACAACTTGACGGTAAATGGGCCAGTTAAATTTAAATTTAGTTCGCAATAAGGTTGCATGGAAGTCCGGCGTGTTGAAAATTCGTCAGAAATAGAAAATTTTATGGAAATTATAAAATCTGCCTGGCATAGTGATTCTGCATTATCCGGTTTTAAGGATACAATACACTCAATGGCATACCATGGTGGATTTGTTCTGGGCGCGTGGGATGAGGACAAATTAATTGGCATGAGTTTTTCATATCCAGGATATAAAAATAATTACACATACCTGTATTCACACATGACCGGTGTAATTGACCAGAAGAAATACTCCGGTGCCGGGTACTTGATGAAAATGAAACAGAAAGAGCTGGCACTGGACTATGGATACAGAATGATAGCATGGACCTTTGATCCTGTGATGAGCCTGAACGGCTATTTCAATATAGGCAAACTCGGTGCAGTGTCACGCAATTATCTGGACAATTTTTACGGTGTGATGAACGATGGGATTAATAAAGGCCTTCCAACCGACAGGCTTGTTGCCGAATGGCACATCAGGGAAAATTATAACGTTGAGTTCAACAATCCTCTATTTATTAATCAGGTTGATGGGTACAATATGGAGTTTACAGAAAAACCTGCAGGCGATGTTATCGGGATAAAAATAATCAGGGATTTTTATGAATTTAAAAAGAATGACCTTAATAAAGCTGTGCAGACTAAATTAATGTTGAGGTCTAAATTTCATGAGGTTTTTTCCGCAGGCTATGTTTTGATTAATTTTGACAAAGTTAACAATGCGTATATTTTTTCAAAAAATTATAAATTGGAAGAAAAAAATATATTCAACTGATTATGGAAGATCCCAATCAGGGTCAGAGTAAACCTTCCCCAGGGCTGCTTCCAGTTGAATCCTCTTTTCTACAGATGCAACCATCTTCCTGACATGTGTAACAGCATCAGGATTAACTGATATATCATCTATTCCGGACCTGACAAGAAAGTCCACTATTTCATCATACTGTGATGGTGCCTGCCCGCATATTGATACTATTTTGCCATCCCTGTGGGCTATTTTTATCAGATACCTGATTGCCCTTTTAATGGCAAGGTCACGTTCATCGAACATGGAGCTCATCTTTCCATTATTCCTGTCTGAACCCAGAAGAAGCATGGTAAGGTCATTGGAACCTATTGAATATCCATCAACATACTGGTTGAATTTGTCTGCTAATAAAATATTGCTCGGTATTTCTGCCATAAGGAACAGTTTGAAATCCTTTGTCCTTTCAAGTCCATTATCTTCCATTATCTTGACTACCCTTTTTAACTCCTCAACTGTTCTGGTGAAAGGTATCATAACCCATAGGTTTTTCAGGAGGTAATCGTCCCTTGCTTTCTTTATGCCCTGCAGTTCAAGTTTGAAAGCCTCCTTGTAGCGATCATCATAATACCTTGAAGCCCCCCTCCATCCCAGGAGTGGATTGTCCTCCTCAGGTTCAAATTCTTTTCCTCCTTTCAGGCTTTTGTATTCATCAGATTTAAAGTCAGAAAATCTCAATACTACAGGCCTCGGTGCAAAATCCCTGCAAACCTTTGCCAGTTCAGATGATAACCGGTCTACAAAGTATTCGCCCCTGCCATTTTTTATCAATGAGAGCGGATGTTCACCTATTTCTGCCCATATGAATTCTTCCCTCATAAGGCCTATCCCATCTGATGGAAGCTTGGAAACTTTTTCCGAAAGTTGTGGTTCACCCATATTAACAAGAACTTTGGTACCTGTTATAATGTCACTTTCGTAGGAAACATTCTGTTCCGGAGTTTTTTCTTCCGTTCCAGTGGTGATGCCTCCAAGGTATATGAGGCCGTTTTTAGCATCAATTGTAATGGTTTCCCCATCTTTCAGTACTTCTGTTGCCTTTTTTCCATAGGATGATGTACCGACAATGCATGGCACTCCAAGTTCCCTGGAAATTATTGCCGCATGGCATGTGAGTCCGCCCTCATCGGTTACTATAGCTTTTGCTTTGCCCATTATAGGGACCCAGTCAGGGGCAGTCATTTTTGTTACCAGTATGTCTCCTTCCTTAAATTTATCCATTTCCTCAACTGAGAGCAAAACTTTGGCCACTCCAGCCACCTTTCCCGGCGATGCAGGCAAACCTTTTAAAATAACCTCATTCTCATTTGCTTCTTTTTCCTGTTGCATTTTATCTTCACCAACTCTGTTTCCATTCCATACAGTTTCAAATCTAGCCTGTAGAATATATATTTTATGATCAAAAGAATCCTTCGCCCATTCAACATCCATGCTGTTTCCATAATGCTTCTCCAGCTGGAGCCCATAATTTGCCAGGTGGATGACTTCTTCATCTGAAAGCGATTGTTTATTCGCCATTTCTTTCTCAACCACCAGTTCCTCGGTTCCGCCTGTCTCCAGGCATTTTAACATTTTATTTTTGTTTGTTATTATCTTGTTTGTAATTTTCATTGTTGACTTGTCAACATAATATGTGTCGGGCGTAACAACACCGCCCACTATATATTCACCCAGGCCATAACTGGATTCAATAATTATTTTGGAATTGTCTCCTGTAGACACATCAACTGTAAACATAACCCCGGATACCTCAGAAAATAATTGTTTCTGTACTGCCACAGCAAGATATATATTGAAATGCCCGAAATTTTTCTTTTCCCTGTAATATATAGCCCGCGGGCTGAAAAGGCTTGCATAACAGGCCTTTATATTCTGTACCACATCATCTTCGCCGTGTATATTCAGATAGGTATCCTGTTCCCCTGCAAAGCTTGCATCTGGTAGGTCCTCTGATGTAGCAGATGATCTAACTGCAACGTATACGTTTTTTTCTTTTTCAATAAGTTTGCGGTAATATTCCCTGATTTCTTTCCCGAGGCTAGCGTTGAAATGGGCATTGAGGAATAGCTGCCTTATTTCTTCACTTGCTTCTTTGAGTTTTCTGGAATTTTCTATATCGGTGTGTTTTATTATATTAATAATTTTATCGTCCAGGTCATTTTCTATAATAAATTCTTTATAAGCATAACTGGTGGTGGAAAACCCGTTGGGTACAGGCACCGTTTTCATTTTAACCATTTCTCCCAGATTAGCAGATTTCCCGCCTACAAGAGGTAAATCTTCTTTTGATATCTCACTAAACCACAGAATTCTAGCACTAGTTCTATCTGTCATTGGCTAAATATTTTTTCTTGATATTTAACTACTACCTATAATAATAGCAATTTTTCGTCAATCAACGTTGATTAAATATAGTAAAAGTTTCAAAAATGAAAGTTGTACTATAATATTATGCAAATATTATGAGTTAAAATTACACATTTTGAACTGTTTGTAAATTACTTGATATGAATTTTATATTAAATACAATAATACAAAATATTTATATACTATAATTATATTATAATAGTTTATTGATACTTATATGAAAATACGTTTTAATAGGCTCTTTAAATAGGGGAATCCAAAATTTTAACTAATACGAAAGCATGTTCAATTATGTTAGAAGATAAATTTGTTAATATCAATGATGCGAAAATACACTATATAGAAGATGGAAAAGGTTTGCCATTTATTTTCTGCCATGGAGCCAGGTTTAATGCAAGGACATATGAAGAAACTGAAACTATACAGGCGGTCGTAGATTCAGGTTTCCATGCGATTTCTCTTGATTTTCCTGGATATGGAAAGTCTGAAAACCTTTCCATAGATATGTATACTTTTATTTCAAGTTTCATAGATGCCCTCAAGCTTGAACCTGTTGTTATATTGGGTGCTTCAATGGGTGGAGAGGCTGTGACAGGATTCGCAACAAAGTATCCAGACAAAGTTAAGGCAATGATTCTCGTAGGTGCCGTGGGGATATCTGATTTCGAACCTGATTTGAGCAAACTTGAAGGCAAGCCAATGCTTTTAATCTGGGGGAAGAACGACGCAATATCTGTGCCGGGTAACTATGAAATGCTCATGCGCTATAATCCATCAGCTGAATTTTCTAATATAGGAAGGCAACATGCCTGCTATCTGGACGATAGTAAAGGATTCAATGACCGTATAGTTGAGTTTCTCCACAAATTAATATAATTTTAACCACTAAAAATCCATTTTTAGCTGAGGAAATGCCTTAGAAATGGCATTATTTCAAGTTTAATTCCAAATTCATTTATTGTTTTCTTAATATCTTTTAAAGCAAGCAAATTTCCTGGTTTCATTATATTTCCCCTCTGTATATTCATAACCACCGATGCAAGTTTGTTGTAATATCCAAATTTCTGATTAATCAGCTTCCGGTATTCTGCCAGTATGCCGGTAACGTCTCCGGCCTTCAGGCAATTAAATAGTATCTCGGCGCTTTCAAGTGAAGGCACTATTCCCTCTCCGGTAATAGGCGACACAGTTCCAATAGCTTCCCCTATGCCTATTATATTTTCCTTTCCCATATTATTAAACAGTGGAGCCATCCTGATATTCCTAGTAGCGATCTTTATTTTTCTGTATTTTCTCACCAGTGAGAAATCTTCACTGGAAAGTGACCCGACACCTATATGGAACTCTTTGCCCAGTGGAAAACTCCAGAAATACCCCCTTCCTTCTGGAAGGAAATAAAAATAAAAATCTTTATAATCAGAATATGTAGTAAGATATTCGAGCGTTCTATATTGCAAATCACCGGCCGATGGCCCTATATATGCCCGTGAAATCCCTGTGGCATCAATTATTAAATCACCTTCTTCCTGCCGTATAGGTGACATTGGAATACCGGCGGCAGCGTTTTCCTCAAGCCTGTTTTTATCGAATGTGCACAAACCACTGGATTTCAGGATTCTGCCATCAAATTTGTTTCCAGAAAATGTAATATCATCTGCCCGGCTTAACACGTAGTCTGAAAATTCAATATTAATCTTTGACATGTATCTGGATATGTTAAATTCATTCGTAGCGTAGCCACATGGGATGTAATACCCTCTTTTTTTAGGATCAAAGGCGCATACGTCAAACCCCTCATCTTTTAATCTCCTGTAAAGATATATTCCTGATATTCCCAGACCCGCTATTTTTATCCTGTTATAATTTTTGTTATCCATACTGAAATCCCTCACCGGAAATTATTAACTCCTGTACAGTCAAAGCTTGTAAACTTAATATTAGATCGCACATTGCCCGAAATTATTTGTATACCAAACTTTAGAAGTTATTATCTCTTTGGTACTTAAATTTTCTGAATGTAACTCTGTGGTTATATCCTTGCCATAACTGTGATAAGAAAACACAGGCTAACTGTATTATGTATATTCAACACGATGCTATTTTTAGTGTATACCGGGAGTTAACGGCGAATGTATCTATACAAATTTAATACAAATAATTATATATTGAATATCACATAATGCTACATGGTTAATGCAAAAAAACAACTGGAAGATTTTCAGGAGCAACTACAGACAATGCATGCAAATCTTGAAGCTGTCCAGGCTGAAAATCAGGAATTAACATCTCATATAAATGAACTTAATAATAAAATAGCAGCAGGCCTGAAAAGGGAAGACGATCTAAAAAATCAGAACGAATCTCTTAAAAGTTCCCTTCTTGACACCAACGAGGCACTTGAATCCTTTAAGAAGCAGAATGAGGATATTCAGCATGAATTGGAAGATAAAAATACCAGGCTGGAAAGCACTGTAGAAAAAATAGAAACTCTGGAAGAGGAACTAGAAAAACTAAAAATTGAAAATGGTAAGATTCAGGAAGATATGGAAAATACTACTGCTTCCAGCCAGAAAATTTCATCAGAATTAAAGCAGAAAATTGACCGGCTACAAAAGTATATTTCCGAGCTTGAATCTAAAGATTCACAGAGCCAGAAAGCTATTAATGAACTATCGTCTACTGGTAGGGAACAGTCCGCACAAATTAAGTCACTTCAGAAAGAAATTAAGGATAAAAACTCACTCATAGAAGAACTGGATCTTCATAATTACGAGTTAAACCATGATTTAAAAACATACGAGATCAAAGAAAAAAGCCTGAGAGAAACTATGGAATTATTGAATGCAGCAAATGATAATTTTAAGGGATTGCTGGAAAAATACCGTTTTCTTCTGGAAAACAATATAACAGTAAAAAAACGTTCTATGTCTACTAAAAAACCGGTAAAGCCCAAAAAAACTCCTCCGTAAAATTTAGCTGCAACATAAATAAATCCTATTTATTATCTTATATGCATTATAATCCTATAACTATTTAATAAGCCTGATAGTCTTGCCCCATAAAATAGGCAACTTTAATTCACCATTTTCATTTGATATTACTGAGGCATTGTCTGGAAAAATCTCTACAGGCGTTCCCGGGTACATACCGAGGTCGGCTAATTTTTTCAATATATCTGTATTTTCATAAACAATTCTATTTAATTTATATTTACCTGAATTAGCTGTTAAAGCATTAATATCTTTTACTTCATGGTTAAAATATATCATATTGCCGTGCGGGCAGGTAAGTGGATTTCCAAGGTTTTTGGAGAACGTATCAAAATATTTGTCTTCTATTGTATGTTCTATATCCATAACTGCAGAATGTGAGTATTCCCATGGGACTTCTAGCATTTTTACTGCGAACACCTCAGAGACCCGGTGTTTTCTGATTACCGGTATAGCCATTGAGTAACCCTGCTTTGTCAGGTATATATCTCTGTTGTTCCTGGTTATCAGTTCTTTCCCTTCAAGTTTTGAAAGATATTCAGACACAGTAGCCATAGATACTCCAAGATCCTTGCTTACCATATTTTCATTGGCACTGCCGAATGCTTCGCATAATGAAAAAATTGTTTTAATGTAATCTTCCTCGTTATTCTTGAAGTTCATAAATAGGAATTATGTATATCTAATTAAGTTTTTTTATCCTAATACATGTTGTATCTAATTATATGCATGAATTTAAATTAATTAAGTGGGGTACTTTCCAATGCCTGGAAATATTTCCAGCGCCAATAAATACACACTTAATGGATGGCAACCCCTACTCACCTGAATTGTTGGGCTCAGCTGTTTGATCCCACTGCTTTCCTCATGTCTGTCGATGCAATATCACCACTTTCCACAAAGCCCATGGATTGCATTTAAATTTGAATTCTGCCGGAAAATTCCACATATAAAGAATATTATTATTCAGGGATACCGGGTAATTCTTTTCTTTCCACCACAGTAAGGATTACCTCAATCTGTATAGTCGGAATTATCCATATATTAACCTGCATTATGATAAGGTAAAATTGGGCCGCCAACATTTTATTTATATTTTATTTATAAGGATTAAATTAATATAAGATATAATTATCCAATATCGATAAATATGTTACAGATAGGAGAAGCAGCACCTGAATTTGACACGGAAACTTACTTTCCGGAAAAGAAAGAGATAAAGAAGATTAAATTGTCTGATTATAGAGGCAAGTGGGTTATACTGACCTTTTATCCGGGAGATTTCACATTTGTCTGTGCAACAGATATTGAGGCTCTTATGGGGTCATACGATAAATTCCTTAAGGAAGGGGCACAGGTATTTGGAATTAGCGAGGATTCAGTGTTTTCACATAAGGCATGGTGTGATACATCTCCAAGGGTAAGCAAGAGCAAAATACCCCTGATTGATGACTATACAAAGGAGATCGCGAAAAACTACGGATTCCTTGATTCAAAGGGATACCAGGCACAGAGGGGGCTTGTCATTATTGACCCTGAAGGAAAAATCCAGTATGAAGCCATGTTCAATGATGGCCTTGGAAAGGATGTCAGGCATATCTATGGCGCATTTATGGGCCTGAAAGTACTTCACGACACACCGGAAGGGGAAGGCCATATGTGTGCAATACCAGCAGACTGGACTCCAGGAGAATCTCCGCTGGATATAAATGTAGTAAGAGATATAGGAAAATTATAATTTTTTATTTTTCAATATAAATATTTATTTAGATAATTACAATAAACGTATATGACCGGTGATGAATTATTTAGCAAATTATCGAAATTTGGCCTATCGCCATATGAGATAAAGGTTTATAAGACACTGTTGTTGAATGGGCCTCAGACATCCACATCTATAGTATCGACCGCTGGCGTTCCACAACCGAGAGTTTATGATCTTTTTAACAATCTTTTAAATAAAGGATTAATTGAAATAAGCCCTGGAAAGAAAAAAATATACAGGGCAGTTCCAGTTGATATCGCACTTAATAAAATAATAGAGGATATGACAGCATACAAGGACGAATTGACAGAATATGTAAAAGTTTCAGAACCGGAAATGACCAAATATAATCCATATTTATGGTATTTAGACAATACAAATTTAATCCGGGAACAGATGAAAAATATGGTAATTAATGCAGAAACAGAAATAATACTTTCTTTACGGCTCCCGCTTTTAAAATACCTTGATAGGTATATACTGGATGCAGCCGATAGAGGCATTTCTGTAATACTTACAATATTCCCTGATTCTGACCGTTATGATATAAGTGAACTTGTTAACAGGGTTGTTATAAAAAGGAGGCCAGGAATTTCACCGGAAATCATGATAAAGGATAGAGATGAGGCAATAGTTTATGTGGACAATGTAAGTGCTCGGGCAAAATACGCACTTGATTTCCAGGAACAGGAAATGATACACATCATTAATTATTATTACTACAATATTGTATGGAAACCGTCAATTTACATATCAAAGTTCCAGATTAGACAAAAATGGGAATTTAAGACTTCATGGATATCCTGTGAGGCAATAAATGTATTCATGAACAATGGATATAAATTAACCGGGAGGGTAATAGGAGAAACCCAGAACGGTGAAATTGATATTAGCGGTAACGTAAAGGGAACAGATGTAATACCTGGATACAAAAATTCTTTCCTTATAGAAACCGATGAAAGGGTATTTACAGTTGGAGGAAGGTTAACAAGGATAGAAGATATAAGGCTCGAAAAATTCCAGTTAACCGCAGAAAAAAATAATACTAAATAATTCTGCCCGGGTTGTTTTATCCGGATAAATACCATTTATAATCGCATACCAGCATGTGTTATAGGGCAACTAACCTCTGTTAACTTGCCTGATTATAAAGTATATAGGTCCGTCCTGGATAGTGCCACAATAGAATTTTCGGCCGTATCCAGTTCCCTGCGCAGAGGAGTGCATAAAATATCTCTCCTTTCAACATTTAAGGTCGAGTAGCTTCCTGATATCCACCTTTTTATCATGGTTACACATACACTGCAATATTTTAATAGGAAAAATACTATTCCGTTTATATATGCAATATAATGCCTCTGTTGTAATTCCTGCCCTGAATGAAAAAGAAAATTTAAACAGGCTAATACCTGCTCTTGCAGATGACAACATTTCATCAATATATATCATAGATGACCAATCAACAGATGGCACAGCAGACCTGGTTAAAAAATATCCTGATGTGCATTTCCTTTTCAGGGGTGGCAGGCTGGGGCTTATAAGCGCAGAAATAGACGGAATGCGGTTAAGTGGCACCGAGTATGTTGTGGTAATGGACGCTGACCTTTCCCATCGGCCTGAAGATGTACCCGGGCTGATAGATCAGGCTATAAGAACTTCTTCAGATCTGGTTATAGGGTCTAGATACACAGATAAGGGTATAACAAATGATGAATTTATCCGTAAAATCATAAGCAGGATCGCCAATATGCTATTCCGGATATCATTTGATATAAATCTGAATGACTGTACATCCGGATTCAGGGTATACAGCAGAAAGGCATGTGATTACCTTGGGAAGCAGGTAGATATAGAAAATGGTTACGTTGGCCAGGTTGATATAGTAAGCAGGCTGGCACACAATGGATTTAAAATTACTGAATATCCTGTTGTATTTGTCAAGAGGACACAGGGAAAATCAAAGTTAAAAATGCGTGAAATTGTAAATTTTTTTCTTTTTGTAATATATAACAAAAAGATATTCCGCGCAATTCTTGGAATGGCTGCACTCGTTATACTGATGATAGTTTTTTCATACCTTTTTATTCTCTTTATCTAAGGCAAGGCTTGCTGAAATTATTATCGGGTCCCATACAGGGCCGTACTCCGGTTCATATCCAAGATCATTATACAACAGATCATATAGATTCATGTGGCCGGATATGGCTGTTGCTATTACATTTAACCTCCATGCAGCATTGTCTTTGCCAATAATCTGCCCACCCATAATTTCTTCTGTTTTTTTATTATAAATAATTTTCAGGAATATATCGGAGCCGTGCAGATAATTTGATTTGCTCTTTGCTTTTATGTAAACGCTTCCATAATCAATCCCGGTTTTCTTTGCGGTGGCTTCATTTATTCCGGTATATCCGACCTGGTAACCAAAGACATTTATTATTGTGGTCCCTAGCGCTCCAGGAAACGCCCTGCTATTTCCGAACATGTTAATTCCAATAGTCCTTCCCATTTTATTTGCAATCTGTGCCAGTGGATAATATCCATATGACCCGGTAACAATATTTTTTGTTGCTACATTATCGCCGGCAGCGTAAATATCCGGATTCGAAGTTTGCAAAAAGTCATTTACCTTGATGAGCCCATCTGCAGTCAGCTCCAATCCAGCTTTCTTTGCAAGTTCTGTTGATGGTTTAATTCCAGTAGCAAAAATTACAATCTGTGTATTGAATGACCCATTCCCGGTAGTTACCTGATAATTGCCCGGTGTTCCTGATATTGCTGATGGAACAGAGTTATATTCAATCTCATTTCCACTTTCATTCACTATGGAAGTGAGTACATTCCCCATATCAGTATCCATATGCGGGAGTACGTATTCATGTTTGGAAATTAACTTTACTTTGAATTTATGCGAAAGCAGTGAGAACAGTTCGGTACCCAGGACACCTGCACCTATTATAGTTACATTGTCCAGCCCTTTTATCTTTTCCTTTATGCCTATTGCGTCATCCATATTTCTCAGGGCATATGCATACCCTTTGAATTCATCAGGTATCCGTGGTTCTGCCCCGGTAGCTATAACCAGTTTATCGTATGGAAACTTTTTGTTCCCTGCGAATACATATTTTTCACCAGGATTTATAAATTCAACTTTCACCCCTGTTATTATTTCCAGGTTTCTATGTTCAGTAAATTCACTTAAAGGGTAATGAAGAAGTTCACCAGAATCCTCAAAATACCCTGAAAGATAATATGGCATTCCACATTCAGCATAGGATACATATCCAGTCTGTTCAATTACAGTTATGCGGGCAGTTTTGTCCATCCTCCTTGCTTTGGATGCTGCTGACATTCCTGCTGCACCTCCGCCAATAACCACTATATTCATGAATAATTATATGTACTGGCTATATAATGTTAATCTACAGCATTAAATAAAAAATCAAAAACAGATAAAAAGCATTTACAGGAAACAATTCTAGACAGCAATATTACTCGTCGTCTTCATCCTCGTCCCCATCATCATCGTCGTCATCGTCATAACGCGTCATGAAACTGACCATTGAAGCACCTCCACTGAATAGATAAATATAATGGCAAATAAACTTTTGGTATGATTGTTCGCTATGCCATTAATTAAAAACTCAAGCTCAAATCTTTATATGTCTGAAACATTGACCGGTATGCATGAAATTATTATAGACAAATTGGTGGCAGAATCTCTGAAAGGCAATCCTCTCGGGGATGAATACAACAGGGAAATAATAAAGATAGAGAACAATGTAAAATCCAGTACACCGGTATTTATAGGACTTCCAGGATTTTTTGGCTCAGGGAACAGTTTTCTTAATAAAAGTTATACATCCTTCGATTTCACAGATCTCCTTGACAGGCTGGATAGGGAATATGGCTACATTATTGTCCTGCCAGATACCATGACAAAATTTGGGGGAAATCAGTTTGTAGATTCAACTGCAATTGGAAACTATAAAAGTTTTATTGCCCGTGATCTGGTAGATTATATACACAGATTATATGGAAATCGTGACATTTATCTATTCGGGAAGTCATCAGGGGGATTCGGCTCAATTTCTATCACCCTGGATTACCCGGAGAGCTTCAAAGGATTTATAGACATATCGGGCGATTCATATTTTCCATACTGTTATCTACCGGATTTTTCAACTGCATACCTTGCAATGAAAGGAAAAACGCTGGAGGGCTTTATTGAATCATATCGCCAGCAAATGGTACACAGCCAGGATGAACTGGAGGCATACAATGTCGTGGCAATGGCCGCTTCCTATTCTCCAGATGGGAAAAATATACAGCTCCCATTTTCAATAGACACAGGTGAAATACTTCCAGAAGTATGGAATAAATGGCTGGAATTCGACCCTGTCAACAGGCTTTCCAGTGAAGTGGAAAAGCTAAAAGGCAAGAAAATAATATTGCAGACTGGCAATAGGGACGAGTACAAAATAAATATCGGAATGAATATGATACATGAAATATTAAAAAGAAATAAAATTGACCATTATTATAAGGAATACCCGAATGGGCATTTTAATACTAATTATTTCTATCTGGATTCATTTCCAGAAATTTTAAAAAGTTATAAATAAATTATTAATTTAATTATTTTCCGGTATTTTTATCCTTTCCAGATTCCAACACCAAGGCCTACCAGGAATAATACAAGCACAAGCGTAATTGATCCAACATGCCCAAGGCTTACTAACCCTGGAGCCTTGCTTATATTGTCAATGAAAAATGTCTTTGCATATGTGTATATCTTGCTGAATGAAACGTTGGGTACGAATGAAAGCCCGGCATAACTTGCCAGCACAAATGCTATTATGAGCAAGATAGCTGAAACAATTCCCTTTTTAATAGCAAGCCCGAAAAGTAATCCATCGATTAAAGCAATAGCTAATATTATATATCCCGAAACATCCATAAATGATTATGCGAATCAGAATATATAAATATATGCAAATTGGTCGAGAAAAATAATATTTTCAACTTTCAAACAGGACAAAAATATAATATCTATGTAAATATCAGTCTCTAAATGAATAAGTGGATTAAAATTACACGCCCGGTAAACGGATTCATGGGATTCTTCTCCATATACATAGTAGGATTTATTGCCGTTAACTTGCACATTGCTGAATTTATCATACCACTAACACTTGGGGCAATAAGCGTGTTCCTTGTAACAGCAGGCGGAAATATAATAAATGATATCAGTGATGTGGAAACAGATAAATATAACCATCCGGACAGGCCGTTGCCTTCAGGAACCATAACAAAAAAAGCAGCATACTATTTAGCTATCTCATTTTTTATTATTGCATTCATAGTATCTACTTTTATATCTCTTTTTATAAGTTTGGTGGTTGTAATAGCTGAATTGTTGCTTGTCAGCTATGAATTTAAAACTAAAAAAATTGGTTTACCAGGAAATCTTACAGTAAGCCTGCTTATAGGTATGATTTTTCTATACGGAGGTTTTATCACCGGCACTATATCAAAAATGCTCCTTCTCTTTCTACTTGCCTTTTTCTCCAATATGTCCAGAGAAATAATGAAAGATATAGAAGATATAAATGGGGATGTTGATAGGGTTACGTTCCCTAAAAAATACGGAATTGGCAAGGCAAAAATTGTATCAGCTATTTTTGTAGTCATAACAATTTCAGTATCTGTCCTGCCATATTATTTCCATGTGCTCTCAATTTACTATCTTTATGCAGTGGTATTAGACGATCTCCTATTTGCCATTACCATATGGTACTTGAAAGCTAATATATCCCGCGGTGAAAAAGTTTCGAAGGTAGCTATGATCTATGGAATGGTGTGTTTTCTAATAGGCGGAATATAAAACATCAAATTCCAGTAGAGGGCTCTAATTTTGCTAGTATCCCAATACTGCATATAATTGATGAAACACCACGAAATATTCAAGTGATATGAGAGTATGCAAGTTAACTATATTAGTTGTTATAAATTATAATTGAGCACCCGAAGGATCAAATAATTTTTAGCTATAATATATAAAAAATACTTCAATCAATTAATGTAAAATAATATAATTAGAACGCGGGGAATGGGATTTGAACCCATGCTCTCATTTCGAGAAACAGCTTAGCAGGCTGCCGCCGTACCACTGGGCCATCCCCGCATTTATGCTGGATACCTATCCTGGAGGTCGTTTGCTATTTCTTCCAGTATCTCTTCAAAGTTTTCATTCTCCATGCTAACAACTTCGCCACTCGGCAAAGTCATACGGACATAGTATATTTCGCCATCTTTAGATATTTCAATGTCAGCCAGACTTTCTCCCATACACCTATAATTATTAGGCATATATTATGTTTTTCAATATTTATAAGAGTTCAGTGGTTTGAATTACCTCCGGTTTAATATAGATTTGAATTTTCCTTCATGGGGAATTCCAGTACACGTTATACCATTATGTAATACGTTGCCCCTTTCCCTGATATTCAACTTCCTGGCACTTTCCTATACCTAACTATTATTAATCTCTCGTGCTCAGTCTATCAATATAAGATTAAATGGCAAACAAAGCCATCTGCCAAGTGCCAATTGGAAATATGGTTAAAGCATATGCCCCATTTTGTCTTTTTTTGTTTCCAGATAGAATTTATCAAAGGAATTTGGCTCTATTATTACCGGTATTCTCTTACTTATCTTTATGCCATTTTCTTCAAGGTTTTTAATTTTCTCCGGGTTATTTGTCATTAACTCTATAGATTTTATATTGAAGTATTTTATAACATCTATAGCAAAATTATAATGCCTGTTATCTGCTGGCAATCCCTGTTCTATATTTGCTTCTACAGTGTCTTTCCCGTTATCCTCGAGGTTATACGCCCGTATTTTATTTAAAAGGCCAATTCCCCGGCCTTCCTGCCTGAGGTATATTAACATCCCCCGTTCGCGGCTGCCTATATATTTTAAAGATGTTATGAGCTGATCCCTGCAGTCGCATCGCATGGAACCAAATACATCACCTGTCAAGCATTCAGAGTGTATACGTACCGGTACATTTTCTTCTTCCTCAATGTCTCCGTGAACAAGCACCGCATGATCTTTTTTATCTTCATTCTTGAATACGTATATATTAAACACACCAAACCTTGTTGGCAATTTTGCTTTTGCATAGAATTCAATCATATTTATCAAAAGAAATTACAAAATTCTATAAAAACATATTTAAAAATGTTTTTAATTATTTAAAATAAAGTTGATCTTTCATCAGAATGTCAATTTATCTCTTCAGCAATAATATATCTGTTGTTATTCCTGAATATGTACACATTTTTTGGCCCGGTTAATTCCTTTTCAATAGAATTCTTGTAAAGGTATGTTTCTTCCGGCTTCATTTTAAACCTGAAAAAAACCTTTCCAGCATCCACATTGCGCAGCAAAGGAATAATATTCATATCATCAGAATATGAAATCACACTATACTGTTTGCCAGGAAACGCTGATTCGTATGAGTTGCCGGAAAATATCTGCCTTCTTTCATCAATATATACCGGCACCCACTCTGGCTTTACAACCATGTTAAGAAGCCTTGCGTAGGTAATGGATATGTCAGGAACATATATGTACTGCCCTGTATTCTTTCCATATTCTATGTTTGCCTTAAATCCGCATGGCTTGCCTGTTATTATAATATTCTCAGGCAGGATTACTGCTGTACTTATTTTTTCAGAGATTGAAGGTGAATAGAGTGTAAGCCTGTTTAATGCACCTTTAATGGATATATACTCCTTCTCCCCTTTAAGTGGTATATTATCCCATTCCATATGTGGAGGAAGGTCGATGGCATAACCTGATAATTCTGGTTTTTTATGTATTATTTCTACAGGGTCCGGTACAAGCTGGGAAAATAACTTCTCACTGGAATTCACCGGCCTCAGCGGATCAGAAAATAAAATACTTCCGGAAAAATCACCATTAAATGAAAAAATGTCACTGTTAATAAAATTCACATTAGATATGTATGGTATTTTATTCAGGTTGGCCATTGCATACCTGTTTGAATCGATTTCCACACCTGTCACATCCGAGAACCCAGAAAACATTATATCCTGCATTCCAGCACCGCTGCCTGCATCTACTATTTTATTCCCGGCAAGCTTTTTCGCCCTGTATTTCCCCACTATCTCAGGTGTGGAATACATGGATGAATAATAATCCATGAATAAATGATCATGTAGAGAAAATTTGCCTGCAATTTTTATTCTCGATTTAGCAAATTCAAATAAAAAATTGAAGTTATTCTTATGAAGTTTTTTTATGTATTCTGGCTGATAGCCAGCACGGATGAGTTTTACGATCTCATTTATTTCGCTATCAATTAATTTATAGTAACTTTCTGAATTAACTAATTTTGCCAGGAAATTATATAATTTCATTGTTTTTCAAGTTTATTTATAGCATCAAGCAGACTATTCATTTCCATCAGGGCCTGTGAACCATACATTAACACGGTTACATATCCTACCTCCATAAGCTCTTTCCTGGTTGCTCCGGCTTTTATCGCCTCATTGACATGGTATGAAATGCACCATTCGCATCTGGCAGCTATCCCAAGTGCAAGTGCCAGGAATTCTTTCGTTTTAGTGTCAAGTGCGCCTTTTCCCATTGTGGCTCCCATGAAATTCATAAAAGAACCTGCAAATGCACTATTGTCTTTACCGGCTTCTTTCATTATTCTGTTTACTTCCTCTAATTTTTTTTCTGTGTCCATAGGTATCCTATATTCATTACTAGTATATATTTGAATATAATTATATTAAATATATCTATATTTATCTTATACTCTTCAAACAGTTATAATCGACAGGTTGATTTATCATCATATCCTAACCTAAGCATGGAAGGAGTTATGGCACTGACAACATCTCCACCCGGTGGTGGCATATCTTATAGCAGAATTACTATGGCAGATCATATGGATGGGAAAGCAAAGATAAGACCTGTATACACCGGAATATGTGGGACAGATCGTGCTGAAATTGCTGGCCACCTGCCATTTGCATATAATCCCACCGGGCAAAATTACATGGTCATTGGCCATGAGGCGGTTTGCCAGGTTATAGATATAGGAGAAAACAATTCCAGAATCAGGCCTGGTGACTACGTTATCCCCATTGTAAGGCGTAGGGGTACATGTATAAATTGCAGAATCGGGAGGCAGGATAATTGTTCGGATGCAGATAATGATATAACCGAGGCAGGTATAAGGGGCGCTGATGGTTTCAACTCCGAATATTTTTTCGATTCTCCGGAAAATTTAATAAAAGTTAATGATAGTTCAATGGTGATGTTAAGCACCCTGACAGAGCCAGCGAAAAACGTCATGAAAGCCTTTGAAATATTTAATAAATTATCGGCACGGTCAATATTCGAATCGGAAGATTCCACATACACATCTAAAAACTGCCTGATAATTGGAACTGGAAGTGAAGCTTTTCTATATGCCTTTATGGCGAGAGAATATGGCATGACCGTTTATCTAACAAACAGGCACAGGCTTTTAGAAGAGAAAATGAGAATTATAGAAGGAATTCACTGTTTGTTTTACAATTACCTTGAGGAAAATGGACCGGATAAAATAGATCTTCTTATTGATACCAGTGGTGACCCTGCAGCAGTTATGAAATTTGTAGGGAAATTAAATTATAACGGTATCGCTATTCTTTTCGGAACTAACGGCGCTGCTCCCGACTCACAATTGACGGGGAACGATCTGAACTATATCATTGAACATAATATTGCAGTTTCCGGGTCTGTTGATGGCTCCAAAAAACATTACATGGACGCTATCGGTTATCTGGAAAAGTGGAAATACTCCAGCAGTGGGATTATAAATAAGCTTATAACCGGAATTTATAAACCGGAAGATACGGAAATATTCAGGGCAAAGCCGCCTGAAGAAATTAAATCTATAATAAAGTGGTAAAAATGTTACTTGATGGAAAAGTAGTTGCATCTGAGAAAATGGAAAGATTGAAGAGTGAGATTAAAGGCATCATTGAAAAATATGGAATTGAGCCGGAATTAAAATTAATCCAGGTTGGCAATGACCCTGCAAGCACCATATATGCAAATTCAAAAATAAAGAGGGGTACAAAGCTTGGAATAAATGTTACCCTGGAAAAATTCGATAATATTACCATGGGCAAGCTGGTTGATTATATAAAAGATGCCAATGCAAATTCGCGTATAAATGGTATTATGGTGGAGTCTCCACTTCCTCCCTCACTTAATTTTCAGGAAGTAGTGGACAATATAAGTTTTTACAAAGATACGGATGGAATGACATCTTTTAATCAGGGAAACCTGTATACAAAGAATGAGATGATAGCACCGGCCACTGCGAGGGCAGTTGTAGATATACTGGAATATTATAAGATACAACCTGGAAATGCCTGCATTATAAACCGGTCAGCTGTAGTAGGGCGCCCTCTGGCAATGTTGTTGCTTAACAGGGACTATACTGTAACGTTATGCCATAGCAAAACCGTTGATATTAAAAGAATAGCAAGGGAAAACAACGTTCTTGTAGTTGCAATCGGAAAACCAGATTATATCGATGAAAGTTATGTAACATCTGAATCTACAGTAATAGATGTGGGAATAAATTATTCTGGAAATAAAATATCCGGTGACGTAAATTTTGATTCTGTGAGCAATAAAGCAAAAAATATAACGCCTGTACCCGGAGGGGTTGGAATAGTAACTGCAACAGACATATTCGAGAATTTTCTCAATGGGCTGAAATACCAAATCAAAGAGAAATTAATTTAATGGAATCATATAACAACATCTATTTCCCAAGCCATTCCATTTAATAACTTTTTATGCAATTTGCAGGCATCCCGGATCATGTGGCCTGAAATGAATATTTGCCATTTTGGCATTATAGTGAATAGCAATCCTCGCACAGTTGATCGACAACAAAAATACAGCATATTATTGCAATTCAACATAAAAATTTTAAGCCCGGATTTTTTTAATCCAGGTGAACGCACAATTTTTCATACAGTGCAAATAAGAATTAGAAACATTTATTAATTGACAGATATTACTTATGTTGATGGATGATATTGAACATTTTCTGGATGGATGCATATATTTCTCTATTAAAAATATCCAGATGAAATCATACATTCTGAAAGGGTTTTATGACGTATCTATCAATAAAACGGTATATTTAAAGATAAATATGCTTTCAATAAAAAACGAAAACCTGCACATATACAGGATAAGCTCACAGATTTTTTCTATTTCCATGGATAATATTAAAGAGTTCTGGATCAAATGGGATTACAGAAAGCCAGATTTCAGAATTCAGGCCAGAAATTAATTTTTAATGCTTATTTATTCCATGGTGAAAGGTTGGCTTTTTTGTATTCCTCCCATTCCCAGTATGTGCCATTTTATATCCATTGTTTTTTATTTCCATCCCCGGTTTAATTTCATAAAGCAACTTGCCTGCGGCATTGGCAGCCAGCTGTACACTTGGCAAAACAGGAAACAGGTTCCATTCATTTTCTCCATGTGCCAGCAAATTTCTTACATTTAACGAAAGCCTGAACATTAATTGTGTTGGTCTGTCCATAAATTTTGTCGCCCAGCCAAGCAATGCATTCTCTGACCCCGGAAAAATGTCTCCATTGACCTTTATATCGGTTCTGCCCAGATGGTTTAGCCTTATGTAGAGTTTCAACCGCCTGTAATCATAGTTTTCCAGAACAACATTATCCATTCCGTATCGGGATATTATAATTTTATTGCCCAGCCATTTTGAATAGGCACATCTCATAGCCATTTCCAGGAGTAGATAAAGTTCCAGTGTTGCGAGTTCATTAAATTTTTGCATACTGATAAGCTCTTCTGTATCGGTCTTTAGCTTCTCCAGTTTGGGCGGCAATTTATATTCTCTGTTGCCTCTTTCATTGAACATGAGTGGCAGGTTTGCCAGGAAAAAACCGAGCATATTTTCATCTGTATACTGAAAATCCGGCTTAACTTTTACACCGTTAAACAATAGATTGTCTCCTGAACACTCAAGTTTGCCAAGTGCAGCATTAATAATTGCCCGGTCATAATTTTCAGGATACTGAAAAAAATCAAAAATATTATCCAGTATATAACGGGAATGGTCTGAATTCATAGTACATAATTAATATTAATTATTAAAATAATATGCAAAATTCTGGGATGCAGGGCTATCTGTTTCACTTTATTTCACTGTGAAAAATATATTATTCTGGAACCTTCGAAATCAAAATCAAAATCTATCTCACGGAGCCCGAGTTCACGCAATTTGTGTTTATCTTTTGCCTCTACTATGAAGACCAGAAAACCACCGCCGCCTGCGCCGATGAGATTTCCACCATAAGCCCCGAGGCTAAGTGCTTTCGAGTAATATTCATCCACAACGGGTGTCGAAATTTCTTTGTATAACGCTCTCTTTGAATGCCAGTTCTGATCAAGAAGCTTTCCAAGTTTTTCAATATTCATGTCGTATAAAGCATGGTAAAAATCCATTGTATACTCTTTCATTTTCCGGTAATCATCCAGATGCTCCGATATTTCCCCTCGTATGTTACTGTGTATTCCTCCAGAATTGTGCCCTATCCCTGTGTAAAGCAAGGACATATTATCTTTCAGTTTCTCAAGTTTTTCATAATTTAATGTTACCGGATTTACATAAACGGAGTCGTTTTCATTAAATTTCAGCATGTTGATGCCACCAAAGGATGCCATATATTGATCCTGCATTCCTCCTGGTTCCTGCAATACATTTCTTTCTATTTCTATTGCTTCCCTCGCAAGTTGCTCCCTGCTGGCAAATTCTGATTTATATGCATGCAATGCGTTAAGGAGCCCTACAAGGAATGTTGAACTGGAACCTAATCCGGTTCCGGTCGATGGAATATCTGAAACACTGAGAATTTCAATTCCCCCATCTATATCAAGTAGTTTCATTGCTTCCCTTACACTGGGATGTTTTATCTGGTCAACGGTATCAACAATTTCTGTGCTGGAATATGATACCCTTATTTTATGGTCAAATTTTTTGTTTACAATAATATAAATATATTTATTAATGGCAGCAGAAAGAAGCAATCCTCCATAATTTCTATAATATTCTGGTATGTCCGTGCTCCCTCCAACCAAACCAATTCTCAATGGAGTTTTAGTTATAATCATAAAAGTTCAGTGAAAATCTTTATAAAAAATTATCTATGGTTTAAATTGTCAGGCTTTGTTTTCTATACAGTCTGGAAAATACACCCCAAATACCAAAGTTCCTTTTTCATCAGCAGGCCCTAATAAATGGATACGGGCTTATTCCTGTTTTGTTCCCTAAAAATTAGAAATATACTGGATACAATGAATCTATTCATTGAAACAAAAAGCTTCAGGGAATAGCTGAAATGTCAAAAATCCCCGTCTATAATAGCACAGATCATATGTATAGCTGTTATATGTATTTCCTGTATTATAGGAGTTATATCACTATCAGAATGAAAAACATCTCTGCATATTCCAGCAAGCTTGCCACCTGATTTCCCAGTAAATCCCAGTGTAAATGCGCCTATTGAGTTTGCTTCTTCTATCCCTGCTACAACGTTCTTTGAATTCCCTGACGTGCTTATTCCAACCACATAGTCTTCCTTTTTGCATAACGCCTGTACCTGCCTGGAAAATATATCATTATATGAGTAATCATTTCCAATTGCAGTAAGTGCTGAAGTATTTGTTGTCAGTGCAATAGCTGGGAGGGCCTTTCTCTCCTTCATGTAATGCCCTGTGAGTTCTGCAACGAAATGCTGTGCATCCGCAGCTGATCCACCATTTCCAAACACTATTAATTTTCCATTGTTTCTAAAAGAATTTATTATACCGTCGGCTATTTTCTTAATCTGGCTTGTGTCTATATTTTTCCGGGCTTTGATCCCTTCATTTTTGTATTGTTCCAGGTCCATGCTGGTAAAATTATCCTGTATTAATAAATATATGGTTTTCTATTTGATTAATTCCTGAATTCTGGAAGCCCTAACTTCATCTAAGAAAAAACTTAATTATATAAAGCAATAAAGGTATTAATGTCTTATATATTGTTTCCTAAAAATATTCAGGTTAAGGATAACACCAGCATATACATAGACAGGAAAACTGTGAAAGATGAAGAATCATTTTCCCTTTTAATACCTGAAAAAAAATCTGACATGGTGATACAGTATTTGAAAATACATAGGGGGTTTGCCAATGCAACTCCGAGTTTTGACCATGGCGAAGATTACGGTATTTCTAAGATAATAAAAGCTCCATGGGAGCTCCATATCCGGTTATACAATGACTCGTATTTTCCGGGCTATTCCAAGATGATGGCGCATATCGAAATTGCAAGAAAATACCTGCAACATTTAAATTTCGAATATGTGCAGCCTGTTATTTATGAACCCTATAGATATTATAAATCCGTATTCGGTGAATTTATACTGGCATACAAATCAAGGTACATGGTTGAAAATATTAATGAAAATTACTGGTTCCGCCTGCTGAATCCTGAATTACTTATCCCCTGGTCTCCAGCAGCATTGATGAAAACTTCATTCAATATCGTATCTGAAAAAATTAAAGATTATTTTGATAAGGGAAAGCCCTAAAATTCCAATACATATAGCAGGCATTGAAAACCTTAATTACTGGCAATTCATATTTATGATTCTCTGAATAACTCCAGAGACTATTGTTTCCAATTCTCAAAATTTATATAAATACTATTAATACTGTTTAATAATGTATCTAAATACATATTTACACTCATATCAAGTACTCTTAAAATTCAATAACAATGATATCCATATGGTGATGAAATGAATCTTAAACTATCATCACTCCCATACTTCCAGCGCTGGTTCATAGTGGGTGCCATAATTGGTGTTGTCGCCGGTTTTGGTGCACTGGCGTTTTATTTTACTATTCGCCTGTTTGAATTCATATTTTTTACCCATATAGTTGGGATGCCAATACCACATCCCCTGGGTGAAGGGGGTTCCCTTGTTTATCATTTCTACGCATTGAGGTATTACTTGATTCCTGTTGTAGTCGCTGCCGGGGGCCTGATTACCGGGTTTATAATTTATACATTTGACCCCTCATCGGAAGGGCACGGGACAGATGCAGCGATACGCTCATTTCACTATAACCATGGAAAAATTAAACGCAGAACTCCTGTGGTCAAAACAATAGCTTCTGCAATTACGATCGGTTCTGGCGGCAGTGCAGGTAGGGAAGGACCCACGGCTCTTATAGCTGCAGGAATAGGCTCATTTCTCGCTGATATTCTCGGGCTCAGTCCGAAAGATAGGCGAATAGCTGTAGCGGTTGGCATAGGCGCTGGCATAGGGACAATATTTAAAGCGCCTATTGGCGGAGCCGTTCTGGGAGCTGAAATACTATACCGGAGAGACTTTGAATCTGAAGTAATATTTCCATCTCTGGTGGCATCATCCATAGGCTACTCAATATTTGCATCCGTTGTTGGATTTGAACCTATATTTGGTGATTATCTCAACACATTCAATGTTTTGAGATTGCCTTTTTATGCAGTACTGGGCCTTGTTGCAGGATTATTCTCAATTCTCTATATCCGGACTTTCTATGGCGTTAGAAACCTATTCAAAAAATTTAAAATACCGAATCACTTCAAACCAATGATTGGTGGTGCGATAGTAGGAGTGATAGCCCTGCTGTTTCCTGAAATACTTGGCACCGGCTATGGCTGGGTTGAATTACTGGAATATGGGAAATTCAATGAACTGGTAACATTTGGGCTCCCGATTCTCCTTATTCTTGTATTGCTTCCATTTATCAAGATTATTGCAACATCCTTTACTGTTTCCTCGGGAGGAAGCGGTGGTGTTTTTGCACCGGGTATATTTATTGGTGCTTCACTTGGTGCACTTTTTGGCGTCCTGTTCCATATGATTTCCCCGGGAATTGTGCCAGTGGTAGCGCCATTCGTTATTATAGGCATGCTGTCATTTTTCGGTGCAGCGGGGAAGGCTCCACTTGCCGTGATACTTATGGTAGTTGAAATGACAGGAAGCCTGCAATTGTTGCCTGGTGCAATGCTAGCTGTATCTATTGCGTACATAGCATCAGGAACAAAATACTCCATTTACGAATCACAGGTGGAGCAGAGGAGGGACTCCCCGGCAAATATGGGTGAGTACCACACGCCCATGCTTCTGGAGATGAAAATTTCAAGTTTGAAGATTATTAATGATGTTTACGCAGACCTTTACTATACTATATACCGTGCTGATAATATTATGAAGGAAAATGATTTATTATCACTTCCAGTTGTTTACCATGAGAAGCTAATGGGAGCCGTTTATCTTTATGATATTGTAAACAGGTCATACGGTTATGTAAAGGATTATTACAAAGCTGGTATTTCATATGTGAAACTCGAAAATAGCGCAGAAAATGCATGGGAACTTATGATGAAAAATAGGACCAAATGGTGCGCTGTTGTGGATAATGGGAAATTTATAGGCATAATAACGCTTGATTCTATACTGAATAAATACGAAGATGATATAAAACTTATAAATCAGGAGGATTCCGACTAAATTATATTTTAGTCCATTTTTTGACCAAAATATAAATAATACAATTGAGATTAGGAAATATGGAAATAAAAATGCCGAGGCTCAGGAAAATATTTTTATTATCATTCATTATAGAACTCGTCGGGTTTGCCGTCATTTCATCCCTTCCAATACATGACCCTGCACTTTATGCAAGTTTTAAATCAGAAGATAGCGCCATTATATCACAATCCTTTTTTCCAATGTGGCTAAGCATATTTCCACATAACCTTTTAATAGCCAGTATAGAGTTTATACCTGTAGTAGGAATACTGATGTTCGGCTTTTCTATAGGGTCAACTGCAAGTGTGATAGCAGTAGAGGGAACTGCCACAAAGGTTAGCGGCCTGGCAATATTTACAAGCCTTATGATACTCCCGCATTCATGGCTTGAACTTCCAGCTTATGCTGTAGCTGTAAGCACCAGTATATACATATTATATTACCTGTTCAAAGGGGAACTGGGAAAGAAATACATGAAAATTATTTATATGTATATATTTGTAGTTATAGAACTGGCGTTTGCAGGAGCTATTGAAACATCTGAAATAATACTGGAAGAATCTGCACATCCATTATATTCTCTATATATGTGGATTCCTGCAGTTCCGATTATAATATTCCTTATATGGCTTTACAGGCGTATGGATTCAGATGAATATAAGCACAAAAAGGAAATAGAAAAAGATGAATACGACTTTAACCAGTTTTAAATATATTAATTATATTATGCTTTATTGAAAATAGGTTATTTTGGCGAACCGGGGGCATACAGCCATATTGCAGCTATACAGATGGCTACAGGTGAATATGTACCATTAGAATCGGTAAGGGCAGTATTCATGTCACTGGAGGATGGAAATATTAACCTTGCTGTCGTTCCTGTTGAAAATTCAATTGAAGGTGCAGTTAACCAGACATATGATTTTCTATTCAGGATGAATTTTTATATAATTAAAGAGTACTATCTGAGAATAAAACATTGCCTTATAGGGCATGCTGGAGCAAAAACAGATAATATAACACATGTCCACTCCCATCCACAGGCTTTATCGCAATGTTCCGATTTCATATACAGCCACGGCATGAAACCTGTAAGTGAATACGATACTGCCGGAAGTGTACAGATAATTAAAGAAAATTTTGGCTTATCCCATGCAGCTATTGCAAGTGAGATCGCAGCTAATTTAAATGGCATGCAGATACTTGAGAAAGACATAGAAAACAACAGGCACAGTTATACCAGGTTCTTTTTAATAGCTAAAGCACCTGTTAAGGCATCTGCTCCATCAAAGACATCAATAGTTTTTTCAACCAGAAATAAGCCTGGGGCCTTATATAAAATTTTGAAAATACTTAACGATTACGGGATAAATATGACAAAAATAGAGTCAAGGCCGGTACAATACATACCATTTCAATATATATTTTTTATAGATATAGAAAATAATAAAAATACTGATGCGGCAATAACAGATATACAGAAATCAGTAGAACAGTTTAAAATTCTGGGAACGTATGGAACTGCCCGTATCAACGATGAAGACTAATACCTGGTTCGCCCTATTCCTCTTACATCTTGTGGTTTATATACAACATAGAAGTTATATCATATAAGCGTGGTTGTAATCTATCAATTACACACAAAAGTGTAGGAAAGATGTGATTGGAGATAGCTGTGGATATGCTGCGGACAAATTATGGAAACTGTATATTGTAACAGAGGAAGAATAGTAAATTGATAGCACCTGGAAAAAATCATGCTGTTTATATTTGCACTATAAAAGTTTCATATAATTCTATGAAATATGCAGCGGGCCATTGAAAGCAAAAATACAATGGATTAGCATAAAGATTTATCTATTATGTTTTAATGTAATCATATGTTAACATTTGAAGACTCTTTTGATGTAAAAACCACGCCGGAAAAAGCTTACGGATATGTTGTGGACCAGGAAGCACTGATAAAACTTATTCCCGACCTCCTGAATTATGAGAAAGTAGATGAAAATGAAATGAAGCTAACTGCAAAAGCAGGCGTTTCATTCATAAAGGGAAAATTTGACCTGGTTCTGGATATTACCGACAAAAAAGCCAGTGAGCATATCACTTTAAAAGGCAAGGGAAACGGTTCAGGGGCATCTGTTGACTTTACCGTTAATTTTGATTTTTTGCCTGATGAAGATGGTACAAAGGTTAACTGGAAGGCTGATATGAATATTGTTGGGACCGCAGCAAGCATGGGTGCAAGGATGCTTAAAAGTGCTGCTCAAAAATATATTGTAAAACTGGTTGGTAATTATAAAAAAGCCCTTGAAGAGGATGCAGGGAACTGAAGAGTGATTTGCTATGCCTGTAGATAAACAACAGTTTGAATCTTCCGGAACCAATTCAATCGGCGCAACAGTACTTGAATTTCTTGAAAAAAACACGGTAAATGCATACACTTTAAAAGAAATAGATGAACATATTGCAAAGGACCACGATGATCTGATTATTCATATGGAACTTACATTTCTTGTATGGTCAGATAAAATTGAGTACAGGGACATATACAATCAGGACGGAAAGCTTGTGCGTTATTTCCGGTTCAAGGAAAGCAAAAAATAAATCCCGTACATTTTCCCAGATAATTAAATTTAAATCTTTATCTCTGTTCTACCTGCATGATATATGAGTTCGAAGGGCAGGTTCCGGAAATAAGCAGGAAAGCGTATGTTTTTGAGAATGCCACAGTGATAGGGAATGTCCATATAGGGGATTATGTGTGGATAGGCCCGGGCGCTGTATTGAGGGGGGATTATGGTGAAATATCTATCGGTGCTTACTCTGCAATTGAAGATAACTGTGTAATACACGCAAGGCCCGGGGAAAAAACTACAATAGGAGAACATGTAACAATCGGGCATCTGTCAGTTATACATACCGGCACCATAGATGATTATGCTGTGATAGGAATGAATTCTACCGTTTCAGATTTTGCCACAGTAGGAAAATGGGCGGCAATAGGCGAAGGCGCTGTTGTTAAAAGCAAGAGCAAAATACCTGACAGGTCAATCGCTGTAGGCGTTCCCGCAAAAGTTGTTGGTGAAGTTTCTGAAGACTACATAAAAACCTGGGAAAAGTATAAGGAAAATTACAATAGCTTCTGTAAGCGGTATCTGGAAAATTTAAAAGTAGTAAAAAAATAAATATTTCCGGTTAACTTCAATTTAATTATATTTTGAAATTACTTCTTCTATTTTCTTATAATCGGGTTCCTTTCCCGCATCTTCACTGACCCATTTATATACAATTTTACCAGTTTTGTCAAGTACAAAAACAGATCTTTTAGATGCTGTCAACCCGTTTATGTTAAGAAAACTTTTGTACAGAGCTCCGTATTTACCAGATATTTCACGGTTGCCATCACTTAACAGGTCAAATTGCAGTTTGTTCTTTGTGGCAAATTCCTTGAGTGAGAACGGTGAATCCACACTGATGCCCACGACTTTTGCATTAAATTTGTTAAAATTTGCCATAGAGTCCCTGAACGTGCACATTTCCTTTGTGCAGACAGATGTGAAAGCACCCGGGAAAAATGCGAGCACGGTAACGTTTCCCTTATAATCAGACAATTTTTTGCTTTTCAATCCTGTATCCAGAGCCTCGAAATCCGGGGCCAATTCTCCTTCTTCTACCATATCATTCATTAATATATACGAACTGCATATAAAAACATAATGTGGCTGAATTTATAAAACGAACTTTATTTACAGGACATTCCAAAGGTTCTGCAGGAGCCGGTACATATTTAAATTAATTTTATAATATTATTTATTAAAAAATGTTCTGCTGCTTTCAGCAATTCTATTCCACGCTTCCATCTGTTCAGCGATTTCGGTTCCCGTGTTAATATCTCCCTCCACCTGTTTCAGGAGCGGGTACGTAACTGAGATTGCACCGGCACCCATGATACCTGCCCTGGTTATGTCTTCAGGGTTTGAGATGCCTCCAACAAGAACCTTCGCGTCAAAGCCACAGTTTTTAAATGTTTGGTTTACATTGTAGGCCAGCTCCATCCCATCCTCGGCGGTATTTTTTATTTTTCCGGTTTTTATAGAAACATATTCCGCGTAGTTCTGTGCTGCCATAATGGCCTGAACTGTATTGTAAACAGATAAAGCAGAACATTTTACCTTTTTCTCGTTTAGCTTCAACATTGCCTTAATCCCGGTAAATGTTGCCGGAATGTTTACTATTACATTCATCCCGAGGGAATGGATTTTAAATGCCTGGGCCATTATAGAATCGTAATCCTGTGAAACAACCTGTATGTGCACCTCTCCATTAACTGCCTTTATTATGGATGTAATCACCTGTTCTGTAGTGGAACCCTTTGTTACTTCCCTTGCTATAGAAACAGGGTCCGTTGTAACCCCATCAATGAAGCCGTAATCTGATATCTCCTTGATTTCATTAATATCGGAACTGTCCAGAAAAACTTTCATTCAAATCCAGTTATAATTATTATTATATATATAATAATATTGAATTGCAGAATAAATTGCCTGATATAAATAACCATGCATTTGAACCAATTTTAATATTTTCCCTAAGTTTTGATAGGAGAACTTTGTGTCACCGGTAGAACGGAATAGTTGGAATTTATAACCACTGAGAAAGCCGCATTCAATGATAAACCGGACTTCTCGAAATTACATTTAGTGCGATTTATTTAATGGTGTAAATGTGTACATTCATACAATAAATATATGATGCAAAACTTGTGGTTGCAGCTACAACAATAATGGTAGAAATGTAAAAATAGTAGATAAATTAGCTGCTTTATTAATGAATTGAATAATGTCCCTTTATCTATACAGTTTGGAGAAAAAAACACCAACAAATTTTAATCCTGATAAAATTATAAATAAATATAGAAGTTATAATATAAAGTAAATATAATATTTAACTTTTTAATTTATTCATTATGCCATTTAAATTTTCATCATTAACTTTAATAATTTTATTAAGCCACCACTCATCTATAAAATTTAAATTATCATTTTCCCTCCGTGGAATAACATGTATATGGTAATGAAATACCGTTTGATTCGCTATCTCACCGTTGGAATTCATTATATTTACTGCGTTGATATTTAATTTATCCTTTAATATTCCTGTAATTGCTTTTACCGTTTTTATAGTTTCAATTAATATATTACTATCCATTTCATATATATCTTTATAATGTTCTTTTGGAATAACCAGTATATGTCCATTTGAGATTGGATGTATATCTAAAAACGCTAATGTTTTATTAGTCTCATATATCTTATGTGATTTTACCTTATCATTAACGATATCACAAAATATGCACATCAATAATTATACTTAAATCATATATTAATATATTTGTAATAATTTTCATGAAATATTAAACTTTCATTTTTATACTATGTTTATGTGGGGATATCTGATAGTACGTTCTCCCAAATAGATATATAATCGCTATTCGGAATCAATTATCATTAGAATAAAGGTACAAGAGCAGTCTATAAATTAGCTGCTTTATTAATGAATTGAATAATGTCATTTCAAGATTTAGGTTCCCGTAAAAAATATAAATTATATAATATTATAGTATTTTAATAAGATACCTTATATATAAGCATACAGTTTAAAATACCTAAAAATACTGTTAATTTGTAAGTAATAGAAACCAGATAAAAGAGTGAAGGAAATGATTAGTGGTGTGCCCCCTCTAAATTTGGACACTTTTGATGATATGGTTAGATTAATAAAATCCTTTATTTTGCTATATTTCCATAGACAAACCTTATCATCCTACTTTTGCAGCATATCCTTGTGATCTTTACTGGATTTCCAGATAAATTAAGTACCCGGAGTGGTTAATCTGTATATTTCTATATATGCCAATAATCAGAAATGTAGCAGATTTCTGGGATATTGTCATCTTTTATATATTCTCAATGATAACTGTCCTAAATTAAGTGGAGCAGATCAATTAGTGTAACTGCATGGGAATGGATTGGTTTATTTATTGGAATGGTAATAGGAGGGCTCGCTGAAGCCTGGGGAATATCTAATCCCGAGGTACTTCTAAGGTTAGGTAAATGGCAGGATAGGTTATTTGTAGGATGTATAGCAATAGCTATAGGAGCAGGAGCTCTTGCACTTTATGGGCTGGCTGCCTTTGGGGTTGCATTCCATTGGGGAGTTAAGCCCGATTATGTACTGGGTGTGGCCTTCGGAGCTGCATTGTTCGGAGTTGGAATTGCGGTTTCAGGATATGTTCCAGGTACGGTATGGATGGGACTCGGGGAAGGAAGGCGTGACGCCATATACGCGCTGCTTGGTGGATTGCTTGGGGCAGCATCCTGGACACTGATATATCAGACATCGTTCGGGCAATGGTTAGTGAGCTACGATAATTTTGGGCAAATTTATTTTGGTGGCAAAGTAGATACAAATCTATATGTTGGATTTGGAATAGCAGTTGTATGGGCGATAGTTATGTTTTCCATAGCATATTTCCTTCCAAGGTATAAGGGAGGAAAAAGCTGTGCATATACTTCATTGCACAAATCAAGGAAAATGAGTACAGTCGAACAGGAAAAATACATAGAAACTGCGGGAATGCTTATGGAAGGGGCTTCTATGCCACTTGGCAAGAACAATATTGCTGAGAAAGTAAATTATCACTGGACTGTTTCATCTAAATTATTTGGTGTGGTCATGATGTCCGTAGGAATAATTATAGGGCTAATGGTTGTACTGGAAATGTTTCTACACCAGATCTTTGGCGAATCAACAACATATTCGTGGATTGTGGCAAAATTATGGCTTCCGGCAGGGGCATATAGTTATAGCACTCTTGTTGTCCATACAATAGGATGGGAGCCTTTCAGTGATATAGGTACTCTATTCGGTGCTTTTCTGGCTTCAATATTCTTTACAAGGAGATTCCAATCATTCAACAGTGTTATTCCACCTTCATGGGAGACAAGGTTTGGGAATAGCCAGATAAAAAGGGCAGGAGGTGCTTTTACCGGTGGCTTCATGATGTTACTAGGAGCAAGGATGGCAGATGGCTGTGCTTCAGGGCATATATTGAGTGGTGATTTGCAGATGGCAGTAAGTAGCCTGGAATTCTTTATAGTAGTGATAATATTCCTGCTAATTGCTGCACGTTTAATATACAAGAAGGTGAACTAAATGGAAGAAAAAGAAATTGATCAGGCTGAAATAAGCAGAGAAAATGTTGAGCCGAAAAAGAAAGATGAAAGAGGAGTCAAAGCCTTCGTGATAACTATGGTGGGCATTGTGATAGTTACAGCTGCACTGACATCCGGTACATACAATGGTTATGATCCAAATGCATATTCTGTTGCAATTACAGGATTCTTTGTGATAGTCACAATTGTTATGACCGCAGCATGGTACAGAACAAAATATGACAATTATAGTTATGACCCGAAGAAAAATAAAAAATAATATTAAATTTTATTATGAAATTTCCAAATAATATATTAAAATAAATTTATAAATTATTCAATGATTTAACCATTTTAACGCAGCTTTCCAGAGCTTCTTTTGCCATGTCTATTCTGGCTTCAGCCTGCAATCTGGATTCCCCGGGACCGGATATGCCTAAAGCAACAGGTTTTTCATATTCCAATGATAAATCAGTTATTTTTCTTGCTGCATTTTCCATTATTATTCTGTGATGATCGGTTTCCCCTTTTATCACAGCACCTATTGCTATTATGCCATCTATATCGTCAATTTTTAACAATTTTTTAATTCCTAAGGGTATATCAAAAGTTCCCGGTACTTTAAGTATTTTATACTCAACACCTAGAAAATCTGCATAATCTTTAGCTCTCTCCACCATCATCATTGTTATATCATAATTAAATTCTGCAACTACCATTCCTATTTTCATTTAGATCACCTAATGTTTGTGCCCGGAACTTCCCGAATTTACCGGGCCCCTGTCCTCAAATCCCTGCCTTAACCCACTGCCCGCATTTTCCGTTAATTTGTCCGGCTCGAATAGCAAATAATATGCGTTCACTGCATGTTCCCTTGACCTGTTGTCACATAGCCATGCAAGTTCTCTGTCATCCTTCGCTTCATCTTCATGGACAAAAACTTCCAGAATATGCTTCATTGTTTTTAACTGTACTTCCATTAAACCTGTTGATGCTATCTGTGCTGACATTTTATCTACAGGCATCGGCCCGGGCATGCCAAATGCCATTACTAAATCGCAGTTGTATTCACTGAACAATCTTAATGCTGCTACTGGCGTATCCTTTATTCCAGGGACAGTGTATCTTTTTATTTCAAATCCAGTTCCGGTTTTATACAATTCATCTATTGCAGATGAAGCCATGTCGTACCTTGCAAATGTTGTATCCACTATCCCTATCAATTTCATTGTAAAACCCTGTCCGTTTTATTGAAATCGTCTATAATCTCTTTCCCATTTATCAACACCATATTATGTTCATCTGCATATTTTTCAGATTCATCCAGGGTCATGGAATTAAAGGAATCACTCAGTGTCTCTACTATTGTTGCACTGGGTACCAGACCTGCTTTCTCTACAATATATGTACTTAATTCAGTATGCCCCTTCCTCTCTTTAAAATAATTATTCCTTGCTATTAATAAATGTATATGGCCTGGAACCCTGAATATTTTTCCGAAATTCTTTTCATTTACATTTACATTATTTCCGAGAGCGTTTATAAATTCAGAAAAATGCTTTACCGTTTTATATCTATCATTGTCAGGTATGCCCGTGTAAGTATCCCTTGAATTTACTGTCAATGAAAATGCGTCTTTCGTATCATAGCCCATGTCTGATGAATTTAAAACAGATTTATCCATATTCAGTGACTTATAAAACAAATCATCCAGATAGGGCAAATTGAACTTTTTTGCATCTTTTTCCTTAATTGTAGTGCATATTAAACCTCCTCCATCTTTTCTCATTGTCCTTATTATTTCAGGGGTAACAAATTCGGATGCTATTACCATATCCGTCTCATTTTCTCTGTCATTGAAATCATGGATTAAAATTATTTTTTTATTTTTCAATGCCCTTATTGCCTCATCAATCATAAACCATGATTGTAACATATTATTTAATTATTTGGTAAATACTTATAAATGAGTTAATAATTTTAAAAACTATTAATACCTTTAATATTCAATAATAAACCCTCACCTTCCATGGATATTTTATAATTTAATTTCATTTCCTCTTTAAACAAGGATATTCCATCCAATATTAAGCCGGGATTTATAAATATATAAAATTCATCAAATATTTTTTCATCTATAAATTGATTTATAACATTGGAACCCCCTTCTACCAGTATGCTTTTTATTCCCATATCATATAGTTTTTTTAATATACTGGTTATTGACAAATCATCTAAAATTATTATTTCCGCATTTTTTATTTTCTTATTATTTTTTGAAAATATATATGATTTTGATTTTCCATCGAATACATGGTAATTGTCGTTTAATCTAAATTTCTCATCTAAAATTATTCTATTCTTTGCATAATTCAAAACCGGATTATCTACCTTTACGCTGTTAGCCCCCAGTAATACGCCGTCAACATTTTTCCTTATATCCATTACCCTGGTCATGTCAATGTCATTTGAAATCCTGTATCTTCCATTTATAGCCGATATTTTGCCATTTAGCGACATTGCAACGTTTATTATAATATATGGAATCATATAACCTTATTAAGAACTAATATAACAATTTTGAGATATTACCTAATTATGAGTTAAACTTTTATAATATATATCAATTATAAAAAATGGAATTTTCAGGCAATATATATTATAATGGAAAGTTGCGAAGAGGTACATTAAAAGTCGATGACACCGGCGAAATATATAGTAATAAAACAGGAAATATGAACCATGGTACATTAATTCCAATGCCCGTAAATGCCCATACACATGTGGGTGATTCATTTATAAACGAAGAGCCGAAAGGCACATTGCCTGAAATTGTGGGTCCGGATGGCTTAAAGCATAGATTTTTAGATAATGCTGATGACAATGAAGTAATAAATTATATATCAAAGACCAACAATTTTATGGAGAAAAATGGAATAATATCATATTTTGATTTCCGTGAAAATGGGTTGAAGGGAATAAATATGATAAAAAGAGGAAATAAAAAGTTTATAAAACCCGTAATATTTGCAAGGCCTTACAATAACGATGACATAGATAAAATCATAGCCAATTCTAACGGTATAGGCATAAGTTCAATCTCAGATATGGATTACAACGATATCTATGATATCAGCATTAAAACCCATAAAAAAAATAAAATATTTGCTTTGCATTTCAGCGAAAATATAAATGAAGATATAGATAAGGTTATGAATTTGAAACCGGATCTATTGATACACGGAATAGAATCGAATGATAATGATTTAGATAAAATAAGTAAAAATAATGTAAGTATTGTAATAACTCCCCGGTCAAATATATTCTATGGTAAAAGGCCAGATTATAATAAATTTTTAAAGCATAATATAAATTTAATGCTGGGAACTGACAATGTCTTTGTCACAGAGCCCGATATATTCTCGGAAATGGATTTTTTGTACAGGTATCAACGGTTTTTAAATTATGTAAGCCCTGAAAATATTTTAAAAATGGTTATAGATAATCCTTATACATTTCTTAAAAATAATAATATAAAAATTAAAAAGAGATACTTATTTTTCAAAAATGAATTGTTGAATGAATACCAGATAGTAACAAAAAAACATTATTTTAAACCGGTAAAAATTTTATAATTTTTTGGTTTGCTTAACATTTTATATGCACCTAATGCAGGTATCACATCCAGATCAACAATTATTAATATTGCAAATAATATAAAAAATAAATTGCAATTTGGAAACAATTATTAATAAAATACAGATAACCACCTATGGGAGTAGAAAGTATGAAAGATGTTAAACTCATTGCTGAAAAAAATATTAAGGATATGTATGGGGAGAACATCTCAAACTTTACAATTAACAGCATAGTAGACAATAGCGATAGATACGATGTATCAACAGAGTTTGACTATGCCGGCTTTCATTATACCGTTTATCTGAGTATAGATGATGATGGGAACGTTACAAAATTCAACCAGATAGCAAAGGCAAAGTTAGAATAAGCGCTGGTGGGAATATTTAATTAACATCCCGGATATTCAGTTATATGAAAAGTATTGATAACGCATGGAAGGTTCCGCTATCCAGAGGTGGCATTTTTAAAATCATAATAAATAAGGATAGCCTTGAAATTTACCGTATATTTTCCGGTAAATATATAGAAGAAAAACTTCATCTGAGAAAGGATATGGATTACATTGATTCACTTATTGTTCCTGGAGCTACAGACCCTGTGGAGCCTGAGGATCTTTATAATGATTTAAAAAACATGATTAAAACTATCTTCCAGCATTACAATTTAAACCAATCTGCAAAAATTCAGGAGATTGATAATGAAAAAGACAGTGCAGAATATCAGAAAATAAAATTTGCCGATATTCATGATATTAGCATATCTGTATCCGGAGATGAAAAGTTTCCGGAACTGGCTCTAAATGGTGATCGTTATATATTGCCATCAAAAAATTTCCTTGCATTTAGCGATGAGGACAGGGAGAGGTATGAAGAATACAAAAATATTGTTGATAGAATCAGGAAACAAACTGGAAAAATGTGATTAACAGAGAGAGTATTCTTTAATTTTTCTGTTTATTATTTCTGCGAATTCCTTGGGCATATCTATAAATGGTGTGTGGCTGGCATCAGGCATAACAATTAATTCACTGCCAGAAATTTTGCTTTCCATGGCATGCCCATAGGATACAGGTATTATATTATCCACACTTCCCCATATTATAGTTGTTTTGCTTTTGATATTGCCTAAAGCTGTATCGCTTATTTTCTCTTCCTGTTTTTTATTATTTTCCATTATTCTTTCCAATGCGTTTCTGTTATTATAATTCCTTAATTTCAAAATGGAATCAAGAACGCGGTTCATATTCTCCCTGCTTCCATTGCTTAAAGCAGGCGAGATTCCAGCGCTATCAACAGGGAAAATCATATCAGGTTCCAGCATTCCTGATGCAAGTTTCAGCGTAATCCAGCCCCCATAGGAGTTTCCTGCAATGGAAAATTTAGAAATATCAAGTGTATTGATTAAATCAACGATGGATTCAGCCTGTTGCTGTACTGTATATTCTATATCTGGCTTATCAGAATGGCCATGCCCGAGCAAATCCACAAGTACTGGCCGTATGCATTTTTCCAGGTACGGCGTGGTTTTCAGCCATGTGTTTCCTGTACCACCAAAACCGTGCAAAAAAATTACAGGATAACCGGAGTTGCCATCCAGGTATGACAGTTTTCCATACCGGGTTGTACAGTATTTTCTTTCCATTTTATTCCTTTGACCTGGCTGCTATTTTCATAGCTTCATCTATATTTTCAAGCTCCATTGCAATATCAGATACAGAGTCATAGAGGTATGAAACAGAGTCTTTAAATTCTTTTTTATCCTTCTTTGTTTTAATAGTATTCATTACCGTATCTATTTTATCCAGCCCTGCTTTTCCAGCATCGAAGGCAGCATTGATATCGGCATCACGTAATATGCTAATTTTCCCATACAATGCCTCGAAGTAATTCTCCCAATCTTCTGACTTCTCTGTTAGTTCCAGAACGTTATCATATATTTTCATTGCCTCTGCCTGTTTGGATTTCAGGCTGGAAAGTGCCTCTGCCTTTGCATTGTTTGAAAGTGCAAATAAAGTAACATCCTTTATAGCATCTGCTGCCTCTATAGCTTTATTGAAATAAGAAATCCCATCTTCCCTTTTGCCACTGTCCAGATAAATATAGCCAATATTTATCAGATCCATTACCTCAAGCTCGCTATCTCCAAGTTTGTGGTGGAGTTCAAGTGACTCTTCTGCATATTTAAGCGGATTTTCTGTGCTTTTGTGATCCAGGGAAGAATAACACTGGGAGAGTTTATAACAAATTTCAGCTTTTATGTCATCCTCTGAAATTGCGTCATATGCTTTAGTATACTCCCTGATAGCATCCATGAATTTTTCCTTCTTAACAAATGCATCCCCATTCTTTATATTCTGTTCGTATTCTTCCATATTTATTCATCCCTAAATTTTTTAATTATATCGACTGCTGCTGTGTAGCTAATGCTCCCGGTGGATATCATCTCGCCGGCAACTTTTTCAACCATTTCTCCTGTAGCACCTGCTGCAATAGCTATATTTCTTGCATGCAATTTCATATGCCCGCTCTGGATTCCCTCTGCTGCCAGTGCCCGCAGTGCTGCAAAATTTTGTGCCAGCCCGACTGAACCCAGGATATTTGAAAATTCACCGGATCCATGTATTCCCATTATCTTCATTGCAAGCATTGCTTTTCTGGATGTTTTTGTTGCCCCGCCTACTGTGCCAACAGCTATAGGGATTTTTATTGATCCAATCAAATTCCCGTCAATGTCTTTTCTATACTCTGTCAGTGGGCCATATCCACCCATGGATGCATAGGCATGTGAGTTTGCTTCCTGTGCCCTGAAATCATTCATGGTTGCCAGAAGCACAGCATCGATGCCGTTCATTATACCCTTATTATGGGTAGTGGCACGGTATATATCATTTTTTGCAAATTCATTTGCCCGTATTATCCTATCCACTGTTTCCTCTCCAAGCATTTTCCCGTCAAATTTTGCATATGCATATGTAATTCTTTCTGTTGTAAGGTTGCTCATGATCCTGAGATTTGCCTGTCCTCCTGTGAGTTCTTCTATATAGCCTGACACATATTCGAGCATGGTATTTATTATATTAGCGCCCATAGCATCAGCCACATCTATTATAATATTAATTATAAGTTCATTATTAACAAAATGCAGGTCTATTGATTTTGCACCAGCATTCATGCCTGAGAGTGTTTTTGATCTTGTATTTGCCATTTTCAATATATTTTCCTTATTTTTAAGAATATTTATGGCTGCATAATCCGGGTCCGGTACATTATATAATTCAATTTCGCCCCGCATATAAGAATTAGTAGAATATGCGGTAAAGCCTCCTGGCCGTGCATATCTGGCGGCATTGGAACACGCAGCTATAACAGATGGTTCTTCGAGGCTCATAGGTATTAAATATTCTTTATCATTAATTTTGAAGTTTGTGGCAATTCCCACTGGATAATCCATAATAGTATACACATTTTCTATCATATTTCCGGCGGTGCTAATATCCATCCTGTAATCCATTGCCTCCATATCTTCTGAAGAGAGGCCTGAAAACTCCCTGATGATCTGTCTTCTTTCATCTACGGTCATCTTATGAAAGCCATGTATTAATGAATCCATGTTAAGTAATCATTCATATATTATTAATTTTTATCACAATTCCGGATCCAGATTACAATAAAAGCATTTAAAATATAAATGAATACATGTGGATATGGGAAAAGATAAGCCTTTTAAATATAAAAAATATACAGCTAACTTTGAAAAACGGTCAATACTGGATTATCTGGGAAATAATGTGATTATAAATGAAAATTATGAAAGCAAAGCAATTGAGTTGATGCAATATATAACAGACAAAACAGACAAACACTTTTCTTATAATATAACAGGAAGTGCCATTACTGCCCTGAAACAGGCACATTTTTCTGCTAAAAACGGAATGGCCAGTGCAGCATTCGAGAATACCAGATTTTTTCTTGAACGAATTTCACTGGTAAAAATAATTTCAATGATGAAAACTGAAAACAATCCATACGAAATTGCACTGGAACACATGGAATGGCACAGATTGATAGATAAAAAATTTATATTATATGGCTTACAGCAATTTACTGGCCGGATATGGCATTACATGGGAGAGAAATATGTTCCAACAGGCAATACCATATTTCTAAGCGGGATTGCGCTCTGTGGAAATCATTCAAAGGCTTACACAAAATATTCCCGGACCGTAAAGGAAATAGAGGATGAGGCGGGAATATCCATTGAGGAAAAATGTGCAAAATGCGGGAAGGAAGCCACAAGGTTTACAATTTCACTCCCAAAGGCGGGTGCTATACTTGGGATGCTTGGTTTTTACACTGGTTTTGATATCACAAAACTGGGGCGTTTTTATGGAGATTATTCCAGGGTCCTCCATCCATACGGATTTTACAATTATCCTGGACATTTTTTGATTAATCTATGGAGCATTGATTTTATACGGCTCGGCGTGGAGCTTGATAAAATATTATTTTAGGATTATTGATAGGAAAATTAAACGCTCTGCCCATCGAAATAAGTATGCCTTTTTATGGCTTTCCCGCTGGAAAATGTATACACATCAACGAAAGTTGTGTGGGATTTGCTGCCATCCTTTAAAATACCATTGAATTCTCCTTCAACAATCACATAAGGGTCGCTTGCTATGATATTCGATAGGGTATGGTGACCCTCTTTTATTATTCTATTCTTCTGATAAAACTCTTTAAAGTTTGCCATGCCCTCTATAGGTTCGTATCCGGGTCGTTTGTAAACTATGTTATCGGCAAATATAGAAAACAGGGTATCCAGATCATTTTTATCTACAGCAATATAATATTTTTTTACAGTATCTTTCAGGTCTTCCATTATTGCATATTTATTCTCATTATAAATTACTTTTGAACATTATAATGAATCTTATTTATGGCGCGGCATGAAACACCCGTTTACATGAATATTGCCAAATTTAATATCAATAAAATATAACTGCTTGCTGGAAAAACACATTCTAAAATAATCTGTTTATTTATAAAAATCTGTTATTATAATATACATAACCATTTATAATAAAGTTAAAGATAGTGTTAATAATTATGGTAATAATGTTAAAAAACAGAAGCATTATTTCAATCTCTGACCTTGACGGTGAAGACATAAATGAAGTATTTTCCCGGGCAGATAAGATGCTTGAAAATATAGAATCAGGAAAGAAAATTAATGTTATGTCCTCTAAAATACTTGCAACTCTTTTTTATGAACCCAGTACACGGACACGGCTATCCTTTGAATCAGCAATGGAACGGCTTGGAGGTTCAGTAATCAGCATGGCTGATTCAAAAACGTCCTCGACTTCAAAGGGAGAAACACTTGCGGATACTATAAGAATAGTGGAATCCTATTCCGATCTTATTGTAATCAGGCACCCTCTTGAAGGAGCTGCATTTCTTGCATCCAGATTCTCATCAAAGCCCATAATCAACGCAGGAGATGGTTCTGGTGAGCATCCCACACAGACCCTTATTGATCTTTATACAATAAGGAAAGAATTCGGTTCCATAGACGGCAAAACCATAACTATTATTGGTGACCTTAAATATGGCAGGACAGTTCATTCACTGCTCTCTGCCCTCTCGAGGTATAATGTCACTGTTAACCTTGTCTCTCCGGAAAATCTTGCAATACCGAAACATGTATACAATGACGTAAAGGGCAGGCTAAATATGAATATTTCAACTGACATTACTAAATATCTCGGGGAAACCGACATACTTTATGTTACAAGGATACAGAAAGAGCGGTTTACGGATAAGAATGAATACGCACGGCTTATCGGTTCATATAAAATAACTGTAAGTGATGTGAATAAGTTAAAGAAGGGAGCTATTATAATGCACCCTCTTCCAAGGGTAGACGAAATCTCCTCAGAGGTAGATAATACTCCTGCTGCAAGATATTTCAAGCAGGCATATTATGGGGTACCTGTTAGGATGGCTATAATTTCTATGATAGCAGGTGAATAAAATGGATAAAACGTTAAAAATATCAAAAATAAAGGATGGGACAGTAATAGACCATATAGCCGCCGGGAAAGCCCTGAAAGTCCTTGCCATTCTTGGCATTGACGAGTCAAATTCTATAAGTATTGGCATCAGGGTCACCAGTGAGAAGCTTGCCTATAAAGATGTCATAAAAATAGAAAATAAATTCCTTGAAAAACTTGAACTGGACAAAATAGCACTCATAGCAAATGAAGCCACTATTAGCATAATTAAGAATTATGAAATCATAGAGAAGTTCAAGCTTGATATGCCACAGGTGTTTAAAGGCATAGTTAAATGTGCAAACCAGAACTGTATAACAAATGCTGGTGAACCAGTAAAATCCGAGTTTATGACTGTGAATGCTGACCCATTAACAATTAAATGTGTTTACTGCAAGAAAGAGATGTCTGGAGAAGAGATAATTAATAATATATAGTAAATTAAAAATAATTGTATATATTATTAACAATAAAACTTAAAGGGTTATAACCTGGCACACAGATATTAATTGTATAATAAAATGTGGCTCCTCCGTATAATTGCATCTATTTCGGTTTCAATGTAATTATGAATAAATGTGTTATAAAGCCATTGACCTGGTACAATTTTATCATCACGGCATCAGGTGCTGAGAATCATATATCCTCCTGAATTTTTCCATATTTTTTCTTTCTTAAGGCCATGTATTTCCATGTTTCCAAGCCCGTAGACAAAAGTTTCATATTCCCCGCCCTCGCCAGCTATATTTATTCCATATTTTCCATTAATATATTTTAGATGCTGGAAATAATCTCTATCAATTGTAGCGCCAAGGTCACCTTCTCCCAACCCTTCGGCTGATACAGATACAATCATAGCCCGTATATCGCGCAAAATTAACTGGTCTATGATACATTCCTGATTTTTTCTCCACAGGGGGGAGTATATGATAGTATCGGTATCATAGCATGCTCTTTCTATTCTGGTTTTCTGGTAATCTGAAGCTATGGCACCAGTTATTATGGCATCAATGCCATTCCTGCATATTTCTCCAAGGTAGCTCCTGTAATCCTTTTCGTTGATATATTTAATGCTGAAACCAAGAAGTGAAGCGGCATATTCTGATATCCTCGAGTTTGGATAGTGGAACATCATTGAATACTCTTCAGGAACAACTGTTACCCCGTAGATAATTTCATATCCCTGTTCCACGGCCATCATAGCCGACAAAAACGAATCCTTGCCGCCGGAAAATAACGCTACAGCTTTCATATTATTCAGTGATCAAGTGCTACCCTGATATTTAATTCATCCCCATCCTGAAGTTTTAAATCTTTTCGAAGGAACTTATCCGAAATGATCTCAACAATATCGGTATAATTGCTTCTTTCAGGGAAAATTAGCCATGCCCTGGTACCATCGATTCTCCCTGAGAAACATTTTACCCCGCCGAATGTCCTTTCCTTATCTTTAAATCCACCTATATGTATTCCATCGGCACTGCGTATCCTTCTCAGAACGTTTTCATATTCAGGAAAAATTTTTATATTCAATGTGCCAGGGTATGGCGAAATTCCTAATTTGTCGAGAAATTGGGCCATGTAACCTTCCTGGGAAATGTAATATTTTCCCTCTCCCAATCCACTCTGTATCTCTCCTTTTAAATTAAATTCCTGCCGCATCTCAAGAATGGAATTGAGCTGGTTTAATTCCGAATATAGCAGATCAAGGGAGGGCTCCAGCAATGTAATCTTCTGTTTCCTGTTCTGCAATGTCCTTTCGATATATTTTTTATCAGCCAGTTCTATAATAAACCGTGATGATGTTTGCTGGCTAACACCGAGTTCCTCAGCAAGTTCGCCTGATGAAATATATACTGTATTGCCTGAACCGGAGAGCTTTTTAAGTATCTTTATTGTATTGTATAAGTTATAATCCATGTATGGGTATATCTCTATAATATTTATAATATTTTTAATGGCTATAGGAATCAATAAAACTGAAGGTTATTCTGGTTGCCCATTGTAACACACGGAATTCCCTTATTTTTCAATATTTTGCGAAAACGCCTGTCGTTTGTAAGAACCGCGGCATTTAATGATTTAGCAACCACCATTATGCAGAAATCTCCTTCACCATGGGATTCTATGTTTTTAAACCTTTCACTATATTTCAAGGCTGCCTTTGCATACCATTTTGTTGTTGCCAGCCCACGCAATTCGGCCAGAACGCATGCGGGGATAAGTGGCTCCATCCTCGGGGTTATTGACATTATGCCATTTTCAAGATCAATTTTGTTTTGAATTGCATAAATCAATATATTGGTATCCAGAATTATTTTGTCCATTATTTTACGACTTCCCCTATTGCTATATTTTTCCTGATTTTCTTGATCAATACTTTTGGGCGTTCTCCCTTCTTTGTTCCCGGCACATATATTGTGAAATCACCATAAAATGCATGCCCTTCTCCGGATTTGCCAATTTCTGTGATCTGGACTGTGTAGGTTTTTCCTTCAGTAAGCTGGTCTTCGTTTTCCTTAATTTCCCTTGAAGCTTTAATTGGATGCTCTGCACCGCACGCCTTACATACGAGAAGGTATGTCCTGCCAACTTTCTCTATTGTAGTATCCGGCGAGGAACATTCATAGCAGAGTACATATGTAGCCATATAGGCATTCAATTTTTCCCTGATCTCTTCTTCCCTGAGTTTTCTATTGATAATAAGCCGCCTGCCGGCTACGGAAGCTCCTATCCCGAATTCCTTTGTAAAATATTTTACCAGATCCTCCGGATTCCTGTTTAGCATCTCTGTAATATCAATAAAATTCCTGATAATAGTAGATTTTCCCTCGTATATTATCTCCGGTTCAGGCACCTTTAGCCGATCTTCTGTCCGGTTTTTGGACGATAGAACGCCGGATGCATCCTTTAGTAATTTATTATAATCAAATTCCATAATATCTAATTATAAACACGTTAATTAATATTGTTTTATTATTAATTTTTAAAATTAAATGTACAAAATAAAATTAAAAAAAATTAGAGTTTGATGATTTTATTATTTGTATTCCTGAATCCTTTATTTTAAGGCTAATTAACTTATGTATATTATTTAGCTCTAACAAATTAAATGTACATTTCTAGAATATTGTCCTTACAAACAATAAATTTAAATACAGATATATCTATTAACATAATAATGACAGAAAAGAGTGAAAAGCTCACCATACGTATATCTAATGACGAACTCGAAGAAATAGATTCTTTTCTCTCATACAACAGCAATTATGCGAGCCGGTCAGAATTTATACGAATGGCTGTATTAGAATACATTTCCATAAAAAGGATAGGGATAATCACCAAAAATAACAGTATCCATCCGGATCCACTTATTGAAAAAGCAATTAGCAAAATGGTGTCAGCTGGATTCTACAAAAGCATAGATGACGCATATGAGGAAATAATAAAGGAAGCATGGAGGCAAAATCTGATATCTGGGATGTTGAAAGCCACCGGTGATGAATTTAGCAAAATTGAAAAAATACTTGAGGAGGAAAAAAGATATGATAAATTATGACGATCTTGAGGAGATGCTGGCTAATACGGATGTTAAATATTTCGCTTTTATAGGGGATGATCGGAATATATTAACAGGATTTAAAGAGAATATAAGGAATGTTTCTACTTTTGTCGCTGTCAGAAAAATGGCTAAAAAAATTTCTGTTGAGGAATATACAAATACAAAATTAAAGAAAGTGGAGCAGGATGATACCATGGTAATAGAGCAGGAAATAAAAATGCCTGACTATAAGTTCGTAAGGCTCGGGGTATTCAGATCAATGGAAGATGTAATCTCACAGGCAATTGATGAACCTTCCATGTATGTGTTTATAGATTCCGGAACCACTTTTGACTCACTATGCAAATACCTGTCATCGGCAGAAATACCATTTCTGCACATAAAATACAACCGTAACGGGCTGGCTCTCAACGGGAGAAGGTTTTCATCAATTAGCAGTTTAACGGGCTATATTATGAAAAATTATTATCTTTAGCCTTTCCTCCTATCACTGAAACATAAATATTTTCAAGATTATCGAATTTTTCCACATATTCTATTTTAAGCCCCTGCTTAATTAAATCACCTATTATATCGTAATTGCTGAAGCTTGGGTTTTTCTCAATTATAAACACATTTCCATCCCGGGAATAATCTTTTATTTTGTCACCGGTTATGTCGATACTGTTCGTGGCTGTAATTTTTAATAAACTCCGCTCAGCAGACATAGCTGAATCATATTCTATTTTCCCGCCGTTAATAATTATAGTCCTGTCACATAACTCACGCGCTTCAGAAATCAGGTGGGTGCTCAGAAGAACTAGATGCTCCTTAGCTATATCTTTTATAATATTCCTCACATCAACCATGCCCTTTGGATCAAGACCGAAAGTAGGTTCATCAAGTATTATTATTTCCGGGTTTCCAAGCATTGCCACTGATAATGCAAGCCTCTGTTTCATCCCGCGTGAATAGGTGCCGGTTTTTCTATCGGCATATGCATCTATCCCGGTAAGTTCCCCGAGGCGTTTCATCTCTGATTTGAATTCGTCCTTCCCGATACCTTTTATCTTTGATGTAAATTCCAGAATCTCATATCCTGTAAGGTAACTGTAAAACTCTGGCTGTTCGATAAGTGCACCAACAGGTTCAAGTGCCTTTTCTGGATAAATTGCAACATTTACATTATTTAATTCAACCTTGCCATGTGACGGTTTTATTATGTTCGTGCACAGTTTTAACATTGTAGTTTTTCCTGCTCCATTGGGGCCAAGCAGTCCGGTACACCCATGCCCTTCTATTTTAAGGTTTATTGAATCAAGTGCCTTTATCTTTCTATAATTTTTTGTTAAACTGTCAAGATATATTTCCATCAGGACACCTCCTTTTTATCGAACAGCAACATGCCTATTACCAGTGCTATTACCGCATATATCACCATTATAAGGGCAGAAAGCATTATTTCAGAAAATGATGCAGGATTAATATCTATATGGCTTACAAATGCATTGCCAGGGTTTATGTTTATATATACCCTTTCTATGATGCTGGCTGCATCATTCAGGAAATATACCGGAGTATATTTGTATAATAATTCTATAATAAAGGAGCCTGCTTCAAAAAATATGTAATATATAACAAAAACTGTAATGTATGCATATGTGTTTTTATTGAATATTGCACTTATAAGGAAAGTTACAGACATTATGCTTAATATGAACAGAACCAGCATTATGAACGAGTATGAAAAATAGGTGGCCGGTATAGCACCTAAAAGGTATGATAATGTAAAAACTTCGAATATCAGGTATATTCCAACAATAAACATTGTAACTGTGAATGCTGCAAAATATTTTCCAAAGAATAATTTGTATCTATTAATTGGCAATGGAAATATAAAATATGCTGTTTTGTTTTCTATCTCGCTGGATATGGCAGGAGACCCGAAGAATACTGATGCAAATACAGGTATATATAAGAGTACAAGTGTCCAGAGATAATAGAATACATTAACCTTCATAGAGGCCGGGAATACAGTGCCGCCCAGGAACGATGGAAGATCATTTACATATTTAAATGAAAAATATGACATCATTGAACCTATAAGCAGTATAAGGAAAAGCATCAGGAAGAAACTTCTGGATCTGTAATAGTTTTTAATGTACTGTAAATAAATAGTAGAGGTTTTTGACATATATTACTTATATAACTCCTATATTTAACGTTTTAAGTACTGCTGGCAGGCTGGTATAGCCCTTATCTATGTTTAAATGTATCTGACTGTTTGATATTGTAATTGTATAGTTATTTCCTATTTCCCGGGATACATTAGAATTGCTTATTGCCGTTTGAATAAGAAATTTGTCAACCTGGAGGTCATTTGAATTTACAGGACTTATATTAAAATATGTTTTGTTGGACGTTGAGTTCATTGTAATATAGCTTATAGTGGGAATTGTATTATTCGCCCTGTAGTACAGAGAAATGTTGGAACTATCATTCATATACCCTTTGAAGCTTACCGCATCTCTCGATGATAGGTGGGCCGATATAGACTCATTTATCGCTTTCTGTTCCCCGATAACTATGAAATTTCCTGATGTATCGTATGCAAATATGTTTGCTGTAGTGTTTGTATTTTTCAATGATACGTTTAGCATATTTTGAAGTATTCCTGATACGTTGATATTCTGTATTTCGTAGACTGTAACATGGTCATAGGTAATGGTTTTGACATTGGACCCGGAGAATAATCCTGCAGTGCCTGAACCTGATACAGCAGCAGGGCTATTTGATGCAGTTAAATTCGGGTCAACCTGTGAAATAGCTGAAATATTGGCTACTATTCCAATACTGCCGCCATCCATGTATAAATAGTATTCAGTTCCATTCGTATGCACGGTTGATATCACTGTTGAATTTCCCGGTATATATTGAAAAGGCTGTATGGATGATGGGACATTTGATTTTGAGTAGTATTCATATGCAAAGTATGCAGCCGGTGCAACAATTGCCGCCGCTATGATAATAACAACAATCTTGGTTGCCATAGGTTTCATATATATACATGTAAATCAGGCTAAAAAGACTTTCCCATTAACATACATTTTTATATATTTTTATATATTTTTATATATTTTTATATACGGAATTTCTTATCATCCTGTTGTGTACATAATTCTAGTTAAATATAAACCCTCTGTTATCAATAAATTGATCATTAAATAATAGGAAAGGGCATCTCTCCGTGGATGGAATGAATATATTAAATATAAAAAAGTAATACTCTTCTTAAGCTCCGGTGGTGTAGCCAGGCCAAGCATTAGGGACTCTCAATCCCCCGACTCGGGTCCAAATCCCGGCCGGAGCATAATTGTATGATTTTTGAAGAACCACAGGTTGTCACACTTAAAAATAGCAATTTTTATATTCTTTTCAAACATAAATATAATATGTTTGAGTCTTCAAGGTCATATTACCTGAAAATAGACCACTTAATAATTCCAATGTTCAAAGGCACCAATTCCAGCAAGGTTTTAAAAATGTCATATGATATGGCTAAAGCTAATAATTCAGAAATAACTGCTATAACCATCAGGGAAAAAAATGACCCGATAGACATTTCCGGGAGGCTTGGTGTAGTAACTACTGCCTACAACGAGGGGAAAAAAGCAGGAATAAAGGTCATACCAAAAATCCAAACATTTGATAATGCAAGGGAAGGGCTGGTTATGGAAACATCGGGCCATTATTATGACCTTCTTATACTTTCAACAAGAAAAAGGTCAATGCTTTCAAGCTCAATTTTTGGCAATATAGGAGATTATGTATTGAAAAACTCCTCAATACCAGTGGCAATCTTGAGTTCAGGGGAGAGAGGTTATCCATATAGCAATATTATGTTGCCACTTTCCGAATCTATTAATACACGGGCGGCCGTATTTTTTGCCCTTCAACTTGCAAAACTTAACCGGTCAAATGTTACAATACTGGATTTGCGGAAATATGACAAAAATCCGGTTCATGGTTTTAAAGCACTGATGGAAAATCCTGGCATACTATCTGAAAGCAAGATAGAAATAAGAATTGTGCGGTCCGGTGGCTTCACAGGAATAAAAGAAGAGGTTGGAAATTATATTAAATCCGATAACCCGGATTGTATAGTGGTTGGTACTAGCAGATCACACAATATAAGAATGACATCAGATATCAAGTTTATAATCAAAGAACCGGAAATTGACACAATTCTTGTTAAAAAATAAAAACAAAAAAATATTTTATAGAGAATGGCAATTATTTAGAATGCTTTATTCAGAAGAAAGAGAAATTGTTTTAAATGCCTGCAGGGAAATGGTAAGCAGCAATCTTACTGTCGGTTCATGGGGGAATATCAGTTTGAGGGCCAAAGATGGCAATATAGTTATTACGCCAAGTGGTACAAACTATAATAAAAGCAATGCAGAGGATATGGTTATCACCGATATTGATGGTAAAGTGATAGACGGAAAATTAAAGCCTTCAAGTGAGCGCCTGATGCATTATGAAATATATAAAAATAGGGCTGATGTAATGGCAATAGTACACACACATTCTATATATTCTTCAGTACTGGCAGTTACCGGTGACGGCATTCCTCCTGTGACAGAGGACACGGCAATGCTGTTGGGAAACCGGGTGAATGTATCCCGTTACGCTTTAACAGGGACCATGGAATTAGCCAGATATGTTGTTGAAGGGCTGGAGTTGAATAACGCTACCATAATGAAAAATCACGGGGCTGTATCTGTTGGCACAGACATGGAGAGAGCAATTATAGCATCCCAGGTTCTTGAAAAATCAGCAAGAATTTTCGTTACAGCAAAAATGATAGGAGAAGTAAATATACTCCCGCCGGAAGATGTAAAAAAACTCAGGGAAATGTCAGAAGGTTATCTGAATCAGTGGAAGAACTGGAAATAATTAAGAAATTTCCTTGGCCATATAGGGACCCAGCCTTTCATATCCATATTTCCTGAAATAGTTTCTAACTCCTATTCCACTGATTACAATTATACGCTTTTTACCATATTCCTCAAGTGATATCCTTTCGGCTTCATCCAGCAGTTTTTTCCCGAATCCATGGTGCTGCCAGTTTTCTCCGGACTCTTCACCTATCGGTACTATATTTCCCATAACCTTTATTTCCCTTATCACTGATGAGGATAGAACTTCCTTGCGATGTGCCATTTCTGATGGAATTCTAAGCCTGAGGTATCCAATAATATCACCATTCGAACTCTCAAAGGAAAGGAATATTTCATCACCGCCGGATGCCCTGTAATTCCTTCTTGTGAGGGTATAATCATTTCCAAAGGAATCTTTCATTATTCCAACTTCCCGGCTTCTAATTTCCATAGTTTTTATTCCCATTTCCTCCATTTCCAGGTCAACAAGGTTATGCAGGTCACTCCTCTTTACCCCTGCCTCAATAAAATTAACAGGTATATCCCTCTGCATCCTCATTACCCTTACCCATGGTGGCATGTTTTTCATAAAATAGGTAACCATCCTGACTACCTTTTCAGTATCGTATGGTATGTATTTTCCTTCTTTCCAGTACTTATACAATGCTGTATTTTTTACAACGAGCGTTGGATATATCTTTAGCATATCTGGCCTGAACCTCTCATCACCCATAACCATATCAAAGCTTTTTATATCCTCTTTATAGGACGACCCGTACATTCCTGGCATAAGGTGATATAAAACCTTCAATCCCGCATCCCTTGCGAGCTGGGTTGACCTCACTATTTCTTCCACGCCATGCCCTCTTCTGTTAAGCCTGAGTATCCTGTCATTAAGTACCTGAATGCCAAGCTCAACCTTAGTTGTCCCGTAGGATAACGCCTCATCTATTTCCCTCTCGTTGAACCAGTCAGGCTTTGTTTCAATAGTCATGCCAACACAGCGCCTCTGTGAAAATTCATTTTCCAGTATTGCCTGGTCCAGCGTAGGGGATATTTTCCTGTTCATTCCATCAATGCATCCTTTAACAAATTCTTCCTGGTATTCTCTGGATCTGGCGGTAAATGTACCACCCATGACTATTAAATCAACTTTACTGGTATCATGGCCTATTGTTTCCAGCTGTTTTAGCCTGCTGAATGCAATATTATAAGAATCATAATAATTTGTCCTTCCCCTGAGGGCAGATGGCTCATACCCTGTATATGATTGGGGAGAATTGCTGTCAATTCCACCAGGGCAGAAAATACATTTGCCGTGGGGGCAAGCTTCAGGGGATGTCATAGCCGCCACAACCGCAACTCCTGACACAGTCCTGGTAGGTTTCTTCCTCAGCAACTGCACAAATCTTCTATTATCTCCATAATTAAGAATTTCTACATCACTGGGAACAACGTCGAGATTGAATTTTTTTGATAATAAGAGTTTCTCTCTCTGAAGCTGATCCTTATCCTTAATTTTCCCGTTAACTATTAGAGAAGTTATCTGATCATAAAAATCCATAATATATGATAATTGTATATGGTTATAAATTTTTATTCATTCCATTGTCTTCATCATTTTTGTGCTCTTCCTGGTACTTCTTCCGTCCTGCAGACCGTATAACGAATGAAAGGGCTATGACTATTATCAGTATCAGGAAATCGTAATCTCCCGGTATTCCAAGAGATGTTGAGAATACAATAATAACAATTGCAACAAGGAAAATAACATTGGATAAAATTGCATATATCCGTGGCATCCTGTATGCATTTGCTCTTCTGTTCCCCTGCGGATTCTGTGCATTTATACCATTATATGTAGATTTTACATAGGGGGACATAACACTCATATAGACTATAACCGGTACTTCATCATTCATATAATCATATGTGCCCGTTAGGACACCAGCCCCGAAAGTAAGGGTGCCTATTTTAGAATCATCGGATTTAATGTCCATTTTTCTGGTATCCATATCTGCATATGGCTTTGATAGAGAATATGTCCTGCCGTTATAGCTCATTACAAGGTTTCTGGAAAGGGTTCCCATGTCCATAGATCCCTGGCTAATTTTATAGCCACCAGGTGCTTTGTCAATATAAACACTCTGGAGGCCCGAGGTATTTGATATCTCTATTGATTTCGCTCCCAGGGAAGATGAATTTGATTTTATTGTGTAAATTTCATTGTCATCCTGGTATATCTTTCCATCCTTAAATGTATATTCCACTCATTAACATTTAAATATCGTATATTATTTTTTCTATACGCACTGTACAATTTTAATAATGCAAATAGTCCGGCAGCATAAGCCGGCTCTCCTTGCTATCCTGGAAAAGCTATATGTGGCACATTAAGGAAACCATCCTGTTCCGGCTCTGTGATTCAAGAATAAGAAAATTTTATAGAAAAATCAGCATGTTAGAATATATACTATGTTTAGTTAATATTCCGGGTCTTTCAATAGTGTTAATTACTTAATTTTAATTTGCTATTCATGTCACTATTTAATGAAATTGCTATGGAATCCAATAAAATTGGAATTGGAAACACACCACTATTCAAAATAGGAGAAACAGGAATATATTCTAAACTTGAATATTACAATCGCTTCAGGTCAATTAAGGATCGGGCAGCATTTTTTATGATAGATTATGCACTTAAAAGCGGAGAGTTGCGAAGCGACCAGACTATTATAGAAGCATCATCAGGAAATACCGGTATTGCTATTGCTGGAATTTCAAGTATACTTAACTTAAAAAACGAGATAGTCATTCCGGAATCGGCACCTGACGCCACGAAGAAATTGCTTTCAAGTTTTGGTTCCAGAGTTGTAACAACTCCAGGCAATAGCACAGAAAACTCAATAAACTATGTAGAAGACATGATAGAAAAATATCCGGAAAAATACTACAGGCTAAGCCAGCATGCAAATATTATGAATTCTAACGCCCATTATTACGGAACCGGGCCTGAAATTAATGAAAAATTGGAGCATATTGACAATCTCGTGGTGGGAGTAGGCACCGGTGGGACTATTACAGGGCTTGCCAGATATTTTAAGGAAAAATACAACATAAATGTCACAGGCGTACTTCCAGCAGAAGGGTCAAGAATAGTTGGACTGCGCAATCCATTTAAATCAAACCACAGAGTTCTTCTTGATACCTATAAATCTCTTATAGATAATTTTGTAACCGTCTCGGAAGACGATGCATATGAGGGTGTCAGGCAACTCAAGGCTAAATATAACTTACTCGTTGGCCCTTCGTCGGGTGCTAATTATATGGCATCCCTGGCAATATCTGAAAATAAAGGTACTACCGTAACTGTATTTCCTGACGACTATTATAAATATCAGTCAATATACATTGAGAAATCAATAATAGATTAATTGAAAGATTTATTTTTCCTATCGGGGTAGTTGTTTAGTGGAAGCCAGTTAAACCCTTTCAATTCTATATCAAAACCTTCAACAGAGAAAATAGATATGGAACAGTTGCTAATTTCAAGACTCGTCAATGGCAGCCCCTCCACTCCTGTTGACAGCGAATACATACCACGGATCGGTTCAAGGTGTGTTGCAATAAGTACCTTCTTAAAACCGTTCCCTGAAATAGAACCTATAAATTCCTTCACCCTTTTTTTGAGATCAGAAAACTTTTCCACACCGTATCTGTTCTCAACCCCATCCTGAAATGTTGAGTACCACGCCGGATCCTTGGATTCAATTTCCGTTATTTTCATTCCTGTGAGCTTCCCTGTGCCAATATCCCTTAGCCTGTTGTCCGTGATATATCTATCAATTCCCATATTTTCAAGTGTTTGTTTTACCCGCAAAACCGGGCTGCTGTATACAGCATCAAAATATAACTGTTCCAGATATTTTCCCGTTTCCCTGGCCTGTTCCAATCCATTTTCATTTAATTCAGTATCATCAAGAGGAAATACAGCAGACGCATTATTATATGTCTCACCGTGCCTTACCATGTATACAAGCATGAACCGTTATTTAGCATTGATAATTAATTTTTATGTTTAAATTTGGGTGACTCACAAATATTTATTCATTAGAAATCAATAAAATTATATTGGCATTAACTATTTATGGGCATGGAACTTCTTAGAAAAGGCAAGGTAAAGGATGTATATGACGATGGAAAGGATCTGGTCTTTAAATTTTCGGACAGAATATCCGTATTCGATAAGATTATTCCAGATTCTATCCCACATAAGGGCGAATCACTGTGCAGAACCTCAACTTACTGGTATAATATTGTATCATCCCTGGGGATAGATACAGATTTTATTGAACTTGTGTCTGATTCAGAAATGAAAGTAAAAAAATTCAGGCAGATAGACCGCGGTTATAAATTTCTTTCAAATTATATGGTACCTCTGGAGTTTATAACAAGGTACTATCTTGCTGGTTCCGCCTATGACAGGGTAAAATCGGGGGAAATTGACTATCATTCCCTGGGTTTCAAGAATCCTCCTGTTTATGGAGAAAAACTTCCAGACCCATTTTTTGAAGTTTCAACAAAATTCGAAAAGTTTGATAGATATCTTCATACTGATGAGGCACTTGAAATTTCTGGCCTTGATGCCGGTGAATTATGCGAGATTCAGGAAACCATTTTTAAGATAGACAGAAGGATAAATAGTTCTGTGGAAAGCAGGGGGCTTATTCATGCCGATGGAAAGAAAGAATTTGCACTGGGCCTTGAAAGAAAACCGGTAATAATTGATACATTCGGCACGCTGGATGAAGACAGGTTCTGGGATAAGAAAGATTATGAGAACGGGCAGGTAAATGAACTCAGCAAGGAAATGGTAAGGCAATATTACAGAAAAACAGGATACCACCAGAAACTCTATGATGCCAGGGATAATAATCAACCGGAGCCGGATATAGAACCTTTGCCGGAAAATATTGTTAAAACAGTTTCAGATTTATACATTCATATGTACGAAAAAATAACTGGATTAAAGTGGTGAACTACCTCATTCCAAAGCATTGAAGCTTCCTGGTTCATCGACATAATTTGCCTTCACATATGAAGTATTAAGCCCTTCAAAGGTATCGGTTAATGTTTCCCCGGGCGTAAATCCCCTGCTATCTTCAGGTAAAATATAGGTGTTGATGCCTTATGTTTAAGTGCATCGATTATTCCACCTACGTTAATAAATTTAATATTATCATATAAACATTACTATTATATATGCATATGTTATAATTATCTGAAAAATAATTAATTTGTTGTTATTTTAAAAATTATAACTTTCATGGGATTTGAAAATTGTTTAAATATTAACTAATTATTGAATATTTAAACAATTCCATAAATTCATCCACATCGTAAACTCAGTGGCTTTCTTTCTGGTAGCTCGATTTGTAATAAATTTCTGTTCTTGTCATTTTTTATTAAGGAAATAATCTATAATAAAACGGATCTCCAATCATATCTATTTCATTCCTCTGAGTTTTTGTTCCCATAGGAATATTATTTAAACAGTGTGGGATACGACGGCATCGGGATTTATATTGTTTTAAAATCTCACAGGTGATCGTTGTGGAATCGATGATGAAAGAAGAAGACCTTGACAGCTTAATGATAAAATCTTATCCGCCCGGCATTAAAAGACATATTCAAATTCCTGAAATTGGAATTTACCAGCAATTTTGCAGGTCGGCCAGTAAATATGCTTCCCATGTGGCTATAGACTTTATGGGAAATAGGATAAGTTATTCCAGGTTAAAGCAGGAAATAGAGTCTGCAGCATCATTTTTAAAAGGGCTGAATCTCCATAAGGGTGATAAGCTCACAATTATGCTGCCAAATATTCCCCAGTATGTTATTTTTTTCTTTGCCTCAATGAAACTTGGAATATCTGTAGTCCAGATGAATCCTATGTACATGTTGCCGGAAATTGAATATGAACTCAATGATTCAGGGTCAAGAAATATTGTAGTTATGCATGATATGCTCTCAAAGGTTTTGCCGTTGAAGGAAAAAATGCTTGACAATATTATAGATGTAAGGGTTGAAGATTACCTGCCACCGGTAAAAGCCCTTCTTTATAAAGCTGTAAAAAAAGGGAAAAGTGAAAAGCTTGCAGCTCCAGCAGGAATTATACCTTATTCAGGGAAATCCAGGAATCCTGCTGCAGATGACGAATCAATTGATCCCTATAATGACGCTGCCCTATTACAGTATACTGGAGGAACTACAGGTGTCCCAAAGGCAGCTACACTGACACACAGGAATTTGCTGGCAAACGTAAATCAGCTGATAGAATGGTTTCCTGAGGATTTCAAGGAGAGCATATCTTATTTATCGTCCATACCTTTTTTCCATGTTTACGGAATGATGACTGCAATGTTAACCCCGCTTATGCAGGGGTCTACTATTATTCCTGTACCCGACCCGAGGGATCTGAAAATGACATTGAACATAATCAAGAAGAAAAAGCCCACGGCGTTTCCCGGCATACCAACAATGTATCATAGCATAATTAACTATCCAGATCTGGAAAAATATGATATCAGCAATATTAAACTTTGCATTTCCGGGGCTATGCCACTCCCGCTGGAACTGCAGAAAAAATTCGAGGGCAAAACCGGTGGAACGCTGGTAGAAGGATATGGATTAAGCGAATGTTCCCCGGTAACCAATATTTCTCCTTTATTGCCGGAGTGGAAAAATCGCAGGAAGCCAGGGTCCATAGGGCTTCCATTGCCTGAAACATATGAAAAAATAGTAGATATTGATGACGGCATAACAGAAGTACCACAGGGCGTGGAAGGAGAACTTCTCATTAAAGGGCCGCAGGTAATGAAAGGCTACTGGAACAGGCCTGAGGAAAATAAACAGATCCTGGTGGACGGGTGGCTCCATACAGGCGATATAGCTAAAATGGATAGCGAGGGTTATTTCTATATAGTGGACAGGAAGAAAGATATGATAATTGCAGGTGGGTATAATATATACCCGGAGGAAGTGGAGAAAGTTCTCTACGAACATCCTGGCGTGTCCCAGTGTGCTGTTGTAGGGGTACCTGACGCGCATCGCGGGGAAACTGTTAAGGCAATAATAGTACTTTCCGACAAATCCGTTACGGAGGACGAAATTAAAAAATACTGCCAGGAAAAACTCGCAAAATATAAAGTTCCAAAAATTATCCAGTTCACTGATAGCTTACCACTGACACCTGTGGGAAAGATTGATAAAAAAGCCCTCAGGCATGATAAAAACTAGGAAAAATTTAATTTTATAATTTTTAGTATCTATAAATATAAATATTGGATAAATCTGTATATATTTATAACCTGCATCTTATACTTATAAAGTCAACGTATGGAAAAACTTTTTAAAAATTATATGGTATTAATTAATTTTGTGAGAAATAAATGAAATTATTATTTTCTATCCTGAATTTTCACAAAATCACGTTTGTCTGGCCCTGTATAGACTGCCCTGGGCCTGATTAACCTCTCCTCTTCCTCTACATACTCTGTTATATGTGAAAGCCATCCGAGAACCCTGGAAAATCCAAACAGGGTTGTAAACATGTATATGGGGAAGCCGATTTCATTGAAAACTATGCCGGAATAATAATCTGTATTTGGATATATTCCTTTGCCACCGAATTCCTTTACACCAAGTTCCTCGAGTTTAACTGCAATTTCAAAGAGTTTTTTCTGCTCATCTGTCTGTTCCAGTGTAGTTGCCAGTTTCTTGAATATTTTCATTCTCGGGTCATATGTCCTGTAAACCCTGTGCCCGAATCCCATTAGTCTTCTCTTGCCATCTAATATGTTTGTTTTGAACCAGTTCTCCACATTGTCAACATTTCCTATGTCAAGCAACTGCTTATATGCCGCTTCAGCTGCTCCACCATGCAGCGGGCCTTTAAGTGCAGCAGTAGCTGCTGTTATGCATGAATACATATCGGAAAGAGTAGAAGAAGCAACAAGGGCTGCTGTTGTAGAAGCAGGGACCTCATGGTCAACGTATATAACAAGAGCAGCATTCATTGCAGAAATCTTTTTCTCATCAGCATTTCCAAAGCAGTTCCTTAGAAATGCTTCGGCGTAGTCGTATTTCGGGTCAGGATTCTGGAGTCCCATTCCCATCTTGTGCCTGTATATATTTGATATTATTCCCAAATTTTCCCCGAGGATTTTTGGAACCTGTTTTCTGTCATTTTCCTTATTCCACTGGTAATCACCTGAGGAGAGAGAGGCAAATGCGGTTTCCATCATTGTAAGTGTATCCGCTTCCCTTGGCAGGTCAGATATTAATTCCATAACATGGTCAGGCAGCTTATAATGTTCCTTAACAGATTTTTTAAATTCTGCCAGCTGCTGGCTATTCGGTAGCTCCCCATTGGTCATGAGATAGCACACTTCCTCGAATCCAGTATTCTGGACAAGATCGTTTATGTCATATCCCCTGTATCTTAGCACGCCTGCGTTTCCATCTATAAATGTTAACCCTGTATATTTTATGAATACATCTTCCAATCCCAAACTTACTGCCATTTTAATCACTTCCAAACCAATCTGAATTTTTTACGTTTGCCAATTCTTTCAAAGTATAGCTCTCACGCATCAGGTCCCTTGTAGAGAGAACTCCCGTTACAGCACCATTTTCCGATTTTACTATGAGGTGCCTTATATTATGTTTGCTCATAAGTACAGCTGCCTTTGTTATGGAGTCATCCTCATGCACAAAAATTAAATTCTCCTTTGTTGCAACGTCCCCGACCGGTGCAGTCAGAGACTTTCCTCCGGCAATTGCCTTAATAATATCCCGTTCCGTAACAATCCCTTTCATGGATTCGGCGGAACCAAGCAGGAGAGACCCTTTGTTTTCTTCAGTCATTTTCTTCGCCCCATCATATATAGTTGAAGCACCATCTATATAAGCAGGATGTTTTTGCATGATATTACTTATTTCGAGAGTCATTGGCTAATCATGGTACGATTTAATTTAAACATTACGTTTGGTAAAAAAATGGCAGCATTAAACGAAATTTACCAATAAAATATCGTCAATTAATGAATAGAGAAAAATCCATAAAAGATATAAATTATAATTTTATGGGCTGGTATGAAAAATAAAAGTCTCATACTCTTTATGGTTGGCATTATTATAATTTTGAATGGTTATGAGCTTTATTCAAAATTTGGATACCTATTTTACCCTGAATCATATAATTACCTGGCATCTGCAAGTACTGCCAGGCTATACACCTCACTGGATGATATTATATTCATTTTAGGTGCCCTCTTTATTGGCATATCGATATATATGTTCATAAAATCACGTTATTCTATTCCAAAGCTCAAACATTTTTACCCCATTCTTGCAATTTATACCATTATTCTTATGGTAGAGGGAGGAATGGTACACATCATGCCATCGGGATATAAGTACCCCCATTATCTTACATCTGTATACGGGCTTCCAATGTTTACCCCTAATTTCCTGTTTTATGAATCACATATAATTGGAATATATATTTACCCTTTTCAGGTCCTTTCTTTAATAGGCGCATCAATACTTGGCAGTTCAATATTTGCCTTTTCAATTATGGGGCTAAAATTGAAGAAGGCAACACCCCTGTCCCTTGTAGGCGCCATAGGTGTATGCCCGGCATGTGCTACAGGAACATTTTTCGGGTTAGTTATAGGTGCAAGCCCATTTTTAAGTTCTTTCTACCTCAACCAGATTTACGGCAGCACCTTTAATGAAATCATATTAAGCGTAATATCTATTGCCCTGTTGCTTGGTATTTTTCTGTACATGATAAGAAAAAATAAAATCACATTTAAATATTTTAAAAATTAAGTATTTTTGTCATTTTGACACAATTTTAATGGATTGCTTTTACGCTTTTAAATAAAATCTTATTTCCTTTCGAAAAGATTTTTAATAGAACTCTGTATATACCTTCATGAAAGGCATTAATATTGTTGTTTCTGTAAAGCAGGTTCCGGATGCCGACGATTTAAGGATCGATCCGGTAACAAATAATCTGGTCAGGGAGGGCGTGCCGGCCATTATTAATCCTCCTGATTTGCACGCCATAGAGGAGGCTCTCAGATTAAAGGAAAAATATGGTGGAACCGTTTCAATAGTTTCTATGGGTCCGCCTAAGGGTGATATTACACTCCGGGAATCCGTTGCAATGGGCGCCGACAATGTCTATTTAGTTACAGATGCGGCTATGGTTGGATCCGATACATGGGCTACATCATATACCATATCCAGAAGCATTGAAAAAATAGGAAAGCCTGATATAATTTTATTCGGAAGGAGGGCCCTGGATGGGGAAACACAGCAGGTAGGCCCACAAACAGCAATGTGGCTTGGAATTCCTGAAGTTGCTTACACCGATAAAATTATAGACATAGATATGGAAACAAAAATTGCCAGATTGCAGAGAACTACAGAATTTGATACTGAAACTGTAGAGGTCAAGATGCCATTTGTTGCGACAATTACGGAAAATTCCAACAGTCCAAGGGAAGCCACGCTTGAAGGCATGATTAAATCAATAACATTCCCTGTTACCAGATATTCAAAAACTGATATAAACGCTGACCCGAAAATGATCGGGTTAGCAGCATCTCCCACAAAAGTTATACGGGTAAGGCCACCGCCTAAAATGAGAAATCCAGAAATTATAAAAAATGAAGATTTAAACAAAACGGTTGATTTTCTTATATCAAAGATCAAAGGTTCCCTTACAGGAATGAAGGCAATGGAGGAGGCATATCAAAAACCTGAACCGGTTACAAAGGTTGAAGATAGTATATGGGTATACATAGACCATTTTGACGGTGAATTGAACAAAACCTCACTTGAAATTCTTGGTGCAGCCAGGAGAGTAGCTGATTTGATGAGCACTAAACTGGGGGCAATTATAATCGGCACAGGAGATGAGAACCTGATTGATGAGGCCTTTAAGTATGGAGCTGATGAAGCCTATTACTGCGAAACTGACAATGCAAAGAGGTATGACAATGATATTTATACCCAGGCTCTGGGAATGATGATTAATAAATATAAGCCGAACTCACTCTTTTTCCCGGGAACATATAATTCCAGGGAACTGGCAGCCACAACCGCAATAAAGGTCAACACAGGTTTAATAGCGGATTGCATTATATTTGATGTTGATGAAAAAGGGCAGTTGCAGGCAACAAGGCCTGATTTCGGTGGAAAGGAAACATCTACAATTATATGCCCAAACAATAAGCCCGTAATGGTGACAACAAGGGCAGGCGTATTCTCAGCACTGCCAGAACGTGATTTTAAGGGTAAGGTAATTAAAGACAAACTGGAAAAACCCGTTTCCAGATTCAAAATCACAGATTACAAGAATATAGAAAAAACCAATGCCCTTGCAGCCGCACAGGTTGTAGTTGGAGTTGGAAGGGGAATTGTAAATAAAGACAACATAAAATTAGCTGAAGACCTGGCAAAGAAAATTGGTGGAATAGTGGGTGTAAGCAAACCACTTGCAGATTCTGACTGGTATCCAAAGGATAGGCAGGTAGGGCAGACAGGAACAACAATAAAGCCTAACTTATACATTGCCATGGGAATATCGGGAGCTATACAGCATCTTGTAGGAATACAGGGTTCCAAGAGAATAATAGCTATCAACTCAGACCCTGATGCCCAGATATTTGAAAACTGCGACTATGGAGTTGTAGGTGATATATTCCAGATAGTTCCAGAACTGATTAAAAAAATTGGTGATTTAAATGCTTGAATATGATATTGTTATAGTTGGCGCAGGTCCAGCCGGATCAGCAGCCGCTCTGAAAGCGGCATCGGAAGGAAAAAAGGTTCTTGTTATTGAAAGGGGGCCTGAACCCGGTTCAAAGAACGTTTCAGGTGCAGAGGTCAGAAAGGATTACATAACATCTGTTTTCGGGGAAGGCATGCCATATGAAAGAACTGTTGATACCATGAAGCTTTCACTGTACGAAAAAGATAAGCCTGTAAATATTGATTTCCATCCTGAAGGGCTTGTCACAACAGGAAGATTAAAACTCGATAAATGGCTTTCATCTGTATCCGAACAGGCAGGTGCTACTATTATTCCAAAAACCACCGCACTTAAGCTGAACTGGGAGAACGGGATTGCAAAATCACTTACAACAGACAGGGGAGATGTTGCTGCAAAATCTTTCGTTCTTGCAGAGGGTGTAAATGCCCTTGTATCCATGAACTCAGGAATAAATGTGGACTGGACACCTTCAAACTCTGTACAGGCCGTTAAAATGGTATACTCTATTAAAAAAGGAGACCTGAACAATATATTCGGTTTTCCAGATGACGATACAGGCATGTCCTGGAGAATGATTATGTCAGATCCACTTGTTGCTGGATTCATGTACACCTACAAAGATAGCCTGGCAGTTGGAATTGGTTCTCCAATAAAGGAACTTGTTGACAGGAAGATCAGGCCAGAGGCTCTGCTGGATAAATTCCTTGAAACAACGGGCATAGCGGAAAAGGTGAAGGGATACTCATTGAGGGAATACTCAGCCAAGGTTATACCTGAAGGAGGGTTCCCGGAAACAAATGTGGCAAAGGGCAATGTATACCTGTGTGGGGATGCAATCGGCCTTGTAGACCCGCTCACATTTGATGGGATAACCCCTGCTATAGCATCCGGAACACTTGCAGGTGAAGCAGCTGTTATGAACTACGATAAGGAAGTTTACAGGTATAACCTGATGAAACACCCGGAAATTTCAAAAATAGCTAAAGAAAGAAAATTGGAATCTGACTTCATGACCAGCAACAAAGCAGGAGAATACATAAACATGGTTTCTTCCCTTCTTGAAGGCTGGGCTGCTGGAGATTTGATTGGAATTAGAAATACCATGGTAGGTAATTATAGAAATATTATACCTGACCTGATGAGTTTTGTTATGAGGATGAGATAAATGAGAACAGAAGAGAAATTATATACACTGAGATATAAAAAGGACGATAAATCACATCTTGGCATTAAGGATGTAAATACCTGCCTTGAATGCACTGAGAGATTTGGCGAGCCACAGCCGTGTGTATCCATTTGCCCGGCAAATGTTTTTACATGGGAAAACAACAGGATAATCATAGGATATGAAAATTGTGTTGAATGCGGTGCTTCAAGAATAGCCTGCCCCTATGACAATATTGACTGGAACTATCCCAGATTCGGAAAGGGAATCGCGTTGAGATACGCGTAATTCCGTTAATTTAAAAAGATTAATATTTTTATTTATACTATTTAACTATGGAAGAAATCTATTTTTTAAACGATGGCACATATGAGCTTGATTCAGGAGCTTATTTCGGTATAGTTCCAAAAGTATTATGGTCGAAATATATCAGTGATAATAACAATAAAATAAGGATTACAACAAATATTCCATTTTTACGTGTAAACGATAAAAATATAATGGTGGATGCAGGGATCGGAAATAATTTTTCTGACAGGTTCCGTAGAATATTCGTGCCGGAGAAAAATAATGACATTGCAGATTCCCTGGAAAACGATTATCATATAAAGGGAGTTGATAACATTATACTATCACACATGCATTTTGACCACAATGGCCATATATTCTCTGGAAATAAATTATTCAGGAACTCGCAGATAATAATGCAGGAAAAAGAGCTAAAAGCCTTCAGGCATCCAAATGACTTTACAAGGGGAAGTTACATCCCTGGCAAAATTCATGGAAAAATTAAAACTATTGAGGGCTCCAGAAAGATTACCGGCAACATAACAGCTATAAATACAGGCGGGCACACGGAAGGGCACATGGTAATATTCTTTGAAATAAATTCAAAAAAATATATGTATGGCGGGGATTTATTTCCATCATCATTCCACCTGAAACCATACTATATCACAGCCATAGATTCATACCCCATTGAAACACTGAAGATGAAGAAAAAACTCTTAAAAAAAGCTATAAATGAAAATATATCGATAATATTTAACCATGATAATAAAAATATAATGGGAAAAGTTTACGGAAGTGCAGAAAAACCTGAAATAGAATTTGGAAACCCATAACCTTAAAGGGTAATGGATTTAAGATTTATGTGCAGATAATCTTCTATATTTTTCCCGGCTGTTGCAGGATCAGGGTCCCAGACAGTAAAATCTGAAAATTTGCCAGTTTCCAGCGATCCTATTTCATTCCATCCAATTACCGCTGCACTTTCAGATGTATATGTTTTCACTGTCTCTTCAATGGTAAGTGATTCATTGTTACTGTAAACAGAAGAGTTTTTCCCTGTAAGTGTTTTTCTGAATACAGATGAATATATCCCATATAGCGGGTCAAATGGTGTCACCGGGCTGTCAGAACCATTTGATACCCTGATGCCTTTTTCAACCATAGTTTTTGCAGGAAACAGGCATTTAGATTGGTCGAGCCCTATATTGTCACTCAATGAGTCTCCTATAAAATACACAAAGGCAAGCTGTGTTTCAACACCCACATCAAGTTTCTTAATTTTCTCTATTGTTTTCTCCTCAAGCTTGTAGCAGTGTACCAGGGCATATGTGGATGCAATGCCGGAGCTTTTTAATTTCTCAATAGAATCCAGTGCAGTTTCAATAGCACGGTCTCCAATTGTATGAATGCTTATGTGGTGGCCGGTAGCCGAAAGCTGTTTGAGGCCTTCCCTGAAATTTTTAATGTCCCACAGCGGGATGCCCATATTGCCTTTGCTGCCCACATAGCTATGCTTCATCCACGCAGTTCTGGATAATATGCTTCCATCAAGGAACATCTTGAACCCTGCAAACATGATATGCTGATTTTCCTCCAATATGCTAGCCAGCTCAATTTTTCTGCTGACATCCTTTAGCGAGTAAACAGGCAGTGCCACTGCAATTCTTATTTTATGGTTTCCCTCTTTGCTTATCCGGTTTAAAGCACAGATTCTGGTTTCTTCGTTAACATCGTTTCCTGTTCCACCAATATCCTTTACCGTTGAAAGCCCGGCTTTTCTGTACATTTCAGACCCGGATATTATTGCTTCAATATAATCATCTAAGGTATATTCGGGAATTCTGCTCTTGACCATGTCCATTGCATTGGCCTCATAGAGTACCCCGTCAGGATTTCCATCTGAATTTCTTCCAAGTTTGCCGTTTGCAGGGTCTGCCGTATTCCTATCTATTCCCGCTATTTCAAGGGACCGGGAATTGCAGATGCCGTAATGTTCTGTCATCTGTGTTATAAATACCGGTGTGTTTCCCATAATTTCGTCAATAATTTTTATATCTGGCAACCTCTTTTCTTTCATGTTGTACTCATTAATGCCATACCCCTGAAACCATCCGTGTACGATTTTGTTTCTGTTCTCCTCCAGCACCCTCCGAAAATCTTCAAATGAGCGCACACCTGAGAAATCTACCTGGTATTTCAATTTCAGGGATGTGAGCATAAAATGGTCATGGGAGTCTATTAACCCTGGAGTAACAAATTTTCCACGCAAATCCAGAACTTCGTTGCCACTCTCCATGATGTTTTCCATATCCTGCTTATTTGCAGTATATTTTTCTGCTATAATCCCGTTTTTAACCTTAAAAATTGTGGAATTATTCTCCCATTTATATCCATCAAAGTATCTGTCCACTATAACATATTTTTCCATTTATACCACCATGACTTCCCTGAATGTTCCTGTGAGAAAGGATATATCGGGGTACCGTTGCCGGAATTCTATTAATTCAAATAATACACATACCATTTATTATCCTTTCGTTTCACCATTTTCCTTTACCCGTGCTATTTTTTAGATTTTATTGCGGTATCGCCGGTATTTTTCTGGGCAAAATAATCACAGCAATCTGATACCGGGCATATATTGCATCGTGGTGATACGGGTTTGCAGATATTTTTGCCAAATTCTACCATAACAGGATTAAATTCTACCTGGTACTCAAGAGGCACTATGCTTTTCAATGCCTCTTCCGTTTCATCTGGATTCTTTGTATGTACCAATCCGATTCTGTTTGACACCCTGAAAACGTGTGTATCTACTGCAATAGCTGGAATATTGAATCCCTGGGTTAACACTATATTTGCAGTTTTACTTCCTGTGCCCGGAAGTTTCACAAGCTCATCATGGGTATCAGGCACTTTTCCACCATATTCATGGTTAATTATTCTGGCAATCTCTATAATCCTCAGTGATTTCACATTGCTGAACCCCACATATTTTATAATGGCTTTTACATCCGCAGGATCGGCGTTTTCGAGTCCCACAGAATCATGGTATTTATTATATAAGGACCGCGCAGCCTGATCTGTTACAATATCCTTTGTCCTGTGTGAAAGTATAGTTGTTATAAGTATCCAGAACGGTGAATCTGTAAATTCAAAATGGTGTTCCGGTGATACCTCCCTGATTTTCATATAAATATTTTTAAAATCTTTCATAGAAGCATAATAATTGTATTCTTTATATGTTTTCCTTTAAAATTTATATGTTAATTAAATATTATATCAATAATATTCTGTCAATTCCATTACCTGTGCCTTTTTTTCATGTAAAATGGAATCTACAAGTTCGGATGCAAACCTGATATTTGTTATGAGCGGAATATCTTTCTTGATTCCGAGGTTTCTGATTGAGAACCCATCCCTTATAGAGCCATATGATTCTGAAGGCGTATTGATTATCATTGATATATCTTCATTTTTTATTATTTCGCTGATTCCCGGTGACCTCAAATCTTTGACCCTGTAAACAACATTTGATTTCACTCCTGCATCCTTCATGGCATTGTATGTACCCGGTGTTGCATATATTTTAACATTCTTTGCTGCGAGTTTTCTGCCTATTTTTATGGCTTCATTTTTATCAGCATCATTTACTGTAATAATGACAGAGTTTAATTTAAAATCCCTTTTCATGATGCGTATTACCTTAGACATAGCCTCCTGGAAAGTTTTTCCGCAACACATTGCCTCACCGGTTGATTTCATTTCCGGGCCGAGGATGACATCCATATCCCTGAACCTTTTGAATGGGAATACAGGCACTTTTATAAAGAATGATGCCGGCTCAGAATATTTCAGGTCTGGCTCAATTCCAAGCATAGCTTTAACACCGGAATCTATCCAGTTAATTCCAGTTGCCTTGGACACAAATGGAACAGACCTTGAAGACCTTGCATTCAGTTCGATAACATATATTTCACTGTCCTTTATTGCCAGCTGAAGATTGGATAACCCTGAAAGGTTAAAATTTTGCCTCATCTTTTCAACTATTTCTTTGAGCTGTTCCAGCGTATCAGAATCCACTACACCGGGGCCAAGTACCATTGTCGCATCTCCGGAATGTGTTCCAGCTTCTTCTATGTGTACAGAAATACCCGCTATTATAGATTTCTCAGCTGAGGAAATAAAATCAACATCAATTTCGGTTGCATTTTTTAGATAACTGCTTACAAGGACAGGTGAGCCCGGGCGTTCAATAAATAATTCCCTGACACGGCTAACCAGAATATCATAGTCGTATATTATATCCATAGCCCTCCCACCTATAATAAAACTTGACCTTATGATTACAGGAAGGCTAATGCCCTTGATTTTTTCTTCCAGCTCATTAATATTTGAAGCTTCAATGAAATCTGGTTGTTTTATGCCAAGGCTCCTTAAGGTCTTTGAGAATATCGTACGTTCTTCTATTCTGTATATATCTTCCGGCTTAGTTCCCAGAATTATGTTGTTAAATATTTCCGATATTCCGGATGCCATATTCTGCCCGGTCTGGCCTGAAAACTGAATAATAATTCCCTCAGGTTTTTCTGCACTGGCAATATTAGAAATATGTTCCAGGGTAACAGGTTCAAAATAAAGTTTATCAGATATATCAAAATCCGTTGATACAGTTTCAGGATTGCTGTTAACCATTATAGCTTCGTATCCCATTGAACGCAATGACAGTATAGATTTAACGGCACCATAGTCAAATTCAACTCCCTGAGATATCCTGTTAGGGCCAGAACCTATGACTATAACTTTCTTTTTATTGCTTATTCTGTTGTCATTATGTGTATCATAGGCTGAATAGAGGTAGGTGGTATCAGCATTAAACTCACCGGAGCATGTATCTATATTTTTGTATACAGGAACAATCTTTTTTTCAATTCTATATTTTATTATTTCAGTTTGTGGAATGCCGGTATAATATGAAATAGTTTCATCTGAAATTCCAAGCATTTTTAGATTCTCCATATTTTCAGGGATTACACCCCTTTTTATTGTTTCCATGGCATCTACAATATTTTTTATTTTCACTATGAAAAATTTATCATACCCTGACAATTCTGAAATTTTATCCACACCTATGCCCTGGAATAATCCATCAAATATGGCAAATAACCTCAGGTCATTTGGCACTTTCATCAGTTCTATTGTCTTTTCCGGAGATGTAAATAACCTCATGGGTATAGATTGTTTAATGTCCAGCGAAGATATGGCTTTCATCAAAGCCTCTTCGAATATTCTGCCAATGCCCATTGCTTCCCCAATGGATTTCATTTCAATTCCTATCTCTCTCTTTACTGAGAATTTGTCGAATGGCCACCTTGGAATTTTAACAGTTATGTAATCCATTGATGGTTCAAATGCAGCATATGTGTTTTTGGTTACAGGATTTTTTATCTCATTTAAGTTATATCCTACTGCAATTTTAGTTGATACCCTGGCTATTGGATATCCCGATGCTTTGGATGCGAGTGCAGAGGATCTTGATGTTCTCGGGTTTACCTCAACAATGTAATACTCATCTTTCTCCTGGTCAAGGGCAAACTGTATGTTGCAGGATCCAATAACACCAATTTCATTGACAACATGGATAGCAGATGTCCTTAATTTCTGGTAACTATCATTGCTCAATGTGAGTGATGGCGTTGTTACTATGCTTTCACCGGTATGTACTCCCATGGGGTCAAGATTCTCCATGTTGCATATTGAAATGCAGTTTCCATTATTGTCACGCATCATTTCGTACTCTATTTCCTTAAGGCCAAGTAACGACTCATCAAGCTCTACCATATCATCATGAACTGAAAAATAATCATCACAGTAATCGCTCAACTCCTTCACATTCTTAATTATGACGCCGCCTGATCCGCCCAGTGAGAATCCCGTGCGCAATATTAATGGATATTTTTTAATGCCAGGCATTAAATCCCTGTAATCATTTTTTGTGAGTGTATATGATTCTATTACAGGCTCCCCAATTTTTTTCATCAGGTTAAAGAATTTTTTCCGATCTTCTGCAATTTCTATTGATGTTACAGGTGTTCCAAGCACCTTGATATTGTATGAGGAAAGTATTCCAAGCCTCTCAAGCAGGATAACAAGGTTTAACCCGACCTGCCCACCGGTTGAAGGAAGTATAGAATCTATTTTTTCTTTTTTGATAATTGCCAATACACTTTCCGGGTCTACCGGCTCTATGTATACCCTGTCAGCTATTTCTCTGTCTGTCTGTATAGTTGCAGGATTTGAATTGAGGAGTACTGTCTTTATTCCCTCTTCCTTCAATGCCAGGCAGGCCTGAGACCCTGAATAATCAAATTCTGCAGCCTGGCCTATTACTATTGGGCCTGAACCTATAACCAGTGTGCATTTTATGTCTGAATTCATATTTTTTCACCTAGAGTTGTTTTAATATCATTGAAAAACCATGTACTATCGTAGGGCCCTGGATATGCTTCGGGATGAAACTGGACAGAAAATACCGGGAGTTCCCTGTGCTTTATCATTTCAACCGTACCATCATTGATATCGGTGCCACAGATTTCCATGCCCGTACCCTTCAGGGAATCTCCGTTAACGGCGTATCCATGGTTATGTGATGTAATGTAAACCCTGTTCCCTATGAGCACAGCATGGTTTATTCCCCTGTGCCCGTATTTCATTTTCTCTGTTTTGCCGCCCATAGAAAGTGCTATAAGTTGATTCCCAAGGCACACACCCATTACAGGCATGCTGCTACTTTTCTCCCTTATAAACGCCCTTAATGGCTCTAAAGAACTATGGCCAGGGTTTCCCGGACCATTGGGCAGAAAAATTGCATCATAGTGGAATTTAATGTTAAAGAAATCATAGTTATATGGAACTATGTGCAGGGAAGCTGTTTCACTTAGCCTCTTAATAAGGCTATTTTTTGTTCCAACATCTATGAAAAGTATCTGTTTTTTATGCCCTGAATTGTAATACTTATATTTTTTAATTGACACCATGGAAACAAGGTCCAGATCCATGGTATCCTCAAATTTATCCGGAAATTCATTTTTGTTTTTTATATAACCCTTAATTGCGCCAGATTCCCTTATTTTTTCTACCAGTGACCTGGTATCTATCCCGTCTATTGCAGGCACCATGTTTTGCTTTAAAAACTCATTGAATCCTGTTCCTGATTCTCCGCCAGAATAAATTGAATGTGCGTCCTTTGTAATAATCCCGGCGACCTGCACCTTACTGGATTCCATATGTTCCAGATTTAAGGGGTAATTTGCAATTTCCGGGAAGGCGAAAATTAGTATTTCACCAGCATACGATGGATCCGTAATAGTTTCCAGATAACCGGACATTGAAGTTGTAAAAACTATTTCACCGTTTGTCTCGCCCTCATAGCCATAACCAGTGCCTTCATAAGTTGTGCCGTCCTCCAGTAATAAATATCTTTTCATGTAAATCTTAAAAAACCTAATTTCAACTTTAAATATATCATTTTCTATTTTTTTTGATAGTTCCAATGTATGAATTTATATTATTTCCTATGTGGCTACTGTATAATTTTTATATATATTATTTACAATATTTAACCTACCTTGAATATCTGATTTTACACGAATTCTTTAAGCACGAAAGTCACAAAGCCTGTTATGTGGATGAAATAGTAAAAACATATTAAAGTTTAAAATGCATACACCTGCAACTGCTAAATTTTGACACGCTTATTTCCATGTTGCTCTATGCCTGGTTAAGAATAATTCTGCTATTCTATTACCGGGGCATTAAATTTCGAGTACTTTCCAGTTTCTGCAGAATTTATATATTTTAATTCACCAATTTTAGTTCAAAAACATGCATTCCACTATTTTATTTAACGGTCAATTTATTAATAAATATATTACCGCATAAGAACCATGATAATTTCTATAAGGCAATTGAATTATTTAAAAACAGAGATTGCAGACCAACAAAGATCATAGAAATGCTTATAAAGACTTTAATTATAGTTAGTAAATGCCGTCAAGATCGATGGATTGGCTAAAACAGGCTAAAAGGGATCTCGAAGAGGCTGAAGGCTCATTAAATAATGAAAAATACGAATGGGCTTGCTTTGCATCCCAGCAATCTGCTGAGAAAGCAGTGATAGCCTTGTACCATTCAATAAATAAGGAAATATGGAGCCAGTCCGTATCAAGGATGTTATCGCAACTAACGGAATTCAATATTGATAATAATATAATTGCCACAGCAATGGAGCTCGATAGAGTGTATATAGGTTCAAGATACCCCGATTATTACAGTGAAGGCTCGCCATTTGAGTACTATTCAATAGAAGACGCAAAGAGGTGTTTAAATTATGCAAAGGAAATATTTGAATTCTGCAACAAGAACATACGAAATTAATTACCCTTTTATTTTTGAAAAACTCATTGAATATGGAAATAATTCAATTAAAAAAGGTTCATTGCTTACAATATTGATTGGTTCTCTTGCCAGAGGAGATTGTACTCCATTTTCAGATGCCGATGTTATAATAATTACAGATTCAACCAGAAGTGAAATAGAATTCATGGACCCTTATATGCCAATTGATATAGAACCGCGTGTTTTCACAATAAATTAGATATACGAAATGGCAAAAGGCAGAAGAAAAATAATAGAAGAAATAATAAAAAATAGCAAAATCCTTGCTGGCAACTATGAAATATTTAATAATTTAATTAAATTATATAAAATAGATTAATAACAATAAGTAAAGATGCTGCTGGAATTTTGTTTATAATATTTATTTTATTTTTATCCATTAAATTGACAGCAACTTAATTAATATTGTTGCAATTTAATGGTATGAAAGTTATAGCAGCACCTGGACCGGTTTGCTACCCTCTGGTAGCAGCAATGATGGAACGTAAAGATATCGATATAGAATTCAAAAAATCTTCAGAAATAGGCAATGATAAGCCTGATGTTGTTCTGGATTCAACTGTCTCTCTCGTGAAGAGTGGATTGCCAATAGACTATGTAACCATAAATGGGCTATCAAGGGTTGCCCCTAAACTTGGATATAAGGTAGGGATGACCAGAAAGGGTGGAGCCGCTGATATTCTCTTCCGTGCATACGTTGGTGAATCCAAAAAGGATGTGGAAATAGAATATTTTGAAAATATGAGTGACCTGATGGGAGCACTGAATTCCAATAAGGTAGATACCGTAGTCGTGCCCGCTATTGATAATTCAGGCGTGAGCATAGAAGAATACATGAAGAAGATAAATGTAAATATCCCGGGAAGTTGCGGAGCAACTGTATACAATAACGAGAAGGAATTTGTTGATGCGTATAATCTGGGCATTAAACTATTAAAAGAAAAGCCCGAAGAGGCAGCAAAATTTGTTGTGGAACATTTACCCATGCAATTCCCTGTGGAATTCGTAGCTAACACTATGAAAAACTCTAATTTAAATGTCCACAAACCGGAAAATTATGACGTTTTTGTAAATTTAGTTAAAAAATATTCTTCCCAGTGAAGATAAAAATTAATAATTTACTTTGAAAAATTAATATTTTATATTGTATTTTTAAATACTTCATTTACATTAAGCTTTTATGTGGGACTACATAAACAAGGTATTCGATAATTACCCGGCGGAAAAGAAAGTGGTGCAAAAAATGCTTAAAATAGGCATATCGGTAAAAATTCTATATGATGAGCCGAAGTTATTCTGTGAATCAATTGAGATTAAGCCAAATTCAATAGCCCGGGCTTTCCATGTTGATCGAAGGGTAATTGTCAATATGATCCAGAAAATTATAAATGACCCTGAGCTTTTTGATTTTTTCAGCAATCTTGAGCCCATGTCAAATTTTGAAAATTCTGGCTCAAAGATGGGATTCGGGGTGATTGAAATTATCCCTACGGATGCATCTATGCCCGGTATTATAGCAGGCGTAATGAATGTACTTGCCGAGAGTGGCATATCAGTAAGGCAGTTCATAGCCGATGACCCTGACCTCGTGGACAATCCGCGTGCAATTATTGTCACAACAAATACCATAACAGGAGATGTGCTTAACGGCATTAAAAAAGCCAGAGGAGTAAAGGCTGTAATGTTGCTTTAAAAAATAAAATTATTCTTGAAATTATTGAATAAAATCTTCAAGTCTATCTCCGTACAGTATTTCTATTATTTCTCTTATTTTTTGTTCAACGGCATTGTATGATTCGCCATATACATTTACATGCCCCATTTTTCTCTTTCCCCGCACCTCATTTTTATGGTACCAGTAAATATTTGTATTTCCGAGGTTTAATAGGGATCCTATCTTCTCTCTAATATCGGTTCCTATAATGTTAACAATCCCTGAGGGCACAAACAGATCGGGCCTGACTATATTCATTCCAGCAACAGCCAGTATATGTTCTTCAAACTGGGAAATAGAACTGCCGGTTAAAGTATGGTGGCCTGTGTTATGTACCCTCGGAGCGTACTCATTGATTATAACTTTTCCATCCACCACGTAATATTCTATTCCCATGACACCTATATATTCCAGGGAATCCATAAGTTTTTTCGCAATATCGATCATCTCAATGGTGTTGCCTATGGGGGAGATATTGTAAATTAGTATTCCATTCTGGTTGTAATTAAAGGAGGGTTCAAAATGGTAAAATTTGCCATTTGCATCCCGGACCGCTATAATAGAAGCTTCATATTCATAATCAATAAATTTTTCCACCACGTACGGAATATCAGGATGTCCTTCAAATCTGGAACTGTTGTCAATAAAATATTGATTTTTCCCATCATAGCCACCCTTGCAGCTTTTTATTACCGCTTTGCCAAAATTTTTTGCCTTATTGAATGCATCCCTGTAAGTTTCGGCATATTCGTAATCTGCGATGGGAAATCCATGATCTTTCAGGTATTTCTTTTCAAGTGACCTGTCCTGTTTAAGCTCAACCGCCTTAATAGAAGGCCTTAATTTTCCTTTGCTATCTGCATATTCCAGTATATTTTTATCGATATGTTCGAATTCGTAGGTTACATAATCACAGGAATCAACAAATTCTTTATACTGTGAAACATCAAAGAATTTATCGGCAATAAAAGCGGATGGGCCTTTATTATCATCTATCACATAAAATTCTATGGGGTATCTTCTCATAGTGTTTATCATCATATATCCGAGTTGCCCGGAACCAATAATTCCAACTTTCATAGTTTATCACCTAAAACTGTATCCCGCTGGTTGTCTATAAATGCCTGCAGCATTTCCTTTATTTTAGGATATTTTATTGAAAGAATCCTTACTGCAAGGAGGGCAGCGTTCCTCGCTCCATTGATGGACACTGTAGCTACAGGAATTCCTGGGGGCATCTGCACTATTGAGAGAAGAGAATCAATGCCGTTCAATGCCTTTGATTGCACCGGAACCCCGATAACTGGCAACGTTGTCATTGAAGCCACCATGCCTGGCAAATGTGCAGCTCCGCCTGCTCCAGCTATAATAACCTCTATATTATTATTTATGGCATTACGGGCATATTCCAGCATAAATTCCGGCGTCCTGTGTGCGGATACAATCCTGTATTCCACTTCAATGCCAAAATTTTTTAACTCATTAACTGCGTCCTGCATTACGGGAAAATCTGACCTGCTTCCCATTATAACCGCAACTTTCATGATTCATCATTAATATGACACTAATAAAAATTTAGATGGTTTAAATTTTTACAGGAATTCTGTTTCGTTTTCGAGAATATAGTTTTCAATAACCCTTCTACCGCTTTTCATGGCCTCAAGTATATCGTACTGGCTGCTGTCATATAACTTGAAATCATAGTGATCCATATCTTTGAATTCTATTCCTGCTTTCTCTGCTAGCCTCCGGTACCCGGTTACCCTTGACCTCTCAAGGCTATTAAGGGAATTATTGCTCATAATAACCTTATTTTTTTCAGCTATTCTCAGGGCATCATCGAAATATCTGTATATATTCGTATCAATTGATACATCCCCCACATCCAGAATATCAGGATATACCTTATCAGGAAGGCAAAATATTCCTGTATTTGAGGATTCCTGCCTTATTTCTATTCCATACTTTTCAAGCATTGACCTGTAATACTCTATCAGTGGCGTAAAATCACGTTTTTTGTATTTATCAATTATTTCGTTGAATTGCCCGCCAAAACTTGATTCTTCATATATAATAGGTTTGAAGCCTTTGTTTGCAGAGTATAAAGCTGCTTCCAATCCCTTTATTCCGGAACCAACTATAGCAATTTCACCATGGTATTTCCTGCCAGGGTGAACTGTTCCTTCAATTCCTGTGTATGGATTAATAGTGCATCGAACTTCCGCGTTGGCCAGATTTCTGCATGCCTGGTTGCACCTTATGCATACCCTGTATGGCATTTTCATCTTAATTTTTACAGGTGTGTATGGATCTGCAAGAGCCTGCCTGCCCAGTACAACAAAATCAGAAACTGTTAAAGCTTTTTCTATATCTTCCATAGATCTTATGGAACCTACAAGCATTGTATTTTTATCAAGTTTTTTCTTAAGCTTTGCACCTATATGCACGTTGTCATAGTAGAAAGAGGCAGAGGATCCCGGTGGGGCAAACCTCCCGGAAGAAAAATGTACATAGTCCATATTTTCCAGCCTTGATGCCACATCTATCCCATAATCAGCATCGTATCCACCCTCGTCATCCTCATAGAGGCTTAGCCTGATTCCTAAAGGCATATTGAGTTTTGATTTTATAGCACTAGAAATCTCATTTAATATCCTTATTCTGTTTTCTACAGAACCGCCATATTCATCAGTCCTTTTATTCAGTGCCGGTGAAATAAATTCCTGAAGAAGGTACCCGTGCGCACCATGGAGTTCTATTCCATCAAATCCGGCCCGGTATGCAAGTTCAGCAGCGTTTACAAACTTCTCCTCCACTTTTTTGATATCATCTTTTGTCATTTCTTCAGGTATACTTCCGATATAATCAACGCTGGAAGGAGCGAATATTTTACCGGTGTTATAATGGGGATTTGCCTTTCCTCCGGAATGTACAAGCTGGACAAATATTTTTGAACCTGCTGAATGTATTCTTTCCGTTAATCTTGACAGTTTTGGCAACTGTGACCTGGAAAATATTCCCATTTCGTTTGGCGAGCCTTTTCCATTAGAGTCATCTACATAAGCGTATTCAGTGATTATTAGCCCGAAGCCACCACGGGCCCTTTCCTCCAGGTATCTAATATGATTTTCATTTGTAGTTCCATCTGGATTGCAAAGGTTAGAAATCATGGGTGCCATGACAAATCTGTTTTTAATTTCTGCTCCACCTATATTTGCTTTTTCAAAAGGATTCATCTTTTCAGAAGTAAATAATTAAAATAAAGTTTTTGTGTATTCCAATGAAATGAAAAATTTATAAAAATTAAGAAACAACATCTACTGTTGCGCTTATATTAAATGTTTTGGTTGATAGATGTATGTTATTGGCCAGGGCAAGATCTGTTACTATGCTTGTAGTTGAATGTGCAGATACTGTCACTGGATGTACAAGAACTATAGTGGCAAAATTATGTGCCAGATGCAAGCTAACTGTTGAGTTTAAGCTATATATACCCTGTAATGATGAATTTATGTATACAGTTACACTTTTGATGTATATCTTCATCTTATTATACGAGCCAGCATGTACAGACAGGTTAGACAGAAACGCTGCGTTGCTTGCATTTAAATTCAGTATATTTACAGTCTTATCATGTAGTGAGTAGTTCGTCCATCCTGTTGAGTTTGAGGATGCATTAACAGAGTGCAATGCAATTGAACTGAATGTAACATTTACATCCATAACTCCTGTAAGACCTGTAGAGGTATCAGCTGCACTTACTTTCATAGTTCCGGTGGTTTCATAATGATAAGCGTAGTAGCTACCGCCTGCTATCACTGCAATTATTATAATTGCCACTATTACTGCCATCAATTTTTTTGATTTCATAAGCTTAAAGTGAAATTTAGATATATAAGTGTTTATATTTACTTATAGCGATAAAAAGTTCTGAATTTTAACTTTAACGTATGGAACCTTATTGAAATTATTTATATAGTTTGAATAAATATTTGCACTATGAAATATAATGTTGCCACAAGCCACCCGTTGAGCACAATGGCGGGAATGGAAGCACTGGAAAGGGGAGGCAATGCCTACGACGCCATGCTTGCTTCATCATCTGCCCTCGTTGTCGTCCAGCCCCATTTTAACGGGCTTGGAGGGGATTTATTTGCCACAATAAAGGATAATGGATATTACTGCATCAATGCAAGCGGGTATGCAGCATCCGCAGCGAGCATCGATTTTTATTCCAGAAATGGCTATCAGGAGATACCAAAAAGAGGCAGCCTCTCGTCATTTTCAATTCCCGGACTTGTAGCTTCATGGAAAATTGCTGCGGAAAAATCCACGATGGGCATAGGTGAAAATTTTAAGAGGGCAATACAGTTCGCAAAGGATGGCTTCGAACCAAGCAGAAAACTTGTAAGGGCAATTAACCGGTTCGAAGGCGGCGATGAAGATTTTAATAATATTTATAAGGGCACTGACTCATGGCTTGTACAGAAAAGCCTTGGCAATACTCTTGAAACATTGGTAACGGAAGGGTTAGATTCATTTTATAACGGTAACATTGCTGATAAAATAGAGGCCGATATGAAGGAAAAGGGCGGACTTATCACAAAAAAAGACCTTTTAGATTACAAAGCCTCTATCACAGAACCGGTAAAGGTGAATTACAGGGGGTATAATGTTTATACAAATCCACCTGTTAGCCAGGGATTGACAGCATCTGTATGGCTAAGAGACCTGAATGCCTATGATCTTGCGGGCATGGAGCACCAGGAATATTACGATACTTTGATAAAAACCATGCATGACGCGTACAATATTCGCAGGAAGTACGTATACGATGGCGTGAAATTACCGGAAAACATAGATGACATGAAACCGGATAATGATCAACCAGGAAATCAGAAATCCAATCTTTCCGATACAACTGCATATTCAATTTTCGATGGTGAAATAGAGATTAGTGCTATACAGAGCAATTATATGGGCTTCGGTTCAGGGCATAGCATTAAGGGAACTGGCATAAATATGAACAACAGGGGCAGTTATTTTTCCCTTGACAGTGAAAATAAAAATAGCCTGAAACCGGGCAAAAAAACATTCCACACACTTATGAGCATTCTTGCCTCTGGAAAAAAGGATGTAATTTTAGGAACCATGGGAGGTGATGTCCAGCCACAGGTCAATGTTCAGATACTTTCAAGGGTCATTGACCTCGGAAGCAATATGCCGGATGCTATAGCTTACCCTAGATTTGCATATCCAGCATCTATTTACGGTGATTCAAAGGTTTATTATGAAAGTACATTGAGGCTTAACCACTATGAACCGGTTGATGACCTTAACGATATGATGGGCCATGCCCAGGGAATATTAATTGATTCTGATTCAGAAGCTGGTGTTGATCCCAGGGGCGATGGGCTACTACATTATATGAAGGAAAAATACTTTAAATAATTTTGTAAATCAGGGTTACCCACCGCTTACAGGGGGGAAAAATGCAACCCTGTCATTTTCATTGAGCGGGAGCCCGGAATAATATTCATTATTTACTGATATGAGCAAATTATTAATGGCTCTCAACTGTGGATATTTGCTGAAAATCTTTTCCCTTAACAGATCCATGTTGCCTGTCTCAAGGTCAAAAACTTCCTGCGGCAACCCGGTTATATCTCTCACATGGGCAAAATAAAGAACTACTATCTTCATCTATTACCTCCAGTATGGCACCCTTGCCTCTACAGCTTTCCTGTACATGCTATCAATTTCACTTTCATCACCGAGCATATCTTTTATGTCGAAATAATCATTTTCCCTTAATAAGCAGGTCTTGAACTGGCCATCAGCCGTGAGCCTCAATCTGGTGCAATGTTTGCAGAAATCTTTATTTCGCATGGGTTTTACAAATTCTATCTTTACTTCTCCATAATCGGTTTTAACTGTGTATCTCTCCCTGTTATGCAATGGATTGTGCTCCACATCCATAGCCTGTTTCTGTATTCTCCTTTCTATGGGCTCAAGTGGAACGTGATATTTAAGATACTCCTCACTATGCTCCTTTTCCCTGTTAGCCTCGAATTCTATTAACTGCAGGGTAGAATCATTTTCAGCACAGAATTTTATCATTCCATCAACCTGATCCTCATTGATATTTTTCATAAGCACAAAATTAATTTTTATAGGCCCAAGACCCGCATCCCTGGCAGCCTGTATTCCCTGTTTTACTATGGGAAGAAAGTTTTTCTTTGTGTCTGTTATAAAATGGAAATTGTACTCATCTATTGCATGCATAGATATATTTACCCTATCCAGCCCCGCCTCTTTAAGTCCCTTTGCCAGTTTAGGAAGTTCCACTCCATTGGTTGTTAATGAAATATTTCCGGTAATATGCTTTCTGGTCCTCCTGACAATTTCCAGTATGTCTTCCCTTAAAAGCGGTTCGCCCCCTGTAAATTTAATTTTGTTTACACCATGGCTTGCTGCTACAGCTACAACATTTTCAATCTGTTCCGGAGTCATATATTGCATGCTCCTTTCTGTTCCTTCCATGTGGCAGAATATACAGTGAAAATTGCATATGGCATTTAACTGGATTCTCATACTATTTACTGGCCTGCCAAAGTTATCATAAAGCAGCCCTGAATGCACACTGTTTAACATATAATTTCATATTGCCTGAAAAGTATATAAGCATTTCTTAATGCTTTGATCCAAAAAATGTATAAATATCCGGGTTATTAGTTTTCCCTCCATCGGACAAGTATTCTGGCAAGTATAGTATAGATCACCGTTTCAATTATCATTATGTAAAACATGGAATCCATAGGAACTGAAAGCCCGAATGCACCCTGGGCAATGACCGCTGCTGGCGTTGTAGGCGAAAGTGCTATAATGTATAAAAATGACTTTGGAACATAACTGTATGGATAGAATGTTGGTGGCAATATGCTTGTGATGATGGTCAATATACCGGTTATGCCCCATATATTCCTTAAATGTTTAATAGAACCTGATATTATAAAGGATATAGATGTGGTAGATATTATCAATAAAACCATAACCAGCAGCATCATTGAAGAATCGTACAGGTTGAAAAGATGGTAAGAGAGCCCGAGATAAATATACAGTATTATTCCAGGTACAGAAAAAACCAGATAGCTCAGTGTGAAGGCAGCCATATAATCAAATGGAGAAACTTTGCTCGGAACATACAGATCCTGGATTCTCAATTGAAGCCTGAAAAAGGCTGAATCTCCAGCACCGGAAAGGCCTACAGAACCAACAAATGCAATCAACCCTCCGACAATAGCAAATTTAACCAGGGCCCCATGGCTCAATACAAATACAAGAAAGAGCAAGGTTAAAGGTGTTGCCAGTGAAGCAATCAAATAGGAAGGGCCCCTGAAAATAGTTTTGATTCCATAATACCATGCCATTGACAGTATAAATCTAAGATTCAAGGTCAACCCCCCTTATTATAAATAAATCCTCTATTGATATCTGCTTAATCGAATAATAAAGATTTTCGTATCTGTCTAAATCCGATTTATCCACATATTTTACATATATATTTCCAATTCTATAGGACCCCTGCATCTGCTCCTTAGATTCTATCCTGACTTTACCCCTTAAATCATAGAGGAGTTCATCTGCAGTTCCTGACCCGATGAATTTTCCCGAGTCCATCATGTATATTTTCCTGGATAACTCTGTAGCCTCTTCCATATAATGTGTCGTAAGAACAACATTTCCTGTAAGCTCCTTTATTGCACCCCATGTTTCCATTCTGGATAAGGGGTCAAGCCCGGTTGTGGGTTCATCTAAAAATACAGTTTCAGCATTGCATCCCAGTGCCATAGCAACAAACATTTTTCTCTTCATGCCTCCGGAGAGTATATCAGTTGGGACATCCATCTTATCTCCCAATCCAACAACCTTCAAGGCCATTCTGGATTCCTGCCTGGCTGAATGGAAAGAAAATCCCTTCCCTGTAAGATATAAAAAAACCTGCTCATATGCTGTAAGTATTCCTATAGGAGACGCTTCCTGTGGAATGCTTACTATTTTATTTCTGATTTCTTTAATATCTTTATTAATACTGAGCCCGTCGATGAATGCATCACCGGATGATGATTTCAGCTGTGTGGATAATATTCTCAAAAGAGTTGTTTTCCCTGCTCCATTTTTGCCAATGATTGATACTATTCCACTATCCAGATCCTGGGTTATATGATCGAGGGCTCTCTGGTGTTTGCCATATTCTTTTTCAAGCTCCCGGATTTGAATCATCCTGGGCTATTAACATGAATAATATAATATATTGCATTTCGTAGGGTGACCTGTTATACAGCAATCATGGGCAGAAATTCAACTATCAGGCTCTATTATTAAAATTTATAACATGCTATCTTCATTTTCAATTATCTTTTTTGTTATCCCAGCGAAAAATTTCCTTGTAGGCTCATAATTTTTTACAGTGTGCCCATACACAGAGAGAGGAGTTACGGAAATATTATTTTCCTCCATCAATACGTAGTAATCTGTATTCCTGTCCTGCGTTTTTTCTACGGTATTTCCCAGCCAGTAGTAATCCTTTCCATTGGGGTCCACATTATGCTCAAGATAATCATGGAAAACATTTTCGGCCATGGGGACAACCTTGATTTCTGTCTCATCTGTAATCTGTGCAGGAAAATTAATATTAAGTATATCTGCGTTTTCAGGAAATCCAGATTTTTTAAATTCTTCTATAATATATCTTGAATACATTCCAGCCTTTGAAAAATCAGGTCCTTCATTACCATTTATCTGGTCAGTAACCATTGAAAATGCGATGGACTTTATTCCCTTTAATGCAGCCGCAATTGCAGCAGATATAGTTCCACTGGCATATATTGATCTGAGTGATATGTTAGAGCCTATATTAATCCCGCTTGCTACCAGATCTATCTTTTTGCCCTTTAATATAATATTCTGTGCTACCGTGATTGTGTCAGCAGGATAGCCTGATACACAGTATCCATTAATTCCATATGTTTCCAGTGATTGTATTCTCATAGGCCTTGTAAATGTTATACTCATTCCAGAAGCGCTTCTCATGCTATCCGGTGCAACCATTACGGCATCATCCACCATGGATGCGTTTTTATAAAGCTGCTTTATGCCAGCAGCATTAAAACCATCATCATTTGTAACCAAAATCATAATGCCATAATATACCCATATAATATTTAATAATTATTGTGCATATATTGCTGGAAAAGTGGAAAATTTATCCAGGAACCACAAATAAAGCTGATCATTGGGGATTCGGAAATAGCAAGTTTAATTTATGTGGCATAGCCATTTGAAGCATTTTCAACATAGTCGATCGGGCAGGATTGGTCGTGAATTTAATATTGCAACCGGCAATGAGGCTTCATTTTCATATATAAATGCGGGCACGTATCTAACATGTTAGAGGAACACTTAAATATAACATAGGGATAATATATTATGGAGCCATTTTTATTTAAATCATATGATAGAATATTAGGGATTGCCTGTGATATTGAAAGCCTTATAACTGAATTACAGTGTGTTAGCAATTATGATTATGATGCAGCCAGTTACCACATTATAAATGGGCATATTTCTATGTGGTTAAATTATATGGGTTTTCCTGAACTTGCTGAAAATTTAAAGACAGCCAGATCACCTGATGAAGCTATAAGGATTCTAAAATCTTCTCAAAGATGGAAAACTAGAAGTCCAGAACATGCAGGAAAACACCAGAGAAACATGAAGCAAAAAATGGCTTAATTATAATTTATTATATTTAATTCATGGTTAATTGTCATGCCGGTCTAGTATACATTGAAGTGCATTATTGTAATCCTCAGCATTTTCTGTTTTCATTGCTTTTTAAAGCATTTACACACAATTGTTATCGCCAGCTGCAGATATTGTGTCATTGAATAGTGGTTTTATGGGGTTGTTTACCCTCATCAATGCGCTTTTAACAGTGAACGGGTCATCCGGGCATCCATAATCGGTGCTGGATTCTTCATTATATAATGTGCATTGTTTTTTCTCATATTTTATGCTAAAATCTTTCGTCCCTGAATATTTTGCAAGTACAATTTTAATTCCCCCCGGTTCTACTCCCGTCCAGCCGCCTTCCAGTACAGAATACTTGCTGCCACCTGATAATGTGTAAAGAAAAGCCACAAGCAATCTGGAATCTGAATTTTCTATAACCGCCAGGGGAGCATTATTGGTTCTGGCCGAAACGTTAGCCAGTGGTTCCGGTTCAGTCACGAAATCAACATTGAAATTTTTATAATAAAGCGGATAGAAAGCGTCACCGAATGCATATATCTCAGAAACTTTATTGTTCTCTGTAATTCCCCTTAAAAGTATAAATGATCTTGTGGTACTGCCTGTGTTTTCAAAATTCCACTGTATTATTCCCTTTGCTTTTTCATACCATGTATAATTGACCTTTACCGGATTCTCTATCGCCTGTTCAGAAATAAGTCCCGCTATTCTCATAAATAATATAACAGAATTATACTATAAAAATGTTAACTGTTAAATACGTTTTGCGTAATAATTAACATGAAAGTATATCCTTTGACTTTCCTATTTTGCCAGATAAACTTATATTTAATCCTCCAATTATTGCCGGCTTAATGACCTATTAATAAATAGATGAAATTATTAATAATGTAGTTATTGCCAGTTTAATGGCTTATAAGGGATTGGATTCAACATGGTTTCCCGTTGTTCTGGGAACATTATCTGTTTCACTTGCGTTTTTTATCATATACCTTGTTTTTCACAACGTATTAATTTTTAACATAGGAAAAATAATATATTTTATCGTCCTGATATTTTTTGCTTTTGTATTTGCCTCATGGATTTACAGATATATAAAAAATAAAAAACTTATAAAAGAGGATTATAATGACATGACAAAGTTAAGCTTTCTGGCATTTCTGGGCATATTTTATTATGCCTTTGCCTTTTTCTATGTCGCATATGTAGGGGTAAACGCATTTGTGGCATACCTGTTTTATTATCTTCTTTTCCTCTTTTATATTCTGGTACTGGTTATCAATATAATACTTAATTATAATTTATATACAAATAAGTATAGCTTTGACAGGATAACGTATGCTATTCTTGTTCCAAACGTTGTTATGAGTGCAAATATAATACTTACATCCATTATGTTAACTCCACCAATGTCCGGGTACTATAACACAACAATTCTGCGTACAGTTTATTTTATGGTTATGGTTGCATTTGGGATATCCTTTTTCCAGTTTCTTTTTGTTGGGATTTCAGCATATATTTCACATATAAGCAATAAGCCAAATTATCTTCAGACCGTTCCAGCAGCAATGATTCCTGTGGGAGCTTCAAGCATGCTAATAATAAATATTATGTTCATGCCCCAGTTTAATTACATAGGAATTTTTAATGTTCCACCAAACCTTGCAATAGACATTTCCGTTATATTATGGGGATTCGATTTATTTCTCTTCCTTGTTTCCGGCGCTATAGCGATTACCCACATAAAGAAGAGGCAATCCATGACTGTATGGGCTTATGTTTTCCCTGTTGGTGTATCCACATTCGCAGATTACATGATTTACGACTACACGAAACTGGAAATTTTTGTGTATTCAATAATTGCATTTACCGCAGCCCTTATAATTTTATATGTATATTCCTGGATTAATACATATTTTATAACAGGCAGGCCGGTTAAAAAATAATATATAATGGTTAAAGATAAATGCCAGATGGAAAATAAAAAAATTGATTTCAGTGAATGGTACAATGAAATTATTGACACTGCAAAATTGAGCGATAAGCGGTATAACATTAAAGGAATGAATGTCTGGCTCCCCTATGGGCTTAAAATAATACACTCCATAGATTCGCTTCTCAGGGAATACTCGGATGATGGCGGGATAGAAGAGGTAAGTTTTCCTGTATTAATCTCCAGGGAACAGCTGGAGGTTGAGTTCGAACATGTCAAGGGGTTTGAAAACGAGATATACTGGGTGACAAAGGGCGGAACCACACCACTGGATATAGACCTTGCACTAAGGCCTACCAGCGAGGCTGCAATGTATACAATGTTTCCACTCTGGATTAGATCTCACTCAGACCTGCCATTCAGAATATACCAGATAGTAAATGTATACAGATATGAGACAAAGCACACAAGATCATTTATCCGTGTTAGAGAAATCCATTTTTACGAAGCACATACAGCACATGTGGATTTCGAAGATGCAGAAAAGCAGATGGATGAATACTTAAAAATAATGGAAAGGCTCTCAGATGACCTGTGCATATATTTTTCAATGGATATTCGGCCTGACTGGGATAAGTTTCCAGGGGCTATGTATTCAGTTGCATTTGACACGCCAATGCCAGGGTATAGAAGCCTTCAAATAGGGACAATACACGAATACGGTGAAAATTTCGCTAAAAATTATGGAATAAAATATCTGGATGAGAATGGTGATATGAAATACGTTTCACAGACAACTTTCGGACTCAGTGAGAGACTTATGGCAGCCGTAATAGGAATCCATGGAGACGATAAAGGGCTTGTATTGCCATACAAACTTGCACCGGTGCAGGTAATAATAGTTCCAATACCCTCAGATAATTACGATGAAATAATTGAATATTCAAACGGAATTAAATCAAAGTTGATGGAGATTGGAATCCGGTGCCAGATTGATAACAGCGATTACACACCGGGTTACAAATTTAATGAATGGGAAATGAGGGGAGTCCCTGTAAGAATAGAAATAGGAAAGCGGGAGGTAAACGATAAAACACTTACAATTTCATTAAGGACAAGAAAGAAAAAGATAAAAATTGAGTTAGAAGAGATAAGCAATATGTACCAGTACCTGAAAGAAGTAAATTTAGATATTAAATCAAAAGCATCGGAGTTTTATATGGCAAATAAAGTATTCATTGACAGCCTGGAAAAAATAAAGGAAGATAAAATGGTTACTGCATACTGGTGCGGTTCAAAGGCTTGCTCTGACGAAATAGAATCCTTATCGGAAAAAGCGGCTCTAGGTGCAGTGAGAAATGATGGCACCTCTGGTCCGTGCATTGTATGTGGCAGTCCAGGGAAACTATCCGCGTTTTCGAGGACATATTAGGATGATCAAATTAATTTTCTTTGACATGGATGGAGTACTTACAGTAGAAAAGAGCAGCTGGTTCTATGTGAATAACCGCCTGGGCATAAACAACAGGGAAAATTATTTGAAATATATAAGTGGAAAGCTTGATTACTACGATTTTTTCAGAATGGACATAGCTGCATGGCGCGAAAAATATCCAGAAATCACCATGGAAGAGATAAAAGGCATACTGGATGAGATACCCGTAATACCGGGCATTGAAAAATGCATGGCATACCTGAAGAAAAATAAAATTATATCAGTAATTGTTTCGGGAGGCATCTCATGGCTCTCAGACCGGCTTAAAAACAGTTTTGGAATTGATGAAGCATATGCCAACAGGATTTTTTCTGATCATGAGGGCAAATTAATTCCTGAGGGTGAGGTACAGGTAAATCCAATGAGAAAGGATATAGTAATGGAGAAAATAATGGCAGAGCATAACGTATCTCCTAAGGATTGCATCGCTCTCGGGGATTCGGAATCAGATTATTCTATGTATAAAGCTGTGAATAATTTCATTGCATTTAATAGTGATAGCGATCTTCTGTCCAGAGTTGCTAGAATAAATTTGAGTGGCAATATAGATTCGATTATCGATTATATAAATGAATAAAAATTCCGGATATATTTGGATATGTTAGAAATTCCACATACCAGGTTAATAGCAGTTAAATCCGCATATAGGAAATACGGGTATAACCTGCTTGCTGAATAAGTAAAAGCTATACTGGATAACTGGCATATTCTCACAGCTAAAGCCAGTGAGCTTTCTATCAAGGGATCAAAAAGAAATATGACGAGAAGTTGTTTTATATTTTTTATTTATTTTATATTAAACATAATCTATATTATGATAATTTAGATTATGATAATACAAATTATTAAAATGGAAATATTTATAACATTATAAATCATCTATAACTATGTTCATAGGAAGGAAAAATGAAATAAATTACTTAACTAGCCAATACAGAAACAATGAAAGCTCATTAATATTGATATATGGGAGAAGAAGAGTTGGAAAAACTGCATTAATAGAAGAATTTATAAAATCAAAAAAATACATTTATTTGCTTGCAACGCAGCAGGATATAAATATTATAATAAGAAATTTTTCAATGGAAATGGCCGAATTTTTTCATGATGATATAACCTACAGAAATCCATTAACTAACTGGGATGATTTATTTAAATATTTAATAAAAAATTTACAAAATGTTGATGAGAAAATAATATTTGCGCTTGATGAGTTTACATATTTAGTAGCAAAGGACAAATCTATACTGTCAATTTTGCAGAAATATTATGATTTATATTTTAAAGATATGAAAATTTTTATTATCATAACGGGGTCATTGATGGGAATAATAAACGATAAAATATTAAGTTACGAATCTCCATTATATGGACGGAGAACCGGAAATATATTGCTAAACAAAATGAATTTATGGGAAATTAAAGATTTTTTTCCGTATTATAGTGTTCAGGACCTGATTAAAATTTATTCGATTACCGGTGGACTTCCATATTATTTAAGTGCATTAAAAAATAAAAAGTTCAATGATATAATAAGTACCGTTATTAATAAAAATTCAATTTTTTATAATGATGCATTTTTTATATTAAAAGAAGAACTGAAAGAACCTTCAAAATATTTCAGTATATTGAATATAATTTCAACCGGCCATAATAGAATAGGCGAGATTGCATCATTATTAAATACAAACAGCGGAGAGATCACCCAGTATCTGGACAATCTCATTAAACTCGGAATAATAAGCAAACGCAAACCATTTTTCAGTAATGAGTCAAATAAACAAAGCATATATAAAATAAATAATAACTATTTCAATTTCTTTTTTAGATATATTTTTCCATACCAGAATTTAATAGAAATAGATAATTACAATGTATTATTGAATATAATAAAAAATGATTTTGATTTTTACACATCAAAGATTTTCGAGGATATCTCAAGAAATATACTATTTAAATTTGGCAAAAACCTGACCGGGGATAATATAACAGGCATAGGAACATGGTGGGGGAAAAATAAACTGGAAAATAATGGAAAAAATGAGGAGGAAATTGATATTATAGCTTTAACTGAAGATAAAAATATTATTGTGGGAGAAGTTAAATGGAGAAATAAACCCTTGAAAATTGAAGTGCTTTATTCGTTGCAAAATAAATCTGTTTTTATTAAACCTTATAAATATATATTATTTTCAAAATCTGGTTTTGATGAAAATTTAACTAAACTATCTGAAATAGATAAAAATATAATATTAGTAGATTTAAATAAAATAGGTGAGTTGTTTAATAGCATCCCGGATTAAAATAATCTAAAAAACCAGATATTGATATAATAGAAAACATATTTCACTCGACTAACAGTAAATTCAAAATCTAGATGGAATATATATTTTAGCAAGCACGGAAAATAATTATAATTTCATCTGTTCCATGAGTTCAAGTGTGAGTATTGTAATTCCAGCCGCGCCCCTTACAAGGTTATTGCCAAGTATTACCATTCTCAGATTCCTATCAGTGTATGAAATTCTGCCAACATGGACTTCCATGCCATTATATGTATCTATTGCGTTCTGTGGCCTATCTGCCTCATTATGTACAACTATGGGGTGTGCAGGTGCATTGTAAAGCCCGTTGAAACCTTTCAGGGGTGAAAAATTATTCAGGTTTTTAATAAGTTCTTCTACATCAACACCCTTTTTTATTTCCATGTTAAGGACACCCATATGTCCTACCTTTACCGGAACCCTCACAGAGGTTACAGACATTCTGATATTCTTTCCGTTGATTTTTCCATCCTGCACTGTTCCATACATTTTTGAAATTTCTGCTGGTATCTTCTCTTCTTCTCCATGGATATAAGGTATTATATTGTCATCTATGGACATATATGGCAATCCGGAAAATCCCGCACCACTTATGGCCTGCATTGAAACAAGTGAAATTCTATCGTAATCAAATCCTAAAAGTTTGACCAGTGGCATTGCCATTATTGCAGATGTGCAGTTTGGATTTTTTACGAATTTTGTATCTTTTCCCTCCAGTATCCTCAAATGTTCAAAATTTATTTCAGGATTTATGAGTGGTATATCCTTAGAAAGCCTGTATGGAGATGCATTTGAAATGACATTTATCCCGTTTTTAACAAGTTTTAATTCTACAGGTTCAGCAGCCTCTGGAGGAAGCGCTGAAAGAACATAATCAACATCTTTATTATCCTCCGGTGATGTGGATACAAGCTTCATGTCGCGAAATTTTTCGGGTATGCTTCCGTTCTCTATCCATTTTACAGTTTCTGAATATTTTTTTCCAATACGGGAATCAGAAGCGCTTAGCTTTACCAGTTCTATATATGGATGATCTGCCAGAAGTTTAATCATTTTTTGGCCAACCATGCCAGTTGCCCCGAGAAGTGAGACTTTTATTTTATCCATAATGGCGCCTCTTCGAAATAGTTGCTGTGCTTTATCAGATCTTCATCTACAAGAATGGAGAGTGAAAGAGAATCCATATGATACAGGTGGTCTTTTCCAATTTTAGAAATTATATCCCTGCTTATAGACGGGTCAGAAAGTCCGTGCCCTATAAACACAAGCATATTCTTTCTATCTTTCCTTCCATAATTTGTCATAGCAACGCATTTAATGCTATTCACAGGTTTTTTTGTTATGCGGGTTACACTATCTACATAAAGTGATTCCACAGTAATGTTTATATCTGTTCCAAGAACTGGCATAAAGGTTTTGTAATTAAAGTTCTTAACTCCAAAATATGACATTTTAAGGACTTCACTAAGTGAAACTTCCGCAAGCGTCCTGGAATTTTTGAATAATTTCGGGTCTGATGTCATTATTCCGGGCACGTCTGTAATTATTCTAACATCGCAATTAAGTATGGAAGCTAATACCATAGCTGTATAATCGCTGCCCCCGCGCCCCACAGTTGTTATTTTTCCCTCAATGGTAGCACCATAAAATCCAGGCACTATGGTGAAATCTCCAAAAACACAGTTCTTTATTTTTCTGGCTGTTTCATCCATAAGGCAACTGGAATCTCCATAATTGTTATCAGTTACCAGCAAAGGCTCTATTATATATGAAACATTAAATCCGTTGTCCTTGAAGAAATTATAAAGAACCAGTGTTGACATACGCTCTCCGTATGATATTATATGGTCACGCAAAGAAGGAGAATTTTCCCGAACAACCAATTTTTTCAATTCTTCCCTTATCCCTGCAAGGGTTGATATTATACTATTGTCAAGTTGTATCATATCTGTATGCATGTGGTAAATACTGTCAATAATACCTGTATTTTTTGTTTCGTAGGCTTCTATCAACATATTCGTTACATTCTTCAGGGCGGATGTAACAATAATGCAATTATGGCAGTCTATCAATTTTTGTTTTATAAGGTTTAAATCTTCCTTATTTTTCAATATTGATCCACCGATCTTTACAACTTGCATTTTACCACTTTCATTTTGTATGACTCTTCCGTATTAATATTTTTCGAAATCAGTATATAACGAAATGAGGGGCAGTAATTTAATATACAAAATTTGAATAAATAAAGTGAAAAATATTATTTTTTTACCATAAGTTTACCCATAAATTCGGAAAAATCCATAACATTTTCATCATATGCCAGATTATTGTAACATAATGGACATATTGTAATTACATTATCAGATTTTGCTTTGAGATCTTTATACCTTTTCATAGAAACTTTTTTTGCTGTATCAGGGAAAAGCAATTCGTCTGGCCCGCCGCAGCACATTGTTGATTTTCCGCTCCTCTCAGGAAGTTTTATTTCTGCCACGGAATTTAATATGTCCATCGCTTTAAAATTATTATTATGCAATACAATATGGCAGGGTTCCTGAACTGTTATATTGCCATTAAATTTTCTGTATTCAAGATCGAGGAGGTCTGTGTAATAAACTACTGGAATTTTAAAGCCTTTCACAACTTCGGGGTAAACATTCTTGAAAATATCATAGGTATGAGGGTCTATAGCAATAATTCTCTTCACACCCTTTTCTTTAAGCAAGTTATATACAGTTTCCGCATACTCCTTGAATTCCTTTGCATATCCCAGTTCATGCAGGAACATACCAGGATACGGCTCTTCAGCACCCAGGTAATTAAACTTCACACCGGATTTCTGAAGCATGGAAACGATATTTTTTAAATCACCATTCATCTTATCCCTGAATTGCTTATTATAGAAATGCCGTGAAAATTTAATCAGTGATATATGCCTTATCATTGCTGATGCTATGTTTATTGTTAAATTCTCGTCAATATATTTCCTAACTTTATTGATTTTTCTTGTATATGGCATCATCTGGTACATTTGCCCTGTAATCAGCATTGTGCTGCTATCATCAAATTTAATGCCATCAGCCCATTCGGCTGATTCCTCCTTCAACCCAAGAGGGTTTCCGTATTCCATTATGCTGGTTTTTATCATTTCAGCCACAGGATTCTTTGTACCCCTATTTCCGGAAGCTACAAGCTCCCTCATAAGTTCACTTACAACCCCTGCATTTACCCCGGCAGGGCATACGTTAACGCAGGCATAGCAATCAAGGCAGGAATAGAAAGAATTGCCCAGTTCAAGCCCTTCCGAACTTTCTTTTAATGCAAAATCAGCCAGAATTACCCTGCCCCTGGCGCCGAATACAGAATTATACCCATCCGGCTCAAGTGTAGGGCACACACTTTCACAGAATCCACAACTTATGCATTTATCTGTAATTTCCTCTATCTGCTTAATCAGGTTCATAAAATATCTTACCTCTGTTCAGTATATTGTTCGGGTCAAATGCTTTCTTTATTAATCTCATTACTTCAAGCGTGTATAGGGAATTTCGTTCCTTATACTCCTCGTAAAGCAGCTCATTTTTTTCTGTTCCGATTCCATGCTCAGCAGAAACCGATCCCCTATGCCTTATAGCTACCCTGGCTATATCCATCTGGAGTTTTGCCATCTTTTTTCTGCCCTCTTCTGTATTGTCCATAAATATATTCGCGTGAATGTTTCCATCCCCTATATGCCCGAAAAGGGTGGTTTTTAACCCATCAGTTCTGGCATAGCCCTCTATTTGACCGAGTGCATCTGCCAGCTGGCTTGATGGTACAATTACGTCCCCTATAACAATTAGCTGGTTGCTGTTATCCCTCTGTTCCAGAAGGGCAGAATATGCGCCTTTTCTTGCTGCGTATATCTCATCCATCCTTTTCTGGTCCCTTATCACTATTACATCCTCTGAAAATTTGCCCATTATATCTTTTGCCGAAGCAAGTTTTCTTTCTAAAGCCTCAGGAGCGCTGTCAATATCAACCATCAGAAGGTACTGTGTGTATGCAGGTACCTCAATTCCCATAGCTTTTTTGATTGAATTTATTGTTGGAAGGTCCATGAATTCCGCTATTATGGGTGTAATTCCCTGGCTTTTTATTGTATCCATGGATTTCCCGACAGATAATATGTCACGGTAAAACCCCATAATTTTTGCAGTGGTTTCAGGCAATGGCTCAATTTTTAATATTGCTTTTGTTATTATCCCCAGTGTTCCTTCGCTTCCTATCATCAATGCAGTAAGGTCATAGCCTGCACTACGTTTCAATGTGTATTCGCCGGTCCTTATAATTTCCCCTGTTGGCAGAACTACTTCCATGCCAAGCACCCATTCCTTTGTGGCTCCATACCTTACTGCCCGCAATCCTCCTGCATTGGTGGACAATGAGCCACCTATTGTTGATGCCCTTGAACTGGCAGGGTCAGGCGGGTAAAAAAAATTATGCTTTTTAAGCTCCGCATTCAATATATCTATCCTCACTCCCGGTTCACATACCACATACCTTGAGGATAAATCCAGTTCAAGGAGCCTGTTTAAATTCATGGTGCTTATAATTATTCCGTCAAAGCTTTCTACCGATGAACCGGTGAGTGAAGTGCCGCCGCTTCTTGCAGTAACATTGATTTTAAATTTATTGCATATTTTGAGTATGCTGGAAATCTGGTCTGCATTTTCTGGAAGGCAAACAGCCAGTGGCATTTTTCCCTTAATATATGAAGCATCCTTCATATAAGGTATTAATTCTTCCTTGGTCGTTAAAATAATATCTTTGCCAAGTTTATCTATCAATTCCTGGATAGCACTTTTACCTGATATTTGCATGATAAATGTAAAGCCTGCTAACTAATAATACTTTCTTATTTCCGGGGCTTATTCGCAAATATTTATATTTTCATGATGCTTAACCAGTACAATGGAATCGAATACCGTTGCTGATTTTGTATATAAGCACAATAATATAAAGGGTGCATATATGGTATTTATAGCTTCCGCCAGCGTATTTCTCGATGTCTGGGATTTAACATCATTTGGCTTTGTCCTCGATTTTTTTAAGGCAGATCTCCATCCAGCCGGTGCCATGCTTGGCATCTCGGTAGCCGCAGCGAACATAGGTGCCATTGCCGGGGCCATTCTTGGTGGATACCTTACCGATAAATTTGGCCGGAAAAGGCTTTTAATGTATAATATGGCAGTATTCATTATATTCGCATTTTTAATCGCCATTTCTACTAATATATTTGAATTTACATTATTCAGGCTCATTATGGGCTTTTCTATTGGAAGTGATGTTGCAACCGGATTTTCATATATTTATGAATATATAAGCAGGAAACAGAGAAACCATTATTACTCATTATGGGCATACAGTTTTTCAGTTGTTGCGTTAATAGCCATTGCCTCTGTATTTCTCCTATATCACATAACACATAATGATTCGGTCTGGCGTTATATATTTGTTATAGGTGGTATTTTTGCAGCCATAATACTCTTATTAAGGTCAAGAATGACTGAAACCCCTATCTGGCTTTATGGAAATGGAAAATACAAAGAAACCCAAGATGTAATAAAGCACGTTTATGGAGAGGATATAAATATAAACCAATCCGGCCAGAAAAACCATGTAACCTTGAAAAATATTATTTCATTATTCCGCAATGGCCTTAACAGGGAACTGGTTTTTGCCTTTTCCCTGAATGGCATAGTTGGATTTATAGGCTGGGGATTCGCATTTTATATTACATACATGCTGGAAACCTTAAAGCTGTTTACATTTTATCAGATACTGGGGGCTGATGCTATAATATACAGTTTTGGTTTTGCCGGCGCAATAATTTCGCCAGTAATGGCTAAACATTTAGGCATTTACCGTGCATCGGTTATTCCCTCAATAATAGCTGCAATAGCAATATTTGCACTTTTCATAACATTCGCTGGCATTCTGCCTGTATACCTTGTTATTCCATTTTCAATAATTATTATCTTTATGAATTATTCAGGCCCCATGGCTTACAATGCCGTACTCAATGGTTTTATTCCCACATCATTAAGGGGCGTGGGCAATGGCTGGAATTACATGTTTAATAAGATTACAGAAGCCGTAAGCGGTTTAACAGGTGGAGCCATTCTTGTTCTTGTTGGATTAAAATTCAACACTATTATCCTGTTCATAATAGTTGCAGCCTTTACAGTCATAGCAGTTTATACAGGAAAATCAAAATATTTTAAAAAAGGCTATGCCTCTGACCTCCAGACTTCGCCTGAGGAGTAAATCTCCTTTTTCCATATTGGCGGCAAAATTTTTATTTTGTCTATTATAAATTCACAGGCATGGAATGCGCTATCCCTGTGTTCAGAGGAAACAGCTATGCCTATGGAGTCCTCACCAACATTTACGCGCCCTATTCTCTGAATCACAGCCACATTGATTACCGGATACTTTTTCTGTGCGTCTTTTATTATTTCTTCTATTTTTTTAATTGCCATCTCTTCATATGCTTCATATACCAGTGCTATAATATCATCAGAAGTTTCATCTATTGACCTAACTGTTCCATAAAATGTGACGATGGCGCCAGCCTTATCATTTTTAACTTCATTTACCAGTGTTTCATGGTCTATTTTTTCTTCCTGTATTTTGATCATTACTATAATAATTGCTAATCAATATTAATATTTTTGATTGGCATCTTATTTTTTAAATTCACTTTCCATATCTTTGAGGAGGCATTGAAGTACAGAATGGAATTCCCCTTCGCGGTTATTGATAAGCTCTACTATTTTTGCTTTGCTAATCCGGGAGTACGAATAATAATATCCTCCCTTTTCAAGGATACTTTTCTTTTTCGTTACAATTCCTGTTCCAACAAGCCTCTGAAGGGAGCGGAATACCGTTGTCCGGTCTTTGTGTACCTTCACTGCAACGTCATCAAGTGTTGCCCCTGTTTCATTATCAAGGGAATAGAGGACAGCTACATCCGCTGGCGATAGGTCAAAGAAATATTCAAACATGTCCCTGCATGTTGCATTTTCGTCCAGTATCTGGTTAAATGAACCCATATGCACTGTATAACAAATTTCTATATAACGGTATTGTATTGTTTATACAATATAATACAATACAGTTAAATATTTCTTTATAATATAGTAACAATAACATAGCTATCAAATTAGCTGTGCTATTGGTAGGGTAATTAAAACGGAAAACAATAATGTATTTGGCAAAAGTTCAGGAACCAGCGGACCTGTAGAGTTGAATGATGGAAATTTCCAGTCATTCGTAAGTTCATCGAAGTTATCAGTCATAGATATGTGGGCAGCATGGTGTGCTCCGTGCAGATACCTCTCTCCTGTAGTTGACGAACTTTCAAAGGAATATGCAAATGTTGCTAACTTCGGAAAGGTAAATGTGGATGAAAATCCAGTTACATCAAGAAATTACAGAATAGAAAGCATACCTACAATACTGTTCTTTAAAAACGGAAAAGCTGTTGATATGTCAATAGGTGTTGTACCTAAGGAAGTTCTGGCACAGAAAATTAAAAGCCTGGCATGAATGTGATATCATGGATTCCTATGATACCATAATAGTGGGCGGTGCTTCTGCCGGCCTATCTGCAGCAATTTACGCTGCAAGGCAGGGCATGAAAACACTTGTAATAACAAAGGATATAGGCGGGCAGGCTTTGCTGACAACAGATATTCAGAACTACCCTGGCTTTGATATGATCGGTGGATTTGAACTGGCAAATAAGTTCAAGGAACAGGCAGAGCATTATGGAACAGAATTCGTGTACGATGAAGTTTTAAAGATTTCAAAGGAAGGCGATAAATTTTTCCTGAAAACAGCAGGCAAAGAATACTCATCCATGTCCTTAATACTTGCATTCGGAAAAACTCCAAGAGACCTTGATGTAGAAGGCGAATCCAGATTAAAAGGGCATGGCATCTCATACTGTGCAATCTGTGATGGCCCACTTTTTAAAGGTAAGGAGGTAGCGGTAGTCGGGAATGGGAGCCATGCACTTGAAGCTCTTGTGTACCTTTCATCGGTTGCAGGAAAGGTTTATTATATTACCAATGCTAAAAAGCTGGTGGGAGATGATGAACTTCTCCAGACCGTTAATAGCATAGAAAATAAAGAAATATACTTTGATAGTGTGCCTGCATCGATTAATGGTTCGGAATCTGTTGAATCCGTTACTTTCCAGAACAAATCCAGTGGCGAAAATAAAACGGTAAAATTATCAGGTGTATTTGCGGAGAAAGGGTATATTGCTAAATCTGAATTTGTCAGGAACCTGGTAGATCTGAATGAGAACAATGAGGTAGTCGTCGATAAATATTGCAAAACTTCTACGGATGGAGTGTTTGCATGTGGCGATGTTACGGATACGCCATATAAACAGGCTGTAATCTCTGCCGGGCAGGGAGCTATCGCAGCACTTTCCGCATACAATTATGTACAGAAAAAGAAGGGCAAAGTTGCAGCAAAAAGTGACTGGAAACTCATAAAAAATTAATTCCATTTATTTTTTTTTATTTATATAGATTTATCTTTTTATCGGGACTCTATTGCATATTGCAGTTAAAAATCAAAATTATGTATAAGCATCTAACTTCATCCATTTTCAAATTCAACTTTGATAGTAGCAGATATCTTTATAATCTAATGTCCCAGGAACATGTTGTGGATTTCATTGTACCTTGGAAAGATATCCACTGAATGTCCCGGCTGCATCTGTTATGCTTTTTGATTCAGATAAATGAGACATTACATGTTCTGGAGTATTTGGTTGCCAGCTTCCACTGGAGGGAGTTCCACTTCCAAGCAAACCACCTGAAACAGGTGTATACATGTAAGAATTCAATATATATGAGCCATGTGGCCCTGTTATTAAAACCGTAGTGGTCAGGTGATGGTCATATTCAGTATAATTAGAATACTTATAGAACATGGCTGCAACCCTGGCAGGATATGTTTCGTTTATCAGATTAAGGCCGTAAGGGATAAGCTGTGATGTATTCAATTTACTATTTGTCACTGTACCTGTCATGTTTTCATTATACATATATAAAGGATAGAATGTGAATTTATGACCGGATGTTGTAAATGTAAAATTTCCCTTGAATAAGAGCCCTGGTTGGCCTGTAGTGCCATTAGAGTATACATCTGTGGGGTCTGCAGTATGCAATTTAACGTGGCTGTATATGTCACTGGTGGAATTAATTGCAGAATAAATAGCCCAGGAATCTGTTGCACCTATAGGGCATCCAATCCATGATAAAAAGAATACAGCTGATTGTCCATTTGATAGAAGGTCTCCTCCAGAAACTTTATAATAAGTGTCAGGGTGTATGCTTGCCGGTGGTTCAAAGAAGGGATTAAAAATGGCAACCAGTACAATAACCACTATAATAACGGTACCTATAACTGTCCATATAAAATTCCTGCTTTTAATAAATCCTGTGTAGTTTTCTTTTTTAGTATTGATTTTCTTTGTACTTTTGTTATTTTTTTTATTATTCTTGCTGGCCAATTTAATCTATTAATTTAATCTCCTTTATTAAAGTTTTGTGTATGCAATTAATCTCATTATCAATTTCTCAATAACAAACAATATATTATTTGATGTTATTATTTATTATGGCTATTGAAAATAAACTGGCTGAATTTATTACGGGGGTATCCTATAAAAGTTTAGGAGAAGACGTAAAGCATGAAGTAAAACGAAGATTCATAGATGCTCTTGGTGTTGCCTATTCATCTATTGATTCTCCGCCGGCATTAAAAATTAAGAAAATGATAGGATTATACCCTGGAAATGCAAAGATTATAGGCATGGGAACATCATCTCCTGATTATTCTGCATTCCTAAATTCATTATTTATAAGATACATGGATTTTAATGACACATATCTTTCACTTGAGCCACTGCATCCAAGCGATATGTTTGGCCCACTGGTAACCCTCTCTTCCATTTTCAATAAAACAGGTAAAGACCTGATCACAGCAGCAGCAGTCGGCTATGAAATCGGCACAAGGCTATGCGACTCCACCTCCCTCAGGGCAAAAGGTTACGACCATGTTAATTTTACAGAAATAGCCATGGCAGCAGCACTTTCCAGGTTGCTGGAATTTGATGAGAGCCAGACAATAAATGCAATATCGATAGCGCTTGTTCCACATGTGGCATTAAGGCAGCCAAGGGTTGGGGACCTCACAATGTGGAAGGCAGGCGCAGCAGCAAATAGCGCCAGAAATTCAGTTTTCGGTACCCTGGCAACATTGTATGGGTTTACATCGCCAACTGAGCCACTGTCAGGCAAAATGGGGTTCAAAAATATAGTTGCCCCTGATATAGATTTCTCAAAACTGGAGGGAAGCAAAGTTAATGGAATTATGAGGACATACGTTAAGAAATATCCTGTTGAATACCATGCCATGGCTGCAGTTGAAGCTTCATTGAAACTTGTTAATGACATGGATTTAAACCATACCGATTCAATAGAAGTTTATACCTATGAGGCAGCAGTTTCTATACTGGCTGATAAGGAGAAATGGCATCCGGAAAACAAGGAAACCGCAGACCATAGCCTCCCATTCATCATAGCTTCTACTCTTGTCAATAAGGATTTCTGGGTAAATAATTATAATGATATAAGAAACAAGCAGATTTCTGAACTGATGGGAAAAATCCACGTAACGGAATTGAAAGAATTCACGGAACAGTACCCGGATAAACTGCCCATAAGATTGGAGGCAAAGTGCAATGGAAAGAAGGTAGAAAGCGAGATAGAAATACCCAGAGGGCATTATAAGAATCCTATGGATGACAGGGAAATCGAATCAAAATTTGTCAGGCTTACAGGAATTACAGATTCCTTAAAGGATATGTGGACAATGGAAGACAGGGAGGTGTCAGAACTTGTCTAATCTTCTTGATAATAAATTTTTATCTGTTCCAGGTGTTTATAATCCGTTTTCTGCTATGCTGGCAGAGAGGAAAGGCTTCAAGGCTGTATATCTGTCGGGCGGTGGATTAACGGCATCCATGGGCCTTCCGGACCTGGGTGTAATAACATTGACAGAGCTTACAAATATGGTAAGGGGAATACACGAAATTACAGACATACCTATCATAGTTGATGCTGATACCGGCTTTGGGGAAACCCTGAGCGTATACAGGACTGTTAAGCTTCTGGAAGAAGCAGGGGCATCTGCTATACAGATTGAAGACCAGGTGTCACCAAAAAGATGCGGCCACCTCAATGGAAAGGAGGTTATATCCAGGGATAACATGGTTGAAAAAATCAGGGCAGCAAATGCAGCAAGAAAGAATGCTTTGATAATTGCAAGGACGGATGCAAGGGCTGTAACGGGCATGGAGGATGCCTTGTCCAGGGCTAAAACATACATAAAAGAGGGCGCGGACATAATATTTCCCGAAGCCCTGACAGACCGCGATGAATTCAAATATTTCGCAGACAATACAGACTTTCCATTGCTGGCAAATATGACCGAATTCGGAAAAACGCCATTTATAAAAGCAGGAGAGTTTCAGGAAATGGGGTACAGAATAGTTATTTTCCCGGTTACATTGTTTAGAATCGCTGCAAAGGCTATGGATTTAGCACTTGATGCACTCAAAAAAGATGGAAACCAGGAAAAGATTATTGATCAAATGATGACCAGGAAGGAGCAATACGAAGTTATAAACTATGATTTTTATCAGGATTTTGATAAGAATATATCAGATAAACCCTCAAAGGCGAACGATCAATAAAAATTTAAAACCATCTACAAGGCTCCATTATATATGGAGATATATTTATCCGATGTTGTATATTTATTTATAAAAAATAGCAAAGAATATTATTAATTCATTTATGAAGGTCTATGCCTAAGTTATATTTAATTGGTATCGGGCCAGGCAGCAATGGGGAAATTACAGGTGACGCCATAGAAAGCCTGAAAAACTCAGATATTATTATGGGATATAGCAAATATATAGAGTTAATTGAAGAATTTGTAAGCGATAAGGAAATAGAATCAGGCCCTGTAACGGACGAAATAGGCCGTGCAAATAATGCAATAAAATATGTAATGTCAGGAAAAACTGTATCTATTGTTTCCAGCGGAGATTCAGCCATATATGGCATGGCAGGCATCGTTTTTGAAATTATTGCATCACATAATTACAGAATTGATTTGCAGATAATTCCTGGCATTACAGCATTAAGTTCTGCAGGGTCGTTGCTGGGAGTTCCTTTTATGAATGATTTCTGCTCCATAAGCCTTAGCAATAAATTGACGCCTGAGGATGTTATACTTAAAAGAATACACGCTGCTGGTGCCGGTGATTTTGTCACTGCTATTTATAACCCCGTGAGTTTAAAAAGAACAGAACTTATAAAGAAAGCAAGGGAAATAATGCTGGGATATAGAAATAAAGACACACCTGTGGGTTTGGTGACAAATGCCTACAGGAAAGAACAGAAAGTAGAAATATCCACACTTGGGGACTTCCTGCAATCTGATATTAATATGTTTACCCTGGTAGTAATTGGCAATTCAAGTACATACGTATATGGAAAATACATGATAACTCCGAGAAATTACGATAATAAGTATAGCATCTAGGAGCGGCATTCAAAGCTGTTAATAGAAATTACTATGTAATGAATTTATAAGTTATCTGGCCTATGCGAGGTTTCCATTTCAAATATATATCCAGATTGAAATCCATAATCAGGTTGCAATTTTATAAAAGGCGCAATTGTTTCCGGGGCGCAGGTTGATCCTTCATCAGTATATTTGAATTCATCCCCACTTAATACGGTATAGTATAGCATTCTTCCAGTATGAAGGTAAACTTGCCTATTTCCCTTAGAATAAACAATCTCATGCACACTATCAAACTTCCATTCCTTATTGGCATAATTTCCTACATGAGAATATGATTTTTCAAAGCCAGATATATCTATCCCTCCGGAAAAAAAGAAATATTTATCAACAACAGATAAACCGAAAGATTCCATAAGCCTGATAGATGGGATATTATTTGTTTCTACCATACATCTGAGCGACTTATAACCATTGTTTATAGCATGATCAAGTGCGAATTTGAGAAGTTTTGTTCCCACATGATTCCTGCGTGATTCTGGCCCGACTCTCAATCCACTGAACCATAATGATTTGTCAGCAAGTGGCTCCAGTTTAATAAAACCATCGATTTCCTGCGAAATATGTACGTAAACGTCACGTCCATCCAGATAAGATCTACCAAATTCCATGTTAATGTAATCATCATATCCTGCCCTTGCCGAAATGGAACTTATGGATTCCCAGTCTTCTACATTGGCTTTCCTTATCATGGTGGATTAATTTAAAGGCATTTAAATATACTTTCTATTTTGACCTGTTGTTCCGGGAAGCATTATTACCCCCTACTTTTGCTTCACCATTATCACCAGAAGGCGTTCTGAAGAGCGATGCGATGCCTGCAATGATCGATGCTCCAAAACCAACGTAGAATACGTCGTGCATAGATGTCATGAAAGCCGTGGCTATAGTTTCAGGGAACCATATATTGCCGGAAATAGTGTCCATTACCCCTGAAGGGAGACCTGAAACTACGCTGGTTGGTATTGTAGAGATAACATCTTTCACAGTGTTTAGCCCGAGAAATGTGGAAAATAATATTTCTGTAGGTGGAATATTATTGAAATACTGGACGAGGCTACCAGCATTTTCAGCTGTCAATCCATGTGTGATTGAACCTGGATATGTTAAGGAAAGCCCCAGCAACAATATTGAGAAAAATGCCCCTATGCTTGCCGCGTATCCGGTATTTCTCATAGTATTGAGTATTCCTGATGTAGCACCCCTTTCATCTGCCGGGACAGATGACATAGCTACGGTTAAATTGGGAACGTTAAATATGCCATACCCGATTCCGAAAATACTTATTACAATGGCGAGGAAAACATAGGAAAAGTTATACGTTAATGTAACCAGTGCAAGGAGGGCAAAGCCAGATATGAAAAGCCCTATTGTAGTGAGCCACCTCGCATCGAACCGTTCTGCAAGTTTACTGGAAAGAACTCCTAATATGCCCATAAATATTGGCAGTGGCAGCATATATATGCCTGCCCATAGAGGTGTTACTGCATACCTGTATCCACGTATCGGGAGCCAGATTCCCTGAAATATGAGCGTGAGCATATACATTAAGCCCATCATGGTCATCGCTGAAACAAATGCTGTAAATATGCTTATGCTAAAATTTCTTGATTTGAATAACCGCATATCAAACATGGGACCTTTTACCCTGTTTTCTACAAATGGGAACAGAACCAGCATTATCGCCCCAATTGCAAGGGCTGATATCACAAGCGGGTTGGTCCATCCCATGGGATTATTCCTATATGGTGTTATGCCATATGTTACCCCGAGGAGCAATATGATAAGGCCTACAGCAAAGAGTATATTGCCCGGGATGTCTATATGCCTTGCAGCCCTTTCCCGGACGTCCTTCAGTTTAAGGAATGACCATAAAGTACCGAATACGCCTATTGGTATACTTATAAGAAAAATGTCCCTCCAGTATATGGTTGACAGGATTCCTCCCAGGACCACACCAATGCTCACTCCGGAAACTGCAGCCACACTGTTTATGGAAATTGCAAAACCACGTTCTTTAGGTGAAAAGTTATCTGTGATTATGGCAAATGTGTTGGCCATTATGAATGCCCCACCCACAGCCTGGACAATCCTGAATATTATAAGTTCCAGAGCCACGGTGTATCCTGTTCCCGGTGCTATATAAAGCAATATAGAACCTATGGTAAAAATTAAAAAACCAAGATTGAATATTTTTACCCGTCCAAATATATCGGAAAGTTTTCCAATACTGACGAGAAGTACAGAGAGAACTATCATATAGCTCATGATAAGCCATAAAAGATAGGGAAATGAACTGGCCTGCATAGGATTTAAATGAATGCCGACAAAAATTGATGGAAGTGCTACTATAATTATGCTGGTGTTTATTGTGGCCATTAATTGTCCTATAGTTGTGTTGCTGAGTGCAATCCATTTTTCCTGCATCAGTTTAAAATTGCAATACATTATATAAATATTATTACTAAACTATTTATTACTAAATTGTATAATCACGTTGGTTCATTTTGTATCTGCTACCAGTTTAATACGGCATATTAATTTATAAATAATACATTATCAAACATGGAAAATATCGTTCCGTTCAAAACTGAAAATACATACATGGCAACAGAATTCATGATGAAAGACCCTTACAAAAATACACGGCTCGTTTCATTGCTGGAAGATTATCCAGATTACTCAAAGATAATATATGACAACGGAGTAATAAAAGGGATCCTTTCAGTTGACCCTGTACACGATGAAATGTGGTTCTATGGAAACAGTAAATCTCTTAAGGCAGTTATAGGAAATATTGAAATTAAAAGCAACCAGGTTCTGTACATAGATAAAAAGAACCTGGATATAATACAATCCAGGTTTAGTGTTGAATATTCTGGTTTACTGGCAATGAGGCTTAAAATCAGGGAATATGAGGGCACAACAGTTGCAGATGGCGTAGAAAGAGATACGGGAAGCACCGGAAAAGAAGATAGGCATAATAATATTTTCATTAAACGCAAAAACGGTGAGATACTAGGCTCTGTAAAGGTGCTTTCATTAAATATTAAGTCATGCGCTATAGGATGCCTGCATTATAAAGATGGTTACGAAGGGTCTATTTATGATATAATATCCTCTATAGCCAATATATATAAATCGCAGACCGAAAATATTGTTATATATGCGCCATACCAGGAAAAACTAAAAGATGGGCTATTAAAATTGGGATTTATCAATTCAGGTGAATTATTGAAACTATATAATATTGCCCCTCACCAGGCCAAATAATAAAATTGTGCAGGGTAATCCGGCAAAGCACACAAAAAATATCATTCCATTATATTCTCTAAACATAGATTTATATAAAGTTGTGAATTTTCCAATGATATGAAGTATGATGTAGTTGTTATAGGTGCGGGAATAACAGGGTTGAGCTCTGCTTACCATCTCAAGAAAAAGGATTCGTCACTTAAAATTCTTGTGGTGGACAAGTTTAAGACTTTTTCACAGGGAAATACAGCAAAAAGTGCAGCTGCATTCAGGGATTTCTTTACTTTGAGGGAAAATCAGGTTATGGCACAGACTGCCATAAATTTCTATAAGCATTTACAGAACGATATGGATGTCGACCTGGGGATGAAATTTACCGGCTACCTATTCCTATTCGACCATGAAAAAGCCAGGGATTTTATATCAAAATATCCTCATTCACGTTTTGTAGACGAAGACCTTTCGGAAATTTTTAATTTAAATATAGATAAGGACACAAGGGAAGTCATGGGTATAGACTCAATTAAATCTGCTGTCATAGACGAAAATGCAGGCATTATAGAACCAGACCTCCTATCAAAATGGTACTACGACAGGCTTCTGGAAATGGGTGTTAATTTCATGTTCAATACATTTGTAAAAAAACTTGTTCTTGCCCCTGACACGTCTTTAAATTATCCAGGAGAGCCATTTAACTGGCAGAAATCGGAAATAAAATATGCTGAGACCGATAAGGGAATTCTGGAATCTGATTTTTATGTGTTATGCACAGATGTCTGGACAACCGCATTACTGAATCCTGTAGGAATAGATTCACATCTCAGGCCTAAAAAGCGGCAGATATTCCAGATAACCTCACCGGGAATACAGAAACTTATCGGCAAAAATATTTTTAACGATTCCGGTGTATTTCCATTTACAATATTCCCTACTGGCGTATACATGAGGCCCTATCCCCAGGCTAATTCATTCTGGACAAGTCTTGCAGATGAACTTAACAGAGATTTTTCATTTACTGAAAATCCAGAACCTGAACCGGATTTTTATACATACAACATAAAGCCAATACTGGACAATTATTTCCCGGCATCTGAAGACTCAAGGATCACCGCATCATGGGCAGGATACTATTCATACAACACCATAGATTTCATGCCATATATATTCAACGAGATCAATTTAATTGTGGTTTCCGGTTCTACCGGTGGAGGAATTATGAAGGGGGACTCAATAGGAAGAATCGTGGCAGCAAGATATGACCATAAAAACACCACAACACTTTATGGAGGCAAGAAGATTAATAATACATACACTGGAAGGTACAGAAGCACAAAGATCGAGGATATGGTGCTCTAATTTTCCCCTATTATAAATGAATCCTAACCTTTAATACTCGTCTTTTTTTATTATAAACTGGTTTATTAAAATAAGAAAATGCAAGTGAATTTAATACTATGAACTGAAGGCACAGGAGGTTGTGCTTTAAAATTCTACGGGCAATCGAAAATTATCATTTTGCTAACAAATTTTAATGCTTTAAAGATTTTAGTATAAAGCTATATGTACAGTGACTTTTGCCAGCGAAACAGAAAATAATTAACTCGCTGGAGCAGTTCGGATTACCACGAATCCAGAAACAGCCGCGTTATGTCATCCCTGCTGGCATCCGCTGGATTTGTTACAATTCCCGTGGATTCCGATGCCAGGCTCACAAGCTTATCGAGATTATTCCGGAATGCTTTTTCGTCTATCCCTGTTTCAGATATCCTGATAGTTTGCCCCAGAGCTTTGAGTATAATAACTATGGATTCGTACAGTGTTTTCCCTCTATACATTTCAGGAATTAAGAGGTTAAGCCTCTGATACTTCTCCCCGGCTGCCGCATAATTAAATTTAATTACTCCTGGAAGAAATATGCCAACAGATTTTCCATGCGCCACATGAAACATTGCACCTAGAGAATGGCCCAGAGCATGCGCTAGCCCTATCTGGGAATTTGAAAATGATAATCCTGCCATAGATGCCCCTATATGAACATTATTTCTCAACTCCAGATTCTCCGGATCTTTCACCAGTTTAACTATTGACGGAATAATTAGTTCAATGGCCTTCTCAGCCATGGCATCGGAATATGGATTGTTCCATCTGCTTGTGTAACCTTCTATGGCGTGTGTGATAGCATCGGTTGCAGTATTTATTGTCTGGGTTTTTGGCAGTGATTTAACCATCTGCGGGTCAAGTATTGCATAGTCAGGCATTATTTCCGGTGATGCCAGCTCATCTTTCCTATTTTCCATTTCATCTGAAATTACTGCAGCCCAGGTACATTCCGAACCGGTGCCACTGGTTGTGGGAATCGAAATTAATTTGCTTTTCTGCCTCAAATTCAGTTTAACAAGTGGTGTAACATCATAAAATTCGAGATCCGGGCGTTCATACTTAAAGAATAATATTTTTGAACTATCTATAACAGAACCGCCTCCTACAGATATAAAATAATCCGGTTTGAATTGATTTATCTCATCCAGGTGTTTTGCAATAGCTCTGTATTCCGGCTCTTCCGGGATATCATCAATTATTAATAATTCTGTTCCATGCAGGTTCTTTATTACTAGGTCTACAATGCCTGCTTTTCTGATATTTTTATCTGAAACTATAACAGCTCTTTTTATTGACAATGATTCCAGAAATCCTAATGATTCATCACCAAATATTATCTGCGGCGACCTAAAAAACCACATATAAATCGCCTCTTTCTGAATTGTTGTTATTATTATAGATTTTTTCCGGCTTTACGTTTATAAATTCCCACATAAAAAAATATTATGTATCTGTATATTAATATTATTATGGGTACATTAACCCTTTATCTGAAATAATCCGTTGCCATCTGTTCTCCGCCAGAGTCTATTGTTATAACCTGGCCAGTCATAGATTCGTTCCTGATCAAATAAAGAACCGTATCTGCAACTTCATCAGGGTCTATGAGTTTGCCCGTAAGCGTAAATTTCTTAGAAAAATTTTTCTCGTCTAGATTCATAATTTTCAGGAGGCTGTCGCCCATCCTGGTTTTAACTACTCCCGGTGCAACAGCATTTACACGGATATGGTGGCCGGCAGCTTCCAGGGAAAGATATTTAGTCATGCTAATAAGCGCTGCCTTGGTCATTCCATATACAGATAGCCCGGGGAAAGGGGATATGCCTGCCAGTGAGGCCATATTTATAATAACGCCATTGTCGTACTTGCTAACGAACTCTCTGGAAAGCCATACTGGAGAATAGAGGTTAGTGTTAAACATCAATTGCATGTGTTTTTCATCTATGTTTTCGAATGGCTCGAGAATACCAACTCCTGCGTTGTTGATAAGTATGTCAGGTTTTCCAAGTTTTTCTATAGCATCCCTGAATAATTTTTTCCTGCCTTCTTCTGTTGAAACATCCGCCATTGAAAGAATTCCGGACGATGCCTTATTTACCTCCTCCAGCGTCTGCATGCCTTCATCCTCATGGGTTCTAACGTTAACCACAATCTTCCCGCCTGCCTGTGCAAGTTTAATCGCAATAGCTTTTCCTATTCCCCTTCCTGACCCTGTTACTATACATACTTTATCTTTTATATCATACATTTCAACCATCACCTTTTTTTGGAATTATACGTATAGTTATCAGTCTCATTTTCTATTTAAATTTTATTTATGGCACTATTATCCTCTCCGGGCAACTCAAAAATATTTATTATACCCGGTAGAACTTCCACGGAGAAGGAATCAGCAATTATTATTTCTCCATCTATTTCAACAATGCTTTTGCAATTCACGCTTGCTTCTTTTATTTTTTTGTTAATTACATATTTGTCAGAGATGTAGGCGCCTGAACGGAGAGATGGGAGTTTAAATAAAATTCGTGACCTTGGCATGTATTTTATCAGATGCAGATCCAGGAATCCATCATCAATTTTAGAATCGGGGGATGCATGCATGCCCTTGCCAAAATACTGCCCATTTGCTATGATAATATCTATTATCTGCTCATGTATAATTTCATCCCCGATTTTTATGTCAGCCCCAATACTTTTCATCGTTAAAATATAGTAAAGGATAGCCTTCACGAATGTGGATCCTGTTCGATGCTCAGTGGAATTTACCCTCACCATTACATTCCCACCAAGGCCTGTTTCCATGATATTCATAAAATACCGGGATTTCCCGTTTATGTGCACAAGGCCGAGATCAACTTTTCTGAATCTCCCACCAGAAATAATCTCAGGGATTTCTTTTACAGTAACACGGCCTATTGTCCTTGTCAGGTCTGATCCGGTACCTGCTGGAACGGGAATGAGTATGGTATCCTTTCCCGCAAGTGCCTGTATTGCGTAATTTACAGTGCCATCACCATCGATAGCAATAAGATATTTTATATCTGGATTTTCGTCCATGAACTGGATAAAATTTGCAGGATCTTTTTCCGTGAAAGAGGAAGTCAGTTCATACCGATTTAATATGGATTTTATTTCTTCCATAATCTTTAAGGCATTTCCAGAACCTGCATGTTCATTTGCCAGTATATGTATTTTCATAATAACTCTCCATTAACGAATTAATACTATTCTCCATTGATTTCCCGGAATCAGTGGAGTAAATACTGAGAGCTAACCTGCGCCTGATAATATCCCCGGAGTATACAGGGCACTCATTTTTAATTATGTCCTCTATGCTATCAGATTTCCTGCTATAATCTATATAGGGCATATTTTTAATTTATTTTTATGTAAAATTTATAGCTTATAATTTAAATATTGATAATGTACATTATTTTCTGTAAATTGTAAATAGCCTTACTGACTGTTGATTTCCTCCATATTTATATATTTTCTTCCTGTTACATACTCCTCATTTATGTCTATCATTATTGAGCCTGCCAATCTCATTGCAGAATCATCAGATGGAAATGCACCTATTTTCTTAGTCCTTCTTTTTATTTCTGCATTTAAACGTTCTATAGTATTGGATACTCTTAATCTCCTTAATCCCTGTATATTTGTATTGAATGATCTGTAGTTGTATAATGAATCATAGTATTTATCGAACATAGTAGAACATTTATCTAATCCTCTATCAAAAAGCTTATCCTGCAGTAAAGGGAGTATATCAGGATTATCCAGTGCCTGTTTTATAAGCAATGATAGAAACTTCCATTGCTGTTTTCCCGTTGATTTCCTTAAGTTCCTCATAAAATGGACATGGCAGTATTGCCAAGATGATCCAGGGAATGACTGTTTAACTGCTTCCCTAATACCCTTATTGCCATCTGATATTACCATCTCAACACCATTCAATCCCCTATCCTTAAGATCATCAAAGAATAGTTCCCACTCTATTTCAGTTTCAGAGTCATATATTCTTGCTCCAAGAACTTCACGATATCCATCACTGTTAATCCCTACACAGATGTATATTGCCTTATTCCTGTACCTCCCATTATTTCTTATTTTAAGGTATGTTCCATCTATATATATGAATTTATATTCTCCATCAATCTTCCTTTCAAGGAATTCATTTACTGTTTTATCAAGCCTTGAGGATAATGATGACACATAGGATGGTGATACTTCTATGCCTAAGGATTTTATTACCTTATTAACGCTTCTTGTAGATACACCGCTCAGGTATGATTCCAGTATTATGGATTCTACTGATTTTTCTACTCTGGAATAATTGTCAAATACAGCTGTATGGAAAGATGTTTCCCTGAACTGTGGCTTATCTAATATAACCTTTCCATCTGTTGTTAACAATGATCTCTGCTTATACCCATTCCTGTAATCCTTTCTATTGCTATTTCTCTCATACCTGGATGCATTGATCTGTTCCTCTGCTTCCTCATTCATGAGATCATTAAGAATCCATTTCTTTAAATCTCTCATATTCTCCCTGTTCAATCCATAACTTTTTATCTTTTCTTTTACTTCTTTTAATTGGTCTTGCACTTTTTTCACCCCAATCTAAATTGTGCAAGGCCATTTATAATTTACAGACAATTACTTACACTATCTAAATATTAATATTTAATAGTAAAATATGGTTTTTAAATCTAAAAAAGGAGATATTGCAGGAAATGCATTAGTAGTAGCAAATGTAGATCGTTTTAATATGGTTAAAAATAAATTAAGCGATATAAAGCTTGTTAATGATTTTATGGGATATTATACATATACAGGTTTTTATGAAAATAAAAGACTAACATTATCATGGAGCGGAATAGGAAATACTTCGCTTGCACTGGATACTTTAGAGCTTTATAAATTAGGGGCAAAAAATATTATAAGATTCGGTTCGACAGCATCCATAAATAAGAATATTAAACCCGGTTCATATGTAATGCCAATATCATATTCGCATAATAATGGCGGATTATTCAACGAAGAAATTAAGGACAATTTATCTATATCATTATCTGCTGATTATGATTTATTAAAAAAATTTGATTTGAATCTTAAAGATTATGAACATTATATTACAGATGCTTTTACTACCGATTCGCAGAAAGTAAGGACAAATGAATTCATAGATAAATTAAATAAATTAGGCATAGATAATTTGGATATGGAAGGATCTGCTCTTTATTTAAATTCTAAATTATATAATTTTAAAGCTTTATCAGTTCTTACGGTATATTCAAATTTAATTACAGGGGAATCCTTGGTTGTGTATGTAATTTTGTGTAAATATAAACCCCCCTGTTATCAATGAATTTAATCATTAAATAACAGGAAAGGATACCTCTTTTGAGCAGAGAGGTAACAAAATATGGAAAATACAGATATAAACATATCGGCTCTTGAGAATGTAGATATAGATAGAATATTAAAGGAAGCAATAAAAGAGAAAATAGAGAAATTAATGGAAACAGAATTAAATGCATATCTAGAGGAAAATCCAGGAATAAAGAATGGAAAATATAAAAGAGATTTAAAGACAAAGTATGGTGAAATAAAACAATTAAATGTTCCCAGAGACAGGGATAGCAATTTCCATACACAGGTAATAGAACCATATAACAGATCAATAGGAATGGAAGATCTTATAGTATCAATGTATTCCAATGGAATATCTACAAGGAGAATAGCAGGTATAATGGAGGATATTTTAGGGAATAAATATTCTAAATCTACTATATCCAGAATAACAGATTTAACCATAGAAGAGGTTTATAAATTTATTAACAGGCCATTGGACAAAAGGTATATAGCAGTATTCTTAGATGGATTATTCTTCTATTTAAGAAGGGGAAATGTAGATAAAGAGCCTGTTATATTTGCATTAGGAATAAAAGAAACAGGAGAGTATGAAGTATTAGGGTTCTATTTAACAGTTAAAGAATCACATAATGCATACAAGGAAGTACTTGAAGATCTGTATAATAGAGGATTAAAGGAGCCATTGTTAATTGTAGCAGATGGAATAAAGAATTTAGATGAGGAAGTAATGGAAATATATCCCCGATCAGAATTCCAATTGTGTACAATACACTATGCAAGGGGATTAAAATCCAATGTAAGGGAGAAAGATATTGATGAAATAACAATAGATGCGAATAAGATGTTTAAATGTGATAATAAGGAAGAAGCTATAATAAGATTTAATGATTTCAAGAGTTTTTATTATTCCATTCTTAACCGCAGCCCTGATTCCGTTTACATTCCACGACAGTATTTTCATATTATTGTAATAATTATGTTATATATAAAGCAGGGTGTGGAATTTATCAAAATTACAAAACTTTCCTATCCGGATAAATTGCAAGATCTGTAATATGCTATGGAAATATGGATAAATAAAGCTACTGGTTACACAGTAAGTTCGAGAAATAAATGAAACATAAATGTTATTCATAAAATGTAGTGTGTTGCATAATTAATAGGCATGTGTCATCCCCCTCATAATATTGTAATTGACTACCTTAAGAGCTAATTCCTGTATAATATACTCTATTTTCTTAGCTTTAATTATCTCTGTCATTACTCTTTTTAATCCTGAAAAATATATTTCCACGAGCCACCTTTTGCCATAGCTATTGTTCTCTTTCAACTGTTCCATAGAATTCTTTTTAATATATCTTACAATCCTGGCCCTTGTGGATGAACCTCTGGATTTGGTAGAAGCATTTTTCCTGGGAGGTATTATTGCATTATATCCGAACATATTGTAAATATACTTTGAATCATATCCCCTATCTCCAAATATTCTTAGAATATTATTTTTCATTTTACTCAATAGTTTTCTAGCAGCTTTAGAATCATGTGTATGCTCATCTGTAATTGTGAATGATAATACAGTAACATCTTTTAATGATATTATTACATGTAATTTGAGCCATCCATTCCTTTTCCTATGCCATTTATGCCTTAAATAGTCTCCCCTTATTGTTATCTTAGAGCCAGTAGAATCTATAATGCAATCCAGCTTACTGTTAATATTGCTATTCAGATCTGGCTTAATTCTCCTTATCCTCCTGAATATTTCACTATATGATATTGATTTTATATTAGCTATAATTGCTAAGGACCTTAACATGCCTTCAAGTGACCTGAATGGAACATTGAATATAGATCTTAATCTAGCGCTATAAACTGTGTAGCCTTTCCAACTATTTCCCAATCAGTCATAATCTCACCGCCCTCAATTCATCATTTTCTCCGCGGAATATTGTCCATCCAGGCGGAACAAAGGTGCTTGACCCATCTTCTTCAATTACAGATGGCCCTTTTATCTCCTTCTTTACTGGCAATGAATTCCGCTGGTAAACCTCAACATTTTCCCATTTGCCATTTATGTATACATTTCTCTTCTGTGGAGCCAGTTCCTTGTTTTTTACACTATGCATATCAGGTTTTACCCTTTTCTTTATTGCAAAATTTGTATGGATGTCCTATTTTACCATTATTATTTTCCTCCAATAGAGAATCATAATCCCTTATGAATGATAGATCTGCAAGGTATTCTATTCTATCTGCAAGTGATTCATTATACTTTTCCCATCTCCTGTTTGATCCAATCCAGTACCTTTTTATACTTCTATTTATTTTATTATTGATTTGTGGAGTCAAAGCAAATCACCCCTATATTTCACTATATAGGGGGTTTTCCTTTTAAGTTTTAAATTTATTATGGAATAATTATTAAATTGAAATGAATTATGCAACACACTATAATTTTAGTTTATTTTTATATAGAATCAATGTAATTGATAATGCTGTTAAATTGAAAATAATTATTATTAATATAACATAATTCAAATTTAACAGTAATTTTGAGGCTATTCCAAGACCGATTGCATTTGTTACTATTCCCTGCAATGACCTTATTCCTGAACCTGTTATCCTATCATTTTTATTTAATGAATTCATTGTATATGCTGTATTTGATGTTGTTGCAACTCCTGTAGATGAACCTAAAAATACTTCAGGAAATAGAAAATTAAAGAATAATAACAATGAAAACACACTCATTGATAAAAATCCAAGGGATGCTATTTTTAATCCGTATTTATCATGCAATTTTCCTGAAATAAATGATGTAAATGTAAAGAATAATGGATATATTAAAACCAATAAACCGACAATTAAAGGACTGTATTTCAATGAATACAATAAAAATACAAAGTATGCTGCAAGCATATTTCTTGTTATAGAATGTAAAAATCCTGAAAATGATGATAATGAAAATTCTTTGCTTAATTTAATTCTAAATGATAATACTAAACCTATTATTGCAATAATTATAAATGGAATATAATATATCGATAATATTAATCCGGAGAATAATAATGTAATATAAAATGATGATTTTCCTATTTCTGATTTTCCTTTTATTTCATCTATATTTATTATTAATATAATTGATAATAATGATAAAAATGCTGTAAATAAAAATAGGTACTTATAATTTATTGATGCCATTAAACCGCCCAATGGAAGACCTATAACATAGCCTAAGCTTATTATTGTATGGTTTAACCCTATTGATTTACCTCTATTTATATCAGAGCTTATTAATGATGCATATGATAATGATGTTAATATGACCATTGATCCTCCAATGCCCTGAATTGCCCTTAATAAAAGCATTACAATAAAATTATTTGAAATAAAAATCAAGATTGATGCTATTAGCATTATAAATGAACCGGTTATCATTACCTTTTTTATTCCCTTTTTATCTGCTATTAATGAAAAAGGAATAACAAGCAATGTTTCTGTTATTACAAATATTATTATTAATAATGTCGATTCTGAATATGATATGCTGAATTCCTTTGATATTTCAGGTATAGCAAGTAGAATCATTGTTGCTTCTAACGCTGCTGTAAATCCAGGCAATGATGTAAATACTATTTTTTTATTCATTTTTCACTTAAATATATTTATTCCAACTGCTTTAAGTACAGATAAAACATCAAAATAAACATGTTCTTCCTTTATACATGTGTGCGATTTATTTAAAACCAAAACATCCACACCGTAAATCTCAAAAGGTTTATTACTAATTTTTAAGTTGTATCTTAAACCGTTAAAAGTGGCTTTTCCGAGCCATTCGCCAAATCCTACATTATTATTCCATGCAACGTTTATTAATGTAAAAGTATAATCAGGAAATGTCTCAAAAAATTTTTTTAAATAAACTTCGAAATCACCTTTTTTCCTTATAATTTTTGGTTCTTCTCCTGGATGTATATATAACATATCATCATCATAATATTTTAGTAATTCAAAAATATTATGTGAATTCCAGGCATTAATAAAATCTATTTCAAATTTTTTATAATTATTCATACTAACTTTAAATACTTTGATATATATATATATATTGGTAATAATATTAATAAATAATTTATTAATAAATTAATATTGTTTAAATTAAAATATACCAAGTTTCAATATATAAATATTATACATGACCGCGTCATATTTATTTTATAATTTATAATTGGTATGTCCCATCTAAATTTGGACACTTCTGATGATATGGTTAGATTAATAAAATCTGGTCTGCTCCATTTATTATTTAGACAGTTATCAAGTGGAATATATAGAAATTGATAAATATAAATTGGAATATAATGAGGTGATATAATTAAAATCCATGTTATTTTTATCAAATTATAGATCGTTGGTTTTATATATTGGAAATTGGTATGTTAATATAAATATCAGATAGTTTATTCCTGTTTTTTATTTTCCTGAAAAATCTGTTAATATACCAATGAAATAATGATTTGTTGATATCAGGATAAAATTAATGCAAAGCAGTTTAAATGTATATAAAAAAGGTGTTATATGAGTTCATTTCAGTTACCATTAATGAAATGAGCCCGCCGGGATTCGAACCCGGATTATAGGCTCCGGAGGCCTATATGATAATCCGTTACACCACGGGCCCTAAGACTTATAACCTATGTCCCTGAGGAATTTCCTGCGTTTTTCCTTATCTTTATCTGTTTCAACTCCAACAGGGGAATAGCCATCCGCAACGCCTATAACTGCATTTGTATTTTCTGTTTTCGCAAGTATCACTTTGATAGGATTTGCAGTGGCAGCAAAAATAGCCCCGAGCTCCTGCGTCATCTTCAATTGTGGCAGGATGTTAATTGGAAATGCATTTCTAAGCAGTATCATAAACGTGTGCCCGGCAGAAATTTTTTTGATATTTTCTATTCCACAGTCTATCAACTCCTTATTGTTACCTTCATAACGGATTAATTTATCGCCGGAAGCTTCAGAAAATACAATAGCATATTCACACCCTGGAATGGTTGTTTTTATGATTTCATTCATATCTTCAACCGTTTTGATGAAATGTGAATAACCTAATATGATGTTCACATCTTCAGGTTTGTTAATTTCTACGGCAACAATTTCCATAGTGGCATAATCAATTAAACGAATATTAATTTAATGTTTATTGCTGTGTTATAACGTACAAACAATTAATCTGATAAGATAGTTTAAATCTGAACTTTAATTATATCTATGAAAATAATAATTATAAAAATTTTGTTATAATAATAAAAAATTTATGTTCTGGACTTCATATTGAATTCCCCTGCATCTTTCAGAATTTCAGGCTTTTTAATTCTATAGTAAAGTGTTACCACTATACCACCTAACAGTATCCACAGGATAGTAACAACGAAAGACACGAAATATGCGTCATTTACTGCGCTTGGAGTGACAAGGAACTTTTTAAATATATCACTCATGGTAAAGTATATGACAACAAGCCCGATGATTGTAGCCAGCGAGGGCAATATCCCATGTTTCAGCAGGTTGAACCTATTAACTCTTCTGGTATATAGAGTAAGCGATGTATTTGCAATCATATGGACTATTACTATAGAGATCCCTGTGCCAGCTTCAAGTACAAAGGCGGCACTGAGCGGGCCAAAAATGAGGCCCATGATTACGTCAAGCACAAATGAAAGTCCAGCCCATATTATTGCAGCATTGGCAGGAGAATGGTGTTTTTCATTAATTTTTCCTATAGTTTCTGGAAATACCACATGGTCCCTGGCCGCCGAGTACCACCATCTGCTAACTGCAGTTGCCTTTGAAACTCCGTTTGAAAAATAGCTGTTAATTGTAAACACTATCAAAAGCACCAGCCCTATAGGTCCAAGGTATCTCGAGAAAACAGTTAAACCAGCATCGCTATGTGATGCAAAACTCCCAATACTGCTGACTCCCCAGCCAACTGTTAAAGCGTATGCTGCCGGTATAAGTGCAACTGCAGTGAGGACCATAGCAAATATTATAGATTTTCCAATGTTTTTCTTCGGCTTGCTTATCTCCTCAGATATTGTGGTAACTACACCTGAACCTGTAAAGTCCAGAATTGAGAAAACAGAAGCGAACATTATAGATGAAAATCCAACGCTATAGGGCCCTGTAATCTCAAATGGCACCACAGAATTATGCCCGCCTACCCTTATAATAATAATTATGGATCCTATCAGGAGAAACATAATTTCCAGCAACCCTGTTATTGCTGTATAATTCAATGAGGGCCGGATACCGAGATATGTTACAATTATAATGAAAGCGGTAAAAATACCTGCAAACAGAATCCAGAGATAGGGTATGGAAGTAACCTCAGGGGCCATAAGGAATATAAAGCTTGAAAGCCCTAGTATTCCAAATGCGGCTCCTGTAATATCATAATACATGAAGCTTAATGCCGTTATTGGCCCCAGCCTTCCCTTTTCAGTTGCTCCTGCAGCATATGCATAATAACTACCCGAATTTGATTTAATTTTGGAAAATTCATAGGGTGTAATCATCCATAATGCATATATAATCCAGCCTATAATTACAGACATAACTGTCTGGGCTCCGGAAATTGAAAATGAAGCTACAAGCAATATAGCTATATCGGCGGCCGGCGCCACCTGCCCCAGAGATTGGAAAATTCCCTGCAAAAGCCCGACAGAGTCTCTCTTTAATTTGGTGTGAGTAATAACCATTTAGACACCTGTATGTATTATATTTATATAGTATAAAGGTTTTTTGGTATAAATTGTGAAAATTTATATAATTATAATAGTAATATAATTGGAAATTGCCATATACTATGGTTTGTACTGATATAAATCCCAAGATTAATGGGGATTTATCTGCCATATATAAAAACTAATTTATATTGAAATTAAATCAAGCTCGGAAAAATATGAACTGCCATAGGATATCTTTATAAATACATACAAGTTATAGCCAGTATGAAAATTTCAGATTCAATTGAAAAGATAGATGGAGCTATGGCAAATTCGTATCTCATAATGATTGACGGAATGAACATTATTGTGGACGCCGGCACACCGGGTTCAGGTAAGAAAATTACAGGATACCTGGAAGATCATAAAATTAAGCTAGATGCAATACTCATAACACATTATCACGTTGACCATGTAGGGGGACTTTCCAGAATTTATGAAAAATACCATCCTGAAATCTTTGTCCCTGCTAATGAGCTCAGTATTATATCAGGGTCTGAACCTGTTCCACCAAAACCTTTCTTGCCTAAATTTGCATCCACAATTATGCGTGCCCGGAAAGTGAAGGACCTGAAACCATCTTCAGATATGAATATCTCCGGCATTGAACTGGTAAAAACGCCTGGGCATACAAGGGATTCAACATCATACTATCTAAAGGAACAGAAAGTAGTCTTCAGTGGAGATGCCGCTGTAAATCTTAAAGGTGTTCCGGGATACAATAAAGGATTCGCAGCGAACCCGGAAAATGCAGAGAAATCTCTTAAAGCCATACGTACCATGGATGCATTAATCCTGCCCGGTCATGGCGATAAAATGGATTTAAGGACAGGCATCTAACCTTTTATATATTTAATGCATTACATTATATGGAAGAAATTAGCCCGGGACTTGAAAACGTATACATAAAATATACAGAATTGACTTTTATTGATGGACAGAAAGGAATAATGCGATACAGGGGATATGATATTAATGAACTGGCAGAAAAATCATCCTTTGAAAAAGTTTCTTATCTAATGCTTTTCGGAAAGTTTCCTGATGATTCCGAATTAAAAAATTTCCAAAATAAGATAAACAGCCATCTGGCACTGGATGATTATTTAAAGGATATACTAAGAGCCATGCCAGAAACCTCTGATTCACTTGGAATATTGCAGACACTGTTGTCAGCGAAAGCATCTAAAGAATCTAATTATAAATATACGAAAGAAAATGATGGGGAAAAAATACCAGAAATTCTGGGCTCTGTCCTTTCTATGGTTGCAAATATATACAGGCTCAAATCAGGAAACAATATAATAGACCCTGAACCCGGTGAAAGTTATGCAGAAACATTCCTGAAAGCCTGTTCTGGAAGTGCAGATAAAAATAAAATAAGTGCTATGGATTCTGCACTTATTCTTTATATGGATCATGAAATACCGGCATCCACAACAGCTGCACTGGTAACAGCATCCACACTATCTGATATGTATTCATCACTGGCATCAGCCATTGCAGCATTGCGTGGCCCACTCCATGGCGGAGCCGCTGAGGGTGCTTACAGGCAGTTTCTGGAAATAGGGGAACCAGAAAATGTTAATGCATGGTTTGAAAACAATATACTCAATGGGAAAAGAAGGCTTGTTGGATTCGGGCACAGGGTTTACAGGACATATGACCCCCGTTTGAAAACTTTCAAGAAATATGCCGATATACTTTCAACAACAGAAGAGCAGAAAAAAATACTGGCTATTGCAAAAAGGCTTGAAGAAGCAGGTGTCAAAGCTTTTGGGTCTAAGGGTATATATACAAATACAGATTTCTATGCAGGGATGGTTTTTAATGCAATAGGCTTTCCGGTAGACATGTTTACCACTTTATTTGGACTTTCAAGAATATCAGGGATTCTGGCACACATTACAGAATACGTGGAAACACAGGAGAGGCTTATCAGGCCAAGGGCGATATATAGAGGTTCTGGAGAAAGGAAATACCCGGAATAATTTTATAATTTCTGTGCAAGGTCTGTAACATACCCGAAATCGAGAAGGCCAAAGTCTTCTGTTATACCATAAGCTCTGAATTTCTTTGAAACATTTTTTAAAACGGGAGTGAAATGTTCATTATTTAATAAGGATTCAGATACATCTGTTCCTGAAGAGAAAAAACTCATTGCAGGGGTGATTAACATTTTCTGTTCATTATTGTAGACAAAGGCAGGGAGTTTAAACACACTTCCAATTTCATCCCTGAGCACTACCGAAGGGTGTTCATGCCCCAGTATAGTTAATTTTCTGTAGGACATATCCCGGTCTCCATGATATATGTAATAATTATCAGTTTCATAATAATCATATATTTCTAGGCCATTTGACTTTAATATGGTCATGAGGTAGTTGTCATGGTTTCCCCTTACGAATATTAGCTCTGACTCCTTCCTGTACCTGTCAATGAAATGGTTAACATCGTCCCATTCCTGTGGAAGATTTCTGGAGAATTCCTGTTTGAAGTCTCCGTTAATAATAATTTTAGATGGTGAATACCTATCCATTATCTGGTCAACCATTTTTTCAACATGGCTTCTCTGCAATTTCGGCAAAAAAATACCGTGCAGGTTCATTTCCTCCTCAAAACCCAGGTGCAGATCTGAAATTACAACTGCAGATATATCCTGCAGGTAAACGCAATACAGGTCTGATATGAAAACATCTTTTACAATCTGAATATCTTTCAATCTGTATAATCATTGAAAATATAATAATAATCTTTGCGGAAGGGCGAAGAAAACCGGATTTTATTTGTATTATAAAATTGCAGCTATGAAACCCGGGGCTTAGCATTCTGAGAGACCCCGGAACCGGAACAAAACCATAGGGAAATCATTACTCCAGAATATGAATAAAACCGTGATATCAATTATCCGGCCTTCTATACCGAATTACTCTATAACTATACTGCATGACCGGTTAAGCCTACGTATACAATCATTTATACATATTTCAAATGGACAAATATTTAAGCTATATAGTTATGACTTTTTATGGTATCTTCCAGAGTAAACGGCATAAACGAATCTGCCACTGTCAGTATGTCCAATAAGGCTGCAGAACTGAAAGCAGCAGGAAAAACAATCTACAGTTTCGGTATAGGGGAACCGGACTTTACAACGCCTGAAGAAATAATAGATTATGCTTTTAAAGAAGCCAGAGAGGGAAAAACCCATTATACCCCATCGGCAGGCATTATGGAATTAAGGGAGAAAATAGCAGAAAAAATGAAGAAAAAGAATAATATAGATGCAACTGCATCAAATGTTCTGGTTACACCAACTAAATTTTCACTGAATCTGGCATTGTATTCGATTATAGATCCTGGTGAAGAAGTTCTCCTTCCGGCACCTTATTATGTATCATATCCTGATATAATAAAGTTGAATCAGGGCAAAATGATAACAGTACCTACGGATGAAAATTATGAATTTGATTTTCAGGAAATGAAAAAATACATATCGCCCAAAACAAAGGCATTTATGTTTAACAATCCTGTGAATCCAACGGGAAAGGTATATTCAGAGAAATCATTGAGGGCACTTGCAGACTTTATACTGGAAAATGACCTTTATCTGATTTCGGATGAGATTTATGAAGATTTAATCTACAAAGGCAGGATGTTTTCTCCAGGGTCTATAGAGGAGATGAAGGATAAAACAGTAACATTAAGCGGATTTTCAAAAAGTTACGCTATGACCGGCTGGAGGATAGGATATATGGTGGCACCATTGGATATAATAAAAGCTGCTAATAAGGTCCAGCAGCAGACATTGACCTGTGCACCTTCCATATCACAATATGGTGCAATGAAAGCACTCGAGGATGAAGAAAGTGTTGCAAAGATGAGGCAGGAATTCGCAAAAAGGCGGGATTTAACGGTTTCCCTGTTGAAAGAGATAGATGGGATAACGTTATATGAACCTGAAGGGGCTTTTTATGCATTTCCGGGATATTCGACTGAAAAGGCAGATGATAAGTTATCTATGGAACTTCTTGAAAAATACAACGTTATTGTTACACCAGGGAGTCCATTTGGAGCTCCCGGGCATTTCAGGATTTCCTATGCCACATCACAGGATGTTATCAGGGAAGGTATTGGAAGAATAGAGAAATATTTCAATAATTTATAAAAAGATATATATATAAAAATTTACATTACCGTGAATGGGAAAATTAACTGCCATTATAGTAGGGTATATAGCTACTACTTTCGCGGCGTATATTATTTTATCTGTAAGTTATAATCCACTGGTAAACTGGCTTGGTCCATATTTTGGCTACCGTTTTCCATTCATACTTGGGATTATTTATCTCATTGTAGGATCGCCATTACATAACACAATTATACTGGAAGTATGGATTATAATAGGGTTGCTTGTTGGAATTTCCACACGGAAGGGCTTGCGTGCATGGGGATCTGCGAGCCTTGTCTGGACATTGACCACAATTACCATGGCACTTTCCGCCATTGCAATGCTTGGAATCTCTTTAGGAAACATAACCAGCGTTTCAATAATTTCGGGTACTGTTTCACAGCTTTTGGATGTATTACTGGCTGCAACAGCTTTCGTCCCATACAGCACCAATATAGCTACTATCGCAACAGAGCCGGTATTACGGGTTTTAATTCCATATCTTTCATCCTCCATCACCTCGGGCACCACAGGCACAGCAGGATTGAGCGGAGCTATTACAGAATTGTCAATACATGCACTGGAAAATTATATAATATTTGTAGCCACATCCATAATCTCAGGGGCTGTAATACACAGGGTCCTCCACGGAAAGAAAAAAATATCCAGGAAGGCTGTAGCAGCGGCCATATCAATATTTATTGCCATCATTTTTATAGCAATGGCTGCTTCTGCAGGAATCAGTTCCAGCAGCCAGCCAGCACTTCAGACAGGTGAAACTGGAAACCATGAAATTCCTGCTGTCGGGTTAAATACATTATTTCCTCTTTCTATATCCGGTAATTCAGCAAGGATAGCTGAAAATAATACTGTAATGCCATCATACGCTACAGGAAATAATTCATCTGATCAGGCAGCCCTGAGTTTGATAACTCCTCAGGGGAATCTGTACAATCTATTTGCAATGGATTCTTCCAGCAATAATTCCAATTCTATCTGGAGTGGAAACGGGCTAATGTTAGGAGATTTTATAGTCTCAGCCAATATGACATCTCTCATAGGGAGTGAGCTGGGAGCAGAATATAGCAAACTAGCATCTTTCGCCCCACAGAATGCCCTTATACTTGCATATAATGGGACAGGACATAGTGGATCAGCATCCTCAATGGCTTCTTCCATTGGAAAAGAAATTGGAACGACATTTAATCCTGTTGTCGCATTAAAAAATATTACACTTTCAGGAAATAATGTTGAGATCTTTATTTATTCCTCATCCGCCTCCATTCATAAACTTGATAGTGACTTTATGGCTACATTTGGTAATGGCTACAATGGCAGCGTTCCTGAAATATTTGTTACAGACCAGGGATTAAACAATTACAATTCATACATTCTCTCTTCAGGATATATTAATGCATCAATTGTTAAATCCCTTGCTGGAAATACAGGCATTAACCTTTCTAACGAGTTATTTACTGCGGGGTTATTTGAATACACCAACCATTTCCATTCGTCCGGAGATGTGCATTCATACAATCTGTCAGAGCTCATGCAATATAGTTCTAACATCTCGTTCAGCAATTCGTCGCAGCTTTCGCTTGTAGGCATAGGTTATAATAATGGCACTGGCAGTGTTGTTGATACTTCAAATTATACCTTTGATATATACTCAAACAATGCGTCGCTTGCAGCACAAACAGCCCTGAACACCCCCGGTTCAACTTTTCATAATTCAAATTACCGGGCATTTTCACCTTCGTCTGTGTCAGTAAAGTTTAATGCAGTCTTCCCCGCATATATATTATATGATACAACCGTTAAAAGGGTATCTGCAAATACTGTTGAAATTAACGTACACATAAAAAACAATGACACATCACAGTTAAAAGACTTTTACGCATCGCAATCCGCATTTGTAAATAATTATGTAAAGTACGGGGCTGCATCATCAGTTTCAGGAAACTACAACGAATCTAATATAACCTTATCTCCCGGGCACTATGCAAATTTCACATATAAAATATCATTTACAGGCATAGGCACATATGTAATACCATATACTAATATATCATATAACCTCCAGGGAAAGGCTTTTTCATACGGAACCAATGCTACATATATATCCCAGGAAAAACCAGGATACATCACCGCTATGAATTCCATGATAAACAATGAAGCTTCACAGTATACTTTTCTGGGCAAAACAATCATAGCAGTCCAGGGATTTGCTATATCATTAATTGACATCATACTGTTCGCTATCGTGGCTCTGGATGTAGTGATAGAAGTGAAAGGATTAAGGAAGCTGATTAGGGAACATAACCAGAATACTGAAAAATAAAATATTATTTTTAAATTAGTTGTAATTATGCAATTATTTTAAAGTTTTGATGCATAATCTGATAGATATGGTATATTTGCATTCATCCCTCTTGAGGCCCTGTAACCGGTGTATATGCCATATAGCCATACCAGAACAAGAATCAGGTCTAATATCCCAGAAATTACCTGCCCACCTACACCTGTTATAAAGATGTCAAAAATTCCGAAGATTATTGATGCAACAATAAGACATATGCCAAGTAAAATAGCCTGTATACTCTGGAACCTGAGCTTGCTGTCTCTGCTTCCATAGAGAATATAAACTAAAAGACCCGTTATCAATGGGATTAAATATGCAACAATAAACATAATATTGTTCTCTTTATGTTCCATTACACTATATCCTAATTGTCTTATTTAAATATTGAGCCTGATGTCTGACAAAAACACTAAATTATATATTCATAATTTAACTGAACACCTAGAATGATGCAAGTGATCATATTAATGTCTGACAAAATCAATATGATTGCATACCTCTAAATCATCATACTTAATAAATGCAATTAAACATTAACTATAAAAATATTTATTTATATGTAAAGCATGTAACCATGTGAGGTTCTTCCTGATAATTTATATGGCGTTGCTTGCAGTTACTGTCATATCCTTTATATATTATCTGTTAAATGCATACTATTCCACATATTACAGGAAAGGGGAAACAATTTCAAATGTTAATCCGGATGAAGCCACTATTGTAATGCCGGTTTACAATGAAGACGTTGAAATTTTCAGGCAGGCTATAGTATCACTCGCACTTCAGGGTTCAAAGTTTATTGTTGTAGGTGATTCAAGCCTTGAACCCTATAAGACTATAACCGAACAGAACGGAGGAAGGTTTATTTATTTAAGCCAGAGAGGCGGGAAAAAGAATGCCCTGGTTCAGGGGATTAAACACGTTTCAACGAAATATGTTATGTTTGTAGACAGTGATACAATAATACCTGCAGATACATTAAAAAGCATGCTTTCTTATTTTTCCAACGGCATAGCCGGAGTGGGTGTAAACATACACATTAAAAATGATGGCACAAATATCTCATATGCATCTGAATTTATTGAAAGGCTTACGGAAATGATATCAAAATCCATGTCAAGGCACGGAAATGTTTACGTTCTGGACGGCAGATGCGCCATGTATATAACAGATGTGGTAAAGCCTTTCATGGTTTCTGATGAATTCCTTAATAAGAAAATTTTTGGCAAGAAAGTTGTCCTTGGAGATGACATGCAATTAACAAGCTTCCTTATTAAAAATAAATATAAAATGATAAAAGATTATGATATTACAGTTGAAACAGAACCGCAAAAAGGCACCAGGAAATTTTTAAATCAGCAAATTAGATGGTCCAGAAGAGGGTGGTACTTCTTCTTTAAAAACCTGAGCGATGGAACAACAAAGAATGGCGGGAAGTTTTACGCCTTTGAAATGTTTTACATATACCTGATACCCATAATTGGATTCATACTATTTTTGTTCCGTGGCATGTTTATCCTTAGATTTCTCGGCCATATTGATTATCTCAGTGTTTCATCTGTAAACTACCTGATAATGGCACATTTATTACATCTTCATTCCCATGATATTCTAGGTTCCTTAATAAATGGAATAATGTATACCCTAGGGGCTATTGGCGATAGCATTTTTGTGGGAGCAATAATGATACGGATTCCAAAGAACAGAATAAGGACACTGGCATACGGGGCAATGGGCCTTGGTGTACTTTTCTTCGTTAACCTTTACGGTCTATTCACATTCTGGAAGCAATCAAAATGGCTAACAAGATAAGAAATTAATACGGGGATTTTTTATATATAGTATGCCTTCCAAGTTGAGAAATCGAGCTATAACCTGATAAAGCCATTTGAAGGTCAAACTCAGCCCTCAATTGATTGAGATACCGTTCTATGCCTCTTTGCCCAGCAACTGCCATTGCATAACAGTATGGCCTGCCTATTAGAACGCCTGAAGCACCAAGAGCGAGGGCCTTCATGGCATCGGCAGCATGCCTGATCCCGCTGTCAAAAAGTATGGTAAATTCCGGCTTATTTTCACCGGTTATCTCATCAAGTGCTTCCAGTGAGGATATTGAACCATCAACCTGCCTTCCCCCATGATTGGAAATTATCACGCCATCTGCACCGTATTTAACTGCAGTATGCACATCTTCTTCTGACGATATTCCTTTGATTAAAATGGGCAGTTTTGTCCAGCTCCTTATTTTCCTGAAGCCATCCCATGTGAACGAAGGGTTGACATAAACCATAAGGAACTCTTCAATTGCGGCCTGCATATTATTTTCAGGTGAAGTTTCAAGCATTTTCAAAAATTCAGGGTCAGTTATGAAGTTTGCAATGCCCTCTCCCTGCAGGAATGGAAGATACGCATTTTTAATATCCTGTTCCCTCCAACCCAGCATTGTTGTGTCAACCGTTACCACTATGACTTTGTATCCGGCTTTTTCCGCTCTGTTGACCATACTCTTCATGACATTTTCATCCTTTCCGGGGTAAAGCTGGAACCATTTCTCGCTCTCCGGGAACTTTGCTGCTATGTCCTCAATGCTGGTTGATGAAACAGTACTCAGTATATATGGCATGCCCAGTGAAGCAGCAGCTCCTGCACTGGCATATTCTGCATCTTTATGTATTATCGATTGCACACCAATAGGTGCTATTATAAATGGTGAATCCTGTTTCCGGCCAAATAGTGTTATGGATTGATTTCTGTTTTCTACATCATGCAGGTATCGTGGCCTTATCCTATACCTGGAAAATGCCTTTATATTTTCTATCATGGTATCTTCCGACCCTGCGGCACCTTCGAGATATCCCCAGGGACCATCCTGCAATGCCATTCTGGCAGAAGACCTCCAGGATTCAAGCGATACAGGAAGATCAGAATCTGCATCCATTTTCAAGTAAATTTTAAGTTGATAATCCAATCCAAATTGTGTCATTATTATTAAAAGAATAAATCCTATTTAAAGGTTGGCTGCTCTAAAAGCCAGGCACTAAAACAATGTCCGGAACCTGCTCTGTGCTTCATATTTCCACTCATCCTCCTCTGATGTACATATAACATTATTTCTCCGGCAGGCTTCTTCGATGGCTCGCCGGAAGCTATTCCACCATTCATTCCCTGTTTTAATATATCCCGTTCCTGCCATATATGGAACGGTGCCTTTAAAATCCTGAAATGAGTCATATATTATTCTTGTCCCTGTTGAAGCACAGAATTCTATTATCCTGTCAATATCATCTATATTGTCGTTTACCCCATTGGCTATGGGCCCTAAATAAAGCCATGTTCTGATTCCGGTTTCAGCCAACTTTTTCAGGGCATTTAAACGCTTAAATGGATCAGGTGCATATGGCTCCAGTATTTTTGAGACTTTTCTATTAATAGTTGTTACTGTAATGCCAACATCAATATTTTTTTTATATTTTTCAAGAATTTTGATATCCTTTAAAATAAGTGGTGATTTTGTCTGGATGGTGACATAAAAACCATTCTTCACCAGTATTCCTATAGCCTCTGGCACTATTCTGTATTTCATTTCAATAGACTGGTAAGGGTCTGTAATTGTTGATATTCCAACTATTCCCTTTTTATATGTTCTTGCCTCATGTTCCAGTAATTCAATTATATTTTTTCTGACAAAAACTACCTTCCCCCAGTTATTAGCCGCTTCTGCGGGTGACATATCTATTGCATAACAGTAACGGCAACCATGAAAGCATCCAAGATATGGATTAAATGCATAATCAAGCTCAGCCATTCCTGATTTACCCAGTGCATGTTTTGCATTTGTTTCAATTATTTTTATATTATCCGGCATATTTATCAGTAATTATCAAGGCTGGACACAAGATATTTTAAATTGTTTGATTTTGCTTTCCATGCCTTTATGTCAACCTTTGTAAATTTTCCAACATATTTTATTGCATCCTGTATATTATCGAACTTCTCCGGCTTTCCTTTAAGCAATTCCCTGACATTTTCCCTTACATACCAGACCCCTACAGGTATATTAAAACCGGGATATATCTCCCTCCAGAGCATCGCTGACCCGGTTCTTTTGATTTCCCTGTATTTCTCTGCAACAGCAAGCCTGGAAGAATAATAACACCCGCCTATTCCCGGATATGTCTTCCTTCCGTAATACCCTTCATAGTCAAGTTCAACTTCAACAGAATCGCCAAAACTATTCCATGTGCTTCCCGGGAACCATGATTCGCCCCATTCAAACATCCACTGACCAGGTGCCAGTATTGCTATAAATAAATTGCCTGAGGTTTCCCTTATGTAAACTTCAAATTCATCTATTTCCCTGTAATCCTTTATCTCTTCCACTAAATTATCAGATATTGATTTATCCGTAGCCGTTATTGACCATCTGGTTGGCACTATCCTCCTCTTTTTTCCTGTTCCAAGGGAACCTGAACTGAGGGCCTTGGAAATCCCATTAATTCCCATTCCCCTTTCATATAGCTTCAGTATTCCACTTCCTGCCTTCAGGTCCTTATCATAGTATATCTTTTCAATCCTGTTATCTATATGGTAATTCCCGAATTTAATGCTCTTCAGTGGCGATGATGGCCCCATAGGCGTTATATTTTCATCAAGCACAACATTATCTTTAAATGATTTTTCCACAGTCATCTCAACATCCACAGGCCTGGATGATAATGAGCTTATCTGGATTTCCTGGAGCCTGTAGTCCGGGTCTGAAGCCTTCGTTGCTTCAATTTTAATTCCACCCCTTAAGAGTGAAAGCCTGCTGGAGAGAAACTCATTCAAATCTGTGGAAAGCCATTTTGACTCGTCCTCCATATAGGCTGTATCACCGGAGAAAGGGGGTGTTGACGGATAAATATTAATTTTTGGGTAGCCATACCTGCCAACAAAGAGCGATGGCGGTGAGGAACCTGAAATTGAATTTCCATTGAATGTATAAACTTTTTTAACCCTGTCCACAATAGAAACAGGGCAATATGAAAGACCGCATAGCATCTTTGCACCGCGGCATTTTACGCATAACGATGGTGGAATTTTAACCAGCTTTTTTCCCATGTAACCTTATTAATTCTAAATACTATATTAACCCTTTTCAATATTGCCAGCTTCTATAAACTTTATATTTTATTATGGAGAAAGTGTAATTTCAACAACACATTTATTGTCCCCATCAGGAAAATTCTCAATTAGCTTGAAACCTTCATTTGAAGTGTTAGGCAGCATTGAACCTTCAAGTGAGCCACAGACCATGTCTTTATTATTTTTTGCCAGTTCGTAGAAAATACAGTTATGCCTGATGATTTTAACTGTGTCATGATCCACTTCCATCTTTGCATAATAACCAAGCTTGTTCAGAATATTAACGTATTCACCTATTTTTTCAAGTTTTTCTTCCCTGTTCAGTGATGTTAGCGACATGTTATCTGATGTAACTTCCTTTATAATGTCTTCTGCCATCCGCATGAGAATTTTATTTAATCCTACAGTCCCCAGTTCTCTCTCTACTTCTTTTAAAAGCATAGATGAAAAATTGATATACTGTTTTGGGAAAATTTGCATTCCATTCTTTGTTAACTTATAATATTTTTTTGGCCTTCCTGTTTTAGCTCTGACAAAATAAGATGAAACAAGATTATGTGTTTCAAGATAATAGATATGCTCCTGGACTGCATTTTTGTTAATACCCATAATCTCGGATAATTGATCGAGTGTTTTATCATCGTATAGTAGAGAACTGAGTATAGTGCTTTTGCTATTGCCCAGATAATCATTAACTATTACTTCCATACAATCACTAAATATATATTCTAATTTAATATTTATACTTATATGTACTTTAGTTACTTTATACATAATAAAATGTTTAAATACCAATTTGTAATGAATCTATAATGACAGATATGGCACTCAAGATAGAAAATCTTAAAGCCGAAGTAGAAGGCAAAGAAATACTAAAGGGTATTGACCTTACTATTAACTCAGGCGAAATTCACGCTTTAATGGGTCCTAACGGGGCCGGCAAAAGTACCCTTGGTGAGGTACTTATAGGGCATCCTAACTATAAAATCACAGGCGGAAAGATCCTGATAAATGGCAGGGACTTGACAAACGCCACGCCGGAAGAACGTGCCAGGGCAGGTTTATTCCTGGCTTTTCAGAATCCAATTAGCATAAGTGGGGTAAAAATATCTACTTTTCTTAGAATGGCATACAATAATCTATATCCCGATGAAAAGATGCCACTTAAGGAATTTTTTAATATGGTCAAAACTGTAATGAAAGATGTTGACATGGACGAATCCTTTATATCAAGATCTATAAATGATGGCTTTTCCGGGGGAGAGAGAAAGCGTTTTGAAGTTCTACAGATGGTTATACTGAAGCCAAAAATAGTAATACTGGATGAAATTGATTCCGGACTTGATGTGGATGCACTGAAACTTGTATCAGCTGAAATCAAGAAAATGCATGATCAAAAAGTAGGATTTCTCATAATTACACATTACCAGAGGATATTAAAGGACATTATCCCTGAATTTGTCCATGTGTTAAAGGATGGCAGAATAGTAATGAATGGTGATAACAAAGTATCCGATAGAATAGAAGATGAAGGATACGACTGGATAAAGGAGTGATAAAAATGGAAGACTACAATAAAGATGAAGAAATAGAAAAACTTACTGAAAGTTTAAAGCACAACAAAAAGTCAGATTTTGAATTCCACGATACAATAAATCCCGTTTATTCAACAGGAACAGGTTTGAATAGAAAGACCGTAGAAGAAATATCAGATATCAAGCATGAACCTGACTGGATGAGGAGGAGCAGGCTTAAAGCTCTTGACATATTCCTGTCGAAGCCAATGCCAACATGGGGGCCAGACCTATCAGGAATAAACTTTGATGAATTAACATACTACTCAAAGCCAGGGGAAACAAAAGCCAAAAACTGGGATGACGTGCCTGATAAAATCAAGGAAACATTCAATAAACTCGGCATACCACAGATGGAGCAGAAATATCTTGCAGGGTCTGTTGCCCAGTATGATAGTGAAGGCGTTTACGGCAGCCTGAGGAAGGAATGGGAAGACAAAGGCGTAATATTTACCGATCTTGATACCGCTGTACAGGAGCATCCTGACCTTGTGAAAGATTACTATTGCAGGGCCATTCCACCCAGTGATAATAAATTCGCAGCTTTAAATGGTGCTGTATGGTCAGGAGGGTCATTCCTTTATGTCCCGAAAAACGTTACAATAGATATGCCATTGCAGACATATTTTAGAATGAATGGTGAACAGAGCGGACAGTTTGAACATACTATAGTTGTAGCTGATGAGGGTGCAAAAGTCCATTATATCGAAGGCTGCCTGCCTGAGGATGAATTGATCAGCCAGGGCGATAAATTTGTGCCAATAAATGAACTATTGACAGATGATTCAGTAGTCTCAAACACCGGCAATCAAAGAAAGATTACACGCAAATATGTGCATCCATACAGTGGCTTGATGTATAAAATAACACCATTATCACCTGGAAATGCTTTCAGGGCAACATCAGAACATCCTGTTCTAAGTATAAAGAAAGAGGATGTAACGTCAAGAATAAGGGATGGGCATTACGAAATATCAACAAAAAAGCTGATGGAAGCTATACCCGAATACAGAAGAATGGATGAATTGAGCGAAGGAGACTTTATCGTTTACGTATCGCCTGTTGAAACAGAAGATGACGCTTCCATAGATGAGGATATGCTTAAAATCCTTGGCCTTTATACCGCAGAAGGTTCAATATCATTCAATAAATCTCTGAATTTATATCAGATGTCTTTCTCATTCGGTTTATCAGCAAAGGAAGAAAAAATTGCATATGAATTGTATAATATCATAAAAGAGAAAGGCGAGCGGGCGAATATATTCAAAGCAGATAAAAAATATTACACAGTATCGACATACTCAAAAACACTGATAGACTTCTGCTTAAATAATGCTGGAAAGTATGCGGACAAAAAGGCATTCTCTGAAAAAATAATGAAACTGCCACCGGAAAAACAGAAACTATTGATCGATTATTACCTGAAGGGCGATGGCAATGTGTACATTAAAAAGGGCAAATCAAAAATGATCCGTGCTGGCACGGCTAGTAAAATACTTGCATTGCAGCTACAGGAAATGTTATCGAGAAATAACACATTTGCCAGCATAATGATAAGAAAAGCTTCAGACGATGTAATACTGGGTAGAAATATAAAAAGAAAGGAACAATATATCGTAGAGTATACAGAGAATATAAAATTCAGCAGGGTAAGGCATAAGGATAACTACTATTATGTTCCCATAAAGAAAATGGAAGCCGAAGTATATGACGACATTGTATACAATATGGAAGTAGAAACAGACGATTCCTATCTGGTAAAAGGATTCGCAGTCCATAACTGCACTGCTCCCAAATACAACACAAGTTCATTGCACACCGCAATAGTGGAAATATACGCCAGGAAGAATTCTGATGTAAAGTACACAAGTGTACAGAACTGGTCCGATAGTGTATACAACCTCCCTGTCAAAAGGGCATGGGTTGATGAAAATGCCCATATGGACTGGGTAACAGGTGAACTGGGATCCAAAGTAACCATGATATATCCATCATCATACCTCAGGGGGAGGGGCGCATCCACATCAAATCTCCAGATAACCCTTGCAACGAAGGACACATTCAAGGATGCAGGAGGAAAGGCATTGCACCTGGCACCGGATACCACATCCAGAATAGTATCTAAATCTATCAGCCTTGATAACGGGCTTACCGCCTATAGGGGCCTTGTAAGGATGAATGAAGGTGCAAAGCGCGCTAAAAGCCATGTACAGTGTGATGCACTGTTGATAAATAGCGATTCCAAGAACTACACATATCCCTATGATGAGATATATGAGCCAACAGCAGAATTCAGCCATGAAGCTACTGTAGGAAAGATAGGTACAGATGAGCTTACATACCTGAGATCCAGGGGATTGAGCGAAGATGAAGCTTCATCCATGATAGTTCTAGGGTTTATGGATGATATTATGAAGGAAATCCCTATGGAGTTTGCCGTGGAAATGAACAGGCTCGTAAAACTCGAAATGTCAAAAATGGGAGCTGTGGGATAAACCATTTTTTTAATTTATACCGGTGATTAACATGATAGAGAATTATTTAGAAACATTAAATCAAAGATTTAGAGATTTTGACATCGAATATAGAAAACAGGCTTATATTTATTATTTAAAATATCCAGACCCGCCTTACAAGGAAAGCCCGGACAAAAAAACTTATGTAAATATTACTGAAAAAGACCTTGAAAGGATGGCATATGGTGAGCTCTCAGTTTCTATCAAAAAAGAAGAAAAAATTGATAGCAATTATGATCTCGTTGTAACCGATTCTGATTTTATTATAAGCAGGCAAAAAAAGGAAGTATATATTTCAAATATGAAAACTGCATTTGAGGAGAAAAAGGACCTGTTCAAAAAGTATGTTGACCAGCAGTTAGGCAAATATAATCGGGAATACCTGATCAATTTTTCCTATGAAAACGGATACTTTATACATTTCCCTGATAATACCACCAACGATGTGAAGATAGAATCAATACAGGATTCCAATGCGTCATTTGCCTTCAAAAATGTTATCATAGTTGGAAAAAATGCATCGGTTGAGATCACAGATGTATATAAGAAACACAATAAGGGAAATGGCGTCCATGGAAGGAATATATACATATTCTGCGGGGAAGGTTCCCATGTGAAATACAACTATGTCCAGGATGAGGGGGAAGATACAGTCAACTTAACCTATGTAAGACCGGTTCTTTACCGTGATTCAGAAATCAGGATAATAGATGTTAACGCAGGCGCAAACAAGGTCTTTTATAACCACGAAAGTGAAATGTACGACAACACAACAATGAAATCATATGGAGTCAATGTTTCAAGGGGTGACCAGGAAATGGATATATGGGACTCAAGTGTGCAGTACGGAAAGTATTCAAACTGTGATATAAATATAAAGGGCGTTGTTCTGGATAGGAGTTCCACCATGCATAGGGGAAATATAGATATAGAGCCTGAAGGTGTAAAATCATCTGGATTTTATGGTTCAGCCATATTGCTTATGTCCGAAAACGGAAAGGGAAACTCAAAGCCAGCATTATTGATTAAAAACAACGATACAAAGTCAAAGCACTCATCATCAATATCCAGCCTTGACCCGGAGCAGATATTCTACCTGAGATCCAGGGGATTGAGCGAGGCGGAAGCAACTGATATGATCATAAATGGCTTTACAGGATATATTGAAGATATAACAGACAACGAGTTCCTTAAGGCCACTATAAAAGATATTTTAAAGCTTTAATTTAATTAATGAATTTTATTTCTGTAAAAGATAAACTTTTATAACATTGATATACTTATGAACGGATGACAGAAACGTCACCGCAAAACGGTGAACTTACAAGGCACTTAACTTTCAAGGATGTTTTCTTCCTTTCATTCGGCGGCATGTCTCCACTTTTAAGTATACTCACATATGCTGCCTTCGTAATAACACTGGTGGGATATGACGCTCCAATAGTCATGGTCATTGGTATGCTCCTGGTGCTTGTAAACGGGCTCGTTGTAACACAATTATCCAAAAGATTTTCGTCATCTGGTGGATATTACACATACGCTTTTCAGGCATTATCTGCAAGAATAGGGTTTGATACAGGGTGGATGTACATCTTCTATTCTATCCTATACGCCCTTGCTTATCTTACCGGTGCAATATTTATAATTGTCACCGTACTGGGCATTTCAGAGTATTATGCCTTTCTTCTCATAATAATTCCCTCTATTACATTCCTTATTGTAGGAATAAAGCTTTCTTCCAGATATGCACTCTATGCCGTAGCAATTGAAATATCTCTCATGCTGGCTATAGTAGTAATATCATTTGTAGTGACAAAGGGTGCTGCATACATTCCAAATCCAGCCGTATACCACATCAGCGGTGGCGATTTTGCCCTCGGGATATTATTTGCCATGGGAATTCCTACAGGGTATGGTTCCATAGCACCGGTATCAGGCGAGGTGTCCAATCCGAAGAAAGTTGTAGGGCGTAGCGTTATATCTGTTATACTAATCGGTGGCACCCTGGCAACATTGATGATCTATGCATTTGCCAATCTCATTCTGCAGAATAACATCATTATCCCTACAAGTGATAAATTGCCGGTTATAGGTATTATCCTGCACAATTTCGGAAAATACGGAATATACCTATACTATGCTGTAGCAATTGCAACCATCAACGATGCTATATTAGCTATACTTTCATTCGGCTCTGCAGCATCCCGTACATTTTTCAGAATGGGATATGATAAATCTTTCCCCTCTATTTTCGCAAAAAAAGTAAAAGACAATCCTATTGTTGCCAGTTTCGCAGTGAGCGCTATAATGGTTGCACTTCCATTGCTTATTATGCATTACATAACAGTAGAAACCGCTTTTATATTACTTGGAACAATATCTGCCCTTGGGGGATTATTTATACACGTCAGTGCCAATTTCTCCCTTATCAGAATAGGGCTAAGGCGTGGAAGAAGGCTGATATCACGTACACAAAAAGGCATATACTCTTACATAAAAGATTTTAAAGAGGTAATACTCGCCCTGGTTGCAGCTATTATCAGCTCTATAGTGCTTGTCTATTCAGCATATTCTACTGTATCATGGTACACATTACTATTTCTGGTCTGGATTGTGGTAGGATTTATATTGTCCGAAGTAAAAGCAATTACATTGAAAACATCGGATGATATGATGGATATAAGCAAAGAAGGAAAAATACTTGCTGAAAATCTAATGAACATAAAGGTTATGGACGCAAGAATCCCTGGACTTGATGTAATTGTTGGAATTAACGATCCATTAAGGGCTGCTCTGGAAAAACTACTTTCTAAAAACATACCCTATGCAATAGTTCTTGATGGGAACATGAAGCCTGTTGGAACTTTGTATGTAATCGACATACTTCTCCTCCCTAAAGACGCCATCGATCGTGGGAAAGTAAATCAGATGCATCTTGAAAAAGTTGTCAACATAAGTGTTAATGATGAGGTAACAGACGCTGTCAGAATTCTCAAGGAAAATAATGTAAATATCCTCTCAATTGTTGACGGGTCAGGAAAATGTACAGGCACAATCACAGAGAGGGAAATTCTATTAAAGCTCGCGAGTACGGATAAGCCCGCAGTTGAGTAAATATATGTCCACAACTCCAGTGCTTGCCCGTGGCACTAATATAGATGTAATTTAAGCGGTATACACAATATGAGCAAAAGAATAATTATCGGGTATGAATCTCCCGGTTTCGTGTTCTTCAAAATCTAAAAAAATTCGGAAAACAAGGAACCGCAAATAGACATAGAGGTTAAAATTTTGATTAACTTTTACATAAATGCACAAAATATTTTAATAAATATATTCATTGATTTGATTGTGTAATATAACAGGAAATACTGTGTTATTAAACCCTTTACTGTAATTATACATTTATATGCCAGAATTCAAATTTATGTCATGGCCCCCGGCTACTGGTATAATCTCTCCTGTGACCATTTCAGAGTTGATCAGAAATTCTATAGTTCTGTTAATATCATCTGGTGGATATCTCCGGGTTATTCCAAGTTCTATATTTGATTTCATTTCATCATCATCTTTTCCAATGAATCCCGGAGCAACACCATTTACTTTTATGTTATATTTAATAAGTTCCCTGGCGAGGCTTTTTACCATGTAATAAACTGCCCCCTTTCCTGCTGCATACCCAGGATTTGAATTATAATACACATTTTCTGACGCGGAAAATCCTATTATGGAGCCATGTTTTTGCCGTTTAAGCAAAGGAATTGCTGCACGGGCAATGTTGTAAAATGTCCTAGCATTATTCAAAATAGCCTCCATGAACATTTCTGGCTCTGTTTCTTCAATACTTTTATTTGAATAATAATTTCCTGCTACATTGATAACCGCATCTATGCCTCCCATTGATCGATCCGCTGCCTTAATGGCTTCCACGCATTGTGGATATGAATTCAAATCTGCATTATAAAACTCGCATTCAGTTTTACCGGCAACTTCTCTTACATTGCTTCCACGGGATATTAGAAAAACGTTGTAGTCTCCACCTTTGAGATAATATGCGAGAGAACTACCCATTCCCTTTCCAACACCTGCTATAACAATATTCGATTTCATAGTTAAATATGATTATGCTGTATATATATTTACTAGAAATTTAAAAGCGCTGGGAGGGAGATTTGAACTCCCGAGCTATTTCTAGCAGTAGATTTCGAATCTACCGTCTTACCGGGCTAGGCTATCCCAGCTTAATCCAGTATTTCTATTATTTATTTAATTTTTGATGTTCTTTCTTCATGCATTTATCCATTATAACTTCCATTCCCATATCTATTGCAAGTTTTTTTGCATCTTCATTTACTATTCCTTCCTGCATCCATATGACCCTGGCTTTCCCCTTTGCATCTTTCACTATTTCTTCAACAAATTCAGGTTTGCGGAATATATCGACAACATCCACGTTTCCCTCAATGGACTTTACATCCTTATAAACCTTTTTTCCTTCCCAGTGTTCCAGCACAGGATTAACCGGAATTATGTTATATCCATTTCCCATGAGGTACTTTGAAACCTGATAGCTGGCCCTATCGGGCTTATCAGAAATACCTACGACAGCGATATCCCTGTATTTTTTCAATATTTCCTCTGCATTCATAATCAGGAATCGTTAAATTTATTATTAAAGGTATCTAAATCAAATTGTAATGTTACAGGCATATTGAAATAAAAAGAGTATGCATAAGATAGTTATCCATAGAAATCCAGCAACAAACAATATTTAAATATCGTTTTGAAATAAGGTATATATGTTCTGTTCTAAATGCGGTGCACTGATGACACCCTCAAGGGATAAATATATCTGCAATAGTTGTGGCAATGAAATTCCAAAAGCAGGAACAGCTGACCAGAAAATTATATCAAAGAGTTCAGATAAAGAAATTATAATGGTAGCCAAGGAAGTAAACGCGGAACCACTTGATAGCGATGCCGTGTGCCCGGTATGCCATCATACAGGAGCCTATTATCTCCTCAAGCAAACACGTTCTGCAGATGAACCTGAAACAAAGTTTTATACATGTGAGTCCTGCGGGCATAGATGGAGAGAGTATTGAATTATATTCTCTATAGAATTTTACAAAAAATTAAATAATATATTTTGATGTTTGCTTATGGTTCTAGACAATTTATCAGAGTCACTTAAGAGCATTATGCGTAAAATCTCCGGTTCAAGTTTTATTGACAAGGACACTATAAAGGAGGTCACAAAAGAAATTCAAAGAGCTTTATTAAAAGCTGATGTGAATGTTAAACTCGTATTAAAGTTAACCAATACAGTTCAGGAAAGGGCGTTAAATGAAAAGCCGCCTGCAGGCATGACAGCGCAGGATTATATTATACGTGTTATCTACGAAGAGCTTCTAAAAATACTCGGCACAGATTCAAATTTCGATCTTAAGCCCCAGACAATTATGCTTGTGGGTTTGTATGGAAACGGTAAAACAACAACAGCAGGAAAACTTGCCAGACTTTTTATGAAGAAAGGCTTATCCACGGGTCTGATAGCTGCTGATGTCCACAGGCCAGGTGCATTTGAACAACTCCAGCAGATTTCCGGGGATGTAAACTGTGGATTTTATGGTGAAAAGGAAGAAAAAAACGCCCTTAAAATAGTTCGAAACGGCATAAAGGAACTTGAAGACTTCAAAATAAAGATTATCGATACCAGCGGCAGGGATTCACTGGACCAGGAATTGATAGACGAAGTACATGAAATTAAGGAAAAAATCAATCCTGATACGGTGCTTTTTGTTATAGACGCAACACTTGGCCAGCAGGCTGGCCCTCAGGCAAAAACCCTGCACGATGCTGTAAACATAGATGGAGTAATTATTACAAAGATGGATGGTACTGGAAAGGCTGGTGGTGCGCTGAGTGCTGTCGCCGATATACAATCACCTGTCTATTTTATTGGAACCGGGGAACACATGGATGATATCCAGATATTTAATCCGAAAAAGTTCCTGTCAAGGCTACTGGGTATGGGTGATATAGATGCCCTTATGGAAGTAGTAAAGGAAACAAACATAACTGAAGAAGAAGCTGAAGCCTCACTGGATAAACTCATGTCAGGGAAATTTGATTTAAAGGATATGTATGATGTCTGGGAGAAATTTGCCAAGCCAGGGTTGCTTAAGAAATTCTTTGGAGCACTCCCACTTGGAAAAATGCCAGGAGGCAACAAACTTGACGAATCACAGCTGGACCAGGCAGATGAGAAATTAAGGCTTTACCGTGTAATACTCGATTCAATGACATTTTATGAACTGGAAAACCCGGATGTATTGAATGCAAAACGTATCAAAAGAATTGCTGCTGGCTCCGGGCAGGGTGAGAAAAACGTGCGCCAGTTGCTTAAAGAATATAACGCCATGAAGAAAAACATGAAAAGCATAAAAAAGAACAGAAATTTCAAGAAAATGCTAAAAACCCAGCTCAAAGGCGGGAATTTCAGCCTCGATGACCTGGAATCAAAAATGTTATAAAATTAAAATTTATTTTTTTATGCCAGAAACACATAAGCAAATAACTTGTATGCCTTGTATGTTCATTAAAATGTACAATGGAACCGGGTATGAAACTGTGTACCTGGTAGCAAACCAGTTAAATAAAACGGAAACATAATTCTAAAATATTAAATAGCACCCATTGTGCTAACCGGATATACTATAACACTGCCGATACCATTTGCCAGTCCTACCCGTATCATGGAGATTCCCGTTAAGAAGTTAATAAATGTATTAAACACAAGGATTTATAAAAGATAAAATTATTAATATATTATGCCAACTGTAGCCGATGTCATAATTAAAACACTCGTAAACTTCGGTGTAAAAAGAATATATGCAATTCCAGGGGATTCTCTAAATCCTATAATCGATGCAATACGGAGAAATAAAGATATAAAATATGTTCAGGTAAGGCATGAAGAAGGCGGTGCCCTCAGTGCTTCATATGAATCAAAATATACGGGGAATTTGGCAGCATGTATGGGAACTTCTGGCCCTGGTTCAATACATCTGCTAAATGGATTATATGATGCAAAAACGCAGCATGTTCCTGTAATAGCTTTAACAGGCCAGGTGGAAACAGAACTGTTGCATCATGATTATTTTCAGGAAGTAAACCTGGTTAAATTATTTGATGACGTTTCTGTCTTCAATGCAAGAATTATAACACCGGACAATGCACATTATTTAATATGGAAGGCCTGCAGAGAGGCTATAACGAAGAAAGGTGTAGGGCATATTGATATGCCTGTAGATATTTTAATGGAATCATGCAAAGAGGAGGACCTATCATATTACATAAATCCGGTAAATTATAACCCGGGCGGCCTGGATGAGGCTGTAAATTTGATTAATAATAGAAATAAACCGGTTATAATGATTGGTGGCGGTTCCAGAAACTATCGCGGAGAAATAGACGAATTTGCCGAAAAGATAGGAGCTCCGATAATATATTCATTGAACGGCAAGGGTGTGTTCAACGATACGGATAAAAAAGTGATGGGGGGCATCGGACTTCTGGGTACAAAGCCATCTATCAAAGCAATAGAAAAATCAGATTTAATAATATTCCTGGGTACCATATTCCCGTATACACAGTTTTTGAAAAATGTAGACAATATTCAGGTGAATACAAATATAGATGATTTGAATAAAATAATGAAGGCAAATTATTCTTATCTATGCGATATAAAATATTTCCTTGATAATATCAATGTAAATGAAAAAGATAAAAAATTCTATCAGGAAATGCAGGATGAAAAGGCAAAATGGTCGGAAGATATGGTCAGGCTCGCGAGCAACCATAAAAATCCCATAAGGGCTGAACTCTTAACAGATAAAATATCAAAGAAAATTGAAGACGATGCAATAATAATTACAGATACGGGCAATGTAACCCTGTGGTCAAACCGTTTTCTTAATGCTGGGAACAACAATAAGTTTTATTTTTCATCCTGGTTAGGAACCATGGGTTCCGGAATTCCCGGATCAGTAGGTCTTGCCTTTGCATCAGGGAAAAAAATTTGTGGACTGATAGGCGATGGCAGCTTTGCAATGACGGTAATGGAATTGATTACTATCAAAAAGTATAATCTGCCGGTTAAATTAATAGTGTATGATAACAGCATACTGGGCATGATTAAACTTGAGGAGGAGGTAATGGGATATCCGGAATACGGCGTGGACTTATATAATCCAGATTTCGCAAAGCTTGCAGAATCAATTGGCATTACAGGAATAAGAGTTGATACCGTCGAAGCACTGGATGCAGGGATTGATAAATTTTTTAAATGCGATGGGCCGGCAGTACTTGATGTTGTGACTGAAACAAATGAAACTCCTATGCCTCCAAAACTTAATTTCAAAGTTGCAGAAAAATATGTAACATCAATATTAAAAGAAAAATTAGAAACAAAAGATTAATTTAAATCAGGTCTTCCAGCTGTGAAACAAGTTCAGGATATTTCAGTTGAACTCCTTTCAATATTTCTTCAACAGATATACTTGTCATTTTCACGTCAGCAACAACGTCAACAAGCTTGTCCAGTGTCTCATCTGAAAGTGTACCCAATTTTTCCTTTGCAAACCAGTTTCTCAGATGCTTCCTCTCGAATTTGTCCTTTACCATGAGATCGTAATTCTTCATCATTTCTTCTGAAAAATCATTTTCATCAATCGCTTTCTTTGAGACCTGGGCTGCAAACTTTCCGGATATCATTCCGTTGGCTATACCGCCACCGGTAATAGGATCTATAAGCCTTGCTGCGTCTCCTATTGCAAGAAGACCCGGAAGGCTCATCTTATCCTTTACCTTATTAACTGAAACTCCGCCACTTATCTGCTGGATTATTCTACCCTTGCTATATGCAGGATGTGATTTAATCCAGGAATCAAGATAGTTTTTCACGTCAAGCCTGTCTTTCATCATTGTTATTGTTACGCCGATTCCAACATTAGCTTCATGCGGACCCTTTGGAAATACCCAGAGGTATCCTGCTGGTGCTATAGAGCCAAGATAGAAGTCTGTGAAATCCTCATTAGAATCAACGTTTTCCATCCTGTATTCCAGTGCAGATATTATATCATTCTTCTTCAAAATAGGTGATTTTAATCCAGCCCACCTTGAGAATTCACTTTCAAATCCATCTGCTGCTATTACCATCTTTGCACGTACTTCAACTTCTTCCCCGTTGTGCCTTATCTTTGCGCCAACAACCCTGTTCCCCTCTTTTATGACAGACATAGCAGGAGATTTTATCCATATATCTGCTCCTTCAGTTGCTGCAAGTGTGGCAATATGCTTGTCAAATTTATCTCTCTCAACAACAAATCCAACCTCATTCCCTGCACTCTCGGCGGTAAGCATAATAGGCTTTTTTTCCGACGGGCCATATATACGCGCTCCTTTGACTTCGTCTGATATCCAGTGTGCTTCCGGCTTTATATCTACTTCTGGCATCCATGCTTTTGAAATTCCTTCACCGCATCTTACCGGTGACCCTATGTCTGGCCTTTTTTCAACAAGCAACGTTTTCAATCCGTATCTTGATGCATATCTTGCAGCAGAACTTCCTGCTGGACCTGCACCTATTACAAGAACATCATAGTTTAGCATGGAACCACTCCGCTGATATTGCCCCGGTAGGGCATCCAATTACACAAAATTCGCATTTTATGCATTTATCCTCATTTATAGCTATTACGGTCTCATCTAAATTAATCGCGTCTGTGGGGCACATTCCAACGCAGGCTCCGCAATAGTCGCAAAGCCCTCTGTCCACATCCATCTCGCTCTTAACTTTCACTTCCATAAGCGTAAAAGCTACATACCTATATCTATTTTTTGCTTTTGACTATAACAGTCAATAGTCATTAGTTCATTCCTGTTTATTATAGAATTTATTTGATTTTTCTGATACTACCTGAAGGTTTATATTATACACGGTATAGCAGTGTCAATTCTATATACCTGTTTCAGTGCATAATGCAGTTTCTATATCAAAATAACTTATAGACAATGATTATATTGCATATACCGGCAAAAATTCCTCCGGCATATAATTGTAAAGAGAGCATATTTAAATAAATTTACAGTTATATCTGAAAAAAATGATATTGTAGATATATATTTTACCTATCATCTGGATAATGTGATTAAAATCAATTCCAACACAACGGGTATATTTACGGGCAGATGCTGATGAAATTAGGGGAAGAATAATTTCTACTTCTTCCAAAACCAGCCCAACTAAATGATGGAATATTTAAAATCAGGATTTCCATAGTTAATATAGTTTTATATTAAAAATTTTATTCGATAGAAACAATATCGAAATTTCGAGACGAATGGATTACCTGGTTTATAAACTTTATGAATCTAAAATATTTATAAGAGATTTTCTTTGATAATACAGGGTTATTTAATGATATTTATCTATGTTTTTTAAAAAAATTTATATGCCTATTTGAAATAGGACACCTATTGATAAAACTGGATGATGATATCCTGGCGCAAATTGCCTTGCAAAAATTTCAATTTGATATACACAAAGTTAAGGTAGTTGGGGGAATGGCAGTTCAGGGTGCATCTGGATTAAGTTATAAATTTGATTATATAATTGCTTCAGGGGAAGATAAAATCGCCGTAAAGCTTGCAAATTCAGATATCACAACGAATGATATCATGGTTTTTAATTCCCAGGCTACAGATGCAGGCATTGCAAGAAAAATTTTAATAAGTGAAATTGAACTTGGCGAGTACGTAAAAAAAATGTGCAACATTTACGGTATTATAATATCAGACCCAAGAGAAATCGCCACACCGGATGCTTTCCGTGCAAGATTTGGAATTCCTATCCTCGATGCGAAATTATCCGGAGGGCTCAGGCCCGGGTATGTGTATATGATATCTGGCAAACCCGGTGTGGGTAAAACAACACTCTCAAGTACCTTTCTCTCATACGGTGCCAGTATCGGTGAAAAGGGTTTGATGATACTTACCGATACTTTCCCTGACCAATTTATTGATAATATACGTACAATGAATATCGGATTTGCAGAGGCATACAAAGATAGAAAAATAGAGGTAATGGAGATTTCCGACCAGATACGGTCAATGAAATCTGATATATCCCAGGGAAAAGCAGATTCCAGAAAATTTATCACAAAACTGGTCACAGAACTAAAGAAAATTATTATTTCCAAAGATATTAAACGTGTTGTTATAGACCCGATCACGCTCCTTATTATACCTGATGATGATTTTGTTAACCTCCTCTTAAATAGCATGGCGATCAAAGGAGTCACAATATTAATTACAAGTGGTTTGAGGAATAGCAATTTAAGCATTTTTGGCATTGAAGAATATTACACCACAGGCATTATAAAACTTGAATATAGACCGCAGAATGATATAAGTACCAGAACCGGAAGCATAATAAAAATGAGGGGCACTGCCTTCGATCCAAATCCATTTGACTTTAAAATTACTGCGGACGGCATAGTGCCTTTGAGCAATATTAAAATGCCAGAACCGGAAGCAACAAAATCAAATCAGGAAGCTATTGAAGGCAACTCACCAGAAAATCCCACTTCAGATGACAGCCTATTTAGAAGCACAAGGTGATAATCTGGGCAGACGAACTGTTATTTTTGTAAATATAATGAGTATACTCTCTATAGTTTTCATAATCATCGGTATTGCTTCAGCTTTATATTCGGCATTGGTTTTAAAGAATGGCACTACTTTTGATTATATATTCACCGCGTGGTTCTGGATTGCAAGCGTGTTTTTTGGGATTCAAAGTATAACATACTTTCTATCCTTCCACCGTAGTGTTACTGACTATACAGATACAATACATGATTCTTATGTACCTGGGCTTCGTGGCAAAGTAGCTGTCCTTGTACCTATTTTCAATGAAGAAGAGGAAATGGTAATTACTAATCTGGTAGCCATTTATTCCAACGCGGGAGAAGACTCTGATATATATGTCCTTGACGATTCAACACGTGGCGATTCTGCTCCCATAATAGATTTATGCCGGAAACTGGGGATGAAATACATACACCGTGAAAATAGAAATGGATACAAGGCCGGTGCATTGAATAATGTCCTTAAAACACTGGAAGTGCCATATGTTGCAGTAATTGATATAGACCAGACGCCGGCTCCTGATTTTCTACGGGAGACTACAGCTGTACTGGCAAAGGATCCAAAAATAGGGTTTATCCAGGTTCCACAGGTATACTCAAATATTGATTCAAGCATCCTAGCAGAGATAGCACAGGCCCAGCAATTCATATTTTATGACATACTCACGGAAGGTAAAAGTGTAGCAGGCACATTATTCTCCTGTGGCACAAATGTAGTGTATAATCTAGATGCGTTGAAGTCAGTAGGTTATTTTGATGAGAATAACATAGTTGAAGATATAGCCACATCTGTTAACATGGCAATAAATGGATGGACCGGTGTATATTACAATAAAAAGTTAGTGTTTGGGCGGGCTCCGGTAACGATGCAGGGGTACATTAATCAGCAATGGAGATGGATGTATGGTTCGCTGTCTTTAATGCCAAAAATTGTCAAAAAAATCCTTTTAAGCAGAAAATTTTCGCCGAAACAGAAATTAGACTGGTTTGCAACATCAACATGGTATATCTTCGGCTGGTTTTATCTAATTTTCCTCCTTTCTCCGATACTTGAAATTGTTGGAATACGGGTTCTGACAATAAACAGTCTTCTTTACCTTCTTGCCTGGTTGCCATATACCATACTTCTCATGACAACATTTACCCTTTCCCAGGTATCTAAAAAGGCACCATTAAGGTTTGTCTTCTATAATATGGCCGCAAATCTCCTGATATTCCCTCTGAGCATTTCTACTTCAATCAGTGTGTTACTGAAAAAATCCAAACCATTTACAACAGCCAGAACAGGCGGAAACATTCCTCTGTACCGTTTCTGGCCACAGTTCACAATTCTAATCCTCCTGCCTCTTGCTGCAATTTATCTCATTTTACAGCACAACACCTTTTCATATATTACTGCGTTCTGGGCGTTTTTTCAGTTCACACTTCTCATGCCGGTATTCTGGTTAAATAAAACCCCACGTGCATCATCAATGGACGATCCTGCCTTCAAAAATTCTATGTAGGTTTGTATTCATTTAATTTGGCGGATTCCAGAAGCGTTTACACGGCCTAGCAATTTTAAGGCTGATAATTTAGCCATTAAAAGAATATTTTTATATATTCATATGTTATAGAAATTAATGAAACCGGTTAATTTTGATCAAAAGCTTTCAAAATATTTTGATATTTCTATAAATTTTAACTCCCGGCAAATAGCATTGTTCCGTGCAACCGGGTATAACGGTGCGGGCAGCCTTATTAGGGATGGCCATGATTTCCTTTTTAATCTTTTTATCCCGAAATCAGATGATATTACAGCCTTAAAACCGTTCTTTCAACTGGTTGATATAGAAGAGAAGGCGCGTTATTATTTTTACAGTGAAAAAATTCAAGATCCTTACTTATCAGGATTTTTAGGAGACCTTGATAGCATAACCGGGCTGGTAATCAGTTATGCTGGTATTGAATCTGGCAAATTGAAATTACAAGGTTTTATGCATACAAACTCTGAGACAGATTTTTCTAATTTATTGAGCAAGTATAACTATATGCAGGTAAACATTGAAAAACTAACCTTTAAGCCATCCATGGGCTTTTATGATTTTATGAAGAATATGGGGATTCCACTTAAAAGTATCACCATAAGCCTTCCTATGTCTGAATTCTCGCAGTACCAGATAATCAAAGTATTGAAAGGCACTAATACAGTAATTCAGTACGTAGACAACATCACCAAAGGTGGGAAGTTCAGGATTATCCTTTATTCTGATAGTAATCTGGGTGAGGTTGAAGGCATTAAAGTTATATCAGACACTGACCACATATATGAAACCAGTATAGACGAAAGTATATTGGTGCTGTTTGCATCAAACGTCATAAAGAATAATATAACATCAAATTTTACATTTATGTATGAAAGTGAAGATAAGTTATTATTAAATTTTATCGTTCCAGAATTCATGGCAAAAGAATACTTTAGGCTTATAGTAGATACTGAAATCGATTTAAAAAATTTTGAATGGGTTACTCTGGAATCCTATGGAGATTTAGACAATTTTGAACGGTTATTTAATCAGTGATAGTAGACATGCCCCTTATTGTAAAATCAATTATCCACCAGTGTTTATTAAATTAACATTTAAATGGATAATAAAAATAGTAGTGCATATCAACCGGAGCCAATATATGATAGCAAGTGTCATGTCCCTGAATGGGGATATAAAGCCACACGATAGTGGTAATCTTATGTTAACAGAATATATAATATCAGCCAGGGAGGATCATGGTATATAATGTTGGAAGAAGAGAATGGAACATAGAAGAAAAACTTGCAATAATTAAATAGATTGAAAATGCAGGATAAATAAAAAGAGTTATGGTGTATTTAGATTGGATAGCATTAGGCCTGATGCGGCAAGGATAGGTACTGATATAAGGAAGATGAAGGCTGGAAATGAAAAGCTTAAGAAAATGCTTGCACAGAAAGAGCTGAATAATTCCTGATTAATTGACCTTAAAAATATTATACTTACACAATATCTAGATCAGAAATTCCTCAACCTCCTCTGTTGATTAAGCATAAACAATTGATTATATGTTGCAGGATAAAAAGAAAGATTCATCGCGCATTTCATATCTGTGATTCATAACAATTTAAACGTTTTGACATACTATGTATGCTAAGACTTAACAATTTCTAATATGTTTTTGTCAATGTTTATATATAATTAAAAATTATATTCGAATGGATACTAATGAACCTGTACTTGAATCTAAATTTCAACTGAAAAAAGGTGCAGTAGGAAAATGGCATGCTGTTTTTCAGGCATATACACATGTTGCACCCTCAGGAGATATCGGAATATTGCTTACAGGTGTTGCACTTTTTGCACTTGGAGCATCGCCTCTGGCTGTGTTATTATCATGGGTCATTTATCTCTTAATGGTCAATACCAATTATAGATTTAGCCAGAGGGTTTCACATGCTGGAGGGTATTATGCAATTGGTGGACACGGAATGGGCGGCTTTTATGGGTTTATGAATGGCTGGATATACCTTCTTGATGAAATGATAATTTATCCAAGTTTCGGCCTTCTAGGTTTTGCGTCAGTCATATTCCTATTGAGTCCTGCAATATCTTCAATACCATTCATCTGGGTGCCATTGATACTTATTCCCTTCGCAACCGGATTACTGTTTAACTATTTCGGCATAAAGCCCTCCCTGGTTTATCTACTTATTACTGCCACAGTTGAGGTTATATTCCTTCTGTCAACAAGCTGGTATATTATATTTACAATGGGGCCTGCAAATACTTTAAGCGTGTTTTCCCTTTCAGGGATTAATGTAATTCCATTTATCTTTGCGCTGTTATACGGCATAGAAGCTTATGGTGGGCTAGGTACAGTTATTGGCATCAGCGAGGAAACAAAACAGTCTAAACTCAATATTCCAAGGGCCATAATAATAGCAGCAATACTTGCAGGAGCAACACTTATTTCAGCCATGTATGCCCTGACAATAGCATGGGGACCTACCAGCATGACTAGCTATGCAACATCGCCTGATCCGGGATTAATTATATGGCATAGGTTCTTCGGACTTCCAGGAGAGATAATACTCCTGTTCTTCATACTTAATGGCTACATTGCATACACTGTTGCGAATCCTATAGTGCAGTCCAGAGTTATCTATGCCATGGCACGTGATGGAGTTTTTCCCAGGTGGTTCGCAGTCACTCATAAAAAATATAAAACACCATACCGTGCGGTCATTCTCGTATCCATTATAGCACTTATTGTTTCCATGGGATTGTCATTTCCATTCGGACCATTTAACGCCGCAATTATAACAGGAGCCATGGCGGGGATAGGACTGGTATCGGCACATGCAATGTCAAGCCTTGCTTATATAAGATATGCAAGGAAAGACAATAAAATTAAGTATAGTATTGTCAAGGATGCAATAATACCCTTAGCCTCCCTTATAATCCTAATCCCAATTATCATATTTGCATTTGATGAACTGACGTGGCCTTATATCCTATCGCCTATTCTGGCTGGATTATGGGTTCTGGGTGCGTTTATATTTGGATTATACCTGTATAAAAATAAGAGAAAAGACCTGAAGAATGCAGGGTCAGAAGATTTTTCCGAGGTAATTACCACGGATTAATATATTATTATCCTTTGAATATTTGATCATACCAGTCTTTTCTTACTTTCCCTGTTAGATCGAAGTATACATGTTTTATATATGTAAATTCCTCTAGAGAATAGGGTGATAAGGATGCTCCATGACCACTTTCCTTATATCCTGCCCATGGCATTTCAGAAGGCACCACAACATGTTCATTGACCCAGACTGTTCCGAATCTTAAATCCCTTGTTGCTCTCATGGCTGTGGTAATATCCGATGTCCATACAGAGGACCCGAGCCCATAGGTAACGTCGTTGCTTCTTCTTATTGCATCATTATAGTCTTTAAATTTTAATATGGTAAATACCGGGCCAAATATCTCCTCTTTTACAATTGCAGAATCCTCATTCTCTGTGTAAATAAGTGCAGGGTTTATGTAATAACCTTTTTTGTGGCCCGGTATCTCAGGCCTCTCTCCACCTGAAAGCAATTTTCCGCCTTCTTTAATCCCTTTTTCTATATATCCTTCAACCCTTTCTCTCTGGGTTTCAGATATTAATGGCCCCATATCAGTTGACGGGTCCATGGGGTCTCCAATTCTTAATTTCTGTATCCTTTTTTTCAACAGGGAAACGAATTTATCGAACACCTCTTCCTGTATATAATACCTTGTTGAGTTTGCACAATCCTGGCCGTTGTTTACCAATCCGCCTACAATGGCACTTTCAACCGCAGCATCTATATTGGCATCTTTGAAAACTATAAACGGTGCTTTTCCCCCAAGTTCCAGTGAAACTTTTTTTAAATTGGAAGCAGCAAGTACTGACAGGCGTTTTCCAACCTCTGTGCTACCGGTAAATGCTATCATGTCCAGCTTTTCGCTTTTTGCCATTTCCTCCCCGACAGAGCTGCCTGGCCCAGTAATCACATTGAATACCCCATCCGGAACTCCTGCTTCTTTCAGTATATCCGCAAGCATAAGTGTTGTCAGTGGTGTATAGCTAGCCGGTTTTACCACGACAGAATTGCCCATTGCAAGGGCAGGAAAAGCTCTCCAAACAACCATCATTAATGGATAATTCCATGGTGTTATAATGCCAATAGCCCCTATGGGCTCACGCCTTATTGCACTTGTCCCATCTGCAACATATTCATTCATTGCTTTCCCTTCAAGCGTCCTGCAGGCACCTGCTAGGAAGCGTATGTTGTCTACAGTATATGGAATATCATAACCGGATATCTGTTTTATACTTTTTCCGGAGTTCTCAGTTTCAACTTTAATAAATTTATCCTGGTTCTTCTCTATAAGATCCGCCACTTTTAGAAGGACATTTGACCTGTCTCCGGGGGTGGCCCTGCTCCAGATTCCTGAGTCAAATGAGTTTCTTGCTGCGTCTATAGCTTTCCCGACATCATCTCTGGATGCGGATTGGACACTGGCAACAGGCAATCCTGTAGATGGATTCAGTACTTTCAGAACCTGGTTCTCTGATGATTCTACCCATTCACCGCCAATAAACATTTTATATGTTTCCATAGTAATTACCTTACCTGGTTTTCCAGTGTACCATCATACATATTCTGTATTAGCCTGATAGAATTTTCTTTTGTGAGCCTCCTGGGATTAAATCTGGGGAGATCGTAGAGTTTCTGCCTTGATGAAAATATATAATCACCAAATTTTTCAATATCAGATGCTGGGAAATTTATATCCTTCAGCGTTGTAGGCATTTCCAGGTCTTCAAGCAGCTGGATTATTGCCGGTGGAATTTTTGATGCTACGGCCCTTGCCGATTCTCCTTTATAACGTATATTGAATATTCTGGCCAGTGAGCCTATCTTGTTATAGGCAGCAGATATGTTGAAATCCAGTATGTATGGCAGTGCCATGCCTACTGCAACGCCGTGAATTGCTCCATATTTTGGCCCAAAAGCTTCGCCAAGGCAATGCCCGAGAACCGCCGGGCCGGCTACCCACGGGAAAGTGATCACCATTCCACCAAGCATAGCGGACATTGACATTGCCGATCTTGCCTCCATATTAGAAGGGTCATTGTAGGCTGTCCGTAAATTTCTAAAAATTAATGACGCAGCCTTTGTGGCCATGCCATCAGAAATAGGATTAGCCTCTTTGCTGATTAACCCCTCTATATTGTGCGCAAGGGCATCCATCCCACTCGCTGCAGTAGTCCGTGGTGGTGCGCTGACATTCAGTACAGGATCTACTATTGCAGTATCTGCAAGAAGGTTGCTGCTGGCCGCCCATGTTTTATACATAGATTCCCTGTTTATAACAACGGACATGTTTGAAACTTCGCTTCCTGTACCGCCAGTTGTGGGTATCAGAATCTTGGGAAGCCCCGGATTTTTAAATTTATCCTCGACCGGCGTTAAGTATTCCGCAGGCTCTCCCTTATTGGTTACCATAGATGCCACCATCTTGCTGGTATCAAGGACACTTCCTCCACCTACTGCAACTACCGAGTCAAATTTTCCATTGCTTCTCGCAAATTCCACCGCATTCACGATGTTCTCCATTGTAGGTTCATTGGAAATTTTATCATAAACTTCGTACTTTATCTGAAATTTGGAAAGTGATGTTTCAATGTCGTTCAGTAACCCGAATTTGTAAACATTAGGATCAGTTACAATTAGGGTATTTTTCTTTTCTATTTCTTTTAATTGTTCGCCAACGCGCATAGATTGCCACTCACCGAATAAAATACGTTTCACCTGGTCAAATTTCAATTCTTTATTATAAGCATATGCGTTTTCAAAATCATCCATTAAAATATATATTAAATGTGAATATAATTTTTTTGTTTGGAACTATGGCAGTCATTGACTGTATGTAATAAATCTGAATTCGTTATGGCGGTTCTGGAAATACTGGATTTGCAATACAATAGCCCGGATAACAATTGGGGTGTATAGAAAAATATCTAAAAGTACAGCAATTTTCTGTATCCACATCCCAATGGGGCAGACAATCAATGACCGGCATAGGTTTGGAATCTGATACCTCACTGAAAAATAATTAAAATGATGGCATGGTCAATTACGAAAATCCTAAAATTTAGATAATATTTATATTAAATAGAGCAATAACAAAATATGAAATTTAATGTGCAGACAGAAAATTTCCCTGACTCTTTCTATGTCTTTATAGAAATTCCCCAGGGAGGAAACACAAAGCTTGAATATAAATTTGATGTAGAAAATATAGTTTTAGATCGAATACTTTTTACATCAATGGTATACCCGACAAATTACGGGTTTGTGCTTAACACAAAAGCAAAGGATGAGGATCCGCTTGATGTCCTTGTTATTTCATCTGTACCTATGCCTTCTGGTGCCATAGTTAAATGCAGGGCTATCGGCATAGCTGAAATGAGCGATGAGGAAGGTTCTGACAATAAGGTTATAGCGGTACCACTGGATAAGGTGGACCCGATGTCTAAAGAATACACTGACATAAAGGATGTCCCTGATGCCGTTAAAGATAAGATAAAGCATTTCTTCCAGCACTATAAAGAACTGGAAAAGGGCAAATTTATGACCTTCCATGATTTCAAAGGAAAAGATGAGGCCATAAAGCAAATTAAAGAATCACTTCTTTGATAAATTAATCTAATTCCAATAAAATATCTCTCTATTTTGTTATTTTTATATTTTCAGATGGTAATTCCCTGGTCGCTTAAAGAATTTTTAGATACGTATTCAAAAAATTTCTATACTGTTGTTCAGTACATGTAATATAAATTTACCCTTTCATTTTCGCATAATATTCTAAAACCAATCCTTTAAAATAACCATATTTTTATAATTTTTCAATTATGCAAATTTTCGATGATTTAAGTCCACATATATATTCTTTTTCATGAATATTTAAATATAAATATGCACTAAACAACTATTATGGAAAACTCTAATACTATGAAACACAATATAATAAAACGAAAACCAAGACTTAAAAAAGACCTGACATTTAATCAAATGCTTATGGTCGGTCTTGTAGGTGCATTTGGTAATGGAGCTTTGTTTGGAACAGTTGCTATGATAACTATAGCAGGGCCTGAAGCAATTCTGGCATTTATACTGGGTGCCGCTATATATTCCCTGATAGGATTGACATACATGGAACTTGGTGTTACCTACCCGGAGGCGGGTGGCCCAACAAGGTATTCAATTTATACACATGGGCGATGGACAAACATCATAAATGCCATGTCCGATATTATCTGGTATCTGTTTATACCGCCGGTTGAAGTAATTTCCATAATAGCAGGTATAAATTATTTTGACCCCATTTTTCTGGCCGCCAGCGGGGCTCCCACATATACCGGTGTGGCACTGGGGCTTGCACTTATGCTCGGCTTAATTCCATTTAACTATTATGGTATAAAGCAGTTCGGAAAATCTACGCTATATACAGGTGCTGTTAAAATATTCTTTTACCTGTCAATGTCGCTTGGATTAGTATTTTTTGCCTTTGATTACGCCAATTTCTACAAATATGGCTTCGCCCCATACGGAGTTGCTATTCCTCTATTCTCTATAATGCCATACGCAATGTATGATTTCGGTGCAATACGGGTAATACCTGACCTCGCTGAAGAAACAAATAACAGAAGCAAAATGCCAAGGGCAATAGGAATGGTTCTATTATTTGAAACATTAATATATATCAGTGTAGCCTTTGCTCTCACAATGGGGACAAACTGGTCACTTATTGGTGTAATACCCGGGAACTTCCTGGGCGTGCAGGCGGCTTTCCATGGGGATAATCCATTTTTCTTGCTGTCCAAGCCATTCCCATTTGTATTTATAGCTGCTGTAATAACAGGAGTGCTAACTCCATTTGTTACCGGTTACATTTACCTGGGTTCAGGAACCAGGGTTCTTTTCTCCATGGGAAGATCTGGCTATATGTCAAATAAATTAAAAAGCATCGAAAGCAAGCATTCGGTACCATTGTGGTCTTTAATTATATTCGCGGTAGTTGGTGTAGTGCTTGTATTTGTGACTGCGCCTGTACCAAGCATATATACCTTTATAGACGATGCAACTGCAGCAGGTTACATCGGGCTGATAACTAATCCAATCGCCCTTATGGTAACAAGGAGGCAGGGAATAACAAAGAAGAAAGATATGGTACGTGGAATGAGTATCATAGCGCCACTTGCTACAGCCGGTTCAGCCCTAATCGTGTTCTGGACAGGATGGCCATCTGAACCCTATGCTGTAATACTCATAGCTGCTGGTGCAGTACTGTTCGGTGCCCTTTCAAAGGTAAAAATAGGTGCAAAAAATGCCCTGTGGTATGTATTCTTTATAGGATTCGCAACTTTTATGGTTGCTACAAGCCACGATGGATTGACATCTGCTGTATTTCCGCAATACTTTACATACCTGCAGGGAACTATCATAACCTTTATAGTGGGACTCTTTGTAATATATCCGCTTGGTGTGCTGTCTGGCTTTAAAAAGCAATTTATACACAAGGACTTTACTGAGCAACTCTACACAAAACAGGGTGAAGCCGATTGGAAAGATAGCCAGAATAGTAAACCGGAAGTGGAAGAGTCCCAGTAAAAATTTAAATTTTTTAGTATTTTATGAACGTAATAAATTTATATTATTATAGAATAACTATAACATATGGTAAAAACTTTAGAAATTGTTATTGATAGAAATTCTGAACAACCGCTGTATCTGCAGATTTACAATCAGATAACATATAATATTTCAACCCGAAAATTAAATCCTGGTGACGTTCTCCCATCATCCAGAACACTTGCCAGCGTGCTCGATATAAACTTTCATACTGTAAACCAGGCATACCAGAAATTGCGAAACAATGGAATTATCGTTCTTGGAAAAAGCAAGAAATATGCAATTGCTGGTGGAAATAATTCGGAAAAAGGAACAAAATTAATTGAAAAGGAAAAGGATATGGTAAACGAGGCACTTGCGATGGGTTATACTGAGAATGATATAATTGAGAGCGTTAAAAGAATAATTTCTTCCATAAGGTCAGATTAAAATTAATCCACAATAACCTGCGGTACAATAACCTGCGGTACAATAACCTGCGGTACAATAACCTGCGGTACAATAATATGCATTTAGCCGGTATTTAACAGCAATTTTTATAAAAATATGATATGGTGAAGCCATCTGGCAATCTGCATTTAACGCTTTATCATATAATATACATTTTTCTTTTTCCCCATATCATAAATTATCTTATTTGAATTGGAAACAAGTTCCTCATGCCCTTCTTTTCCGATAAATCCATTCTTCTTCGAGTTCCAGTACATATCGTATGTTTCCAGCAAATGCCTGGGAAATCGGGCAATGCTCCGTAAATATTCTGGCATCATATCAACTATAAATTTTGTTCCGGTATCAATCAATTTTCTCTTTTTTCCGGCCAGTTGCAATCCTATAATCTTTCCTCTTAAAAATTTATAGATATAGAATGAATAGGATGCATAGAACTGCACCATCTGGTCAAGCACCGGACCGACACGGGTTTTCATAACAGGCGTAAGGACATCAAATCTATCCCAATCCAATGTGAAGAGCGACTTTTTCTCCAGTGCTTCATCGAATATCCTGGTACCTGGAAGTGGCGTATATATTGAAAATTGAAGGGCATCGGCCCCTGCCCTTGCCAATTCCCTTGAAAATCTGACCGTGGATCTTAAATCACGGTACCTTTCATATGGTGCCCCAATCATCATGCCAACTATGACAACGATGTCATTGCTGGATAGAATTCTAACTGCCTGTGCGGACTGTGGAGTAAATTCTCCCTTATGCATTTTCTTTAATATCTCTTCACTGCCTGACTCCACTCCAAGGAATGAAATGCTCATTCCAGCCTTAGCGGCCTTTTCAATCAGATCCGGATGGCGTGATGTAACATCGACGCGCATCTGGACAATCCATGAAGTATTAAGATTCTTTTCCAGTATCATATCAAATAAAGCTTCCCTGTGCTTAACATTTGGCTCCACTATGAATATGTCATCAGTAAAGAATATCCAGTTATACCCATAACTTTTAGCGTTTTCCATTTCCTTTATAATACGTTCGTTGGATTTGTTTCTCCAGGTATTTCCCCATGTTGGTGTTACCGAGCAGAAATCACAGCCATAGGGGCACCCGCGGGAAGTCTCCAGGCACATAACCCTGTCATCAGTGCCAAATACCTTGAATGTGTATTTCGAAGGGTCAAGAAGTCCAAGTGGGGGCATGGGAAGCGTGTCCAGGTCCTGGATTAATTTTCTGGGCATTGTCCGCTTGGTGCTTCCATCCTCCCTGAAAACTATTCCATTTATATGATTAAAGCTTCCATTTTCTACTATTGCCATAGCTATATCATAAATGGTTTCATCCCCTTCACCAAGGACAGATATATCGAAGCCCGCTTCTATAAGTTCTTCCGGGAGAAAAGTAGCATGGTGGCCACCCGCCACAAGAACTGTATCCGGTTTAGCTTTCTTGATACCGCGGGCTATATACCCTGCATTATTGTGTGCAGCAGTGGCATGAAGTGTAATTCCCACCAGGTCAGGCTTAAATTCAAGAATTTGTATTATGGCCTCATCCAGGGAGATATTATCTGCTTCCATGTCTATAATTTTTACTTTACTATCCGGGATCCTTTTGATCTCTCCTGCTAGAGCTAACAAACCCAGGGGTGCTGGAAGGAACCCCCACTTGCTTAAATATGCTGACCCGGTACGATTGCTGGGCCTTATAAAAACTGCCCTGAATGACATACTATTTATATAATTAACGAATATTTACGTTTTACGCAGTATATATTATAACAATTAATTATAATGTAATGAATATAAGAATGGTGAATCTCTTTTTGAATGGAGTTATAGTTAAAACATTATAGCGGTTTAAACACAAATTTTATTAAAGCAAAAACAATTAAATTTTATGATTACCTACGTAACGGAAGAGGATGTAAGATCAAATTTGAAAATGGGCGAATGCATTGAAGAGTTAAGAAAAGCCTTCAAATCCTACGGAAATGGTGCTTCAGATGCCCATCCAAGAGACAGAATAATGAATAATAATAGCATGCTTAATACTATGCCAGGAGTTTATGGGGATAGGCATTTAGCTGGATTAAAAACCTATTATGCAGGTCCATCCGGAATACATTTTGTAGTTGTAATATTCAATACGGAAAAACCTGAAGACCTTTACATACTGGAGGCAAACACACTTGGGCAGGTCAGGACAGGAGCGCTTGCTGCAATGGCGACTTCAGAGGTTGTCAAAGAAAAATCCATAAATTTTACGATTATAGGATCTGGATACCAGGCAGAATCACAGTTTCTGGCAATGAAAGAGATTTTTAATTTAAAGCATGCCCATGTATATTCAAAGAATCCTTCACATTCAAAGGCCTTTGCAGACAAATTTGGAATAGAGTCAGTTGACTCACTTGATGTTTTAAAGGAATCGGATGTCATTACAAGCATTACGAATAGCAATAGCCCTATATTCAACTATAGCCAGCTGCCAGAGCGGTACCATATAAACCTCGCAGGATCCAATTTTCCTATCAGAAGGGAGGCCGCACCTGATGTACTGGACAACTCTGACGTAGTGATAGTGGAAAATCTGGAACAGGGAATGAAAGAATCGGCAGAAATAATGGGTGTACAGAAAAAGGAAAAAATAGTTGAGTTGAAGGATTATATGATAAATAAAGGCAAATATCCCGGAAATAAAACCATATTTAAATCCATGGGAATAGGATTGGAAGATGTTGCAGCAGGTTATGTAATATTAAAAAATATGGGAATAATAAATTTCTGATTTTTCTTTATTTTTGTTATACATAATTCTGCATTATTGACATTCCATTTATGGAAGGAACGCCGGTGAATACGTAAGTAACTCCAGTATATATCTCTGTGCTGTTCACATTGAATGTTAAAGTTTCACCATTTAATCTGTATGAGCTGGAATTTATCGTATATAGAGAAACCCTTCCATTGTCGAGAATAGTGATATTAATCCCGGATGCAGGTATTTTATAGCTGCTGTTTAAATACACAGATATGCTGTAATTCCCGGGCAAAAGATAGGTGGTGTTGCCGGAAAAAACATCTGCCCCCAGATTTTCTAATTCTTGAAAACTGGACATGTTTTTATCCGGTATCGGGCCATAGACCTTACCGTTATTATGGTCAAATTCCTTTGAACTATAGGAAATATTTAATGGGTTAAATATTAATGGTTTTCCTGTATAATGGAGTTCAAGTGCTATCACACCGTAACCCTCAGCAAGTATGCCATAGGAACCACTATTCATATAATCCGATGCAAGATTTGCTAGTGATATGTTATAAGCATTTTCAATGTAGGTCTGGCTATCATTTAAATCTGCAATTAGATACTTAAAATGCACAGATGGCGATGAAATATTATTGTACGGAAACGCTGTTGCGTTTAAATCTCTATAAAATAGCGGGTAAATGTTGTTGCCGGTTACAAGGGACGAATTCATACTTATATTATTTTCCAGTGAATATACAAGGTGGTTCCGTTCTGCAGAATATCCTGTTGAATCATTTACAATATTATGGATGCCTGAAGGTTCCAGAGATACAGGTGATATGGGTGACACCACTATAAACGCTGCAATTGCAAATACAGCAATAACTACCATGGTATTTTTTAAATTCCTGTATGCCCGTTTAGTTTTAATTGAAGGCGTAGGCTTAAATTCCATCATTTTAGATATTCCAAATACGGCGGCGATAAATATCATGGGTATAAACATCATGGAGTACTGGTATCCTATAAAATAATAAGGTATGTATGAGGAAGTCATGGCATATACAAGATATGGAATAGCCGGGATTAAACCAATAGGGAAACGGTAAAATGCAAAATCGACGGCCAGAAATGCAAGAACCAGGAAGAGGAGCTTAATCTGGTAATTGGCGATGATATAAGTCATAAATCTGTATGGATGGAGAAAAAATGTTAAAACAAGGCCAGTTATGCTTCTCGACGCAGAACCCGTAGCTCCACTTGCGAAAAGCAAAATACTCTGGCTATGTGCTATGTCTCCTTTGAGGTAGCCTGCTGCAGTATAATATATAAGTAAAACTAAAAGTGATGTGATAAATATGTATGACATTCTTTTTGTCCGCTCGCCGGATTCTTTGAAATAATACCGTGATATCATCATTTCCATTATTAATGTCATTACTACAATAAAAACAAAGGAAGCATGAAGGCTTACTATCAGGGCAAGAAAAACAATATTCCATGCCATCCTGTTTTTAATGTAAAAATAAATTGCCATAAAATAAAAGAATGGGAGAAATATCATTAAATGGAAATCAAAATAAATCGGGCTTTCTGTTAAGGGTGAAAGTAGAAAGGCACTTGCTATTATAAATGAATAAAGGGCAGGATTTTTTATGTTTTCCGGGTATGTTTCCTTTATCCTGGAAAAAATATGCATGGAGATGTAGTAAAGTGGAAGTGTTGCGAAGCTTATGAATACTGCCTGAATAATAAGCAATATGTATGGATTCGGATATATGTAAAAGACACCGAGAAGGGCAAACATAAATGGCGAGAAATGTTCTGCAAGATAACTCTCTCCAAGCAGGTTTGAATAGAATAATTGCCCGTGCATGGATGAATAAAATGCCTGAGAATATAATCCCAGGTCCCATGCATACGCATTAAGTGTATATGCCTTTAATATAGAATAAAATGAAAAGAAAATAGCGAATATAATGGATAATAAAATAAGAATGTTGTGGTAATTTACAGTCTTTCCATCCGTAAATATTCTTTTTATCTGGAGGGGCATCCACTCAAATTGCATCTAACTGCCAAGTCTTTATTGATATATTTATTTTATCATATAACTAAAGGCCATTACAATATTCTATTCAAAAGCAGTTTTTTTATAATTTATAAAAAGTTTATGTTATTAACCTTAAAAACAAATTGAATATCTGTCAGTATCAATTATTCATAAAGTTAATTAGGTATTCTGCACATTGATTTATATTGGGTGTTGATTATAATGTGATAAACTGATGAAAAAATAATATAATAAATACGCAAAATAAACGATTTGAACCGTGTTTATGTTAATGATGGGGACCTATTTCAGGACAGTCAGGAACGACATCTTTATGCATAAGTTTTTATTTAGAATTTATATACCTATTCATTGGGTAATATAACTGAATCTTTTAGTTCTGGCGTCACATTTCAGTATTCGGCAGTTGCCTCTATGTTTATTTCTTCCAGCCTGTTTTATTTTTTCATAGCACATCTCCTGCCTGTTTCCGTAGTAGGTTCAATCTCTCTGCTATATGCTATAATGAACATAATGGCTGTTGTATTTGTGTTCGGACTTTCGAACGGTGTCCAGCATTATCTTTCATACCATATTGCACGGGAAAACCATAGCGCTGTAATAAAATTAATGAAACAAACTATCGCATTTTCAATAATATTAGCACTTGCGGCTTTTGGCTTTATGTACTTCTCTGCAGGTGAAATTGCAATATTATTTTTCCACAGCAGCGCTTATGTGCTGTCAATCAAGCTTATTGGAATTGCAATAGCTGGTTCTGTGATGATAAATGTATCCGGTTCAATGCTGCTTGGATTAAACCAGTATAAAAAATATTCACTGATTTACATTTTCATAAATATTTTTACCTATTTCTTCCCGCTTTCAATGCTTTTTATTACTGGAAAATCTGTATACCTGATAGCCGGGCTGGCAACAATTAATATTATAAGTGCCATGCTTTTCATGATTTTTGTTTATAAGGTGTATAACAGGCTCAGCGGGTTGCAGACAAAAGCGGTTAAAGAACCATACCGCAATCTTGTTTACTATTCTATTCCCTTATTTTTTTCATCAATAATGGGAACCAGCGCCACATATATTGACAGGATAGTGGTTTCCTATTTCATTAATCTTTCATATCTGGGGATTTATAATTTTGCCCTGATCATAGCATCTGCTGCCACATTCCTTGTGGTACCTGTTTCAAACCTGCTCGTTCCAAAGCTTTCCTCATTCTTTTCACTGGATAATAAAGAAGGTTTCAGAAAAAGTATCAGGATTCTTCTGAATATTGTCTCACTTATTTACATACCTGCAGCTCTTGGCATAGCCGCACTTTCGAGAATAATACTCTATGAGTTTGCAGGCTCAGATTATACAATAGCTTATATTCCACTCATTATAATTATGTTCATAACATCCATTTTTATCGGCACAACAGTTCTTGCATCAGGCATCTCCAGTATAAGAAAGACCAGAATATTCCTTTATTCTTCCGGTTTTGCACTGGCATCCAATATTGTCCTTTCTGTCATACTCATACCAAGATTTAATATTATAGGCGCTGCAATTGCTTATTCCTCCATGAATGCAGTTAATTTTAGCATAGTTTATTATTATGCAAGGAAGTTTTCTGTAAATAATTATGATATTTCCAGAGTAATAAAAATATGGATTTCGGCTATAATTATGTTCGGCATAATATTTACGATACAGGGCTTATTCCCATATACAATGATAAATATTTTCATATATATACTGGCCGGGCTTTTGATCTATCTAGTAGAAATCAAGGTGTTCCATCTGATAAGCCAGGAGGAAATGGGATATATAATATCTGTAATACCGGAACGTTTTGGCACACTGAGATACATGGCAAAGCGCATGGCATACAATGAACACAATGGAAACTATGACCGGCTCTTCAGATTTATTAAATAATTGCATGGCAATCTTTAAAAATAATACTGTAATGGAACTCTATAGGAAACAATGTGCATAATAACTGTATAAATGTTAACAAATATTTGCAGTAAAATAGTTAGTGCGGTGACCCTTATGGCGAAATCAAATAATTACATATCTGTCATAATTACAGCATATAATAGAAGGCAATACGTTCTGGACGCTTTAAAGTCAACAACTGAGCAATCACTTTCACGGCAATTATACGAAATAATTATTGTTAAAAACTTCCGGGATACAAATATTGACGCTTTTGCAGAAGAGTATAATGTAATTAATATTTATAGTGAAAATGAAACGCTCTCTGGAAAGATAATAGAAGCAATCGGGATCGCCAGGGGGAATATTCTATGTTTTCTGGATGACGATGATATGTTTTACCGGGAAAAACTTGAATATGTATTAAATAAGTTTAAAGAGAGCAATAATCTATGCTATTTGCATAATAATTTTACAGCAATAGACAGAGACGGGAAACCACTGTCCTATTATAACAGAAATCCAGATTTTAATATGTCTTCAATATCTATTCGGAGGGAAATCATTAACGGTGAAGCATTTGGAAATGTATCAAAAAGCATTGACACATTGATTTATTTATATGCAAAGGAATCAGGGATGGAACTGGAGATTGACAGCAGGGAACTAACATATTACCGGGTTACAGATCAAAGTGTAACACATTCTTTCACCGATTTTAATTCTTTTATTGAATTTTCCCACAATTCCCTGAATATTATACTCAATTCATATATTCAGATGCTCTCCATTTTTCACTCCAGAGAAACCCTGGGAATTCTCAAGCATAAAATCAGCTTTACAAGGATTAGACTGAATATTTTTGGTGGAAAAACAGCAGGATTTAAAGATTACCTGGTTTTGCTATATACACCAACACTGGAATCCAGGTCATATGAAATTAAAGTTTCCATCGCATCGCTCTTTATGAGAAAATATAGCGTGATGAAATTATACAAAAATGAGAAAATGAAACAGGAAGCAAAATAAATTTATACTATTGCAACAGGGGAAACAGGTGATGCTGTGGCTCCCTTGAAAGGTATGGGAGAACATACAAATAGGAAACGGTAAGCCCTGTCCTTTGCCATCCTGTGGAGGCTAAGGTTGTCTATTATATGTATACCAGCTTTTGCAATTAAATACTGGTGGACAGGCAATCTTGTATTTCCATCCTCGGGAGGAACAACTTCAGATGAAGGAGTATCACTTCCTGTTACTGAAATTTTTAGCTCGCTTAAATACCTTGCAAGATCGTACCCTATTCCAGGAGAAGAATCATAAAATTTATCGTATTTGCCAGGATTTGAAAACATTGAAGAGGCCCCGGTATGGAAGAACATTGCATCACCTGGCTCCGGGGTTATGCTGTTATCTTTCAGGAAATTTTTAACTTCCTTCACAGTAATAGGATATCCGCCCTCCAGAATATCAGTGCCACTGGCTGCAGCTGCATCAACCATTATTCCGCCCGTTATAATTGGCCCTGCATTTTCTACTCCAAGCTTTTTATAGCCTGTATTTGTAATTACCTCATTTACGGGTATATTGTTGAAAAACTTCCCATCATAAGCCATATGGGAAAGTGCATCAAAATGTGTTCCGGTATGGTCACACATTTCAAGCCTGCCAAGTGAAGGCCCGTATTTATTGGCATATTTTTCAGTAAAGCCATTATCATAGGGCCTCAACATAATATCAAAGAAATAGGGGCCGTGTGTTGGCCTGTCTGCCATTCCATTGTAAATAGTATGTGACATGCGATATACTTTTCCAGTCTCAGGTATTTTAAGTGATTTTATTACCTTTATATTATCAATCAGGTTCAGGTTTCCCCTCTGGTCATCCTTGCCAAAAACAGAGGATAGGTCGCTTTCAGTGTTATACAGCTTATTTCCATTTTCACTATTGATTTTTGCCATACCTGTGCATCGGCAATATCTATAAAATTATAACGACAGAGAAATCAGAAAATAGTTTTCCCTACTGCAACATAATAATCCAGTGAATCAGGATTTTTTACGGAATCCCTGTTTAAAATATCTCCTGGCAATGCACCTTCCAGAATTCTTCTCACAGGAACTTCCATTTTCTTCCCATTTAAAGTATAAGGCACTGAAGGAGCTTGCAAAATATAATCCGGAACGTGCCTGGGTGAAAGGTCATCCCTGATTTTACTTTTAATGGTTCCAATCAGATTATCGTCCAGTTTTGCATTCCCTCTTAGAACTACAAAAAGTGTTATTCTGTATATTTTCCTGGAATCTGTATAACCTATTACAATGGAATCATCCACCATTTCAATCCCATTGAGGGATGAATATATCTCGCCTGTTCCTATCCTTATGCCGTTACGGTTCAATATTGCATCTGACCTACCATAGATTATTACCCTGCCCTCATCATCTATGGAAATATAATCACCGTGCCTCCATATGCCTGGATAAAAGTTATAATAACTCTCATAGTAACGGGTTTTATCCGGGTCGTTCCAGAAAAATACTGGCATGTCTGGCATCGGATCCATTATCGCAAGTTCCCCTTTTTCATTTATTACTGGCTTTCCATCCGGATCAAGTGCCTCTACATGTGCTCCGAGGCCCCTGCACTGGAGCATGCCACTATATACGGGCAATGTGGGCGAACCAAGACAGATGGCAGAACAGAGGTCGGTTCCACCGCTTAAAGATGAAAGCCATACATTACCTTTAATGTTTTCATATACGAATTCAAAAGCATCAGGGGATAATGGGCTGCCCGTTGACCCTATAAACTCGAGTTTATCCAGCTGATAATGATCCTTAATTTTTATCCTGGAATCCATCAATGACCCGATATAAGCAGCACTGACACCTAAATGTGTTATACCATATTTTTCAGATAGTTTCCATAGTATGCCTGTATCCGGATATGAAAGGCTTCCGTCGTAGAGCAATATAGTTGAGCCGGCCAGGAGCCCGCCTACAAGGACATTCCACATCATCCACCCTGTTGTGGTGGCCCATGTGAATACACTATTTTCCTTAATATTCATATGCAGCATTATTACCTTCAAATGTTCCAGGAGTATCCCCCCATGTCCGTGCACAATTGCTTTAGGTTTTCCTGTTGTACCTGAGGAATAAAGTATCCATAGTGGATGTGAAAATTCAACTTTTATTGGGACGAACTCACTTCTGCTGTCTGGAATTGAATTCATCTTTGTGAAATCATGTATTTCTTTATTTCCAGTAGTTATTGCAATCCGAACTTCAGGAAGTGCTTTCAAAATTTTAATTGCATTTTCAGTCCTGTCATATAATTTGCCGTTGTATGAGTATTCCGGTGAAACTATCAACACCTTAGGTGAAATCTGTGAGAATCGCTCAATAACACCTTTAATGCCGAAATCGGGAGAGCATGATGACCATATTGCCCCTATAGATGCTGTTGCAAGTAAAGTTATCACCGCTTCCGGTATATTCCCGATATATGCGCAGACAGTGTCACTGGCAGCTATTCCATTGCTTTGAAAATATGCAGCGAGAGAAGAAACTTTTTGCCACAGGCTATGGTAAGTTATAACCTGCTCTTTTCCTTCCTCATTATATGAAATAATAGCAGCCTTTTCTATGTTACGCATTCTGTACACACGATCGGCATAATTAACCCTTGCTCCTTCAAACCATCTGGCATTTACATTGTTTTCAGATAATATAGAATTGTATTCCCCTAAATCCAGCCCGGAGAAGTCTGCCAGTGATATCCAGAAGATTTCAGGATTTTTTACAGACCATTCCCAGAGCTCCTTATAACTATTCATATTCGTATGATTATTGGTATTTACATAATTTAAAAATTGATTCATTGTTGATTTTTCTTTATATTCATTTCCAGGTTCCCAGAGTGTTTTTACCCCTGCATCCATAATGCTTCAACATATCTTTATATAAATAAATTGCTTTGGAGCATATGTGTTCGTGCATGATACTATCATGCATATATAATTACCGTAAAGTTTATATTTTATAATGTAAATAAGCCTCTATGTATAATAATGACGAACTTTTTAAAAAAATAAACCATATAGAGTTCTATGTTTCCAGTGCCAAGACATGGTCATATTTTATGGAAAGGGGGCTGGGGCTTGACCTTAAAGCTTACTCAGGGCTTGAAACAGGAAACCGTGGCAAATCTTCCTATGTATTGAACAAAGGTGACATAAATCTTGTGTTCTCCAGTTCAATGGAAAAGCATTCTGAAATAAATGATTCAATAAGCCTTCATGGCGATGGGGTCAGGGACATATCACTGGAAGTGGATGATATAGAATTTACCAAAAAGCACCTGGAATCCAGAAACATTAAAGTTTCATCAATTAAAGAGGAGAAAGACGATAATGGAAAAATCAGGAGGGCTGTAATGCAAACTTATGGCGATACAATACATACTATGATAGAAAAGGGAGATTATAAGGGCTTTCTCCCCGGGTACAGGGAAGAAGATACACATACCGCTGACACTGGAATATACAAGGTTGACCATGTTGTCGGGAACGTCTACGAAGGTGAAATGGACCAGTGGGTTAATTACTATATTAAAAATATGAATTTTAGCCAGCTTGTAACATTTGATGACAAAATGATCAGGACTGACTATTCTGCCCTAAGGTCCAAGGTTGTCAAATATAACGACAATATAGTATTTCCAATAAATGAACCGGCACAGGGATTAAAAAAATCACAGATACAGGAATATCTTGATTATTACAATTCACAGGGAGTGCAACATATAGCACTAAAAACGGATAATATAATAGAAACTGTATCAAAGATGAAGCAGAATGGAATACAATTCCTGCAGACTCCTGCCTCATACTATGACACATTAACTGAAAGGGTAGGCAATGTGGATGAGGATATTGAAGAACTCAAGAAACTCAATATACTTGTAGACCGCGATGATGATGGATACCTGCTCCAGATATTTACAAAACCACTGACAGACAGACCCACAGTATTCTTCGAAGTCATAGAAAGGAAAGGGGCAAAATCATTTGGCGCCGGTAACTTTAAGGCCCTCTTCGAATCTATTGAAAGAGATCAGGCCATGAGAGGGAATCTATGAAGATCTGCCTTATTGAATATTCAGGGTCTTACCGGTACTGCATATACCATGAAGGAAAATATTTCGAAATGGCTCCAATGCTGAATATGCAGGAAGATGAACTTGTGAGTGAATTCTATAATCTCTACAGTAAAATTATAAATTTAAAGCTGGATGATAAGTATGCCATAAAACCGGAAACGATAAAATATGGTGTACCCATCCCGGGAATGAGGTCGGTGCGAGATTTCTATGCCTTTGAAGACCATGTAAAAAATGCAAGAAAGAATAAGGGCCTGGATATGATCAAAGAATGGTACGATTTTCCTGTTTTCTACTTTTCATGCACACCCAATGTTTATCCATCGGGATATGAAATTAAATATCCTGAAAAAAGCAAAGCCTTTGACTATGAAATGGAAGTTGCTGCTGTCATAGGAAACAGAACTATTGACTGCCATGAAAAATGCATGGATTCCATATTCGGTTTCATAACAATGAATGACTGGAGCCTCCGGGATATCCAGAAGGAGGAGATGAAAGTAATGCTCGGCCCTGCCAAGGGAAAGGATTATGCCACATCATTCGGGCCATTCCTTGTGACAAAGGATGAAATACTCAGTGGATCAGAAGGCGGAAAAATCAATATAGAGCTTAAGGGCTATGTTAATGGAAAATTATACTCCCACAATAATCTAAAGAATATTTATTTCAGCTTTTCAGAACTGCTGGAACGGGCATCTGAATCAGTACCTCTGTTGCCCGGCGATGTAATAGGAAGCGGAACATTTGGCACAGGCTGCATCCTTGAACTTGGCCCGGAGAAATATGGCTGGCTTAAGGCCGGGGATGAAGTAATACTGGAATCTCCACAATTAGGCAATTTAGTTAACAGGGTGGTATAAATGGTTTATTATGTAAAAAAAGGGAAGGTGCCTGAACAACGCCATACATACGATGACAGGTCACATATTTTTAAGGAAGAGCTATTCGGATTGAAGGCATTTGATGGAAAATACTCATTGCTATATCATAAATATGACCCGGCAGAAATTGAAAAAACCTCTGTGGAATACAGGGAAAAATTATCCAAGGTAGATCTTGTAGAACACAGGCATATAAAGGCCGGATTGCTTGGAAAACTTAATAATTTTTACACCGGCAGGCAGACTCTTTTCTATAATGATTCCACAAGCACAGGAGTAATAGATACAGACTCAACCCCAGATGCCTATTTCAGGAATGCCCTCTGCGATGAGGTCTTTTATGTGCAATCCGGGAAAGGTTCCATTGAATCACCATTTGGCACACTTAAATTCAGGAAAGGGGATTTCATTTATATTCCAAGGGGAACAACATACCGTGCAGTTATGGATGAGCGGTCTTTCTTCTTTTTCACAATTTCATCAGACCATATGGATATACCTGCACATTACATGAATAAATACGGGCAGATAAAAGAGGGCATGCCATATTACACAAGGGATATTGAAATCCCCGAATTTCATGAAAGCACTGAATCTCCCGGCGAATACCATATAATGGTTGACTACGGCAGTTACTATCTTAATATTTCCAGAACTTACCCTGTACTGGATTTAGAGGGCTATGATGGTTATCTGTACCCATTCACAATAAATATAGACAAATTTGCACCTATTGTAGGTAAATTGCACATGCCACCGCCTGTCCACACAGTGTTCGAAGCAGAACATTTTATGATAGGCGCTTTTCTTCCGAGATTATTTGACTTCCACGAAAGGGCAATACCCATACCATATTACCACAATAATATTGATTCGGATGAACTTATATTCTACTCTTCTGGGAACTTTATGAGCAGAACGGGCATAGGAGAGAAATCAATAACCATGCATGTGCACGGAATAATCCACGGACCGCAGCCTGGAGTTGTAGGAAATAGTCTGGGAGAAACAAAAACGGACGAAGTTGCAATTATGGTAGAGTCATATAAATGGCTTATGCCAACGGAAAAAGCTGAATCTGTAAAGGATAAAAATTATATGTATTCATGGAAAGCAGGAAAGGATTGAATATTTTAAACTATATTATTTACTATTTTTATACTAAAAAATATACATTTTGGGTCCTCTAATACACAGCAAAACCATATAATCTGGAATAAAGACAACGTACAATTTTCAGTTTGTATATATAATAGTATTCCAAGTTCAGACCTTATTCAGGGGGCATTTGAAGTGCTATACAGTGTTGTAAAGTCAGGGTGATTAATTTCCGGAACTTATATAGTTCACATATAATTTATTCTCATTTATTCCGTTTTATTGCACAATAATTCCCCATGCTGTGAAATCAGTATTTCATGAATTATTTAGCTTCAACACGAAACTCTGATAATTGTACAGAAAAATTTTTATAAATTGATTTCCATAATCAAAACATGGCAACAAATAAGGCAATTGATATTTTAAGATGGCTGGGGATATTGGGCTCAGCTATATGGGCTGGAATACATATGACTTTATTGGGGATAACTTTGCCATATATAGTAAAAGTATTTTTTGGATTTGTAATTGCAATTGCAATAGTATCCGCAATGATATATGTGAGCGATAGGAAAGAATTCTATTTGCCAGTTTTTATATTCTATATACTTGATACTGTATTACTATTAGAGTCAAGAATAAGCATAGCCCCGGTATTTAATGAAAGGCTCCCATGGACAGCATCCGCAATAGATAGTATCATACTTGATGTTATAATGATAATAATATCAGGCGCGATATACTTTTCAACAAAGGCCTTTAAATCAAAAGACAAACCGGCAAACCAGAAATAATAATTTTATAATTTTAATAAAATTAATTGACAGATTCTGAACAAACAAAAAATATGCTTTTATTCTTCAATAGTAAAAATTGAAATTTATAAAATCTTTACGTATGTATCATTATTTTTTATCAGATAAACCCAGCCAGAATTTCTCTTCAAGATCGAGCATCCCCTTTGCACTGGAGATAAATTGTTCTTTCTGGTCGTTGCTGTGTACGCCTATTATATTTTCCATAGCGTCTTCATGGGTTGATTCCAGTTCCCTGTGGAATGTGAAATAAAGTATATCCATGTCTTTATATTTCCTTTCTTTCATGATCTTTAGCCCTGGCAGAAGTTTATCCCACATTGGTATTGCCATATTTTCGAGTGCAAATTCAGCTCCCAGAGCCTTTGCGTGGTCAGAGGAAAAATATTCTCTCATTCCGTCAAGCCATCCTTTTGTTGTAGAAAGCTGTTCCCTTTTTACAAGTTCTTCTGGCTTAAAGCCAATAGACCTCAGGTATCTTCTGTAAAGCAACTCATGCCTTTTTCCTGAATCACCGCTCCCAAGTTCGGAAACCAGAATGCCTGTCAACTCGTATGCGTCATCTTCATTCTCTGTGCTCACCAGCAATTTGGCAAGTATTTCTGGCCATTCCCTGGTAAAATGGTAAAACTCAATAGAGAACCTTTTAAATTCCTCCTCGGTAATATCGCCTCTGGAAAACCTATTGATGAAATCATTATCAGTTGCCGGGTGGCTCTTTACAACTCTTTTTATTTCTCCATAAAAATCCGATTGTTGCATATATAATAATATAATAAACTATACTTAAGTTTTTTGAAATAAGGAAATATACATTATAAAATATATACTTACCTAGATATGATATAAAATTAAAAGAATAGATTTACCCTGGATCATGCTATAATATAATTTCATTAATGGATAGTATTAAAGCTATTCATGAATCGTATAATCTCAAGATTAAATACATCTTATTTTATTACTATATAAATCGTATTCTTTTTGAAGTTTTAAATCTATATTATTTTTTATTTCCTTCTGGATACTTGAAGCATACACCTCTCTCTATAAAATGTTAACACTGCACTATTATAGATATTTATTATCACTTTTTATTAATAGCGTCATGCATAATGATTAAATATTTGAAACAGGAATGTTATTTACTAATTGTATGAGTAAGGTATAAACATATAAATACATAATGGTTTATTCATATGATATTCAGAGGTATGAATATGAAAAACAAAAAATTGTTAGTAACGATTGTAATGGCAATTGTTTTCATTATGGTTGCTACTAGTTTAACCAGTTTTTATCAAAATGATCAGAAGGCTAACCCGAATAATGTAAATAATGGTCCAAGTGGAACGTTATATATTTCACCCGGTCCTACACCGGCATTTACAGATAATTTCAATCCATTTAATATATGGAGCGCCCCAGCTGGTATAATGTCGTTGATTTATGAACCACTTTTGCAGATAAACACTTACAATGGCACAACAATACCATGGTTAGCGACAAATTATACATGGTCACATAACGATACAATGCTAACATTAAACTTAAGGCATAACGTTACATTCAGCAATGGCATGCCGTTTAATTCAACTGACGTGGTATATACATTCCATATTCAGAAAAAATTACTGGGGCAGTGGGGCCATATAAAAAACATAACAGCAGTGAATCAGTATACAGTTGATTTTAATTTCTCCACAATAGACACACAGTGTTTGTTTTATATTGGCTCCAATTTCATGCTTCCAGAGCCATTATGGGTGAACATATCAAGTCCAAACAGTAAAGTTGTCACCAATCCAATAGGGACCGGCCCATACGTCTTAAGCAGCTTCAGTGCCCAGAAAATAGTGTTAACCGCAAATCCACACTATTGGAAATCGGATGAACCACATATAAAAAACGTTGTTTATGTTGATTATACAAGTGCTAGTGCCTTAACGTTAGCCTTGCAGGAAGGCAAGGTTCAATGGACATCAGCTTTTGAACCAAACGTATCGAAGTTATTTGTTCATTATAATCCAAAATATAACCACTATTATTTCCCACCAGGTCAACCGTCTACGTTAATAACAAACGATGCAATATATCCGCTTAATTTAAGTTACTTCAGGCAGGCAATGAGCATGTCAATAAACCGTACAAATATATGTAATATAGGCGAATATGGATATGAAAAACCTGCCAATGCAGCAAATATATTACAGCAGCAGTTGTCCTGGCTAAATTCAACAAACGCAAATGAAGCAAATAAACTGGCGCAGTATAACATAACTGAAGCGAAAAAATTACTTGCGGCGCACGGATTTACAATAAAAAATGGAAAATTATATGAGCCTAATGGAACCAAAGTACCAAGCTTAACTTTAATTTCAGTTGCTGGATATACTGACTGGGATACAGATATATCTATTATAGCTAGTGACCTGAAGGAAATTGGCCTGACGATAAACATAGCAACTCCAACAGCGGCTACGGTGGAAGCAGATATTGCAAGCGGGAATTATCAGATGGCACTGGATACGGTTACAGGAATAGGTCCCAATCCCTGGTATGATTACACTGCGCTAATTGGTAACTTAACAAAGATAGGGAAAACTGCAAGTGTAAATGAGGAAAGATGGAACTATACACAAACAGACTTCATGAACTATTACAACAATTTCTCAAAAACCAGCAATGCTTCAGAACAGAAAGTACTGGTTAATAATATGGCAAATATAATGTTGAACCAGATGCCAATGATACCACTAGTATATTCTGCCGATTGGTATGAATACGTTAACAGTTCTATTGGAGGATTCCCCAACCAAAACAATTCGTACTGGATACCTATGCCATGGTATCCAGGGCCTATGGAAGTTGTAATGCTACATCTTTATTCAAAACAGAATATCAACACAACAAGCTATAAAGATTATTACATTGTAGCCGGAATTATTGCAATAGCCGCCATAGCAGGGATATCATCTATATACATAAAAAAGAGGAGGATGAAAGACAATTAAAGTGAATATGATGATACCCTATAAATATATTTTTAAAAAGATCATTGCGTTTCTAGCAGTTTTATACGGAGCAATAACATTAAATTTTTTATTACCCCGACTAATCCCGGGAAATCCAGCAGAAATTGTGTATCTATCCATATTAAAGCAAGGCGGTGCATCAATAAATCCTATATATGAGCATCAGCTTGAGGCCGAATATGGTATATCACATGCACCTATGTATATCCAGTATTTTCAATACTTAAAAGATTTAGCAAATGGAAATCTGGGTGTTTCCATAGCATTTTTCCCGGAGCCTGTAAGTTCAATATTAAGAGAAGCGTTACCATGGACGCTGTATCTGGTAATAAGTTCAATAGCTATATCATTTTTTATCGGTAATCGATTGGGACGGTATGCAGGCATTAATAGAAACACGGTTAAGGACTTATCAATTGATCTCTTTTCAATGTTCATGGCATCTTTCCCTGCATTTGTTCTTGCCTTTATAATACTTGATGTATTCTCTGTGAGTGGTGGTGTATTTCCCATTGGTGGTGCATATAGTTCAACAGTAAATATAGGATTCAATTTACCATTCATAATAAGTGCAATATATCACTCGATTTTACCTATATTAACAATAGTATTGACATCTATAGGTGGATGGGTGTTAGGCATGAGAAATAATATTATCCCTAATGTTAACAGTGATTTTATAAAATTTTCCGAAACTCTTGGTTTAAGGAAAGAGCAGATAAACAGAATAGCATATAGAAATGCAATATTACCAAATTTAACCGGATTTTCAATGTCAATAGGCCTGTCAGTGAGCGGTGTTATAATAGAAGAATCAATTTTTTCATATCCTGGTGTTGGCCTGTATATGATGACGGCAATAGATTCTCTAGATTACCCCCTGATTCAGGGTATATTTTTGATGGTAATTATAGCAGTATTAGTAGGTAATGCAATAGTTGATATATTATACGGATTTTTTGACCCCAGAATAAGGGAGGAGGGAGAATAATGAATAATGACGCATCTAAAGATAGTTTCTTAAATAAAGTTCAATTACAATATCACGGAATAATAAAACCTCTGAAACTGTTGTTAATTAACAATAAGGCGAAAGCGGGATTTGTAATATTGGTTGGAATGATAATTTTTAGCGTGCTTGGCCAATTTTTTGCACCATATAATCCAAATAAATATGAGTTTGCAAGATCTGCACCACCAACATATGCTCATCTACTGGGCACAACTGTATATGGCCAGGATGTTTTTTCACAGCTATTTTATGGTGCAGCACCAACATTACTTGTAGGTTTTGCAGTTGGCTTTATGGGTACATTTATATCCATTTTTGTTGGCATAAGTGCGGGTTTCGCATCAGAAAGAGTAAATAATATTGTTTCTGGAGTCATAAATATATTTCTAATAATACCAGGTGTCCTATTGATTATGCTTTTTGGCTCGTATTTTCTTGGCATTCACGAATCCCTCGGGTATTTACCAACAATACTGATACTTGTAATAACCGGATGGGCATTTGGTGCAAGAACTTTCAGATCGATAACTTTATCAATAGCGAAGAGAGATTTCATATTATCATCAATGCTAATAGGCGAATCCAGATTAAGTATAATATTCAGGCAGATTATAAGGGCCATATTTCCGGTTATAGTATCAAACTTTTTCTTCACAGCTATGTACGGCACACTTGGGTTAACTTTTGTAGAATATTTAGGCGTTGGGAACCTTTTACAGATAAATTGGGGTACAATGCTCTATTGGGCAATAAATAATGAAGCATATCTTACCGGATTATGGTGGTGGATTTTACCCCCAAGCTTCATGATTTCAATACTAATGTTTTCATTTATACTGTTAAATTTTGGTATGGATGAAATTGGAAACCCTTCATTGAGGAGATTTGATAGCAAAAAAAATAAGAAAGGTGAAATTAATGAGTATACTGAGAACTGAGAACTTATCTAAAATATTTATTTCAAAAAAAGGAATTATAAAGGGCAGAAATGTCGTAGCACTTGATAATGTTAATATAGAATTGAATGAACGAGAATTAATCGGCATTGTTGGTGCAAGTGGAAGCGGTAAAAGTACTCTGGCGAAAATATTTGTTTTACTATATAGACCAACATCTGGGAGCATATATTTCAATGATGAAAATATTACTAAATATAAATCAGGAAAAATTAAAAAATATAGAAAAAATATACAGATGGTTTTTCAGGACCCATACGCATCACTGGATCCAAATCATACAGTGGAATGGCATATCAAAAGGCCCTTAATTTTAATAAAATATAAAGGTGATATAAACGAAAGGATAAATCAATTATTGAATATGGTTACGCTGGATCCGCCGGAATATTATAAGAACAAATTCCCACATCAATTATCGGGTGGCCAGAGGCAAAGGGTTTATCTTGCAAGGACACTGGCAGTTGAACCAAAAATATTGATTGCTGATGAGCCTGTATCAATGCTTGACGTTTCCGTAAGAATAGATATATTAAACCTATTAAAAACTATCCGGGATAATCTGAATTTAAGTATAATCTATATTACACATGATTTGAATACAGTAAGTATGATTACTGATAGATTATATGTGATGCACGATGGGAAAATAGTTGAGGAAGGCAATACAGATAATATAATAAAAAATCCCGTGGATCGGTATACTAGAGAATTAATAGAATCTGCACCTAATCCATATAAGAGGATATAAAATGTATAACTATGTTCTTGAAGTTAACAACTTAAATGCTGGATATTACATGGAAACCGGTTTTGCAAAAATTCTAAAAAATATAAATTTCTCTGTACAGAAAAATATTATACTTGGAATTGCAGGAGAATCGGGTTCTGGTAAAAGTACATTGGCTTCATCATTATATAATTACTTAAAGTATCCTGGGAAGATTACTGGAGGAAATATAATATTCAATGGAATTAATATCTTAAATGCAAAGCCCAATGACCTGAGAAAACTGAGAGGCGTAAAATATTCTTTTATACCACAGGCGGCAATGAACGCATTGAACCCTGTTAAAAAAATAAGATTTCAGTTCTATGATATGATGATGGCTCATAATATAAATAACGAAAATGAACAGGATAGAAAAATCGATGAAATATTAAAACTTGTAAGACTTAATAATAATGTTCTAGATAACTATCCACATGAATTGTCAGGAGGCATGCGGCAGAGGGTAGTGATAGCAATGGCATTGATTTTATCTCCAGAACTTGTTATACTTGATGAACCAACCACCGGTCTCGATGTGGTTGTCGAACACAATATCCTTGTTGATATAAAAAAAATACAGAGGAGCCTCGGAATGACAATGATTTTTATTTCCCATGACCTGTCAATATTATTTGAAATATCAGATGAGATGATAATGATGTATTCTGGTGAAATAGTCGAATCTGGTTCCTATGATAGTTTATTGAATAGCCCTGCACACCCATATACCTATTCACTCGAAAAAAGCATACCGAGAATTGGGATGAAGATAAATAAGGAGTCAATAATAAAAGGAAGCACTATAAATCTTTCAAACAGGGAAAACAGTGGCTGTTATTTTTATGATAGGTGTATATATGCAGAAAATCAATGTTCGCTTGCACATCCAGAGCTCCGGTCAATAAACATGGAACATCACCTGTACAGATGTTTTAGATACCCGGCATGGAAAAAAATGACATAATAAATATTAAATATAAAATTCGGATAATATATAAATGGATGCGGATTTATTCGACGAATTAAAACGTTTTGGGTTATCAAACTATGAAATAAAGATCTATAAAACTTTATTATTGAAAGGTCCAAATACAGCCACAGGAACAGTTAAAATAGCGGGGGTACCTCAACCCCGAATATATGACCTATTTTCATCCCTGGAGGGAAAAGGTTTCGTTGACACAGTAACGGGGAAAAGGCATTTATACCGGGCAGTTCCTGTTTCCCAAGTATTAAGACGTGAAATTATATGGCTTGACAATTATGTGAATGAGTTTGAAAGCTATGTTGAAAAACACAGGGAAACTGAAGATTTAAAGGAACCATATATATGGTTTGTCAAGGGTAATAAAAATGTAACCGAGCGAATAATATCAATGATTTACTCTGCTAAAAATGAAATTATAATGGCATTATCACATGATTCATTTGTTAACGTACGAAAATTTATAAACTCAGCTTTAAAAAAAGGCATTACTGTTGCACTTGTACTTTTCGATGATACAAATGACAATGAATTAAAAACAGTGCCTCCCGGAGTGATATTAAAAAAACGTTTAGAAAAGCCCATGGAAATGGTACTTGTTGACAGAAACTTCATTTTGTCAAATTTAAAAAGTGGTATAGAAAATATGGATTACTCAATATATCTTGAGGAAGACCAGCTGTTACATGTTTTAAGTTATTATTTTTTTTACGATATATGGCTACCATCAAAATATATAATTTATCCTGAAAACTTTATTCATTATAAATTAAATAATATCTGGCTGACATGCGATATTATAGATTATTATCTTACTAATAATATTAAATTGAAAGCCGATTTAAATGGTATAATTAATAATAAAAATATTTCATTAAAATGTGAAATAATTAAAACAGAACGAATTAACGGAGTGAGACAAACATTTTTTGTAAAGGATGATAAAAATACCTATTCTGTTGGGGGCAAATCCGCTCTCAGAGAGGATATAAAACTTATAGATGTTACAATATCCAGATTATCTACCTAATACTATCAAAAAAAGTATTCTACAAATATTTTAATAACAAAAATCAATAAAATATTATGGTTCCAAATAATTTTAAGTTTGGTTTTTCAGAGTGTGGATTTCAATCTGAAATGGGTTTGTCTGGTACGGATAATAACTCTGACTGGTTTATATGGTCAAACGATAAAAGAAACATTGAAAAACATTATGTGTCCGGTGACCTGCCTCAAAACGGTGTAGCCTATTGGGATTTATATAAACAGGACCATGATAATGCAGACAAATTAAATATAAACGCTGCAAGACTTGGAATCGAATGGTCAAGAATCTTTACGGAATCAACAGAAAATATAGAAGTTGATATAAAATATGACAATGACGATATAATAAATATAAGTATAAATGATGAAACAATAAGGAAATTGGATGAAATTTCAAATAAAGATGCAATAAAACGGTATATGGATATATTCAAGGATTTTAAATCAAGGAATAAATTTTTAATTATAAATCTTTATCACTGGACAATACCAAAATGGCTGAATGATCCATCCAAATTTTCAGATAATGATAAGCAGAGAGCAATAGGTGGTTGTTTTAACAATCATATAATTATAGAATTTACAAAGTATTGCGCATACATTGCCAGCAAATTTGATAATATAGTAGATCGCTGGTCAACAATGAATGAGCCAAACATGGTGTATCAGGGTTGCAGTGTTGACAGTTCGTATAATGGCATATCCGCAAGAAAAAAGAAATTTGCAGAGGCACATGCCAGGGCATACGACGCCATAAAGCTATATTCACAAAAACCTGTGGGCATAATATTTGCAAATGGTGATATCCAATCTATAGATGGCGATAATGATATAGTTGATAAGGCTAAATTTTTTAACAGGTATTCCTTTTTTGATTCCATAATTAATGGTGATTTGTCATGGTACCACGAATTAACAAACGATGGAAAACCAATAAAAACACGTAGTGATATGAAAAACAAAGTTGACTGGCTTGGACTGAATTATTATAGCAGGGATGTTATAAAAAGAAATGACTCAGGTTGGGAAATATTAAAAGGTTATGGCCATTACTGTGGGGATATCAAAAATTCTCTGGATAATAGGTCAGTGAGTGATACCGGTTGGGAAATATATCCTGAAGGCATATATAATATAATAATGGATTATCATAATAGATATAAAATACCTATAACTATTACTGAAAATGGATTAGCTGATGATATGGATAGATACAGGTCTAATTACATTTTATCACATTTTTATAATATAGAACGTGCAATAAGCGACGGTGCAATAGTAGAAGGTTACTATCACTGGTCATTGACAGACAATTATGAATGGGCATCTGGTTTCTCAAAAAAATTTGGCTTATTTAAGGTAAATATGGAAACAAAGGAAAGGTATATGAGACCGAGTGCACTAATTTATAAGGAAATAATAGATAGCCATGGTGTTCCTGATAACCTTAAATGGATATCCAGATATAAAATATAACACTTAATGAGTCTTATGATTACGGAAGTGAGAAATCAATAATGGGAAATCAAAGGGTATAATAAAAAGGAAGTAACGCTTTAAATGATATTAAATAATAAGGATACTATACTGATGATAGGTGATTCTGTGACAGACTCCAATCGTGAACGCCCTGTTGGCAGATATCCCTGGGGCTTAGGCAATGGATATGTTTCTTATATAGATGCCCTTTTAGGTTATTTATATCCTGATATTGACCAGAAAATTGTAAATATGGGAATAGCGGGCGACACTATTCGAGACTTAAAATATAGATGGAATTCCGATGTTATAAGTCAAAATCCGGACTGGGTGTCTATCATGATTGGAATTAATGATGTATGGAGGCATTTTGATCAGCCATCCGATCACCTTTCCTTAATATCTCCTGTTGAATATGCAACAACCATAAACACATTGATAAAAAGAACTATTCATCACGTAAAAGGTATTATATTAATGTCACCTTTTTATATCATAGCATCTTTAGACAATGTAATGCGTCAGGAAACACTGTATTATGCGCACATAATGGAATCAATAAGCATCCGGTATAAAACTCGATTTGTACACACACAGGCATGGTTAGATGCATACATGAGTGGAACTGGCGCGAAACGATTATCCAACGACGGGGTACATCCAAATCCACTTACCAATATGATTTTGGCCAATGCATGGATTCACGAGGGAATGGATGGATAGCGATATTCAGGCATAATACTACTTTCAAGCAAGTTATGCCAGTAAATCCTGAGTACATCCTTGTTCCGGAAGGACTTGTGTAACAAGGTTGGGAACGCCTCTATGCTCCGGTAGAGCACAGGTAAAAGGCTCAGGAAAGATTTGCTGGCAAGCACTCCACTGACAGCTCCTTGCGGGAACGGAGCACAATAGGGAAGTTGACCTCAGGGAACAACCCCAACCAGTCCTTTCAAATGATGGCATTGCCCTCGCCAGTCGGGCAGAAGCTTATTTATACATCCCTCGGTGTTGCCACCGGAGCCCCTCAGACAGCCTTAGACACAATCCATGCGAGTCAGGTGGTTTTAATTATAAAAATAATAAGAGAATAGTATATAGACACGTTGCAATTCCTCCTATGGCTAAAGCTATAGATCCCTCGCCAATTGATCGTGAAACCTGGATAGAAATGGCAAAAGAAACACTAAAAAGCTGCGTAGAAACGATTAATTCACCGTACAATATTTAATTTTCAAGCCATTTTAAATGCAATTTAATACACTATACTTTATATACCTTTAATGTGATAAAAATATATATGTGCAGATACCTAGCAATACATTATTCTGTAATCCTGTTTACATTGTATATTTCTATTGCGGGTAAGCTTCGGCAATTACGCCATTTGAAATTCTGTAAATTCTTAGATATTATTCGTCCGTAATAACATTTAAACATATTTAAATAAATGTTTAACATAATATGTCAGGCTATGTCTTATACTTGACTTTACAACTATTTAAAATATTTTTCCTGAAAATAATTGAAATTACAGTGTTGTAACAATATTATTATGTGGGTACACTAATAATTCATATATTTTATTTCTATTTTATTCTATATTTCAGGTATTTCTAATGATTATTACAATGCAAATATTTATTAATGTGGGTACACTATATTATTGATGGTATATTACACATTCAAACGATCGGGGAAGAACAGGTATCTGGTGCTGAGGTGGAAGAAAAGGATAAATGGCGTGCCTACAATAGTTAAGGAGATCAGCGTTGGCACAGCTGAGAACCTTGCAAAGATGCTTGAGGACAGCATGGAAAATATTATGCTGAAAAGCTACAGTGCAGGTTCTGCACTTGCTTCACTTTATATGGATAAGGCACTGGGCTTAAGGGATATTGTTAACAATGCAATGGGCCATAAGGGAAATGGAATGTCCCCTGGAGATTATTTGCTGTTATTTATTATGAACAGGCTATCAGAACCATGCTCCAAGAATAGTATAGGGAAATGGATGAAAAGGAATTATGCATCCATAATATTCCCTGAAGCATCCTCACAGGATTTCTGGAATATAATGGACAGGTTTGCTGATAAGAATATAAAGAATATAATGGATAGGGTAAGGGATAGAATTATGGAAATGGGGTATAATACAGGAGATATATTCTTTGATGCATCCAATATGTACACATTCATGGAGGAGAACAGCATAGCCAAGAAGGGGCATAATAAGAAGCACAGGTATGATTTAAATCAGGTATCATACTATATAGCTTCAACATACGACTACATACCACTGTATGGAGAAGCCTACCCTGGCAATATTCATGATTCCAGAACATTTGAAAATATTGTAAAGAATATACCTGAAGATTCAACGCTTATATTTGACAGGGGCTACAATTCAAAGGATAATATTGATATGATTTCTAACAGAAGGTACATAGGTGCATTGAAACAATCAGACAACCATAGCATAATGGAGATCAATGTAAAGGAAGATTCGTATATTGAATTAATAAGGAATGTTTACGGGAAAGACCATAGAATTATACTGTACCATTCAAAATCACTGGAAACAAGAAAGAAAAACAAGTTTATGAAGCATCTGGCAAAGGTAATGGTGAAAGCAAAGAAGATTATTGATTCAGGTGATTCAGATTCCATGGAGAAAGCAAGAATATACCTGGAATCAGAGCACCTGAATGAAACAATACTATTGCCATCACTGGAGATTGACGGTGAAAGGATGGAATACCGTATATCAATGATGGGAAAGAATGCAATATTCACAAATATTATAGATAAGGATGCAGAAAGCATAGTAGAATTGTATAAAAAGAGGGCAAGGGTAGAGCACTGCTTCAGGACAATAAATGCAAAGGGCATTGCATTTCCACTATACCACTGGACACCACAGAAGATAAAGGTGCATATGTTCTTCTCATTGATGGCATACTTGTTTTTAGCATTAATTTATAATGAAATACATAGGAATAGCAAAACAGCTTCATTAATATCTACTATTGATTACCTAAAAGATATCAATATCAATTATGCCATTAAGGGGAAGATAGTAACAACTAAAATAGAATGCAAATCGGATATTGCAGTGCTGATAAAGGATACTATGGAATTTGAAAAACTGGCAAAGTATTAGTGCACCCACAGAAGATTATTTAGAGAATATTGAAAAAGCTTAGTCTATGGCAAATAAAAATTATATGGATGTAAAGTCAAGTTATATGAAAAATAATAGGATGTGGTAAGTAAAAGTAAAGTATTAAAGGTGAAGTTTAAATGTATATTTTAGCAGTAATATCAACTATAGTTATTTTGATTTTAAGCTTAGGGCTGTCGATTTTAATTTCCTCAAATTATATAAGGAAGAAACAATTAAATTTACTGGCATGGACCCTAGGACTCTGGGTATTTTCAATTTCAGTAGCGCTTGAAGTTGTATTCTCAACAAATTATGAGACATCTCTGTTGATGAAATCATATCTAATTCTGGTATCAGTACTTGTGGAACTCCTTGCCCTCGGGTCAGTTCTGCTTCTTAAAAAGCATAATATTACAATTTATTATGGCATTTATATGATAATATCAACTGTTTTCGTTATAGTTTCTGCACTAATTTCCCACGTGGGAGATATAGTAACCCATGGTGTTGTATATGGGGTCCTCCCTATATTAATATCCATATCGTCGATAACTGTAACATTCCCGGCGGCTATTCTGCTTATCTTAATCTCTCTGAGCAGTTATGTTAAGACAAAGAATCCAAAATTGTTAAGCATTGTTGTAGGAGTTATAATAGTGAGCGTTGCAGGTACATTATATATTGTTGAATTCCCGGCTTTTCTATACTACGCAGAATTCTTCGGTATATTGCTTCTATGGATAGGTTTTGTGGATTTCAAGGTACTGAAAAGCCTCTTTAAAACGCATAATAATATTGCCCCGAAAAAAGAATAAGTTATTGAAATACCATAAATCCAGGGATTTCGAATAATATTAATGAATATTCAATAGCTTATAAAATTTATATATACTAAAGCGTTCCTTTCCCTTAACTCATATATACTCTTTAACATATTTGTCCGGGCCGTAGGTGTAATCGGTGCGGCTTCATAGTATGTTTTCGGGTATGAAACCGGGGAAAATATACCTGTAGAAGAAATAAATGCGTAAACATCAGGCATGTTAATTTACCATATTTAATGGCTAGAGCAATTACATTCAGTTAAAAGAATAATCACACAATTCAATTTGATGTAATTTCCATAGTTTAATAGAAAAAATTTATCTACTTTTAGCGATATCAATTGTTATTAAATGGATAATACAGTAGAAAATCTGAGCAGGGCTGGAATTGGATACATAAAAAGAGGTTCTATATATGCAATTATCGTTGCTATTCTGGACATTCCCCTATATATTCTGGAATTCCTGTTTATATCCCGGTTCACAGGAATTATAAATTCGGTAACATCAAATGGCCTGCATATGCCCGCAGGAGAGTATTATATATTTTACACATTAATGTTAATAAGCCTTGCTGGCTTAATTATATTGACATTCGGCATAGCCAATTATAGAGAAGGATTTCGAAATTTCAAGGGTCTGGATACACGTTTCTCCAAACCATTTTCATATTCAAAATATGTTATTATGTTATATATTATATTTATTATTGTTTATGTATTTATACTCGCATTCTTGCCGGCTTCTAACCAAAACATTCATTTTCCAGCCCTTTCTTCATCCAGCACATTAGCACATGTTTTTCTGGTGCTTTTACTTATATCGGCGTTAATTGTTTTAATTATTTCAGTGCTGGCTTTAGTTGGGTTTATATACATTCTTATCGGTTTATATAGGTTTTCAGGAATGGTACACCAGGAAGTTGGAGAGTTAGGTGCAATACTATATATTATCCCTATTGCAAATATTGTCTCACCATTCTTAATCTATGTTGCATCGTCAAGAGCTGAAAAATTGAGAGTTCCAGATGAATGAGACCCTCTTTTTGCCAATAGAATAAAAATTTCATGAAAAGATTAATAGAAATACGATTATCAGGTATTATGGCCGGTAGATTAGACGGAATACCAATTATATCTGAGAAAGAGAAACCTGAAAAACCCGTTTTTTGCATAAATTATGTAGATAAATCATATGACCCTATGGAAGATTTTTCAATATATTCATATGGAAAGTGGGTAAAATCACATCCTGTACCTGAAGACAAATACGTGTATGACGCATCCACTGAACTTATGGAATGGAATAACTTTATACTTGGGAAAATTTTAGAATCATGTGCACGAAATAGCCAGAACCCTGCGGAAAGAGCCCTGGGTGATTTCTACATATCTATTATGGATGTAGATGGAATTGAAAAGAATGGTTTTAAGCCAGTTAGCAGATTTATGGAAATAATTGATAGGATAGATAGCAAAAACAATATTATTGAAACTTTTGGAGAATTCAATACTATGGGCATTTCAGGATTGTTCTCATTTGACTCCATGCCCGATGAGAAGAACAGTTCTGTTTACGCATGTTATCTAAATCAGGATGGCTTATCATTGCCAAATCGTGATTACTATTTTGATGACTCATTTAAGGAAATAAGGGCGCAATACATAAATCATATAAAAAATATGTTCATTCTATACGGATTTGACGATAAAACATCAGAGAATATGGGAAATACAGTATTAAAAATTGAAACAAGCCTTGCATTAAAAAGCAGGTCTCCTGTTGAACTCAGGGACCCGGATAAAAATTATAACCGGTTCCAGTTTAATGATATAGAGAAGGAATTCCCGGGGTTGCGCCATAGAGAATACTTTTCAAAAATAGGTTTAACCGGTTTAGATTACATCATAATAGGCCAACCAGAATTCTTCCGTGACCTGGACTCTATTATTCAACAATATACACTGGATGACTGGAAAATTTACATGAAATGGAATGTACTTAACTCTGCAGCCCCGTTCCTGTTCGGGGATGTTGAAATGGAGCATTTTGATTTCTTCCAGAGAAAATTGCTGGGGCAGCAATTGCCTGCTAAAAGATGGAAAAAGGCGGTTTCAATTATCGATAGTTTTATGGGCGAGGCACTGGGCAAAATTTATGTGGAAAAGCAATTCGGAGAGGATTCAAAGAGAAGGATGGATGATATGATTGAAGATCTGAAGGAGGTTTTTATTGAAAGAATCAATAATTTATCATGGATGGGCAGGGAAACTAAGGAAAAGGCACTGGAAAAATTTAGCAAATTCAGGGCTAAGGTTGGATATCCATCTAAATACATAGATTATTCATCTATAAAAATAAGTCAGGATAGACTCTTCGAAAATATTATAAATTGCAATAAATTCGAGCTGGAAAGAGAGACTAAAAGAATAGGGAAGCCTGTGGATAAGGAACTCTGGGAAATGACTCCACCAACTGTAAATGCATATTTTTCTCCTACAGACAATGAAATTGTTTTTCCTGCCGGAATTCTCCAGCCCCCGTTTTTTGACCCTGAAATGGATGATGCTGTAAACTATGGGGCTACCGGCGCTACAATAGCACATGAAATATCCCATGGTTTCGATGACGAGGGAAGAAAATATGATTTGAACGGAAATCTGAATGACTGGTGGACACCGGAAGATGATAAAGCCTTTACAGAGAAGGCGAAGAGTGTTGTTGAGCTGTATAATTCCATTGAAGCCTTGCCCGGTATCCATGTAAATGGTCCATTAACACTTGGGGAAAATATAGCGGATATCGGCGGGGTGAGCATAGCATTTGAGGCACTTGAACACAGGTTAAAGAAAAACCCGGAATTAAGGAAAGTAATAGACGGATATACACCGGAGCAAAGATTTTTCATGGGTTGGGCACAGAGCTGGAGAACTACTGTAAAGGATGAGGCACTAAAATGGCAGATTCTTAACGATGTCCATTCCCCGGAAAAAATCAGGGCTGAAATACCTGCTTATGTAAATCCAAACTTCCAGCACACTTTCACTGGCTTGTCAAATAATAATCTCAAATACCGCGAAATAATTATCTGGTAAATTTACCCTGCAAGCAGATTATTTACTGGAAACATTAAATTTCATACTTTGCAGGAAATTTCTGTAAAATTAACCTGTAACTTTATATTATATGCAGGATGGCAAATAACCGGGACTGTAATAGTTTATTTTATTTCAATACGTATTAGAAAAAAAATGATATTGAATATTGCAATATTAGATTACTATGGATCAACTTTTAGAAAATGTAAAAATAAAAATGAAAAACTCAAACTATTTATCTTCAATTAAGGAAAAACTTCTGGATTATTCAGAGATAATAAAAAAGCTATACCAGTTTTCATTATACAAATCATATGAAGATATTAATATTAATTATTATGGCTATAAATTATACATTGACTTTGATTTCAAGCCAGATGTGCAGATAAAATTTGTTCAGCATATTCATACAAATAACTCGGCTGATGTTTTTTTCGAATTTATGAAATATGAGGATGTTAAACTTGAAAGAAAGGCAAAAAATGCTGTAGCTGCGGATGAATTAATTAACAGGCAATTCAACAATGTTAAGAGTTCAACACTTGTATTTAATCTAACAATAAATGAGGTCGATATAATTATAATATCTGATAAACAATATGAGACTGTACTGGAGAAAGATTGTGATTTTCAAATAGAAAATTAAATTACGGATAAACTATCATCGTTCTCTTAATGCCCTGTTGTCCTGTATTATTCCAGATTAATTTTTTTTATAAATCATATACCACATGCTGCCATCTTTAACTGCATAATTGTTTTTTATTCCATGACTCTTTACCTTGCTCATTGGAATTTCAAGTTGTTCCGGGCTATGGGGATTTGTTTTTCCGGCCGATTCAGGACCCCAATCAGCTATGATAATGGTCCCCGATGTAACTCTATTTATTTCATCCAGTGCCTTAATTATATCTTTAAAGTGATGAGCAGAGAAAAGTGATATTGTTGTTGTAAATTCATTATCCCTGAACGGTAGATTCTCTGCATATGCATTCATCAATTTTAATCTATTTTCATAAATTTCGGTTAAAAATGTGTTTTTTAACTCATCAAACCTCCATGTTTCCGGGTCTATACTTGTAATTTTTAGATCTTTATTATTTATCAATGCCTTAATTACAATCCCAAACCCGGTACCAATATCTAAAACATTGTTGCCGGTAACAAGCGGGCTAATTTTCTCCATTATTTCATCCATTGATCGTTCTTCCATAGTTTCATCTCTTTTATTTTAATATAATTGAAATCAATTTAAAATATAAACCCTATGTCAAATACAATAGTTAATGGGAGCCAGTGACTATGAATGCTATTCATATCAACTAACATCCAGTATTTTTCATTTATAGCGGTTAAAGAAATCTATTGTTTCTTTATACTGCGTAATCATATGATCCTTCTCTGTAAATCCATGCCCTTCCCTGGGGTAAACTAATAATCTTACAGATTTGCCATGTTCCTTCAAAAATCTGTAAAACTCATAATACTGCCCTATGGGAACATATGGATCTTCCACCCCGTGCATCAGCAATACAGGAGTTTTTACATCATGATCCATTCTTATTGCGGAAAATCCATCGTATTTTTTGAAATTATAGGGGTCATCATTCATATGTACCTGATCCCAGTTATAGAGATTGGATACACCGTGGAAACTAATCCAGTCAGAAATTCCGTAGAGCGAAACAGAAGCTTTGAATATATCTGATTTCATTATCGCCAGAGCGGAAATATACCCGCCATATGAACCACCTGTTATATATATTCTATCGGTCTTTATTTTTCCCTGTTTCTTAAGATAATTTATTCCAGTAATAACATCTTCAAAATCCATGCCGCCCATATCTCCCCGATTTGATTCAGCGTATTGCCTGCCCATTCCTATGCTTCCCCTGTAATTAGGGAGGAACACTGAAAATCCGGCACCGAGATACATTGTTGTCCTGTCTATGAATGCAGGATAGGAAAAGGATGTAGGCCCTCCATGTATGTATACAATTACAGGTTTTTCGGAGCCTTCCGATCTGAAGAAGCCGTAGATATCCTTGCCATCTGAGGATTTCCATTCTACGAGTTCTGATGGATACGCCTTAAGGTTCTGCAGCTCACTATTTATTCCAGATCTGCTAACCTTTCCAGATTCTACACGCACGATTTCTGCTATTTCCTTTTCATTGGAATACGGAAATACAAATATATTCCCATTGGTTGAAAATGCAGGTGAAAATACAGGATATACAATTCCGCTCCCCTTCCATATAGCTTTTCCGGATTCCATATTTCTTATTGTAAATGTGCCCATGTGGTTTTCCAGTGCATACATAGAATTCTTGTGAAATTCAATGTGTGAATATGTTGTTTCTGAGCCCATTGTAATATTCTTAGCATGTCCATTTTCCAAAAGGATTATATCTCCGGATATGACACCCCTGTCGCTCATTATTGATTCAAGGAAAGCTGCCCTGTTTCCATTGACTGTAATTTTTCCAAGTTCCCTGAAATCCGGGTCATAAACCTTTTCTACCTTTCCATCCAGGTATATTTTCGAAACAGATGAATTGTACCAGCAACTCTCCATAGGTTTGCTGGATGTAACAGCGTATATATTTTCACCATCATTATCGAATTCCCATATGTGTATATTTCCGGTTATTTTTTTAATTCCATGTGAAAGGTCCAGCAAATACATTTCATTCAACGGATCATTTTCTTCAAAAAAGTAGGCATCTTCAGGGCTGCTGTGTTTTTTTACTGTGGCTGTGAAAAGTATTTTATCCCCCATCCACTTTGCCTGCTGTATTCCACCGTCAAATTTTATGTTAAGGTCTGAAAAGCCATTCCCTGTTATATGTATTCCATGCCCATCAGCATACAGTAGCCGGCCTGTATCTGAGATATCAATACATTTTATTCCAGTTCCCTGAATCACCCTCTCTGTTGAAAGGTCTTCCTTGAGAATGTAAATATACTTATTAAACTCCTTTTTCTTATAGTCTCTGTACGTGCTTCCCGCCAGTGCGGCAATACGTTTTCCCGTACTGTCGATTATAACATTTTCAATATTTTTTAATCTCAGAAGATCTTCTATTCTATGCCCTTCCATTGTTTTATAATTCAAATTAATATTAAAACTTGGTTATTGGATTTCCATTAAAGTAATTGCTTTATCACTGTTTTATTCAATTCTGTAAGCATTTATGATCTGGTTACCAATAAAATATAATGTTAAAATTAATTGCAAATATTATAATTTAAATTTGTTTTTCCACTCCATCTTTCATGTTATGAAATTCTCTCCACAGTTCTTCGGGGAAACTATCGCCTATCTTTTTGAAAAATGGTTCTATTTCGTTAAGTTCCTTTAACCATCCCGGATAATCTATCTCAAAGAGCTGCTCTAATTTGTTTTTGCCTAAATTTCCAGAGGCGAAATTAGCTATGTCGGGAATTAATCCAACAGGGGTTTCAATGGCATTTGCTTTTGCATCCAGCCTGCTGGCAATCCATTCAATAACCCTGAAATTCTCACTGAAGCCAGGCCAGATGAAATTTCCATCTGAATCTTTTCTGAACCAGTTCACATAAAAAATCTCAGGCCTGTGCTGTACTAGTTTTCCCATATCAAGCCAGTGCTGGAAGTAATCGCCTATGTTATACCCGCAGAACGGAATCATGGCCATAGGGTCGTTTCTCAATATTCCAACTTTTCCAGTTGTAGCAGCCGTTGTTTCAGCTCTTATCATTGCGCCGAAAAGCACGCCCTGCGCCCAGCTCTTTGCCTGCCTCACAAGCGGTATGAGATCACTGCGCCTGCCTCCGAATAACATAGCGTCAATTTTCAAGCCTTCATTATCATAGAATTTACTAGAAAGATACGGGTAATTCTTTATTGGTGTAGTAAAACGTGAGTTTGGATGGGCCGCATTCTTTAAATCCGTAGTTAAATTGCCATGCCAGTCATATACCTCACTTACAGAAGGGTCAAGTGAATACCACCAGGGTTTGCCATCCGTTGTTAGTGCAGTGTTTGTAAAAATTGTATCCCTATTGAATGCTTTCATTGCATTGGGATTTGTTGTTGCATTGGTGCCAGGTGCAACACCGAAAAATCCATATTCAGGGTTAATTGCGTATAGCGAGTCATTATTGATATGCATCCATATAATATCATCACTCAATAGTTGCGCATCCCAGCCAGCCATATCAGTAGGAGTCCGTATCATAGATAGGTTCGTTTTGCCACTGGCGCTTGGAAAAGCTCCTGAGATGCCGTATTTTCTCCCGCTGGGTGATGTAACTTCAAGTGCCATCATATGTTCTGCCATCCTTGAGTTGTCCCTTGCGTGTACACTTGCTATTCTCAGCGCGTAGCCTTTTTTGGTCAGGAGGGCATTTCCGCCATATGCGGTATTTACACTAATTATCAGGTCTTCATCTGTGAAATGTGCAATGTATCTGTTATTTTTATCCAGGGTACCGGTTACATGGATTGCTACCACATATTTGCCTGTATTTTCAATACGGTTTATGGCTTCTTTTCCAACAAGCGATATTTTTATTAAGTTAATTACAACATATGGATTATCTGTAATCTGTATGCCCGCTTCACTGTATTTCGAACCTGCGGGGCCCAGAATAAATGGTACGATATACATGGTTTTATTCTTCATTGAACCTTTAATTAAATTGAAAATGCGGGATTTTAAGTGTTCTGGTTCCATCCAGTTATTTGTTGCACCAGCATTCTTCTCATCTAAACTGGATATGTATGTATCCTTCTCAGTCCTTGCAACATCATCTGGATTGCTCCTGTACAGGTAAGAATTACTGTAATATTTCCTATTCAATTCTATAAGTTCATGGTCTGTTGCCATTTCCCCTACCAGTTTTTTTTCATAAAAATCTGGGTCAGTAATAACAACAATATTCGCTGGTTCAAGCATTCTCACAAATGTTTCCAGTCTTCCATTCAATTCTGGATTTCTATGGAATAATAACATTTTTAGCTGATTTTCCGGATTTTTTGATATATTTTCTATATCACCCATATAGTTTGATGTGAATCCTGTTATATAAACCTGCTATAATTTTAAAAATTAATAAATAATATATTGAATTATTTATAAAACACTAAAAATTCTAATAACCGGCCTTTCCATTCTCCGGGTGTGGGACACTATTCTAATACCTCCCCATATTGAATAAATTGTGCCAGACATTGGTGCATAACAGTGCATTGCCTATCCTGTCATCCCTTCTCTGTGCCATATTCCATCCCAGCATCTTCTTGTCTGCTGCAAATCCTGATTCTGAATTGCTTCTTTTATGGTACTTTTCAAGGTAATTCATAGTGTCATTGAGAAATTCCCTTATTATAGATTTCCATTTATGTGAACCGTGCAATGTAGAATTCTTCTTAGGTATAATGTATACCTTTGTATCCCCTAATTTATCTACATATGAAGGTGATGAATAATACCTGTCAAGCCTTATAGAATCTATATTAATACCTATTTTGTTGACAATCCTCATTGCATTGTCATATGCATTTCTTTCAGATTTCATGCTTGTTCCGGAGGCTATATACATCCTTGTCCTTAAATCCATAATGGAAAAGGAATATGCAAACAATCTTTTTCTATGCCCTTTTGATTTTTTATCCTTATGTTCTTCCTTTCCAATTTCTTTATTCTCCTTTGCAAGGTCTTTCAACCTCTGTGCATAGGATTCGTAGTTCTTCTTTACTGTTAATGAATAGCCCGTGCCATCGCCTGTTGCATCTGAATTTGCAATATTCTTATTCTTCAGTAACAATACATGGAGATTGAATATGGCCATTACAACTTCATTGTCTGAATATAGCCTTTCTATTGTTTTATATGATACATCTATGCCTGAAAGCATAGAAAATATATCGAGCATATTAACAAACATCCTGTTTGATTCGCCAACAAGCTGTTTTATAAGTATTAATTTCACCCTCTGGGCAAGTAATAATGAATGTGGATGCCCTGGCCTTTTAGCAATATGCATAATGGATACGGCTTTTTCAATAAGGGGATCAAGTTCCTTCATTGCAGTTTTAATTCTCCGTGAAAACTCGGATTCGTATGTTCTCCAGTTTCTCCCCTTTTCCGGATGTTCCTGTACATACTTCTTCCCCAGTATATTGTTTATCTCCTCAAGTTTATACTGTATGTCCTCACTCCTGACAAGACCCATAGATAGATATATATACAATGTATATATACATTACTATGGGAAAAGTGGAAATACATGAGACAACAGAGGTCTCTATAAAAGGAATATATGGATTCATAGAGAGGAAAGTAACAAAGTTCGGATCGGGTGCAAAGGTGGATTGCCCTAAGGAATTTCTCGGCAAAAGGGTTTACATTGTAATAACCAGGGACGAATAATAGTGTCCCACACCCCCATTCTCCTAAAAACTTTAATAGTAAAAAAATATTAGTATTGAATTCATTTCTTATCGTTAAATATTATGTATTGTCTTATATAAAAATTCCATTGTACATTAAATTTATCTGATGATGAAAAATTTAAGCATATTTACGAATATAGCATCCAAAACCGGCAAACTATAAAAATTCCAAACGTATAAGGTATGGTGCTATGCCAAACACAATAGTGATATAAAAAGTAATATTCTTGTTAGGAAATAATAAAAACACAAGTTTTAGAAATCTGATTTTAATAATTTATCAGAATAGCTCGTGTTAAACGCAATGAATAATTATAATTCATAGTAAGGTTACTTTTTCCTTAACTATATAAAATATACCTCTGGAAGCCACCATTCTTATAATACTCAAACTCCGGGAGGATAGCGCTACACCATCTATCCAGTTCCCTCTGGTTCCGAGATGGCCATTTTATCAATGGAATGACCTGTATGCTTTTATTGTTACTATAATATATAATAGGAATAGATAGATTTATCATTTAACTTGAGTCAATAATTTATTCGTGTGCATTGCTTCATTGCATGTCATCTAGTAATTTTTTATATAACTTGACATTCTGTGTTTTACCGGTGGCATTGCAACTATTGATAAGGTCATTTAATCCGGATATAAGGTGGTTATCCTCGCATTCATCTTCTGCGCACATTTTTTTAATAGTTTTCAGGCCATATGAAAAGATTGGTGATAGAAGTGATACCACATCACTGTACCTTGCCAGTTCAAATAGTATATGTCCCATTTTTACCGGAATTATTACACTTCCTGGTTCTCTCTTAAATGCCTGTTCATAGGTGGCAATGGCGTCATCTGCTTTATTAAGCAAATATAAGTCATTTGCTTTTTTAAGAAATGCTGGAATAGCTGCATTTGAAGGCGATTTTGTTCCTTCATAGTAATTATCAACCAGTTTAATTGCCTTATCATAATTTTCAATGGCGTTACTATAGTTTTTCATATTGTCGTACATAATTCCCATATCATAATAGGCCGCAGCAAATCTACTGTCAAGTTCTATTGCTTCACCATAATATTTTAAGGCCTCTTCGTATTTTTCCATTGCTGCTAAAATGTTTCCCATTAAATCGAAATTATCCGGAACGTCTGATTCAAGATCCATTGCCCTCTCAGCATCCCGGATGGCATCTTCAAACTTATCCTGATCCAGATAAATTATTGATCTGTTGTAATAAGCTTCCCCAAAATTTGGCTCAATTTCTATAACTCTGTTATATTCTTCAAGCGCTTCAGGAAATTTTTCCATATACGAATAAGCCATGGCTTTTCCATAATGGAACTGGTATACACCTGGAAGTATTTTTATTGCTGTATTATACTGTTCTAGAGCAGGGCCATATTTTTTGTCGTCAAGAAGCAGATCTCCTTTAATAGAATGGTAATCGGGATTCCCTGGAGCCATATTTATTGCTGTATCAAGTGCCGTGTATGCCTCACTGTTATTGTTATCATTTATCAATGCGTATGCCTTTGCAATATAATACTCCGGCTTTTTAACTATGGATAAGGCCTTATCTATGTCTTCTATTGCCTTCTTGCTCTCGTCTGTATATATATAACACCACGACCGCTTTTCATAATACTCTGGATTGCCATTATCTAATTTAATGGCCCTGGTTAACGGAAGGATTGCTTTATCATATATTTCATCATTAAAAAGTTTCATTGCTTCGTTATAATATTTGTCAACCTGTTTATCAATACTTTTATCAGCCATAGGGATTATAGCCTTAAGTTATATAATAAAGTTCTATTCTTTACTGATATTGCCCATGGCTTTTTCCAATGCTGGCACATTTGTATAAATTATACCTGATATGTGCGTATAACTAAATTATGTTGTCTCGAGGTCAATTATTCATTGTTTTTATCTTTTCTGGAAGTTATATGAAAACTATCAATATACAAAACGTATGTTTATTAATACTATAGCTATGTTAATAAAAAGTGGTAAATATACCAAAAAGCACCAGTTATTTATTAAAAATGAATGCCATACATCTTGGCACCAATTATCTATGGATTTCATATGAATCTTATATACTGCCCATTGAATTATTGTCGTATAATAAAAGTAGTTTATTCCTGGGAATAATTGCATTTATAGGTACTGCCCTCGGTGTATTTATTGGTCTTTTTTTCGGGACATTGAGTGACAAGTATAATTTTGGGTGGGGTCGCCGTGGACCTTATATTATGGCTGGAGCAATATTCATAGTGCTATCAATGTTTCTTAATCAGCTTCTAACTATTACACTTGCGGGCGTTCTTCTCGGGTATATTATGATACAGATCTCTTCGAATGTAGCAGTAGGGGCATACCAGCCACTATACGCAGATATTCTGGGAGAAGATCAAAGAGGTAAGGGTAGTGGAATAGGGGGCATATTCAGACTTTTAGGCTCTATGATGGGATATGGCATCACAGGTTTCCTGATAGACACACCGTATAGGCAGTATGTAATTGTTTTAATAACGGTCGTAGTGGTGGTTACTGCCCTCCTGTCCACCAACACCATAAAGAAATCAGACCTGATAATTAAGCGGAAGAAGCCGGGGATAACAAAATTATTCATGGATATGTTCAATTTAAAAAATGGTTTAAAAAATTATATCTATGTAGTTGTTGGAAGCTTCATGGTATTTTCAGGTGTTATAGGGCTATCATTCTTTGAGCTGTATTTTTTTAAATACATATTGCATTACGCAAATCCGGCATATTATGTCTCAATAGCTGGCATTGTAGTACTTATTACATCTGCGTTTGCATCATTTGTTTTCGGTGTATTGTCAGATAAAATAGGCAGGAAAAAAATCCTTGTTTATATAACCGTTATCGGTGGAATCGCAATGATTCTCATACCTGAATTTGAGAAATTTGTCTATTTTCTTATATTAGGCTCCATAATAGGCATGTCATATGGAATATTTATGAGTGTTTCAGATGCTTTAGCCAGCGATATGGCCCCCGGTGAGGAAACTGGAAAATATATGGGTTACTATAATATGGCCACAGGTGGCGCATCCTCTGTGTCACCCCTCATATACGGATTAATCCTTTATTTTTCTTCATCCTATTCCCTGGGTTTCAGATATGTTTTTTATGCCGCAGGAGGATTTTTCTTTATAGGATTTGCTATGTTTTATAAGATACTGAAAGATTAATTTATAAGCTACCTGCTTATCCATTATAGTGAACGAACACTCATTGAAGTCTTTCAGGTATATTTTTGGGATGAATTCCGTATATCTTGGAAATAATTATTTATGGACTTCCTTTGAGTCATTATTCCTCCCATATGTAATAGAATTATTAGTTCCATCCAGGCTCCAGACGATATATCTTGGAATAATTGCTTTTGCGGGCATAATTATCGGAATTGCATTCAATTTTCTTTCCGGATCATTTTCAGATAAATTCCATTCAAGATATGGCCGTAGAAGACCTATGATTTTAATAGGTTCTATAATTGTTATATTTTCTTTATTGCTATTTATAATAATCAAAGAAACCATTGTTACAATTTTTATTATTTACATCCTGATTGAGATCGGGTCCAATATTGCTTATGGCTCCTACCAGCCGTTGATTAGAGATATAATCCCCGAATCGCAGAGAAGTACATCATCAGGAGTAGGTGGTTTTTTCACACTGATTGGTTCAGCTTTTGGATTCGGGTTATCGGGAGTTTTAATCGGAACCGGGCGAATAGAGCTTGCTACTGTATTAATACTTATAACGATAGCTGCAGGGTCTATAATCACAATATTTACAATAAAAAGGGAGGATTATATAAGCAACTCAGAAATTATACGCAGGAAGCTTTCCGGTGTTATTAAAAACTTTAAACAATCTACAAAATTTAAATGGATGGCAATAGCGAATTTTTTCATAACCACAGGGAGCTCTGGACTGGTATTCTTTGAATATTATTATTTTGAATATTCACTTGATTTGAAGGATACTGCAATCTATGTTGCAATAGCAGGGGTAACTATACTTTTAATTTCAGCGTTGTCTACTGTGGGCATTGGAATTCTGGCTGATAAAATAAATAAAGAAATATTTCTGTTAATATTTCCATTGATAAGTGGATTCAGCATATTATTTATCTCGTTCATACACGCATTTTACTTATTTTTAGTCCTTGGTTCATTAATAGGTATAGCATATGGAAATTATTTTACAATTACAAATTCATATATGAGTTTCATAGTTCCGCATGGAAGTGCAGGCAAATATTTATCCATATTCCTTGTTTCCACAGAGATAGGTGCAGCGTTTTCCCCATTGATATATGGTCTGGTCCTTTTTCTATTCCGGGGTATGGGATCTGCTGAGTATTCCCGGCTTTTTGAATTATCCTCTATTTTCTATTTTATAGGTTTTGCCCTGATACTGTTAAAGGTGGTCAACATACAAGGTACTGCGAATGGTCGGGCTTAGGGCGCAAAATTTTACCGTTTACCCTGAATATAAGGAAAATAATACTGTATCTCAGGATACCTGGTTGTAATATATAAGGATTTTTCTTTTATATAAAGAAAATTATTAAATAAGTTATAATATTGTTATTACAATGAATTATTTATATTATAACAACACCAAATCTTTTCTTGAAGAATACAATAAAGATTTTCCAGATGCCCTGGCAAACAAATATAGAGAACTATTTCATGTATCTCCCGGGTTATACCTGTATAATTCCTGGAAGGGTTCTATTGCATATCTATATAATCTGATCACAGCACTTAACAGCAAGGGCATTGTTCTTGAGTACATCATTCCTGCAGGAGGAGAGCGGGCAGATGCTATATTTGTCGGAAATACTGTATCTCCATCACTGATGATAATTGAAATGAAAGGCTGGAGAACCATGGAAATAGTCGATGATTATTCTGTAATTGCTGATAACAAAAAAGAAGTTAATCCTTCATATCAGGTGTTGAACTATTCTGGAAAAATAAAGTATAGTATAGAAGGGATAGAAAATTTTAACATTAATTCTATGGTCATTTTATACAACATATTAAATCACAACAAATCTATGGATGGAATATATTCTGGAAATGAACGGGAATTAATAATAAAGGAATTGAAGAAAAATTTAGACCCTGGATTCGATCCTCACAGCCTGACGACCTTTGTCAATGCAAGGTACAGGCAAAATATAAACTTATTTGAGGCTGTAAGGAAATACCATCTTGATATCAAAAATGGCGCAATGAAAGCCCTTGCATCTGAAGGTTATGGCCTTTACAGCGAGCAATTGGAGCCCTATCTTGAAATAATTAATAACCTGCTTACAGGAACGCCAGGAAATTATATAATCCACGGCGGACCCGGTTCCGGAAAATCATTGATTGCCCTCAACCTTCTTCTCAGGTCATCAGCAATGGGCAAACAATCTGTACTTTCTTACAGGAATAACAGGATGGTCGCATCGCTGCGTAAACTCCTTGATAGTATTAGCACGGGAATGTCCACCCTGATTAAATATTATTCAACCGGAAGGCCCGGCAATCCCGGTGTTGCTGAAGATAAATTTCCAGTACATTATGATATTGCTATATTCGACGAATCACAGAGAATGACCGTTAAAAATATTAAAAATGCAGGAAAAGTAGCAGATATATCGGTATTCTTCTATGACGATTCCCAGATACTTGGAACGCGCGAACAGGGAACACAATCAAATTTTTTAAAGTATCTTGAGAACCCGCATGAAATAACACTTAAAGGCTTATATAGAAATGGTAATGAGTACGGAGAATTTGTAAATAAACTGCTGAAAGGTGAATCCACAATTTATCCTGAACCGTATGACCTGCAATATTTTCCAGATATAAAATGCCTTATAAATACACTTAAAACAAAAATAGACCTTGGAAAAAAATCCGCTCTGGTTGCCTCATTCACTGAAGCAAAGGGAAACATACACGATATTAATTCACAGGATAATATCAGGATAGGGGATAGAATTCCATCCGGGCTTAATCTATACTCTGGAACCGGAATAGCGGTAAGGTGGCTTATGGACCCTAAAAAAGAGTATGCTCCTTTCTGGGTAGGTGGGGAATCAAATAAACTGGAGAAATGTGCTTCTGTTTATGGCGCACAGGGATTTGAAGCTGATTATACCGGTGTCATATGGGGAAGAGACCTTGTGAGGAGAGATAATAAATGGGTGCTTGGAGACAATTGCGAAGATTTTGAAATTAAAAAACTATTCTTTAAAGGAAAGAATGGAGATAAAACATCATATGACACTGCTATAGAGCTTCTTGTTAATCGATACAGAATTCTACTAACAAGGGGAATTTATGGAACGTATATATTCTGTGAAGACAGCGAAACTGGTGAATACCTTAAAAGACAATGCCATATGGAAATGGATTTGAATGATCGTAGTAATTCTATGGATGTACAATAATATAGTAAAATAACTGGATTTAAAACTACCGGTGAAATTGAACCTGAGGATATGCAGTATTTCTCTCTACTGGCAGTGCTTTCCTATGCTCAATAAATCTTTGCATTAGCAACTGCTCGATATCTGTAAAACGGAACAACAATATAGTCAGGCAGTGGGAAAAACGCCACTATGATAAACATCACGGTGTAACCAAGTCTATACACAGGTTCAAATATTCCAAAACTGATGTGCTTAAGGTCTATCTAACCGATGAAGTGTAAGTAACTATTTGCAATTCCTATTGTACTTAAAACTATGAATATCATAAGAAGGGTCAGAACATATATTTCATATTTTTTCTGGTTTTCTCTGATAAATATCAGTGAATTTTTTTAAGCCATGGTAATCTGTATCTCAATATTAATTACAAATATTCGCAGGTGGTATTTTGACAATTGGCGACTACACATGCCATGCAAACAATTTTCAGACATTTCTATCTTAATGCGTAATTTCTTTGTATATCTAAAAGTTTTTATTTTACTTATTTATTTCGTATTACTATATATTTTATAACTTAAAGGCATATTATACTCTAATATATATTTTTTATTCGGATAATATCTTATAATTAAAATAATTGACAGAAAATAAAGAAAAATATTTATCTATAAAGAACTGCTACTATGTATCATGTTACTGAATAGCATGATATTGTATTATACAACTATCCCCGATAGTACATCATGGCTTAACACAGGAAATAATGGATGGATGCTTACCGCTTCCACACTGGTTGGGCTTATGAGCATACCCGGTCTGGCAATATACTACGCAGGCTTGACAAAAAGGAAATATATGGTAAATGCCATGATGATGGCTTTATATGCCTTTGCCGCAGTACTTATAATATGGATTCTGGCTGGTTATAATTTTGGCTTTGGCACATCGAGTTTATTGAAAATAGATGGGTATTATATTTTTGGAATTCCATCACCTGCAGGTGCAGGGTCATTTATATCCGGCCAGGCAATAGTTGGGCCCTTAAAAGATGCATTAACGATACCAAATTCAACAGTTATGTTTTTTCAATTTGTATTTGCCGCTATTACACCTATCCTATTGCTGGGTGGAATTTTAGAAAGAATGAATTTCAAAGCGTGGATGATTTTTGTTCCAATCTGGTCGCTGATAGTTTATAGTCCTGTTGCATACTGGCTTTTCGCAGGTGGGTGGTTAAACCAGCTTGGGGCGGTAGATTTTTCCGGCGGTTATGTCATACACCTTGATGCTGGAATAGGGGCTTTAGCAGCAGCCTTTGTAATAGGCCCTAGATTGAAAGATGAAATGAAGATGAAGGCAAATAACCTGGGATTGGTAATGCTGGGCCTCGGATTAATATGGCTGGGCTGGGACGGATTCAACGGTGGCGATCCCTACGGAGCCACTATAGATGCTGGAATAGCAATAATAAATACGAATGTTGCAACAGCAGTAAGCATGATGACATGGATGTTCATGGATCTGAAGTTTTTCAAGAAACCCTCATTAATTGGTGCATCTGTTGGAGCTATAGCCGGTCTGGTTGGAATAACACCTGCTGCAGGTTATGTTAACATTTATGGTGCAATGGTAATAGGAATCGCTACAGGAATAATACCATGGATATTTCTATATAAAATAGAGCCTAAATTCAAGGTGGATGATAGCCTCGGCGTATTTTCATCTCATGCCGTTGCCGGGGTAGTTGGTGGATTATTAACCGGGGTACTTGCCGATCCGGTGGTAACACAGTATATTGACCCGGGATTGCGTGGTGCCCTGTATGGTAATTTTTATGAGCTCGGCATACAGGCATTTGCCGCAGTTATAGTTATATTATATGTATTCGCATTGACATACGGTTTATTAAGGTTGATCGGGGTGTTTATTCCATTGCGGGAGACCAATGCAAGGCTAAAAATAGGTGATATGGCTATTCACGGGGAAGCTGGGCTTGATATCACCGGTTATCCGCCCTCGCCGCCCATGCACGCAATTGAACATAATAACATTCATATGGAGGGCAATGAAAAAATAGATAAAGATTAATAAGTGTAATGCCCCCAAATCTATTATATTTTATTTCCAGTATAGACAGAAATCATATTTTGATAGCTTACAAGCGATACTCTATTGAACCCCCTCTTATTTTACATGTATAAATGAGACAGATGCCATTTTTTTAATCAATTTATATATTTACATCCTTCGCATTAAGGATTATGATTCCAAAAACGATGTCAACCCAACATCCTGACAATGCATTGATGCCGGAATGGAGTTCAAATAAAAATATAATTACAAATGAAGACGAAATCGAAGAAGCTTACATAGCGTATAAAAAATTAGGAATACAGGAGGTAATGTGGGATGCAGAAGGGAAAGATGTAGATACACATGTAATAAGGAAATTATTTGCAAAGGACCGCATTTTCTTTGAAAATAGCAAAATTGGGCAGGATATTTTCCTGACATACCGGGTTCCAAATCCATTAATTGAAGGGGCTGAAAGAAAAATTCTGAATGAGACTCTAAATAGCATCCCACTTAATTATGATGTTTCAAACAGGATATTCAATAATGGAATAGCTCCAATATTTGAGGTAATACTTCCCTTCACCACAGATTACAGGAGCATGCTGAATGTGGTCAAATTTTATGAAAAATGTGTGGTGGGAGCACAATCCATCAACCTTTATGACAATGTTTATTCAAGGGATGTTACAGGGGAAGTTCTTCCAGGCAAGATTAACCTGATTCCATTGATAGAAGATAAAGATTCAATATTTAATATTGAGCATATTGTTAAGGAATATCACAGGGTTATTTCTCCAGAATATATGAGAATCTTTATTGCAAGGTCAGATCCTGCAATGAATTACGGGATGATCCCTGCAACGTTGCTTGCAAAATATGCAGCGTCTAAAATGGGCCAAATAAGTGATGATACTGGAATGTCAGTATATCCCATAATCGGAGCCGGGTCTTCACCATTCAGGGGAAATCTTGGCCCTGCAAATATAAAAAGGGCACTTTCTGAATACGATCAATACTATACTTTCTCCATACAATCAGCTTTTAGATATGATTACAATGATCAGGAAGTTAAAGATTCAATTAAATTAATCAATAAACATACGCCACAGAAAGCTGAATTTATTGATATAGAAACTGAAAAAATAATAAAGGGAATTGTAGGCACATATTCTGAAAGATTTCAGAAAATTATAGAGGATATTGCACAGCCAATTAATGACATAACATTTTACCTTCCGAAGAGAAGGGAGCGGAAATTGCATATAGGGCTATTCGGATATTCCAGAAGTACAGGAAAAGCCAGTTTGCCACGTGCAATTTCCTTTGTTGGTGCACTTTATTCAATTGGAGTTCCCCCGGAGATACTTGGAATAGCTTCCTTATCGTCCCTACCGGAATCCAGTCAGGTGCTGTTAAAGAAATTATACCGTTATATGGAACAGGATATAAAAGCCAGTGCACAATACTTCAACTACGAATCACTTGACTATTTAAAAGAAATCTGGAAGGTTAGCGATAAAACTCTGGATATGATCAGGGAGGATATTAAATATGTTGAAGATAACATAGGCATTCCAACCGAAACATCATATAATGTGCAGAAACATAATTTATACACTAAATTACTGCTCATGGCGTTTAAAAATAGGAAATTTGAAGAAGTTAAATCATATATTTACGAGCTCAGCCTGTTAAGAAAATTCATAGGTTAATAACTTTTCATCTAAATATTGAAATGGCTATTAGGAATAATCGAAAATTAATAAATATCCAGGTACTTATTAATCTCCCAGTCCGTGACCTCTGACCTGAACTCATTCCATTCATTTTCTTTTATGCGCAGCAGATTATTGAATACAGATTCACCGAATATTTTCTTCATCAATTCACTGTTGCGGAATGATTCTATTGCCTGGCCAAGTGATCCTGGCATGGACTTTATCCCATTCTTCTGCCTTTCTGCCAGATCCATTTCAAATATATTTTTCTCCATTGCTTCAGGTGGATTTGTCTTATTTTCTATGCCATCAAGACCCATTCCAAGTATTGCAGCAAATTGCAGATACTGGTTTCCAGCAGCATCAGGGAACCTTAACTCCATTCTCTTGCCCTTAGGAGGTGCAGCAGGTATTCTCACAAGTGCACTCCTGTTCCTGTTTGCCCATGCAATATATACAGGAGCTTCATAGCCAGGTACCAGTCTTTTATAGGAATTTACAGTTGATGCAAGGACAAGTGATGCGTTGCTTACATTGTTAAGTATTCCACCAAGGTAATGCATTGCATAGTCGCTCAATCCATACTTATTGGACTCATTGTAGAAGAGGTTTTCATCACCTGAGAATATGCTCTGGTGCACATGCATTCCATTGCCATTTACACCCTTTACCGGCTTTGGCATAAATGTAGCATAATATCCATATTCATTGGCAGTTTCCTTTACAACGCTTTTTATCATAATTATTCTATCTGCCATTGTAACAGCATCTGAGTACTTCACATCTATTTCATGCTGGCTGTATGCTACCTCGTGGTGTGATGCCTCAGGATAGTAATGGAGACCTTCAAGCTTCCTTATTATCTCCTGCTTTACTGTGAATGCCTTATCAAGAGGTTCTTTGTCAAAATATCCCCCATAATCGCTTGGCTCTATTGTTGGCTCACCATTCTCATCCTGCTTGAAAAGGAAATATTCAAGTTCAGGACCCAGATAATAGGTTTTATTTTCCTTTGTTAGCTTCTCAACCTGTTTTTCCAGTATGTACCTTGGGTCTCCCTCAAACCTTGTGCCATCTGAATTGAATATCTTGCATACAAACCTTACAGTTTTCCCTGCATAGTTCTCATTGGTAAGTATAGTATAAGAAGAGAGTTCCGGTACTGCTTTCATATCAGAATCCTCTATCTGTTTGTATCCAACAATGGAACTCCCATCAAACATAACACCGTTGTAAATAACATCCTCAAACCTGTTATGTGGTATGGTCAATGATTTAACTGAGCCAGAAATATCTGTAAATTGCAGTTGCAAAAATTCAACTTCATCTTTCTTTAACTTTTCAATAAAGGACTCTTCATCCTGCATATCACCTAATGCAAACAGGTAATAAATACTTTTACGGGGATAATCCGGATAAATGATTTTGCTTAGAATCTGTATCTTACATTAAATTGATGGAAATGCAGCATCTATATAGAAAAGGGTACTGATCTATGTTTATGTTTCATGCAACTTATTTAAATATTAATAACAGAATATGAACAGAATGACAACATAGAAAGATAGTGTATTATGGAATTTAATACGATTACTGACGTTTCTATTATGGTTGAGATATAGTTGTTTATAGAATATAAATTGAAACAGTAGATAGAATTGAAATCAATATGTCATATATAGCCCTTAATGAAAAGGGACGCAATAAAAGAGGATATCATAATTCAATAATTTCCTGGCATTATTATTGTATACTTATCACCCAAAAATTCTGTACTATGTGTTTCCATTTCAGTATCAAATTCATTCACAATACTATTTAATTTTATTTTTTCCTGACTATTCAAATAACGGTATTCGTATTCAGGCAATTCGTGCCCTGAATAAAATTTTCTTACAAATTTTCTGGAATCGGATGGAAGAAACTTAATCATGTCTATAAAACTCATTCCCTTTAATTTATGATATTCTTTATCTGTGATCAATTCTGATTTCCTGAGTGCATTTAACATTCCATTTACAGCAGTTTCAGGAGGTTGAATGCCTATGTTCCTGCTGTTAACCTTTCCTCTTATAAATATAGTCCCTCCTATCATTCCGGATCCTATATACTTCCCGAAATTTCTGGCACTGTTGGAGAGAACCAGCAAAGTGCCACCTGACATATATTCACCAAGATAATCATCAAATTTTCCGTTAATTACAACTACAGTAGATTTGTCCACGTATTCCCGCATCTGGATACATGCCCTATTGCCAGCATTGCCGAGCACATAAACTTTCCCTCCATTTAATGCCTGGCACAAGATATCTCCTGCATCCCCGTAGATTTTTACCATTCCTCCCCCCATAGAATCACAGCAATCATCCGCAACATTACCATAAATTGTAGAAATATTGTTTTCGTTGAGATTCATAAAGCAATTCCCCAGTGTTCCATAAATAGTTATATCTTTCTCTGAATCAGGAAAATTTATTCCTACATACCTGTGCCCGGCTACATTATTTATTGTTATCGCCTGATCTCCTTTTAATATAGCCTGGTTAAGCCTGTTATATTCTATTGCCCCTGCATCAATCTGAAAAGAATCGGGGATCTTGATTTTATTCGTATTCTCAATGCCCACTCTCCCGGGACTTATAATGCCACGGTTAAAGGATGCTATAAAATAAGAGTCAGGCTCCAGTGTCCATATTCTTGCACCTGGGCTAATAAGCCTGATCTGGCTTTCTTCACTGGCTATAAAGAAATTGCCATCATCCTCGCCAAGTATTGCAGGCCTTAATTTTGTACGATCCGCAATACAAATCATATACAGGTCATTGCCATCATCATAGCCTATAACAAGTGTGTATGGGCCATCAAGGACAGCTCCTCTGTTTTTATATTTCATAACAGGGTCTTCAATTTTACCTGCCATGATTTTTACTGTGGTAATTAAATCATATTGCTTCAATAATTCCCTGAAAATATAAGCTATAACTTCGCTATCAGTTCCCACGAAACTATTAACACCTTTTGATTTCAGGAATTCCCTGTTGGCGCCAAATGAACTGATATCACCATTATGTACTATAGCTATGTTAAATGAAGAAAATGGATGTGACCAGTATGGCAGATATCCCGGTGAGTTTGTTGGCTGCCTTGTATGTGCGAGCCACATGTCAGCTTCCTTTGATTCTATAGAATACTCTTTTCCCACATCGTCCGGATAACCTATGCCCTTAAAAATATCCAGTGATGTGCCTGAACTGTAAATACGGCCTGTGCCTTCCTTCCATAAAACATCATTAACATTGTCTATGGAACTCATATCTCCAATAGAAACATCATAGCAATAGCTTTTTATGTTATTCCCATTCCGGACTTCCATTTTATTTATGCCAAAGCCATTCTGCTCCAGCAACGACCTTAATTGATGTTCATCTTCTTCATAAAACACGTTTATACTGTAATGGTTGTTTTGGTTAACATTGAAAGATGCATAGCCGGAACCTTTGTCGCTACCACGGTACCGGATTGAATTCAGGCATTTTACCGGAATGGATCCAGGTATTTTTTTCCTGTCATTTTTCCTCATTATTCCAAAAAGGCCACAGCTGGATGGTATATAATTCATCTGCTTCCACCCTCCTGTACATTTATGGCTTTGCCTATACTGCTATCAAGGTTCACAGACCTTAATAGCTCTTTATTACCGACAATTGAATATTGAAGATTTGATATCCCCATGGCCCCGGATAACAGTGCAAGTTCTTTCCTTATGCCCATTAAAAAATTCAATGCCTTTTCCTTTAGATTGGAATAATTATTTTCAAGCCCACTTTCGAATATCTTTGAAGATAATATAACAGAATCACACCCGAGGGCGAGGTACTTGATAATGTCACCAGAATTCCTGAATCTAGAGATTTCAAGGATTAAATCATAGTTTTCTCGTATTCCTTCTTTTCCCAGTATATCATTAATTTCTGTGATTTTAAGCTCTGTATACCTGTCCTCCTCCAGAATAAAGCCACCCGCATTGCGATCAAGGGTTTCTCCCGAGGCTATAAATGAATACCGGTGTTTTCCAGAATGTGTCCCATGAAAATTTATTTCGGGATTGTCCATCTCAGGATTATAATCTATTGTAACCGAACCTATAAACAATGAAGCCCATTCCAGTGCCTCCATTACATTTTTATCCGAACCATTGACATTTATTATTACAGGCATTGAAATAACCAGATCTCCTCCTGATAAATAAAAATCCAGGTTTATGTTTTCTCTGTAAGGATCTATGGAGGGCCTTGTAACCTGTGCTCCATCAAGCCTTAGCCAGTCTATTATTCTGGCAGGTTTATCAACCTCTGGAGGCGCGTTGCTTCCCATGCTGCTCATTACAGGTTCCCCCTTATTTATGAGGCTATTTAGATATTTTATGTCATATTCAAAATTTCCCTGTATAGGATCCAGGTCTACAGGATTTCCGTACCGTATTCCAAGCAATTCCATGGTTTCTCCGGAAAGATTTCTGGCTTCCAGCAAATCCCTATTGCCGGTAAGTTCTTTCATGCTGTTTATCCCCAGTTTTCCCATCATTTCAGCCATTTCACTTCTGAACCCATTTATGAAGTTCACAACACGGTTTACTGCAAAATCAATATCCAGGGATTTGCTGCTATCTGTCCTATTAGTCAATGCAACCGGGCAATAGCCTAAATTGCATTTCTTTACCATTATGCATCCCATTGCTATGAGAATAGATGTGCCAAGGCTAACAACGTCCGCACCCAGCGCGTAAAGTTTCATGGCATCTGTGGAATTTGACACTCTTCCTGCTGCTATAATGGTAAAATTTTTTCTGAGGTTTTCCTTTTTCAATATAGAATCAGCGGAAGCTACTGCAAGTTCCACAGGTATGCCCATATTGTCCCTGACTGCAACAGGGGCTGCTCCTGTTCCTGCCCCATGTCCATCGATTATAACTCCTGCAGCACCTGATCTTGCAATTCCCGTAACTATATACGGTATGTAATTGGTTGCTGCAACCTTTACAAATACAGGCTTATCAGATAATATTTTTAATGCTTCTATTCTCTGTGTCAGGTCTTCTATTGAATATATATCATGGTGTGGTGCCGGTGATATTGCATCCATATTCTCAGGTATTTTTCTTGCCAGCGATATATTATGCGTTACCTTGCTTCCAGGAAGGTGCCCTCCTATTCCGGGTTTCGCCCCCTGCCCTATTTTTATTACTATGGCTGCACCCTGGTTAAGGGAACTTGCGCTAACACCAAAACGTGCGGATGCCCACTGGACAAATATCCTTTTTGACCCGGAAACAGATCCGTACAATCCACCCTCTCCAGTACCTGCCATGGTTTCCGTGATTTCAGCCGTCTTTGCAATTGCAATATTCGGATTTCCGCTTAACGCACCGTATGACATATCTCCGAGGTATACCGGAACGGATAGTTTCATGCCGGCAAGCATAGTATCTGTTTGTATGTCCATGTTCGGAATAGCATGGGATTTATTTCCTCTAAAAATAATGTTATCAAGTATTCTCAGACTCTCATTATTTTCAACAAATATTTCTGAAGCCATTCCAGTGCCTGATAATTTTCTAATATGCCCTATTTTCTGATGAGACCAGAAATCAACTCTTTTTTGCACGGGCAATTCAATAAATTTTGATATAGTATTGTCCATATATACATGAATGATACTATCTATCTATAAGTATTTTATTATTATCAAAGAGTAATAACTTTTATACAAAAATAATTACTGGATGTAATTTGTTTCCACTATTGTATTTCCTGTGACAGGTTAAGTGCCATGGCTATGTATTATTAAAATTGATGTGGACGTATTTACTGTATTTTTAAAAAATTAAATATTAATATGTAATTACTTTATTAATGAATAATACTAACAATAAACTACTTTTAATAAACCTGATAATGCTACTATCTGTCGCATTTACCATGAGGACCTCAACCAATATGCTTATGACAGTCGTTCCTGTATTTACTAAATATGTTATAAATGCAGATGTATTCTTTGTGGGCTTAACTGCAACCTTATACGGCATAGGGGCAATGGTTGCCAATGTCCTGATCAACGGGAGAATAAATATAGAAAAAACACCCAGGACTATAGCATTATTACTTTTGATAATGACAGGGGGGATATTCTTTTACCTCTTATCCAATAATGTATATGAGGTATTGATTTTGTCAACAGTAACCGGGTTGTCCATGGGAGTTGTACAGCCTCTGTTAATGACAGTGACAAACGTTATTGCCCCGCCGGGTAAACGGGACAGGTACATAGCAGCGTATACTGCATCACTGTCATTGAGCTTAATATTCGGGGTTGTTATGGAAGGATTAATAACCTCATCAATAAATGTCAGGTATGCGTTTTTAATATTTTTATTCATATCGCTAATTTCCACCGTGTTGATGTTTTCCCTATCAACAAGGATAAAGATGAACATGAAGAGGAAAAATAGATTAACCTTTAAGGAAATACTGGGCAAGGCATCACATTCATTAAAACAGGGGAAAGTATTGTTTGCCCTGTTCGGCAATATAGCCTATGCATTTCCTTTTATTTTACTGATAACATATGGATCAATTATGGGAAAGGAATATGATGGCATAAATCCTGATATTTTCTTCTATCTTCTGGCTTTATTCTATAGTGTTTCGTTCCTGACAAGGCTTGTGTTATCGGTTAAAAATGTTAAAAATCATGAAATCTTGATGTATGCATCATTCGCCGCAACTATTATAGGATATCTGCTACTGGGAATTGATGCAGGCATAATAATGTTCATAGGGTCATTGTTAATACTTGGATTTCCACATGGTTCAATATACCCAACAGCAAGCTATTATATCGCATCAAGTGTGGAGCTTGAAGACCTTAATGTTGTTTATTCGGTTTTTATATTGATAATGGATGTTATAATATTTCTAATACCATTTGTATTCGGAATAATTTCAACAATATATAGTATAAGAATGGCCATATATTTGACAGCAGTACCAATGGTGCTATTGCTGTTAACATCTGTATTCTTTAATATAAAGGACAATAAAGCAATTAAAAAGACAGCGGTAACGCAATAACTATTTTTAAATTGCAGACAGGCCATTAATATATTGTAAATTTTAATAATTTTACATAAAAAAGCACTATTAATCAATGGGGAGACGGCGACGATTTAACATCACGATTGGCTATTGATTTCAGGAATTTTTTTGTAATCATATATTATAATAAAAAATAATATTATAACCGGAAAAGCAAAAAATAGAAAAGTTTCCCTTAAACCTATTGTATATACCATTAATCCTGAAATTGATGGCACAATAACAGCAATTAACATCATTATTGCATAAAAATATGTATTGGCTATAGATATTTCATCTTCATCAAATGATCTTGATAATGCGGTAAGTGATGTGGGATATGTTAGCCCATGTGGTATTCCGAGAAAACATATGATAATAAAATAAACAATTAAATTATTTGAAAAATATATCATTATTAATCCGATGATTGTTATTGAAATTGAAATTATAGTGGTAAAATATAATTTTTTAAAATGTTTATATGATAAAATAAGTCTTGAAATAAATGATAAGGCAAAGAAACCTGCGAGCAATATCTCGATAAATGAATAGGGAGCATTGAATTCTGTCCTTGCAAAAATACCACCAAATGTCAGGATTAATGCAAACGGGGTATCATATGAAATATTATTGAAAATTGATAATTGAAATCCTTTATTTTTAAAAACATTTATTTTATTTTTTCTTTCATTTCTATTTTCTTCTGGAAATTTGATTTTAAACGATAACGCAACTGCTAGAATACCGAAAGGTATAAAAAATAAGAACAGCTGGTATAAATTAAAATACAACAACAGGTATGATTCTAATAAAGGCCCTGCTATTAAGCTTGTACTTAAAGACAGTGTGTATAATGCCACCGTTCTTTCCCTTGTTTTTTTATCCTTTATTGTTCCGGTAGAGCTTATTATATTGGGCATAACAGTTCCGAAAAAGAATCCAGATATTATAACAAAAACCCATATACTGTAGCGATTTGAAAAATAAAATAAAGGCAAAAATATTAAATAAATTATAATTGATGCAATAAATAATTTCCTTCTGTTTTCACTGCACAATTTCGAATTTATAAGAGCACTCATTATGCCCGCGCTTCCTACTGCCAGTGCGCCCAGTATTCCAATTTCTAAGCTGTTGAAATTCAGGTAATATTTGGAAATTAATGGTATTGTAGTAAGTATTAAATTATTGTTTATCCTGGTGGAAAAGGTAATCACAACTACTATTGTGATATACAGGATTATGTTATTATTTTTATTATTGGAAAACACGCGCATATATTATTAATTTACAAATCGTTAATAAAATTTAGGTCATGCCAGGGTTTCTACAACATCATTATATGTAAATATAACCGCCTGTTACCACTGAATTTAATTGTAAAACATGAAGTACGCCGACTTTGTATAAATGCATAATATTAGGGATTTGGGGCATGTATTTTCTCTTCTTATCTCAGTCACATTTGAATAACAGGCGTTTTTATAGACAATAGGTAAATTTTTATACTTACTATTGTTAAATATAAATGAAAATTTCAGATAAAACAGCTATGAAAATATCCGGGCTTGTGTTATTTGCAGGCGCTGCCCAGTTTTTTCTGCTGGTGCTAATTGCAGAGGCTTTATATCCTCACTACAGCGTTGCTAATAATTATATCAGCGACCTCGGAGTTGGAAGCACGGCATATATATTCAATACATCTATTGTTCTACTGGGAATTGCAATAATAATTTCTGCAGTCTTTCTGTTAAAGTTCTCAAAACCCTTACGTATTGTTCTTATTCTGGCAGGCATCGGAGCTATGGGCGTGGGAATATTTCCAGAAACTACCGGGGCTATACATCTTTATTCCTCTCTCCTGGTATTTTTTATGGCTTCAATTGCAACATACTTTATATTATGGAGATTAAAGAACATTATATCCGTTTTCTGGGCTATTCTGGGAACAGTAGCTTTGATAGCACTGGTTCTTTATGCTATGGGGATTTACCTTGGATTAGGGGTAGGTGGAATGGAGCGGCTCATAGTATATCCGGATATTTTATGGGCTTTAGGATTTGGAGGGTGGATAGTTGCAAAGTATGAGGAAGACTGAAATTATTTATGTTGATCCAGGCTAGCATATTTCCACCTACCTTTAAATAAATATCATTTTTAGTATATTGAATAGCGAAAAGTAAATTCATATTTAATTATGAATATATATAATACTTCCATGGCATATGCCATGTTGCAAAAATTCTAAGTAGAATGGGCAAGCATCATGCCAAAATAAATTTCAACATAATGGTAATCAAGTCGCATTTTCCTTCCGGATGCCTGCAATATTCCATACATTACCATAAGATTCCAGAAACTGTCAGGTTTTCCTGTATCTATAATTTCCTGTTCAATTTTATATAACTCCTCAAAAGATCCTGTTTCGAAGCAATGTTTTACGGTATGTTCATACTTTTCCGCATTCTGCGAGTATCCATATGGCCCCTTATCCGAGTGTGTGTGGGCCTGATCTGCACTTATGATTATGCTTACTTTCTTATTGTATGCCTGAACACTATTGTAAAGTGATTTTCCAAAGTTTATTAATTTATCCCTGTTATTAATCCTTGACTGCCCGATAAGTACTATATTTCTCTGCTTGAAGAAAGAAAGTGGTATGCTTGAACCAAAATCAAGGGGAAATACCGAAATATCCCCTGAGTATGTTATAAATCTTAACTCTTCTGTTGTGTCCCGGGTAGATTTTATGATATCTTCAGTAAGTTTTCTCTCATTCTGCGCTTTAAAATCAAGATATGTATTCTTTAATTGTGTATCAGCCTTAAAGTATTCTGTATTCACAACAGCGATATTTTTTGAAAGATTTACTCCGTGGGGCGAGAGGATGACCAGCACATCTGAGCTGTCATTTTCGGCAAGTTCTTTCAAGGCATTGTTTAATTTCCTGCTATCTTCGTCCGGTATATCTATAAGTTCATCTCCGTGTGGAATCATATAAATATTATTGAGAACCATATTGTATAATCTAATGCTATTATTTATTATTATACCGGTTATTAATTGGATAGATCACAATTCAATAGTAACAAAGGTGGTAAAATATCAGGAATGCCGAAGGATGGAATATTAAGAAAACACCAGCAGGAAATAAGAACAATTACGCATTACAGTAATGAACCAATTTTCGATTCAATCACAAAATATTTATGCTAACTATTACTATAAAAATATGAAAATTGTTGATTTAAAATCTTATATAATAAAAAACACATGGAAAAAATGGGTTTTTATAGAAATCATAACTGACAATGGGGAAAATGGCTATGGAGAAGCAACTGTGTATTCAGGTCAATTTTCCGTAGTTAACCATATTAAAGATATTAAAAAATTTATTGTAAATAAAGACCCATTTAAAGTGAGGGAATTGGTAAATGAATGGTTTACATCATCCTTTAACAGGAATAGGGACATAGTAAATATGTCATTGATCAGCGGTGTTGAATCTGCATGTTTTGACTTAATCGGCAAGCATTTTGGATCTACAATTTATAATCTGTTCGGTGGGCCTGTAAGAAACAAAATAAAGGTATATGCAAATGGCTGGTATACAAATATAAATAACATTGAAGACTGGGGTAAAGAAGCCAGGAAGGTTATAAATAAAGGCTATAGGGCATTAAAGTTTGACCCATTTGGCAGTGGTTCCGGATTCCTGGAATATGACGAATTTAAAAAATCTATGGAAATAATACAGATTGTCCACGGTGTTGTTGGGGATAAAATTGAAATGCTGATTGAAGGCCACGGAAGATTCAACAGGTCTACAGCAATGAAAATAGGCAGGGAACTTGAAAAATATCCTAATATTGGATGGTTTGAAGAACCTGTTATACCCGAGGATATAGAGGGCATGGCTATGCTGTCAAAGTCTTTAAAAATTCCAATTGCTGCAGGCGAACGGTTGATCACATCCTATGATTTTACGCAATTATTTAAGTTAAACTCTGTTAGCATAGCACAGCCAGATCTAATAAATACAGGTGGCATTATAGAATTGCTGAAAATAGGAGCAATGGCAGAGGCTAACAATATTTCAATGGCACCACATCAGGCTGAAGGGCCATTGAATACATTTACAACCCTGAATATAGATGCCTTGATGAATAACCTGAAAATCCAGGAAATGTTCGATGAATTTGCATACCCTGCCTGGATTACCGATATAGTTGATACTGTACCTGAAGTTAAAAACGGATATGTGGAACTTCCTGAAAAACCCGGAATAGGAGTAAATCTAAAGGATAAAATTAATAATTATATTGCAGACGAAAACGATACTGATTTTAATTTATTCTCAGAGGGCTGGGAAAAGAGGGGTTTTAAATAAATTCTCCTCCGAAAGATTTTATACATATTATACTATTATTTCTTTATGGAAGCAATAATTGTGAAGCCACCTGAAGCAGGAATAACTTTTCAAAATTTAGATTATAAAAATAATGGAATTAAAATAAAAATTCTGGAAAATGGCATATGTGGCACTGATAGGGAAATAGTAAAAGGGCAATTAAATTCTGCAGCGATTCCGGCTGGATCTAATTATCTTATTCTGGGTCATGAAGCCATAGGCACTGTGATGGAAGATGGAACTATCTTTAAAAAAGGGGATATAGTAATGCCTGTAAACAGAAGGGGGTGCGGGAAATGCCTGAACTGCCTGGTTGGGAGGCCTGATTTCTGTGAAACGGGAAATTTTGTTGAGGCTGGAATAAAAGGCATGCAGGGGTTTATGGGCGAATATATATACGATGATGAGAAATATTTAGTGAGGGTCCCTGCCGGGATAAAAAACATGGCCATACTGGCACAGCCACTGGCTGATTTAGAAAAATCAATGGATGAGATTATCAATATACAGAAAAGGATGATATGGAGATGCAGCGATAATACCTTCCACTGCCGCAATGCACTGGTAATAGGAACAGGAACAATAGGCGTATTGTTTTCACTGCTTTTAAAAACATATGGGTTTAGTGTAACAATAGCAAACAGAAGATATGCACATGACAAGGAATCAAAAATATGTAATATAGCAGATATTAAATATTATAATTCAGCTACTGGATATAAATTTGATGATAATTCATTCGATTTAATAATAGAAGCATCAGGTTCCTCTGCAGATGTAATATCCCAAACAATGGGTTTTCTAAAAAATAATGGAATATTTGGATTGTTCGGATTTATAAGGTCAGGTGAGCTCAGTATAAATAGCCATATGCTTCAGGATTTCGTTTATAAATCAATTGCAATGGTGGGACTGATCAACGGCCAGAAGCCACATTTTGAAATGGCAATGGATCATTTAATGCAATGGAAATATATGTATCCTGGAATAGAGAAACTATTGATAACAGATGAAATTAAAATATCAGATAGGGAGAAAATAACCACTGTATTGACAGAAAAGTCTAAAGATGAAATAAAAACCAGGATATTATGGGATTAATTCAAACTACTTGATTGATAGGTTTTATAATTTGTGTATTTTGAAAATGATAATATTCGATTTTACTATCATTTTATCCCTGTCATACAACATTTATATATGATATACTGAAATCAGTTCCGTTATATTTATTATTACTTAGCATTTAAATTATCTCATTTTCATCATATGGCCATAGTAAATTGTTGTGTTTCCTTTTATATTTCATACATTTTCTCTGTTTTTTCTTATTATTGGTGTTATTCGGTATGTTTAATGATAACGGTATTCTGTAAATATTGTTTTTACCATAATTTATATGTTTTCTTTTCAGATATTCTTTATTCTTTTAGGTCCTAATATTGGATATTAATATTTTATTTCTTTAACGGTATTTATATTATTACTACTTAAGTTTATGGATTTTTTCTAAAAGTAATTTATATATAGAGTTAGTATTTTCATTTCTATAATTATTCTTCTAGATGATCTTTTTGGATTTTCTCTAATTTATTATAATTTATTCCCCCTCCTTTGATTTAATCCCAGCTTATATTATTTAATTATACTTTCGGATGGTATATATATGAAATATTTATGGGATAGTATAATATAAACTTTTAATGAAAATGTTTAAATATATTAATATAAATTAATAGTAACATTTAGGTTCTTTGAGAAATATTTTTATAGGATATATAATTGTTATTATCAGTTAAAAACTAAAAAGGTGAATAAATGAAAAATCCGAATGATGAGGTTAAGCCACCTTCGAAGATGAAATATGTTATTATTGCAATAGTTGTTGTAATAATGGTTGGAGCTGGAGTTACATTAGCACTTTACCATCCAGCCAAATCTAAGAAGGTGACATTTTATACATGGTGGGCTACCGAGGGAAAAGTTGCAGTAGATAAAGAATATGCTGCATTCCATGCAGCGTATCCGAATCTAACTGCCGTTTCAGAGCTTAAGGCCGGAGCTGGGGGGTCTGCGGCTAAGGGAGAAATACTTACGTTAATACGAGATGGTGACCCTCCTGAAGCGTTCCAAGCACATTATGGCCCTGGAATGCTTAGCTATGTTGAAGCTGCCAGCCAGCACTCAAAAGAATTCGTGAATATGACACCTATTTTAGATTCAATGACGAACGTTATCCCTGAAGTTGTAGAAGCAGGTGAGTATAACGGTACTTCGTTCTCACTACCAGTTGATATGCATAGAGGTGCTGAACTTTATATTAACCCTAATTTACTATACAATAACAGCATATCACAACTTCCAACAAACATCACAGAATTACTTAGTGACAGTAAAACTCTGAACAGCGCATTATCATCTACCGGTGGTGGAGGTTGGACAATTCCAGGTGGAGATGGAGGTTGGGACCAGATGCAGGTATGGGAAGACTTCTTCCTTGCTAATTCCATCAATACCACTGGAAACGCTACACTGTATGATGAACTAATGTACGGTACCTTAAACATGCACAGTTCTACAGCAATGAAGGTAATCAATGAAACAAATAATGACTATCTTACAGCGTATGGCGAAAGAATGCACGGAATCAGCACACTCACATGGACTGCTGTTATCCATGACATAACTGGAAGCAAATCAGGTTTTCAGGCAAATGGTAACTGGTATGTGAATGCCTATGACTATCTTAACGTGACAGCGTACCCTATGAATTCAAGTACGATCAACACAGCGTATGACCATAGCCATCATATAAATCTAATTGCCATGCCATTCCCTGGAACAAAGGGATATTTCGCATTGATCGATGACTCTGTAGCAATTCCAACAGGACCGAATCAGGCCACCGGGTTAACATTTGCTAAGTATTTTTCATCATTCGCAGGTGACAAAGTATTTACAAAATGGAAAGCTTCTTCATACTACGACAATATAACTTCACCGAGCTTTTATAATACACCATCTCAGTGGGGAGATTATGAATGCGCTGTTAACGATTCAGGAAACTCAAGCAGGTGGGTTTATCAGCTCTCCGATGGTGGGATGTTTGCATCTCAGACTAGCAGTTTCGAGACAGACCTAGAATCTCTAACATCAGCGTCATCTGTCAGTACATGGAATTCCCACCTAGGTTCTGTAATAAGCAGTGAAGAATCATCGTGGTTAGCTGGGCATAATCTAAGTCTTGGATTCCTTGGAACGGTATCTCATCCATTTGGTGGATACCTACCACCATGGGTTCATGATCCGGTTAACCCCGGTGCAACTGCAGCACAAAATACTATAAGTACGGTGAACGCTAATAATCAGTCAACAGCCGCTTCTTCCACGTCATCCCCATCGATTGCTATAATAGTTGTTGGTCTGACATCAATATTTTTGGCTAATGCTGTAATTAAAAAACGGTGAATAACTTTGAAAATTTCTAAAACTATACTTTTTTCTTTACCAGCATTATTTTTTGGTGCTATACTAATATATTTCCTGTTATGGAATGTATATTTCTCATTTACTAACCTATCGCCTATTCACTCCAGTTATACTATTGTTGGGTTTGCTACGTATGAAAGCGTACTTATAAGAAGAATATTTCAGTCTACTTTACTTAGAACTCTTGAATGGACAGGCGGAATGTTTCTGGTAGGTAATGGAATGGGTATCTTATTTGCATCATTGATATTTTTCTTGAAAAATCCCAAAGCTAGAACAGTATACAGTTCATTGTTCCTTTATCCACTCGCAGTTGCTATGTCAGCAGTAGCAATAATCTGGAGCTGGATTTATTCTCCTAGCGAGGGAATTGACACATTACTACGGGCAGTTGGTCTTCCAGCACCAAACTGGTTAAGTAGCGCACCACAGGCCTTGCCGAGTCTAATTATAATTACAACATGGGTTTATTCAGGACTTGCAGCTGTATTTTATCTAGCTGCATTCCAAAATGTAAATTCTGAAAGTATAGAATCTGCCAAACTTGATGTTGCGGGGCCATTTGTAATATTGAGAAAAATCTTACTACCCGAATCCAAAAATGCTTTCATCGTTACATCTGCCCTGCTTATTATATTCTCCTTAAGAATTTTTACTATTCCATATGTGGCTACTGGGATTAATCCACGGACAGAAACTTCAGTTCTTTACCTGTTTAATTTTTACACATACGGTTATTACGCCGAAGCAGCAGCTGTGAGTATAATTGTAATAGTTATAGCTATTGTTGTGGTTATACCATACGCTCTGCTTGGTATAAAGAGGTGGATAAATGCATAATTTAGATAAAATAGAATTTAGAAGGAAATCCTCCACGGTTAGAAAGATAAGGGGGGTATTGCATCACGTTGTACTGGTTTTGCTTGCAATCATATGGATTTTTCCAGTATATGTTCTTGTTGTTGATAGCCTAAAAACTACGGGCTCAGTATTAACAACACCAATTCTCGTGCCGGCATCAGCCACTCTACATTCTATTATAACAGTTTTTGAGGCACTCATTACGCAATTCTTCAACAGTGTGGTAATAGCTATTTCCACAGCAGTTATATCAACATTTATAGGGGCAATGGCTGCGTATTATTTCTACAGGATTTCCTCTAGAATAAATGATGTTATATTTACAGTAATAGCTATAGCGACATTTATTCCTTTTGAAGTAACATCGGTTCCGCTGGATAAGCTACTTATAGAAATTGGACTTTTCAACTCTATACCAGGGCTAATATTTTCATTTCTTATATTCTATCTTCCAACCGGGGCACTTTTAATGTCAATATTCTTGGCGGTTCTGCCCAAGTCAACAATAGAATCAGCCAGAATTGATGGGGCAAACGATTGGACTATATTTTCAAAAGTTGTAATTCCTCTTACTTATCCCGGTTTGATATCAACATTCATATTTATAATGATTGAAACGTGGAATAATTTCTTTTTACCGCTGGTTGCTACCAGCACACCTTCAGTTTCAACAATTTCATTGAGTCTATTATCATATACGGGTGGGTATGGAGTGCTTTACAATGATAGTTTTGCGGCAGCTCTTATTGCTTCAATATTCCCTCTTGTGGTTTTTATACTTCTGGGAAGGTACTTTGTAAAAGGATTAATGGCTATGGGAACAGGTTCGAAAGGATAATAAGGTGAAAAATAATGGTACAGATAAATATAGAAAACGTAACAAAAAAATTCGAGAAGAAAAATAAAGTGACAATGGCATTGCAGCACATCAATCTTGATATTGATTCTGGAGAATTCTTCGGGATCCTGGGTTCAAGTGGCTCTGGAAAAACTACTCTGATGAGGATTATTGCCGGTCTGGAAATACCAACAGAAGGGACAGTTTCTTTCGATCAAAAACCTGTTTCAAAGGATAACAAGATTATAACAGAAGTAGAAGATAGAAATATAGGAATGGTGTTTCAGAACTGGGCACTCTACCCACATTTAACTAACTTTGAGAATATTGCTTTTCCGTTGAGAATAATGAGATTGAAAGAAAGCGCTGTTAATAGAAGGGTAAAAGAAATAGCAGAGTTGCTCGATATAAGTGAGGTACTTAATAAACATCCTAAGGAAGCAAGCGGAGGACAGCAGCAAAGAGTAGCTTATGCTAGGGCACTTGTAAAAAACCCGGCTTTACTACTACTTGACGAACCCTTCAGCAACCTGGATGCGACAATAAAGGATGTTGCAAGGAAATACACAAAGGAACTTCAGAACATATTAGGTTTCACAGCAATCATAGTATCGCACGATCCTGCGGATATTTTTTCTCTTTCACGGCAGGTAGGTGTTATAAATAAAAGTTTGATTATGCAAACAGGGAAGCCAATTGATGTTTTTACCGATCCAGTAAGTATAGAAGTAGCCAGATCAACTGGTGAATATAATACTATACTCGTAAATGTAAAGGAAAATGGCCTTAGATACAACCTCAGTGTCGGCAATATGTTAAATATGGATATAGACATAAGTAAGGTTAAAAAGAGTGATACAATTGAATATCCTGCCGGGGAGGTGCTACTTGGTTTCAGACCATCTGATGTTATTGTAATTCCTTCTGATATGGCAGGCAGCTCTGATTTGCCCAGAGGATTTAAAGAATGTGGTGAAGCAGAAGTTGCAATTTCCAGTTATTATCAAGGTTCGTTTAGAGTTACACTCTCATTTAAGGATTCATCAGAGTCCTTTTTCTGTTTTCACAACACACCGCTACAGCCTGGAGAAAAAGTGAATATTTATTTAAATCCTGACCTGATTCACCTTTTCAATGCTAAAACGAATAAAATAATTTTTTAATCCCGATTTTTATTTTAATTGTTACAATATACACAATTCTTGTTATTGCACTTGTTTTCTGGTCCACCTATGCGGGAATTATAGCAAGCATAAGCACACTGAGTTTCGAGATGCAATGCCTTGAATTATAGCTTATTTTACGGAAAACACTCGGAAATTGTGAGTTGTTGCATGTAAATATGAGAAACTATTATAAAGTGTGATAGAAGTATTGTGAAAGATAGGATAGTAATTTTCATAACATAAAGGTCAAACCTGATATGTGATGTACATTATTCTAATACTGAAAACATAGGTTTAGGAGCAAAGAATTAAAATGTAGAGAAGATTACAGTAAACTTCTGAGAATTGTGCAAAGTGGTATTATAATTATATATTTAATAGGTGAGTATGAACGCATGAATTCATCAAGAGAGAACAAAAATACTTTATATTCTCTAAAACATTCATATATTGTGAGTGTGTTTATTATTTAAACATGTTTTAGTGATTCAACATTCCTGAATTTTATTATAAATATTATGCAGGCCACAAATCCGGTAAACGTGGTAAAAAGCCATATTTCATATGGAACGGTAAAAAGAGTAAACGCCACCCCTCCCAGAGTTGGCCCTATAGCCCTCCCCACACTTAAAAACGCATTATATATCCCCATATTCTTTCCAATATTTTCAGGTTTTGAAACTGCTGAAACCATTGAGTATCCTACAGGGAATGCAAAATCTTCGCCGATTGTAAGCACAATTGTGGAAATAACCATTCCGATAATTCCAGTATCGAATGCATATGAAAAGAAGCCAAATGAATAAACAAAAGAGCCTATTGCAAAGGAAGAAAAGTTTCCTATTTTTCTGATAATTTTATATATGAATCCCTGCAACACTATTACGAATATACCATTTGTAAGGTATACTATGCCAAGCTGGTAGATTTTAATAGATCGGAATATAGTTGCATAATTGGTAAGTGTAACAGTTTCCTGGGACTGGACAACAAAGAGCAGAAGGGCAATCAATGATAACTGGATCAGCCATGTGTTGCTGGTAGTCAATGGTACCTTTCCGATTTTCCCATCATATTTTACATTCTTGAGGAACAGGCTAATTCCCAGTGAAATTATACCCATAATAAGCCCGAATACAAAAAGCAGGTGATACCCCCCAAATGATTCAATAAATCCACCTATTGCAGGGCCAAAACCCCATCCTATATTATTTCCAACCCTCAGTATAGAAAAGCCCTTAAGCTGTATATCTGAAGAACGCGATATAAGTGCATTGGAGGCAGGGGACATTATCGCATTTGCAATCATGAACATTATAAAAGCAACAGGATATAGAAGAGCTGAAAGTGAAACTCCTGGAACAAAACTCAATACTGCATATATGACAACGGAAATTGAAAAAGAAAAAATCATAGTTCCCTTGTAACCCACCCTGTCAGATATTGCGCCTCCATAAATATTAACCAGGGCTGCTATAAAGCCTCCTGCGGTAAATATTATGCCAACATATAGAAGGGATATATGCAGGATATCGTGCATATACAGGGAACTGTAAATCCATATTGAAGAATAGCCAAAACCTCTCACAGTTGAGGCGCCGGTTATTAGTGGAACGTTCCTTTCAGCCATTTCCGCAGAGATTCAATTCTTCAATATATACTGTTTGTTGACTCGGTGTCAGAATTCGTTATGGTTAAATATGCAGTATGTGGGATAGGGAAAACATACGAATGTTCTTTTATTTAAATGTAATACTTGCAATGTTCTCAAAAGTATTTTAGATACAATGTAGCCATAGAATCGCCTTAATTTCCCATATCAAATAATACTGAATTATAAAAGGAGTTAATTCAATATATCAGGTGAATATATTAAATATATCCCGCTCTTAATATTAAATGGTGAAAATTGGCGATATTCTTAGTATTACTTTGCCGTTCTCCTGATTATCTACTTGGTGTAGCAATGAAATTATACCCAATAATTTTTAATCGAATTATAATTTAATTATATCTATCACTGTTCGACGATTTGAGCTATTATTCTATTTTTAAATTTGATTTTTTATGATTGACCATTGGGGATTTCTGGGTATTTGAAAATTGTTCATTCAGTTTTACAATGGCTCTTATTACGCCTAAATGTGTAATTGCCTGGGGGAAATTTCCAAGGAAATCGTGGGTCTGCAAATCAATTTCTTCAGAAAATAACATTAAATGATTTGATAAATTTAATATGGTTTCCAGGGCGTTTTTCGCATCCTTTATTTTTTTCATTTTTATCAGGTCTTCTATATACCAGAATGACAGCAATAAAAATGCGTTATCGTCCCCCTTTAATCCATCATCCTCATTATACCTTTTAAACAGGTAATTGTTATGCATCAGATCACTTTCTATTTTTTTTAAAGTTCCTGTTATTCTATAATCATTAACCGGTAGAAAATCTGTTAATGGAATTCTGAGAAGTGAAGCATCTACATTAGTTGAGCCATAATACTGTGTGAATGAATTAATTTCGCTATTAAATCCATTTTTTAATATATCATTTTTTATTTCATCTTCTATCTGTTTCCATTCATTATACGGTGCAGAATAACCTAATGCTTTACCCATTATAATTGCTTCATGAAACGCAGTCCAGGATATAATTTTTGAATATACATACTGCTTTGGTTCCGTTCTAAATTCCCATATTGATGAATCCGGATACTTCCAAATTGATTTTAATGAATTTAATATGGAAAGGACAAAATCCCACAATTGTATGGTAACCATACCTCCTGCCAGATTAAACTGGTAAATTGCATTTATAATTGAACCGAATTGATCCAGTTGTAACTGGTCTCCAGCTTTATTGCCAATACGCACCGGAGCCGAATTCATATACCCGGAATAATCTATTATTTTTTCATCGGTAGTATCCGAGTCGTCAATAGAATATATCGTTCTTAGTTTCTGGTCCCTATTTATTCTATACAGTAAGTCATAGAGAAATTTTGTTGCTTCGTCATTCAATCTGATCAGTGATAATGCTTCTATTACATAAGCAGTGTCCCTTATCCAGGTAAACCGGTAATCCCAGTTTCTTTCACCACCTATGGATTCGGGTAAACTTGATGTCGGTGCTGCTACCATCATACCGGTGGGTTCATAAAATAAGCCCTTCAGTGCCAGTGCCGATCTAACAATATACTTGTGATATAATCCCTGATAATAAATAGTATTCGACCAATTTTTCCAGTAATTTCTTGTGTACTCCAGCAATTTATATGATTTATACTCATCAACGTTGCTTAGATGGTTAATGTCTGTTGATATTACAATCCACTGAAATGAACCTTTATTTAATTTTATATTATCATTATAAACCATAGTTTTATTTTTATTTAACTTAAAATTTGTTGATATCCCTATATTTCTCTCTGTTCTATGAAATAAGTACCCATTTTTATCTTTTTCAATAGAAGGTATTTCCTGCCCATAGTTAAACGACGGTTTAAAATATAATTTTATTGTGACGTCATCTAACGCTTCAACAAATCTATGTATTTCCGGAAAATTCGTAGTTGAAAACTTTGATGCAGGTAAAAAGTCAGTTAATTTCAAGATTATATTATTGTCTTTTATGAATTCTGTAATCAATATATTTGTAAATTCCTCGTAATACTGGTTAATTGTTGTGTTGCACAGTGGCTTTACCATTAAATAGCCGCCCTTTTTATAATCTAATATAGAATCAAAAATAGGTATGGAATTAAAATTTGGAAAACATGCCCAGTCAATGGTACCATCAGCCCCTATCAAAGCAGCGGTCCTGTTATTGAATATTACGCCATGGTTTTGAATTTTTATATAATTATTATCTGTTTCTTCAGGGGAACTTGTAACGTTGCTAGTAACCACCATTTATAGATAATTTAATAAAAATATTAATATGTATCCTTTCCACATTTTTATAGAGTTGATTTATAGATATGTTTTTGAATTGCATTTAAAGGGAAACTCACCTTCCAGTATTCATCCTGCCATATTTATTTATGGTCTTATTTTTATGCATTTTATTTTTTTCTACTTCAACTTTGCATTATGATTTTAACCATAACTCCATAATGGCAATGTTCCCGGAATATTGATTTAACTTTGTAGTTGAATCCACATTGATGAGCATATACCATCTTAAAAATGTATTATTTTTTATAAACTAATGGTTTATCTTGCTATTAGCATAACTACTTGATATTTCGTTTATATATTTCATATCCTCATCCTTTAAGTTCACATTCAGTGCATTTATATTGTCGTCCAGATATTTTATATTTGTTATTCCCAGGAGCGGTATAATCTTAATATTCAATTCTGCACCTCTTTTTAATAGCCATGCTATAGCAAGCTGGGATAGGGTAATATCATTTTCATCCGCAAATTCCTTTAATTTTTTTACCGTATTCAATGTTCTATCTATTTCATTTTGTAACCCAGAATAGTATGTTATTCTGGAACCTTTTCCGTAATTGTTTAAGTACTTCCCTGCAAGTATTCCCTGGTCAAGTGGTATATATGCAAGCAAGCCTAAGTTGTATCTCTGTGCATATAAAATTTTATCATTCTCAATTTTCCTGTCGAGTATATTATAAGCCTCCTGCATTGTTATAAAATTATTTAAATTATATTTTTCTGACAAATTCATAAACTCCGGGATATCACAGGCATTAACATTGCTCATGCCTATATACCTGGAGAGGTCAAGGTCAACTATATGGCTCATTGCCTTTAATGTCTCGATTAATGGAGTATCATTATCTGACCAGTGGAACTGGTATAAATCCACATAATCTGTTTTTAGCCTTTCCAGTGAACTCTTAATACCGTGCATTATATGTTTTCTGGATAGGCCGGATGAATTAACATAATAATTCATAGGTCCAGCTACCTTTGTAGATATAACCAGTGATTCCCTATCATAATCTTTTATAATATTACCAAGAACCCTTTCTGAGTTGCCTGTGCATTCTATGCAATCCTCATTATTTTCCACCCTTCCATGGTAAATATCTGCTGTATCATAGAAATTTATTCCAAAATCATATGCTTTCTTGAAAATTTTCTTAAATTCTTCCTCATTTACAGATTCAACCTTATTAACAAATTGCCCAGACCCTGGCAGATGCCATGTACCTATGGCCACTGTAGAAACTTTTAATCCGGATTTTCCAACATTAACATATTTCATTAAATAAAATTTATAATCCCTATTTAATACTTGGGATACCGGATAATTGTGGGACACAGAAAATTAATACATAATTTAATGTTAATCCTTCTTGAATTTGCCTACATACAAATCATGAACCGGTCAAAAAGATAAAAAAATATCCTGATGGCAGAGTCCAGTATGGCAATTATATTCAGATACAAAAATGTTCTAAGTAAACCATAGAATACCCGGAATCGCCAGCAACCTTAAAAGGCACTAAACACAATGGAATAAATCCAATGGTTCATGGTTTAAGGGGAATGATTTATTTTTTCCCAAATCACTCTCCTTTCTTTATAATGTCCACTGCCCTTTTTATTTCTTCAACAGATGCTTCATTTTCCAGTGTGCTGATATCTCCTGGCAATTGATCCAGGTAAACTGCCTTAATTACCCTCCTCATTATTTTTCCACTTCTGGTTTTCGGCACTGTACTCACTATGTGAATTTCCTCCGGAACCATAATTGGGCCGAGATTATTCCTTATCCTTTTTTTAATATTCTCTATTAATTCAGGGGATTTTTCATATCCATCTTTTAATGTTGCAAATGCAACGATGGTATCTCCTTTTACCGTATCCGGTTTGCCAAATACAGCTGCTTCAGCTATTTCCTTCATGGATACTAAACCGTCTTCTACTTCAATGGTACCAATCCTGTGCCCGGATACCTTCAAAACCTCATCCGATCTTCCCAGAAGCCAGTAATACCCATCATCATCCTGAATGGCATAGTCACCCATGAAATATTTGCCTTTGAATTTTGAGAAATATGTGTCGATGTACCTTTTATCATCATTATTCACTGTGAGCATCAATCCGGGCCATGGCTTTTTAATTACTATATACCCCTTTTCCCCTGGCTTCACATTCTTTCCATTTTCATCCAGGATTTCTGCATCTATACCGGGCATAGGGAACGTGGCCGAACCTGGTTTTAGATCGGGCAATCCTAGCCTGGCTGAAGGTGATATTGTGAAACCGCCCGTTTCAGTCTGCCAGTAGGTATCAATTATGGGACATCTGCTCTTTCCAATTACTTCATAGTACCAGTGCCATGCTGCAGGATTTATAGGTTCGCCAACTGTGCCCAGGGTCTTTAAGGAAGATAAATCATGTGATAGTGGATATTTTTCCCCATATTTCATTAACAGCCTTATAGCCGTCGGTGAAGTATATAAAAGGTTAACGCCATATCTTTCAATAATCTCCCACATCCTGTCTGGCTTTGGATAATCTATAGCCCCTTCATACATTACAGACGTTAAGCCAAGCAATAAAGGTGCAAACACTATATAGCTATGCCCGGTGATCCATCCAATATCAGCAGCACACCACCATCTATCCTCGTCTTTCGGATTAAATGCCCATTTTAAGGTATTGGCAATCCAGACAGGATATCCTCCGTTGGCATGTAAAATACCTTTGGGCTTTCCTGTAGTTCCTGAGGTATACAGAATAAATAATGGGTCATTTGAATCCATTTGCTCGGGCTCTACATATCCATCTTCTATAATGTCATCATAGTAATAATCACGGTCCGGCTCCATGTCTATTTCTGTATGTGTGTTTTTCACTACAATTACATTGTCCACGCCATTGCTAAGGTCTATAGCCTTATCAACAATATTTTTTAGCTGTATAATATTGCCTTTTCTATATCCCCCGTCAGCAGTTATAATTGTTTTAGAATTTGAATTATTTATTCTCTCAGCCAGGGCCTGTTCACCGAAACCGGAGAATACAACATTAAATACCGCACCTATTCTCGCACACGCCAGCATTGCTATTGGTGCTTCAAGGATCATTGGCATGTATATTGTAATTTTATCTCCTTTTTTTACACCGAGGTTTAATAATCCTCTGGCAAATGCATTGACCCTCCTGTATAATCCAAAATATGTTACAACCTTTTCCTCTCCTTTCTCCGGAACCCATATAAACGCTACTTTGTTCCGCTTTTCGTTCTGTATGTGCCTGTCAAGGCAATTATATGACAGATTAGTTTTTCCGTTGATAAACCAGCGGTAAAATGGTTTTTTAGAGTCATCAAGTACTTTATCAAACGGCTTAAACCAGTCTATTATCCGTCCATTTTCATTCCAGAATCCGTTAACATCTTTTAAAGACCTTTCGTATTCTTCAAAGTATTTGCTCATGTGCACTTTGTATTTTTCATCCATTGGCAAAGTATCTTTCATAGATAAATATAGGATTGACACATATTTAAATTTTGTGAAATAGGCTATATAAATAAATACGTCAATAGATAGATAATTTTTGTAAATTTTTCTCGTTTACACGTATTTTTTCCTAATACTTACTTATATAATTTTCCTCCATCGAACCTACATGCTGATAATTAGTTATTAGATTCCCGGTGTAATTCGTCTCCAGTAAATTTTTCAAAAGAAAATGTAAGCTGAATATTGTTAGGCACTATTCACATATAATATTAAATTTTAAAGTACTACTAGCAGAGAATGAATTTTATGCTGAATATTAGTGTATCTCGTATAAATCGATTGATATTATATGGTGCCTTTGAGAATCGGGATATAAGATTTGGATTTCCAGTTCTCAATTTAAGTTCGTTGATTATATAATATGCTCCTGGCTAGCTGCAGATGCTCTTATAGTATTATGAAACACAGAGAAGGTGGTATAATGAGAACTGGCACAGGCTATAAAAAATAATAACAATATAGTAATGTACCATACAATAAATTTTTATATAAATAATGATTAATTTCGTTAACTGTAACAATCAAGTTGAATTGTTGCAAATAAGGGAGTGTAAATATGGATGAAACTGAAAATGTATTTGGAACGGTTTTTAAGGTAGACCCTGCACCACTTGGATTAACTGGCTTTGCGCTGACAACATTTATGCTCAGTTTTGTCAATGCCGGAATTATTGGGTCAAAGGGTGGAACTGGAATGGCAATTTCCTTTGCTTTTGCTTACGGGGGCATCGCCCAGCTTATAGCAGGCCAATGGGAAATGAGAAGGGGGTCACAATTCGGTTTTGTTGCCTTCTCAACTTATGGGGCATTCTGGCTATGGTACGTATTTCTAGAGGTTGCGGCCCATTTTGGTGTTATCACAGTTACTAACGAGGCACTTGGTATTTCATTGATTCTGTGGGGAGTATTTACCCTGTATATGTTTGTAACAGCAATCAGATTAAATATGGGACTTATGTTTACTTTCCTGTTCCTCTGGCTTACGTTCTTCTTCCTGGGTGCCGGCGCAATGTCAGGCGTTGTAATAATAACTCACATTGGAGGATATCTTGGAATACTGGCTGCAGCATTTGCTATATATACTGCATTCGCCGTAGTTACTAACAGTAATCATGCGGGAAGAATACCACTTGGCCCTGGCCTGGGCAGTAAAAAGAAGTAAATTTATTATTTATTTTTTATATAATAATTTAATTATGTTCTATACCAAATATTAAAATGCACCATTATTGACATATTAAGAATACTATAGATTGCTTTACAAATTTATCCATATGATTATTGATACTAAAGGCTATATACGCTGTCTCCTGCGCCAGGAATGAAATTCACACACCACTGGATTTTAATAACCCCACAATTCACCCTAGATTTTTTATAAATGTAATTCAACACATCCTTAAATATTTTCATCAGATTTGTTATCTATGTATAATGATTTAAAAGGTAAAAATGTCCTTGTTACAGGTGGAACTAAAGGTATTGGCAAGGCCATATCATTGGGATTTGCAGTTGAAGGTGCACGGGTTATCTCAATATCAAGGCACACTCCAGAAGATACTGATGATCGAATTACCTACTATAATTGCGATGTTTCCAGTAGCAACGATGTAAAAAGTACCATTGAAAATATTCTTTCTAAATTTAATACTATAGATATTCTTGTTAATAACGCAGGGATAGAAGAGTATGCAAGTCTTGATAAAACAGATGAAGGCATGTGGGATCGAATTATGGACATAAATGTTAAAGGAGTTTATAATGTATCAAAGTACTGCATTCAGGAAATGATAAAAAACCATGGTGGCAATATAATAAATATCTCATCAGTCCAGGCAAATATTATAACAAAAAACGCAGCTGCATATGTAACATCAAAGCATGCGATAATAGGTTTAACAAAGAGCATAGCTCTGGATTATGCTCCTGAAATAAGATGCAATGCTGTATTGCCAGCCACAATAGATACACCTCTGGTCAGGAAAGCAGCTATTCTGGAAGTCGGCAACAATGAAGAAAAAATTAAAGAAAAAATAAGGGAATGGGGTTTGCAGCATCCTTTAGGAAGAATAGGAAAGCCTGAAGAAGTTGCAAATACAGTATTATTTCTGGCATCAAACCAGTCGTCATTTATAACCGGAGCATCAATAATGGTGGATGGGGGTTTAAGCATAAAAGCACCTATAAGCACACCTGACGAATAAGAAACGGGAATAAATATTAATGTTGCGCCACGATAATTTAATAATTTATTCACATTAACATATTATGGCATTGAATTTTAAACTGGCAGAAATTATACTGGAATCAAAACCAGATAGATTCTGGAAAATATTAAAACAGATAGGGGTTAATGACGCAGTAGGAGTATTGCCAAGGAATTATAATGATTGGAGAAAGTCTACAGAAGACGAGCCCTGGGATTATTACCCCCTGATGAAATACATGAATATGTTGCAGGACAGTGGATTAAACTTGATTGCCATTGAAGACAACCCTCCGATGAATGGAATTATGTATGGCAACAGCGACAGGGAAAAAGAAATCGATTATATTTCTAAAATGATAGAAAACATGGGTGAATTGAACATAAAAATCTGGTGTTATAACTGGATGGCCGGGTCAGGATGGTCGAGGACAAAATCAGATATTATAGGAAAAAATGGTGAGTATGTATCTGGCTTTGACTATAATGACATAAAAAATATAGAACCACCGGTGATGGGAAAGATTGGAAAAGATGAATTATGGAAAAATCTAAAATATTTTCTTGACAATATTATCCCGGTAGCTGAGGAAAACGATGTGAAGCTGGCAATGCATCCCGATGACCCGCCCATAGAAAACTTCAGGGGGATTGATAGAATAATGAATTCTATAGAATCATATGATAAACTGTTAGAATTAAATAGAAGCAAATATAATGGCATAACACTTTGCCAGGGTAATTTCACCCTTATGACTGATAACCTTCCTTCTGCAATAAGGCATTTCAATGACAGAATATTTTTTGTGCATTTCAGGGATGTAAACGGAAATAAATATAATTACCAGGAAAGCCTGATAAACGAAGGCAGGACCGATATGGCTGCATGCATGAAGGCATATAATGATATAAATTACAATGGCATAATGAGAGTTGACCATACACCAACCCTGGAAGGGGATATTGAGTTAGTTCCAGGATATTCATATTCCGGAAGAATATATTCTATAGGATACATTAAGGGATTAAGAGATAGCATATCCCGGCCATAAATATAATGCATCCATATTCTTTATTTCCAGTAATAATGAGTCTCTCTTATCTATTAGGGTTTACCTTTGCCCAGTAAGACTATAATCTGTATAATTCCTATTATTATAAGGGATAATGCTACTGAAACATAGAATAATGACAGGAAAGAAAGAATATTTATATGGTTATATCTGCCTGTAAGATATGAGGCACTTGAAAGCACGCCAAATGGGAATACTGCTCCCCAAATAGATATTTTATAATTTAAATCAATACTGTTTTTGATTATTTTCAGGATAGAAAATAGAATTAAAAACACGGATAAACCCACAGAATAGGCATAATCCACTGTTACAATCCAATGAATCAATACATAGAAGCTATTGCCATGTAACCCATAATTTTCTATTATCAGTGTTCCGGATACCGTTGTTAGGGAAGATATCCCTGCATAGATCATATAAAATCCATTTAAACTCTTATAGTTGAAATATTTCTTATAATTTTAGGGTGTCTCACATTTTAACAATTGACGATTTTCATTATCCTCCTTGGTTTTTCTCCCAGTACCCTGTTTGATATTACCATGAGATTGTATGCAATGGCCTTTAATCCAATTGCAGTATCATAGTCCCTGTTCACAGTGTACCAGATATACTCTGCTTTCATAATCTCTTCAAGTATGCTGAAGGTACGTTCTATTTCCCACCTAAGAGGATACATTGAAGCATATTCTTTTCTCAGGTCAATGCCTATTTTCCTGTTTACTGGTAATCTATTATCTACTATCCCTCTTCTCTTATTGGTATCAATTACAGGTAGAGCATGTGTATTTTCAAATATATAATCATAAATATCTGATGCATCGTAAGCTGAATCTGCAAGAATATATGAGAAGTCTCTCACAGAATCCACCATATCATGCGACACATGTGAATCATGCATATTTCCCTTTGTAATAAGCCATTCCATTATAATGAGAGAATCTATATCTATTGACATATGGCATTTTCTACCATAAGACCATCCCTTTGTGGTCTTTGACCATCCAGATACAGGGTCTTTATAATTACCCCATACTTTTCTCCTCATTGCAGTTGAATGCTTGCATGTATGGATTATAAATGAATCTATTGCAGCTATGGATTCAACTGAATAAAGATAGGTAATTTCGTTGTTTATAGCATGGAGGTCTATCATCCTTGCCCTCCTTGAAAGGGTCTGGAAGCTTGGTATTTCTGTGATACCAGCCATTCTGATATATTCCTCATGGTTTGTGAGGAATATTCTGGCTGATCTATAAGATATATTGAAAATCTGTAAAACTATCAGTACCTTCAATATCTGTCTATCTGTGTACTTTCTTTTCCTGTCATCAGGCGAAACAATATTATCTATGATTTCCATAATCAATGGGATTTGCTGTGAGGGCATATCCCATTATTGTTTTTTTGTTAATAATGTTCGACATTTGTCTGATATTTTATGAAATGTGAGACACTCTATTATAATTTATAAAACTTAAAATTGTTATAATCCATGATAGATTTCCTATGATAAAAAGTGATACCGGAACCCATATTGATATTGCAGGATTAAAAGCTCCATGCAGATGTGTGAACAGATTTGAGAGGCTTAACACGCCTATAAAGGGCATAAACATAAAATAAATTTCAGGAATTTCTCTTTTTCTGATGGTCTTTGCCAGTAACAGGAAACCTAGATAAATTATGAAAATTATTGCAATTAACAATAGTATTTTTGAGAAAAATATGAAGCCGCCCATATACAATCTAGAACCAAGCACGCTGCTGCCTGCCGCAAACGCGAAAGATGCAGGGACCATTGTTTTATTCTTTATTATTTTTTTGCGGTACACCAGCATAAAGATAAAATATACAACTAAAAATACATAGACTATAACCCCAAGGTATTCTAAGAATCCAGATATAGCTGCCAATCTATGAAAATGAAATGCAATGGAGGAAATTTCCATACCCATAACAGAGGAAAATGCGGATACAGGTATGTTAAATTTCTTTGATGCCATTTATTCAGAAATTAAAAAAATCATTTAAAGCTTTATATTAGTCCATATTCAGCTATGTTATCTACTGTAACTAAAAAGTTTAAATAAAAACAACGATATATGCCATTAAGCTTATAATAATAATTTGTAAAACCATCTGTAGGGATGCAGCCTTTGCAATACGCATTAATAATTTCCCATTCCTGCTTTCATCAACATTATTGCTTTTAAATCCCGTATAAATACTGTATATTGCGGGAACAATTACAGCAAAGGACACCACTGCGAGGATAATTGAAATTGTTATGATTGCTATGAACAGGTAATCTAACCTGAATATGTTTTCCCTCATGGCAAGGGTGAAGCCAAGTAAAGGCGTGAATACGGACATTGCAGGAATAAAATATAAGAGCATAGGAATTAATCTAAAGGAAATGTCAGATCTGATTTTATCTTCCATCCCTGAAAGCACAATAAAGAATATTAGCCCCATGAAGACATCAACACCTGTCCATAAGGCACCAAAAAGGACGTGAACATAGTCAAGAATTAAAATTCCTGGAATTATAAGTGCCGCTATAAACGCTATTGCAGGTACTACCAGTGCAATAACTCCCATACGTATTTCATGGCCAATATTTTTTGAATTATTCAAAAATTCACCCGCACTGAAAAATGTGCCATAATCAAAATTATAGTGATCTGGAATATTACCTGTACCAGAGATAATTTAAGGTTTAACATTGTTAACCGCACAATTTTTTCTGTGTTCTTTGCACCATGTAGAATTTCGTTATAAACACGGAGTTCGTTTGGCAGGAAAATCCCTATGCCTTCAATAAAGAGAATTGCAGATATAACAAGAGCAGCTATGATATATGGAGATGAAAATGGTATGTGTAGTGCCATTGCTGTATATATGCCGGCTGTGATTGTTGATGCTGATATTGCGGGCATAAAATACAGCATTGTTGGAGTTAACCTCATGGAAATTCTGGTTTTCTCGAAATTATCCAATCCCCTCATAACATAGGAAAAAAATATTCCCAGTATGAGGTCCATCCCCGTCCACATTGATCCTGCAACCACGTGAAAATACTCCAGGGAATAGAAATTATGAGCAAGTAAAATTATAATAAGCAGCACTGGTGGGACTATGAGCATGGAAAATCCACGTATAAATGAATTTTTCATGTTAAATCTACTGTCCAGTGTTATGCCATGTGTTTCGCTCTGTACCACACGGTAGAATTATATATGCGTATAAAGATATTTAGTTAACAGGTTAATCACAAAATCAATTTTCTATTTGAACAAATCTTTCTTATGGTTGCACTTATATATTCATAACCTAAATTCCATGTATGTTAAGACATATTATGCTAAACGAATAATGCTCTGCTCTCTGGAGACTCCGGAGATGATATATCCGTAATAGAATCTGTGACACTGTATTAATCTCCACACCATATTAGGCAGGAGGAAGCAAAAATGCAATATAAGTTGGTTAAAAATCTCCAGTTGTTAAGATACCTGGCACTTTAATGCATTAAATAATAAAAATCCAGAGTCTTTACCATATATTGAAATCACTGGAATTGTTAAGAAAATGCTGGGGTTTTTTATTATAAAAATAAACAATGAAATTTATTTTAGTCTAATTCAGATTAGTCTAATTGAAATTAGAAAAATATTTTAATGATAATGATCAAGGTGGATTGAAAGCACTTTCTAAAAAATCCTGACTTAACTATTAGTATATTACTAATATTTATATATACTCCCCTGATTAACTTTTATGCTTCAGGTCAACAACCTTCATTCTGGCTATTATAGTGATAAAAAATATACAGAGATTTTAAAAAATATCAATATGCATGTTGCAGACCATGAAATAGTTGGTGTACTGGGTGCAAATGGTTCAGGAAAAACCACACTTATGAAATCCATTATGGGAGATATATATGCCAGTGAAGGAGATGTTCTGTATAATGGAAAAAGCATATACCGGAAGGAAAATTATGGCAAATACAGGCGTGTGGCTATTTACGTTAAACAGGATTCTTTTAACAGCCTTAAGCCACTCAAAACGGTAAATTTTCAGATAGGCAAGCTTTATGACTGGAAATCCTTTGATAAGGAATATGTCCGGTTATTATTCAAAGAACTGAACCTTGACCCTGAAATATTTAATATGAAGGCTATCCAGTTAAGTGATGGAATGAGGCATCGTGTGGTTATTGCCATGGCTTTGCTTACAAATCCTGAATTGCTGGTGCTGGATGAGCCTACAACAGGGCTTGATTCAATATCTACATATAACCTTCTTATTATGTTAAAAACTATTAAAAAGAAAGCTTCTGTACTTTTTTCCAGCAACGATGTAAACGCATTGTTCCAGGTGTGTGACAGAGTTTACATACTCTATGGTGGTGAAATAATAGAGGATGGTGAATATTCAAGCATACTTGATGGACCATTCCACCCATATACTGACACACTACTGAAATATGTGCCATTATATTCAAACCGCAATAGAGAATATATCGAAATAAATAATAAAAAATATGGTGGATGCGTATTTATCAATAATTGCAGGTACTGGACTAAAGAATGTGAATCACAGATTGAATACAGAACTATAAATAACCATGGAGTACGCTGCATAAATTATCCGGGGTGGAAAAATGATACAGCTTGATGGCATATCAAAAGTTTATAAGATAAGATCAGGATATATGAAATATCATGATTTATATGCACTTGATAATATATCCACAACATTCCGGAACAATAATATCAGCGGGATTACAGGAGCATCAGGATCTGGAAAGACAACACTGGCTAACATAATAACCGGCTACGATACTGATTATGCAGGGCAAATCCTTTACAATAGTTCACTGGTTAGAACCCTCGGGTCTGTCAGGTATGTATTCCAGGACCCGTACACATCAATGAATCCTGTAAAAACTGTAGAATGGCATCTTGCAACCGCTGCAAGCATCAATAATGTAGAAATGAGCGATGCCATTAAAAAGCTGGAGATCGCAGGGATGGATTATAGCATTTACAAGGACCGTTACGGGCATTCATTGTCCGGGGGAGAACTGCAGAAACTTGCCTTAGCTATATCAATAATCCCAGAACCTGAGTTTATAGTCCTGGATGAAGCCTTTTCCATGATGGATTCAATTACGCTCTTTAAAACATTAAATTTTCTCAAGCAGTTGAAGAAAACCATTTCAATAATTTATATAGACCACGATATTAACAGGATTGCTTTTGCTTCAGACTATGTCTATATTCTGAACCACGGAAAAATAATAGAGGAAAATTATACTGATAAGATAATGAATGACCCACTAAATGATTTCACAAAAGAATTAATAAAATATTCTCCTGATTATCACAGGAGAATCTAACTTTTATCGTGTTCTTCATCTACAATATTTACATACTTACCTGCTTTTTTTGCCAGCTCCGGCTTTTTATATTTTATATAAAGTGCGTATACTACCGAAAACACTGTATAAACACCTATGATAAGTATAGCATATGTAATGGGATACACCGGTGGTACAAGTGACTCATAAAGAACGAAGATAAATATTACGGTTGCTATGGAAGGGAATAGATAATGCTGGGTCATATGTAATACGATATCACGTATTCCGGTGTGTTTCTCTTTTAATCTTCTAAACATTGTCATTACACTCGTATTAAGAAGAATATGGGTTATAATTAATCCGGCGAGAGCCATGGTTGTGAGAAACTGGAATGTATCTGTGAGGGCTTTTATTATTACAGGGTCACTTGCCTTATTATCCATCAGGGCATAGGGGCTTACGCCTGCACCCATAGCAACAATGAAAGTGGATAGCACCGCCACTATGGATGAAACCACACCTACGAATATTAATGCCTTTGAAGGCGTAACATATTTTTTATGTATAAATGAAAAGAATTTTGGAATAATCCCATCCCTGCCCATAGCAAAATAAACACGTCCCGCGTTTGCCTGCATTGCAACGCCATCAGAAAAGGCTGAATTGAATGCCACCAGTGCAAACATCACACCACCTACTATTCCAGTATACGTAGTTGCAACAATAATTCCAGGAATTCCACTTGAACTGAATGTTTGCATCAGGGGTATTCCCCAACCAACTATCTGTGCATATGCTACTTCTGTCATTACTATGCCTACAATAAAAAGGCCAAAAGTAAGTGATCTTGTAATTGCCTTAGGATTTGTGGCTTCCTCGCCAAGCGGTGCAGAGCCACCATATCCAATAAAGCTGGTAAGCCCGAATATCATTCCCAGCCCTACTCCGGTAAAAACCCCTCCTTCAGGGGCAAACCATGAACTGTACTGGGGCCACGCAAAAGGATTGAATACATTCAATGTGTTGTCCGGCGCCTTTATAATTATAATAGCTGAAAGCACAGCAAGGAAAATAATCTCAAAGAATCCAGCTACACGTATGTATTTCATCTGTGGCCTTATCCCGACAATGGCAATGACAATAGGGACTATAATAAATGCCAGGATAAAAGGTATCCATATCCATGCTGGCATTCCCACTCCAAGAAAATACATTACAACGCCAGGGAGGACTACACCTGCTACGAATACCGGAATAGCTGCCGTACTAACTGTCTGGTACATTGGATACATCAATCCTGCGCTTATTGCTGGAACTGGCCCAAATGCATTTGCTATATATCCATAGTATCCGCCCGCACTGGCATGCCTCTTTGACAGATGGTATAAAGTATTTACTTCAAGGAACATTGTCAATGTCGCAATAATAAAGGATAATGGCGTAAGGAAAAATGCAAAGACAGCGGATGATACAACAAACGCTATTGAATCGCATGCAGGTGCCATAGCGGATATTTCCTCAGCTATTGCGCCCCATGTTCCAACCTGCCCGGTCATCAGACGGTTAGAATATTGCTTTGTTTTATTATCTACCATATGAAATTAGTATGACACTAATGTATATAAGCTTTTTTAGAATTGGTTTATTATATACACGTATAATCTTTACTATAAGAGAACATTATACGATAATTTAATGATCAGGTCAGGCTATAACCGTGGATTGTGTCCAGAATTCTGTGTATTTATAAAGGATACCGCTTCTGAAACATTTCCTTTATTTCATCCTTGCATTTATAGTATCCGTTCATCTTCCTGAATGCATGCTTTGAATTGTATTCTATTGACTTATAATAGAATACCTTCATTGCTGAATCTTCATCAGGGAATGATGATATTGTTTTTACCCTTCTCCTTACTTCTCCGTTAAATCTCTCTATGGCATTGGTAGATTTCAATGATTTCCTTATATTTACAGGATAATTATAGAATCTTAATAATTTACCTAGATTCTTTTCAGTATTGTATATAACTTTAGGATACTTACTCTTCCATTTGTATTTAAAATCATTAAATCTTATTATAGCTTCTTCCTTATTATCACATTTAAACATCTTATTCGCATCTATTGTTATTTCATCAATATCTTTCTCCCTTACATTGGATTTTAATCCCCTTGCATAGTGTATTGTACACAATTGGAATTCTGATCGGGGATATATTTCCATTACTTCCTCATCTAAATTCTTTATTCCATCTGCTACAATTAACAATGGCTCCTTTAATCCTCTATTATACAGATCTTCAAGTACTTCCTTGTATGCATTATGTGATTCTTTAACTGTTAAATAGAACCCTAATACTTCATACTCTCCTGTTTCTTTTATTCCTAATGCAAATATAACAGGCTCTTTATCTACATTTCCCCTTCTTAAATAGAAGAATAATCCATCTAAGAATACTGCTATATACCTTTTGTCCAATGGCCTGTTAATAAATTTATAAACCTCTTCTATGGTTAAATCTGTTATTCTGGATATAGTAGATTTAGAATATTTATTCCCTAAAATATCCTCCATTATACCTGCTATTCTCCTTGTAGATATTCCATTGGAATACATTGATACTATAAGATCTTCCATTCCTATTGATCTGTTATATGGTTCTATTACCTGTGTATGGAAATTGCTATCCCTGTCTCTGGGAACATTTAATTGTTTTATTTCACCATACTTTGTCTTTAAATCCCTTTTGTATTTCCCATTCTTTATTCCTGGATTTTCCTCTAAATATGCATTTAACTCTATTTCCATTAATTTCTCTATTTTCTCCTTTATTGTTTGCTTGAGTATTTTATCTATATCTACATTCAAAAGAGCCGATATGTTTATATCTGTATTTTCCATATTTTGTTACCTCTCTGCTCAAAAGAGGTATCCTTTCCTGTTATTTAATGATTAAATTCATTGATAACAGGGGGGTTTATATTTACACAAAATTACATACACAACCTAACCGTGAATATTGAGAAACTTATAAACATATAGAATTCTTAACATCATTAGTAAAATTTAATTTACATTTTATTATCTATTGTATATGGTGATAAATTATGATGAATTCCTATCAAGCTGGGAATTGCAGCAAAGCGCACTTATAGAAATGAGAGAAGAACGATTTTCATTTATGATGGATGTAATAGAAGAAACACATCCAGAAGTTAATAGAATACTGGATGCTGGATGTGGACCTGCTTCATTCACCGTCAGGCTCGCCAGAAGATTCAAGGATGCCAGAATATACTCAATAGATTATGACCCGGTACTGTTGGCGCTCGCAAAAAGCAATGCATCTATATATGGATCCAGGGTAAAGATACTCGAATATGACCTTAAAGGAAATGCATGGGCAAAGGACCTTGCAGACGAGGGATTTGATGCAATAGTATCCACAACTGCATTGCACTGGATACCGCGCAATAACTTATCAAACGTATACGAAAATTTCTATAAACTCCTGAAAGATGGTGGAATTTTCATGGACGGCGACCATTTCAGGAGTAACAGTGATTCTGTTTACCTGCATGAGATGTATTCAAAAATAAGAAATAAGATATCCGCACTTAATATTTCCAGGGAAAAGGCTATGAACTGGGAAGAATGGTGGGAATACATATTAAATAGCGGGGTATTTAGGGAAGAATTAATGGAAAGGTCAAAGCGCTACCTTTCAGGATCGCACGATCAAAATGTTAGCCTTGAGGAACATATAGATATACTCAACCATGCTGGATTTAGCTCCACCGGAGTAATATGGCAGTATCTGGACAACAGGGTGCTTTTTTCCAGAAAATAATATCAACTAGATATAAATTTTATTTTAATAGTATATATCTTGTATAACAAGGATTTCACACGAGAAACCTTAATCCATAATAAATGAGTCCGGAGGTTTAATTGAATTAAATGACCTGATAAATTTCTACAGGCAACAAAGGTAAAGAAGACAATAAATGAAAAGTGCCTATAACACATTAAAGATAGATAGAGTGTTCTTAACAGGTCTGATATGTTTATGTTTTAACGAAATTATGGGTATTACCTAAAAATGTTATAATAATGTCAATCTATTGCAATTTTTATCCTATACTTATGCAGGAATATTATAATTATAAGTGAACAAATTATCAGGGAGGAGCCATAATAAAGAATTCCACTGAATAATCCAGAAATCATGTCTATGAGCCCTAAAATAACTGTGGGGATTCCTACCCCAAAATATATTATGATATAATAATTTGATAAAACCCCACCCATTTTTAATGGAGGTGAAATTGTTCTAATTTCCCTTGTGGCTCCGGTAAAAGCAAATCCCTGCCCGATTCCAGTCATAATGGTTGCCACAATAAAAATATCCATGGATTTAAATGGGAACGATATTACAATAAGAGCAATTGCAATAATAAGGGATATTATACCGGTGAGCAAGGAAGAAAATATAGTACTTTTCATGGATAAAATCTGCATTATTGAGGCTATCCCCAGCATCAAAAACACTATTAGCCCTGTTATGGCTATATTGGAAATGCCCAGTAACCTTATGATGTAAAGCGGTGACATAGACATATAGAATGCAGTTATAGACCATGCAATAAATGCTGTGGCTGCACTTAATGTAAATAGATTCTTCTCTTCCATATCCAGTTTTGGAAAATGAAATTCAAAAACATTATGATTGGATTGCCTTTTTACTATTGATTTATTTATCATAGGAGCAATACGGGCGACTGGAATTATGATAATTATTAATGATAGAATATATACTAACTTCAAATGAAATGGAAGATATTCAGCCATAACCCCGCCTAATAGTGGCCCTACTGCAGTTCCAGACGATGTTGAGACAGATGTTAAAATTGCACCTGCCTTGCCACGATAATGAAATAATAAGGCACTGGCAGGCCCTGATATTGCACCACTTGCTAAGCCCTGAAAAGCCCGGGCCAGGAATAGTTCTGATATATTCCCTGCTAGTAAAAAAGCTATAATGCCTGCAATCTCAAAAATAATTCCGAGAATAATGGGGATTTTCCCGCCTTTTACATCGGAATACTGGCCCCAGAATAATAAAGATGGAATAAGAAATACCACATAGATTGCGAATATGCCTGCTATTGCTAGAGACCCGAAATTGAACTTAATTGCGTACAATGCATACAGCGGTGTTGGTATGTTAGATACTACCATAATAGCGAAAATAAGGAGTGCAACAATCAATCCATATTTTCTATTTGCTTTTTCATTTATTTCCTGCTTATAGCTGTTTCCCATGAAGATTGTATAATATTGAATATATTATATGGAACGATATATACTGAAATTCTTATGTATAGGCAAGTTATTATACATATAATTATACTAGACAATATAGAGGATTGAAAAATTTGGAGAATGTTAGTAAAAAGGGCAAATACGATTCAAATCATAACCCTGGTGCAAAATCATTGCCTGATCGGCTATTCTATTGTTTATCAAATCCGGTCAGGTTGCGCATTATTTTATTGCTTTCAAAAGGCAAATTGAACGTTAACCAATTATCCAGCACCTTCAATGTATCACAGCCGAAAATATCTGCACAGTTATCGATACTCCAGAATTATGGAATAGTCCATGGATGGCAGGTAGGCAGAGAAAAATATTATAAAATTATACCAGAATCCATAGAGTCATTAACATCATGGCTTGACAACATTGCAACATCTGTAACTGTGGATAATTTACCGGAATTCGATTCACATAAACAATTTCAGAAGGGCAGAAGGTGTTATGATCATATGGCCGGGCAATCCGGGGTTATGTTATTAAAATTATTGTTATCCAGGAAATGGATATCCATTAAGAATGATAAGCCTGAATATGAATTGACAGATTCCGGAGAAATTATACTAACCAGGCTGGGAGTGAATATACCTGTGCAGAAAAAGCATGGAAGAATATTTGCTTATGGGTGCATGGATTTAACAGAAAAAGAATACCATCTTGGCGGAGCCCTTGGATCGGAAATTATGAAAGCTCTTATAAATCAAAATTATATTAAAATATACAGAAATACAAGGGTAATTGACATAATCAAACCGCTCGAATCATGGTTTGGTGTAATACCATAACTTTTATAGTGCCAGTAGAATGTATATTAATGGATACAGTAGAATTGCTTATGGTCGAACATTCTGGAATCAGAATAATAGCTTATAATAATATACTCCAGAAAGGCAGCGCTGAATTAATAGATTTCAATAAATTCCTATTAAATATTCATGTTAACATTGAAGAAACTGTTGTATTTCCCTTATTAAAAGAGAACGACAGTTCCACATCAAAATTAATAAGTACTCTTATTGCAGATCATAAATTGATAGAAACACTGTTCAATAATTTATATAAATGGAAATTAAGTGAGAATCCTTTATTCAATGTACGGTTGCCCCTATTTTATAAAACTCTAACAGAGCACAATTCCAATGAAGAAATACTCTTATTTTCCCGGTGGAAAAATATTAATCAGGAACAGCAGGATATTGCTATGAAAAATGCACATGAAATAATATTATCAAATGATGTTGAAAATTATGCAAAAGAGACGGGAATATCAAAAGAGATGATGGATTATATTTTTATTTAATCCTGTGGCACTGGAAAATTTCAATTTCTGTTAGATATAACTTTTACCATGCAGGGGAAAAAAATTGAACTCAGGTTATTAGAAAACATAATAATGCATTCATAAATTAAGTTCTATGTTTCGCACTGATAATAAAAATGTTTATGAACTGACAGAGAAAGCCCAGAAATTATTTGAGGCTGATGATTTCGCCGGAGCATTAGAAGCCATAAACCGGGCAATTTCAATATTGCCCAGGAACGTTGATCTCCATGATTTCAAATCTGATATATTATTCCACAGCGGCGATTTTGAGGAAACTATAAAGGAACTGGAGTTTATAGAAACACTGGACCCCGGTGACGCATCACATTACTCCATGGAAAGTTTATGTTATTTGCAGATGGGAGAAGATGAAAAAGCTCTTGAACTTGCGGACAAGGCAATAAAAGTCGATAATGATTATGAATTTTCCTATTATAACCGTGCAAAGGCACTTAACAATTTAGGAAGGACAGAAGATGCAATATCCGCATACAGGTTATCCCTGGAGAAAAACCCATCTGATCCGGATGGGCACAGAGACCTGGCGGAACTATACCTTGATGCTGGAAACTATAAAATGGCAGAAAGAGAATTAAAATTGTCCCTGCGTTTCAGGAAAAACGATAAAATCACAAATGACCTGATGGTTGAGCTTAAACTGGCAACAGGAGGTGCATTTGAATTTACCAAGGCTCTATTAGATGCTTTTAAAAATACTGCTGATACGGATTACCTGGTAAGAATTACCGATTTTCTACTCGATAATGGGGATATGGATAATGCTGAGAAAATTGCTAAAGATTTCTATAATAGCGCTTTAGATAATCTTGACATGGCATCTAATCTTGCAAAAGTGTACTATATTGAACAGAAATACGATATGGGTAACGGTATATTTAAGGAATATATAAAAAGAAACAACAATATTGAGGCCAATGAAGAATATATAAAGATGCTTGTAACAACCGCACAATATGACCTTGCATTATCCATTATAGAGGAAAATGCCAGAAAATACCCTGAGGAAGAAACTTTTATCTTTTATAAATTCTATGCCCTCTCTGAAAAAGGGGAACATGCAGATGCATTGCTGCCAATTAAAACACTATACGATAAACAACCGGATTCTATACAATACGGAATTAATTATGCAATTGAGCTTTCCCATAATGGTGTAAAAGATGAACCTGTAGATATTCTGAACAGGATTTCAAAACTGGATAAAGGCCCTGAAATAGAAAGGGCATATTACACTGTTTATGCTAACATGGGCTTATACGATAAAGCTGTTGAATACCTTGGCAGGGCTGTTGAAATGGAAGATGATATTGAAGATATCTCCGATATATTGAATCCGGCAATAGAAGATTCAATCACAAAGAATTATCATGAGAAAATAATTCAATTGCTGAACACTCTTCCTGATAAAGAAGAAAATATTATACATGCTTTATACGCTATAGAAAAGGCATGCATATTATCTGCAGTTAACAGGACTGAAGAAGCTACAAAAATACTTGAAGGCATTGATTCAAAGGAGGATGTGTGCATGATAATTAATCAATACATGGACTTTGAAAATTCTAAAATTTCAGAATTTTTAGAAGATTATTTTAATAAACATTGTAATAATTTAAATTAATTTTCTTATAATTAAGAAATAATCTATAACTCAATTATAATTGGAGAATTTTAATTCCCTTATCATTGAAGAAAGCAACATTAAAGCAAATACAATTTTTGCCCGATTTTCAGACACATTCTGTGTAGCTTTCATTACCATAACATTTCTCGGGAAAATGTCCAGCCAGTGTCTGTAAGCACCCTCGTCCCTGGTCACTATTGCACAGTCTTTTATCAGAAGCGGGTCAATCATTGGAATAACTCCATCACAGAAAAAAGCCTCGGTACGCAGCATTTGATTGCGATTCATCAATTCGGTTAAACTTTCCCAGAGAAACGTGCCATATACATATTTAATTCTGTTATCCGCGTCATATTTTAGCAATTCTGATCTTCTGTTGGCTATTTCAACATAGGTACAGTATGGAATCATCATTTTCATGCCCTTGTACATTAAGATGCCAGAGTAAACAAGATTTGTGTCCACAACAATGCCTTTAACCTGATCTCCGAGATTTTCTACGGGCCGTTCCATTAGATTTTCACCTTCAACTTTTATATCTTCGAACCCTAGAAGCCCGATAATATCTGCAGGTGATATAGCATTTCTTCCTGAGTTATCCTTATTGAGATTTTCCAGATCGGCATCTATCGCTATTTTAATTAAATTTTTCATATCCTGAAAAGCCCCCCTTTCAATTTGCCTGAATTCACCATCTTTATTGTAAGATAAGTTAAAATTTTTAGCTTTATTTTCAAACTGGAATTTAATTATACTGTCAGAATCGCTTTTGTTTAAGGACATAGCCCCATTTTTGCTTATTCCCAGAGAGGTTGAAACATTTGGTGTTCCATCATAATAATTCAGCGGGTTGTTTAAGTTTAATTTTAATGCCATATTGCCCACCCTGAAACTTATTTTAGACGCTCCGAGTTTCTGATAGGTAAACCCGCTGATGCTCTTTTTAACTGCTTCCTCATTGTCGAATATATTCCTTACTTTTTCTTGAGGTTGTATGTCTCCATTTATTGTTTTTACTGGCTGGAAGAATCTGGGAACAAAGGGGTAAAACATTCCCTTCCACGGCCCGAAAGGAAACATGGTATGGATTATAGTTGTGTTTTTCTCCACTGCTATTTTTGTGGATACGAAAGCATAAAACTTTGAACCTGATGTAGGGCTTAGGATAGTGTTGCTATCTATTAATTCGTTGAATTGTGTTTCATAACTGTTTTCATTAATTTGTTCACCAGTTATAGTTATGTATTTGTCCTTCAGGACTTTCTGAAGTAGTTCTTTTAATTTAATGCATTGATCTTCTGCAAATGATGAATATAAAATTTTGACAGAATCTATATCGAAGGATTCAACAAGGCGCAAAGTGGAAGAAAAAGAAGATTCAAGTAAATCTGTAGATGAACCAAATAAAACAAGAGCCTTAAAACTCATAAAGAGCAATAATGTTAAAGTATATAAATTATGACAAAATATTTTATATAATTACATACAGATTTCCAATATTTATATCTGATCATTTGCAATTTCATAAAGATAACATCAATTTACACAGTGTTGCTATGACAATTATTGTCGAGCAATGGAATTATAATTAAAATTCTCTGATTGCTGGTTGTAAATCCAATGGAAAAATTATTATAAAAAATTAAGATCATAATATTGCCTGATGGAAGGGGTAAGGGCTTACTATTAAGTAAGCCCGATTTAATTTATTGCTATTATATTTTATTGAAATTGCTCATGTAATCATGGCCAATATCAAGCTCTTTACTGTTCCTTATTGACCTTACTATTTCCGCAGGAGTATGGTATATATTCATTGATGATTGCAATATCAACAGTACAATATAGGAAATAAGAGTTGCAAATACCTGGTTTATAATTCCATTTAAATCCCTTGATATTAAATGTGTTATTTTTAAAATCCTTTTCATATTTTCAAATATTTTCTCTATTACCCATCTTCTCATGTAGATATAATAAATGTATATTTCAGGAAGGTCCAGTATATCTGTTATATATTCCCTTTTCCTATTATTAATATCCAGTGATACCAATCTTAATTCCAATCCATTTCTAAACCTTACAATCTTAGAATTGAATGTTTCCTCCTTTATTACAGTATAATCAGCATTCTTCTTTATCCTTGAAACAAAATTTATACCTTTTTCCTTTAACTCCATGAACCTGCCAAGATTATAGTACCCTAAATCAAATGTTAATACTGTATTGCCAGATATGTATTCATTGATATATTCCAGCAGATCATCAAATACTTTAGAATCATGTACATTTGCAGGTGTAATTATTGCCTTCAATGGCAAAGGATAGGGGCTTGCAATGGCTGCAGTATGTATTTTTATTCCATTTCTCCTTTCCCCCCTCTGATAGATGCCTGAACCCTTAACCATTGTTTCTATAAATGTAGAATCTATTGCCAGAACACTGTATAATCTGTCAATATAATCATGGTATATATCATACCTGTGTGCCTTTATAAAGGGCCTCAGAATACTGTAAAATACCTTTTCAAATATACTGTATGGCCTTTTATTGTTAAGCTTTGACAGCTGTGATTTGCTTATTCCATTGTTATATGCTATATCTGTAAGGTCATTCTTTTTAATTATTCCAGTTGCTAAAATGGATAGATGTGCTGATAGGTTAAATTTCCTGGAATAGCTGTCTATGCCTATTCCTTCAACCTTTGATTCTTTAGATATTTTATTGCAGTGTTTTTTAAGGATTTTATTGACATTCTCATCCATAATTAAAAATTAAATCATAGAATAAATATGACATGGTCATGCATAATGGTTAAATATAGGAAACTGGTATGATAATTAATAAGTTTATAACATAAAATTATTATGTGCCGGAAAATATAGCGCATATTCCAGATACTTTCTGGGAAAAGAGGTTTAAGTTATCTGTTATAATAAAACAGGGTAGAGCTTAAAGAAAAGAAATATAGCATAAAAATTCCATTTAATAAATACTCCAGAGTCCCTGAAATCAGGTATCTGTATACCGAGTAAATTAACCCTATACCGGTTATAAAAAATATTAAAAGCTGTGCCCATACACCTTTTAACGGAATTCTGGAAGAATCTTCTTTTGGTGTAACTTTAAATGAAGTCTTTTTTCCAATCAATGCAAAGACTGCTGACTTAATAAATATCGGGCTGGATATAAATGTAAGGGACATATTCCGCATTACCGGAATTATTGATTTCTCCACGCTGTAAACAGACGAAGAAAATGCAAAGAAGTTGAATATTATATAAAATGCGAATATAAATATATAGTTTTCAGGAGTAATTATGGATACAATATTAAAAAATATAAATAGCAATGGGAATACAAGCATAAGCATATTTACAACACCGACGAAGTACCAGGATGTAGAAACAAAATATCCTGTTTTTTGCCTTAAAGTCAGCTTCTTTCTTCTAAATAACAATTTTATTACCTGAAAAAAAATGCCTATGGAACCCTGTGACCATCTGGATTGCTGTATAAAATAAGAATTAAGTGTTTGTGGTGCCTCACCGTAAGCAAGGGGCCTGTTATAATATATGCTATGGTACCCGCTTTCATGCAATTTAATTGATGTTGCCAGGTCTTCTGTAACATTCTTTTCATTAAATCCCCCGATACTTTTTATTGTTTCAGTTCTGTATATAACATTGGAACCGCATGAGAACATGCTATTTTCAAGGCTTTTTCCCTCAGTTATAAAGTTATAAAATACTTCCTGAATATCGTTGGCACCTTTAGCTACAGGAGTATTATTGTTTACATATTTCTGTGGTACCTGGATTATGGACAGGTCATCGTTGTCTTCCATTATTGGAATTAATTCTGTCAGAAATTCCTGCAGTGGTTCCTGATCTGCATCAAATACTGCAAAATATTTTGAATCTGTTATTTTTAGCGCATCATTCAATGCACCAGCCTTGTATCCTCTTCTGTTATCCCTGTGTATGTAGCCAATCCTGTATCGTAGTGCCAGGTCTTTAATATCCTCTATGGTCTTTTTATCTGTTGAGTCGTCAAGAATATACGGTGAACCATTTCCACGTTTGCACATCTGCTTTATGCTGAATATGGTATTTTCAAGAACGTCCACCGGTTCGTTGTAACAGGCGATAAACACAGTTGTGGTGAATGGAAAATATCTGCTGAAATAATATGCCACTGATTGCTCATATTTTGATGATGCTATCAAATAATAGGGGTCAAGTTAGTATAAAAAAGCAGGCATATGTTGTATAAATATATGCCACTGTTGCTCATATTTTGATGATGCTATCAAATAATAATATAAATATTCCAGAGTATGCATGATAAAAAAACCATTTATCAATATGAGCAATACAGTAAGAAATTTTGTTGCTATAGTTTAATCCAGTGATATAAGTGAAATTACCAGAAAATATAAATATAGCACGATGAAAATTATGGAGAGAAATACAATAAAATACGGTTTCTTCCCCATGCATGTCACTTTATTTCGAGGGTATTTTTGTCTGTTATATTGTATTCAACCAGTCTCCTGGAATTATCCCTTATCATGAATTTTTTTATCACAATAATATTTTTAATGGAATTTAAATCAATTACCGTTCCAATTTCAACTATTCCTGTAAAATACATATCCTCTATTGAATTTGAATTTATATTATTGATATATTTCGTTGCCATGGTCACACAGTCAAGATTTTTCAGTTCGTTGAAAAGATATCTTATACTATCCTCACCCGGACTAATTTCAAGTGGCTCTATTGAGTCTATAACCAGCCTTTTTATATTGTATTTAGTAATATATTTGCCAATTTCAGATATAACCTTTGATATGTGGTCCCTGATCTTCCATATGTCAGATTCACTGTGCTGGAATTTCTCCAGGGAGGAGTTACCGTCGAATATGAATATCTTTTTGTCGTTTACCAGCTGCTTTATATTTATGCCAAAACTATCAGCGATTTTTAATATATACTCCGGGGAATACCTTGTGGTTATATAGAGTCCGTTCTGACCGTTCAACGCTCCCTGCATCAGGAATTTGGAGAGGAAATACAAAGTGTTCCCGGATGAAAATGTCTCAATGCCGTATACATTATTTTCTTCCAGCCCGTATAACAAAATATTGTCAAATTCATCTATGCCAAACCTGTACTCCTTAGAAGTTATAAGTTTATTTACATACTGTCTCAATTTCAGGACAAGGTCGTCTTTGCTGGCCGCACTGTAATATTCAATTTCGCTGCCGGTATCTCTATCGGAAAATTCATCAGATATATTAAAAATGGCTATTTTTCTGGAAGGAAATTCAGATTTGAATAACTCTGTATTTTCCAGTACTTCCCTGAAATCAGCATGTGAATACATATCAATAAAGTAATCATAATCTGCCCTTATTTTTACACTGAAAATATGGCTTCTTGATTTACATGTTATCATGGAAGGTATTTCGTATGTTAATTTATTTTCATCCAGTATTTTTGTAAATTCATGCAGTGCATCTGCCACATTGTTTACCACATCTTTTATTAAATATTTTTTATGTTTATCCCATTCACCACCCGGAATATTAATTTTTCTGCAGTCCCTGCATATGTAAACCTCCTTTAGATTATCCGGACCAGGTGGAGATTTATCCATATCCACGGGGATATTGCCGGATTCAGAAAATGGGACTACCAAAAATTTGTCCCCACCACAGTACTTGCATTTTAAATCGAATACTGAGCCCTGTTCAATTACATATCCGTAATCCTAAAGCCTCTCCAGTATGCCTGGCAAATCTTCATTCATATACTCCCCGTCTATGGCGTAAAATTCACCATTAATTAACTGGCCATTGAGTTTTCCATATTTTAAATCGTAAATAAACAAATCATCAACATTCATCTGATATTAATATCTGTATATCTATTAAATTTTACCTGTGCTCTTGCAGCTATTACACGCATTTACCCGGGCAAATTATATTGATAATATATGGTAAATCCAGCTGGTTCTGTTCATATTTCTATGTTTCTGGAATATTTCCTTAATATATAGCTTAAATAAAAAAATTAGGTCCGAACTGCCTGGCATTTCCAGGTGAAATGTAGTTAGCCTTTAAAGCATATTCTGCATTGTTACACTGAATTACATTTTTCTGTAAAGCATCAAGGATTCAAAATCTTTTATGTTTATGTCTTTATTAATAGAATTTAATTTCTTATCAATATTTTTGGTAATTTTAGGCAAGTATAAATGATTCTTGATTAAAAACAAATCAACTCCGGACAGTTCAAGTAGCAGAGTATCTATATATTTGCTCCTGTATGGATAAATGAAGTCAGAATACCTGTACAATAGTAAATACATTTCCAGGGCTATTGAATTGAGTATGAGATAGCCATCTACGGACATATTATTTTTTAAATAAATACTGTCATTGTATATTCTGTATCTGGAATATAGCAATTTTTTATAGAGAAAATTTCTTATGTTTATGGCCTGATAGATCAGGTTCTGATTTATATCAAGATTTGACAGTACAATTTTTACATTTGCATTTGCCTCAACAATTTCCCTTCCATTAAGAATTTTGTCGTAAAAAAAGTAATAAAATATATTCCCTGAGCTGTATTTCGTATAATATAAATCATGTTTTAACAATTCATTATATTCCCGTTTTAGCAATAACTTATCTATCTTTAACATTTTCTTAATTTTTGGCAACTGGGCTTCCTCTATTTCCATTATAAAATTTCTTTTGCCATCCAGTAAAATTTTAAGATTTTTCTTATTATAATATTTACCCTCAGGGATTATTACGCCGTTATTCCTCGCAATTCGATCACAAAGATCTATAAATTGGCCAACCGAATCATTGACTCCAGCCATATGCTTAACATTTATTACTTTTAACGTCAAAGCATCAATCAATATATCTATTATTACCGGGCTTGCGCTATTTTTATTCAGGGTTTGTACATTTATGGATATTTCTATATGCATCAATAGCATATTTTCTTCTATAACAGTCATACTTTCATACAAATTCCGTTCACTGGAAAGCTCTTTTAAAATGCCCGGGATATTTTCCTCATTGAGCCTGACTCTCGGCCATATATATGATAAGAACGTTCTTTTATAGTAATATTTAGAAAATGCTAATGGTGAGCCATATAATGAAATTATAAAAGCAAGGACAATAATTTCCGTTTTATATTTTGTGAAACCTCTTAGTATTTTAATGACTAAATCCTTATTAAGATCCATTAATAATGCAATATCTCCATATTGCAGAGATTTTTCTGGCAATACAAAATCTTTCTGTATTATCCTACCATCTTTTACCTTCCCCATATACTTGCTTTTTTTAATTTCCTTTTTTGTTCTTTTATCCCATTTATTTACCGTGTAATACGCATACAGTTTCCCCTTTATTTTCTTTACTTCTATATGCCCACTTCCTTCTTCCATAAGTAAATATAAATGCATATGGTTAATTAATGTTATTATAGTGAAATAGAGCTTTCTAAGCACTAATTAAGAGTGATAACTTCCCTGCAGTCATGTTTATATAAGTCCCTAATAATAATTTACTGTAAAAGGTGATATAAATATCAAGATTTATTGACAATACAAAAAATATCCACGCAAGGAGGAATAAATTAATTACTATTGCAATTGCTTTAGCTGCAATTAGCATAGTTTCCGGTGTTTCATATGCAGCAGTAACATCAGGAACAGTAACCGCAAAGTCTATAAGCTTGACTGATTTCTCTATTAAAGCATCTAAAATGACCTTAATTAACCCGGAGATACAAACTATAAATGTCAGTGGTGTTACTGAATATAAGGTGACTATGAGCAAAGTCGTTATTTCCAGTATGGTACTTACAAAATACATCAATTCCACAACATCCACGACAATTACTTCGCCCTGTGCGGTAGGTACCAATGTTACTTTATACGCATACCATATATATGCCACAAACACGTCATACGTGAATCTAACTATATCTGAAAATCCCCATTTCACAATAACAGCTAACCAGATAACCCAGACAAATGTGACTATAAATGCATCATACCAGAAGGCAGGGTCTTTCAGTATGAGCAATCTAAACCTTGGCTTTTCATTCCTGGCGGCCCACATAATGATGGGAGATAATAGAATGGTGATAAAATGATTGAAGTAAAGGTTAACAGCCTTGATGAAGCTTTACAGAAAAGTTACCCTCCTTGGGTAAGGAGAACTATTGAAATACGGATATAAGCATATACAGAGCATTCTCTGACTCAGTTGAAAAAAATAAAGATAATATTGCAATAGATTTCATGGGCAAAAAAATAACATACAGTAGCCTGAAAGAAAACAATCGATTCTATTTCTGTGAGGTTGGGGGAGTTAGGTATCACCAAAGGTGACAGAATTGCAGTTATGCTGCCTAACATACCGCAGTACATAACATATTTCTTTGCGATTGTTAAACTTGGTGCTATTATTGTACAGGTAAATCCATTGTATACAATGCGAGAACTGGAATTTGAAATAAAGGATTCAGGGGCAAATACACTTATAGTAATGGATGATTTTATAGACAAGGCATTGCCATTATATCCGGCTAAATTGAAAAGAATTCTTGTCGTGAAGGTTCAATATTACCTGCCACCGGTTGTATCACAGTTATATACATTGATTAAAAAAGAACATAAGAAGATACCTGTAGCAGACAATATATATTTATGCAAGGTGCCTAAAAAATCTAAATTACCATCAAAGGAAGCTGATATAGACCCGGAAAATGACCCTGCCCTGCTTCAGTATACAGGAGGCACTACCGGATTGCCAAAGGCTGCAATACTTACACATAAAAATTTAATTTCAAACGCATATCAGATAATTGAATACATGCCTGACAAATATAAGAAAAACATTTCCTATCTATCATCAATACCCTTTTTCCATGTATACGGCATGATGACGGCAATGTTGACACCATTGCTGCAGGGTTCTAAAATTATCCTTATACCGGATCCCAGGGATATTAAGACTGCATTAAAAATAATAGATAAGAAAAAGCCTGTAGCATTTCCGGGAATACCCACACTTTACCATGGAATAATTACATATAAGGATGTTAAGAAATACCATATTGACAATGTAAAAATATGTATTTCAGGGGCATCTCCATTGCCGGTAGAACTGCAAAAGAATTTTGAATCAATGACCGGTGCAATTCTCGTTGAAGGATACGGGTTAAGTGAATGTTCGCCTGTTGCCAATGTTACACCGCTGGTTGAGGATGATAGGGAAAAATACAGGAGATTTGGTTCTGTAGGCTTGCCTGTATCCAATACATATGAAAAAATAGTTTCAACAGAGGATGGAGTAACTGAAATGCCTCTTAATGAACCTGGAGAACTAGTAATCAAAGGTCCGCAGGTTATGAAAGGGTACTGGAACAGGCCTGATGAAAATGCAAAAACAATGGTAGATGGGTGGCTGCATACCGGTGATATTGCAAAGATGGATGAAGATGGTTACGTATATATCGTCGACCGTGAAAAGGATTTAATTATAGCAGGCGGCTATAACATATATCCAAGGGAAGTTGAAGAAGTTATATATGAAAATCCGAAAGTTTCTGAGTGTGCTGTTATAGGGGTGAAAGATGCACATCGCGGTGAAACTGTAAAGGCATTTATTGTAAAAAAGGATAGTTCACTGACTGATGCTGAGATAATAAATTTCTGCAAAGAAAGGCTGGCAGTTTATAAAGTACCGAAAATAATAGAATTCAGGGACGAACTTCCGCTAACCCTTGTTGGAAAAGTTGATAAGAAGGCTCTGCGCGGTGGAGATAATGGTAAATAAAAAATATCTAATAGTTGTGCCAGTAGTGGCAGTTATTCTCTTATCATCCATTATTTTTGTACCATACAGTACCGGTACATCAGGCAATCAGTATTCAGCCTCAAATTCTGGATCCCAGCCGGCGTATATGAATATTACAAGCATAACATTGCACTATGGTGTTATTACTCCCGAATTAAATGGGACATACCACATAACGGCAGTAAGTGCCAACCTCACATCCCTGTCGCTTATACATATAATTGCATCAAATGGGAAAGTCAATATAACCGCAACAACCGGAAATCTTACAGGACTTAATCTGTGGTCGAATTCCCTGGGTTTCTCCGTGATTGATACTCTTGTTGATGGGATATTAACTCCAATTACCTTGATTACTGGGGTAATAAGCGGAAACATAACTATACAGGACGCAACACTGAAGCCAACGTATTTCCATGCTGATTACCAGGATTTAAGTAATTCAAACATAAATATGGATAACTTATAAACTCAATATATGACATCCCGGGAACCATTGCATGATACTGTAATGAATCATAGAAGTTGTACCTGATGCTTCCTTTACAGATAACCGGATACGAAAGGTAATAGGAATTACAAGAGAATATCAGAATGAGTGCTTACTATTATCTCAATGGGGTAGGTGTAGTGCTTCCCGCTGTCAATTGACCAACCCGCAATAAACATTTATTTCTAATCATCTCGGATGTATTACTGCACCTGATGGAGAACCTGCTCCCTTTGGCTTAAATAGTATTGATAATACGCTATTATTTCTGCCACCTGAATTTTCTTCAATCAATCCCCTGAAAAGGAAAGAAGACAGAAATCTTCCTGCAAAGACTATTAAATATGATAGTAGGAGTGCAATCTTTAAAGGTTCTATAGACAGGAATAAAGTTAAAAGATAACCGCCAGTTAGTGCTCCGAAGAAATAAACCATGCCATTGAACCCGTTTAATATTGATATATATTCAGCCTTGTTATTCTGTGGCACAATATCCAGAGTATATGACGTTGTAACCGTATTCTGAATTGAGCCGATAAAGCCGCTATAAATTTCCAGCAATATAAATAATGGCAGAATATTAAAAAATGCATACATTAATGGTATCCCGCTCAGCATTATCCTGTTCAAAAATATAATTGGCACACGATTAACCTTATCTATAAATTTCCCGATAATATACTGTGTTAGTAACATGGTTAATGTTGATGATATCGTTAATACAGCAACAATTTCCAGTGAAAAATGCATTATTGAAACTATCGTTATTGGGAACATGGGCCATGCCATTGACCAGAAAAATGATTGAATATTTGTAGCCCTGAAGTATTTATAAAACGCATTGTTATTTTTTAAATTTTTCAAGGTTTTGTATAAATTGCGGGTCATAACACTCTTGCTTTTGGATTCCTTGAATTTGAACACAGTAACTGCAGAGATAACATATGAGGCTGCAGCGGTACTGAAAGGTATTACAACATCATCCGGGTATTTAGCCAGGATAAAAACCATTGCTATCAAGGACACAATTGTACCGGCAGATGCTATATCATTTATGAGTGTTAAAAATCGGCCACGTTCTGATATAATATTATCCGCTATAAATGAATACCAGTTAACCGTTATCATTGCAGAAAATATTGATATCAGGGAATACAGGACTATTAAATTAACCGGAGTTCTGGAGTAAGGAAGCAAAAACCATAGCACAGCAAGTATAACACTTCCACTCACAAGAAATGGTTTTCTTTTGCCAACCCTATCACTTATCCTTCCCCAGAGAATCTGCCCTAAATTGCTTAATGAATTTGATGAAGATTGCAGCCATCCCATTTCTGCTGCTGTTGCTCCGATCATGACGCCATATACGCCGACAAAGGAGGCTGCCACAGTTGCGCCCGCAGCAATTATAAGTGACCGGAATGCAATAAGTTTTTTATTATCCATTGATTTATAGTTCAATATATGGAAATATTTTAATATATCTGCTAATAAGAATTTTTATCCTGCTTTATTTCACTGTTACAAAGCTACATATTAGGTTGAATCATTGATAACAATGCATGATAAGGAAAAGGTAAGTGCTACAGATTTCACATATTTGGCTGGAAGGTCATTGATACGCCCATCCCTCCCGGGATGCTCATTGATATGCTAAAGTATAACACCCCAATTTTCTTAGCTATTCTCTCTATATCGCCCTTTTCCCTCTCAAACCAGGAAGATAAGGTAGAAATCAGGTCCGGCCGCTTACTCAGTATTGAATTCACGAAGCCATTCACTTTTAAAATGTTAAAATAAGCTTTATATGGAGTTAAATCAGCGATTAAATCAATTTTTAAATCATCATATAATTTTGTTATAAAATCCCCAAATCCAGATAAATCATCCTGAAAATCACTATCTGATAATTTATTATGTTCCCATTTTTTATATAAGTCCTCTATCATAAATCATTATCATTTTAATATTATTTAAAATATAGGTAATTTTAGAACAATAATTTATAATAACAATTATCATACCATAAATACGAATACACAAAAAATTCAGGAACTGGAATCGGCGCGTACATATGGAATTATAGGTATAATCCTCGAATTTATCGGCGGTCCCGCAGATATTATATTTCATGGATTGGGGCTTATTATCTCGATTATCGGATTAATTTTACTTTTCCTTGCAGTTAAATCTATATCTAACTATTATAGCAATCAGACGCCGTTTAAGTATATGCTATACAGCCTGATTTCAGGTATCATATTAGCAATTGTAGCAGGAATATCATTATTTCTGTTACTCATACCCATATTTAACTCTGCATCAAGTACCAGTAGTACATCTACTTTTTATGTGTCACTAATTTCTATATTCTTGCTTATAGTAGTTCTGGTACTGGTGCCAAGCTTCGTTTCTATAATTTTTCAATATCTGGCATACGACAGTGTAGGAAAATTAACCGGAATACATGAGTTTCATACCGCGGCACTGCTACTACTTATTGGTATAATTCTTACTATCATAGTTATAGGCATTATCCTGATATTCATTGGAATAATATTTCTCATAATAGCATTTGCGAAACTTCCAGGTGAAGCAAAGCCTGCTTTAAATGATCAAACTTTTAATCAGGATACTAACAAAGAAATATTTTAAACCGGATATAGAAGTATCAGGCACTGAATTTCATCTATGTTTTTGATAATATCCAGACAAATAGAACCTTTTTGGATTTTTATCCGGTTGTGCTTTAATCTGCATTTTCCTGAAGGAATATATTACAACAAAAACAAAAGCCAGCACAAAAATGCCCTGTATTGCAATTAAAATTCCCGACCCTGTGTATTTTATTATTAATATGAAAATTGCAAGAAATGCTATCCTGGCCATATATGAAATTGTCTCCAGAGAACCATACACACGGCCTATAAATTTTTTAGGTATAGTTTTCATCATTATTGTTTTTCTTATTATGCGTATTGCCGGATTTCCATATCCCTGAATTGCTTCAAGGCCCAGAAATATAATAACAATTTTAATTAATCCCATAGCTATTGTTCCAACTGAAAATACAATCATAGAAATAACTATCAATACGAACTCATTTTTTTCATTCATTTTTGGTATTAGCAATGAAGTGATAACGGCTGATATCGCGTAGATACTTTCCATTGCACCTATTATAACCGGTGTGCCATTTAATACGTTAACGACAAAAGCCGGTTGTGTAAAATTCCCTATAATAATTGCTATAAATGGAGTGTATAATGCAAATAAGAGAAAGAATAAATATTTATTATTCTTAAGATAAGTGAATCCACTGAAAGTTGAATTGCTTATATTATTTTTTTCAGCCTCAATAATCTTAATTTTTTTGAACGTCATAGCACTTATTGCAAAGGCAATGGAACATGCAATTATTATAAATAAAAAATTTACTGAATAAATTATAAATCCTGCTATTATAGAAAATACAGAGGATATTTGCCCGATAATTTCCATTTTGCTGTTTATGGACTTATATTCCTTTATACTAAAGATTTGCTGTGTTATTGATAATATTATATTCCAGTAAAACATGGAATACACTGATAATATCATATATGAAACGAAAAGCGTTGCAATACCGAATTCAATATTTCTAATTAATAATAAAAATATGAGGAGAAATAACAGTGAAACAATGAGATGCAATCGAATGAAAATTTTCTTTTTATTGTACCTGTCTATGATTTTCCCTATAAAATTTGATATTGCAAAACCTGTGATGGTGGCGGTTAAAACAATGGAGCCGTATAATATTTCACCGTTCACAGATGTCAGAACATACCAGGTTATTCCTATATATAGTATACTGGAGGCAATGTTTGCAATCAAAGTTGATAAAATAAGATAGAAAAAATTCTTCTGCATTATATCACCTCTTCGAGAGAATTTGCCATATTTGAAATCAATAAGCACATAATATTTTATACTTTATAATATAATAAATTTAATTATTTATAAAGTTTATAAAGTAGAAAATATTACTTCAAATGCTATTGGCCTGCAGAATTATTTGAACCTCCTTCCGTAAAATAATACCGAATTCTAAATTGAGTTTATTCAATGTGTCAGATGAATTTACTAGGGGTATATAGGGCATAATATTAAATGATAAAAACGTTGATAATTTTTACAAATCATTCTACCAGAAAGAAAGCCACTGAGTTTACGATGTGGATGAATTTCTGGAAATAAAGAAATAAATGGAAATAATTTATATATTAAATTGATATAATAAAATTAATAGAAGAAAGTATGATAGAAACAAAGAGAAATAAAATTAAAAATTCGTTAAGAATAACAAGAGAAAGAAGAAAAACACAGAATGTAATCGTTCTTAAACTAAAAATAGACAATGATAAATTAAATAATAAAAGTATTAAAACATTAAACACAATCTTTTTAGAAGCTAAATGGCTATATAATTATGTTATAAACAAAGAATTCAACAATGATATTTTTAATATAGATCCTAAAATAAAGAATGTAAATGTATATGTTAAAGACCATTATGAAACAAGGGAATTAACATATTTATCATCACAGATGAAGGAGGAAATTATTAACAGGGCAATGGACAATATAAGAGGTCTTCATAAATTAAAAGAAAAGGGCTCTAAAGTTGGAAAATTGAAATTTAAATCATTTATAACATCAATACCATTGAATCAATATACTATAACATATAAAATAATAAATAATAATTATATTAAAATACAGGGCATAAAGCAGTTATTAAAAGTAAATGGATTAGATAACTTAGAATGCTATTATGAACCGGCAAGTGCATTGTTAATCAATAATAATAACAATAATTATTATATCAACATAACAGCATATAAAAATAAATACATTTTAGAAAAACCTGTTAATAATCAAAAAATATTATCATTTGATTTAGGAATAAAGAATCAGTTAACATGCTCTAATGGCTCAATATTAAACTATAATATACCAAAATCCAAAAGAGAAATAAGACTGCAAAGGTCATTATCAAGAAAAGCCAGATATGTAGAAGGAACCAATTCAAAGAATAAACTCAGTAGAGAGCAATCCAAGAATTATTATAAAAACAAAAATAAATTAAACAGAGAGCAAACTAAAACAACGAACAAAAGAAAAGATACTATAAACAAAATAACCCATTATCTAACATTCAATTATGATATAGTAGTAACACAGAACGACAATATATCCGGATGGCAGCATCTCTTTGGCAAAAAAATAGAATCTACAGGTATAGGTGGAATAATCGATGCACTTAAACATAAGGCATCAACACTTATACTTATAGATCGTTTTATTCCTACTACAAAGGAATGCTCTAATTGCCATAATAAATATAATATAAAATTAGATGAAAGGATATATAAATGTACTAATTGTGGTTTTATTATAGATAGGGATTATAATTCTGCATTGAATATGATTTATTATGGAATAATAAAATTAAATGAATTATTAAAAATTAAAAATAAAAAATTAAATAATTATTTTAAGAAATATAATATAAATTTAAATGTACCTATGGAGCGTAGGGAACTAACGCCTGTGGAGATTATTGCCTCTGGCTTTGAAGGGTTAAGTATTAGCCCCTATGTGAAGTTAAGCATGGTCAATGAAGCAGGAAGCCTCTATGCTTTACATGAGGTAGTTCACTTATTAATTGTAACGCCCGACGCATGTCAAGACAACGGTCGAAGCCAGCCAACAAAATTGGGGGCAAAGGTCTATTGGGTTTCGGATTATTATTCAGAGATTATATATCCACACGAAATAAAAATATATTAATGATAAATGACTATTATATTTAAATGACTGTATCAAAGCTATTCTACAATCATAAAAACAATATTACTTTTTGTGCACCAAATTCTTTATATTTACAGATAAATTCGGAGATTATTTCAAATCTTAAGAATACTAACAATGAAATTATAACACTTGATGATATAGCTAGAAATATTGGTTTTACTCCTTCAATGGGTTCAAAAATTGAACCTGGAAGACTATCGAAACTATCCAATAGAGTTAACTCTATTGCGGAAAAACAGAAATTAAGTTTGCCAAAATTAAACTTACAATTGTTAGATGAATATGAATCCCTCAGACAGTTACCTTTGCCGAAATCAAGGAATCATATTTTTACTATATGCATATCATACTCCCAATATTATAAATTCCTTAAAATCAATAATTATATGTTAGAGTATTATACAACAGCTGAGCCACCTTCAAGAAATACTATTTCCCAGCATTGCATATCTTTGTTAACAACAGAAGATAAAGATAAAAACATAATAATAGATCCAAATATGCCCTTGGGAAATTTAGAAGAAAAAGTAATAAATATAAATAGCATTACTGATTTATATGGTAAGAGTGTAATTATCATTAATGAAAATGATATTAATACTCTGTTAACTTTGAGATATGATGGCCTGGATGATGATAGAAAAATAGTTACACTTGAATTTGATGTGAATTCGAGCCTGGACAAATACTTATGATATGGTGATTAATTTGAATAAAGAAATGTATATTAGTAGAGAATATAAAATAGGAACTAAAGAAAAAATAAGTATTGCAAATAATTTTATACATGATTATTACGGCCAATTTTTGTATACTAACAAGATGGAAAATAGCAGTTTTTTCATTAATGCAAGTTTGCCATACGAAATACTTGATAATAATAAAAGAATGCTCAGGTTTGATAATTATAACCATATAGCCGAAATTAAAGTCGAAATTAATGACAGAATTATGAAATTCACGGGGTTGAACTCCAGGAAGATTGAAAAGAGTATAGAGATCGCAAAAAGTGTTAAAATAAAGAAATCTGAAATATTATTATTTAAAATATCCAATAATAAATTTTCGGAACTCCCGGCCACATCTGTATTTTATATGCCTATTAAGGAAATCATAACGAAAGTATATAACAAAGGTTCTATGGATATCAAAAATCGGACTTCCAATAATAAACTCATAAAATATGCTAAATTTCTTGAGCAACTAGGAATAATAAAAATAACAGTAGATGGCGAAACTTATAAATTTAGTATTGGAGAACAGGCTAAGTTAATCGAGATAAAATCAAAAAATCCTGTTATGGACCTATTCGACTATTCCTTACTTCACGGATATGATTATTTATACAACGATATCGGGATAAGATCGCTCAGCCCATATTTAAAAATAGCAAATTCTCTCTATTATAACGTATCCAAACTTGGAAAAAATATTACGGTAAATGAAAACGAACTCAATGAATTTTATAACTATATGTACAATACAAAAATGGAAGATTATAAGTTCGATGTCTACCTTGACAACTTATCCCGTGTTAATATAATAGATAAGAAAGAGGATATTGTTACAGGTAACAGGGGGATTATGGAGAAGTTACTTAAAGCTTGATAGTTACAACTAGTATTCCTTATATTACAACTTTTAGTCAGTAATTTTATATTGTATATATTTATTCCCGGGTGTTTATCTATCATTTCAAAAAAACCGGAATTCTTAAACAATTTCCTTATTTATGCCCTGAGTTCTCAATACATATGAATATTTAATGGATTGTTACCATTTGTAATCTGTTTGTCAAGTGTATAGGCATTTCCAGCATAAATCCTGTATTAACTTCCGGGCAAATCGTATAAGTGTATACGCTTTCCCAAGCATTAAAAATTCTATTACATGATGCTGACATACTCCTACAGCCAAAGCCAACAGGCTTTCCTTCCCGGGAACGTAAAAAAGGTACTTCCCTACTTTACATCAATAAGTTAATATTATTAGATCCAACTTAATAGAAAACAAATTGTACAGTAAGGAAATTTAATATACTTACAGCAATTAATTCTCTATGTTTCCTCCAGACCCAACTTCTAAAAAAGGCTTTTTTAATGAACGCATATATGTAGAGGCCTTAAAACGCTATAAATCCATTCCTGAATTGATTAGGAAAAAAGCAGAAGAAAATGACCGTAAGATCTGCCTTATTTTTCAGGATGGTAGAAAATATACATATGCACAGATAGACCTACTATCAAATAATATAGCTATTAATCTATTGTCAAGGGGATTTAAAAAGGGGAACAAAATTGCTATATTTGCCCTGAATTCTCCAGAATGGATACTGGCATATTTTGGAATTTTGAAGGCAGGTTGTATACCTGTTACAGTAAACACATCTTTTGTTAAAGAGCCACTTGTATATAATTTTCAGATGACGGATGCCCTATCAGTTATTCTGGATTCCCGTCTTGCTAAAAATTTTATAAACGTCCAATTGTCACTTTCCAATATCCAATCTGTTTTTATTATAGGGAATTCAAATGAAGACACCAACAAAATAGAAGGAAATGTAGAAAATTTCTCTAATCTCTTAAATGATAATATATCAAAGAATATTAAAATTAAACTCCCTGATCTGACCGGCAAAGACCCATCTGCAATGATATTAACCTCCGGTACAACCGGGCGGTCAAAAGTCGTTGTTGAAAGCAATTCGCAGTTTATAGCTACAGCGCTGGATATGATTGATGCAGGTGGTGTTGCTTCTGACAGCAGAATATATGTGTATCTTCCATTGTTTCATATAATGGCACTGGACCTGGCTATCATATCCTCAATTCTTTCAAACTCTACCGTATATCTCGTTGAAAAATTTAATCCATCCACTTTCTGGAAAGATATTGTTGGTTATCAAATAACTCATTTCCATGCTGTAGGCCCCATCTTTGAAATGTTGATTAAACAAAATCCGTCTGCTGAGGAGAAGCAACACGGAACCATTATCGCTATTGCTTATTCATCAAGGGAGGTCTGGACTACTGCAGAGAATAGGTTTGGAATAAAAATTACCGGTGGATATGGAGGCACAGAGGCAGGAATTCCTGTAACTTCCCCATATAGTGAGGTCGTTAACGGTATCAATCCTCCGGGTAGTTGTGGTAAAGCAACACCGCCATACGAAGTCGCTATAATAGATGAATCTGGGTTTCCTGTAGTAACAGGTGCAATCGGTGAAATAGTGATCCGGCCGAAGTTACCATGGGTTACTTTTCTGGAATATTATAAAATGCAAAAGGAATCACTACAGGCATTTACCGGATTATGGTTTCATACAGGCGATCTTGGAAAATATGATAATAACGGATATATCTATTTTGTTGACCGATCTAAGGATTCGATACGCAGGAGGGGTGAGAATATATCGTCATTCGAAGTTGAACAAACTATTCTAAAAATGGATGGAGTGTTAGAAGTTGCTGTTTATCCCGTTCCATCAAACCTTGGAGAAGATGAGGTTATGGTAGCACTATCGAGAAACAATAGTGAGTTAAAACCAGAAAATATAATTGAATATTGCTTGAATAATATGCCACCTTACTGGATCCCCAATTATATTCGCTTTCTTGACTCCCTTCCAAAAACTCCTACCGGAAGGATTGAAAAATATAAATTAAAAAATGAGGCGGTAACAACAGACGCATACCATATGGCAGAATATATTAGAGACAGGTTAAAGAATAAACTATAATTTATCATTTAAAAAACTGTAGATATCAAAATATAATGTTAAAAATGAAAATTGCGATAAAGCTGACAATATGTTGTATGATATAGGAAATAGATTTTTGAATTTCTATAGTAATAGTCATATACAGAGCTTCTTCCATATACAATATGGAATAAAAATAAGTATTCCGAAGTAAAAAACAACTCGGGGAATTTTGTTTTTATCTGCTTAGAGAATAATTTGAACTTATTGAAAATATTCGGCTTTCGCTAACAACAACAATATTTTTTGTGCCACTTATCTGTTATTTAATCTTGCAGTACAAGAACAGCGAAATCTTTAAAAATTATTTAACAGATATTGTTCCTGCTTTTTTTACCTCAATTATAATTTTTATCTTTAATCACACTTCATTGATCTCGAATCCTTAATATGAATATTGAAAACGAATGTAGATTTCTATTTATAATTTACTTGTATCACTATCAAAATGGTATACAATACAATCAACTTTCGTCCAATTTTTAATGAAGCATAAGCTTAAACCTTAACTCTTCATTTTTTACGTAATATGTCCAGGTCTATCCCTAATTTTGATATAAGCTCCTTTGCCTTCTTAGGTATTTCACTTACCATCTCAGTTTTCCCTGTATTGTATATTTTTATCCTTGAAAGTATCAGGAGAACATCCTTTACACTGTATTTTCCATCTATCATGTTAAGTACCTGGAAATGCAGGTACAGTGATAGTAAATTAAGGAACATGTATGCTGAAAGCATGTGGTCGTCCCTTATATATGATCTATCTGCCTCAAGATCGTTCTTGTACACATTAAAAGCGTATTCAACGTATTCACGATCTTTGTACAATCTGTATATCCTTTCTGGTTCATCATTGATATCGGAAAGGAGGTAAAGCTTTCCAAAGTCACCAGAATGGTCATAGTATGATGATTTAGGCCTTATATTGTCATGAATCCTTATGAGATAGTCCCTCTCTTCCTCTGATTTTAGAACAGGGTCCTCAAACATGTAAACACCATTCTCAGGCTTCCAGTACTTTACTGGTTTCCCATTGTACATGAATACACCAAGGAAATCATCAGTATCAGGTACAAGGGAAGAATTCCTCCTCAATGGTATTATGTAGCTCAGGTGCCTCTTCTTTAGCTTTTTAATATTGTCTGCGGAGAAGAAACCCTTGTCAGCAACTATAACGCATTTCTCAATACCTGCCATGTCTATTGTATTTGCCATAGCTGACACATCCCTTATTGACCCTGGAAGTACCCTTATAAATGTGGGTAGAGTCCTTGTTGATGAGAATAACATCATAACATTGATCTGTGGCAGGTGTATCTCCTTAGAATTATGGCCGGGTTCCAGGAATGATATATTATCCGATCTGGAGAATATGGCTGTTGAATCCATTAAAACATATTCTCCCTTCTCCGTGAGCTTCCCCATTGCATTTACCATGCCTTCCTGTGGCAGTGATGACAGCATTCCGGAAATAGACCCGGGAGACATGGATTCCCTATACATTCTTGAAAGGTATGTTTTCTCATATAAATACCTTAAAGATTTCATTGGAAGTGGCTGTATATCCCTGAGGATAACATATATTATTATCCTGTCGTACATGTATGGAAATACCTGCTTCAGTACCGGGAGTACTGTCTTCCCTGCTATTCCATACAGTAATGCAATATTTCCATATTCATAGTCTCCCCTTATGCCCGAAACATCGCTCTTCTTTATTATCCCTGCAGGTGTTACAACACCAAGGTATTTGCCTGTAACTTTCCTTGCTCTTTTGAGATCCTTGTCATACCTGCTTGACGATTCATATGCATAATACCTGTCACCGAATCTCCTTATTTCTATCCCTTTGCCCTTATGTTCCAGTACCCAGTCTGGCATATTATTCATATAACGTATATATACGTAATATGTATATAAATATTTCTCTAATCTAATGTGGTAATAAACCCCGTAAAACACTAACTCACTATTACATTGATAGAAAGAATAAAGATGATCTATAACGTAAAAAACTAATAGTTAAGGCTTAAATTATACTTACACATGATATAACATGGCACTTAAAATTGGGGATAAGGCACCGGATTTCAAAGCAAACGATGAGCTGGGGAAAACAGTTTCTCTTGCAGATTTCAGAGGGAAATCACCTGTTGTATTGTATTTTTATCCAAAAGCTGAGACCCCAGGATGTACTGCCGAGGCAAAATGTTTCAGGGACAACTGGGATGCAATTAAGCCATTGGGAGCAATTGTGCTTGGTGTGAGTTCAGATAGCGAAGAGAAGCAAAAATCTTTTAAAGACCACTATAAACTGCAGTTTACACTGTTAAGCGATAAGAATAAAAGCATAAGGGAAGCATATGATGCTAAAGGGTTCTTAATCCCGGCAAGGATAACATATATTATTGATAAGCAAGGCATTATCAGGGGCGTACATAACTCCCAGATGGATCCGAAAAGCCACATAGATTTTGCAATTAAGACACTCAAGGAAATAAGTTCCACTCAGGAGAAAAATAGTCCAGAGGCTTCTGCACAGGAATGAATGTATTGATTTTTATTTGTCCTGCAGGTTAAATTTGAATCCGAATATAATGTCTATTTCATATAATTTTAACCGAATATACAAAACCGCTGATACCAGGGTAAAATATGATTACAAATTAATATATTTTCGTACATTCAGAGGAACGGATGATACACTTAAACATTTATATAGAGTAATTATTCCCTTACATGGATGAAAAATGGTTTAAACTTTTATCATACTGGTTCCTGTTATTTACAATAGGATTTGGGTGGTTTATACTTGCACCACTGGTACCGGAACTTAGCAGTTCATTTAGCGTAGGTTTAAGTTCTATACTCCTTTTAGTTTCAACCTACGGTTATACTATGGTTATACTGGGGTTGCTTGCCGGATGGTTGTCGGCTAAATTCACAGTTAAAAGTTCACTTTACACAGCTGCAGGATTGTCCATAATAGGCTTGATCGGGAGAGCATTGTCACCGGATTACTTATCTTTCCTGGTAACCGGGATAATAGCAGCAGCAGCTTACCCGCTGGCTATGGCTCCTGTAGGAAGTGTTGCAGATTCACTTTTCCATGACAGGTCACACACGGTAATAGGTATCAGTGTAGGCATGCTTTTCCTCGGGATGGCATTCGGGTCTTTCTTTGGGCCAGGCATTTTTACTGCACTGGGACTCAGGGGCGCTATGTGGATTCCAGTTATCCTCGCTATAATAGCCGTTATATGGCTCGTACCTGGAATACGTGGCTATCCAACATCTTATAAGGGCAGGTCACTGAGAGGAGCTTTCAGGATAGGAATGGTTAAAAACTGGTATATAGGCCTTGCAATATCAGCTATGTCTGTAATGTTCGGGTCACTGGGTTCTACAGTCCTGCTGTTGCACCATATGGCTACTGCCCAGGCACTCGCTTACGGCGGCCTTCTGGGTGGCCTTGCCTTCCTGGGTTCTGCCCTTGGTGCATTAATACTGCCTCCAGTATTCGAGAAGTACAATAGAATACGTACAGGATTAATTACTACCGGTGTACTGATGTTCATATTTACCGCTGTGATGACAGTGAGCCTGTCCTATTCCACAATTATAATATTAATTGGGGCCGGCTATTTCTTCTTCGGTATCTTCGGAAACGCTTACTGGTCGATGGCTATGACGCTGACTACTAGATATGTCTCAGATCCAGCACAGGCAGGATTCGCAACATCCATGTACAGTGTGTTTACGAATTTAGGAGTGGCTTTCATACCAGTATTCCTTGGACCGGAATTTGGAAGCCTTGCTACAATAACAGTCGGTGTTTCAGTGGTACTGGCTATAGAAGTTGTAGCGATGATACTGGCACCATTTCTTAAAGTTAGGACAACTGGAGCACAGGAAACGACTAAAGTTGGGGAAAGGTGAATCAAACTCTGTTACCTGCTTTTTTATTATAATATTAACACATTTTAAGACTTTTATAATACCAGGAAGTAAATTTATTAAAATGTTGGACTATTAATATTAAGCAATAAAATAAAGCGATGAAAAATAATATAATAAAAGCGATAATTCGGTGACCTTTAATCTGCATATAGATAATTGATTGACCTGGTTATGTACATAATTATGTGTAAATATAAACTCTCTTCGTCAACGAATCTAATGATCAAACAGCATAGGAAAATATCTCTTTTGAGTAAGGAAGTTACAAAATATAGCAAATACTGATATTAACATACCAGCTATTAAAAATATAGATATAGATCTATTAATGGGACTCAAGAGACAAAGATATAGAGCGACATTACTGGAAGTATTATTCTTGTATCTACATTTTTATAGAAATATATTTAAATATAAAAGTTATAAGAGTTTATAGTGAAAAATATGGAAACTAAAATAACAAAGGAAATGGTGGATAAATACATGGATTTAATGCTGAATGAAAACCCGATGTATAAGTCAGTTATGGATAGACTTTCAAAATTATAATTTTTTAAATGAAATTTACATACAAAAATATTATAGAGATACATGAGAAGATTGCTAAGAATTATTCTATAGATTCTAATTATCTTAATATTAACGCAATAAAAAGTATTGTTTACCGCATGAATGATAATTTTAACAATAGCGATATTTATCCTACTATATATGACAAAGCAGCAGTCTTGTTTATGAGAATCATCCGGTGCCATCCATTTATTGATGGTAATAAAAGAACTGCATTGGCATCTCTCTCAGAGTATTTAGTCGATAATAACATTGTTTATTTAACATTTCCAAGTGATATCAGGTTTAGTGTAGAAATCGCCAAAATTCATTCAAATAATATTAGTGATTCACATATTTTAAAAAATATAAAAAGATGGATTATGTTTCATACTGCAAATTCTAACGATGATATAGATATTATCATAGATAGACAGCTATCTTTAATTAAAACAATTATAGGCGTGGCAAAAAATAAGAATAGGCCTTCTATGATTGACAAAACTTTTGATTACTGGTATGCTACGGATATATATCCTTATTATACACCGTCCTATAGTGGTTTAGAAGGTATAATGCAAGAATTGGAAATGGAAAAAGTATTCTTTAAGCAGGTCGATTCTTTGATAGAACTAATATTAAAAGTGGGCCGAAAATAAAAGCGTGGTCATAGGTTTATATCCATTATACTATACGTATAATATAGAGGATAGTTGTGTAATAAATATACAACTAAAATATTTATTTATTCAGAAATCCGTTTACAAGGTCTTCTACATAATTTTCTATATTCTGGTCATTGTCATCCCACCATATAAGATAGCATAGAAGTGAACCGAAAAAAGACCTTTTCTTAGCTAATGAAAAATCAAGATTAGATATATTTTTGATTTTACTGAAAATTTCATCGAAGTTTGTAAAACATAGCTCCTTAAGTTTTTCCTTTATTTCAGGATACTTATTCTTATTGCTTATTGTATAAAGAAAAAGATTTCTGAGGTCCTGATTCTTATACGAATCTAAAAATCTTGTACCCAGGTCATATAATATCGAATGGATATCACTGTATTCTTTGTTTCTATGTAATTAAGCACATCTAATGGAACAGATTTTATAGCAGCGTCAATTATTAAATTTTCTTTGCTTTTATAATAGAAAAAAAGTAAACCCTTGCTAACTTTTGCATCATATGCTATTTCATCCATAGATGCTTCATAGCCGTTAATTGCAAAATTTTTAATTGCTGATTCTAGAATTAAATCTTTCTTTAATTCTTTCATACCCAGTTATTCTTTATTTATATAAATAATATTTGACCAGTTAGTCAAAATACTTATATAATTACTGACTATACAGTCAATAGAGTAAGATGAAAAACAAAATTCTTTACATTTTCGGTTCAGAATGGTTCGGTATGGTAATAGCAACACTTGCAGTTTCCCAGGTTTTCTTTTTAGTATCAAAGTATTTAGTGAATATTGACTTAAAATATACAGGAGAGGTGTTCTTTGGGCTTGGAATTATAATGTTTATCGTAATATTTATTCTCTGGGCTATAAGGGGGCTTACAATACATGATAAAAAATATTTACACTGGAATAACTTAACGAGATTAAGTTTCATAGCCTTAATTCCCATTATATTATTCATAATGGATCATATATTAATAGATTTAATAGGAATGTCAAAACTTTTAGCAGAAGTATCTTTATATAATTACTTTTTCAGCTATTTCCTTGCACTGGTTCTAGGAATATTGCTTGGTTATAGATTATATACAAAGGAAATAGACAAAAATGAGATAAATTATGCTATAATAATACCTCCACTATCTATCGGTACAAGTATTTTCCTGGCAACACCCTTAATGGGATATTACCACGGAGATATAGCAGAAACCATTTATTTCCTGGTGTTAATGGGCCTGGGTATATTCTTTTTCCTGTACATCTTTATAGGCTCGATTGCATTATCGGGCCATGTTTCGAATAAATCAGATTCCACATTGCCTACTGCGATGCTTCCTGTAGGTGTTTCAAGCTTAATAATAATTAATCTGTTATCAATAATGTCATTTGGCAAAGTAATAGGAGATATTACCTTAAATTTCGGAACTGTAGAATTTATTTCAATATTATTATATGGATTTGAAGTCTGGAATTTCATTGTGGTTTTCATATTGATATTCAGGAAAACAACATTCGGATATTTGTCAGTATGGGCATATGGATTTCCTTTAGGTTTGTTTGCAACATCCACAATAAAACTTGAAAGCGCTTTAAAAATTCCATTCTTAGGTGATGTATTTATTTTCATCTGGATAGTTTTAATGATATTATGGGTGTACGCTTTAATTAATACATATGTATTTGTCGACAGAATAAAGCACTCAGTAAAAGCATAAATATTTTTAAATATTTTTTAAATTTTAATAATTTGTGAGAATAAAGGAGATAATAAAATATAGAAAACACATATATAATTATACATAATATTCAGAAAACCAATAGTATGTATCCCTGAAGGAGTATTATTTATAAATGGATAGCAATTTAAATATAATTTAATTGATTTTGAATAATTTATAATTATATGATTTATACATATAAAATGCTAATAAAACAATTATTGCAGAAAATATTGCTATTATTGTTATTGAAAATAAATTCAAGAATCCACTCATTTCAGATATTAATAATATTATAATATTCGCAATAGACAGTATTAGTAGTATACCGCCAATGTCCACTAATGTAGAATATTTTATATTTTTATTAAAATTAGTATTTATTGATATTATCCCTGAATTAAGAAGTTTATAAAATATATTCATCATTTTGGATATTATTATTGAACAAATTAGTAAAAGAGCCACTAAAATATAAAGTGTTATACTATTTTTACTTAATAAATAATAAACTGAAAAACTAATAATTATTGATAATAATACAAAACCCTCGATTAGTTTTGTTTTGGCATGATTTTCTATTTTTTTATTGAGTTTTATATTAATTTTATTTATTAATTTAACTGAGGTTATAATTACTATTGAAAAACCAATTAATATTGGAATTAACGCATAATGGATTATTAGATTTTTAGAAGTAATAGCCTCAACTGAAAACATTACAATATAAATTAAAATAGCAGATATAAAGAGTTTAACGGCTATCGTTTTATTTTTCTCCCGTTTTTCTTTAACATTGACTTTAATTCTTTCAGGATCATACATTCATATAATTATATAAATTTTTTATATTAATATTTCTACTATAATTGCAGGGAATGATAATATCACCTGTATTGAACCAAATTGGTGAAATTTCCAAAAAATACGGTATGCTCTCAATCTGCCTAGGCCTTTAGATACATTATTCTAATGTTATATTCTTTGTTGGCATTTAACATTATGGAGCAATCTTAAAACTAGAATTCATAAATAAATTTAGCATTATAAATCATCCAGATCAAATACATAATAACCATTTTGCCTGAGAAGTTCTTTGTTTTCTACATTCTTCGCAATTATACCGAATACAGGATGGCTATTCACACTTATATTGTTATATATTTCTTGCATGTTCTTTATTATTTTATATGCATCTCCATAGCTCAATTTTTTATATTTTACTTCAAATATTCCGGTATAGTATTTTTTGGCGTCCTGTATCACCACATCAAATTCATAATTAGAATTATTGCCTACCTTATTTTTAAGTTTTCCCCAGGATCGGCCTATATAGGATATGGCAAATGGTAATTTATCTTGATTATGCAATAATAAATCCCGGGCTATGAATTCAAATCTATGGCCGAATAATGTATTTATCTCACTTTTAATTTTAGAAATAACTACTTCTTCATTATTCATTTCCAGCAAACTACGGAAAGGGTAAACGAATTTAAACCAGAAGTTAAAAAGATTATCCTTAATATAGTAACTGTGAATATTCCTGACATTACTTTTAATTATCGATTCCTCCCTTGCTATTAACTCGGCCCGTATTAATACATCAAGAACCTTAGATAGTTTATTCTGTGCTATCCTGGATTTTACCGAAATTTCATTAAAAGTAGTTGCACCTGATCCTATTGTATCCAGAACTGCAAAATAAGATGTTAAATCCTTAAACTCCTCATGTAATAAATTTAGAGGTTCATTATACAAAAATGAATTTTTATTAAGAATTTTTTTGATTATATTATTATATATATTTCCGGAATCAAATTCCTCAAGATATCGTGGGACACCACCCAGAATCATATATATTTTAACCAGATTATTTATATCTGTGTTAAAAAAACTTCCCGTATCGATAAAATTCAAAGGCTTTATATTCATCTCACCGGTTTTTCTGCCATATAATGCAGAGCCGTATCCCATGGCAATTCTGTATATTGAGGATACCAGGGAACCTGAAAGAACCAGGAATATTTTCGTGGTCTTCAATTTTTCCCAATGCCTTTGCAATATCGTTGGCCAGGATTTTAAAACCGCTGTTAAATACTGAAATTCATCTATTACTACAATAAATCTATTCTCTTTCGATTTAGAATAGAGGAAATCAAAAAAATTATCCCAGTTTTGAAATCTCACATTATTGAACTTTTCAGATGCTATATCAGAAAATGTATCCAGGATGTTTTCACTCGCATCTGCCATAAAAAACAGAGCGTTGTCTTTATTTTTTAAAAATTCATACAGTAAAGTAGTTTTTCCAATTCTCCTTCTACCATATATCAGAATTAATTGGGCTCTATTTTCATTGCTCAAATCTTCTAAATTCTGTAATTCATTTATTCTATCAACAAACATTCTTTCAGGTATCATACTTTGAATAATGTAAAAGTGTATTAAAAGTTTTACATTCCAAGTGTACGTAGACAGGGATGCATGCAAAGTGAACACTGAGGGCCCTGAAGAGGCAACGTTATCACCGGTAGTGAACTCCAATACTATTATTACTGCAACTCCTTTAGCAAGTGTGGATTTTAGCATTTGAATGCTCCCTATTACATTTGCTTTATATTGAGGGCTTTCGTTTTATGTATTTCAATAAAAAAAATTACATTGACAAACATTATTCTGGCCTGCTGCAAAATTTATACAAGCATAAAACATAGTTGCTAGAATTCTGGATAAAGTATACATTTAATTATCCTGATCATATAAGGATTCTGGTAATGAAGTTTGGACAAAATTGAACGCGTTTTATGGGCTACTTCCGGTATTACTCTCATACAAATTATGGTTGGATTTTATCTCTCACAGATTGCAAACCCTGCAAATTCTGAAATTTTAATTTTACATATATCACTGGGTGTACTTCTCTTTATCATGTCAATTTTATCTTACGTGTACACTAAAAATATAATCAGACTTGCCCATCTTGCAATAGTTAATATTTTGTTGATAGTTATAACCGGTATAATCGGGTCAGGATTTATCATACTTAAAACAAATAGCTTCTACTCAACATATATTCCATATTTGCATATGTTACTGGCAATTGGAATAATAAGCAATTATGCCGTCATGCTTGGCATTAAGAGGACAATTAATAGTGTAGACAAGTAATGAAAGGCTAGGAAATGAATAATAACGCATTTTTACATTTTCCAAATAAATGCCCACTTAAAGGGCAGATTTAATCTGTGCAGCTCAAATGTATAAAATAAACCTCATCAACTCATTTATATCTCACTTATTATGAAATAAGTCCAGCAGGTAAGTATTAGAATTCAGTAGAAAATTCAATAATTTAACATATTGAATTTGAATGCCATTAACGGTTTCAACCTTTTCCATATTATAATTTATAATAATACCATGATGCAAATTGAATTTCTTGCAATATCCGCACCCTGGTTTCCTACCTGGTCAACACAGCCTGTTATCACGTCATCAATTCAATGAGGATCTATTTTATTAATTGCAAGAGTATCTCTGGTTAGATTGCCCAGAAGGTCCACGGGATGCACATCTTTTAAACTTCCATTCCTTTTACCTATGGGCGTCCTTTTTGAATCTATGATATATGCAGTATTGCCTGAATTTTTCATAAAAACACTATTATCTATTATGGCTTAAAAATTTTGATTGGGCATTTAGGAATGCTGGATTAAAATGTCAAATGGCAATATAACTTATCGGTTTTTCCTATTTCCTACGATTTGTAAATTCCGGTATTTGATTAGCAACGTATAAAAAATAGCACTTTTGCTGTATTCATATATAATCGGGTCATCCTGTTTGGAAAAATAAAGTTATTGATATAATACTCATTTGAGTTTCTTTCACAGTAATTTTATCGACTCAATATTTTATTGATTTGCATATTTCTTCGCCAGAAAAATATATATTTTATCCCCTTAATGAACGGAATTATATTTAATTAAAGGTCTTTGGTCATCTTTACTGCTATCCTGATACTTGCTATTCTAAATAGTTTTATATCATCAGTTATCAGACCATAACCTCTTTCAATTGAAGCTCCAAGAAATGACGAATCGTAGAATGTCAGCCCCTCTGTTAAAGCAAGGGACAAAACAGAAGACCATGTAGGAATAACCTGTTCTATAGAATTAATTAATTCAAACAAAACCGAACCAATATCTTTTGCCTCTTCCTTTGATATTGTATTCTTAACATTACTGTTTTTCCATAAAACATTTCCAACTTCATAAATTGCAAGAGGTATAGTCGCATTATCCAGGATTTCTGTATACTTGCCACGCCGGAACAGGTTAAATATTGAGGAGGTATCCAATATATTCATCTTTCCCTATCCTCTCTAATGTCTTTTACCAATTCATCCATTTTTAATTTCGATAGCACGGGAGCAACTTTTTTCATTTTTTCCATTAGCTCATTATCCCTGGCCCTTTTAATTTCATCGTGAATGGCTTTTCTAATAATTTCAGTCGGATTTATACCCAGTTTTCTTAATTCTTCTCTATCTTCTTTAGTAATTTTCGCTGATAGTGTCGTATACTTATTCATATTATAATATATACTACATATACTTAAGAATTTTTGTAATACATACTATACCTATAATATAACTACAAATTGTTATTATACTGGTGAGAACGCAGAGATTTTTCTGAAATTTAATAAATAGTCTCCATAACATTGATATTACTTTAGATCTCTGAATTCCTGAATTGCTCCAGGTACCGAGGAACTAATCTCCTGTACCAAATATAGTTCAGTTAAACAGCCACGCCGATGGTGACATTTGATCTACTGGTGAGTCTGTAGATTTTCTGCGAATGGATCGTAAAAAATAGCACTTTATTTTTATTCATATACAATGGGGTTACCCTGTTTGCAAAAATAAATTAAAATTTATTTAGATGCTGTATAAGCCTCTACATTCTGTTCAAGTGATTTATTCTTCGTTTCAGGTGCTAAAAATATAACTACAAATAAACCTAAAACCGAAAAGGCGGCAAATATTGATAAGGATTTAAAAAGTGGGAATAAAGGAAATAAAACTATACCCATTATTGCACCTACCCTTGAAACAGATGTTGCAAGCCCCTGGACGCTTGATCTTATAGAAGTGTCGAATATTTCCGTAGGATAGAATAATGTCACAGCACCTACCCATTGCTCAAAGAGAACAAATAGAAAATAAAATGGAACTGCATATAATCCTGTTATTTTTATTACTGACCCTAGAATTAAAAGCACCGACATAATAAAAAATCCAGCTATAATTAAAAATCTTCTGCCAAGTTTGTCTGCTAAGGGCAAAGCAATTAAGTAGCCTGAAATGCCACCTACCGATATTAACATGCTGATCTCAGCTATTTGCCTGAACTGATCCTTGAATCCCAGTGCACTGAAAATGACTGGATAATAAAATCCTAATCCATATGCCGCAACATCAAAGACAAACCATGCAAGCAAAACAAATATTAGCATTGTATAGAATTTAGGGGATTTCTTATTATATTTCTTATAATCTTTCTCCTTTGATAAGAGCCACCTCGGGGATTCAGGTATTTTAAACCTTAATAATATTACAGGTATAGCTATCAGGCCGCCTATTATAAACGTATATCTCCAGAAATATGCATTAATCACAAATATATAATTAACAAAAGACGAAACAAAAGCACCTAACCAGTACATGCCTACCATTGAAATTAATAATTTGCCTCTTGATTTCTTAGGTGAAAACTCTGCCATCATTGTTGAACTTATTGGATAATCGCCGCCAATGCCTATTCCCATTAAAAACCTTGATAAAAACAATTCAATAAAATTATTTGATAAGCCAGCTGTTATGGCAAAAACAACGAAGAATATCAGGTCCAGCCCGAAAATCTTCTTTCTTCCTATTCTGTCGGATAATAATCCGAGTACAGGCGCTCCGATAAGCATTCCAACAAAGGATGAAATATCAACAAATATATATTCCATTTTTGTGAAATCCAATTGTGCAGGTATAACCAGTATGGCCATTGTTATTATTGACAGATCATAGCCATCCAGGAATATGCCCATAGAGGACAGTGTAAATAACTTCTTCTGTTGAAACCCTATCTTTCCGGTATCCAGTTTATTAAAATTATCCATATAACCACCTTTTACACTTAAAGAATCCATATCAGGGTTCAAAATACAGAAATTACTTAATTCTAAACTATTATTGTGAATATTTATTTAAATTTTTTTACTGGGTGTAGTAATATTTACCATCTGTATATGTAAATATTATAATATCAACGATGTGAAATAAAAAATTTATAATATCTGAAATATTTAAAAGGTCTTATAATAACTTAACTAAAATAATAGATAATTATAATACAATAGGCATAAGTTCCATAGCAGATATGGATTACAGTTGTATCCGTGGTATAATAATTAAAACATATTTAAAAAAATTTGCATGGCATTCCAGCTAAAATATAAATAAAAATGCAGGCAACGCCAGAAATAATATAGTCAAATCCCCTCATCCACCTTATTTTTCAGCACTTCTAGAATATGGATGAAACTTTCATGGGCTTTTCTTAAGGATTTATTATTAATAGGCACTCTTTCTGATCCTATTGATTCCGTATTATATGAGGTTACCCTGGCTGGATTTTCCAATCTATGATCACACGCGTTGCGGTAATTAGAAAGGGTGAATATATATTTACTACCTATCCCTATAAAGCTTTTTTCAAACCGTGTCATTGTAAAATCATCGTTCGTAAACGCCTTACCCTTACCATTGCCAATTTGGTTATTTTGATAATACTCAATAGCAGCCCAGAAATTAAACAGTGACATATACATGGTGCTTATGCTTCTGCGGATCAAAAGTTCATCAGTAGTCTCCACATCAATGCCGTCTAGTAACCTGGCCGGATTAAGTGTGTTTATTCTATTAATCCCTTTATACATCCTATCATTAAATATCCTTTAAGTAAATTCTCTCTTGCCAGTAAGTTTTTATCAAGTACATCCCATTCTTCCCAGTTGCAATCTGGAATTAGGAGCTTTAAATATGAAGGTGAGGAATTTTCATCCAGCACAACTTCAATTGCTGGGGTTCCATAAGTTGCCATGTAATAGGTAAAATAATATACTAATAAATTAAACAATTCTTCCATTTGGGCAATACTTAGAAGTTCACGGAACTCTGCAGGGTTATTTATATAAGCTATTGAATTCACACATTTGATTAATATCTCGGTTAGGAAAGCTTTATCATCTGGTTGAACGACTGATGATATATTATTATCATCTTTGTCATATCCAATGGCGAATACATTTTTCATTATTATCTCCCGATTATTAAACTCTTCATCATAACCACTATTCACCGGAATAGATGATGGCGTATCAAAGTCAATGTATGGTGAAATGTTTTCCATTATTATCACTTAATTATTATCTAATCATATTTACAATTTTCCCTATATCAGCCAGTAATCTGGTTAACGAGTCAATATGGAAGTCAGGAGTCCTGTATACGGCCAGCAGGTTAGATTTGCCTGGCTCGATCACATTTTGTTCAATATCTATTTCACTTATATATTGCTCCCTTAGATCTGTACTGGTATCTGCACCGTCTATGATTTTAATTGATCTATATTTTGGGGACGACATTGTTTGCAAATTTTCTACCTGTTTAAACTCTTCATAATTTTTATAATTTATTATTCCGGTAATAGAGATTTCATAAGCAAATACATTGGTATATTGTAAATTGGTCACTAAATCTTTGAGTTTAGAAAAGATTTGTTCATTAGAACTTATATTTGAATTGTTCACATTTGTTGAAATTCTAAAAGCCCCTCTAATTTTTTTACCATAATTAATGTTAAAAATCGCCAAATCTATTCCTTCAATAATTTTCTTTAATGTAAAATTCTGGTTAAGCTGGGCACTGAAAGAAAAGTTTTGATTGACATTATTGGTTGGAGCCGGGAACGTGAATGCTTCTTTAAATGCTTTATCATCGCTGCGTGTGAATAGGTTAAATATATCCACGGGCTCGTCAACGATAATTATAAAATTTACAGCATGATTAAATTCATAATCCATCTATTATCAATTAAGTAATGTAAATACAAGTATAAAGATTATGGTTACAGGAATCGCCATTAGAAAAGACCAGATAAGATCATAATCTACGTTCATTCCCATATACCAACTTCTATGGGGTCTTGTGCACTCCATTCAAATTCAGAAACTTTGAACGGTATGATTAAATTAATGCAATAATTTGTTCAACTATCTGTATATAAATAAATATTATCATACTATTTTCACACCATACCGGGGTTATTACTACGAGTTTAGCAGAAAAATTTTGATACTTGCATGTTTAACCCAGCAAATATTTTCAGTGGTTGATAATTTAGCAAAACTGGTTTGAACTAGACTTGTGTGTTCCTGAAAGGCAAGCGGCTAGAAATATCCTGCTCGAAATAGCTATGGAATTAAATCTATGGAAACCGGATAAATCCTAATATATGTATATACGTAAACTGATATTTAATACTGAAACTAAATATTTTCATAGCAGTTGTCTGAAATGAAATCGCAGTCAGCTGGCATAACAATTAAAATCCACCGGTCAAAAAATTTATATGCAAATAATGATTTATATCTCAATGGTAAAATTAATTAGCAATTTTAAGTATGTCATGTTCCTGATTGCTACTGGCTTATTTGTAGGAGTTTTTACTTTTCTGATCCTATCCTTGCCGGGAATATACCGTGACACAGTATCGGTGTTTATTTTGCCTCCAGCTATTGCAGCCATATTCACGTTAATCAGTTTTACCTCGGCAAGAAAATTAAGAATGAGTGGAAAAAGGCTGGCCAGGTCGCTGGGGCTTTTCTTTATAATGGCCTATATAATGCTTGAATCCATTTTTGTCATTATTACCTTCCATACAATAGAGGCATTATTACTGCTAATCCCTGCAGACCTTGTACTAATGTCCATTCCTCTTTTTATCCTCTTTAGCAGGGGCAAGAAACAGGAAGGATTAGAATTCAATAGTGATTTAACCTCAAGGTTGCAGTCTATGCTTGGAACCAATGCACCTGAAGTGTATACAAAAGCAGGTGTTGGCCTTATGTTTGGTGGAAGTACTGATGATGAACCATGGAAAATCATCATCTATAAACACGCTTTGGAATCCTTAAATGATGACGAACTGGATATGTTAATGCTGGAAATATACTACAAAAAATTATTAAAAACAGGCCGGAAAACAGTAAACTTTGCATTCTCTCTTGTTACATTTTTATTCGACGCCTATATTGCTTTATATGTAGTGGACATGAACGTTGCTCCGGTATATACTCTATATTTTATCGGGGCAGAATTAGGGCTTTTTATAGTTATTCTTTTGATTCCCTTAATATTTTCCCGTGTAGCCATGAAAGGAAATATTGCTGTAGATAAGCAAATACTCTCACATAACGGCAACAGGATGGCCCTGATTTCACTTATTAATAGAGAGAATGACCGGGAACCTGCAACAATGATGACACAGAGGCAGTATGACCGTTTAAAGGCAAAACAGAAAATGAATGCTAAAAAGCGCATAGAAAACCTTGATGTTATAGATTAATTACAACATATTTGTTTTTAGTTTATTCCATGGTAATATCCGATAGAATTTTTCTATATGCGGTAAGTCTCTACATCGCCGATTCATCAAAATATCTGGCCGGGATTATCTAAGCATATGAAAATAACAATTCAATTGAATATTTTATTCTGATGCGTCTTACCTGGCATGTACATTAATAAAAAATATTAACTGAAATTTTTTCGTATTTATATGCGTTCAGATTGTTATTAATTATAAATAACCCGATATTTATAGCTTCTGATAGGGTGTAGAAAGTCCTGTAAAACAACTCTTAACGTTTTAAAATACATCGGTGAAGCTATAGTTTTCTGTACATAAAGTTCATCTTCTTCTTGAAACCCATCTTTTCGAACTTCTTTACATTGAAATCTTTGGTGTGCAATCCTACCGAGACTGCCTTTCCCTTCCATTCCTCGAGGAAAAGGTTCATCATTTGTTTTCCCAGGCCCTGACCTCTCAGCTCCTTAAGGACAAATATGTCATCTACGTAAAGCCTGTTCTTTTCCAAAAGCGACCCTCTCAGGAACCCAACGATTCCTCCATCTACAACAGCTACCAGCACATTGAACTTTGACTTACCTATCAGCTTTTTCATTTCACTTGCCTCAAGACAGTCCCACCAATCTGGAAATTCCTGGTGGGCAAGTCTGTCTATTTTCAGCAATGATTCAAGATCTTTCGTCTCGGCAAATCTAATCGTAGTTTCCATCTGAATCAACATTAAAAAAAGAGACATCACTATTAAAACATTATTCTGTAAACTAATTATAAGGTCCAGCGACTGGTGGTCTGTAGAATACAAAATATTATCTATTCTCTGTACTCTACGGGAATATTCAAATGTATTGACAAACACTTACCAGGTATAATTTGTTAATCATACTTATATCCTTTCCAGCATCCATTTCCATACCGGTTTTACCAGTATTTTTTTGTTTTCTATTTCAAAGGCATCTTCCTGATCCAGTGTGATTATTAAACCGGTGGAAAGATTGAACTTCTTAACAGCTTCTATTATTCCATCAATTTCCCTTTTCTTATTATCCACATTTAATTCAGATGTTACCTGTACTGCCATTTTTATATTATTTTTCTCTTTAACTATGAAATCACATTCATTATTACCTTTATAATAGAATATCTCTTTATAAGTTCTGCGTATAAATAAAAATACAGAATTTTCCAGTAATCTGCCATAATCCATGGAAAATGATGCTGAGTTTGCCAGTATAAGCTTATTATCTATACAATATACCTTCTTCTGATTCATTATCTGTTTTTTAAACGAATAATCAAATTTTGGAATTGTAAATAGTAAATAAGAATCTTCTAGATAATGAATGAATGAAATTACAGTGTTTACAGAACCCAGGTTAAAAGTTTTTTTGAGTTTATTATAAGAAAATTCATTTCCTGTGTTTGTCAATAAATATAAAGCAATATTTTTTAATAGTTTTGAATCGCGTAATTGATGCCTGGCAACTATATCCCGCTCTATTATATCAATGAATAATTCTCTTAGTATTTCTTCCTTTTTATACTTCAAATATTCCGGAAATCCACCTTCCTGTAAATATTTCATGAATGATTCAGTGTTTGCCTCTAAATTTTCCAGGGATAAAAACTCTTTAAACGAGAATGGAAAAAGTTCAATATTGATATGCCTGCCTGTAAGTTTTGTTCCCAGCTCTTTACTTAATAGTGATGCATTTGAGCCTGTAATGAGAAACCTTTTGTCTATGTCCAATTGTTGCCTAACAAAAACTTCCCATTTATCAATGTTTTGAATCTCATCAAACATATAATAATTACATTCTTTAAACAGTTCTTTAAAGACATCATCAAGTTTTTCAAAATCGTTGCTATCAAAATCATTAAGCCGGGCATCTTCAAAATTTAAGTAATAATAATTATCAATATTGCTGATATACTGGTGCAATAATGTACTTTTACCGCATCTGCGTATGCCGGATAATATTATTGCGTATGGCATATCTAGATTGATATCTTCTAGTTTCTCTCTGGTAGTTCCATATTCAAAGGCTTTCAGATCATCCCTCTGTGCATTTACTACTCTCTTTAATGTTTCCTTTAGAATCATTCCTTATATATTGCATGGTATATATTTAAGTCTATTCATTGCTAATGAAAACTATTGTTCATTACAACTGCACAGAAATTTAAAGACTGCTCCATACAATTTCGTAGTCTTATCAAACATGTAATTATGCATAAAGCAATGGTAGCTAATAAAACCGTTACGGTAAAACATTATTCACCTGATGGAGGGAGCTTCCATGGCTCTAATATACGCAATCAAAAATTTTGCCTAAGTATTTATATATTTTACAAAAATGTGCATTTATAATGCAGAAAAATAAGTGGTACTTAACAAAAATAAATTCTGATAGTTTCAATTTATCTATGGTTGCTCTTGATTGTGCCTATTCAATTGAGCAATTAATAAAAAATAAAAATCAATCAAAATACAGAGAATATTTAAACAGTGGCATATTATTATTAAATTTACTTAGAAATGCAGCTTCAACTCAGTTCACTCATTCAAATATAAATGGCGAATTACTGGACAGAACAGTACGTGAGCTGACGATGTCACTCGGGTTAACTCAAATTAGTGAATTAACTATGGAATTGGTACGTGTTATCAACGACATTAACTCAGAGAATTATAATCATGATAATATTGATTTCTTCCTAAAAATTTATGATGCAATGAACAAAAGTTCAGCTGAAATATTATTATGAAAAATAAATTATTATATATCTGAACAAATAATAAATGATACGGGTGATTTAATAAAATCGTTTATTTAGCTATATCCAAACAGATAAGCATTAACAAATTATCTGTCTGGATTATCAAATAACGTACGATACTAAAATTATCAACCTATAGATACGTATAGTGGCCATCAACCCGGAGAATAGCACTTTCCAGGAATATTAAAATGTTTTAATATGTTTTCATAATAAATGATATTATTTATAAATGAACATTATATATAATCAACATGAAAGGGCATCTTATAGAAATAACACTGACGGCGGAAAAACCATCCTGCGACGTATTAAAAAAATTGGCACCATTAAATTTAAAGGTCAGAATATTCCAGATAAATCCTTCTGCAGGCAGTACAAATCACCTTATGGGAATTGAAAATTATAAGAAAATCCGCGAAAGCATAAAAGATGACAAAATCACTATTTATGAAAACCAGAGAGATAAGACCTGGTTAGAAACACATAGCTGCGAAATATGCAGGGCAGTTGCCTTATCAGGCTCAATAATAACCTCGGTTAAGATATTAGAAAATTTAAAAGTACAGTATAAAATTTTACTTAAAAATAAGAAGGCCCTGGAAACTCTTGACCAATCAATAGATGGAATTAATTACAATTATGTGGAAAGTGTAACTAAACTGCCGGAGGAGCTGACTTTAAGGCAAAAAGAAGTATTGTATATTGCATTTAAAAATGGTTATTTTGAATTTCAGAGAGGGATTAACCTGGACGGATTGGCCAGTGAACTTGGAATAAGCAAGAAGGCTGTCCAATCAGACCTGAAAAGAGGTATTGACAAGATAGTAAAAGAATACATATTTAATAACATATAGGTACACATATGATATGCTTAAGTTATATCCTATTTGTCTATAATTGAATTGATAGAAATGGCTTACGAATTTAAATGTAAGGATATAGGAATGGATTGCGGATTTGACGTAAAGGCAGATTCAGTGGATGAATTAATACCTGTAATACAGGTACATGCAAAGAATGCACACAACATCACTGAGATAACACCTGAACTGTTTTCAAAGGTTAAGGCCGCAATAAAACAGGATTAAACATATAAATTTTATATTTTAAGGCTTTAAAAATAATTTTTTTATTAATTTAATGGAAATTTTAGATTCTTTTAATATTTATTTCTGTTAAGATGATACACAATTATGTGAATAAATTAAAGGTAGGAAGTACCTCTATTGAAATGTCCAGCTTTCTCTATATATTGCTGGGTATTCATTTTCAATGAATACTATTGTTCAGTATAACTGAACAGATAAAAAATTATATAATAGTTATAATAAAATTATACCAAATCCTCTTTAATTTTTTTGAGGTTTTCATTAATCCTATTATAATATAATTCAAGCATATACTGGATTTCCGGGTCATTGAACTCCATAGGCAATGGGTATTTCTTCAACGGCGATAATGTATTCTTTCTAACATTTTCTACCGGTATATGTAAATCAGGTGGTTTCCAGAAATTATTTAACTCTTCCACAGCAACTGATGTATCCTTATTATTTTCCTTATTTTCCGGTATATTCCCGTCATTATTCTTTGAAATAGCGGAAATGAGCTCTTCTTTTCTTTTTCCATTTAATTCGAATAATAAAAATGGATCATCATCAAGCCGGTCTGCCAGAATATAAAATACAGCAGCTATGTGTTTACAGGGAATAGCATAATCCGGGCAAGTGCAGTTCATGTTAATTTCATCTCCACTTTGAGGGAACAATGATGCACCACCCTGTTTAAATGCATTTTCCAGCTCTGATGGTACTTCACCGGCAAGCATTCCAGCAACCAACCCCTTTGTGGATATTATCTGCTTTACTATTTTTTCCCATGCACTATCACCAAGTCGCGGAAATTCAATACTTATTCTATATGGCTTTTTCCTTGAACCCTGGACATCAGCACTAACTACATTCGAATCTATATTAACGCTTAAAACCTGACCTACCCTTGCATATCTTTTTCCTCTCTGAAGCCGGGTTTCCCAGCCATAAGAATTTAAAATGGCTATAAACCTTTTTGACCACCATTTAGTTCCTATATCTCCTTTTTTTGATTTTACCTTCATGCCACCGGTTGTTTTTATCGCAGTCCTATAATAATCATCATAATATTTTCTTCTTGCCATTATTCATCATCCTCCGAAGCAATAACTTCCCTGCGCAATGAAAACACATTTTTAAGATCTGTGCTGGATAATCCTGTAATCCAGGATTCATCAGATGCACCGATAATTTTCTCCCTCAACATGCTTTTCCCCTCTATTATATCATCAATTTTTTCTTCTATCGTGCCTGTGGAAATAAACTTGTAAACGTGGACATTTTTCATTTGACCTATCCGGTATGCCCGATCTGTTGCCTGGTCTTCCACAGATGGATTCCACCAGCGGTCAAAGTGTATTACGTTTGTTGCTGCTGTAAGGTTAATTCCCGCACCGCCAGCCTTCACCGAAATTATAAAAATTTTAGGGCCATCAGGATCCTGAAAACGTTCAACCATATTCTGCCTTAAAGACATAGGGGTGCTCCCATTGAGATAAAGCGCTTCTTCACCCAGTTTTTTAAGCATTTCTTCCTTTATTATCTTTCCGGCATCGGTATACTGTGTGAATACCAGTGTTTTCTGATTGCTGTCAATGGCTTCTTCAAGCATTTCCCTCAGCCTTACCAGCTTTTCTGATCTGTCGAGCCTTCTGTCCAGATCACCTGAAACCAGTGAAGGATGGTCTAAAAGCCGCTTTAATTTCGTTATTGTGGATAGTATTACGCTTTTTCTCTCTATACCTTTTTTCGTATTTACGGATTCAAGCATTGTGTTCACAGCTGCTTCATATAATGATGCCTGTTCCCCTGTCAATGGTATATACACCTTTACCTCTTCCTTATCCGGCAGGTCCTGTATTATACTTTTATCTGTTTTTACCCTTCTTAATATCATGGGATTTACCAGGGTATTCAAGGCATTCATTGCATTTTCATCGCCATATCTCTCAATAGGAATAGAAAAAGTTTCCCTGAATTTTTTTTCTCCGCTAAGATATCCGGGATTTATAAATTCAAATATTGACCTTAAATCCTGAAGCCTGTTTTCTATTGGCGTTCCAGTTAACGCAATTTTAAAATTGCCCTGTAATGACCTTATAGCCCTGCTCTGCTTTGTAGAATAATTTTTAATGTACTGGGCTTCGTCTGCTATAATTCCATCCCAGTTTACCTGTGACAAAAATTTAATGTCCCTCTGGAGCAGCGAATATGATGTCAATACAATTTTATAATCTGTAATATTGTCTATAAAATTATCATCCTTTTTTCTTGAATTTCCATGGTGTATGTATACATTCAATGAAGGTGCGAATTTATGGATTTCGTGCTCCCAGTTGCTAATAACAGATGTGGGGCATAGTATCAATGATGTTGATCCGTTATTTTCGAGCCTGTCCAGCAAAAATGCAATGATTTCAATAGTTTTCCCTAAACCCATGTCGTCAGCAAGGCAGCATCCAAAACCTGCGCCTGTCATAAATTTTAGCCATGCAACACCGTGTTTCTGGTATGCCCTTAAATTTCCAATGAAATTTTCCGGCTCGTCTATAGGCAATGTTTTTGCGTTGCCACTTATTATATCTCCAACCCATCCTTCCCCTGAAATTTCAACCACCGGAATTGAATTGCTATTTTCCATTGTTAGAAGTTCCGGCAGGGACATTTTTTTATTGCCTTTGTCTAAAAGTTTCAATATTTTATTTAACTGATCATTATCTATCTCTACCCATTTCTTTCCAATCTGCACTAAGTGGCTTTTCATAATGGCGAGTTTTTCTAAATCACTTTTGGAAACCGGTTCACCGTTAAGGACAATATCCAGGCTGTAATCCAGCAGTGCATTAATTCCCAATTTTACAGAATTATTAATATCCCCAGCTTTAACTTTTATTTTAATACCCAGTTTGTTCTCTTTCTTTCCCCACCATTCTGGAAACAGTATACCGAATCCAGCTTCCTCCATAGAACTACTGTACGTCTTTAATAAATCAAAAACCTCTTCATCCGAGAGATATACACCATCCGGTTTTGAGGTGATATTTTTTCCGATAGGAGAAAATATTGACTGTGCAATTCCTATTGAACGCAATAAAAACTCTTCTGGAAATGCAGTATATTTATTAATCAGGGAAATAGTTTCAGAGTCTTTTCTATCCCATATTTTGCCATATGGCACCATCAGGCTCGGATCCTTTTTGGATTGCAAAAAGAATTTAAGAAACCATTGCCCATTATTTTCCGGAGGTATAAGATCCATGCATGTCCTGAATGGAAAATTTAGTGTGCTCTTGATCTTCTCTGACCATGAAACAAGTTTTTGCATTGCCAGGCTACGGCCATATGTAACAAATGGATTATCCAGCGATAATGAGTTTACCCATTTGGCGGCATCACCTACCGAACCTTTTACTGGCTTCCCGGGATTATAGGCAAATCTTCTGGAAATACTATCTATAACCTCTGATATAAACATCCTTAGCATTGTTTCCCTGTCAATCTCCATGTGATTAAACGCAAGGCATACTCCGGGCATGTTTTTTGATAATTCATATATTAAACTCTGGTCTTCATATGTTTCCAGAATGGGAAGCCATCTGGATTTTATAGTAGTCCCTTCTTCTGTTGCAGAAGGTATAAACTTTTGCTGAGTTAATAGGTTAAATGCACTACTGGCGGCGAGTTTCCAGAACTTTAAATCATCTCCTATTATAATTCCGTTTATAATGTTATTATTTAACTGTAGCAGCATCAGGAAAACATCTGTTATATTTACTGAGATTCCGTTAATATGCCATTCCATATACGAAAATGTATCGTTTTCGTTTTCATTTGAAACTATGCCTGATAGTTCACCTGATACCAGTGGCTGATCAAGTGAAGTTGGAAAAACAGCGGATAAAGTTTCGTTCTTAAAATTAATTTTATTGCCCCATATTTTTTTAACCGCATTGACAGCAACCTTTGAAGTGCCTGAAAATGGATGGATAGCAGGATTTTTTATTTTCGTTTCTGTGGTTTCTGACCATAAAAAGAATGAGATACCCTTTTCCTCAACATGGCAACTTCCATGCAATACTATAATACTGCCTGTCTCTTCTAGCCTAACATTCAGAGTTTTACTATCCTTCATTATATTACCCGCTAATCATTTTTAAACGGAAATACAATGCATAACCACAATATATATTATTCCCAACCCTTGATTATGCCCATAATGAACGCCGTATGAGAAATAACCTATGTTAAGAATCACTCTGAATTAATTAAGGTGTATAGGAGAAGCAAAAACACGTTATACTTATGTACTTTATGTACTAGCTAGCGAATCTCCCATGATTCATCATTGCTGATATGTTTTTTCTTTTTAATGGGAAGGTAATAGGTATCCGCTTAATGATTTTTTATTTTGATAAGTATTGAGACCATGAATATCCTCAGATTATCTGCTATGATTATGATTTTTGATACAATATTCATGAGAACCCATATATTATATAGTAGTATTGCAAGATAGAAATACAATAGCCTTACATTGAGTCTTCTGGATGTAGTTCTTGCAAGGAATTTCCTTATCATCCAGTATCCTGTCTCTATTCCCCATCTTTTCCTGTACAGTTTGAGCAGCTTATTCGGTGATAGGGCAATGTTTGTTGCGAATATGTATAATCCCTAACCCTGCCTGCTGTGCCCGTATAGGGAAACAATGTGGAATGAGGCCTGACCCCTCTTTCTCCTTGCATGTGAAGAGGTTGTAAATTTCCAGTCAGAGGATCGCATGAACATATTAAACTGGTCGTTCATAACATAAGTATACAGGTTTGAAATTTAATTATTATACATATATAGCTAAAGAAAGTGCAAAAAATATGAAAAATAGAGACCGTAAAGTGTAGAAATATCAAAACAGGTATTAACAGGTTCAAATAAATCTGGTTTTTACACCTAAAGAAGACGCTATAGAATTTTGTTCCTTATCTGCGGTAATAAAAAGTGAGGAAATATTCATTGATGAGATTATATGTATCACGGCTGCTAACGGTTTGTGCAAGTCCATACAAATTTTACTAGAACGAATCATGATATCACTGTTAATATTTATTAAATCAATAGCATTTAATTTTATTAAATTTCTTACTTCATCATAAAACCTATTAAACATCTCAATAGGGTCATCTATAATTTGCTTTCTCCATGATTTATCAAAAACTATTGAAATTTCACCAATTGTTAAGATAGAGGTAATGATCTTTATTTTACTATTGTACGCATCGTTAAATAAGGCATTAATAGTCTCCGAAATTGCTTTGCTTATGTGCCTTTATACATAGTCACCTGCATCAGGATAAACGTTTATCCATTTCATCTCTTGTTTCATCAAGTATTTTTTGTGTATCAACAATTTTCAGCTTTTTTCTTTTCTCAACTATCTCATCAGGTGAAGTGTAATTATATTTAATTCCTATATCTATAAAAGATTTATCATGTTCTTCTACGGATAATAATAATCTTAATTTGGTTTCTACAAACTCGCTTAATGTTACATTTTTCAAGAGCAGGATCGATTTAGCTTTTATTATTATATCCTCATCTATTAATAATGTCAATTTTTTCTTCACATAGATATAAATATATACATATATAAAAAGTTTATTTTTTTCATTATGCCAGACATAGAGTCTCTATTCGTTACTAGATGGATACAGGAAATTTCGGTATTTCTAGACGTTATTCCATATGTGCCAACTATTATCTGAGGTATTGCATTACAAATCTAGTATTTCCGCCACATACCAGATTTAAAAATATTTCGAACGATGTACACCATAGTAATATTGCAAGCTTTCTTCAGCTATCTGTTTGCTTGTCTATCTTGTTATATATTATTTCTACTCCTTATCTGTTATTATATATTCTGTTAATATGTAATTATTCTAGAAGGCACTTTTAGGTTATCACATACGATGTAGAACAAATGTTTTCCTCTATTTTTATACTAAGATAATAAAGATCATTGGGGTCCTCTAGAGCGACCTGAGGATGAAGGTTGGACTGGCCGTGTGCCTGCTTTTTTATACTAACTTGACCCCATTTTATTTTCAATTCTTCCTGGAATATATAACAATGCCATTTCCTTAAATAGGTTTCAAATTTTTCTTTTATTGTCTTTAAAACCGGTTGTTTGTCCTCTTTGCTAAGATGTAACACCGTTTTCAGGAAAGTGTCATTCATTAAAGTAAAAATATGGTTATATTTTATTACACTCTCTTGAAGTTTGAGAACTGGATCCATCCGCTATCCTTAATTTTGCGAGCATTACATCTCTAGATTCAGGCATGTTCCCAACCGCTGTAATCTCCTTCTTCCCATAGTTCTTTCATTTTTGATTCCTGGGCTTTCGCGACAAATGTATTAAGTTCCGAGGTCTCTCGGGCATCCTTTATAAGGTCTAGAATGATTTCATTGTATGTCTCACGTGGGTCCTTCTTTATTTCTTTAAGAGCATTCACCACAGACTTCTTTAATTGTATAGTAGTTATTTCATCTTCCAATATATATCACCTATATGTTTACTATAGTATGCTATAGTTTATAAATATTCACTTATCACCCATATAAATTATATTACTATTTGAAAATAATTATTTTTTACACGTCTATCTTACACCTATTTTTATTAAATTTACGATAAACTGGCATTTTAAAATGTTCTTCTGTAACTGCTGCGCTGTTATACTGTTGCATTGTCCTGCTTTCCAGTTCCATCGCCTTTCCGATGATATAAGCTTTCTTACAACTGGGTCGTGAATATAAGGAAAACAATCTTGGTGCATCTCCATATGTGTTTCTGGGAGTGATGCATCATTTACGGCATACAGGCAGCAGTCCTGTTAGTATAATATGGAAACTTAAGGAACCTTCCCTCCACAATATATAGAAAAACTGAATGGCATGCTTCGTGCATGACCGGTGAATTATACTATACATTAATTTATTTATCAATTTATAACCTTTCATAATTATATTATGGCACTGAACTATATATTTTAATATACAGTTATAGACACAATTGCCCATAATTAACAATAAAAATATAGAAATACAAATTTCAATATGAATCTATAAATCTTGAGAATAAAGATTATAAATATAATCATTATATACATAATTATGGAAATATTCTTTGATAGAGAGAAAGACTGGATGGATTAATTGATGAGATAAAAAATACAATTCCTCATAGTTTTAATATATCGTGTGTTCGGAGGCATACCTCATTTTAATAAGTATTTTTATACACACAAATTAAAAAATATTGAAGAGATGATTAAAAATATTTTTCAGGAAACAAGTGTATACGCATATGAGCCAAGGGATTTCCTAATGGAAGAATTTGGAAGAGGTTCAGCAACATATTTTAGTATATTATATGCTATTTCAACCGGTAAAACTAAGGTATCCGATATTGCTGGAGTTACAGATATAAAAGCTACATCACTTCAGCCGTACTTATATGAATTAAGGGGTGTTTTGAATATAATTATCTATGAATTGCCTGTAACACAAAACAATAGGGGCATAAATAAAAAAGGAATATACAAAGTTAATGATAATTACATGGAATTCTGGTTCAGCAAGTTTTATCCGGTAATAAACCAATTTGAACTGGGCAACTATGAAGGTGTTATAAATAACCTGATAAATTCTATTAATTCAATAGTGCCATATAAATTCGAAGATATATGCAAAGAATTTCTGGTTTATTTAAATAACAATTCCAGCTATTTACCATTTAGCATCAGTAAAATAGGAAAATGGTGGGGCAAAAATAAACTGGAACCAAACTATAATCAAGAGGAAATTGATATTATAGCAATTAACGATAGTACACTGGATATTATTTTCTCAGAATGCAAATGGAGCAATAAGCCGATAGACATAGATGTATACAGTAACTTAAAAAGAAAATCCGGGTTAGTATCATGGAATAATGATAAAAGAATAGAACATTTTATATTATTCAGCAAATCTGGTTTTACGGATAGAATGAGGGAAACTGCAAAACTTAATAATATAATTTTATTCGATCTAGTTAAAATGCAGGAAATAATAGATAGCGTGGTCTGATCAATCGTGCAAGCAGTTTAAACGGGAAATTAAAATACAGGGGAAGGGACATGTCAACGTTTTTCCCTGCCAAATAACTTAGGCAGAAAGCTGCTCTTCACTTCCTTATCAAAAATCCGGCCATTTATGAAGGCCCCCTCTCCACAAAAAATAAATATATAGTATACGTATACTATATTATGGTAAAAATGGTATCTCTGTCCAATAAAGCATATGCTGAATTAAAGGATATCAAAAATATAGACGAATCATTTTCGGATGTAATACTAAGATTACTAAAAAATACAAAGGACATAAAACAGTTTGCAGGAATTCTCAAAGACCATAAAAGCGAACTCGACTTAATGGAAGAAAGCATTACAGACGATAGAATGCCTGCTTTTTTATACTAACTTGACCCCTGGGTTATGATTACTCACGAAATGATAGTTCACTTTTTATTATATATGGCAGGAGAAGGGTAGGCAAAACAGAATTAATAAACCAGTTCATAGGCAAGAATGGAATATATTTCCTTTCTACAGATGAGGGGGATATTCAAAATATAAAAGATTTTCAGAAAGTTATTTCAAATTTTTTGAATGATGATAGTATTAATAACGGCGTATACAATGATTTCTATTCATTCTTTTCTATGCTGGCAAATAATGTTTCATTTAAAGACTATGTATCAAGGAAGAAATTAATAATAGCAATAGATGAATTTCCATATCTAATCGAAGGGAACAGATCAATACCTTCAGTATTCCAGAAAATATATGATCTGTTATTAAAGAATATGAATGTCATGTTAATTCTCTCCGGTTCTTCCATAACAATGATGGAGAATAATGTACTGTCGTATAAGTCCCCACTGTATGGGAGAAGGAGTGGCCAGATAAAATTAAAACCCATAAAATTCAGATATATAAAAGAATTTATAAATTACAATTTTACAGAACTATGTAAAATCTATTTTATTCTTGGAGGGATACCGGAATATCTATTAAAAATAGATAATAAATTAACTTTTGATGAAAATATTTTACACAATATAATAAATAAAAGTTCAACACTGTATAATGAAGCTGAATTCCTTTTGAGAACTGAATTAAGGGAGACCCGGAATTATATGTTAATCTTAAGATCTATTGCAGGAGGTTATAGAACTGTAGGTGAAATCAACTCATATACAAATATGGATAAAAGCATGGTTTCAAAATATATAGATATTTTACTGTCCCTGGAATTAATATCCTATGAGATACCTTTCGGGGAAACTGAAAAGTTCAGGAAGAGGTTATATTATATTAATGATAATTATCTCAAATTCTGGTTCAGGTATATTTTACCCAACAGGACAGGAATAGAAAATTTTAATTACCTTGAAGTTGCAAGGAAAATAGAAAATGATTTTTCCCAATTTGCAGGAGAACAGTTTGAATATTTAATGAGAGAATTAATCATGGACGGTATTCTCGGTAGAACCTTTACCACTGTTTCTCGATGGTGGGGCAAAGTTGGAAATAATACTGGCAAAAATATTGAAGAGATAGATATTGTTGCATATTCTGACACAAGAGATGAGATATTATTCTGTGAATGCAAATGGACGAATAAAAAAGTAAGTTATAAAATTATAGAGGAATTGATAAGGAAATCAAAGTGGCTTTTAAATAAATATAATAATAGTAAAGTTTCATATGCTGTATTTTCTAAATCAGGTTTTGATTTCAATACTGATACACTTGAAAAAAACATTATAGCAATGGATTTGAAGGGAATTGAAAATGCATTGTATAAATAAATCCTAGAAAAGCTACAGATAAGTAAAATATAGCCTTCACCCTTTTATAACATAGTTTAATTTTTCTAATTTCCATTTGAAAAGAACAGAGTTATAAGTCGATACAATTTATATTATTGATTTTTCCATATCCTGTTTTTAAATATAATTAATCTTATTGAGAATATAAGCAATATAGAAAATAATATGAGCAGATATTTATATACTGCAATATTCTGATATATCCCATGAACAGATATTCCTATGCCTCCAATGGAAACAAATAACTCTAAACTAATGTATATTAATATGCCGATTCCTTTTTTGAGTGATGTTTAATTTCCATTTCTTTCACAATTTATCACCCGAATTAAAGGCCTAACCTTTCCAGGCGTATAATAATCATTCATTATTCTTATTCCATTCTATTAATTCCCTTATTTTCTCTTTTTTATCTGGAAATCTATTACTGAAAGATTCCAGTGCTGTTAATTTTCTGTTTGTTTCTTCTACTCCGTATAATTCGTCCGCTTTTTTTATTGCTATTTTCTGTTTTTCTATATCTTCCTCCTCATTATAGCCCAGGTCCTTTAAAGAACCGGGATGACTTATTTCTATCTTTTTTACCATAATTAATACCATGAATTTTTTTATATATAAAACAGCGGAATTAATTGCTCATCTTCCTTTAATAAATGGTAATCGTCATTAATTTATGATTGGTAAATAAATGATTTTCCATCGTATGGGAATATTAAATAATCATATATCCTCCGGACCAGTTAATACTATCATTTTCATATTTCAACAGCATTGCTGATTATCTGTGCATTTGCAGGCAGTAGATTATTTTTAACCTGAATATGAAAAGGGAAATATGTGCTTCTTAGGGTAGATTTAACCATAAGATTAAACCTGTATTCCCAGGCCATTCAAATAATGGAATGATGATTAATATCATTATGCAAGAATATACAGTTGACAGGCAATACGAATCACATAGGAGCATGGAAGAAGTCAGATTGGCAAATGTAATGGAACTGGAAAGCATAGCAATAAAATAGTGTACCCACACAGCAGTTGCAGAAAAACCTTTTAAAATGGCAGTATACAGCAAATTAAAAAATATAGAGGTAAAGCCACATTAAATCAGGGTAGTGTTTTAAGAATTAGTAAAATCAAACATTGTTTATGAAAAATTTTGTATTATCGGTACCGATACTATATCGGTAGCGATAGAATTTGATCTGTTCTACTTAATTTTGGGCCGTTATATATAAAAATCATTAAGTATTCTATATTATTGGCAACTGGGCATATTCAATAGCAACTCATTTTAAAATTTTAATTGTTCCGGGAAATCCTCAAAAATCACATGTGTATAGAATGAAAATGGTGTGATAAGGTTTGTATATGGTATCCTGGTGAAATAAAGAATTCGATTAATCTGATCATATCGTTCAAAGTATTCAAATTCAGGACAACAATATTTAAATATTAAAAATACTTGGATTCAAAATGAAAGAAACCGTTAAAGGCTCCAACAAACTTAAATCAAACGAACTGGGTCTTTGGCATGGGATATTCCAGAGCTTCAGCCACGTCGCACCTGCAGCAGAGGTTGCAATTCTCATTACAGGAACAGCTCTGGTAGCTGAAGGATCTACGCCATTGATTTTCATACTGGCACCGTTGATTGTCCTGTTGTGGCTTAACACAAATTACCAGTTTTCCGGATATGTGGCAAGCTCTGGAGGCTACTCGGCATTCGCTAGAGCTGGCCTTGGAAAGTCTGCCGGAGATATAACAGGTTGGCTGTTTTTCTTCAATGAATTTCTGACATACATTGGATTTGCACTTCTGTCCTTTGCAGCGTTTGTGTATCTCCTTTCCCCTTCCATAACTTCTATTCCTTATCTGTGGGTTCCAATTTTGCTAATCCCTCTGGTGTTCTCAACAGCCATGGTTTACCGTGGTGTAAAATTATCACTGAACTACGCTGCATACACGGGTTTCATTGAGACAGCTGTTCTTACCATTGCCGCCCTTATAATAATCTTTAAACTCGGTTCTTCCAATACATTTTATGTTTTCACTGCAGTTCCGGTACATAACGATTTTTCAATCATCGGCCTCGGGCTTCTGTTTGGACTGTATTCCTATGGCGGAACCGGTTCTGTTGTAGCCCTTGGGGAAGAAATGAAGGAGCCAAAGAAGGTAATCGGGAAAGCTATAATTTACGGATGGCTGCTTGTGCTAATTCCCCTTGCGCTCAATGCTTATGCCCTGACTGTTGGATGGGGGCTTTCTAACATTTCTTCCTTTGGGACCTCACCTGATCCGGGGGTTATTGAATACTTCAGTTTCCTTGGCCCTTTTGGAGGATGGATTTTTGTTGCAGTGGTGATCAACAGCTTCTTAGATTTTGGCATTGCCATTAACAATTCTCTCACAAGGATGCTATACTATCTGGCCAGGGACAGCAACCTGCTCCCCCGTTTCCTTACAAAAACCCACCCCAAATACGGAACTCCATACAAGGCTATAATTGCAGTTGCAATAGTGTCGTTTATTATTGCTGTGGTTTCCGGCATTATATTTGGGCCATTTGTTGGCGCACTTGTAATTGAGGGTGCTGCGTCAATCGCTTTTATGCTGCAGCATTCCCTGGCAACTCTGAGCCTTCCTTTTTATTCGCGCAGGGAAAAACACCTCAAAGTTACGGTTCATGTGGTAATTCCAGCAATTTCCTTAGTATTCATAGCATTTGCCATACTGAGTACTGTGTACCCGATACCGGCATTCCCGCTTAATCTTCCTGCATATATGGTGATTGCCTGGACCATTGCAGGCGTGTTGCTTATTGCATTATTGAGACAGGCAGGGAGGGATAGAGAAAGGAATAAGGACATAGCATCCTAATTTCCTAATTCGGCGCCTCATCCCTTACATTTTAATGTTAATTAAATTCCGAAAATTCCCACTTCCGCACTTTTAATGATGATTTAATAAGAATAAAATTCATCCTACTGGCAAAGCGAAATCAAAACTTGTGTATGTATAATATTAAAAAAAGTCCGGAGAATATAGGCCGCTCCAGTGCTTTCCAGAGGGTTCAGATTTCATGATGTTTCGAGAACACTTCTTCTGCAGCCAGCGCACTTCCATGGCCAACTTCCTTTCCAATCTCCTCAAGCGAGGACTCTATCACATTGAGGGCAGTTATTATGTGTTCCGGTTTTACCCATCCCATGTGCCCTACCCTGAAATACCTGTCCCGGAAAGCGGGATGCACGCCTGCGCCGAATTCCACACCTTTCTTCATGCACCTCTGCAGAAAATCTGGAATGTCAATACCGTCCACAATCACACCGGTAACTGTATTGCTTCTCAGTTTCTCGGATGCCAGGATTTCAAGGCCCATATGACTGATTCCTGCCCTGAATGCCTGTGAGCAGATCTCGTGACGCTTTATCCTTGCTTCAATAGTCTCCGATCTTATTAGAGCCATGCTCTTCTGTATTGAGAACACCGTCCCTATGGGAGGAGTTGCAAAATATCCACCTCCTCCAGCAAGAAACTTATTCATTAAATCGGACCAGTTTCTAAGATCAGCGAAATAGCCGCTTATAGATTCTTCCCTTAGCTTCTCTATGGCTGATCTGGATGCCACCAGCAGCCCGGCTCCCGCCTGTGCTCCCAGTGCCTTCTGGCTTGCAGTGAGGACCACGTCTATACCCCACCTAGCTGCCTGCATATTCTCTCCCCCTATGCTTGCAACCCCATCCACAATTATAAGATCAACTTTGTTCCTGACTGTCTTTGCAACTGATTCAACATCCAGCTTCACACCGGTGCTTGTCTCGACCTGGGTCATAGCAACAGCGAAGTACCTCCTTGAAGATACCTCGTGATCAATATCTTCAAGCGACACAGACTTCCCGGCCTCTGCCTTCAGTACCTTTATTGCAACAGGATATCTGGACATTATTGCTTCCCAGCGATCTCCAAATACGCCATTACTTACCACCAGTATGCGGGAGTTCCTTGGAATGAATGACATTACACTTTCCATTGCAACTGTTCCGCTGCCCGGAAGTATAAAGGGTGTGTAAGAATCGGCTGCTCCGGTAATATACCTGAGCCCCTCAAGAGAACTCTTCATGGCGCTGTTAAACTCCGGTGAGGCAAAGCCTATATTTGGTTGAACAGCAGCTGACAGTACATCATAGTTGCCAATAGATGGCCCCACGTGCATTAATATCCTTGAAGTCATAGATATTTATTCTGCAATAGGATAAAAACTCTTGCGCAACTCCGTAATGGCGAAGAACTACAGAATTTTACAGCAATAGGGCGTATTACTGATGACGAACCATATCAGGTAGGGATGAACCCAGATTTTTACCCTTGGCGGGGGCACGATGTGTTCTTTAATAGTCAGGAGGCATCCATCTTCCCATTGATTGAAAAACTTTGTTTCATCGAGAATAAAAAGTATTGGGGGCATTATATACGTAGTGGCCTTTTTAAGGCTGCCAGATCAGCTTTTGAGTGCATAGCAGACCCTATGAATGTCAGAATTTCCCATTAGTTGTGAAACATGGAGCAGTATGTGATCTATAATGTGTATAACTCTACAGATTTGGACAATGGGATTGCAGTCAGGAATATATTTATATATACTACGTATGTTAAATTGATATACACATGAAGCTACAAAACGAACCCGACCCAATGATAGAAAAAGAGCTTGTAATTAGACGTCTATGGAATATTTATAGCTTCACAGGCTTCAATGATTTTGCTGAGTATGTTAAAAACACGTATCCTGGATTTATTATAACCCCTGATATCAATAGTAAATTAAAAGATAATAATAACTTAAATATGCTAGAAGCGGAAAAACTCATTAAGTCTGCTGCATATGCTATTCCATCCTTTGAAGACTTTAAAACAATTATAAATAATGCACCTCCCCGGGCTAAGGAAGAAGGACAAGATTTCGACCTTCCATTTACAGGATATTATATAAATATAGATGCAAAATGGAATATTAAATTAGAAAGCAAATGGCAGGAATTGTATACAGAATTGAATAAAAGCCTGAATAAAAAGAAACCGAATTTTACAGGCATTAAAACATATGCGGTACTCAAAGCTTTATTCAGCAACTATACTAATGATGGAACTTATGAAATTTCAACAATAAAATTAGTCACAGAGGCTAATAGTATGCTGAATCAGAATCAGGAAATAAGAGTGTGGTATAACAATTTCAATGATTTAATTGGGGCTGGAATATTGTATAATACAAGATCAAATAAATACGGCCAGATGACTATATTGCCTGAAACTATGCCACTCATTAAATTGATTTTAAATGAATATGAACAAAGTAATGTGAGAGAGCTTAATGAGGTTAAAAACGGTAGGTTGCCGTATTAATAAATAAAATAGCTCAAGGTTTATAAAATATATATAAATTTGTAACATAATGAAATCAAACATAATTACGTTAGCACCGCCAGGAAATACTAGCTCCTGGAAATTAATATGCCCAATCAGTTTTTAACTGATCATTTTGTTCTACGTGCCTGTTTTGCTATAATCCGCGCGATAATTTCATCAAGTTCTTCTCTACTTCGTCTGTACTTATCTTCTGATGGATCGTAATAGTATATTTTATCTGCAATATTAACTGGATTTTTAGATAATTCGACGAGCCGGAGCATAAATGCCCAGTCTTCGGCCACTGATATCCACCCATTATCCAGTTTCAAATCTTCCATATCCAGTGAATCAAAGAGATATTTTTTAAAAGTTCTTATGTGTTGCCATACGTTTCCGCCACCTTTTTTCCCTAGACTGTCAAAATTTACTTTATACCTGGCTTCTTTATCTGCCCGTAACATAGAACCAACAGTTAAATCAGCACCATTATGGTAGAGTTCCATAATTTTGCTTAATGCATTATCCGCAATTAATGCGTCATCGGCATCAAGCATCACTATTATTGACTCTGGATTTTTACAGATTCTTTCTATCGCAATATATATATTTTCTATAGAGCTCCTAGGTTCAACGTTTTTAAAAGTCGTGATTCTGTCCCTGAATAGTCTACCGGCTATTTCGTAAAGATATTCAACCATTCCATTAACAGATGCCGCATCAATAGCGATTATTCCGAAATTCTGGTAGTCCTGCCTGGATAAAGATTTAATACATCTCCTTAGTTTCTGGAATGATACATTTCTACCTTTAACAATTATAACCATCTCCTCCTTTCTTTCCGGCAATATCAGTCCAGGGTCACTTGAAATCAGGTTAACATTTCCAGCTTGATTTTCATTAACATACTCTCTCTCAACTGAATACATAGAATTCAGCCATCCGTTAATATCATTCTTATAATTATTAGGAACATGGATAAAGAATGCATTGCCATCGTTACCACGGTATGATCCATATTTTGAGTTTTTATTCAACATATCAACAGACCTGTGCCATGGCAATGCAAGTTTGCCTGTTTCATCCAGTTTATTGGGTAAGGGCAATAAATTCATCATTAACTCCCTATTAATAAGGGAAAATCTGACTTCTGTCCTCCATTTATTATAATTATTTCCAATTGTGAAATCAGCTCTGGTCTTGCTGTATATTGGGAAGCCCACGGTTAATGCGTCATCATTATTTTCCAAAACATTTTTTAAAACTTTGAGGTAGCTGGGCCCCGGAGTTCTCCCGATTATACAATCTGAATCTAACTGTAATATATATTTAGTTTTTAGCTGTTCAAATCCATATATTGATGTGATAGTGTTTTGCCCGTTTGATGCCCGTATATCTGTTGTTTCTACTCCAAACCATTTTAAAGAAAGTTCTTTAATATATTCACTTTCATCAGGCGTAAATATTACCCTGTCTATAATACCATCAGAGATCAGGGAATTCAGTTTTTTGATAAAATTTTCCATGTCTGCATAATCATACTGTCGCAGGAAGCCTGATGTATTTTTATCCGTAACAACAATCTTTTCAAAAAACTTTTCCGGCCCTTCCAGCTGATTAACTATATGCCTTATCCGTGTATCTATGGTACGCCACTCCATAGCCGAAGCTTTTATCATTAGGGAAACATCAGGATTAATTATTTCCCTGCGCGCTTTACAGGTAATAAACAGAAATTCTGATCCTGGTAGCTGATTGTCTATATCTATTCCATCTGTTTCACTGATATCGGTAACTATGAAAGAGGCCTTTTTTAATTCTGAAATATACCAGTTTACCGGCCTGTGATATTCAATTCTGGTTCCACCGGTGAATTTTACAAATTTTCTGTACTGGAAATTGGAATTATAATCCCCTGTGGGCTGAATTTTAATGTGGGTTTGTGTTTCATTATTATTAAGATTATAGGGGTTGCAGATAGATACTACCAGATTGCCATTTTCATGTATTACTCCTTTTATTTTACCTAGAATATCAGTTACTTCTTCATCATTTACACTGCAGAGAACCTGGGAAAGCAGTACAGTATGGTATAATTCCTTCTTTTTATCTATGAAGTCCATATCCAGCGCCTTCAATGCTGCTGGTTGACCCGGGGCCGGATGATGCTTATAGAATCCACTCATGTCTATATCGAATACTGAAACATTATACTTTTTAGAAAGAGCATCTGCAATTGCTCCTGTTCCACAACCATAGTCAAGCACATTGTCTGGATGTATTTTATTTAATATTTCTTCTATTTTTGTTATCCCCATCTGGTAATTTGTCTTAATGCTCAGTGACTCCATGAAAATATCAAAGCCATAAAGCTCTGGAAAAGTTTCATCTGTGATTGACATATGGAGAAGTGTGGCAATATCAGTCCTGAAATACCATCTGTATGTTATATAGCATTTCCTGCACATTTTTATAAATCCTGGTCTGTATATTCTTCAATGTCCTGCCTATGTCAACATATTTTATACCGGATGAATTCACTATAATATTCTTCGGTGAAATATTGGTTATGCATATCCAGTTTGATCTGCATTCAAGCAATAAATTGAGCAAATTGTGTAAATGTCCACCATTATAAATATCTCCATCTACATATTCTGTTTTTATTATTATTTGATTCTTATTTTTATGTATGTCTATAATGCGTGATATATTATCGAATGCTTTGCCTCTGAGATTATTAGCAATAAACGTTAATTTTTTGTTAAAATCATTATCAGAATTATAAAAATATTTATAGCAAAATTTACCATCTGTGAACACAGCGCCTTCTTTGCCATTTCCCAGAAACTTTATATTATCTACCTTAAATTCATCTTCAATAATCTTTTTAATTTCCATTAATTCACTTTCATGTTTATAAAACTCAAGATGCACTGAATAATTATAATTGGATAAGTACATTTTTGATAGAAAATCTTCCAGATCTTTCATGTTATAATTTTTGATGCTGCAAACTATTTCATCAATGGTTTTTTCATTGAATACTGAACTGGCATTTTCCTTAAGTATTCTCCAGTTATCCCTTATCATGGTTTTAGTGGCTGAATCAATGTTAGCTACTCCAATTATGTGGGAAACTGCATTATCTATTGAACTTATCAACCCTTTAATACGCCAGTAGTTCATAATTAATTGTAATAATCTGTTCTCCAGTTTAATGTCAATATTTGAAACTATTTCTGATATTTCATATGGCGTAAAATTTAAGATATTTAATGTTTCATGATTTTTAGTGTCCGGTAATTGCTTTATTTTTTTATACAGGTATTGATCCATACTTCTGGTAAAGCATGAACCCAGTACATCCGATATGAGCTTGTTAATTTTAGTTGTCGAGTCTTCTTTTCCTGAACGCTTTTGCACAAGCATTAAAGGCGAAGAAATTATGTGTGCACCAGGGTGTAATTCAGTTCTTTTATTGAGTATTACCCATAATGTATCACCCCTCCTATATGGAATATTATTGTTCACAGGTGCACTATCTGTAAATTCTTTAAGGACCTCACGGTCAAGAATTATTACATTTCCGCCGCGTGTTGGGCCTGTATCAACTGTTGTTTTATCATAATAAATATCATCAAGTCCATAATGCTCAACCTTCCTGAATATTGACCTATCAAGGATTTCAGGCATGTCTCCTGCTATTCTATCTAATATCTCATGTATATTGTTGGTAGTAATAGAACAAGGGTGCCACATTGGGGTTTCGAGATTCCGGAAATCATTCTCCGGGAAGTCATAATAATAAGATTGGAATTCTGCAATATATTTATTATTCTGCATTGTTCTCGTTTTATAATTCATCCGTGCGGTGTGATTTGAGAACGCTCTCAGGTTAAAATATAAATCCAGCAGCTGAGTTCTCATTGTTGACAGTGCTGGCAAAGGTGCATCCCCTCCAATTTTTCCAACAACAATAGAAACATTTGCATTTTTCCATTCTTTGATTCGCGCCATGAATCTATTTTTGCTTATCCTGTTAGATATATTGCCCCAGTAGATATTGCTTATATCTATATCATCATCAATTATCCATATCACAGGGTTTGCAAACTTCAATGATTCTATATATAATACTCTTTGAAGTGCTGTCCTGCCAAAGGGAATGCCAAGCCTACGTGATTTTTCTCTGTAATAATTACCTAAAAGGCCATTATCCGCCATTGAAGCAATATCATCCTTTTTTATTATTTTAAGCTCGATGCCATTTTCCTTCAGTTTTTCTTCTTTCCCTTCTGAAAAATCTTTCTGGCCAGTATTGTCAAGCATCACCACTTCATTAATTTTGATTTTACTGTTAAATTCTATGAATTTATCGATTAAAATATCTCCCCGTGCTACGTCCGATACCATCACACCGAATATAATATGTGTCCGAATTTCTGGACATGCTTTATTCTCTACGATCGAATCTCCCTGATTCCGGCCAACCTCATTATAATTATATTCTGTAATGTCATATCTAAACAGCTCCCTGCTCCGACGTATAAATGCATTATATGAAACATCATCCATTATATTCCGGTATTTGTCATTAAAATTCTGTAGCCCGACCGCTTTCCTGCGTGATGATGGATCGGAAAGCCTTTCATTTCCATAAGCTCTGTAATGTACCATATATTTTCTGAGAAATGTATATTTTATATTTCCCATAGCAAGTAATCTTATGCACAGATCTCTATCCGTTGTGCTTGGAAGGTTTTCATCATAGCCTCCAGCCATAAGCAGGTATGATAGTCGTATAAAAAGGTTGGAACCCTGTATATGGGGATTTCCAGCGAAAAAATCCTTTTCGTCCAGAGAAGCCGGGATTGAAAGCTTAATACCTTCTCCGGTCTCAGTTTCATGGCGAATAATACCTGAGATGACCCAATCGGCATTTTCTTCAATAGCTTTATCAAGGGAGTTCTTAAGATAACCGGGTTCCCACCAGTCATCATCATCCAGCACTGCAATAAATGTATTATCCGGGTCGTATCCAGTATTCAGAATTTCTGAAAGTGCTGTGTTAATTGCACCGGAAAGATTCTTCTCTCTTCTGTTAACAATTTTTTTAATTTGAAGTTTATTTATTTCCGGAATATTTATCGTATCAAGCTTCTCCCATGAATCGGCAACAAGGTACGTGGCATCAGGTGTTAGTTCCTGGTTTATTATAGAGGGAAGTGAAATAGTTGAAACATCACCAGGCCTTGTAACAGCAGTTATGGTGATGATGGCGTATTTTTTATCTGTGCTCGCCATAGTTATCACTATCAGGTATCCCCTTGTCGGTTGTACTATTTTTCATGTTAGACTTTACTGTTTCATTAACCACAAAATCTGCCTTAAATAAAAGGGATTCTGATGAAAAAGCATTCATCAATTCCATGGTATCTTTAGGTACACATTTGCCTCCAAAAGCACCTAAATGAGGTGTTAAGTGTGCCATGTTTCTGACCCTCCTATCGGTATAAACAATTTTCATTATATCGTCTATATTCCCTCTACCTCTGGCAGCAATATTTTCCATGGTATTTGTAAACGACACTTTCGTTGCGATAAATGCATTATGGGCCAGTTTTCCTATTTCGGCACTTCTGTAATCGGTAATAATTATATCTACGCCGGTAGCCCAGGAATAAATCTTTAAAGCTTCCCTGACATCATCTTCTTTGCCAGAAAATACAAGTCTGTCAGGATTGGCAGTCCATTCCAGAGCACTTTTTTCACGTAAAAATTCTGGTGAATAAACTATTCTCAATTCAGGGAACTTACTGGTAACATTTTCCATGAATCCAACACCCAGCGTGCTTTTAATTATTATTACGCCTGAATAATTGCTGGATGCAAGCTTTTGCAGTGTATCTTCAACATGGTTGCAATCAAGCCTCCCATTGCGGTCTCCAGGTGTCTGGACACAGATAAATGATACGGGGCATTTCAGTATATCGTTCCAGTTATAATTTCCTATTATGTCGTATCCCGATACGTTGTAAAAATTTGAGAGGTGTTTGAAAAGTGCACTTCCCACTGAACCTAGCCCGATTATTCCTACTTTATCTATTAATTCTTTATTAGTAATTTTGTTAACAACCATATTAATCACACACCTCTGGCCAATCAACCCAACTAAGAGGGAGTTTTGTTATTTTGACTTCTGGAAGTTTTGTGTATAATGAACTTATTTTACCAGGAAAAATTATAATAAATTCAAGATGGTTTCTCACAGCTAACTCTGCTACAGGATAAAAATCTCCATCACCACTTACTATGATTAATCTATGAAATATCCCTGAATGTATTAATTCAGTTGCATCCATAGCCAGTTTTACATCTACACCTTTTTCAAATATGCCCTGTTTTCTATACATGAGAGGAGAAGATACTGTCTCAAAACCAATGTTTTTCAATTCTCCATGTAAAATATTTGTTTCATTATTAGATTTTCTTCTGTTTTTAAACGATTCAGGAAATTTACTATCGTAACCGATTGCCTTATCAGCGGGATGTTCATGTTTTAATTTCGTCATATATTTTACAATATATCTATTGATAGTTGATCGATTGGCATGGCTATTGTATGATTTTTTAACAGCATTAAATAAGCATGAAATGTCTGCGAGAATTACAGTTTTAAGCTCGTCATTCCCGGAAGTATGGGAGAAATCTGGATTAGTCATAGATATCTCCCTATTAACGTTATATGCTTTAATGAAATTTTTCTACTGCAATAGTTATGTGTGTCATGAATTAATTTCCAGGACCTTATCCTATTTGTAAAACAACTATAACATTGTAATGACACAATTGCTAGCAATTCCTTTATGTACTCTACATCGAAAACCTGCCTGCACTTACGATTACATACATATCTTATATGTTTATAATCCCAATGCCACCTAGGTTTAATAGGTAGAATACATCTTTTTTCAAAGATGTATCTTTGCATAATACAATTATAACTTAGTAGTATATATATTTTTTATATAAGTTCCAATATGTGATATCTTGAAATATGTATACTAATAAATTTAGTTTTTTCTAACATTTAATTGGTATACTCCTCCCAAATAATGATACAAAGTCTTCATGTAAGGGCGATTGTATGCTAACAACATATGTTATATAGATAAGGGAGGCTGATTCAAATCCTATAAAGATTATATGGCAATTTATCTAACATCCGAATTTTTTATATCTTTATAGTATTTTTCCACCTTCCTCAAATAATCACCTATTTCAATTAGCTGTGGTAGTTCTGTTTCCGGTGAATCCTCATTTACAGGTAATAGAACATTGAAATTAATGCCATTATCATTCAGGTAATTCAACCACCCGGCAACCCCAACAATATCCAGAAGTACAGGTAAAGGTCTCATTATAACTGATATCCGTTGTTCCTGGAAAATCGAATATTTCATTGTTTCGTGTACCTCATCGCCGGGTATTACCCCGAGGCTTGATTTTGCATCCATAATAATTTCAGGCCCTACGAATATGTCTGGTTTCAATGCACCAGCTTCATCAAACTGGTTCTCAACTTTTATAATTGAAGGATCAATAGAACAATCTTTGATAAGATATAAAATTCCCATAGCTTTAAGGTTTCTATGTATATCGCTTTCTCTGCCGTTGTTGGGTTTATCTAGATTTATGTGGTTTTCCCTTAACCACCTGCGGCTTTCAGTAAGTATGGCTTCAATGTATTTCTTATGTGCAGGAAGAGATGAATAACCATTCTCCTTTAAGCACAATCCTGATGCAGCAAAAGTTAATGTTGATACTAAACTTTCCTCTATGTTTTCCTTTACTATTCTCGAGGCTTTCTGCTCTATTACCGGTAGATAATGAATATAAAAACAATTAGGCACAATGATAATAGAGTACTTATTACCTATCATGCCGTCCAAAGACTCTTTTACTGTTTTATCTATTTCCTTATCCATATTACCGCAAACATCGTGCCCAATAACAAAAATTCCTGTATCTTTTCCAAGTTCCGATATTGTATATTTCTGGAATTCAGTAAGAGATTTAATTACTATTGGATTGAATTCAAATCCTTGAATCAAAGCTATTTCGGTAGCTAAACTGGCAAGGCTATCTTCTATACCTTTCTTATTCTCATCGTATACAATGACTGTAGTGCCACTATTAGCACTGATTAGATTATCTATGGCGTTCATAGAATCTAGAAAGTCTGATACAAAACTGAAATCCTTGATGTGTAATGGAACAGGATTATTATTTTGAGGCATATCTATATGGCCCGGTATCTGTTTAATATCAATAGGTGCTTTAGTTGTGTGCTTTAACCATACCTCTCTGAGCGTTATATATTCACTATCATTTTCCACCATATAGTCATATATAGGTGTGACGACATCACATTTCACCTTGGTGCAAATTAAATTAATGTTGGTCCCCAGAGCATTAAGCGATTTATCGTACAGTAGATAAGGCGAGTTAACCAGAATTTTAACTATATTTCTTTGTTCCGGTATATTGAAACCAAAAAGACCCGGTGGAAATAGTATTATTGCTACATCTTTATCGGAAAGTAGCAACTCGCTTGCAACAGTGTCTTTTACATAGGTGGTCACTATAAACAGCTGCGTTTTTTTCCCGTCATAAAATTCACTTGGCGTTCCTGTCAGGGCCGGGATAACCATGAAGCGTCTATCGGAAATTAAGTCTATATTGTCAAGAAATCCCACAATTTTGCTTCTTATTCTGCTAGAGGCAATATCATAACCGGGATAATTACTTCTTTCATAAATCTCTGATAATAAGAGAAAGGAATTAAAATCATTTGATGGGTCGAGTGTGGCCTCAGCAAACTGAATCATAGTTTCTCTTTCAAAAAGGAAGGGATATGCATTGGTTTTGAGAAGCATTGCTATGCCTTTTTCCAGGTCACTTTTAAATAATGTTGCAAGTGTTGAGCTGTGTCCAGTAATATTATTCAATAAAAGTGATGTATATGCCATGAACCAGGAAGATTTAGATATTTCTTTAAATTTAAGTATAGCTTCTTCTCTAGTTTTATTGAAATAATTATTGACAAGAGAGCCCCATTCCTCCATGCCGGCAATCCCGTAAGTGCTTATTGCACTTCTAAGCAATTCAAGTTCATCTATCCCCAACATCGCCGGCTGAACACGCTCAAATTGCTCAAATCTATTACTCCTCTGCAAAAAATAGGTAACATCCTCTTCGCTAAAGAAGAGCATGGGAATTATATTATAACCAGATATGTGTTTATTTATCTGATTAACGACATAATTATATACTATTTTCCTTATTTTAGGAATTTCATTTTTATATTGAATGGTTTCTGGAACTTCTGATTCAATTTTAGCTTCCAGGTCAATTGTAAGTTTATTTAGTTCAATACTATCGAGATAAGTTGTTGAATTTAAGAGTGAACTGGCAAATACAATGGCATTATCTATAAATTCTAAGAACAGTGGGTCAGAAGCTGTGCTTCGAAGTTTTCTCATCGAATCTACGGTCTGATCGCCAAGTTTTTTAATTTCCTTGAATAAAAGAAGATAGGGATAATTCCGGGTATTGATCTGTATATTAATCGATTTATCATATTTTTTAGTTGATAATGATATAATACGCCCCTGATCACTTTTTTTATTTTCTTCAATTGGTAATGTATTGTATTGTTCCTGATATGATTTAACAAAAGAGTCCACATTATGTTTAGTTTCTTTTTGATCTTTTAGCATTCTGTTTTTAATTTCACCCCGTTTTCGTCTATTGTTTTCCCACATTTCCCTATACTTTTTCACATCCATGACATGTTATTTACTGAATAGTGATAAGCTTTTGGCACTTCTCAAGAATTAATGAGGGTTTATTTCACGACAGTATATGGGATAAACGTTCCTATCACGTTGCGATAAAATTTAAACGGAAAGGTAATTTGTCAGTCTTATTTAGTGCATTACAACTCTGTCAAATTTTCCATAAATTGGTTGATTGAATTTTAATATTAGTTCGTATCAAATTCATGTTGTAATATATTTGCATAAATTCCGAAAGTCAAATTGAAATAATACCAGCAGATCCGTTTCCAATCGTGTCTATAATTATGTATTTGTTGTAAGTGATTTTTTTGCTCTTAATTTCTTTTCTGGGGCTCAAAATTTTAGTGTAACTTTACGTACTCATTCTCTAGCTAATTTATAGTTATTTAATTCCATATGTTGCAGCCTATAACTATAATAATAAGTAATTCCAGCTACATATAATATTACTGTATGATTTTAGTTAATACTTAAGATATAGACTGTTACTAAATATTTTTATTTCTGATATAACGTATAATATGGTATAAATGTTATTTTCCAGATAGCTATACTTATAGCAGTATAAAAGTCAGTAATAATCAAAATAATTACGGGATTAGAAGATGCTATTAGCAGTGAGTGATAAAATGGAGTATAACAATTACACAAACCCACCCATTATAGCCTGGAAATTAAATGAAATTTAAAGGTTCCACATAAGAAACTTTATAAACTAAAATGTATAATGCATATAATATATGTATTACACAATAGTTAGAGAGTTGTTATTGCATGATTCACAGGTGGATTTATATAATATGAGTGTTACATGTGTATAGTAAATTTAAGGTGATAAAACACGAAAAATATTAATGTTATTGATATTTTTTCCGGTGCCGGCGGGCTTTCCGAAGGTTTTTATAACGCAAAGGAGTTTAATTTCATTTCACAGGTCGAGATGGATAAATACGCTTCAGCAACTCTAAGAACAAGAGCTCTGTACCATGCACTCCACGAGAATAATAAAGATGATATTTATTATGAATATGTTGGAAATAAAACAACAGTGGATAGTTTATCTGAGAGCGTAAAAGACATCAATGTTCCAGAAATTATAAATAAAGAAATTACGGAAGAAAATCAGGAAATAATAGCAGATGAAATTACAGATAAGATGAAATTAAAGGGAATACATAAAGTAGATGTTATGATAGGGGGCCCACCCTGCCAGACCTATTCTGTTATAAGGCGTTTTGATTCTAAAATGCAAGGAAGAAACTGGAAAGATGATCCAAGAAATTACCTCTTTAAAAGATATGTTTACTTTTTACAAAAATTTAGCCCCGATATTTTTGTATTTGAAAATGTGCCGGGTATTAAATCCGCAAATGGTGGAGAGTTCCTGCATAATTTTGTCACCATGGTAAATAAAGCAGGATACAATATTACCGAAAAAATTCTTAATGCTAAGGATTTCATGGTTCTCCAGCAGAGAAAGAGAGAAATAATTATAGGCTGGAAAAAAGGATATAAACTCGATTATCCTGAATTCGAAACTGTTGAACATAATTATAATGTAGGTGAACTTTTAAACGATCTGCCAGGACTTGAACCGGGGCAGGGAGATTATCTTCAGGAATATAAATCAGGTGCTTCAGATTATCTGGAAAAAACCGGTATTAGAAAACATAATGATATTTTGATACAGCATAAAGCAAGATATCACAATGAAAGGGACAGGAGAATATATAGATATGTTATAAACGAGTGGAATACGAATCACAGGCATATTAAATACGGGGAGCTTCCAGCAGAGTTGAGGCCCTATGAAAATACAGGAACCTTTTCTGATAAATTCAAGGTTGTAGCGTCAGATCTTAATTATTCCCAGACAATAACGGCGCATCTTTCCAGGGACGGGCATTATTACATTCACCCGGATATAGAACAGGCACGTTCAATTACAGTAAGGGAAGCAGCTCGGCTGCAGTCATTTCCTGATAATTTTAAATTTGAAGGGCCCGTTAGTGCACAGTACAGACAGATAGGAAATGCTGTACCGCCAATAATGGCGAAATCCATAGCTTTGAAAATAAAAAAAATGCTTGATGAAATATGATGGAGATAAATAAGAAGGAGGAAAGTGACATTTCGTTCAGGATCAGGAATATTATACTTGCATGGGGAGAGAAAAACATGAGGAACTTTCCATGGAGGCATACCGGAGATCCATATAAAATTTTAATTGCCGAGATCATGCTTCACAGGACAAGAGCGGAGCAAGTGAACCGTATTTATGACAGTTTCATAATGAAATATCCCGATATATATGCCATAGTAGATGCTGGTCCGCATGCATTAAAAAATGATCTGAAATCTCTAGGTTTATCATATAGAGGTGATATGCTTTATAGACTAGCTGCCCAGATTATTGAAAAATATGATGGCAATATTCCGGACAACATTAATGACCTTGCATCTCTACCCGGAATAGGCGACTATGCAGCCTCAGCTGTAATGTGTTCTGCGTATAAGTCTCCAGCACCATTTCTGGATACCAACACGGTGAGAATAATAAGCAGGGTGTATGGCATCAAGCCTACAGATTCCTCAAGAAGAAGTAAGGAATTTAAAATGATAATGAACAGTATTATTGACTCATCTGACACAAGGAAGCTAATGTTTTCCATGCTAGATTTTGCTGCGATAGTTTGTACACATCACACACCAGAATGCAGTGTGTGTGGATTAAATAGAGACTGCATTTTCCACAAAGAGATGAAATAAAATGAGAGAAAAATTAATAGAAGATATGATAAAGGAGGTTTACGGCCCAAGATATGGGGCAGAGGAAGAAATGGATGAGGAAGAAAATGTGCTAAAAGAATATATCACTGGGATACTAATACCATCTTCGTATGTTGGACATTCCAATGACCCGGATTCAGAATCACATGATACTGTAACAGATGGTACAGAAGATAATGATTCAGATGATGATAAGGCAGTTCCAATTTCCTCGGAACTGAATGCGAAATTAAGGATCAAATCAGCAGGTATTTCTTTCAATGTTCCTGAAGGAGAAGCATCATTTAGAATATGTATAACATGGGGTAGATATCATAAAAAAGATAAAATGTGGAAAAGAACGCCATACCAGTTCTTATCCCAAATCGAGATAAATGATACAGGGAAATTTATTTCTATTTATAAAGGCGATGACGGGCATATAGACCTTTATATGCGTAAAGTATCCCCTGGAAATCACATAAACAGTATTATCGCAATAGTAATAAACAATCTCAATATTGAATCAGATGCAAATAATAACAAGTTAACAGCAGCAAGTATATTCCAGCTGTCCATAAGGGTGAATCGGTTAGATAAAAAAATTAGTGTATCATTACCTACGGAAAATAACTCTGAAGATCTTTTAAATTTTTTATACAGAAATAAAAGTGCTAGGGCAAGGGGATTTATGTGTTCTGCTGTATGGAAAGATATTGAATATCCTGAAAGTATTCAAAATTTTATATGGCCCGATGGCTTATATTTCTATGGGCAGAATAGTGCTACATATGAGGAATTTAAAGCCCCGGATTTCAGAACCGATTTTATACCTCTTTATGCTGACCCATCACCAGAGTTGAACTGGGATAAGAAATATGAGGAAGAACCTGTTTTATCAGCATATAAACTGTCTGAAATGTGGGATATAGAACAGATAAACAGATATCTAAATCCGCTCGTTAGAGCTTATAAAAAATGGGTTGATGAAAACAGAAAGATTGCTGATAATATAAATACTGGCCTTACATCAGAACTTATTAGCAGGCAGGAAACCTTTATCCGCAGGGTGGAAGATGGAATAAATGCTCTAAAAATAAATAGTGATGTTAGACTGGCATTCTGTTTTTCAATGCGTGTATTATGGTTACAGTATAAATGGAGGAATGGAACCGACAATTTTAAATTAAGACCTTTTCAGCTCGCATTTTTACTTATTAATATTGATCCGTTGAATGATAGCAAATCCAGTTACAGGGATGCTCTGGATCTTCTGTGGATTCCCACGGGAGGTGGAAAAACTGAAGCTTACCTGTCTGTAATGGCGTTTGATATGGCATTAAGAAGAATTAAAGGAATAAGAAGCGGAGAAACCGGCGGTGGAACTGCCGTTATAACCCGGTATACTTTACGTCTTCTTACTATACAGCAATTTGCAAGAACAATGAAAATGGTGACTGCCGCCGAGTATCTAAGAGTTATGAAAAGTGGTAATTTTACAGGGTGGAGACCCGAAAAATGTGAGCTTAAGAATGATTTTCTATATGGCTCTATTAGATTTTCTGCAGGGATATGGGTTGGTGGTTCAATGTCTCCCAATTCATTGGATGATGCTATAAAAGCTCTAACCGGCAAGGATGAACAAAATTTGGGTGACCCTGCTCAGGTTATAAGATGCCCGGCATGTGGTTCATGGCTTTCCATTCCACCTGCTGGCTTACCGCCGGGAAATAACACACTTTATTTTGTGTTTAACTACAGGGGGACAACTGAAGAGCTGTATAATATAATACAAAATATAGATACTAAAGTAGACAATTCAATCAATATAATCAGTAAAAGCATAATAAATTCAAATCATAACTCAAACTATTTTACATTAAAAATGTCAGTACATTCCACTATAAAACTGAAACCACAGATTGTGGATTATGTCTGGGATATGATCAGTGATAAAAATACATGTATGAAAATTGCATCTTTCCGGGCTTCCAGATCGGGTTATTTTGGGTTGCAAAAGGAAGTTCGAAGAAAAAAATCCCGGAATGGAGAACCCACATACTATGACTTTGAAATATATTGTACCAACCCTTCATGTGCTCTTAATAATAATGTATTTCATATAGAGGGGGTACCTCCGATAAATACCGGGGAAAATATACTGCCGGATAAGTATATGGAGAAAAAAACTGAAATCGAGGCGTTTAAAGAACATTCAAGAATACCTGTGCCGGCTTATACGGTAGACGAGCAGATATATCGTAAATGCCCTACTATTCTAATAAGTACAGTTGATAAAATAGCAAGATTAGCGTTTGAACCCGCAGCATCCTCTATATTTGGAAATATAAGATATTATAATAAATATTATGGGTATTATTTCAATGAGCATCAATTCGATAACTCCCCCAAATCAGTAATGAGCAGTTCAATTAAAATTGACAGACCTTTCGCACCGCCTGAACTTATAGTCCAGGATGAATTACACTTATTAACCGGTGCATTAGGCAGCATGTTCGGACTATATGAATCCGTAATTGAAGGGCTTATTGAAGTAAATGGAGATGGTACAAAACCAAGATATATAGCATCGACAGCCACAATTAAGGATGCAGATAATCAGATAAAGCAACTCTTTAATCGTGGAGTGTCAATTTTTCCACCATACGGTATGGATATCTCAGATAATTTCTTCAGCAGACGGATTGAAAATAGTTTAATCTGGAATGAGGAAAATCCTGGCCGTATTTATATGGGAATATATTCTCCGGGAATGGGACCTTTAACACCACTGATTAGAATCTGGGCACAGCTCCTCAAAACGAGGAATAATAATTACAATGATAAAAATTTAAAATACTACCAGACAATAGTTGGTTATTTTAATGCTATTCGTGAACTTGGCGGTGGGACTTCAATTTACCGCGAAGATATCCTAGAACGTCTGGATACTATAACAAACCACGAAGGGGCATTTGATCCTAACAATACGATAGAACTATCAAGTAGAATAAATTCCACAGATATACCTCCCATGCTTGATGAACTGGAAAAAGGTATAGAGAAGTCACCAGAGGATAATCCTGATGCTATATTTACAACTTCCATGTTTGGAACCGGGGTAGATATTTCACATCTATCACTGATGATTGTAAATGGCCAGCCAAAGACAACTTCGCAGTATATACAGGCTACCGGGAGAACTGGTAGGTCACACGGCGGTCTTGTAGTTACATTTCTCCATGCAGGTAAACCAAGAGATCTGAGCCATTACGAGATGTTCACTACATACCACAGCAGAACATATACAGAAGTAGAACCTCCATCTGTATTGCCATTTGCAGAAGGCACACTGAGCAGAGTTCTGGGACCTGTAATGGTTTCATTTTTGAGGAATCTATATGATTCCCATGTTGACTGGTATAAAAAAGACGGCGGTTGTGAAGTTATAAAAGAACAGGCTGTAAACGATATTGAAATATTTAAAAATATCATGGTTACGCGTTGTAAATCAATTACAGGAATAGATATATCTGAGCGTATAAATCGCACTGAAAATATATGGAAAGATGTGGCGGAGCAAATTCAGAAGAAAAATGGAAAGCTATCGTTTGTGGAATATCCCCCATATACAGGCGAATTACATAAAAATGTTGTTCTGGGCGATCCTGCCCATAAGCATAATCACAATTTATATGTAGTGTATCAAAACGCTCCACAGTCCTTAAGAGAGGTAGAAGAAACAATACGTTTTGAGGTGATATAGCATGAAAATTTATACACAGGAAATTAGAAGGTCACAGCTTGTCCTTACGTATGGGCCTGGAGCTATCATAGAAAGTATATATGGCCCGCGATTAATCAAATCAACTATTAACGGTATGCAAGGACAATTCTCAGAGGGAAATCTCGAGAAATATGAGATAGATAATGATAGATTATGCACCGGAATACAGAGTATTGTTAACGGGTATCAGTCCAGAAAAATTATAGGAGGTAACTTTCCAAAAGATACTGATAATGTACATATATTTTCACCTATATCGAATATTGAACTCGAGGGTCGTTTATCCCAAAAGGCACGTTACTCTACACTGGAATTTCCGGAATGGAAAATATGTTATGGAAAAATGCCGGATAAAAAACATGATGACCCTGTACTCTTTAATAGTAAAAATTCAAAAAAATGCCCTGTGTGCCAGAATACTTATACGTCAAGTGTAAGGTTCCTTATGGCATGCAGAAGGGGCCATCTTGATAATGTTAAATGGAAATGGATAGTACATAAAAATAGTTCGATTAAGGAGTGTAATCCAGATTATTATGTCTGGAAAGCAGGTGGAGTATCACTAGCCAGTATAGCTATCAGGTGCCCAGAATGCCAATCCGAGGTTACTATGAATGATGTTTATAACACAAGGTTTGATTGTACCGGAAAATATCCTGAAAGTCCTGAAAACTCCGGCGAAAAGGGGTGTGACGAATATATGCATGTGATGCAGCGACAAGCATCATCACTTTACCTTCCTTTGACTATTATGCTGGTAAAAATACCGGAATACGATTCTGGTATAAATAGCCTGTTTAACAATACAAGGATTTTCCTGACAGCAAATCCCCTGATAAAAAAATGGAAAAATAATGATGATATTATTCAAATCCTGGATGAACTCCACGATTCTTTTAATGCTAATGGGATATTAGAAGAGACTTACATAATATTTAAAAATTATCTGATGGAATATGGAATTGAAAAGTTAAAATCTTCTTTAGAAAAATTTAATAATACAAGAAAGATGAATTTTATTGATTTCATAGATCAAGAATTTGATTCGTTACTACAGGGACCCCGTAATTGTGAGAACTTTGTTATGGGTAAACATGAAATAATTAAGAGTATTGATAGTTTCCCCGCACTTAATGTTTATCCTGTTAATCGTTTAAAGACTACTACTGTGCAGATTGGTTATACCAGAAAGGTGCCAACTGATAAAAAGAATAAAAAAGATAAAAACCAGGAATACCAGGAACTGGATCCTATTGTATCATCCGCTTCAGCTATTAGAAGCGATAATCACGATGGTAATGATTACTGGTATCAGGGATTCGAGGGTGTAGGTGAAGGAATTTTTATAACGTTTTCAGAAGGTGAATTTTCCGGTTTGAAAAAGAGGAAAGCCTATAATGAGTGGTACTCAACCTTTTCGAAAGGGGATGTAAAAAACACCATGTCCGGGAACACTTCTGTTACACATCCATTATATGTATGGCTTCATACGTTATCCCACGCAATAATAAATGTATTATCGCTTTACTCCGGTTATTCATCAGCATCGATGAGGGAGAGAATTTACATAGATAGGAACCAGAAAAATGGGGGCATTCTGATTTATACATCTACCCCCGGTGAGGATGCAGGTATGGGTGGGCTTTCCGGTCTGGTGACGCAGGAAAAACTACAACAGATACTGGTAAAAGCAAAGGAACGGATTGATATATGTTCCAACGATCCACTCTGCCTGGATGTAAGCAAGGGCAGTAAAAGCCAGAACGGTGCTGCATGTTATAGCTGTATTTTAATATCAGAAACTTCATGTGAACAGCGCAATATGTTTCTAGATAGGCATTTAATTACAGGTGACTAACCTATGGCCAGTAATGAAAGAGTATATTACCATAAATTTATAACATGTCCTGATTGCCATGAACCACATAACAGCGATGAGGTTCATAAGAGCGGTTTACCGCTTGTACGTAAGGGTGATGGTAATACTTTTATATGTTCATCATGTAAATCAATTTTCACCGATTCAATAAACTTTGTAAATAATGAATTTTCAGATTATACCGGCACAGTAAAAATGGTAAATAATGGAAAGTCTGAAGAGTATTTATCGAAATTTCCACTTATATGGAAAGTAGAACCTAACATCATCGAAAATAACTACTTAAAATGGATAAAAACAATTGATCGTGGTAAGTTCCTTATTACGTGGCCATGGAAGAGGGTAAAATTTCTTCCTTTGCTGGTATCAGAATACTACTTAGACAGTGATAGGCGAAATGGAAACGTAGTAGTTATTTATAATCCCATGGAACAGGCTGAAAATGAAATTAATGAACCGGACATGTATGAAACATTCAAACATATTCTATACGTTGACGGACCCCTAGATGTAATGGATAGTAGAATACTGGAAGAATACAAAAAATTTGATAAGAAATCTATATTCATAAAGAAAGCTGTAACACATTACAGGATTAAAGAGGTGGGGAGAGGCATTACCCGTGATGAAATATGTACTGATAGCTTCAGGTCATGTATAAATCAAATCACTAGGTTTATAAACACAAATTATGGTAACAAATATATAAGGAGTATCTTACAGAATAAACTGAATAAAAAGAAAGTTTATAGATCGGTAAATGAAAATGGAACTATGGATCTAATTTTTGAAGAAAGATTGCAGAGATATGGGAAACTTAATTACAGGAAAGAGTGGATATGGGATGTACTGACAAATTACAGGAAGATCAAAGTTTTAAAAACTGTAATTCCAAATATACAGGTAAAATCTGAAGATGATAAAATACCGGACTCTAACAGAACATTATTTATGATACCATCGACCCTGGAACTTTCAAATATTTATGAATACATTGATAAAATTAACCCTTCATTTCTAATAATTGAAGACGTTGATTATTTTATAAAAGACCTCTATTCCTATTATACAGATACAGAATACATACTTAACTATGTGAAAAGGAGTAATATACCTTTAATTATGATGTTCTCCACCGATCCTTCGATAAGGAATATTTATACAATTAATTCTCAGAATACCGGAATCACAGATAAATATGGTATAACAGTTCATACCTGGGATTCAGAACTGCTACTGGCTAAAATAGCTGCAAAAAACAGTGTTACAGACAATTATCCATCTCCTGTTTCCTCATTATTTGTTCCACCAGATGAATCCACCCGTATACCAGACGTCGAATATATAAGGATAAAAGAACTTGACAATTTAGATGAGTTAATATCAATATTTGGATCATTTAACATTGATGAAAATGTGAAATCTGACGTGCTGAGATACCTGAAGATGCTTAAAATGTCAACTCTGAAATTAAAAGGTGATTATCTAAATAATGATGTTTTCACATTCAAGGGCCAAGATGAAATTACCTATGATATTTTAAAGAATATCCTGAGTCAAAATGTATCTGTTGAAGAGTACGATCGTCTAATAAAAATATTTAATTCCATATATATGGATTCTGAATTAAGTATCAGCCCCATTATGAACCAGATTAATAGATATATAGAAGATATAGCAATGAAGGCTCCTGATGTATTTATTACAATAGTTACATATCATACTAAAGGAACGAAAGAACTCCTGGAGACTCACGGAGTGAAAAATGAGATAGATATATGCTCATGGGAGAATTTGAATAAACATGAGAAATCTCCTCAGGGAAATTCTGAACATTATGTGATTTCTACTTTACCCCCTTCATTGAGATATTCATTATATCTGGGGAATATAACTAAACTGATATTCATTGGGAGTGAAGAGAATATAGAACTTATACAAAGAAATGTGGATACCCGGCTATCTATTAGTAAATCAAAACCATTGTACAAACCTGACGATAGTGACAATTATCCCGATCTATTGAAAAATATTATGGAAGATGTGAGTATACCATCAAATGAGGTAATTGGCAGAGTGCTAGATTTTGAGATTGATACCGATACATATAATAATAACGTCAGTAAATCTTACGTAAATTATTCTTATTTAAAAAAAGGAGAAAAAGCCTATCTTATTATAAATGAGGCAGGAATTGGCATGTTAATACCGGAAGATGCCCAGCTAACTATAAGTAAAAATGGAGTTCCGGACTTTCTGGACATAGGGGAAATTCAGAAAAAAAATCTTAAGGATAAAATGGAAGGTAAAGAGATATTTATAGATTCAAGGGGCATAAGTATATCAATTAAAGATATCTTTACAAAATTCATGCTTGAATATAAAGGCATAATACGATTCAGGTCTGAGCGTTATCAGTGGAATGGGTTTATTGAGTTATACAATTCAAGCACCCTCTGGAGGAGAATGATTGAAGAAGCTGTGGAGCTATGTAAGGGAAAAAATAACAGTCATATAGACTGTGATGACTTTATTTCTGAATATCTTGCAAAACTGGGATTGACTGCAGGGAATCAGGATTACATAAAGAGCTGGTGGACAAAGTATTATAATATTTCTGCAGGTGGGAAAGAATATAAAGCATACAATATAGAGCATCCAAAAAGTATGGAGGACTTAGTAAAAATCTGTAGAGGATTGAACGAAATATATCCCTACCTTAAATTGGAAATTAAAGATTTGGAGGAAAGCTACGTGTCAGCAAGAACAATACAGAAAATAAGAAAAGATCTAAGGGATTACATAGGTGGAGACAGTAAAGATGCAAGATACGATTTCTTACCAATGTACGAATCAATAAAAAAGCGTATACTGCCACTATTTGCGAGTTTTCCGACATTCAGGATAAAAATAATATATCCAGTGGAAATAATATATGATACTGCACCATTTAAAATTATGGAAAGAATACAGTATGAGGAAATATGCAGAGTTATTAACCGGGCATAAATAATTTATATGAAGTGAATAGTAATCTTTACTTCAATTCATTATTTTCCTTTGAGAAAAAATATATGTTAAGTTGCACTTAAATATTTTTATTCAAAAAGAAAAGTATCTTCCTCAAGCTATAGAATCTATCCATTAATGATAATGTCATTGAAGATTTCTACAGATATTTGAAAGAGATAATTTGCTCTATTGATTATATTTGTTAACTCTCCCAATGATGAATTCCAATAAACCAACCTATTTCTGTATTCTCTTGCATTCTTAAATATGATAATATGTCATAGGTGATCAAAGCCCGGAAACTCAAATAAATTATACAGGAGCTAGTTTTCAATGGGATTAATGACAATATTGGAGGGATGATAACATATGCCTATTAATTATACAATACTTATATTTGATGGATTTTATAATAATGTTTTATTTTAAATTTAATATTAAAAATGAGGGGTTATTATTATAATTCTATAACATATTTCTTTCTATAGCTTATGGTTCTACACATTAAAGTCTAGAAAAACAATTTTCCCAGGCAAAATCAAATTCCTAAATTCACGCGCCTAAAAGAAACGTTGGAAATAACCACATACGCATGGTGGGAAAGTATACCGGTCAACGCTTCAATATTCTAATAGAAAAATTCTTGATTGCATACATGATAATATTCCATTCTGAAATCAGTCCGGGCACTGTCATGGCTCGTGTTAAGCATCAAATTAAAGATTACCGGCTTAGCGATAATTTAATAAGAGCCCGTGTCAATACTTACTTATGAATCCAGACATCAATCTTACAGATGAACAGGAAAAGGCAATAGCGCATAAATCCGGTAGATTAAGGGTAATCGCCTGTCCCGGCTCTGGAAAAACCGAGGTTATTGCTAGAAGAGTTGCCAAGCTCATCAAAGATGGTGAGAAACCCGAAGGAATTGTAGCAATCACATTCACCGAGAAGGCTGCAGAAGAACTCAAAACAAGGATAAGGAAGATACTTGATGTGGAATGCCCGGAAAGGGCAGATTTCGGTGACATGTTTACCGGAACAATTCATGGCTTTGCACTGGATATTCTACGTGAGTTAGATCCCTATTACCGTACCTTTGACGTTCTCGAAGATGCGAGGAGAGTTGCGTACGTCTCAAAGAGTCAGAATTACTATAGAAGGATCGGTCTGGTTAGACTGGAAAATGCATATGGACTCAAGTACTACAATGTAATCAGCCAATTTCTAAAGAGTGTCGATATAATGCTAATGGAGCAGATCGATCCCGGTAATCTAACTAATAAGGAATTCGCTAAATGCTTTGCGGATTACATGGATTCACTGAAGGAAGATCGCTATTTTGATTTTGCCACAATATTATACAATCTGGTATATGAGCTAAAAAATAATCCCGAAAAGATAAATCTCATCACTCACCGGGTCAGACACATAATTGTAGATGAGTTTCAGGACGTCGATAAGCTTCAAAACACACTTTTGGAACTCCTGTCACCGGTAACCGAATCTATATGTGTTGTCGGTGATGATGATCAGGGAATATACCACTGGCGCGGAACTGATGTAGGCCTGATTATGAACTTCAGCAATCCAGAAAACTCCGCAAAGTGTACGGATGTGGCTTTAAACACAAATTTCAGGAGCACCCGTGCGGTGGTGGAACTTTCCAGGCAATTCATCGAGAATAACGGTTCGCGTCTTCCGAAGGGAATGACAGAGAATCCTGGTTTAAAGAGGAAATACGAGGAAGGAGATATCCAGTCCTGCGAATTTGAAAATGAGAAAGACGAGCTGGATTTTATAGTATCAAAGATAGGAGAACTCGTTGGCACAGATTTTCTGGACAGAAACAATAAACCATTTTCCCTTTCTCTAAGTGACTTTGCTGTTCTGACCCGTACCAATAAATGGGCGAAAAAAATTATTGACCGCCTTGATCGTGAGGGTATACCATCTGTGGCATACAGTGGTGAAAGTATATTTGAGCGGCCGGAGGTGGAATTTGCACTGCACTCCATAGCTTATACATTCGAATGTAAAATACGTTACGGGAAAGGGAATTACCGTGTTCCTGATTTGAGTGAACTGTCCGGAATGTACAGCAGGATATTTACTATAGACCATTTTCCACGAGCGGACACCGGAATATTTTCGAGAAACATTGCTGCTCTAAGGAAGGAAGCGGAGGATATTCTCTCAAAGGGAACAAAGGATTATCTTGGAGACCTTGGTCTTCAGGGATTTTATCACCGTATACTGCAGGCTATGGGCGCAGACAGGTTCGATTTTGGTGAAAAATATAACTACAATCTTGCCTGCCTTAGCAGGGCGATTTCAGATTATGAATCTGTATGGATCAGACTCAGAGCTTCTGAGGTAAAGTGGTTCTTCACCTTCATGGGTGTATACGGAAAGTCAGAATACACAGACCCCCAGCATCAGGACCCCTCTATTATAAATGCCGTAAAAATACTTACAATCCATAAAGCCAAAGGGCTTGAATTTCCTGTCGTTTTCGTCCCGGATTTTATAAAGCCGAACCATAGAACACCTGACAGGAATTTTGTGGACAATGTGCTTTACGATTCAGAGAGGTATACAGGTACTGATGAAGATGAAAGGCGTGTTTATTACACTGCCTTTACCAGGTCGGAGAAATACCTCTTTATGACATGGTCGAGATTCCCGGAAGGTGGCGTGCGTCCAAGAAAACACCACCCATTCCTTGAAGAATTGCCGGAAAAATATATTTCCGGACCTATGCAATTAAAGAAGTCACGGAGTGGATATCCTGATAGGCGGACGGCCACTGGAGAATATTCTACCTCATACAGTGAACTAACAAGCTACCTGAGATGTCCGAATGATTTTCTCCTCAGAAATGTCTATGGATACAATGCGGGAGTGCCCGCTGGATTCGGCTACGGGACAAATATACATAACGTGCTGAATATGATTCATAGAGATTATATCAGAAATGAAAAGGTCCCGGACATGGACGAAGTTGTAGCAATGGTAGATAGAATGTTTCACCTTAGATATGCCACTGATGCCATGTCAGATAATATGAAGAAGGCAGCTGAGAGGGTTGTCAGGAGTTATGTCGCAGAACATAGTAAGGATTTTTCCAGAATTCTTGAGACAGAGAAAAGATTTGAGTTTGTTCTCGGGGAAGCACTCATAGCAGGGCAGATTGACCTCCTGAAAAAGACTAACCCTGATGGTAGCCTCAAAGAGGTTGAAATAATTGACTTTAAAACAGAAAAAATTGATGGCGTATATTCGGCTGATTACGACAGGCAGCTTAGATACTATGCTTTAGCCTGTCTTAAATCTCTCAACCTCAAACCCCAGAAGGCTATTGTCCACCATCTGGACGATGACAGTATTACCCAGGTAGATATTTCTGATGTGGAACTTACGAAGACGGTAGCAGAAGTCGGAAAAACTGTCGACAATATACTGAAAAAGAAATTCCCCCCAAGTCCAGAGAGCAAAAAATGTGATGGATGTGATTATAGAAAACTGTGTTCATACCGGAGCTGATAACGCCAGGACTCGTTAATTGCTATAACTCCATAAATTAATTAACTCAGGTCTTATTATTTAGCAATTGATTGTATCTCTATCAATACTCCTGTTGACGTATGCGGTTCTTCAATTAACTTTAATGTTATTATTCAGGAATGTTTTTTTAATTGTTCTCTATAAGCTTGAATAAATCTGTTAAAATGGTAGAATAATTCAAATCATCGAATACATAAATTTTTATTCATAACACACATATTTATTACATGATTGTTGAATGTAAGCCACACAGAGCGGAATTAGAATGGGCCGTATTTCTATTTAATACGATGGGTGAGGATAACTCGTATTTTGTGGATTTGTGGAAAGTACAGGAATTATATAAGATACAAGAAGAAAATAAAGTGAAGATGAAACCGGGAAAAGCTGTAGTTGATTTCTTGAACCATTGGAGTATGAGGGCAACAAAGAAGCCAATTGCAACAGCAATTGATAAGTGGTATAACGGTAATGGAGTGGCTGAAAAATTAAAGCTTCTACCGGAGACCCTTACAGGAAAAGATTTAAATGATGAGTTGGAGGAAAATGTAACTTACCTATACACGGCTCTCGATGGGCTTACGGGTATTGGTGAACCCACGGAAGCCGAACATGATGACTCACAGTTAAAACAGAAGCACCATTATACAGTTATACGTGACACAGGTGCTTCAAAGATACTTCATATACTCAAGCCTGGATTTTTTGTTATGTGGGATAACCCTATACGTCAACATTATATGGGTAATTGTAAGGGATCAGGAGCATATTTTTTCTTCCTGAAGAAAATGCAGGAGAAAGCTAAGTGCCTTCGGAATCAAAATAGTAACATTTTTAAGGAACTCCTCCTGAACATAAAGGAGCCACTGGAAACAAATCTGAAAAATGTTATTTCTAGAAACGGAAGTAAGCAAGAGATATTAAATTTTATGAAAGAAAATCAACTCAAAGAAATACCAAATAATGGTGAATTAACAGAGAATACTGTAACAGCAATAATATCTAAATTCATCGAGGACAGATACAATAATGACGGATACATTGATGCTAAATTCCTTGATGAATACAACTGGATAGTGCATACCAAGAACATTAAGTTACCTCCAGCGTGGCATCCTTCGGACTATAAGGCATAGACGTGACAATAAATGAAATTTCCGCGGTTTGATCAACGAAATTAACGATATTTCTCGACAGCTTAGAGAATTCTTATAATGTACCACGTCATTCTGCAAATAAAGGAGAGTTAGACCCTGGTACTTCTCCAGATATGTTCAAGATGGAAAGGAGGATGCATATCCTACCTTCAATTAATCTTCACGGATCACACCCTCCTTTATGACTACCTTTATTTTTATAATAGTTATACTAAGTGGAATTGCATTTTCTGATCACATAAATATACGTTTCACTTAGTTTTAAAAACATATCTGTTGAAGTTTCTTTTTTCAAAAAATCATTTTCCGTATTAAAAATTTCTTCAATGTATTTTTCAGCAAGGCAATATTCCTTTATTCTGAGCGAAGCGAAGATGAGGTTTAACAACAGCGACACTCTGATAGGTGTGGTATTACTTTTCAGTACTTTCTTATTTTCTGTAAGTACATAATTAGAGGTATTTTTTATTAAGTTTAAGGATGCCATGTATTCCCCCGTAAATTGGTCTCTTTTAGAAAACATTTCATTCAGAATTATAATCGCATCATTACGTCTCCCATTGAAGGCGAGCGCTTCTGCATATCTAATTTTTAATAGAGCAAGAACGAATAGATCCTGCTGTGAATCAAGATTCCTGTCGGCATCTTCAGTGAAGGCTAGCATCTCACTATATTTTCCAGCTTCTCTTAAAAGCGCACTGAATTCTAGGGCCATTTCCACTGCCAACTCGAAGTCATTGTTCTGTGCAATTAATTTGTTCATCAGAAAGATTGCAATATCGCTGAAACCATAATGCATTAAGGAATCTGTTGCTTGCATCAAAAGATGTATAACCATGGAATTTTCTATTCCTGAATTTTTCAAGATTTCCATGGTTTTTTCAATATCAGCTTTACTAACCACAAGCTGCGGCTTTGCAGCAAATATGGAAGCGCGTTTACTATTGTCTTTTCTCATAAACCATGATATTTCACTGATTGCATTGATGTGTTCATACAACATTAAGAAATAGGGAGAAATCGAATCTATCTCACCTTCTAGGGCTATATAATTTGCACTAACTTTTATGTCTCCCTCAAATGACGATAAAGTATGAGTCATGATTTCGCGCAAATGCATTATATCCTCCCATTTTTCAGGAAATATTTGCATAAAGGATGCTGTCATTGAAATATTTAATATGTCATCTGTAGTTTCAGGATTGTTTTTTAATTCATCTTCCCACATTTTTTTGCCCTGTTTCAGAGATGGGTCTATCTTATCATACCTCATAGTAAAAGCTGTTGTATAATTTATTTTCCGTTCATCATCTTCCCCATGTCCCTTTTTAACTACAAGTTCATTTAATTCTTCGTTTAACATTCTCCTTGAGTGCCGTGGGGTATAATCACCCTCCTTATTCTTAATATGGAATGGTTCAAGTGATTCTTCTGATTCGATGTCTATCATGCCAGAAAGTTGGATTGTGTTGAATTCCCCGATACAGAGGTCCCTGAGAATTGCCTTTAATGTAAACTTCCGCTTGCTTTCAAAATTAGTGCTTTTATGTGCTTCTGCAAATATATATCTGAAGAAAGCAGGGTCTTGGCTTCTTCTTCTCTGGAAAAGTAAATGGTCCAGTTGATACTGGAAATCGTATTTTATGGGCTCACTGAGCCGTTCCTTGTTATACAGAATAGCTGTCCTGTTAATCCCGAAGGTTATCATATTCCTAAGCTTCTCTTCTTTCGTTTCATTATTCATTATTTACCACCACCACAAAATTATAGTGTTCAGGAGGAGATATTACAACGGGACGCGTATCTTTCATGCAAAACGCTCTCAATTTTAATACACCATCCTTCCTACTTTTTACATAACAGTGTGTTGTAACTCCATCATATTCTGTAAGTTTTTCCATTCTATCACCTTTTTATATACAAATTTATATTAACTATTCTTATGTATTTTTATTTTACACATACTTAATTCTAATTTTAACACATTTTACTTATATGCTATTTATATTGTAATCCTATCTGCTTAAATAATTTATTTTTTGTTGATTAACTACACTATTTCTTTTATTCTTCCTTATTATTAAAGACGGCATCAATAATTAAATTCTGGATATTATACCAATATGAAAATAAAAAAATTATAAATTTTACCCATGCTCTGTATGTTTACTTCCCTCTTGATTTGTGGTAAGCAGAGTTGTTAGGGTTCATCTGGTTTGATTTGTTGTCGCCTGCGGCTTTATTGTCTGAACTTGTTGGGTTATGGACATTAGACCGTTGGTCATTTGATTTTTTTTCAGTTGCCATTTCATTCACCTCCTGCTTATATATCTGTTGTTAATAAATAAAGAAAGCGGACATTTCTTTCATCCTCCTTGAAACATTATTTTTCTATAAAAATTTTCAAAAAGAGCCCTTTTATGAACCCAAAGTTCTTTGAGTATCATTGCTTTATAACTCGAATGCTTTTTCTGTACATTTCATATATTCTTATGTTTTTTATCAACTTTTAATTAGAAATAATAAAATATTTTTAAATTTAAGTCATATTTTTTAAACATAAGGCGATATAATTATTAACCTTTGACCAAGTTAAATAATTGATTTTCGAGGTTATTCATATAATTTTTATAATCTTTATCTACACCTAGGTCATAAAGTATATCAATACCAGCATTTACATATTCTTCCGCTATGGTATAGTATTTGAGTGGATTTGAAATTATATTAAAATCACCGGTTTCTTTAATTGCTATGGCCTTTATCAAAGCTTTTTCAGATTCATTTAGATAAACGACTCTTAGATCAAACTCCGCCCTACTCTCAATTGGATATTTTATACTTGCCTGGAAACCAGTTACAAGTGCTAACATAAACAAATCCTTATTACCTAATTTATTGCCTGCTTTTTTAAATATACTATCTGTATTATGTAATAATTGATCTTCTTTACTTTTATATTTTTTATCTATATATAGCAATACAGGCTCTGTATTTTCAGTCAACTCTTATCACCTCTGTATACGCACCATTAATGAATTCATTATAAATTAATTTAAAAATACCTGAACATTTGTCTTCTATTTTATTTCTAAATTTATCAGTAAATTCACTTTCAGTAACTAATAGTATCAACTGTGTGCCTGTAAATATATTATCAAATATATTTGCAATATTCTCCTTAACATTTGGGTCAAGCCTTCCTAACAAAGTATCTGCAATTATAGGCACATCTATTTCGGTTATATCATTTAATGCTGCGATAAATGACAAGGCTAAAGACTCCCGTTCCCCGGCACTTAATGTACCAAGAGATTCCTCATCATTTATATCTTTCACTGAAAAACTATAATTATCACTTATGTGTACTTCTTTAAATGTCTGTTGTTTTTCTATAATTTCTAGAAATATTTCATTTGTCGTTTTCTCAATTTGTTTCTTCATATTATTTGTTATATTATCTTTTGATAATTTCACTGCATCTATAATTTTATTTATAAAATTTATCTCCTTTCTATAGCCTTCTGTTTCCTTGTTGCTTTTTAAAGCTTCAGTATACTCTTTCTGTTTAATCGGTAACTGCTTGTTAAATTGATTAATAGCGCTATTAATCTCACCTATCTTTATATCGCCGTTCTCTATTTCTTCGTCGTAATCCTTTAGTTCCTTCTGCCAAATTTTTATTTGCTCATTATCATATCCATCAATTTCATTTTGTATTTTCTCCATGCTCTTAGAAGTACTGTTAAATTTATCCTCCAGTTTCGCATCCTTATCGTGTAAGTTTTGTATAGTATTTCTGAAACTATTTACATGAGAATCAAAATCTTTTAATGTATGATATAAAACTGAAAGGCTATCACTATTATTTGTTTCCTCATTTGTATTGTTATATAGTTGAGTTAATAAATTCTTACTATCTACATCGAGGTCTCTACCGCATATACACACATTTTTATCAAGAATATTGGTTAAAAAATCTTTTTTATACATAGGGGGAATTTCACCCTTATCAATTTTGTTGGAGAGATCTTCAGTAATTTCCTTTGACTCTTTCATGGTGATTATGTAAGGGTCTTCCTTTATTAATGTTGAATATAATTCAATTTCAATCCCATCCCTATCCTTTTTAATATTTTTAAGTTCATTTTTATATGCGTCTATTAATTCTTCTTTATCTGATATACTTGGTATGCCCTGTAGCTGTTTTCTAAGATTGTCTCTATTATTTTTAGCATCCTGTATATCATGTTTTTGTTTTTCTAATGATCTGGTTTGTTCATCAATACCTTGATTAATTTGCTCTATTTCGGTATCTATTTTATTAGTACTTATTATATTTTTATTCCTTACCCTGTATTTAATATCTGTCAACACCGCTTTGATATGTGTATTTACCTTATCCAGCAATTCAATATTTGATAAATTATATACCTCTTTTTTAATTTTTTCATTATCATTTTGAAAATACTCTTCAAGCATTTCTCCATCAAATAAGAAATAATGCATAATTGATTCCGGGAAATGTTTTTCGATAAAATTTTCGGCATCTAAAATTGGTTGATACTCCCTGCTATCCTCCGATTTGTATAATACATAAAATTGAGGTCTGTTATTAGTATTATTGAGAGCTCTGACAATTTCAAATTTATTTTTTTGTTTATCTGTCATTATAATGGAAACTCTTATTTCATTTTCATTGTCGTTCTTAGCAATATTGTTTATTAAAGATAGCCCTATGTTCTTCGATGTGTTTGATTCTTTTCCATAAAGACACCAGGCAATTGCATTTAAAAATGTTGTTTTACCTTTGCCATTATCACCTATTATTATAGCTATATTTTTATTATTAGCACTATTGAAATCAATATTAACATTTTTATATAACCTGAAGTTTTTTATTATTATGTTATTGATGTACATCTTCCTCACCATCTATATACTTTTCAATCAACCCGTTATACATCGACGTAACCCTTGGTTTTTCATTATCCCTGAATTCATATTCTAAACTCAAAGCATCCTTTAAAAAATTCTTTATGTTACTATCACAGTCTAATTTATCTATTTCTTCATCTATCCTTGTCAAAATACTAAATTGAATTTTGTTCATTATATCATCCCCAACTCTTTTTTTACTGCATGTAACTTATTCCAGCATTCTAAACGATTATCAGCATTTGAAATAAATTCTGTATATCTTGATAATTCTTTCTCGAATAATTTGTACTCAATGTTTTTATACTCTATTAAAGCACTTTTTACGGGCTTTACAATTATATCATATATATACGCATGGTCTTTATTTTTGTCTCTTCTCAAAATTCTACCCATTCGTTGGTACCATTCCCTCAAATTACCGCTGCTTGACATCAATATTGCATTTTTAATTGATGGTACATCAACACCCTCATCAAGGCATTTCATTGCAACGAGAGTGCTGTAAGCACCTTCCGAAAATTTATGTAATATAAAATCTCTTTCACTTAAACCATTATATTTCTTATCTGGTTTAGTTCCTTCAATCATTGTGAATTTATGATTTATTATATTTTTTTCTGATAATAAATTCTGAACCTCATCAATTTGCTGAGGAGAACAATAAATTAAAGTATTACTTGTATTATAAGATTTTATAAAATTATCCATTATAATGTTTAAGATATTATATTTATTGGTGGCGTTTTTTAAAATATTTTGTCTTTTGAACAGTAACCTTTCTTTCACATCCTGAAATTCTTTCACGTTGTATATTTTTACTAATTTCTTGGTTATTTCTATATATTTTTCCCCCTCGTCAGGAGTTAAATCAATAAAATAGGGAATATAGTCATAATGCACAATAAATGATTTATTCGTATCTGGATTTATATGTTCTAGAGCCTCTTTTAAAGAAAATGTATAAACTATGCCAGAGAAATAATTTAAAATAAATTCTGTTCCCTCCTCATCAAAATATCTTTGAGGAGTAGCACTTAATCCAAGTCTATATTGAAACATTTCAGATAATCCCAATCTATGTTGTGCGGAACCAATATCATGGACTTCGTCAACTATAAGGAATTTTGGATAATCACTACTGCTTAGTATATTCAAAAATTCATTATTTGCTAAAGTATTATGTGTTGTCAATATTATTAAGATCTTGGAACTATACCTTAATTTAATAATTTCTTGACCCAATTTCTCTTTCCATTTAGTTATATTGGTATTAAATATACTAGTCAATCCGACATTATTGAGGCTTTTCTGCCATTGAGTTAATAAATGTACATAGGGACATGCTATAACGATTAGTAATTTCTCATTGGTTTGTATTAATTCATTTATACATAGAATTGATGTATAAGTTTTTCCAGTACCAGTGGCCATTTCAAAAATTCCATTCATATTATGATTTTTCCACTTATTAACGGCATCTTGTTGATAATCCCTTATCTCCATTTTTGATGCCAATGAATTTTCCATTATACTATTAATACTTTATTATATAGATCTTTTTCTATATCCCTAAATATTTTTTTCTTAAAATAAAAATTGATTTTCTTATTAAACAACCTCCTTTTTGGGCTCTATGCCTGTTTAATTTAGGAACTTGGTTTCACCATTTGACGAGTTAAAAGTAGATTAAAACATATGCATTTAAAAATAAAAATAGAGAATATAGATACATTGTACCGGGAATTAGTTAGCATTATATTTAATTATTAAATGTATTGCATACTACGGATTTGGCCAATAATTTTATAAATATGATAAAATTCAGGTATTATTAATCCGTTTTATATTTACAAATTTCTAGGTATTCACATCTGTCACAGAACTTAGATTTTTTACCTTTGAACTCCCCATTTTTCAAAGAGTTTATTAGACCTTCCGTTCTTTTCTTATTTTCGCTTATTATGTTATCATCTATTTCTTGTTCATTCTTTTCATTGGTTTTTATGGAAATGGTAGAAACCTTTGTAACATGATAACCCTGACTTCTTAAACCTTCAGCATATAATAGTATCTGCATATCTGCCTCCTCTTTTGTAACAACATCTTCCGAAGTCTTGTAATCTCTAATTTCCGCATTACCGTGTTTATCAATTATTACATCGATTTTACCATCTATAATTGCATTTTCTACCGGAAATTCTATCCTTGATTCTACTTCGCTGATTTTATTATTTTTTAGGTAAGTATCAAAAATCAGCTTTATTTTTTTATTTATGTCCTTCTTTTGATTGTCTAGAAACTGTGTTGATGCGAATGGCAAAAAGAATTTAGTATTTACAACATTTTCGATGTAATGTTCGTCGATTTGTTTGTTATTTATTATTGCTTCCGATAAGCATTGTAAAATGTAATGTAAAGCTTCGCCATATCCCATAAAGGGACTTACTCCCTGTGTATATCCCCACTCTTTAGATAATTTATAATGATATGGACACCTTTTATAATCAATCAAGGATGTGACCGGAATAGAAAAAACATCGGTTGAATTGAAATTATCTTCGGTTTCAATTTCAATATCTTCTACTGGCTCATATTTATCTATTATCCTCATAAACTCGCTTTCGCTCGTTTTTCTCCCTGTAGGATACGCGGAGAAATTGCTCATTAAACAATAATTTTTCGCTCTTGTGACAGCAACATAAAATAACCGGTACTCGCTATCAAGGCTTGTTTCATATCTACTATACTCGTACAATGATTGATCTATCATTAAATTAGACTTAAAATGAGTTAACGACGGAAATCTTTTATTTATTATAGACGGTAAAAAAACAGTTTGCCATTCTAGACCTTTAGATTGATGTATCGTACTCACTGTGACAACGTTATCTTTAGAAAGGTCTTCAATTTTCGCCTCCTGGTAAGAATGATTTGCATAGGTGTTTATAAACCAGCATAAATCTTTCATTTCCTTTTGAATGTTTTTGTTTCCCCCTCCATAACGCACAGATTGCTCATAATCACCTAAAACCTTTGTGAATCTACCTATATTAGCTAATATAGCATTGTCAAGATCATTGTCCTGATCCAATGCCGAATAATCAAACCGCTTCAAAACATCCTGGTATAATACCCTGTAATCACCATATGAATTTAGGCTAGATTTTATGTGGTTTAAGTCGTCTTTAATATTATTATTTAATTTATTAACTGTGGTTTCCCAGTTTTCTATTGCTTTCTCTAACAACTCGTTGTCTGTTAATTTATACCTGCCAACATACCAGAAACCGTCATCTGCAAACCAGCAAAATATCTGTGCAAGTGCTAAAACTTCTCCCCTCTTGAATAATCCTGCATTGCCAGCAACCAGATAAGGAATTTTTTGTTTTTTAAATTCATCTATTATCAGGTCTCCTGAAGTATTTACACTCCGCAATAATACGGCAAATTTTGAATATTTTTTATCTTTCTTTATTTCACATTTTATTTTATTTGCGATACCTTCCGCTTCTCTAGAAGCGTTTTCATATTCAGTTGCAATTACATCACCTGATTTTTCTCTTACCGGCACCATATCAGGATATCCGGGGTTATCTGGAAATTGCTTAACTATTGTATTGGAAATATTGACAATGCTTTTTGTGCTTCTTCTATTTTCATTTAATGTGAATTCTTCAGCGTTTGAAAAATCGTTGCTGAACTCTTCAAAATATTTATAATTAGAACCTCTCCATTCATATATACTCTGTCTTGGGTCGCCCACGGCAAATATGCTTGCATTTTCTCCTATTTGTTTAATTAAATCGTACTGTACTTTATTAATATCCTGGTATTCATCGACCAGGAGATACTTTATATTACTTATTTTTTCTTTATTATCCTTAATTTTGTTCACAGCAAAGTAAATGAGTTGTGAAAACGAAATAATTTTATTTTTATTCATACTATTTTCATATCTATCTAATATTTTTATAAAATTAGGATTTAGTTCATTAATGTTGTCTCTTGGTATCTCCTCGCCATAATATATATCAAGTGTTTTCTGAAAATTGATACATTTATCTGAATAGGTTGAACCTTCTACTTGTTTAAGGCCGTAAGTATATCCATTTTGTAATATATACGCCATTTCCTGGTTCTGATCAACTGTTTTATACATACCGTAGTCAAAGTGCTCCTGCAATAATCTTAAACAAAATGAGTGAATAGTTCCTATATACATATTCAATATACTCGAAGTGTTAAATTGAGGAGCTATTTCCTGTATTCTCTTTAATACCCTATTTTTCATCTCTTTAGCGGCTTTATCGGTGAATGTGAATGCTACTATAGATTCTGGAGGTGCATCCGTGTTTAACAGCAAATTTACTATTCTTCTGGTTAACACCTCTGTTTTCCCTGCACCTGCTCCTGCTAAAATCTTTATATATCTAGATGAGGAATTAACAGGTTTTATTTGCTCATTTGAGAGTTTAAAGGGTTTTTCAAATAAATTATACATTGATGTGTAAATATTAGTATATACTTAAATTTTTGGCCAGTAAATGATACATTCAAGAAATATTTAAGTGTGAATATTTTTATTTTATTCGTAAATAGAAATGGTTTCGATATAGTAACAACTATTACGAAACATTAACCTTGGTGTCTTCTACAAATGTGCTAGAATTATATTATTAGTGTTACTTTTTCAGATATATCATGCTGAATATACCGTTCGCATATTTTCGCTAAAGAGAAAAGTTAATAAATATCGTAAAATTAATGATATTACTTTAGAGTTAAAATTGAACCTTTATAGGATTGAAAGAAGATAATCCACATTTAATCCCTCATAACATATGGTGTTAAAATAGAACCTTAATAGGATAAAAAGATGCCAACACATTAATTCTTTTAGGCCCTATCTCTCCACATTGTAAGAAGCAGTATACCATTATAACTATCAAGGGTGGATGCCTCATTGTTAGATCGTTGCAATAAAGTTCCACTTGCAATGGTGTATAAAAATAAAATGTCGGTAAAATAAAAAAATGTAAATTAGCGAGATATATAAAGAAAATAATACCCAGTCATTCTAGAACATACAATATATGCGTAAATTTAAATAAAGCCTTGATATATAATTTTATTAATATGAGATTGGAAATTAACATATATAATATTGACAATAATATGTTGACTTATAATTATAATGAGTCTTTAAGGGGGGTTATACTTGAAAAGTTAAGGGTAGTTAATCCAGAATTGTCTAAAATATATCATGATGATCCGAAGCATATTTTTAATTTTAGTCAAATATTAGGCAGATCGCATTCAAATCAATATGGCATACATATTAAACGTGGTGTACTCTTTATTTCTTCCCTGGAAAAAGAGTTTATATCAAATATTATTAAATCTTTTTTGAAAAATCCTTTATTTGAAATTAATAACAATGGTTCAACAACAAGGTTTGCCACATCAAATATGAGAATAATTGATAATTACAATAATAAATCCAATGTAAAGTTAATAACATTAAGTCCTATAATACTAAAACTGAAGGATGAAAATAAATTTCTTGCAATTAATAGTGAAAGCAATGATTCTGATATAGATACATGGTTAAACACATTAAAATATAGCATTAAAAGCAGGTATATGTATTTTACAAACGATGAAATTAATAATTTAGAGATAAAAATTGATAAAAATGACTTCAAAACAAAATATATTAAAATAAAAAATCAGAGATATTTGTGTAGCGATGGCACAATAGATATAAGTGCGGAACCAAAACTAATACGCTTTATTAATGATGTGGGCCTCGGCATGAAATTAAAGTTTGGCTTCGGATTTATGGAGGAGAGTAATAAATGAAAGCACAATTCGGTATCTCCAATGACCCCTGGATCAGAAATGGCGCTATAATATTCTTTATGCACATAAAGAAGATGAATTCTATAAACGAAGATTTTTCAGAAATAACTAACGGTAAAATAGATTATAATAATTTATCAATAGAATACGATGACTTGGAAGATTTAAAAAATATTTTTACCTTTATTATTGATGATGTACGAGCAAATTATATAAAAACTAAGAATAAAGATGTAAAAATTGACGTGCAGAACGATACTATGGAAACTATAGACAGAGAAAGTTTTTCACAATTGACAAAATTTTTCTTTAAAGGCATACTACCGCAGCCACAAAAAAGGGAGCAATATAAATTAGAAGAAATTTCTGAGAAATTACAGAAGGAATATAATAGCATATCAGAAAACATCAATCAAAAAGGAATGAAAATATATGATAGATGTGCAAAATTGAATGTAATAAACTTGAATGACTTTAATCGCAAAGGCCATTGTGATTTTTGCGGGAATAATGATGTTAATATAGATAAAATAAAGACAAAATATTATCCATTTGCTGCAAGTCTAAATAAATATGGAAATTTCTATAGCAACTTTAAAAGCAATTTAAACATATGTATGTACTGTTCTCTTTCATCCTTTCTTATTTATGAAAAATTGCCATTTTTAATTTCCGGTAAAAAACTTTTTTTTGCTATACCTGTAATAAATTTAAATTTTAAACAATTCTGGCAACATATAGATTTTAACACAGGTGAAAACGCTTTAAATAAAGACTACGGTAATATAGGTAATAGAAGTGTAGATGGTATTTTTAATGCTTTTATAAATTTAATATATTATTTAAATGAGAAAATTGATGAAATTAAAGATGTAGATATAGAAGAAACGAAAAATCAATGGAGAAATTTATCGTGGATGATTGGAAACGCTACAGACAAGCATTTTATTAACATATATACTTATAATGACACAGCAAAATTATCCAATTTAATATCTAAATTAAAAAATAATAATATAAATTTACCTGTGTTACTCCGGAATTTTGTAATTGTTAACGGACAAAATAGGAATAGCATTTATTCAAATGAAATATCAAGATTGATAATGTATTCACAGGATATCAACGGGGAAATTGAACAATTTTATTCAGAAAGCATCAAAAGCGGTAAAGCAAAGGAAGTAAAGTTTCTGAATAGTTTTGTTATGATATACAATCAGGAGGTAATGAATATGGAAAATGAGGATTTAAGGGGATACTACGGAATTGGCAAAGAAATAGGAAGATACTGCAGGGGCGATAAAGATAAAGGAATACCGCCGGATAAGGATATGTTATACGAACTTAGAAGTTGCACAAATTTAAAGCAATTTTTACAATTCTTTGATCGTGCAACGTTTAAAATAGATACGTTACATATATCGTATAATTTCTTATTGAAAATAGATGATAGTAACTGGCAGGACTTAAAATCAATCATATCTATTTTTGCACACCAGGAATTTTATAATAATAAACAGGAGGAGATAAAAAATGAACAATAAAGTAAACTGTATAACTTTTACTTCAATAATAAAAGTGAATGGGAATGTTAATGGAAGCTGGGGAGAGGATATAATATCAACCATAAAGAAAATCAGGATGCCAGATTCAACTATGAGAACTTACATAAGTGGCCAGGCGTTAAGACGTATGAGCAGGGGACAGTTCAGTTCTTTAGGGTATATAACGAGTGCAAAAGATCCAAATGTAAAAAACGATAAGCAGCCATTGTCAACCCAATGCGACCCGGAAAAATACATAGATGATGATTTATATGGCTATATGAAAACTATTGGTAAAGGTGAAAAAGTTTTAACCCGTATTAGCCCTGTAAGGGTATCACCTGCTATATCGTTATTCCCATATTACTTTGAGAGAGATTTAGGCCTTCAGAATAATAATGATATAAAAAAGGATAATAGATTTTATGAAACAGAAATATCGATGAATTATTATGTTTATACAGTTTTAATTGAAGCAGATAGGGTAGGTGTTTTCGATGAAAATTCATTAAGTATAGAGGAGAGAAAGGAAAGAATAAAAACAGTAATAAAAAGTTTTCAGTATCTATGGGGTGGAGGCCACCAGAGCAGATTGCTTGCAGATTTGTCCACAAAATTTATCGGATATCAGAGCCAGAAAATAAAAAAACCATCATTTATGGATTATGTATCCGTGGACGAAAAACTCAATATTGATAGCGATTTAATCCAGGATGCAATAAATCAAACGGGTGAAATCAGAAATAATTTAGTAATTGGTTTAAGCAAATCGTTGAATATGGATACAGGAATATTAAAAGAATCCGGTAATAATGTTCTGACTATTGATGAAGCCTTTAAAAAAATTTATGAAGATATAGATTCAATGGATCTTGCTGATATAAATGAAAGAAATTAAATTAATAAGAATAAATGCATACGGCATAATAAATTCTTTCAGAATACCTTTACACATGACAATACACGATACTTTGGATTTGCCTGTTAAAACACACATAATAGGCATGATTGCTGCTGCAATGGGATATTTAAGGGATGATAAAGAAAAAATAGAAAGTCTTTATAAAAATACAAGTATAGGCATATATGGCACGTCGTATAGCAAGTTCTACGATTTAATTCGTATATACAAATACAAAGGTAAAGAAGTCGAAGTAAGTTTGGTTAACCGGCAAATTAATTATAAAAATAATTATACAATTTATATAGAAAACAATAATTTGGAGGAGATTTATAATTTTTTAAAAAACCCGGTATTTGCATTATCGCTTGGTAAAGCGCACGATTTAATAAACATAAAAGATATATCTATTATAAATGCAACAATAGTCGAAGATGATTATATAGACCTTTCAAATACAGTTCTGCCATTTAATTTATATGACTTTGAAATAATTGATCTTAAGGATAATACAAATATCACGCCATTTCAGACATATAAATTGCCATTATCTTTTAATATTGAAAAAAATTACAGGGAGGCAACTCATTTAAGCGATACAACAATTATAGGTGATATTAAATTGAAAATTAAAAGAAATAAGGAATATAAAACTATACATGACAATGAAGGAGGCATAAATGTCATCATCTATTAAAATAATAGCAAAATCAAACGGAGAATCCCTTGAAGAACATACAAAAAAATGTATTGATAATTTTATAATTATAAAAGAAGCTTTAAACGAAAAAATTAGTTATATATTGAATAAGTACAATATAGATAATAATAATTTCTGGATACATGCTTTTTATGCCGTTGCATTTCACGATTTCGGAAAATTAGATAAATCATTTCAGGATATGATAAATAAAGTTATACAGCAGGACCCGGGGGATAAGGTAGATATACCTAAAGCATTACCTCATGCATTAATATCGGCAATTGCATTACTTAATTTTGAAGAGAATAATTACCTTTTTGATAATATTCCAATATCATCAATATGTGTATTAACACATCATTCAATGTTAAAAGATAATTTATTTGAAAGAAATTCAAATTTAAGTAATATGAATTTATATGATTATTCTGATTTTATTTCCTTTGTAAATAAAGAATTTAAAGAAATTTTTAACACAGACCCGTATAAATTTAATATTAATATAAACAACGTAGATTATAAAAAAATAATAAAGGGTATACATAATAAAATTATAGAATACTATGAGAAAGATAAATTAAGAATTATGTATATAATAATAGAGAATATTATACATATGTGCGATTGGAATGCAAGTTCAAATAAGTCTTTAAATATGGATATAGATTATGACAATAAAATTTGCATGTATCTGCAAAATAGGCCAGATTTTAACAAATTAAACGAATTGCAGATATTCATGCAGGAAAATAATGATAATTATATAATTCAGAGTCCGACAGGATCCGGCAAAACAGAAGCTTCTTTGCTATGGTCAAAATATAACAATGGCAGAATTGTATACATATTGCCAACTATGGTAACAAGCAACAAAATTTTTGAAAGATTAAAACAAATATTTGGTGATATTGTTGGGATACAGCATAGTACATCTTTACTTTTAATGGATACCGATATAGATGCAGATAAAAATAATTATAATCATGATGCGTTTGCAAGATTTTATTATAAAACGTTTAGCAGCCCGATCATGGTTTCTACTGTTGATCAATTACTATACTCATTATTTAATATAAATAGATGGGACAGCGTATTTTTCAACTCTGGTATAAGTAATGTAATATTTGATGAAATACATGCATACGATCCTTATACAACTTCGTTGATAATAGAATATATAAATAAAGCACATATATTTAACCAGAGAGTTTTAATTATGAGTGCAACAATTCCAGACATTTTAAAGGATTTTATAAAATGTAAAACAAAAAAAATAAATTTTGTTGATAAGGAATTCGATATTAATGAAATAAGATATAATGTAAATGTTATAGATGGCGATATTAATAATTCAATTGACATAATAAAAAAACATAAAGATATTAAAAAAATACTGGTAATAGCAAATACAATAAAAACAGCAAAATATTTGTATTCACAGATTAGAGACATTGACGAGATAAAGGATAAAAAAGTTGTATTATTCCACAGCCAATTTACATATAATGATAGGAAAGAAAAATCAGAATTATTAGAAAAGGAAGATAATATAATAGCGATAGCAACCCAGGTAGTTGAAGTTAGTCTTGATATTGATTTTGATCTGTTAATAACTCAGATTGCTCCTCCCGATGCACTTATACAAAGGTTTGGAAGAGTTAACAGACGTGGTAAAAAAGGAAATACAAAAATTTTTATTTATAAAAATTGTGAAAATGATAAATATGTTTACAAAAATGAATTAATGAAAAAAACTTTTGATTATTTCAACAAATATAACTATAAATCTAACACGGATTCAAAGAAACTTATAAATGAAATATATAATGATAATGAATATAAGGAAAATCTTAAAAATGCATATACTGAAGTTAAAAATAAAATTTATGAAATCCAGGTAGAAGACTTAAAATCTGTATACAAATTTAATATTGAAGAGCAAATTGCAGAAAAACATAACTTAATAAGAAAAATCAGTTATATCAAGATTCTTTGTATTCCAGATAAATATTATAATAATGTTTTCCAGGCTTATGAAAAATCTATATATGAAGGCTGGAAAGAATTCCTAAAATATTCATTGAATATACCATATGAATCTACAAAAGGCCATATAAAAACATGTGAGACTTATAATTTCAAATATTTTGATTTTGAATATACTTTTGAAGAAGGTATAAACTATGATAAAATTAATATAGACTCAACTATTATTTAAATGATTAATTAATGGATGAAGACACAAATATCACCGGTGTACAGATGTCATATTATGTTATCTGTAAAACAAAATTATGGTTGCATTCCCATAAAGTATCAATGGAAAAGGAAAATGAAAATGTAAAAATAGGAAAAGAATTACATGACATCAGATATAAAAATGAGAGAAAAGAAGTATCCATGGATAACATAAAATATGATTTTATAAGAAAGGGAAAAAATATAGAAATACATGAAATCAAAAAAACGGACAAATTGGAAAAGGCACATACAATACAGGTTCTCTATTACTTATTTAGATTAGACTTAAACGGTATAAAAGCAACAGGCTTTCTTGATTATCCACTTACAAATAAACATAAGAAAATAGTATTAGAAGATGAGGATAAATGTGAAATAATAAAAATAATTGAAAATATTAAGAAAATTATATCTAATGAGCCACCACAACCTGAATACAAAAATTATTGTAAATCATGTTCATATTTTGAATTTTGCTGGTGTTAAAAATGGTTAAAAGCGATTATCATATAATACATGAAAGTACGGTCTATGTTGATGGTGGTACAATTATAATTGAAAATAGTATTGGAAAAAATGCAATCCCTGTAGAAAATGTTAGATCTGTATATGCACATAAACCCGTTTCAATATCATCTGGTGTTGTATCTATAATTTCAAAACTTGGGATACCTATACATTTTTTTAACTGGTACGGAAATTATGAGGCAACTCTATGGCCAAAAAGTAAAGACATCTCGGGAGATGTAATAATTAAGCAAGCTCAAAAATATCTGGATATACATGAAAGAATTAATATTGCCAAAAGCTTTGTTTCCGGCGCTTTACACAATTTTAATAGGATATTATCGGAGTATGATACTGAAACAGTTAAGAAAAGTCGTGAAGACATTAAATCTAACATTGGCAATTTAACGAATGCTATGGATATAACCGAAATTATGGGAATTGAAGGGAGATCACATAATAGTTATTTCAAAGCTATGGATTCGGTAATACCTGAAAAATTCAGGATAAATAAAAGAATTAGAAGACCGCCAGGTAATATGGGAAATGCGCTAATTTCTTTCGGCAATAGCCTTGTGTATGCATCCGTTTTAACTGAAATATATTTCACACATTTAAATCCTACAATTTCTTATTTGCATGAGCCGTCAGAAAGAAGATTTTCTTTATCTCTAGATATAGCTGAAATATTTAAGCCTATAATTTCGCATAAGTTATTCTTATATTTAATTAATAAAAAAATTATAAATGAAAACGATTTTGATAATAGTTTAGAAAAAGTTATTTTAAACGAAAAAGGCAAAAAGTTATATTTGAAAAATTATGAGGAGAAATTAACCAGTACTGTATTTCATAGGACATTGAAAAAAAATGTAACGTATCAGGATTTAATAAGAATGGAAGTGTACAAATTGGAAAAAGATTTATTGGGAATAAAACCATACAAACCATTCATTATATGGTGGTAAAATGTATGTAATTATTGTTTATGATGTAGCGGTAGATAGAATAAATAATATAAGAAAATTCTTAAAAAGATTCTTAAACTGGATTCAGAATTCAGTTTTTGAGGGAGAAATAACGGAATCACAACTAATAAGAATAGAGAATTATCTAAATAAGAAGACAGAACAGGACTATGATTTCATAAAGATATATCATACCAGTTTCCTATATTTAACCATTATGCATGACCATGTCATATTTATTCTATGATTTAATTTTTAATTATGGATGAGAATGTCAATAAAATCCTTAAAAAACACTGCAATAAAATATCTAAAGAATCAAAGGTTGAAGGAATAGGCATAGACAGCTATTCCAGGAAATTTAACCTATCAGCACATCTATCCATTTTAGCAACTGGAATAATTAAAAAGAATGACCTTACAGATATAGCATATAACAATGGAATAAGCAAATCACAGCTGTCAAAGCTTAACAATAAAAGGCCATACAGTATATTTGAAAAGGTATTTTACAGTATTCTGAGGCCCTTTATAAAGGCACACAGGTATGATATATACCATGATTATATTGACAGATTATACAGTGTTCTGGCAATAGATTCTACATTTATAGAAACAATGGTTAAGGGTTCAGGCATCTATCAGAGGGGGGAAAGGAGAAATGGAATAAAAATACATACTGCAGCCATTGCAAGCCCCTATCCTTTGCCATTGAAGGCAATAATTACACCTGCAAATGTACATGATTCTAAAGTATTTGATGATCTGCTGGAATATATCAATGAATACATATCTGGCAATACAGTATTAACATTTGATTTAGGGTACTATAATCTTGGCAGGTTCATGGAGTTAAAGGAAAAAGGTATAAATTTTGTTTCAAGGATAAAGAAGAATGCTGATTATACTGTAATAAAGGAGGAAACATTCAATTCTAAGATTGTAAGGTTTAGAAATGGATTGGAATTAAGATTGGTATCACTGGATATTAATAATAGGAAAAGGGAATATATAACAGATATACTGGACCTTCCTGAAATATACATTTATTATATCTACATGAGAAGATGGGTAATAGAGAAAATATTTGAAAATATGAAAAGGATTTTAAAAATAACACATTTAATATCAAGGGATTTAAATGGAATTATAAACCAGGTATTTGCAACTCTTATTTCCTATATTGTACTGTTGATATTGCAATCATCAATGAATATATACCATACTCCTGCGGAAATAGTAAGGTCAATAAGGAACAGTAAAGAGCTTGATATTGGCCATGATTACATGAGCAATTTCAATAAAATATAATAGCAATAAATTAAATCGGGCTTACTTAATAGTAAGCCCTTACCCCTTCCATCAGGCAATATTATGATCTTAATTTTTTATAATAATTTTTCCATTGGATTTACAACCAGCAATCAGAGAATTTTAATTATAATTCCATTGCTCGACAATAATTGTCATAGCAACACTGTGTAAATTGATGTTATCTTTATGAAATTGCAAATGATCAGATATAAATATTGGAAATCTGTATGTTAAAAATAGATGTGATAGGCACAGTTAAAAAAGAGAACTCAAACATTATATAAAATCCGGAATGATTGTTTTGTAATTCTATTTAAATACTTAAGCTGATTAAAACTCGTATTATTTATATATCATAGAAAAAAACTCATAAATTTTTAAAATTGCATATAAACGTAAAAATTCACAAAAATTAAGTAATATACTGTGTTACTATTAAATTAATGAACTGGGTTAAAATAATTCCATATAGGAATTGAAATCTAGACCAAAAAAAGGCATAATCATTTAAAAAATCAACGTTAAAATAATTCCATATAGGAATTGAAATATTATCTCGCCATCTTCATGAAACCGTTGAATTTTCTGTTAAAATAATTCCATATAGGAATTGAAATACGGAGACCTGCTGGGCATGATATTCCCTGTGCAGAGTTAAAATAATTCCATATAGGAATTGAAATTTGGCACAAGGGATCTGTTCCTTGGCATTGAGGCACGGTTAAAATAATTCCATATAGGAATTGAAATGCAAGTGCAACAGTTTACCAGAACAATACTCTTTTTGTTAAAATAATTCCATATAGGAATTGAAATTATTCCCTGACGGTTGCAGTGAGACCTATAAGATATTGTTAAAATAATTCCATATAGGAATTGAAATCGGATATATCCTGGCATGGAGAACCTCCAACGAGAAGGTTAAAATAATTCCATATAGGAATTGAAATGCCCTGGCGGGAAAAGATACGGGGAAATGTAATCCCTCAGTTAAAATAATTCCATATAGGAATTGAAATCTTTTAAAAGCTGGTTTTTGTAATCCCTTAATTTTTCAGGTTAAAATAATTCCATATAGGAATTGAAATTTAAAATAATTTAAACGTCATTACAACGTTGTTCATCAAGTTAAAATAATTCCATATAGGAATTGAAATGCTTTCAGGAACTCCTAAATCGAATCCAGCAGCACCGTTAAAATAATTCCATATAGGAATTGAAATGAAAAATTAGGTAAATGAGCTTTATATCTTTTTTTAGGTTAAAATAATTCCATATAGGAATTGAAATTAAGCATTTCTTTTATATTAGTTGGTTTGTCTAATAAGTTAAAATAATTCCATATAGGAATTGAAATCAAAATGGGAATAT